>CAVRXC010000003.1:0-197454 GCA_963724995.1 uncultured Actinomycetes bacterium
GGTAACGGGTCCGAAATGGACAGTACGCCGTCCATTTCGGATGATCGCTGCCCCCCACCCTGGTAACAGGGATGGGTGCATCTGGCTATATGCTGGAAAACCCGAGTATCCCGCACTACCTCGTGGACGTCCGAAGTGGCGTTTACCATGGTGACAACGTGACGGGTGCGGAAAACCAGCAGGAAAGGCTGATCGAGTTCCGTGGCTGGGTGGTTGGTTTCGTAGACGGAGAAGGATGCTTCTCGATCGGCTTCGTCCGGCAGCAGTGCCGGCCGGGGCGGAGCGGCTACGAGACCGGCTTCCAGGTCTCTCACGAGTTCGCGGTCACGCAAGGCGCCTCCGGCGTCGCGTGCCTCGAAGCACTTCGTGAGTTCTTCGGCGTAGGTGATGTGATCTCGAACAGGCGGTACGACAACCATCGGGAGCACATGCTTCGCTACGTCGTGAGGCGACGTCAGGATCTGCTCGAGACGGTGATCCCGTTCTTTCGACAGCATCCCATGCGAAGCCCCAAGCAGCAGAACTTCGAGAAGTTCGCACGCTGCGTGGAGCTCGTCTCCGCAGGCCGGCATCTGTCGGTCGACGGTCTCATCGAGATCGCGGAGATCGCTCAGACCATGAATAGGAAGAAGCCCAGGCACGATCTCATCAGAATCCTCAGAGGCCATACGCCAGATGTCCGAGACATCGGATGAAGAGATGGTCCCGTCTGCATGGCGACATGCAGGGATGACGATCCAAGGAAGTCGTCGTCCGCTCATCGCGACGTTGCGACGAGTAAGGGTTCTAGCGAAATTCCTTGTCGGGTAAGTTCCGACCTGCACGAATGGCGTAACGACTTGGGCGCTGTCTCAACGAGGGATCCGGTGAAACTGTAGTCTCGGTGAAGATGCCGAGTACCCGTGGCTGGACGGAAAGACCCCGTGCACCTTTACTGCAGCTTTGCGTTGGAGTTTGGACTTCGCTGTCCAGGATAGGTGGGAGGCTTTGAAGCGGGGGCGTCAGCTCTCGTGGAGCCAACCTTGGGATACCACCCTTCGAATTCCGGGCTTCTAACCCGATGCCGTAATCCGGGTCGGGAACAGCGTGAGGTGGGCAGTTTGACTGGGGCGGTCGCCTCCTAAAATGTAACGGAGGCGCGCAAAGGTTCCCTCAGCACGGTTGGAAATCGTGCGTAGAGCGTAAAGGCATAAGGGAGCTTGACTGCGAGACTGACAAGTCGAGCAGGGACGAAAGTCGGCCTTAGTGATCCGGCGGTGGAGAGTGGAATCGCCGTCGCTCAACGGATAAAAGGTACGCCGGGGATAACAGGCTTATCCTTCCCAAGAGTCCACATCGACGGAAGGGTTTGGCACCTCGATGTCGGCTCGTCGCATCCTGGGGCCGTAGCAGGTCCCAAGGGTTGGGCTGTTCGCCCATTAAAGCGGCACGCGAGCTGGGTTCAGAACGTCGCGAGACAGTGGATATCGCTGTCTATAAATCCGGCCGTATGCTGGAAACTCCGAGTATCCCGCACTACTCATCGTGACGTCCGACCGGACGTTTACGATAGTGACAACGTGTCGGGTGCGGACAATCAGCAGGAAAGGCTGGACGGCTACATCGCAGGGTACGTCGACGGAGAAGGATGCTTCTCGGTGACGGTGCAACGTAATCCGAGCTGCCGTCTCGGTTTTCAGCTCATTCCTGAGTTCCATGTCAGCCAGAATGCTGACCGGGCGCAGGTGCTCGAGTTGATCCGGGAGAGGCTTGGATGCGGTTACATCAAGCCGAACAGCAAGCGTGACCGAGCAGTTGTGCTGGTCGTCCGCGACCGCACGGATCTGCTCGAGCGGGTAATTCCTTTCTTCGAGCGAAATATCTTGCTGTCGAGCAAGCAGGCGGACGTCGAAAGGTTCGCCCTGATTGTGCGACGAATGGCTCTCGGTCACCATCGCACCGCTGCTGGCTTCAACGAGCTCCTCGAGCTCGCGCTCTCGATGAACGGGAGCGGCCGGCATCGTAAGCAGCGGTGGGTTGAGCTAGTAGCCCTCCAGAATCCTCAGAGACTGTACGCCGGACAGGGCTCGTAGAGCCCGGAAGATACAGTCCGAGCTGCATGGCGACATGCAGAGTCAGGCAGAAATGACCTGGCCCCCAAGCTCTGTGCTTGGGAGTAACAACACTGTCGGTCCCTATCCGCCATGGGCGCTGGGAGCTTGAGAGGAGTCGTCTCTAGTACGAGAGGACCGAGATGAACGGGCCGCTGGTGTATCAGTTGTCCTGCCAAGGGCACTGCTGATTAGCCACGCCCGGATGGGATAACCGCTGAAAGCATCTAAGCGGGAAGCCCACCTCAAGATGAGGCTCCCCATCACCTCGAGTGAGTAAGGGCCGTGGGAGACCACCACGTTGATAGGCGGGCGGTGCAAGCGCGGCAACGCGTTCAGCTGACCCGTACTAATTGCCCGAGGTCTTGATTTAGAACACGTGGAGTTGCTATGGAGTTTTGAGGGTGCGAGGCGCGGAAACGTGCCCGCCCTTGACAGTTCGGCGGTTATAGCGACGGGGAAACACCTCTTCCCATTCCGAACAGAGAAGTTAAGCCCGCTCGCGCCGATGGTACTTGGGGCGCAAGCCCCTGGGAGAGTAGGACACCGCCGGTTCTTCGAGAGGCCGCCGCAAGGCGGCCTCTCTGCATTCCGACTACCCATGCCGGGGCATGCGTCGCGTGGACTGGTCAGTGCTACGTTCGATTCGTGCGCGCCGGCCATCCGCTCGCCCTGGCGCTACTGAGCTCGTTGCTCGTTGGCGGAGCTGCCGCGGCCGCGACGCCGTTGACCCCGGCCAACTCCATACCGTTCGAGTTCTATGCGAGCAGCAGCGAGACGTTCCGCGGGACCGACTGCGGAACGACCGCCAGGGCGACAAAGCGGCTGCCCGCCGGGGCGATGGGCATCAGGGTCGTCACGCCCCGGATCGGAGACCGGGACAGACAGGGTGGCGGTACCAAGGTGACCGCTGTGACGGTGAGGGGTACGGCCGTGACGATCACCGTCCTCGCCGACGGCCCTTTCATCTGTGATCCCGCCCGGACAGGCGTCCCTGCCGGCGAGCCAGTGAACTGGACGGCGACCTACGACCTACGTGCCGAGTACAAGCGGCGGGTGCAGGCGACGATTCGTGTCTTCTACGAGAGCTACATCTTCGGAGCCAGATGGCAGATGCGGCCACCGACGATCCATGACCACCGACGGGGCGGTGCTCGTGGCGAACGGGTGACGGGCATCACGTGGAAGCGGTTTGGCGGCAAGACGGCGCTCGGCTCGGGCACGCTGCGACAGGACTTCTGCCGGCCCGGCGACAACTGCCCGCAGAACGGCAAGAGGATGCGCCTGGTCGCGAGCAAGCCGGACTACTGCAAGGACTCGGGCAGGATCGAGTATCTCAACCTGTCGGGTTACATCGGCTCGAGGGAGTGGGTCAGCCTCTCCATCGAATGCTCGCCCTAGTCCTCGTCCTGGAGCGTTGCCCGTAGCTTCGCCACCCGCTCGGCGACAGGCGGGTGCGTGACGAACATGCGCGGCAACCGATCGACGGTGTCGAACGGGCTCACGGGGTAGAGCGGCTCCGTGGCCGGGCTCGCCTCGAACTGCACGAGATCGGACGCGCGGTCGAGGCGCAGCAAGGCATCGGCGGCGTTCTCCCAGCCGGCAATAGAGGCAGCCGCCTGATCCGCGTCCAGCTCACGTCGCGGCGACAGCAACAGGTGCACGAACGCAGCGGCGACGGGTCCCAACGCGTACAGAAGCCAGCGCGAGAGCCAGCCGCCGAGCCGGCTCGACTCCACGAGCGTGGATGCGAAGAGCACGGCGAATGTCTGCGTGAGCACGTCACGACACCGGACGTGCCACAACTCGTGCGCCACAACTGCCTCGAGCTCACCGGGAGGCAGCGCGCCGAGCAGGCCACGGCTGACGACCAGCGTGGCGGAGCGCGGCCCGCGGCCGACGACGAACGCCCGTGGGAAGCCATCCTCGAGCACGGAGATCTTCGGCGCGGCGACCCCCAGTTGGGCGGCGATCCGGTCGGCCGTCGATCTCAGGTGCGGATCACGGGCGAGCACCAGCGGGCGCGCGCCGAGCATTCCGAGCAAGGTGCGATCGCCGAGCGCGTACGCCCCGGTTGCAGCAAGGAGCGAGCAGAGACCGAAGAGAGAGGCGCCGCGTACCTCGTCGACGAGCCAGCCGATACCGGCGAACAACGCGGCAAGGATCACGACCAGCAGCAGGCTCTTGCCCACATTGCGCACGCCGGCGAGCGCAGCCCGCGGCGCGGGCACGCCCGGTGCGGTGGTCACTCGCCGTCGGCGTCGCCGTCGCGATCGTCGTCGAGGAGCCCGCGCGGCGGCCAGTCGTCACCCTGCGGCGCGTCGCACCGGCTCGAGCAGTGCAGCGAGGCGACGTTCTGCAGCGGAACGAGGATGTGGCCGTTGAGCTCGACGTGCGGCACGTCCTCGATCGAGCAGTACGCAGTGAGGACGCCCTCCTGGTACTCGCCGCCGAACAGCGCCAGCTCGACCTGCTCGCCCTTGTACTTGTTCGTGTAGTCCTCCACGAGCGCGTCAGTCTACTCGGACGAGAAGCCCGTCCTCAGCGGTGAGCTGGACAACCTGGCAGTTCCCGATTCGACCATCCTCGGCCTCACAGTGCCTGAGCACCGCTCGCATCGGGCCGCCATGTGTGACCACCATGACGCGCCCGCCGCTGTTCTCCGCGCCGATCCCGCGTACGGCGGCGAGCACGCGGTCTGCCATCTCCTCGGTCGTCTCTCCGTCTCCCCAGCCGGTCGCGTGCGCATCGGGGAAGCGGGTCAGCACCTCGGCGTCTGTGAGGCCTTCCCAGGTGCCGAAATGCTTCTCGCGCAGTGCGGAGAGCGTTGTGACCGCCAGCGCGCGTGGCTCGGCCACGATCGTCGCTGTCTCGAGCGCCCGCGCCAGATCGCTCGAGTACACGGCTGTCAACGTCTCGGCCGCCAACTCGCCGGCGAGCGCTAGTGCCTGCTGCCGGCCCGCCGTCGTTGAGCGGAATGTCTGTGTGACCCTGCACACGCCGATCCCGGTTCCAGTCCGTTTCGCCGTGACGTACCAGCAGGATCGTCGTGGCGGCCACCCCGATACGCTAGCCGCGCATGGAGCTCGGACTCGCCGGCAAGCGGTGCCTCGTGACCGGAGCGACAGCCGGGATCGGGCTCGAGACCGCACGCCTGCTCGCCCTCGAGGGCGCCCGGGTCGTGACCTGCGGCCGCCGCGGCTCACCCGAGGTGGGGGAGGCGGCGCACGTCGTCGCCGACCTGAGCGGCCCCGACGAGCCGGCGTGCGTCGTAGACGAAGCGGCGAGCGTCCTCGGCGGCCTCGACGTGCTCGTCAACAACGTCGGCATCGCCCGCATCGCACGCTTCGAGGACGTTCCCGACGACGAATGGGATGCCACCTGGCACCTGAACGTGATGAGCTACGTCCGCGCTATCCGCGCCGCGCTGCCGCATCTGCGCGCAGCGGGAGGCGGCGCGATCGTGAACGTCTCCTCGACAGCCGGGAAGCGCCCATCGACGTCGATGCCGCACTACTCGGTGACGAAGGCCGCGGTCCTGTCCCTCTCGCGCCTCGTCGCCGACCTGTACGCAGCCGAGGGCATCCGGTGCAACGCCGTCACACCCGGTCCCACCGCGACCGATGCGTGGCTCGCCGAAGGAGGTCTCGCCGACCAGCAGGGCGACCGCGACGCCGCTCTGGCGAAGGCCGCCGCGGGACGGCCGCTCGGCCGCCTCGCGGTGCCGCGCGAGATCGCCGACGCAATCGTGTTCCTCTGCTCCGAGCGAGCCTCGTACGTGACCGGCGCCGCCTGGTCGGTGGACGGCGGCACCGTGCCGATCATCCTGTAGCCGACGCCGGCGGCCCGGCTCTGCGGAGGATCGACCAGAGCAGCCATCCCGTCAGGGCGAGCGCAACGGTGAAGAAGAGCGCCGACCAGGGCAGAAACGGGTCCGCGAAGCCGGGGATCACCACAGCGTTGGCATAGGTGGCGAGCATCGCAGCCATGCCGAGGCCGAGCTGATCGCGTGCCGACCGAGCGAGCAGCGCTGCCGCGACCGCCCAGGCGGCAAGCACGACGAGCGCGAACTGCGGGCTGAAGACCCGGTTCGTGAGCAGGAACACGGCGGGAGCAAGGGCTGCGCAGGCGATAGCCGCGTTGAGGTCGCCACGTGCGCGCACGGCCACGGCCACCACGACCGCGACCAGCACGACCTGGGCGGCTACAGCAGCACCGTCCGCCCAGGAAGGGACTACCGCCTCCTCCCAGATGTGGCCGGTGGAGCTCACCTCGGCGAGACCCACGAGGCGAAGCGGGAGGAAGGGCAAAGACTCCGCGATGATCCCGCGCGTCGACTGCGTCGTGTAGGCGGCCACCGCGTCCGCCGCGTCCCAGACGAAGAAGGGCAGGTTCACGGACAGGAAGGCGAGCGCGAACCAGCCGCCGTGGCGCAGGGCGTCGCGAGACCGTCTGGATGCGACAAGCCAGACGAGGAGCACCATGCATGCGAGCGCTGGTGACCACTTCACTGCAGCACCCAGTCCGAGCACCGCACCGCCGAGCGCCCACCGGTCGCGGCGCGCCAAGACGAGACCGGTGGCCAGCAGCGCGGCGACGACGGCGTCGAAGCGCAGGTGCACGAAGAACAGGCTTGCCGGCCACACGGCGAGCAACGCGGCCAGCCACCCACTCCATTGCGTACGGAGCGCCCAGATCGCACCCACGGTGAGGACCTGGAACGGGATCATCAGGAGCCCATGCGCGGTTCGCACCTCGCCACCGCCGAGCAGCGCGTCGAGACCGAACAGGAGCACGGCCCCGACCGGATACTCCGAACGGGGATAGTCGCCGTCGAGCAGCTGGTTCCCCTGCTCGGCGTACACCCTCAGGTCGGTGTCGCCGGGTATCCCGACCGCCTCGTGCACGAGCACGATCGCGACGCCATAGCCCGCCGTCAGCGCCAGCAGCGGGACGAGCCGCAGCCCGTCCTGGTAGCGCCAGGCGACCAGCAGGGCGACGCCGGCGGCGGCAGCCTCGACCGTGAGCCAGGCCGGCGAGGCACCGTTCGTGGCGCCCCCACGTGCCCACTCGGCGCAGACGACGAACACCACAGCCGCGGCAAGCGCTGCCGTCGCCCGGTGCTGCTCGAGGTGCAGCGGCACCGCCCGACGCTATCAGGGCTCTCGGAAGTGGCGATCGCGCGTGCTGGCGGCTACGTGGGGCCGGTCTGCGCCCCCGGTACGGGCGGCCCGGTGATCTCGAGGCGCTCCTCCAGCCAATCGAGGTGCTCCGCGTAGGCCTTCGGGCCCATCGCATGATCCGTGTCGTACCAGCGCACCTCCGTGCCCTCGGGCGCTGCGGCGATCAGTGCGTCGATCGCGGTGCGCGGGATCACGCGGTCGTTCTCCGCCTCCTGCAGCAGCAGCGACTCTGCGTCGGCGCGTGCGATGTAGGCGAGCGGGTCGATCGACGACATCACCTGCTCCACAGCCACCTTGTCCTCCTGACGCGCCGCGTCGACGTATTCGGCGACGCGCGCGGCGCCCGGCGCGATGAGGACAAGTGCGTGGAGCCGCCGATCGACTCCGGCGAGGATCGAGCCGGTACGGGCACCCGCGCTCCAGCCGACGTAGCCGATCCGCTGGGGATCGACGTCGTCACGCTCGCTCAGCAGGTCGATCGCCCGTCGCACTGCCACGACGTCGGCTACCTCGATCGCGCGATGCGCTTCGAGCCGTGCAAGGCCTGTGTCGCCCTCGGGCTCTCGAGCGGAGCCGGAGGGGGCGCTGATGGCGAGCGTGACGGCGCCGCGCGCTGCGAGCCAGGTCGCGGGCCCAAGCATGCTCAGGCGATCGCTGCCCGCTCCATGCACGTACACCGTCGCCGGCCACGGGCCGTCGCCCGGCGGCACCACGAGGAACGCCTCGACTCGATTGTCGCCCGAGCCGTACGAGACGTCGTGCACCGCAACCGGGTAGTCGGGGTCGACGACGCCGAGGTCGTCGAAGGCCAACGGCTGCGACCTGTCGTAGGCGAACGGGCCCTCGTCGCGAGCGTCCGAGCCGCACCCGGCGAGCACCAGCACAGCGGTCAGAAGCGCGACCACGGCGACCTTCCCCACCGTCGCAGGGTAGCCGCAAAGCCATGTCCGGCTCGCCGAGCGTCTACATTCGAAACGTGCCCGAGCCACCCGGTCCCGTTGCCGACCGCTTCGCGTCCTCCGTCAGGGAGCGCGAACGGGACGCCCTGTCGCCGCTGGCGGTGCCTTCCTACGAGACGCGTGGCCGAGCAGCTCCCGAGGAGGAGTGCAGAGTGCGCACTCCGTTCCAGCGCGACCGCGACCGCATCACGCACTCGAAGTCGTTTCGCCGGCTGAAGGGGAAGACCCAGGTCTTCATCGACCCGGCCGGCGACCACATTCGCACGCGCATGACCCACACGCTCGAGACGACCGCGATCTCCCGTGTCGTCGCGCGAGCGCTGCGGCTCAACGAGGACCTGACCGAGGCGATCGGTGTCGGCCATGACGTCGGGCATCCGCCGTTCGGGCACGCGGGCGAGAACGCGCTCGACCGCATCCTCACCGAACGCTACGGTCGCCGGTTTCGCCACAACGAGCAGTCCCGCCGTACGGTCGACCTGCTCGAGCGCGATGGGGGTGGGCTCAACCTGACCTGGGAGGTGCGCGAGGGGATCCTCAAGCACACGGGCCCGACTCCGCCCGACACGCTGGAGGGGAAGATCGTCCGCCTCGTCGACCGGGTCGCCTATATCAACCACGACATCGACGACGCCGTGCGCGCGGGGGTGCTCGATCCGGCCGAGCTCCCGGCCGAGGAGATCGCATTGCTCGGCGACACGGGCTCGAGGCGCGTCGACAGGCTCGTCCACGACCTGGTCGAGACCTCGTCCGAGGCCGGCGACATCGTGCAGAGCCCGGAGATCGGCGAGGCGATGCTGGCCCTGCGGTCGTTCATGTTCGATCGCGTCTATCTCGGCCCGCGGGCCGGCGTCGAGCATGCTCGCGCGCACGACGTCGTGGCGCTGATCTTCGACCACCTCCTCGAGCGTCCCGAGCTCGTGCCCGGCACGCACGGTGACGAGGTCGAACGCGTGACCGACTACGTGGCCGGCATGACCGACCGGTTCGCGCTCGCATACGCTGGCGCTCTCCACTAGATGGCGCGCATCAAGGACACCTCGGTTCGCGACGCGATCGCGGCGGCCGACATGGTCGAGGTCGTCTCGCAGCGCACCGCCCTGCGCAAGAGCGGCGCCCGATACACGGGTCGCTGCCCGTTCCACGAGGAGCGCACGCCGAGCTTCTCGGTGAACGCGGTCGACAAGCTCTACTTCTGCTTCGGGTGCGGAGCGAAAGGCGACGTCGTCACGTTCGTGCGCGAGACGGAGAGCCTCGACTTCGTCGGCGCGATCGAGTTGCTGGCCGACCGGTTCCGGGTGCAGCTCGAATACGAGGAGACCTCGCCGGCTGCCGAGCGTGCCAAGCAGCACCGCGACCGCCTCTACCAGGCGCTCGAGCAGGCGACCGTGTTCTTCGAGCGGCACCTGTGGGACACCGACGCCGGTGCTCCCGTGCGTGAGTACCTCGCGAGCCGCGGTCTCGGCGAGGAGATCGCGAAGGAGTTCCGGCTCGGGCTGTCGCCTGGTCGCGGGCTGGCCGCCAAGGCGCGGTCGGGTGGCTTCACCGTCGACGAGCTGCGCGCGGCAGGGCTGGCCAACCAGCGCGGCAACGACTACTTCCCGTTCCGCCTCATGTTCCCGCTCACCGACGCACGCGGCCGCGTGATCGGCTTCCAGGCGCGCCGCCTGCGAGACGACGACCCGTTGCGCGGCAAGTACGTGAACTCCCCGGAGGGCGAGTTGTTCAAGAAGTCGAACGTGCTCTACGGGCTCCATCTCGCGCGTGCCGCGATCGCCAAGCAGGAGCGCGCGGTCGTGGTCGAGGGCAACACCGACGTGATCGCGCTCCGGCAGGCCGGGTTCGACCCGGTCGTCGCCGCGATGGGCACCGCTCTCACCGAGGGGCACTTGCGCGAGCTCGACCGTCTCAGCCGCCGGGTGTTCCTGTGCTTCGACGCCGACGCCGCAGGTCAGGACGCCACGCTACGCGGCATGGAGCTCGCGGTGGGGAAGGGGTTCGACGTCCGCGTCGTGACGCTGCCGCCGGGACAGGATCCCGCGGACGCGCCACAGGGATTCGAGGAGCGGCTCGCGAGCGCTGAGAGCTACCTCCACTACCGGGTGCGGATCGAGATCGAGCGAGCCGCGGACCACCAGGAGGCGTGGATCCGGGCGAAGGAGATCCTCGGACGGGCGGAGGACTCACCCGAGCGCCAAGAAGCGGTGCGCCTCCTCGCCGACCGGCTCGACCTGCCGAAGGAGACGCTCTCGGGTCTCGCGTCGGCCCGCGGTGGGCGGGCCCGATCCGCGGAGCAAGCCCCCCGCCTCCTGGCCGCAGGTGACCGCCTCGAGCGCGACGCGCTCGCGGCGTGCCTCGCACATGCTGCGCTCCGCCCACAGCTCGAAGCCCTCAGCGCAGATCACTTCGACTCCGAGCTGCACCGGCAGTTCCGGGCGGTGCTCGTCGAGGGCGCCGTCGAGGACGCCGAGCTCGTGGCGCTCCGTGCGGAGCTCGACGCGCGCGCCGACCGTGAGGCCCTCGACGAGCGCACAGGACAGGAGCTCCTGCTGCGGCTCCGCGAGCGCGCCCTGAAGCGAGACCTGGAGGGAGCCGACCTCGTGCGGACGACCGAGCTGCAGGCACACCTCGTCCGCGTGCGCCAGGCGCTCACGGAGCTCGCCTGAGCCGAGCTTGGTTGCGCTGGCCGCCGGCGAAGGAGGATGATCGACCGGCAGGGAATCGATCATCGAGAAGGAGGCGACGAGCCATGGCCGAGATCCGTGGTGCGGATCTTGTCGTCGAGTACCTGGTCAGGGAGAAGGTGCCGTACCTGTTCGGGTACGCGGGGCACGGGGCCGTCGGGTTGCTGGACGGCGTCTACGACCGGCAGGACGAGATCAAGGTGGTGTTCCCGCGGATCGAGACCGGTGCCGGCTACATGGCAGACGCGTACTTCCGCGTCAGCCATGAGGTGATCCCCGTCTACACGTCGACCGGCCCTGGGCCAATGCTCCTCACGGCGGCGATCTCGAACGCGTTCTACGACTCGTCGGCCTTCATCGCGATCACGGGGCAGGTCGCGACCGGTCAGTACGACTCCGGTGCGCTCCAGGAGGAGTACCGCCACTTCCAGGCCGACTTTCCCTCGATCGCGAAGGTGATCACGAAGCGCAGCTTCCAGGCGCACTCGGTCGCCGATCTCGGCAAGTTCCTGCCCAAGGCGTTCAAGATCGCCAAGAGCGGCAGGCCGGGCCCGGTGCACATCGACGTCCCGTACGACCTCTGGGTGACGAAGGCGGACGCCGAGGTGCCCGACCCTGCCGAGCGCTCCTCGATGCTGCACTGGCGCACTCCCGGCTCGCCCGAGGCGGTTGCTCGAGCGCTCGAGCTGCTGCTGAAGGCGCGCCGTCCATTGATCCTCGCGGGCGGCGGCGTGCTGCTGTCCGAGGCCAGCCGCGAGCTCGCCGCGCTCGCCGAGCACGTCAACGTGCCGGTCTACACGTCCTTCATGGGCAAGGGCGCGCTCTCCGCCGAGCATCCGCTGCACCTCGGCATCGCCGGGTGCTGGGGCGAGTATCCGGCGCAGGAGGCGGCACGGAACGCCGACGTGATCCTGGCCTTCGGCTGCCGCTTCTCCGACATCCACTCGTCGTCGTGGGTGCCCGGTTACACGTACAACATCCCGCCGACCAAGCTGATCCACGTCGACATCGACCCGCAGGAGATCGGACGCAACTATCCGACCGAGCTCGGCATCGTCGGCGATGCGCGCGAGGTGCTGCGGCAGCTGCTCGAGCTCGCCGAGAAGCAGGGGCCGAAGCGGGAGCGCTCGCCGTGGATCGACCAGGTCGAGGCGTACAAGTCCGAGTGGTCGAACTTCATCGAGCAGGAGAAGGCGTCCGACGCCGTGCCGATCGACCCGCGGCGTGTCGTCAAGGAGCTGCGGGCGGCGGCGCCGGCCGACACGCTGATGATCACCGACACGGGCAATCACCAGACATGGGTGGAGCAGTACTGGGACGTCCCAGGCCCGCAGATGGTGTTCACGCCCGGCGGCTTCGCGGGCATGGGCTTCGGCACCTATGGGGTGCTCGGTCTGAAGCTGGCGCGACCGGAGCAGCCCGCGATCTGCGTCACGAGCGACGGCAGCTTCATGATGTTCCCCGGCGCCGTCGCGACCGCGACCGAGTACGACATCCCCGCGGTCTGGGTGATCTTCAACAACTACACCATCGGCGTCATCCGCGACCTGCAGCGCTTCTACATGGACGGCCGTGAGATCGGCACGAGCTTCGTCAAGCAGTCCACGGGCGAGTTCTGGAACCCCGACTTCGTGAAGATGGCCGAGGCGATGGGCGCCGGCGGCGTGACGGTCGAGGATCCGAATGATCTCGGGGCGGCACTGGAGACGGCTCTCGCTGCTGGGAAGCCGTACGTCGTCGACGTACGGGTCAACCGCGACACGGCGGTGCCCCTGATCGGCACCTGGAAGTTCGACCCGATCCCACAGGCGGAGCCGACGTTCGGGAAGCCGCTGATCCTGAGCTGATCGACACCTACCCGTTCACCGCGATCGTCGAGCAGGAGCGTCTTACGACGGCGCTCCTGCTGAACGCCGTCAACCCGTCGGTCGGCGGTGTGCTCGTGTCGGGCCCGAGCGGCACCGGCAAGTCGACCGCGGTGCGTGGGCTGGCCGCTCTGCTGCCCGAGATCGACGTGGTCGCCGACTGCCCCTTCTCGTGCGACCCGGCGCGCTCGTGCGCCCTGTGCACCGCCCGACGGGAGGGTGGGGAGGAGCTGCCCGTCGTCGCGCGCCGGATGCGCATCGTCACGTTGCCGCTCAACGCCACCGAGGACCGCGTGGCCGGGTCGGTCGACATCGCCCGTGCGCTGCGGGAGGGGATTGCAGCGCTCCAGCCCGGCCTGCTCGCCGAGGCCAACCGCGGCATCCTCTACGTCGACGAGATCAACCTCCTCGACGATCATCTCTGCGACGTGCTCCTCGACGCCGCGGCGCTGGGGGTGAACGTCGTCGAGCGCGAGGGAGTGTCGATCTCGCACCCGGCGCGGTTCCTGCTCGTCGGGACGATGAACCCGGAGGAGGGCGAGCTGCGACCGCAGATCGCGGACCGGATCGGGCTGCACGTCGTCGTCGATGCAATCGCGGACACCACGGCGCGCGCCGAGGTGCTCCGCCGGCGGGAGGCGTTCGGGCTCGACCCTGCCGCGTTCGTGCGAAGCCGAGCGGAGGAGGAGAGCTCACTCGCCGCGCGAGTCGATGCGGCGTCCCGCGCGGTGCCCACCACGAACGTCGACGAGATGTTCTACGGCGCGATCGCGCAGCTCGTCGTACGCAGCGGTGTCGTCAGCCACCGTGCCGACGTGACGATCCTCGAGTGCGCGAAGGCGCTCGCGGCCCTCGACGGCCGCCCCGAGGTCGTGGGCGCTGACGTGCTCGGTGCGGCGCGACTGGCACTCGGTCACCGCGTGCCGACCGACCCCTTCGACGCCAATGCGGGCATCGACGACCGGCTGCTGCGGCGGATACTCGACGAGGTGCTCGAGGCGGACACACAGGAGGCGGAGACCCGAAAAAAAGCGGCGGGCCCGGCGGGGCCGGCGTAGACACCGCCGTCGAGCTAGCTGGAGGCGATCCCCTCGATCGCCGAGGTGGACGTCGACACCGCCCGTGCGTGGCCGGTCGGGGTGAGGGCGGACAAGCACGAGCGCGGAGCGATCGGACGGCGAGAGCGCTCGCTCGTGGCACTGCGGCGTGGAAAGTACTCGCGGCACAGGCTGGCCCGCCGTGGGGACGCGGACGTCGCCGTGGACGCGACGCTGCGTGCGGCGGCGGCGCGCGCCGGCCGCGAGCAGGGCGGCGTATCGGTGGAAGCGGAGGACGTGCGGCGCAAGGTGCGGGAGCACCGTGTCCCGTTCGAGGTGTGCTTCGTCGTCGACAACAGCTATTCGCTGCACGCGGACCGGCTCGTCGAGCGGGTCAAGGGTCTCGTGTTCGGCCTGCTCGAGGATGCGACGAGACGCGGTGACCGCGTCTCGCTCGTCTCGTTCAAGAAGGGCGTCGCCGAGGCGACCGTCGCGCTGAGGCCGACGTCGAGTCGGGCGCTGGCGGCGCAGCGGCTGCGCGAGATCCCGCTCTCGGGTCGCACGCCGCTCGCGCACGCGCTGCGCGACGCTGGCCGGCTTCTGCGGCAGGAGCGGGCGAAGCGCCCGAACGCGCATCCTGTCGCCGTGGTGGTCAGCGACGGGTTGCCGAACGTGCCGTTGCGGCACGGTGGAGACCCTGTGGCAGATGCGGTCGCTCAGGCGCGAGCGCTGCTTCGCGCCGGGGTGCTCGTCGTGGTGATCGATGCGGAGCCACCGGCCCGCGAGGCTGGAGCAAGTTGCGGCCGTCGGCTCGCCGCTGCTGCGGATGGCGTCTACCTGCGGGCATCCCAGGTGTCGCCCGCTATGTTCGCGGCGGTGCTGGAGGCATGAGCGATCCCGAGCTGACCGCGGCGCAGGTGGCCACGCTGGAGGCTCTCGGCGACCCGCGCACCGGACTGACGGTGGAGGGGCTCGACCCCGCTACGCGCGCCGAGCTCGAGGAGCTCGGGCTTTCGGCCGAGGCGGCCCGCGCTGCGGTCGAGGAGGTGATCGTCGGCCGGCCAATCGAGTGGGCCGACGTCCGGCTCACCCACGGCGAGCTCCTGGCAGGCTTTGCGCGCCATTGCGCGGACGAGCTCGACGAGGTCACGGTCGAGGAGATCACGTCGACAGCGCTCGTAGCGCGCTGGCGGGCGGAGGTGAGCCGTGTCGAGCTGCGGGCCGGAACCGTCGCCGTGGAGCGCCTTGTCTCGGACATCCCGACGATGCTCATCACCGAGCTCGGCGAGGCTGCAGAAACACTCGTGACCCGCGTTCCTGGACAACCCCGAGCTCCGTTCGCGCGGACTCGTCTTCGACCCCGCACGGCTCGAGAAGATCGGCGCCGTGCGCTCGAGCGTGTTCGTCTACTTCGAATGGCACCTTCGCGACGCGTACGGCGTGAAGGTGCTGCCCAGCCCGGCGTTCACACGCGGTCTCGTCGATCGAGGCGTGATCTCGCTCGGGATGGGTTAGGCGTACCCGAGCCCGCGGAGCAGGTCGCCTGCCTCGACGTCGACGTCCGCGAGTTGCTCATCGGTGAGGTCGACGCGGTAGCGGCCGATCGAGCTCGTGTGCACGTCACGGAGCGCGGCGGCGAGCGGCCCTTCCGGAGCGTCCAGGTACGCGGCGAGCTCCGCGGCGGCAGCGTCGGGGTCGTTGGCCATCGTCTCGTAGCGGAGCTGGAAAGGCGCTGTGGCCGCGGACTGCGCGGCCGTGACGTAACGTCGCCACGCCCATGCTGCGCGTCGTGCGTCGCTCACCCTCGTGAACTCGTCGCGCCGCTCGGGCTCGACCCAGAAGCGCGGCTCGACGCCGTACGCCAGCCCGGCGTCGTCGGCGCCACCGTCGCGGCTCGGGCCAAGCCAGCCCTTCTCGAGCAGCGAGCAGACGACGTCACGTCCGTCGCGGACGATGTGGACCACACGCGCCTGTGGGTACGCGGTCAGCGCGGCGTCGACGAGGTGGGCCATCTCGGGCGTCTGCTCGACCGGGCGGACGGAGCCGACGAGCCCGACGCGCCGCGCAGTGCCGAGGATCCCTCGCAGGCGCCCGGCGGCGTCCGAGGTCGGCAGCTCGACGAGCTCGGGGATCGCCGCCTTGACGGGCGCCACCTCACCGAGGTCGACGAACCCCGGCACAGCCCCGATCGCTCCTGCGAGGAATGTCGTACCCGAACGCGGCGAGCCGACGACGAACACGATGCGGTCGTCGCGGCGGCCGACACGCTCTCGCAGGGTCGCGCCGCGTCGCGGCGCGAGGCGCTTCGCGACGCGAAGCTGGTTGGAGACGGAGCGGACGAGGCCGGGCACCGCGGCATTGTTCCTCACGTCGTGTCGGCGCTGCGGAGGCAGCGGTCGCGCGGCGGGTCGCGGCTACAATGGCGGCCGCTTTCCCCGGTAGCTCAATTGGCAGAGCATCCGGCTGTTAACCGGAGGGTTGTTGGTTCGAGTCCAACCCGGGGAGCTGCGAGAGACCCTGCGACCGGCGAAGGAGGTGAGCCCGGGCGCATCTCCGGGTACCGCTCGAGCCAGCTCGCGCCTCCTTCTCGGACTTCGGGTGTCGAGCTCGACGCTCAGGTCCTCGAGCTGCGCGCATCCTCGTGCCGATATCGAGGAGGATGACCAACGTCGACGAGCGGCTGCTCGCCCGGTTCGAGGCGAGCTGGGAGCGCGAGCGGGCGCGGCGTCAGGTGCTGCCCCCGAGCTGGCTCGAGTGGGAGCGTCAGCCCACCGATCATCTCGGCGATCTGTTCGACGACGTGCTCGAGCGCGCGCGTGAGCGCGTGCGCGCCCAGCGCGACGAGCTCGAGGCTCTCGCACGCGGCGACGGCCTCGATCCGGCCGTAGCTCTAGACTCCGCCCCCGTGCCGGTCACGCGCGACGAGTTCCTCGCCATCATGAGCGCGTTCCCGACGGGCGTCGCGATCGTGACCACGCTCGAGCCGGACGGCACACCTCGGGGCCTGACGACGAACGCGGTGACGAGCGTCTCGGCGGAGCCGCCGATCGTTCTCGTCTGCGTCGACCGCAACTCGCGGACGCTGCCCGCGCTGCTGCACACGAAGCGGTTCGTGGTCAACTTCATGCGCTCCGATCACGAGGAGATCTGCCGTCTCTTCGCCTCCAAGGCGGACGACAAGTTCGCTCGCGTCGCCTGGACTCCCGGGCTCGGCGGTGTCCCGATCCTTCACGAAGGCGCCGTCGCGCACGCCGAGTGCGTCACGGTCGAGGAGCTCGAGCTGGGTGACCATGTCGCGGTCGCGGGCGAGGTGGCCGCCGGCTCTCCACCGGCGGACGACGACGTGCCGATCGTCTACTTCCGGCGCTCGTACACGCCGGCACCCGGATAGCGGGCAGGACACCGCACGCCTTCGTCGAAGGCGCGAAGGATGCGCCGGGCAGCGGTGATCGGTGCCGTCTGTGCGTGCGCCCTGGCCTGGGCGTCGCCGGGATTGGCGGCCGGGCAGAAGACGAGCGCGCGGGTCGCGGCGCTCCAGGTCGCGCTACGCGCGCACGACCTCTACGCGGGGCCCGTCGATGGGCTGCGAGGGCCACTCACCAGCACGGGATTGCGCCGGCTCCAGCGACGAGCGGGCCTCCAGCCGACCGGTCGGGTCGGGCCGGCCACACGGCGAGCGTTGGGCAAGCTGGGGCGGCCCCTGCTCGGTGAGCGGGAGCTGTGGATCGGCCACGTCGGTTGGGACGTGTCCTCGCTCGAGTTCCGCCTGCGGCGGCTCGGCCTACGCCCCGGCAAAGTCGACGGACGCTTCACGAACGCCACCGACCGGGCATTGCGAAGATTCCAGCGTAATAGTGGCTTGCGTCCAGACGGCATCGTCGGAAGGTTCACGATTCGTGCTCTCGCGCACGCCTCACGCGCGAAGCCCCGCCCGCTCCCGGTGCACGTGGTGGCGGCAGGCGAGAGCTTCTTCTCCATCGCGCAGCGCTACCACGTGAGCCCCTGGCAGCTGGCCCGCGTCAACGGACTGCGCCTCACACGGGTCATCGTCCCCGGCCAGCGACTTCGGCTGCCTGTCGGCGCGCACACCAAAGGCGTCGCAACGGCACCGCGCGGCTCGGTCCGGGCCGAGATCGACCACTGGTCGGCCGTCTACGGCGTCGACGCGAGGCTCGCCCGGGCGCTCGCGTGGATGGAGTCGGGTTTCCAGCAGGACGTCGTCTCCAGCGTCG
This sequence comes from uncultured Actinomycetes bacterium, assembly GCA_963724995.1. Lineage (GTDB taxonomy): Bacteria > Actinomycetota > Thermoleophilia > Gaiellales > Gaiellaceae > Gaiella. Next base: position 18,051 of record CAVRXC010000003.1, read on the forward strand.
GCGCGATCGGGGTGATGCAGCTGCTGCCCGAGACATGGGAATGGGTGGACGTGATGCTGCTCGGAGTGCGCACGCCGCGTAACGCCTCGGGCAACGTTCGCGCCGGGGTGCGGTACCTGCGCTGGCAGCTCGACGAGTTCGGAGGCGACCGGCGGCTCGCGCTTGCGGGCTACTACCAGGGAGCGCGTGCCGTTCGGGAGCGCGGGTTGTTCGACGACACCAAGCAGTACGTCTCGGTGATCCTGCAGCTCTACGGATCGGTCTGATCCTCGCCTAGCGCGAAGGCGACAGCCTCGTCGAGCTCCATCGCGGCACCGGCGTCGCGGCCCGCGAGGAACGCCGGATCTGTGCAGAGCCTCGAGCGGCGCGGCATACTTCGCCAGATCTTCGGCCTGCCGTGGAGGATCGCGTAGAGCCGCCGCCGCTGCTGCACCGAAGAGGCGCCCAGCCCGCCCGAGGTCGTGGCGCGCGTGCTCGATCACTGCCAGCCCGGTGAGCGTCCAGAGCAGGAGACCGCGCTCCGACATCCGCCTCTCGAGCCGCAATGCTTCTCGCCCCGCCTGCTCGGCGTCGGCGAGCCGCCCGATCAGGGCGCCGAGCTCCACGAGGCTCTGGAGGCAGTGCGCCTGCCACCAAACGAAGCCACACGTGGCTGCCACGTCCGCGCTGCGGCGCGTGAGCTCCCACGCTTCCAGCGCATCGTTCTCGCGCCTGTGGGTGTCCGCAAGCGCCGCAAGAGCCTCCGCCTCGAGCCGGGGCATGTCGAGCTTCCTGCTCAGCTCGAGCGCTTCGTGCGCGAGCGATCTGGCGTCGGCCACGTCCCCGAAATAGCCGGCGTCGACGGCGATGCGGCCGAGGAGGTTCGCTGCTCCGCGCTCGTCGCCGAGCGCCTGGAACGCAGTCATGCTCTCGCGGATCATGAGGCGGCCGCGCTCGAAGTCGCCCAGCAGGTAGGTGAGGCTCCCGCGCAGGCGGAGCGCGGCCGCGCGCAACGCGGGTGACGCGGCGTCCGCCTGCTCGAAGAGCTGCTCGACCCGGCGTTGGCCCTCGACCGGGTGGGCCGCCACCCAGTGACCCTCGAGCGCAGTCACGAGCTCGAAGCCAAGCTCGACATCGTCCTGGACCGCCCAATCGAGCGCGGCACGCATATCGTCGAGCTCTGCCTGGACGACCTCATGTCGCTGTTCGCCCTCGACGACCCCCGCATCCTCGAGATTGGCCGAGCGCGCAATGGACAGCATGCGGCGAGCGTGCCGCGCCCGGACTTCGAGCTCGCCGAAGCCCTCGAGTCGCTCCCAGGCGAACTCGCGGATCGTCTCCAATAGCCAGAAGCGCTCTCTCGCCAGCGCGCCCGTGCGACGCCGGAGCAGGCTCTTGTCGAGCAGGGAGCCGAGCGTCTCGAGGTCGGCGTCGCAGACCGCCTCGGCCGAGTCAAGGGTGCAGCCGGCGGCGAAGACCGACAGCCGCGCCAGGAGACGCTGCTCGTCCGGGGAGAGGAGGTCGTAACTCCAGGCGATCGTCGTCCGCAGCGTCGCGTGACGCGGGTCGGAGTCGCGCGGTGCCTCGGAGAAGGTCAAGCCCGATCCCAGTCGCTCGAGCAGGGCGTCGGGGGTGAGCAGCTTGGTGCGAGCAGCGGCCAGCTCGAGGGCGAGCGGAAGGCGATCGAGGCGTTCACACAAGGTGTCGACTGCGGTCGTCGGCGGACATCCGTACGGACCGCGCGTGAGCGACTGAGGAACAGCTCGACGGCTTCGTCCTCCGAGAGCGGCGGCAGGTCGAACTCGTCCTCGCCTTGTACAAGCACCGCTTCGCGGCTCGTGACGAGCAGCCGCAGGCTGGGCGCGGCCTCGACGAGCTCCGCGACGGCCGACGCTGCGTCGGGGAGAAGCTGCTCGAGGTTGTCGAGCACGACGTGCGTCCGTTTCACTGCGATGCGCGCTGCGATGTCCGGGTACTTCGGGAGACGCGGCGCCGAGGCGGTCTGCGACGGTCGGGATCACGTGTGAGGCGTCGCGGAGCGGAGCCAGGGGAACGAACACGGTGCCACCGTCCGCCTCTTCCGCCAGCAGACGCGCCAACTCGATGGCGAACCGCGTCTTGCCTGTACCACCCGGCCCGACGATGGTGAGGATGCGCGGGTCTCGCTCCAGCACGACCGCCACTGCGGCATAGAGCTCGGCTTCCCGTCCGAGAAAGGCGGTTGCGGGCGTCGGCAGGTCGACTGCACCCGGTGTGCGCACCGAGGGAAACGCAGCCGTGCCGAGTTGCAGGAGTCGAATGGGCGCGTCGAAGTCCTTCAGGCGATGGCGTCCGAGGTCGGCGAGCCGCTCGGCGTCGATGAACGCCGCGGCCGTCTCGGAGACGATCGTCTGGTTGCCGTGGGCCAGCGAGGCGATGCGCGCGGCGCGGTGGACGTCGACGCCCACGTAGCCGTCGTCGGTGACGGTCGGCGTGCCGGCGTGCATGCCCATGCGAACGCGGATGGGGCTGCCGTCGAGGGCGTCGTGCATGGCGATCGCGGCTGCGGCTGCTCCGCTCGCGGTCGGGAATGCGACGAAGAACGCGTCGCCCTGCGTGTCGACCTCGACACCCCCGTGTGCGGCGAACGCCTCGCGCAGCGCCCGGCGATGCTCGGCGAGAGCATCCGCGTACGCGTCCGGCCCGAGACGGTGCAGCAGCCGCGTCGAGCCCTCCACGTCGGTGAAGAGAAACGTGACGGTGCCGGTCGGCAGGTCAGACCGCACGAGAGCAAGCCTACGACGCGGCCGAGCCTCTAGGTCAGCGCGCTGACAGCCGCATGTGCTCGACGCGCGGCCTCGTCGACACTCAAGCCCCAGAACCGGTCCGGCTCCGAGAAGATCTCGACGTCGAGGTAGCCGTCCCAGCCGGAGAGCGCCAGGGCGTCGACGAGCTCCCTCGTGTGTGATGTCCCCTCGCCAGGGAGCACGCGGTCGGTGCGACCCGGCTCATCGGGCCAGTCGGCGACGTGGACGCCGGCAATCCGGTACGAGGCGCGGCCGACGAAGTCGAAGAACGCCGGATCGTCCCAGACGTGGTACAGGTCGAGCAGCAGCCCGACATCGGCCAGCCCGGCCTCGTCGAGCACGTCCACCGCGTCGAGGATCGAATTCACGAACGAGGCGGTGTCGCTCTGGGAGCGGTGGACCGGCTCGAAGGCGAGCCATACCCCGACCTCGCGGGCGGTCGCGGCCGCCTGTTGCAATCCTTCCACGATGATCGACCTGCCCTCGGCGTCCGAGCGCTGGTCGAGCGGCCCCGAAAGACAGAGGACGCATTCGGGCTCGTATCCGGCCAGCCGCCGGATCGAGGCACAGATCGCCTCGCGTCGCTCCACAGGATCGGCCGGCCCTTCCATGCCGGGGATCCGGAGCGGCAGGAACGACGGCACGGTCGGCACGCAGTTCGTGACCGTCAGCCCGGCGTGCGCCAGCAGCTGGCGGTTGGCGGCGTCGTCCTCCGGGAGCTTGAACTCCCAGATGCCGATCCCGTCGAAGCCGGCTGCGGCGTAGGCGGCGACATCGTCGGAGAACGACGCGTTCGACCGTCGAGATCTCCGAGAGGGAGAGCCTCATGAGCGTCCTGGAAGTTTTGCAAAGACGCGGCGGTGCAGCGGCTTCTTGGTCAGCTCGTTGGCGACGAGCAGGCCCGACCCACCACCGAGCCCGGGCCCCGGATGCGTGCTGGCTCCGATGTGCCACAGGCCGTCGACGGCCGTGGCGTGACCGGGCGCCGCCGCCAGCGGCCGCCAGAGCAGGTTCTGGTCGAGCGCGCACGAGCCGGCGTAGATGTCACCGCCGACGAGGTTGCAGTTGAGGCGTTCCAGGTCGGCCGGGGAGAGCACGACTCGCTTCAGGGTGGCCGATCCGAGATTCTCGATCGCATCGCCGAGCCGGGCCACGATTCGGTCGGCATACTCCTCGCGCCGTTCTTCGGTCCAGGTTCCGTCCCCGACGTCGATCTCGCCGGTGGCGTCGCCCTTGAGACGGCCGGCAGGCAGCTCCTGGAGCTGGATCCAGAGGATCGACTTGCCGTCCGGCGCCCGTGCCGGGTCGAGGGTGCAGGGCTGGCCGCAGACGATCGTCGCCTCTGCGGGCAGCAGCCCGCGCTCCGCCTCGTTCACCGCGCGCGACACACCGTCGAGACCGGGCGTCACGTGGACGATGGGACAACGTCCGAGATCGGCCGCGCGGGCGCCCCTCCATCTCGGCGGCGCGTCGAGAGCGAGGTGGATCTGCATCTCGGCACGGCCGTAGCGGAACTGCTCGGCCGCGTGCGTCACCGTGTCCGGCACCTCGCCGGGTACGAGCAGTCGTCCGTACAGCTGCGTCGGCGTGACACCGGCCACGACCGCCCGTTCGGCCGCAACCACCTCGCCGCCCGATAGCCGCACACCCGTCGCCTGCCCACCCGCGACGAGGATCCGCTCGACGTCGGTGCCGCCGCGCACCTCACCTCCCGCATCGCGGACGATCCCGGCGAGGCCGTCGACCAGCACGCGGCTGCCGCCCAGCGGCACCGGCATGCCGCCGAGCTGGAGCGCAGCGGCGATCACCTGCGTCATGAAGCCGGAGGTCGCCTGATCGGGCCCGAGCCCGGTGTGCAACACCCACGGCGCCAGGAGCCCGTGGGCGGCCTCGGACCGGAACGTGCCCGTCACCCAGTCGCGGCACGAGACCAGCGTCCCACCCGCGAACTCGAGCAGCCCGCGCCGCCCGAGACGTCGCAAGGCCGTCCGGCCGAGACCCAGACCCGCGGTCGACCACAGCTCGGTGCCGAGCAGGCCGAAGGCGAGGTCCGCGTTGGCCATGAAGCCGTTGAAGAACGCCTCCCACGCGGCACCGTCGCCGTCGGCGTGCGAGGCCAACTCGGCGACATTGCCTTCCAGAGAACCGTGGATGAACGCCGCCGAGCCGTCGGGGTAGGCGGTGCCGGTGGGGAGGTCGGTGTTGACGTACTCGACGCCCCTGCGGTCGAGCTCGTCCTTCAGCTCCGCGTACGCGCCGCCACCGGTCCAGAGCGGATGCCACGACGCGAGCACCTCGTGTGTGAACCCGGGCAGGGTGAGATCGTCGGACGTGTACAGGCAGCCACCGAGACGGTCCTCCCGCTCGAGCACGCAGACGCGCCAGCCGCGTTGCGAGAGGAGCGCGGCGCCGGCGAGCGAGTTGATGCCGGAGCCGACGAAGACCGCATCGAAGCCCGCCATCCGGCGACTCTAACAGCGCGGTTTCGCCTTGACATGTCAGCCGCCGGTGTGCGAGGAATGCAGCAGCATGCTTCTTCGAGAGGTCGAGTACGCGCGCCCGACCACCGTGGACGAGGCCGTCACGCTCCTGGCGTCACACGACGGCGCGCGCGCGCTGGCCGGTGGCCAGACGCTCATCAACGTGATGAAGGCGCGCGCTGCAGCCCCCGACGTGCTCGTCGACCTGCGCGACCTGGACGAGTTGCGCACGATCTCGTTCTCGACCGACGAGTCGGCTCTCGAGCTCGGCGCGATGGTCACGTGCTCCGAGATCGTCGCGTCGTCGGAGGTCGAGGTCGCGCGGCCGGTGCTCGCCGAAGTGGCACGGACGATCGCCGACGTCCAGGTGCGAAACTGCGGCACCATCGGCGGCAACGTCTGCGTCAACGATCCGACGAACCACTTCCCGCCGCTGCTCGTCGCGCTCGACGCGTCGTTCACGATCCGCGGCAGCGGCGGCGAGCGCGTCGTCGGCGCCGGGGAGTTCTTCCTCGGCGTGTACACGACGGCCGTGGAGGAGGGCGAGCTGCTGACGAAGGTCTCCGTGCCGACCCGCAAGCCGGGCACCGGTGACGCAATGACGGGCCTCACGCTCGGTGCCCACGGCACGTACGTCGTCTCCGCGGCAGCGACAGTCGGCCCCGACGGGGCGCGGGTTACGCTTGGATGCGTCGCGGCGACGCCGGTTCGCGCGACCGCGATGGAAACGCGCCTCGCCGGTGGCGATTACTCCGAGTCGTCGGTGCGCGCAGCGGCCGACGGTCTCGGCGCCACGCTCGATCCGCCTGCCGATGTCCACGCGTCAGCGGCGTACCGCCGGGCGCTCGCCGAGATCTCCGCGGTGCGCGCCGTTCTGCAAGCCGCCGAACGAGCGAGGAGCTGACGTGAGCGAACCTGCGACGAGCCGTCGCATCTCGGTCGAGATCAACGGCGAGACCTTCGAGCAGGAGGTGCCGGCGGCACGCCTGCTCGTGCACTTCATCCGCGACGACTGCGACCTGACCGGCACGCACATCGGCTGCGACACCGGCAACTGCGGCGCCTGCACCGTGCACCTCGACGGGCTGCCGGTGAAGAGCTGCATGCTGCTCGCGGTGCAGGCAGACGGCGCACACGTGACGACGGTCGAAGGGCTTGCGCCCGACGGCGAGCTGACGCCGCTGCAGCAGGCGTTCTCCGACGCGCATGCGCTGCAGTGCGGCTATTGCACGCCCGGGATGCTGATGAGCGCGTCTGCGCTGCTCGCCGCGAACCCGAGCCCGAGCGAGGACGAGGTCAAGATCGCGTTGCAGGGGAACATCTGCCGCTGCACCGGGTATTGGAACATCGTGGAAGCAGTGCAAAGCGTGGGCGGGGGTGAGGGGGCGTGACCGCGGTCGAGACGACGGAGACGACCACTCTCGAGAAGGGGTTCATCGGCCAGAACGTGCCGCGCAAGGAGGATCGCCGGCTCGTACAGGGCCAGGGTGTCTTCTTCGACGACATCAAGCGGCACAACATGGGCTTCGTCCACTTCGTCCGCTCGCCCTACGCCCACGCCAAGATCACCTCCATCGACGTCTCGGCCGCGCTCGAGCTACCCGGCGTCTACGGCACGCTCACGGGTGACGAAGTGGCGCTCCTGACGGACCCGTTCTTCCAGATCGCGGCGCCACCCGGCGGGCACGTGAAGGACTACGCGCTTGCTGTCGGACGAGCACGGTTCATCGGTGAGCCCGTCGCCGCCGTCGTCGCCGATACGCGCGAGCGGGCGCGCGACGCGGCTGAGCTGATCGTCGTGGAATACGAGCCGCTCGACGTGGTCGTCGATGCGCGGAAGGCGCTCGACGACGGCGCGCCGCTGCTGCACGACGAGGTCGAGACGAACATGTCCTACACGGGCGTGTGGGAGTGGGGGGATCTCGACGCTGCCTTTGCGGAGGCGGATCACGTCGTCCGTATCGAGGAGCTCCACTTCGACCGCTTCAACTCGACGCCGATCGAGCTCGGTGGGGCGCTGACCGAGTACAACCGCGGCACCGGGCAGTGGACGATGTACACGAACAATCAGTTCCCGGGTTTCGCGGTGATCATGATGGCGCCGGCGATGCGGGTCGGGATCGACAAGCTCCGCATGGTCACCCAGGACATCGGCGGCGGGTTCGGCAACAAGATCACTTCCCATCCGCAGCTCGTGGCGTGCTGCCTGCTCGCGCGCAAGCTGAATCGCCCGATCCAGTGGACCGAGTGGCGCACCGAGTTCCACCAGAGCATGTCGCACGGCAACGAGCGGTGGTTCCACGACGTCGAGGTGGCGGTGAAGGCCGACGGGACGATGACTGCGCTGCGGTGCAAGGCGCTCGACGACGCAGGCGCGTACCTGCGCTATGAGCCACTCGGTGGCGTGATCTGGTCGCAGGTGGTGCCGGGTGTGTACGGCTGGCGCAACGTCCGCGTCGAGTTCACGCAGGTGATGACCAACAAGGCGCCGGTGTCGCCGAACCGCGGCTATTCGCGGATGCAGCAGCTCTGGCTCTGCGAGCGGGTGATGGATGTCGTCGCGGCCGAGCTCGGCTTCGACCCGGTCGAGATCCGCAAGCGCAACTACATCAAGACGGAGCAGATGCCGTACGAGACGCCGAACGGGTGCGTCTACGACTCGGGTGACTACGCGCGCTGCCTCGACATCGCGCTCGAGCTCGTCGGCTACGACCGGCTCGCGGAGCGCCGTGAGGAGGCCGCATCACGCGGCAAGCTGCTGGGCTTCGGGATCGGCTCGACGCTCGACTCGGGGACGAACAACTTCGGGCAGTCGCAGCTCCTGAACCCCGACCTGCAGTTCTCGGGGAACAACGAGGTGGCGACCGTGAAGCTCGACATCTTCGGCGAGGTCGTCGTCACGCTCGGCACGACGCCGCAGGGGCAGGGGCACGAGACGACTGCGGCGCAGGTCGTGGCAGGGATTCTCGGTTGCGAGGTCGACCAGGTCACCGTGCGCGTCGGGCACGACTCGTACTGGAACTCACACGCAGGCTTTTCCGGCACGTACGCCAGCCAGTTCGCGGTCACCGGTCTCGGCGCGGTGAAGGGCGCCGCGGAAGGCCTCGCCGGCCAGATGCGCACGCTCGCGAGCATGGTCTTCCAGTGCCCGGAGGAGGCGATCGAGCTCGCGGACGGATTCGCCCGGATCAAGGACAACCCCGAGGCGGCGCTGCCCTTCATGGCGCTCGGCGCGATCCCGAACGCGAACAACGCCGGCTTCCCCGTTGACCCGCCCCCGATGAACTGTCGCTTCGTCTACCGGCCGCCGTTCGACGTGCCGGACAAGGAGACGAAGTTCGGGAACCTGACGCTCACGTACGCGACCCAGATCCACGCCTGCATGCTCGAGGTCGACCCGGAGACGGGCTTATACGAGCTCGTCGACTACGCCGCCGTGGACGACTGCGGCACGCGTATCAATCCGAAGATCGTCGAGGGGCAGGTGATGGGCGCCACCGCGCACGGGATCGGCGCTGCGATGTGGGAGACGTTCACGTACGACGAGGACGGAAACCTCCTGACGCCCAACTTCTACGACTACCACGTGCCACACGCGCTCGACATGCCGCCCCTCAAGACCGGTGCGATCGAGTCGCCGTCGCCGTTCACGCCGCTCGGCGCGAAGGGGATGGGCGAGGGCGGCGGCGGCGCGATCCACTGCATCTCGGCAGCCGTTCAGGATGCGCTGCGCTCGAGCGGCCGCGACGTGTTCGTGTTCGACAGCCACAACCCCTATCACCGAGTCTGGGAGATGCTCACCTCCGGAGCGTCGGCTGCGGTCACGCTGGAGTCGAGATGAAGGTCGAGGGGACGAAGGAGCTGCCCGCGACGCGCGAGGTCGTGTGGGAGGTGATCAACGACCCGGCCCAGATGGCGAGCCTGATGCCCGGGGTGGAGAGCTTCGAGATCGTCGACGAGCGCCACTGGACGGCGAAGGTGAAGGTGCCGCTCGGTCTCGGCGGGCTGAAGATGACGATGAACTTCGAGAAGCTCGAGGAGCGGCCGCCGGAGTTCGCTTCCATGAACGCCAAGGGCACCGGCGTCGGCGCGATGATGAACATGACCACGTCGTTCACGCTCACCGAGTCGGAGGGCGGCACGTCGATGGCGTGGGCTGCGGACGTCAAGATCGCCGGCCCCGTCGGCGCGATGGGCCAGCGGGTGCTGCAGCCGATCGTGAACCAGCAGGTCGGCAACGTGCTCACGGCGCTCGAGAAGCTGGTCACGGCCCCCGCGGCTGACTAGGAGCCGCGCCGGCTTCGCTCGATCCGCGCCGCCAGGCGACCGAGGCCGAGCTCGGCGGCCACGGTCGCAGCCGCCTCCCGCAGAGCGGCCGCCTCGTCCGGCGCACCCTGCCGCCCGCGCACGTCAGCCAGGTCGGCCCTCGCGTAGGCGACCCAGGGGCGTCCCCCCGACCTCTCGTCGATCTCGATCGCCGCTCGTAGATGGGCGGCGGCCTCGTCGTCGCGTCCCAGCGTGGCGGCAAGCACGCCCAGGTGGCGCGCCATCGTGCCCGCGTCGCCCTCGGGGACGTTCGACGTGCTGCGCGCGGCGAGCGGAGCGAGCTCCTCGTAGAGCAGCGCCGCACGCGTGACGTCGCCGAGCGCCGTGCATGTCTCAACGAGGAAAGCGGCCGCGAGCAGCCACTCGTTGTCACGCGGGACGATCTCGAATCCGTTCGGCGCGAGCTCCTCGAAGACCTGACGAGCTTCGGCGAGCCGCTCGACATCGGCCAGGAGCGAGGCGAGCGCGCAGCGAAAGCACGGCCGTGCAGGGTTCTCCGCCGCGAAGCGGGTCAGCGGTTCCAGCGCCTCCTCGGCACGCCCCTGCTCCCGACGGAGGAGGTAGAGCTGGATCGCGTACGCGGCAGCCGCCAGGTGCGCCTCGGCGCGTCCGCCGAGCTCGAGCGCGATAGGGACCAGCCGCTCCGCGTCGTCGAGCCGTCCGTCGTGGAGCGCAAGCATTGCGTCAGCCGCCGCGGGAAACCAGCGCTGCGAGGGCTGCCGCAGCTCGTCGGCGAGCGCGGCGAAGGTGGGGACGAGCTCGCGGACGTGGTCCCAGTCGTTCAGCTCCGCATACACGAGCATCTCGGCGCTGAGGGCCTCGCACGCGCCCTCCTTGTCTTCGGTCTGGCGAGCCACCTCCCGGAGCTCGGCGACCACTTCCAGACGCCGGTCGTGGTCTCCGATCGCATGCTGCGCGGCGCAGAGCCCTCTGAGAGCGTACGACAGCGCGTCGAGGTCGCCGGTGCGCCGTGCCGTCTCCACTGCCAGCCGCCCCGTGGCGACGCGACGGCTGGGTTCGGGCTCGTCGCGGTGCGCCCCGGCGAGGCGAGCGAGCAGCCGCGCCCGCAGCGGAGTGTCGGCGTCGCCGAGCGCCTCGAGGGCTTCCTCGAGGAGGGCGACGACGAGCCGGTCCTTTGCCGGGCGGGACCAGACCGTCCTGCCGCCATAGCCGAGCGCGGCGGCGGCGAGATCCTCCGCGTCGCCGTTGATGCGGGCCAGGGCTGCGGCTCGCAGGAACGCGTCCTTCGCCTGCGGCATGTCCCCGGCCCGCGCAAGCGCCTCTCCCAGCGCGAGGAGCAGAGTGCACTCGAGCGCCGAATCCGGCGCCTGGCAGAGCACGAGCGCCTGGAGGGCCGACTCGTAGAGCCGCGCAGCCTCCTCGTGCGCCAGCATGGCTTGGGCGTGATCGCCGGCTCTTCGCGCATATTCGACGACCCGGTCCGGGTCGACAGCGGGCAGCGCGCGGAAGAAGTGATGGGCGAGCTCGGACAGTCGCGCGTCGATGTCGGCGCCGGCGGTCGCCTCGATCGCCTCCCCGGCCCTGCGATGGAGCTCGAGCCGCTGTCCCTGAGGAAGCGCGTCGTACAGCGTGTCTCCTATGAGGGCGTGCGCGAAGCGCATGCGTCCGGGCGCACCGGGCACGTCGGTGACCACGCGTGTCGCGATCGCCTCGTCGAGGATGCGGAGCAGCTCGTCTTGCGCACGACCGCTGAGGCTCTCGATGACGTTCAGAGCGAATTCGCGGCCCAGCACCGAGGCGAGCGCCAGCGTCTCACGGCAGTCGTTGGAGAGCCGCGAGAGCCGCCGGCCGATTACCTCCTTCACGGTCTCGGGGATCGCCAGCCGCCCGAGTGCGGCTGCCGGCTTGGCGAGCTGTCCGTCGGCGGCGAGCAGCCGGACGATCTCGCCGACGAACAGCGGGTTCCCTTCGGTTTCCGCCATGATCGCGGCCACCACGCTTGCGTCCGGCTGGACGTGTGAGCTCAGCTCGATGTACGACGCGACCTCCGGCATGCCAAGCCCACGTAGCGAGATGCGCAAGCTCGCACGACGAGCGATGTCGGCGAGCGCGACAGCCGTTGGATCACCCGTCGCGAGCTCAGGATCCCGGTACGTGGCCACTACCAGGATTCGCGCGTCGGCGAGCTCGGCCGCGACGAACTCCAGGAGGAGCAGCGACGGTGCGTCAGCCGCGTGCATGTCGTCGAGTACGACCAGGAGGGGTGTTGCCGTCGCGGCGCGGCGCAAGAAGGCGGCCGTGGAGTCGAACAGTCGGAATCGTGCTCCCTCCGAGTCGAGAGACGGTGGTTGGGGGACGTCGCCGAACAGCTCTCGCAGCTCCGGCAGGAGATGCGCGAGGTCGGGGGCTGCTCCGCCCAGCTGCTCGCGCAGCGCCTCCGGGTCACACTCGCGCACGTGCGTTCGCAGAGCTTGCACCCACGGCCAGTAGGCGGGCGCGCCTCCGGCCTCCCAGCATCGGCCCCAGAGGACACGCATGCCGAGGCGCTTCGCCTGGCTCGCGAGCTCGTCGGCGAGCCGGCTCTTGCCCATGCCGGCCTCGCCCGCGAGGAGGACGAGTCGGCCGCGGCCGCCACGCGCGTCGGCCAAGGCGTCCTCGAGCGCGGCGAGCTCGCGCTCCCTGCCGACGAAGACGCCGGCCGCCAGGCGGCCCGGACGAACCTCGGCCACCACCTTCGCCGGGGTTGCGACGGGTTCGAGCGAGGGATCGTGGTTCAGAATCGCGCGTTCGAGCTCCTGCAAGTTGCGGCCGGGCTCGAGTCCCAGCTCGTCTGCGAGCATGCGCCGCCCCTGCTGGTAGACGGCCAAGGCTTCGGCCTGTCTATGCCCGTGGTACAGGGCGAGCATGAGCTGGCCGCGCAGCCGTTCTCGCAGCGGTTGCTCGGCGACCAGGTGCTCGAGCTCCCCGACGAGCGCGGCGTGTCGGCCCAAGACGAGGCCAGCCTCCATCAGCTCCTCGACCGTGGCCAGACGCAGTTCCTGGAGCCGCGCGATTTCGCTCTGAGCGAACTCCTCATACGCGATGTCGGCGAGTGGTGGGCCGCGCCACAACGCAAGCGCCTCCTCGAGTAACTGCGCAGCCCTCTCCGCCTCGCCTCGCGAAAGCGCGTCACGTCCCTCGTCCGACAAGCGACCGAATCGGTCTGCGTCTAGCTCGGAGTCGAGGAGCTCGAGGACGTAGCCGCCGGCCCGCGTGTGGAGGCGGTTGTCGGAGCCAAGTGCCTTGCGCAGTCGCGAAATGTGAGCCTGGAGAGACTTACCCGCCGTGGCCGGGGGCCGGGCGCCGTAGAGATCCTCGATCAGGCGGTCAACGGAAACGACTTCGCCGCGGTGGACAAGGAGAATGGCGAGCAGCGCGCGTTGACGCGCGCCGCCCAGATCTACTGCACGGCTGTCCTCTTCGACCTCGAGTGGGCCCAGGATTCGGAAGTTCATGTGGTCCGCCGCAACCGGTTGTAACCCGTCGGCAGCCGAGCTGCAACCGGCCGCCCCGAGTCTGTGCGCAGTCGATCGCACGGGGCGATCGAAGGCCAAGGAGGAGAACATGAAGGCTCAGGCTCAGCGAGATCGGAGCACTCGTCCTGACGCTCGCGACGGCGGCAGTCCTCGTCGGCGCGGCCAAGGCGGAGCACCCCAACGACCGAGCGGGCGCCCTCGGAGTGGGCGCCGTCTCTCCCTCGCAGAACACCGTCGTCCGGACTGGATCGAGCGGGCCGCTGCGCGGGCGCTCGCCGGACGAGCGTCGGTCCTCCCGAACGACCGCGCCGGCATGTTGGGGGTCGGCGCGATCGAGTCGTCTTCGCAGCCGGTGATTCCGGACTGGTTCGAGCGGGCGGCTCTGCGCGAGGCGACGACGGTGCGCCCGGACGATCGCGGCGGGATGCGCGGGCCCGGAATGGTGCCGACGGAGGTGCCGACCGCCACGGCCGCTTCCGGTGACGGATTCCAGTGGGGCGACGCGGTGTTCGGGGCCGCGGCGGCGCTCGGCATGGTCTTGTTCGGCATGCTGGCGGCGCTGACGATCCGCCATCGAAACCGGGTGATCCTGCCGTAGATTCGCCCCGAGCGAAGAGCGGCGTGGTGCCAAACGGCACCACGCCACTCCGGTCCGGCAGCGCTCATCGTGGCGCTGCGTCGTGGAGCTCGGCGAGTTGCGTCCTCGCGCGCTGCGCGGAGACGCGGCTTTCCTTGCGCTCGTAGCGCTCGAGTGCCTGCTCGACGGCTGCGGCTGTTTCGTCGGGCTTCCCGACGAGCATGAGCCGGTTGAGTGCCTGCGTCAGGCCGTCCTGCGATGCTCGGCGGAGGTCATGGCGTCGCCGTGTCCGAGAGCTGGCCGAGTCGATCCCGGGTGCGCTGCGCCATGACGAGGTTGCCCTTGCGCTCGTAGCGGTCGAGCGCCTGCCCGAGCGCCACGACAGCCTCCTTCGTCCTGCCGCCCGAGCTCGAGGACATCTGCCAGGGTCGCGCACGCATCTCCCTGGCCTTCCAACCACTCGGTTCTCTCGGCGATCGCAACTCCCTCGCGTGCGACGATCTCCGCCTCGGCGAGCTCACCACGCCGCGCAAGCACGCGCGCGTGCGTCCTTCGCCAGCCGACCTGCGTGAACACATCGTCGTTCGAACCAATCTCTGCAGAGCGGCAGGCCCAGATCGCCGCCTCGTCGACGCGCCCGAGCTCGTAGAGCGCCACAGCGTGCTCGGCTGCCGCGGTCGAGAGGAAGCCCACGTCATCCAACGACTCGAGAAGCCGACAGCCTTCCGATGCGAATCCGACGGCCGCGACGGGGTCGCCGGCCAGCAGCTCGACCATCGCGGACTCGATGCCGGTCAACGTTGCGAGAGTGATCCCTCCGCCTCGCTCGGCCAGCTCCGCGCGCGTGTCGGCGAGGATCGTCCTCGCCTCGTCGAAACGGGTCATCATCGCCAGCACCTTCGCGCGCGCTCCGCGGAACCAGTAGTCCCGTCCTCCGCGCGCCTCGTTCGTGGCGAACCAGTCCAGCGCCTGGCGGGCAGGCATGCTGCCGTCCGCCACGCAGATCGCACGCCATCCGAGAAGCTCGTACGGCAAGCCGGCTCGAGCGGCATGGCTCGAGGCCCGTTCGAAGGCCGCGAACGCCACGTCCAGGTGCGCGCGGCCGAACTCCACCCAGGCGAGAGCATGGTGCGCGGTGAAGAGCGCAACCTCGCTTCGAGCTTCTTCGAGCGGCACGAGGGCCTGCTCGGACGAGCGCTATCAGCTGCTCGGCTTCGGCCGCCGACTCGAGGTTCGTGCGGAGAACGCCGGACTGGATCTCGACCGGAGAGCTCGGCCACGTCATCACCGGCGGCCGCGGCGCGTTCCGTGAGCGCCTTCGCCACGTCGCAGCGCCTCCTCGCCGTCGCCCTTCCAGTAGAGAGCGTCGATGAGCATCGTCTCGACCGTGAGATCGATCTCCCCGCGGGGCGTGAGTGCCACGGCGCGCTCGAGAAGGCCGGCGGCGGCCCCGTGGTCGGATCTGCCGCAGCGCGCGGCCGCCGGCCATGGTGAGGTGGTGACGTGCGCCCGCAGCCAGCGCGCTGTCGACGGGCAAGCCGAGCTCGTCACGGTACCGGCGTGCCTGCTCGAGGTGGTAGCCGACGATCTCGTCGAGCTCGACGAGATCGGTGCCGTGGCGCTCGAGCCACGTCGCGAAGCGCTCGTGCAACGCGGCCCGCGTGGCCTTGGTCAGCGAGTCGTAGGCGGCGTCTCGAACGAGGAGGTGCCGGAAGCGGAAGCCGTCCTCGCCGGGGACGACCGGGGCATCGGGCGCGATCAGCTGCTTGCGCACCAGCGCCGGCGAGCCGCGGAGTGACCGCCCCGTCGGCGTCGGACGTCAGCGCCTGCACCGCACCGCGGTGAAAGACCTCTCCTTCGATCGACCCACGCTCGAGCACGCCGCGCTCGGCGCTCCCGAGCTGGTCGAGACGCGCCGCCAGGAGCGCCTGGAGCGTGGGCGGGACGACGACTTCGCCGTCGGTCTCGACCGCCATGCCGAGCATCTCGTGGACGAAGAGCGGATTGCCCCCCGCCGCTCGCGTGATCCTCGCGCGCAGCTCGGCCGGGAAGCTCGTGCGGGAGGAGCTCGTCGACGTCGTCGTCGGTCAGCGGCTCGAGCCGGACCGTGACCACCCAGTCGGGACGCTGCTCGACGAGCTCCGGCCGTGCCATGCAGAGGAGCAGGATCGGCGCGCCCGTGGAGAGGAGGGCCGCGTGCTCGATCAGGTCGTGGAAGCGCGTCCTCGCCCCACTGGATGTCGTCGAACACGACCACGAGTGGGTGCTCAGCGGCAGCCTGCTCGAGCGTCTTGCGAAACGCCCACGCGATCTCCTCGGCGCTCGTGACGGCGTCGCTCTCCCCGAGCAGCGATCCGATCGCCGCGGCTGCGTCCTCGTCGTCGGGTGCGCAGGTCGAGCTGCTTGAGGACTCTCGACGACGGGCCAGTAGGTGATCCCGTCCCCGTAGGGAAGGCAGCGGCCGCGGACGATCGTCGCGTCGATCGAGGCGAGCAGCCTCGGCGGCGAGCCGCGACTTGCCGACGCCGGGATCGCCGACGACGGTGACGAGCACGCAGCGTCGCTCGGTGATCGGCGCGTTCCCAGGCGTCTCGGACCAGCGGCGAGCTCGCGGTCGCGGCCGACGAAGCGGGTGTCGTGACGCGCGCTCCGGGGCGTCGTGCACCCGCAGCAGCCGGTACGCGGCGACCGGCTCGGCCTTGCCCTTGAGCACGAGCGGTTCGATCGGCTCGACCTCGACGGCGTCCGCCGACGAGCGCCAGTGTCGGCTCGCCGATCAGCACCTCGCCGGGCGCGGCGGCCTGCTCGAGCCGGGCGGCGACGTTGACCGCGTCGCCGGTGACGAGCCGCTCCGCGGTGCCGGTCACCACCTCGCCCGTCATGACGCCGATGCGGCCCTCGAGCCCCAGCTCGGGGAGTGCGTCGCGCATCTCGGCGGCGGCGCGGACGGCGCGCAGCGCGTCGTCCTCGTGCGACGACGGGCACGCCGAAGACGGCCATCACCGCGTCGCCGATGAACTTCTCGACGGTGCCGCCGTGGCGCTCGACGATCGCGCGCATCTCGCTCGAAGTAGCGCGCCAGCAGCGCTCGCAGCCGCTCCGGGTCGACCGTCTCGCCGAGCGCCGTCGAGCCGGCCAGGTCGCAGAACACGACCGTCACCGTCTTGCGCTGCTCGTGTGCCGCGGCGCCCTGCTCCGTGCCGCACTCCGGGCAGAACCGGAACGGCGTATCGGACTCGTACCCGCAGTTCGCGCACGCCGCCACGGGCGGCAGTCTACGGCGGCATGAGCCCGGAATCGGTGTAGGTCCCGTGACATGTCACCGCCGTTCCGCATCGGCGTCATGCAGCTGACGATGGAGCCGCTCGAGGAGATGCTCGCGTCGGCTCGCGTGATGGACGAGACCGGGATGGACACGATCTGGCTCGCCGAGGCGTACCCGTGGTGGCGCAAGCACCAGATGGAGGCGCGCTCGTCGACCGTCGTCTCGGCGCTGATGGCGCGCGAGACGAGGCGGCTGACGATCGGCTGGGGGATCATCTCGCCCTGGACGCGCCACCCGGTGCAGGTGGCGATGGACGCGCGGGTCGTGCAGGAGGCGGCCGGCCCGGACCGGTTCCTGCTCGGCTACGGCACCTCGAAGATCTTCCTCAACAACATCCGCGCCCAGACCAAGAAGACGCTCGGCCCGATGCGCGACGCGGTCGACGATCGTGCGCGGCGTGCTCTCCGGCGAGGCGTTCGAGTACGAGGGCGAGACGTGGAGCGCGTCGGTGCCGGCGCTCAGCCCGGAGGCGCACACGCCGCGTGGCGTGCCGCCCGTGTACGTCGCCGCGACGGCGCCGAAGATGCAGGCGCTCGCCGGTGAGATCGCGGACGGCTGCCTGACGCCGTCGATCACGACGCCCGCGTTCGTGCGCTACACGTGCGACAACGTCGGCGCCGACATCGACATCGGCTGCACCGTCGTCGCGTCGATCCACGAGACCGACCGCGACGCCGGCCGCGACGGCGCGCGCGAGATCGCCGGCATGTACCTGGCCAACAAGGTGCAGAACATCGCGGGCGCCGCCGACACGCTGCTCGAGCTGGCGGGGATCGACCCGGAGGAGATCCGCCCGGTGGCGGAGGCGATGGAGCAGGGCGGGCAGGCTCGCGGCGAAGGAGCAGGTGACCGACAGCCTGCTCGACCGCTGCAAGCCGATCGCCGGCACGCCGGCCGACTGCATCGCGGCGATCGAGGAGTACCGCGACGCGGGCTGCACGCACGTCATGCTCGAGCTGTGGGGCGACCGGCGTCACGACCAGATCCGCCTCTTCGGCGAGCAGGTGCTTCCATACTTCCGCACGTGAGGCGCAGATGAGCAAGCCGCACGTCGACCGCGACCGGCTCGTCGAGTGGGCGAGCCGCGCGATCGAGACGCCGAGCTTCACCGGCTCCGAGCAGGCGATGGCGGAGCTGATGGCGGCGACCTTCCGGACAGTGGGCCTGCGCGTGCAGTGGCAGCAGGTGGAGGACGGCCGCGCGAACGCGCTCGGCATTCGCGACGGCGCCGGCGGTGGGCCGTCGCTGATGTTCAACGGCCACGTGGACACGTCGTACTCGGGTCGCGAGCCGTGGCTCGCGCACGTGCCCGGGTTCCAGCCGCAGGCGTTCGTGCGTGACGGGCGGCTGTACGGGCTCGGCATCTCGAACATGAAGGGCGCGCTCGCGTGCTACGTCGAGGCGGTGCGGGCGCTTCACGACGCGGGCGTACGCCTGCGCGGCGACGTGATGATCGCGGCGGTGTGCGGTGAGATCGAGAAGACCCAGCAGGGTGAGGCGGTCGGCGCCGAGTACCGCGGCTACGCGGCCGGCTCGCGCTATCTCGTGACGCACGGCGGCCTGGCCGACATGTGCCTGCTCGGTGAGCCGACCGAGGGGAAGGTCGTGCTCGGGCACTTCGGCTCGTTGTGGGTGCGCATCTCGACGCAGGGCCATTTCATCCACACGGCGTTCTCGGAGGGGAAGCGCGATCAGAACTCGATCCTGCGCATGCGGGACGTGCTCGACGCGGTGCTGGAGTGGATCGCGAGCTGGGAGGAGGATCCCGAGAACGCATACCGCGGCGCGAAGGCGATCGTCAACGTCGGCGCGTTGCAAGGGCGGCTTCGGCTGGCGGGTGTCGCGGACGCCGCATCGCACTGACCTGTTCCTCGACGTGCGCGTACCGCCGACGAAGGAGATGGCGGTGGCGCGACAGCAGGTGCTCGACATGGTGCGCGGCCTCGCCGAGCGGTTTCCCGAGTACGGCGTGGAGGGCGAGGTGTACGTGACTGCGCCGGGCGCGGAGATCGAGGAGGGGCACGAGCTCGTGCAGGCGATCGACGGCGCGCACGAGGACGTCTTCGGTGCACGGCCCGAGCGCGACGTGACACGCTGGTTCTCCGATGCATCAGCGCTCACCCGGTACGGAGTGCCCACGGTCAACTACGGCACGTCGACCGGCTTGCTCGACACGGAGTACGGCGAGAACCTGGAGATCGACGGGCTGGTGAAGACGGCCGAGGTGTACGCCCGAGTGGCCATGCGGGTGTGCGGCGTCGCCTGAGCCGGAAGGGAGGGTCAGTGTCAGACGATGGTTCGAAGCTGGAGGTGCTCGAGCGCGTGCTCGACGGATTCAACCGGCACGACGCCGACGCGATCATGTCGGAGTTCGCCGACGACTGTGTCTTCGTCTCGCCGCGTGGGCCGGACCCGTGGGGCCGGCGGCTGGAGGGGCGAGCCGCGGTCCGCGAAGGCTTCGCCGCTCGCTTTCAGGGGATCCCGGACGTGCACTACGAGGGCAGCGGCGACTTCGTCTCCGGCGATCGGGCCGTGTCGGAATGGACGCTGACCGGGACGACGACCGACGGCCAGCGGCTCGAGGTCTGCGGGTGTGACCTGTGGACGTTCCGCGGCGACGAGATCGTCTGCAAGAACTCGTTCTGGAAGATCGTGGAGCCGTGAAGCTCGTCACCTTCGGCGAGGGTGAAGGGCGGGTCGGCGTGCTCGGCAGGCGACGAGATCGCCGTGCT
Source organism: uncultured Actinomycetes bacterium (assembly GCA_963724995.1). Classification (GTDB taxonomy): domain Bacteria; phylum Actinomycetota; class Thermoleophilia; order Gaiellales; family Gaiellaceae; genus Gaiella. Next base: position 37,732 of record CAVRXC010000003.1, read on the forward strand.
CGACGTGCCGACGATGCGCGAGTGGTTCGAGCGCGGCGGCGCGGACGAGACCGGTGAGCGCGTGGCGCTCGCCGAGACGCGTCTGCGGGCGCCGATCGTGCCGAAGAAGTTCTTCCACACGGCCGGCAACTTCCGCGAGCACGAGGAGGAGTCGAAGCAGGTCGGCTGGACGCACGAGATCGCGCCGTGGATCGTCTTCTTCCAGAACGTCGACGCGATCGTCGGGCCGGACGAGCCGGTCGTCTACCCGGAGCACCTGACCGAGGAGCTCGACTACGAGCTCGAGCTCGCGGTCGTGCTTGAAGCAGGCGGGGAAGTGGTTCTCGCCGGAGGAGGCCGTCGACTACATCGGCGGCTACGTGATCTTCAACGACATCACCGCCCGCGACATCCAGCGGCGCGAGATGCGCTCGGGCGTGTTCTCGTTCTGCAAGGCGATCGACACCTTCTGCCCGCTCGGCCCGTGGATCGTGACCCCCGACGAGATACCCGACCCGCACGACCTCGCGATGACGCTCCGGGTCAACGGCGACGAGCGCCAGGTGTCGCACTCGAGCCGCATGTCGGTGACGATCCCCGAGATCCTGAGCCACTACTCGGCGCTCGGCTACTCGGCCGGCGACGTGCTCTCGACCGGGCACGGTGTCGGGCGTGGCGGGCTTCTCCCCGGACGCGGCGTCGCTCTACCTGCGACCGGGCGACGTGATGGAGTGCGAGATCGAGCGGATCGGCGTGCTGCGAAACCCCGTCGTCTCCTGGCAGGACGGTCACGGGAGCCGCCGCCGCCGCGCGTCCGATGGTGACACGACCGGCGCGGACGAGGCCCGGCCACTCCCCACCCGGGTGGGGAGCCTTCCCGCCTCCCTCTGAGGCCGACGATACAGGCGATATGCGCGCGCGTCAGTGCCCGGTGTGTGCCGGTTGTGTGCCGGGTCGGTCGTGAGCTGGCCGCGGGACGACGCGAAGCTCGACCGCGTGCGCGCGCTGATGACCGAGCGCGAGCTCGACGTGATCGTCGCCCGCGCGCCCGACAACGTCGTCTACCTGACGAACTTCTGGGGCATGAAGGGCTACGACGCAGTCGTGTTCCCGCGCGACGGCGACCCGACGCTCGTGTGCCTCGAGGCCTCGGCCGACGACGCGGAGCGCACGGCGTGGACGTCCGACGTCCGGCTCTTTGCCGGCTACCACCCGGACGACCCGCGACCGCCGCTCGCGCGTGTCCTCGAGATCGCCGTCGACGCCGCTCGTGGGCACGCGACGCATCGGCCTCGAGCTACTCGCTCGGGCACGCAGGCGTCCGATCGCATGGTCGGCGAGCCGACGACCTTCACGAAGGCGTGGTTCGACGCCTTCCCGGACGCGATCGACGCGACGCCGCTGCTCAACGAGGCCCGCGCCGTGAAGACGGCGCAGGAGGTCGAGCGCATGCGGCTCGCGAACGAGATCGCGGCCGCAGCGATGGACCACGTCCGCGGCGTGATCCGCCCAGGGCAGACCGAGGCACAGATCGCAGCGGAGTGGCTGGGTTTCGTGCACGGCGAGGGCACCGGCTGGGCGGGACAAGGTCGACCTCGCGCTCGGGTTCTCGCTCGTCTGGTCGGGGCCGGGCATCAAGACGTTCACGGCTACCACGAGCCGACCGGTCGTCGAAGGCGAGCCGACGCTGTTCGAGATCTGGGTCTGCGCCGACGGCTACTGGTGCGACCACACGAAGAACCTCGTGTACGGCGAGCTGACCGACCGCTACCGCGAGCTCGAGACCGGGCCTGATGGCCGTCTACGACGACGCGATCGCGTTCTGCCGGCCCGGCGCAAGCCTGGCAGAGCTCGACCGGCGCGTCCGAGCGGGTATCGACGGAGCTCGGGTTCGCCGGGCAGCCCTCACACCCGATCTGCCACGGTGTCGGCGCACGGGCTCACGAGCCGCCGTACGCGCACCAGGCCGGCGGAGGCGAGGTCAAGCGAGGGTATGGTTCTTGCAATCGAACCAGGATGCTACTGGTCGGAAGGCGGCGGCTTGAGGGTCGAGGACAACTTCCTCGTCACCGGCGAGGGTCTCGAGAAGCTGAGCGCGTTCCCCGACGGCATCGTGGAGGCCGCATGATCGACCGCGCCAAGGTGTGGACGGGTGACGTCAACGAGGTCGGCGGGCGTCGGTGCGCCGGCCCGAGAGTCACCGTCGGCCTCTACGACACGACGCTCCGCGACGGCGAGCAGACGGTGGGCGTCGTGCTGAGCCCCGAGGACAAGCTCGAGATCGCGCGCGCACTCGACGCAGCGGGGATCGATCGCATCGAGGCCGGGTTCCCGCGCGTCTCCGCGGACGACTGGCGCGCGGTCGAGCTCGATCGCCGCCGCCGGCCTGCGCGCCGAGGTCTGGGCCTTCTCGCGCGCCGTCCCCGCGGACGTGGAGGCGCTCGTCGAGCTCGGCGTCTCCGCGTCGGTGATCGAGAGCCCGATCTCGGACGGCAAGCTCGACGCGCTCGGAGTGAGCCGCGAGACGATGCTGGAGCGGATCGCCAACGCCGTGCGCTTCGCCACCGAGCACGACATCCGCGTGTGCTTCTTCGGCGTGGACTCCTCCCGCGCCGACCGCGAGTTCTTCGTGCGCGCCTACGAGACCGCGGTCGACGCAGGCGCGGCCGAGATCGCCGTTGTCGACACTCTCGGCATCGCCACCCCCGAGGCCGCTGCGTTCCTCGTGGAGCTCGCGCGCGAGCGTCTCGGCCCCGAGATCCCGATCCACTGGCACGGTCATGACGACTTCGGCCTCTCGACGGCAGCCGCTGTGGCCGCAGTCCAGGCGGGAGCGACGTGGGTACAAGGCACCATCAACGGCATGGGAGAGCGCGCAGGAAACGCCGACCTGATCGAGGTGGCGCTGACCCTCGAGGCGCTGTACGGGATCCCGACGCGCCTCGACCTCGCTCGAGCCCGCGAGCTCTCACGCCTCGTCCAGGAACGGTCGGGTTACGCGCTCGCCCCGTGGAAGCCCGTCACCGGCGACACGCTGTTCACACGTGAGTCGGGCGCCGTCGCTGCGCAGTTCCACGACCCTCCTGCGATCGAGCCCTACTCGTCGGAGCTCGTCGGCGCGCCGCGCGGGATCGTGCTCGGGAAGAAGAGCGGTCTCGATTCCGTCCGGATCAAGGTCGCCGAGCTCGGGCTCGACGTGCCCGAGGAGCGCTTTGGCGATCTCCTCGCGGCCGTCAAGCTCCTGGGTGCCGAGCAGCGCCGTCTCGTCACCGATGACGAGCTCCGCTCGCTCGCAGCGGAGGCGGGCGGGCGATGACGGAGCTCCCCGCCGTTTCTGTCCTGCTTGTCGTCGGGAACCAGCGCGAGCGCTCGGCTCGCGCGCTCGCAAGCGTCCTCGGGCAGAAGGGGATAGAGCGTGCCGAGGTCGTCCTCGTCGACTGCGGCCGCCGCGGCATCGAGCCGCTCGCCGGATCCGACCACGCCGCCGTGCGGGTGGTGCCCCGGCCCGAGCGGGGCGCCTTTGGCGCGCTGCGCGCCGACGCCGTTCGGCTCGCCCGGGCACCGATCGTCGTCTACATCGAGGAACACGTCGAGGCGCTGCCGGGCTGGCTCGCCGCGGTCGAGCGCGCGCTCGCGTCCGGCGAGTACGCCGGCGCAGGTGCCGAGGTGCACGTGCTGAACCCCGGCGTCGGGATCAGCGACCTCGTCGCGGCCATGAACTACGTGCGCTGGCAGCCGCCCGCGCGCCGCCGCGAGCACGCCGACGTGATCGTGGGGCACAACGCTGCGTACCGCCGCGACGACCTGCTCGCCTTCGGCGACGAGATCGACAGGCTGCTCGGATCGGAGGTCGTGCTGCAGCGCGCGCTCATCGCGCGCGGCCGTCCCCTGCTCGTCGACCCGGCAATTCGCATCTCGCACCGAAACGAGACGGGGATACGCTCGATCTGCCTCGGCTACTACCTGTGGAACGTCACCTTCGGCGACACGTGGTCCACCGCAGAGAGCTGGTCGGCGCCGCGCCGCGCCGCGCAGGTGGTCGGCGTACCGTGGTGGGTGGCCCGCCGCGTGTCGCAGATGCTGCGCGAGGCGCAGCCGGACACCCGGCGCGTGCTCCTGCGGCGGTTACCCGCGCTGCTTGCATCGCAGACGGCCGGGGCGATCGGGATCGCGGTGGGCTGCACCCTCGGCGATCGCAATCACGGTCGGCGCTTCACCGACTACGAGATGGACGACCCCCGCGGTCCCGTCTCGACCAGCTCGCCGTAGAGCTCCTCGAGCGCCGCGGCATGGGTGCGCCACGCGTACGTGGTCTCCGCGAGCGCCCGCGCCCTCGTACCCATCTCCCGTCGCCGCGCTGGAGCGGCGAGCAGCTCGAGCACGGCGTCGGCGAAGCCCCGGGGATCCTCCGGGGCCACGACACCGATGCCCTCCTCGGCCACGAGGTGACCGAGGTCGCCGGTCGGGTTGGTCACCACCGGACGGCCCGCGGCCAGGTAGTCGCCGACCCGGTTCGGAAAGCGCGCAGTGTTGAGTGGGCGCCGCGTGTACGGGACGAGCATCGCGTCGCCGCACGCCATCACCTCGCCGAGCTCCGCATACGGCACGACGCCGAGCTGGAGTAGCCGGTCGGCCGCGCCCGTAGCCGCAGCGGCTGCAGCGAGCGCCGGCACACGCCGACCGGTGGTCACGAGACGAATCCGGGGCTCTCGTCGTACGAGGTCGGCGAAGACGTCGGCCAGGAGCGGGTCGTCGAACGGCGCGAATCCCGTGTGGACGAGGACGAGAGCATCGTCCGGAATGCCGAGCCGGCGTCGCGCGCCGGCCGAGTCATCCGGCCCGAACACGTCGTCGTTGGCGCCGATCGGGATCAGTCGGATCCTGTCACGGGGCACCCCGAGCGCGATCGCTCGCTCGCGGAGATCCGTGCTGATCACGGTCACCGCGTCGGCTCGACGCCTGGTGAACCCCTGCCAGAGGCCGTCGAATGCGCCCAGCGAGGCGCGTTGCGGCGCCGGCCACTCGGCGGCCATCCCGGCCGGGCCCCAGAGGTCGGCCCAGTCGGCCACGTACACCGCCCGGCGCAGGGGTCTCGCGACTAGCGCCGGCACCGTCGAGCAGGGACGCTGCTCGAAGGCATGCACCACGTCGTAGCGCCGCCGTACGACATGGGCCATGCGCGCAGCGAGGTCGACAGGGCTGAGACCACCGTTGCGGATGCGGTGCGGCAGCAGATCCGGCGGCTGCAGCAGTCGTACCCCGTCCACGATGTCCTCGGCGAACCGCAGCCCCACCGACCCGCGCGAGGCGATCACCGTCAGGTCGTGCCCCAGCCCGGCCAGCGGTCGCGCCAGCGAGAGCGCTCGGATTGCACTGCCCTGCCAGGCCACGTTGTGCGCGAGCATGAGGATCCTCATCAGCGCAGGCTGCCGCGCGATGCGCCGAGAGCGCCCGCCAGCTCGCCGGCGAACCAGGCGAGATGCCCGCCGGCGATGACGGGGAGCGTGAGGACCGCGTCACGACGGAGCCCGGCGCGCCACGCGTTTCGAGCACTGCGCCAGATGACACGCGCCGGTCGGACGAGAGTGACGGTGGCCATGACGTCCCGGGCCGTCGCCGGCACGGTTCTCCCGCCACGGTGCCTGAGCCCGGCGAACTCCCGCCCGCGTGCGTACCGCTCGGTGAGCAGCCCACGCCACGTCGGTGTGTGGTCGTGCCGGAAAACGGCGCGTGGCTCGAGCCGCAGCTCGAGCCCTTCGTCACGGAGCGCCCAGGAGAACAGGGTGTCGCCCAGCATCAGGTCGTCGCGGAACCCGCCCACCGCCTCCCAGGCCGCACGGGTGCAGAGCAGCCCGGCCGTCGGCCCGACGTCCAACGCCCGTGGCTCGCCGCCCGCGAGCCAGAGGTCGAACTTGACCAGGTGCGCACCGCGCTCGAGGTAGCCGCGGCCGTGGCAGGCGAGCGAGGCGACGAGCGCGCCGCCGTGCTCCCCCCACGAGGAGACCAGCGCCGCGAGAGCGCCGGGCTCGGGGTAGATGTCCGGGTCGGAGAACAGGAGCAGGTCGCCGTTCGCCGCGCGCGCACCGACGTTCCGCGCGGCGTGGGGCAGCAGGCGGCTCTCCCATGCCAGGGCTCGCACGCCGGGGACAGCCGCCGCGATGGCCGCGGAGCGGCCCTCGGGGTCGCTGTCCACAACGACGATCTCCGCGGGCGTGCTCTGTGTGGTGAACGCCTCGAGGCATGCGGCGATCGTCCGCTCGGAGCGGTAGGCAGGAATCACGATCGACAGCGGCGGACGGCTCATTCGGCGTGGACCGCTGCGCTCCCGAGGGCTGCGCGACGGTGATCTCGCGAGAGGCTAGTTGCCCGGGCGTCTGCCGGCGAGCCGGTTGGAACAGGAAGCCCCGTGTTGACTGTCATGTCACGCGTGCGAAATACTCGCTGGGCGCGTTCTTGACATGTCACGGCCTTCGGAGGTGCCCGTGCAATGAGGTTCAGCCTGTACACCGAGATCCAGCTGCATCCGGGCAAGACGCCGGAGACGCTCTACGCGGAGGTGCTGGAGCAGATTGTCAACGCCGACCGCCTCGGCTACGAGGCCTACGCGGTGATCGAGCACTTCTTCTTCCCGAAGTTCTCCATCTCCGCCAACCCGACAGCGCTGTTCGCAGCGGCGGCGCAGCGCACGCGTGACATCCGCTTCCGCACCATGCTCCACGCCCTGCCGTACCACAACCCGACCGTGCTGGCGAGCGTGATTCACACCACGCACATCCTCACCGGCGGCCGCTACGAATGGGGCGTCGGGCGGGGGCACGGCTGGATTCCCGCCGAAGGCCGGCGTGCCTCTCGACGAGCACGCACGCCCGCGCTACGAGGAGGCCGTCGACCTGCTCCTCGCGGCGCTCGAGAACGAGCGCTTCTCCTACCACGGCGAGTACTTCGACGTCGACGACTCGCATGTCGTGCCGTTCGTCGACACGCCGTACCGCGTCTACCTCGGTGGCACCTCCGATCGCACGTACACGCTCGCTGCGGAACGCGGATGGGGCGTCGCCGTGCCACCGTTGCTCCCCTACAAGGTGCTCGAGACGCAGCTCAACCTGTACCGGGAGACGTGCGAGGCGAAGGGCACGGAGCCGGACATCGTCTGGATCCACGCCTGCCACCTGGACGAGGACCGCGACACCGCAATCCGCGAGGGCCGCGACTGGATCAACGGGTTCATTCAGGGGAACTGCTCGCCGCTGATCGAGTACGAGAAGCCGGACACCGACGGGCTCATCGCGGCCGGCTACGGGTTCTACACCGCCGGGATCATGGAGCAGCTCGCCGAGGTGCCGTACGAGCAGCTGATCGAGGAGGACTACGTCTGGGTCGGCACGCCGGACGACATCATCGCTCGCATCGAGGAGACGATCGGTGTCTGCGAAGGGCTCAAGGAGGTCGGGATCACCGTCAACGCAGGCGGCGCGCCGCACTGGATGGCGATCAAGAACCAGGAGCTCTTCGCCGAGCGCGTGATCCCGCACTTCAAGGGCGACGTGGCGGCCACGGCGCAGGCAGGCACCCCGAGCACGTCCGGTCAAGCCTGACGTGAGCGGATGATCGAGCGTGTCTGCGTGATCGGCGCCGGCGTGATCGGAAGCCTCTTCGCTGGACATCTGGCGCAGGTCGCCGACGTCTCCGTGCTCACACGCCGCCGCGACCACGCCGACGCGCTCAACAACGAGGGTCTGCGGGTCACCGGTCGCAGCGACGTGCACGCTCGCGTCACGGCCTCCGACGACCCCGACACGCTCCACGGTTCGACGTCGGCATCGTGGCCACGAAGGCAACCGGCCTCGAACAGGCGGCCACGGCGTTGGAGGGCCGCTTTCCGGAGGCGACGATCGTCACCACCCTGAACGGGCTCGGCGCGGAGGAGGTCGTCCGCGCCCACGGCGACTGGCCGATCGTCTCGGGCGTCACGTTCATGAGCGGCACCAAGCACTCCGACACGCAGGTCGAGTACGTGCTCGACACGGAGACCTGGCTCGGGCCGTACGAGGAGACGCCGTACGACCGGGTGGAGGAGATCGCCGAGCTGATCAACCGTGCGGGTCTCAAGGTCGGAGGCGCTCCCGGACCTGCGACCGGCGCAGTGGTCGAAGCTGATCTTCAACGCGACCGTCAACTCGGTCGCCGCGCTCACGGGGCTGCGGCACGATCACCATTTCGCGGACGAGGAGACACCGACCGATCTGGGCCACCTCGTCCACGGGCTCGATCGACGAGGGCAAGGCCGTCGCCGTAGCCGCCGGGATCGAGCTCCACGACGACCCGTGGGAGATGAACGTCCACGCCACGCAGAGGGGCTCGGCCCACTATCCGTCGATGCTCGAGGACGTCGAAGCACACAGGGAGACGGAGATCGACCTGATCACGGGTGCGCTCGTCCGCGAGGCGGAGCGGCACGGCGTCGCGGCGCCGCTGCACACGGCGATGTACCGGCTCGTGAAGGCGAAGGAGGAGTCGTGGTGAGGACGGCACGGCACACGGGAGGCGCAACGTCAACGCACAGGAGGGTGTGATGAGACTGAGGACGAGCGGGGCGCTGCTGGCGCTCCTCGCGACGGTGGGGGCGATCGCCGCCGTCGCAGCCGGGTCGGCCACGTCGGCCGTGAAGGACCCGATCATCATCGGCTGGGCATTCGACGGCAAGGGGCAAATGGCACCGTTCGACGGGCCGGCGCTCGCCGCCGCCCAGGTGCGCGTGAAGCAGATCAACGCCCGCGGCGGCGTGAACGGGCGCAAGCTCGTGATCCAGAGCTGCGACACGAACAACAACAACCCGGCCAAGGCGAAGGCCTGCGCGGCGAGCGCTGATCGGCAAGGGCGCGGACATCATGTTCGTCACCTGCGACGTCGAGTTCTCCGCGCCGGCCACGCAGGAGGCGATCAACCGACGGCATCCTCGCCGTGGCACCGTGCATCGGCACCGACCAGATGGGCCCGAAGCGGTTCGGCGCCAAGGGCACGGCTCGCGTTCAGCTTCGGCAACGTGGCCCAGGACGAGGGCTCGGCGATGGCCGAGGTCGCGTGGCGCAAGGGCTGGAGGTCGGCCGCTCTGGCGACCAACACGCTGCTCGTCTACTTCAAGAACGTCGTGCAGGCCTTCGAGGCCCGCTTCAAGCAGCTCGGCGGCAAGATCGTGGCCAAGGAGAGCTACGCGACCGGCGCGAACAACGTGCAGAACGCGGTCACGCGGCTCAACGGCGTCGAGGCGGACGTGATCGTCACGGCGACGGCGTTCGGTGAGCTGCCCGCGCTCGTCAGCGGACTGCGCACGCTCGACAACAAGACCCCGATCCTCAACTCGTGGGCCGGTGACGGCACGTACTGGCTGCCGAAGGAGCCCGCGATCAGCAACTACTACGCCGTCACCTACGCGTCCGCGTTCGGCGACGACAAGAACGCGGCCGTCAACGCGCTCGCCAAGGCCGTGAAGGCGGGCACCGGCGGCTTCGTCACCGGCGCGGCAGCCATCGACGGCGTGGTCGACCGCCATCAAGCGGGCGAAGGGCTCGACGCAAGGCGTCGCCCTGGCGGCGCAGCTGGAGAAGTTCAAGAAGGTGCCGACCATCTCCGGGCTGGTCAGCTTCTCGCCGCAGCTGCACAGCGTGTTCGGACGCCAGTACCGGATCCTGCGCATCACGAACTCGAAGCCCAAGATCGTCGGCTACGTCACCGCGAAGGTCGTGCCGAAGATCTAGATGCACTCCGTGTGCCTTCATGCCGAGCGGTTCTTCCGGGCGGGACATGTCCCGCCCCTACGGCCGCGGCATGGCTGACGGATCGGCCGACACCCGGCGGCCCGGAGCCACGCTCCGGGCCGCCGAGGTGTCACGCTCGTTCGACGGGGTGCAGGCACTCGTGGGCGTGACGCTCGAGCTGTCGCGTCACGAGGTGGTGGGGCTGATCGGCCCCAACGGTGCGGGCAAGTCGACCCTCGTGAACGTGATCACCGGGTTCGACTCCCCAACCGTAGGCACAGTCGAGCTCGACGGTCGCGACATCACACGGTGGAGCACCCACCGCCGCGGCCGTCACGGCCTGGCGAGGACGTTCCAGCACAGCCGGTCGTTTCGCGGGCTCTCGGTGCGCGAGAACGTCGAGCTCTCCGCGCTCGGTGTCGGCGCAGGGCCACGCGAGGCGCGCCGCCGTGCGCGCGGCCTGCTCGACCTGCTCCAGCTCGGAACCGTACGCGGACGCCCCCGCCGGCACGCTCGCTCACGGCGACGAGCGTCGCCTCGGCGTTGCCCGGGCGCTCGCCACGGAGCCGACGTTCGTGCTGATGGACGAGCCGGCAGCCGGGCTCCCCGAGGCGGAGGTGCCGGAGTTCGCAGCGGTGATTCGCTCGGTGCGGGACGAGCACGACGCCGGGGTGCTCCTGATCGACCACAACATGGCGCTGATCATGGACGTCTGCGACCGGATCCAGGTGCTCGATCAGGGACGCACGCTCGCGGACGGGACACCCGCCGAGGTACGCGCCAACCTCGACGTCGCGCGCCGCCTACCTCGGCGAGAGCGCCGTCCGAGGAGGCGTCGTGAGTGCCGCGGTCCCCATGCTTCGACTCGACGGCATCGAGGTGCGCTACGGCGGCGTCGCTGCGGTCCGCGAGCTGGAGCTCGAGGTCGGGCGCGGCGAGATCGTCGGCCTGATCGGACCGAACGGCGCCGGCAAGTCGACCACTCTGCACGCGATCATGGGGCTCGTTCCGCTCCACCGCGGCGACGTGCGCCTCGCCGGCGCATCTCTGCGCGGCAGGCGACCAGAGGCGATCGCGCGCGCAGGAGTCTCGCTCGTGCCGGAGGGCCGGCGCATCTACGCGGGGCTCACCGTCGAGGAGAACCTGCGGCTCGGGCTGGCGGCGCGCCGCGACCGCGCGAGCCGCGCGGCGATCGAGCACGTGTCTACGACCTGTTCCCCGTGGTGTGGGAGTACCGGCGCCGGCGCGCCGGCAGCGCTCTCGGGGGGCCAGCAGCAGCAGCTCGCGATCGGACGGGCTCTGGTCGGCGGGACCAGACGTGCTCCTGCTCGACGAGCCGTCGCTCGGGCTGGCGCCCAAGATCGTCGACGTCGTCTTCGAGGCGCTCGCCGGGATCCGCGACGCAGGGACTGACCGTGCTGCTCGTCGAGCAGCGCGCGCAGCGGACGGTCGCGTTCGCCGACCGCACCTATCTGATCGCCAACGGCGAGGTCAGGCTCACGCTGGGGCCCGAGGACGCCGGCGACACGGAGCGCATGGTGGCGGCCTACCTGTCGTGAGCGGATTGCCCGCGATTCTCGGCGCGGTCGACGCGCAGACGATCGTCGACGCGGTCGGTCTCGGGGCCATCTACGCGCTGATGGCGGTCGGGATCGGCCTCGTGTTCGGCGTCCTGCGGCTCGTCAACTTCGCGTACGGCCAGCTGATCATGGCCGGTGCATACTCGCTCGCGTTCGCCTCCGAGCAGGACTGGCCCGTGGCGCCCAGCATCATCCTCTGCTTCGCCGTCGTGCTGGCGCTCTCGTTCGCCCTCGAGCGACTCGTCTTCCGGCCGCTGCGCACGCAGTCCGAAGCGGTGATGCTCGTGACGACGTTCGCGGTCGCGTTCCTGCTGCAGAACGTGGCGCTCGTGATCGACGTGCGCGACGGGACGATCGGCGAGGCCGCCGGATCGATCGCGGGTGTGACGCTCCCCGGCGACAGCGGCAGCGTCAACCAGGCGTTCTCGGTCTGGGGTCTGGACATCCGCCGGATCACGCTCGATCGCGATCGTCGTCGCCGCCGTCTGGCTCGTCGGCGCTCGCGCTCCTTCTCGCGCAAGACGACGATCGGCCTCCAGATGCGGGCGGCGGCAACCGACTTCCGCACCGCACGGCTGCTGGGCGTCAGGGCAAACGCGGTGATCGGGTTCGCCGTGCTGCTCTCCGGTGTGATCGCCGCCACCGTGGCTGTCCTGCTCACCGTGCAGAACCCGCTCGTCTCACCGGACTTCGCGCTCCGCGAGACGATCGTCGTGCTGGTCGGGGTCGTCGTCGGGGGTATCGACCGGCTCTGGACGGCCACCCTCGGCGGCTTCTCGATCGGATTCGCGACCGGGGTCATCGCCGGGGCGCTGCCGACCGAGCAGACCGTCTACCTCCCGTCCGCGGTGTTCGCACTCGTGATCGTGGTGCTCCTGTTCCGGCCCGCCGGCCTGTTCGCGCGCGGAGGCACCTCGACCGTGGAGCGCGTGTGAGACGCGTGCTCGACGCGCTCGTGCAGGTGGCGGGCCCGTGCCTGCTTGTCGTCGCGGTCGGCGTTGCGGGCTCGTTCACGTCGCGCGCAACGGAGATCTACTTCCGCAACGCGCTCGTGTCGGTTGCGGTCGTGGTCGCGATCTACGTCTTCGTCGGCAACTCGGGTGTCCTGTCCTTCGGCCAGATCAGCTTCGCGGCGGTCGGCGCGTTCGCTGCGGGCGTGATGACCGTCCCGGACGACGTGAAGCCCGGCGTGCTGCCGGACGCGTTCTCCGTGATCCGGGACAACTCGCTCGGCAACATCCCGTCGCTCGTGCTCGCCGCAGTCGCGGGAGGAGTGTTCGCGTTGCTGGTCGGGCTCCCGCTGATGCGGCTCTCGGGCCTCGCCGCTGGGATCGCGACCTTCGCCGTGCTCGAGATCACCCACAACGTGCTGCGCGAATGGACGAAGATCGGCCCGGGCGCCGGCCTGCTGTCGCTCGTGCCCGAGACGACCGATCTCCGGCAGGCGGTGGCCGGGGCGCTGGTCGTGATCGCCGCGGCGTTCGCCTATCAGCGCAGCCGGCTCGGGCGGCTGCTGCGCGCGACACGGGAGGACTCCGCCGCCTCGCAGGCCGTAGGGATCAGCGTGCACAGGCAGCGGTTGTGGGCGTTCGTCCTCTCGGGCACGCTCGCCGGCCTGGCGGGCGGCCTCTACGTCCACATGCTGGGTAGCCTCACCGCCGACCAGCTGTACCTCGAGCTCACATTCGTCAGCCTCGCGATGCTCGTCGTCGGTGGCATGACCAGCCTGCTCGGCGCGGTCGTGGGCGCGCTCGCGATCAGCGGGCTGACGTCCTTTCTCGGCGAAGCGGAGGAAGGCGTGACCCTCGGGCTCACGCTCGATCTGCCCGAGGGCAGCGGCCTGATCGTCGTCGGCGCGCTGATGGCGCTCGTGCTCATCCTCCGCCCATCCGGGATCACCGGCGGGCGAGAGCTCTCGTTCCGGATGATCCGCGGCACGGAGCGGGGCCGATGATGTTCCTGGACGGGCGGTCAGGAGAATGAGGATCGCGGTCGTGGGCTGTGGCGCCGTGGGCTCGCTGTTCGCGGCGAATCTCGCCACGCTCGACGATGTCGAGGTGTGGGCGTTCGACCTGAACAGAGCGCATGTTGACGCTATCAAAAGGAACGGGCTGCAATTGATCGGCGCGGGCGAGCTGGTCTCGCATCCGCGCGTCGACGGCGGACGCCGGTGAGCTCCCCTCGTGCGACTTCGGCATCGTGGCCACGAAGGCGATGCACGCCGATGCTGCCGTCGCCGCGACGGCGCATGCCTTCGTGGACGGCGCCGTCGCGTCGGTCATGAACGGCGTCGGGAACGAGGAGACGCTGGCCAGACACGTCGAGCGCGTGATCCGCGGCACGACCTTCCCGGCCGGGAAGGTGATCGAGCCCGGTGTCGTGCAGTGGGACGTCAAGGGAGACACGACCTTCGCCCCGTTCGAAGCGCGACCGGCCGCGATGGAGCAGGTGGCGCTCCTCGCCGACGCGTGCACCCGTGGCGGGATGCCGGCCACCGCGGTCGCCGATGGCCGTCCTGCGCAGTGGCGCAAGGTGATCTTCAACGCCTCGACGAACCCGGTCGGCGCGCTCACGGGCCTCACGCACGGCCGCGTCTGCGAGCGGCCGGACGTGCGCGAGCTCGTCACAGCGCTCGTCGACGAAGGCAAGGCCGTGGCCGCCGCCCAGGGGATCGTGCTCGACGCCGACCCCGAGGAGCTCATCGACCACGCCGCACGACCCGAGGTCGCCTACGGGCACAAGGCGTCGATGCTGCAGGACGTCGAGGCACGACGACAGACCGAGATCGAGTTTCTCAACGGCGGCATCTCGCGCTTCGGCCGCGAGCACGGGGTGCCGACACCGCTCAACGACGCCGTCACCGCACTGATCAAGGGAGTGGAAGCCTCATGGACCTCCGAGTAGAGCTGGATCGCCGTTACGCCAACGTCCGCTCGGCAATGGCGGCGCACGAGCTCGATGCGCTCGTCGTCGCCGGGAGCGAGTACACGGGGTTCGAGGGCTCGGTCACGTACCTGACCGGGTTCCAGATCGTGCATCGGTACGCCTACGTCGTCGTCCCGGCCGACGGCGCGCCGTTCGTCGTCTTCCCCGCCGAGGCTCGATACGTGGGGGAGCACGCAACGGCCCAGCTCGAGCAGCTGTTCCACGCGCGACCCGGCGAGGCGATCGCCGAGCGCGCACGCGACGCAGGGTGGCGTCGGGTCGGCGTGTACGGCCTCGACTACGTGATGACCGTGCGCGACTACACCGCCCTCGACGGGCTCGTGCTCATCCCATTCGACGTCGAGTTCGACCTCGCGCGGGCCGTGAAGAGCGAGGCTGAGCTCGACTCCGTCCGCGACTCGGTGCGTATCAACCGGCGGGGCTTCGAGATCTGGGCCGAGCACTACGCGCCCGGCAAGACGGCTGCGGAGGTGATGGCGCCGGCGGAGGAGTGGTTCGTCGCGGAGGGCTGCGGCCGTCTGACGATGAACATGGTGCTCACCGCACCGGGCCGCAGCGGGCTCGCCTACCCGGAGTTCAAGATCGCCCGCTCGACGGAGGTGCTCGGGGACTTCGTCCTCCCGTCGCTCGAGGTCGCAGGGCCGGGCATGCACTGGGTCGAGGTGTCACGTGCCGTCGCCGCCGCCGGCACCGAGCTGTCCGGCGACACGGCCCGGATGGCCGAGGCCTACGACGAGTACTACGAGGCGGCGCAGGCGACCATGCGCGCCGGCGCGACCTGTCACGACGTTCATGTTGCGGTGTCGAAGGGCTTCTCCGACCGCGGGTACCAGCTGGGCCACGTCACCGGGCACTCGATCGGGATGACGATGATCGAGTTCCCCAAGGTCGGCGAAGGAGTGGACATTCCGCTCGAGGCGAACATGGTGCTCTCGATGCACCCGCATGCGATCGCGGGGAACGGCGAGGACTGTCTCTACATGCAGGACACGTGGCTCGTGACGACCGACGGCGGCGTACCGATGGCGTCGCTGCCCATGGAGATCTACGTGAAGTGAGCCTGCCCTGCGCTCGCCGGGCCTAGCGGCGCGGGAAGCGCTCGCTGAGCGCCGCCCGAAGCTGCGACTCGATCTCAGGCAGCTCCTTCTGCAAAGCCCGCACGTCGCGGTCGAAGAGCGCGATCACCCGCAGCGGTGAGGTGGCGACGACCGACGCCGTGCGCTTGCCGGTCACGAGTAGCCCGATCTCGCCGAAGAAGTCGCCGGGTCCGAGCTCGGACAGCACGCCCTCGCTTCCGTGCACCTCGACGGTGCCCTCTTCGATCACGAACAGGTGGTATGCGAAGTCGTCCTTGCCGACGACCTCGGTACCCTCCGGGTAGGAGAGCTCCTGCGCGTGCTCGGCGACCGCGGCGAGCGACTCGGGCGGAAGGCCCGCGAACGTCGGCTGCGCAGCGATGCGATCGAGTGTGAGCATCGCGGGATCCTGTCAAACAGCGCAGGTCGTTACCAGGCCCGTAGCCACACCGATACATTCGCAGCATGGATCGAGGAGTGTGCTTGTGACGATCGAGCGTCCGGCGGACGGAATCCTTGTCTGCCGCCGACGGCGTGGCGCGCTGCTTCTGGGGCGGTGGCGAGCACGAGGACTACGTCCGCTACCACGACACGGAGTGGGGCTTCCCGGTCGACGACGACGTGCGCCTGTTCGAGAAGCTCTGCCTGGAGGGCTTCCAGTCCGGTCTCAGCTGGCTGACGATCCTCCGCAAGCGCGAGGGGTTCCGCCGGGCGTTCGCGGGCTTCGACTTCCGCGTCGTGGCGGGCTTCGGCACTGTGGACGTGGAGCGGTTGCTGGGCGACGCGTCGATCGTGAGGCATCGCGGGAAGATCGAGTCGACGATCAACAATGCCGGCCGGTGTGTCGAGCTCGTCGAGGAGCACGGCTCGCTCGCCGGGTATGTGTGGGGGTTCGAGCCGTCTCCGGCGGTGCGGCCGCAGACCTTGACGTGGGATGTGCTGCGGGGGATGGCACAGACGACCGAGTCGCAGGCGCTCGCGAAGGATCTCAAGCGCCGCGGTTGGCGGTTCGTGGGCCCGACGACCGTGTACGCCTTCATGCAGGCGATGGGGCTCGTGAACGATCACCTCGACGGCTGCGACGTGCGTGGGCGGGTGGAGCGGGAACGAGCGAGATTTCGACGCCCTCAAGCTAGAATGAGCGTGTGAGCTGGCCTTGGCTCGCCCTTCTGATCGCAGCGGCAGTGCTCGTCGTGGCCGCGGAGTGGCCGCGCGTCCAGGGTGCGTTCGGTGTGGACGCCCGGCGGCGCCGGGAGCGGGCGCGTCGCAAGTCGCAGCTCCAGGTGATCGTCAACGAGGACGTGGACGAGTTCGAGGCGAGCGTGCGCCGCGACCTCGAGTCGCTGCCGACGACCGAGGAGCCGCGCAGCAAACGCCCGTAGGGCGCTTGCTGCTGTAGGAGCCGGATACATCCGGCCCGCGTCCGGCGCTACCGCACGGTGACGACCGCGCGGAGAACGCGCGTGTTCGGGAGGATCCGAGCCACGTTCTCCATGTTCCGCGTCTCCTGGTAGTCGGAGGCCTGCAGCCGAAGCACATGACGACCCCGTGACAGGCGGGCGGTCGCGAGCCGGACGACGCCACCCGACGAACGTGGTGCTGCGGAACCGGCCGTCGACCGTCACGAGCAGCGACGAGGGATCGACACCCGAGCCGGCGTCGCCGAGCCTCACGCGGATGGCCTGCCCTCGGCGCACCGAGCGGGTGAGCAGCTGCGCCTTCGGCGGCGTGACGTCGTCGACCCAGAACCGGAACGTGAACGCGCCGGCCCCGGCCGCGGTGCGGCTGTCGAAGACGACGTCGTAGCTGCCCTCGAGCGGCCGGATCGCGCCTGCCACCGGCGTGCGCTCGTGGAAGGTCTCGAGGTACGGATTCAGATTGACGGGAAGCGCCGGGTAGCCGGTGAGCCGGCTCTCATCGCCGGAGGCGACCACGCGTGGCTCAACCGCAACGCCACGCGCGCGCGACGTGATCACCACGCCGAAGTTGGCCACAGGTCGGGCTATCCGGAGGCGGAAGACCTGCTCGGGCCCTGCCAGCCTGGCCGTCACGACGCCGCCCGAAGGGACCTGCGGATACCGATACGTGGCGACGAGCGCGGGCCGGCCGCGCGTGTTGCCGCGATAGCCGCCCGGCCTGCTCAGCGGCGTAGCCTTCGCAGCTGCCAGTGCTGGATTGGACACACGGAGCCAGAACGGGATCCGTCTCACGACTCCGTTTCGAGTCAGCCTGACGATACCGCTCACTTCGCCGTCGACCGTGCCCGCAAGTGCCGTGAGCTCGAGCGTGCCCGGAACAACCACCGACGTGGGCGCCTGCACGACGGTGTCAGCTGGGCTGCCGGCCAGCTGGAGGGTGACCGACCAGTCGCCCGCACCGTCGCCGGCGTCCACGAGCGCGATCGCTTGGGTTACCAGCGCGCCCGGTTCGAGCAGTCCAAAGCTGACGCTGCTCGGCAATGTTGTGAGGAGTGGGTTGTCGGCCGCCACGAGATCGATGAAGCCCGCGCCGACCCGGGTCGGCGCAATCGGCGCACCGGGGCCGAGCGGGCGAGCGGTCTCGACCAGGGCGCTCTTCACCTGATCAGGCGTCCAGCCGGGATGCCGCTGCAGGAGCACGGCCGCTCCCCCGGAGACGTGGGGTGCCGCCATGCTCGTCCCAGAGCTCGTCGCCCAACCGCCAGGGACTGACGAGAGGATCTCGCTCCCGGGTGCAGTCACGTCTGGCTTCAGGCGTAGCGACAGCGTCGTCGGGCCTACGGAAGAGAAGGACTCCAGATCGGCCCCGCCCGATCCCACGTTGGCAGCGGCCACTGTGATCGCACGCGCCGAGTTCCCGGGTGACGAGACCGAGCCCGGGCCGAACTCCTCGAAGTCGTTCCCTGCTGAGACGACAGCGACGACGCCGGCCTCGGAGGCCGCGTCGAGCGCAAGCGCGACGACGTCGCGGCTCGGCTCGATCTCCGGCTCTCCCAGCGAGAGGTTGATCACGTCCATGCCGTCGCTGACAGCCGCCTCGATCGCGGCGACGATCTCCGGAGCGTTCCCGTCGAGGCCGACGCCGGCATCCGTCGGCACGGTCAACACCTTGTAGTTGCCGATGAAGGCTCGTGGCGCCACGCCGGACAGCCGCTTGCCGTCCTCTGCGAGGGTGCGATAGTTGCCGGCGGCGATGCCGGCCACGTGGGTCGCGTGGCCTGACTCTTCGGGATCGAACGGCTTGGCGGCATTCTTCCACGTCGTTCCGGGTGGCGGGAAGGCGCGCGCGACGATCACCTTCGCGGTGGTGTAGGCCGTCTGACCCTTCGGGAAGCCGGCGGGCATCGTGTAGCCCGCCGGGTCGAAGAACGGGTGACGCTGGTCGACGCCGTCGTCGATGATCCCGATCTTCATGCCCTGGCCTGCCGTCGGCAGGCCGGCGCCCCACAGCGTCGGCGCACCGATCTGGCCCGGGCTCCGGTCGAGGGCCGCCCGGTACGCAGTCCCGAGGCTCACGTCGCGAACACCCGGCAAAGCCTGCAGAGCCGGGATCTGACGGCGTGGCACGACGACCGCGAAGCCGTTGGCCACCACCCGGTAGCGCCAGCGAGCCTTGGCGCTGGGGACACGACGCGCGAGCGCCTTCACGAACCGCCGCTGTTCCGATGCGATGCGCCCGGCTGCCGCGCCGCCATCCGCACCCGCGTACGCAAGCGGGGGAGTCGTCAGGGTGACGACGACCTCGGCCATCGCTTCACCAGCGCCCGCAGGCCCGTCCGGATCAGGACGAGCACCGAGAAGCGCGAGCGCGGCCGCGGCCGTGAGTACGGCGAGAGGAACGATGCGCATGAGGAGTTGGACGTCGGGAACCGCGAATCTGCTGCCGGTAGAATGCCGATCCCGCGCGGATGTGGCGGAATTCAGCGTGGGGGAACCAGGGTTCCCCCACGAGCCCCCTCCTTTCGGCGCTTCTCCGGTCGACGCCGGTTGGCCTCCCGGCCGGACAAGCCGGCCTCCGGCCTTCGATCGTCGCGTGTAGCACGCCGGTAGAATCGGCCCGCTGCGCGGATGTGGCGGAATTGGTAGACGCGCACGGTTCAGGTCCGTGTGCCCGTAAGGGCGTGGAGGTTCAAGTCCTCTCATCCGCATCGCGAGGGACACCCGGGTGCCGTACTGCGGTGCCGATCCGGCCGCGATCGGCCGTCAACGCTCACCGGAACGTCATTGACGCTCGACGACGTCGTCGCCGTTGCGCGCGACGGCGAACCGGTCGAGCTGTCCGCAGGCGCGCTCGAGCGGATGGCTGCGGCACGCGCCGTCGTGGAGCGGCTGCTCGAGGCGGGTGAGACGGCCTACGGCGTGACGACCGGCGTCGGCGTGCGGAAATCCTTCGCGGTCGTCGACGAGGGGCACGACAGGCTGCTGGTGCGCCAGCACCTGATCGGCCAGGGGCCGGCGGCACCAGGAGACGTCGCTCGCGCCACGACGCTGCGGCTTGCGAACGCGCTGGCCCAGGGCGTCACCGCCGCGCGGCCGGAGCTCGCGGCCCACGTCGTGCGAAGGCTGAACGAGGGCCGGCTTCCCGCGATCCGGACGCTCGGCTCGGTCGGTCAGGCCGACCTGTCCGCGATGGCCGACCTCGCCACCGGATTGCTCGAGGACTTCGAGCCGGCCCGCGGCGAGGCCATCGTCCTGCTCAACCAGAATGCGTTCTCGACGGCCTGGGGGGCGCTTGCACTCGCGGACGCGCTCACGCTGCTGGACGCGATGGACGTCGCGGGTGCGCTCGATCTGGAGGCGCTCGGCGCAAACCGCGACCTGCTCGACCCCGCGGCGGCCCGGGAGCGACCGTACCCGGGGCTGCGGCGAGACGATCGCACGCCTCACCGGCCTGGTCGCGGGCAGCCGTGTCGAGGCGAGGAATCTGCAGGATCCGCTCACGTTTCGCGCGCTCCCGCAGGTGCACGGTGCGGCACGCGACGCTCTCGCGGTTCGTGCGAGCGCAGATGGAGATCGAGCTCAACGCGGCCCAGTCGAACCCACTCGTCGTCGCCGACGAAGACCGCGTCATCTCGGTGGGGAGCTTCGAGTCGCAGCCGCTGGCGACCGCGCTCGACGTCGCACGGCTCGCGCTGGCGCCGGCGCTCGGCAGCGCCGCGGAGCGCGCCGTGAAGCTCCTGCAGGCGCCGCTCACCGGCTTGCCCGAGGGCCTCGGCGCCCGACCAGGGCTGGCCGAGAGCGCGCTCAGCGAGCTCGGCATCGCGGTGCAGGCATTCGCGGCGGAGGCACGCCTGCTCGCGCAGCCCGTCTCGCTGGAATCCGTCTCGACGACCCAGGCGGAGAGCATCGAGGACCGGATGACGATGGCGCCGCTTGCGGCACGCCGCCTCGCCGAGATGGCCGAGCTCGGCGCTCGCGTGGTCGCGGTCGAGCTGCTGCTGGCCGCCCAGGCCTGCGAGCTTCGAGGCCAGGAGCTCGGTGCAGGGACGGGCAGAGCCCACGCGGCCGTCCGCGAGGTCGCCCCCTTCGTGGGCGAGGGCGACGGCCTCCCGGACCTCGAGCCACTCGTCGCGCTCGTGCGATCGGGCAGCCTGGCGGCCATCTGATCAGGCTTACGCGCCGGCGCCGTACGAGATCAGGCGACCCTCCTCGGCCGAGTCGAACGCATCGGCTGCCTCGTCGAGCGCCTGTGCGAGTGCGCGCAGGCGCTCCTGCAGCTCCGCCTGCTCGTGCCGGAAGTCGGTCAGCTCCGCGAGCTCCTGGAGGCGGCGTGCCGTGACGAGCGCCTGGTAGCGGGTCACACTCGACGAGCGCGATGTCGCGTGTGTCCGCCTTGAGCAGCGTCGGCAGGTCGGTCGGATCGTCGAGACCGGCGACCGGCGCCCAGTAGGAGGCGACGAGCGTGATCCGCGGATACCGCTCCTCGAGCCGGCAGGCGCGATGGAGCACGCGGTGGCCCTGTTGCAGCACTGCCCACCCGGCACCGGGAAAGTCGGGAGCGACAACGCGGTCGTGCGGCAGGCCGTCACCGCCGACCAACAGATCGCGGCCTTCCTCGACCGGCCCGCGGAAGTACTCGAAGCGGCCGCCGACCATCGGTCGCGGGTACGCCGAACCGGGTGCGACCGAGTCTTCCACACGCCGTAGCGGCGGCGCGCGGCCGCCGTCGGTGTGAGAATCGCCGCGTGCCCGCGATCGATCTCCATCAGCACCTCTGGCCGGACGAGTTCGTCGCCGCGCTCCGCGCTCGCACGAGTGCCCCGTGCATCGCCGGCGAGGAGCTCGTCACTGTCGAGGGCACGTACGCCTTCGACCCGGCCGCGCACGACCTGGCGCGACGTGTGACAGCGCTCGACGACGACGAGATCGACCTCGCCGTTGTCTCCCTCCAGCCGAGCCTCGGCTTCGAAGCGCTCTCGTCGGCGGAGCGCGCCGAGCTCGAGCAGGTCTGGCTGGATGGGATCGGAGCCGTCGTTGCCTCGTCGCATGGAAGGTTGCGCGCGTTCGCGCCGGGTCGTGTCGTGGACGGCCTGCCCGGGGTGTCGGTCGGAGCCTCTGCACTGCTCGATTTCGATGCCAGCGCGGTACTGCTCGACGCGGTCACCGCGGCGGGTCTCGTCCTGTTCGTCCACCCGGAGGCGGCCGGGCCTGCCCCGGGGCGACCGGAGTGGTGGAGCTGGACGACCGGCTACACCTCCCAGATGCAGGCGGCGTACCTCGCGTGGCTGGCGGGCGGGCGGGAGCGCTGGCCGTCACTTCGGGTCGTGTTCGCCATCCTCGCGGGTGGAGCGGCGTTTCAGCTCGAGCGCCTCGCGCAGCAGGGGGTCGAGGTTCGCTCGTCGCTCGAGCCGAACATGTTCCTCGACGTCGCGACCTACGGGCGGCGTGCGATAGAGCTCTGCATCGAGACCTTCGGCGTCGGGCAGCTCGTCTACGGAAGCGACAGGCCCGTCGTCGATTCACGCGCAACCCTTGCCGCCATCCGGGGCTTCGGCGATGCTGTGACCAGGCTTATCCAGACGGACACACCGGGGGCACTGTTGCCGTGACCGACATCGCAGCATGGCTTCGCACGAGAGTCCCCGCCGACACCGATCTCGATCGGCCGACCATGGTCGGGCTTGCCGCAGACCTCGTGCGGGAGGAGCGATTCTGGCAGCCGTTTGCGCGCCACGACACGGAGACGCGGTTCTACCGGCAGCTCTACCGCGACCCGAATGTCGACGTCTGGCTCATCTGCTGGGTCGACGGACAGAGCACCGGCTACCACGATCACGACCGTTCCTCGGGCGCCGTCTGTGTCTGCGTCGGCACGCTGCTCGAGGACTGGTTTCGCGTCGAGGAGGACGGCTGGGTGCGTGAGCGGACGACGAAGCACGAGGCAGGGGGGAGCTTCGACTTCGACGCGGCCGACATCCACGGGGTGCGCCACCCGGGTGTCGGCACCCCGGCTGCTTCTTCGATCCACTTCTACTCGCCGGCGCTATGGCGGATGGGCCACTACCAGCCTGGCCCGCGGGGCATGCGCCGGGTCGGCGTCACGTACGCGGACGAGCTACTCGATGTTGCCTAGCAAGCGGGTTCTCGCGCGGAGCGCGAGAGCTACGGATCCGCGTGCGCGGATCCTTCCGCGCGAAGATCCCTGAAGGCGTCCGCGTCGCGGCCGCGGGGCTCTTCGACTGGTCCCGCCGTGCGCGTCAGCGGGGTTCGAGCGTGGCAGGGAAGCCGGGTGCGCGCAGGTCGACCCCGACCGCGTCCTCGAGCAGCTTCACGACCATCGGCGACCAGGCTCCGCCTCCGTACAGCACCCGCGCGCGCTGGAAGGTCTGCTCGACCCGGTCGGCGAGCTCGAGCGGGACACCGGTCTCCCCACCGAGCGCAAGCGCGAGCCCGAGGTCCTTGAGCGCAAGGTCGATCGTGAAGCCGATGTCGTAGCTCCCGTTGAGGATCACCTGGCCTTCCGTCTCGTGCACGAAGCTCGTTCCCGAGCTGGCGCTGATCACGTCGTATGCCTGGGCCAGATCGAGCCCTGACCGCCTCGCGAGCATGAGCGCCTCGCCGCAGGCGACCAGATGAACGAAGGCGAGCATGTTCGTGATCACCTTCAAGTCCGAGGCGCTGCCGAGCGGCCCGACGTGGAAGATGCGCCGGCCCATCGCGTCGAGCAGCGCCATGTGCGACTCGACCACCCCGGGGTCGCCGCCGACGATGATGGTGATATCGCCCGACGCGGCGAGGTGCACACCCCCCGTCACGGGCGCCTCGAGCGTCGAGACTCCGTTCGCCTCCGCGACCGCGGCCAGCCGGAGGAGCTCGTGCCTGTCGTTCGTGCTCATGTCGATCCACGTGCCACCGCGGCGCAGCGTGCTCAGCACGCCATCGTCACCTTCGACGACGGCCGCAACTGCAGCAGGGGACGGGAGACAGGTGATGACGGCGTCGGTGCCGCGAGCCGCCTCCGCGGGCGTGTCCGCCCACCCGGCGCCACGCTCGAGCAGCGCTGCCGCCGCAGCGGGGTCACGGTCGTGGACGGTCAGCTCGACGCCCTCGCGCATGAGGCTGGCCGCCAGGTGCGCGCCGAGCCTGCCGATGCCGACGAAGGCGACCCTCACGGAAAGCCGAGCGGGTCGTCGGCCGGCGTCAGGTGAAGGTCGTCGCCCTCGTAGGGATGGGCTCGTGCGACATCCTCGTCGAGCTCGACGCCGAGGCCCGGTGCCGACGGCGGGATCACGTAGCCGTCCTCCCACGCGATCGGGCGCCGCAGGATGTCGGCGTGGAACCCACCCCAGTCGAGGATCCCCTCGAGGACCAGGAAGTTCGGGCTACAGGCCGCGAGCTGGATGTTGGCGGCGCCGAGCACGGGGCCGCTGTAGAGGTGCGGTGCGATCTGCACGTAGTGCGCCTCAGCCATACTCGCGATCTTCTTGGCTTCGAGGATGCCTCCGACGCGGCCGAGGTTCGGCTGCAGGATCGCAGCTGCCCCCGTGGCGAGGACGCGGGCGAACTCGTGCTTCGTCGTGAGCCGTTCGCCTGTCGCGATCGGGATCGAGGTCGCCCGTGCGACCCGAGCCATCTCCTCCGGGGACTCCGGTGGCACCGGTTCCTCGAGCCACAGCGGGTCGAACGGCTCCAGGCGGCGTGCGAGGCGGATCGCGCCGGCGGGGGTGAACTGGCCGTGCGTGCCGAACAGCAGATCGCAGCCGCGAGCCGACCGCCTCGCGTACGGCGCGCACGTAGGCCTCGGAGCGATCGAGCGCCTCGAGGTCGGGCTGGCGCGGGTCGAAGGCTGAGTAGGGCCCCGCAGGGTCGAACTTCAGCGCGGTGAAACCTCGCGCGGCGTACGCCGCGGCTCGCTCCGCTGCGAGCACGGGGTCGGTGTAGACGTCCGCGGCGTCGCCGTCCTCGACGTACAGGTAGGTGTAGGAGCGGAGCCGCTCGTGCACGCGGCCGCCGAGGAGCTCGTAGACGGGCTTCCCGACGGCCTTGCCGACGATGTCCCAGCACGCCATCTCGATGCCGCTGAGCACGCCGACGAGAGAGATGTCGGGCCGGCCGGTGTAGCCGCGCGCATAGATGCGCCGCCAGAGCGCCTCGATGTGAAACGGGTCGGCACCGGCGACATGGCGCTCGAAGACGTCCTCGATCATCCGCTCCACGACCGACGGGTGGAATGTCGCCGCGTAGACCTCGCCGACACCCACGATCCCGTCGTCGGTCGTGAGCTGCAGGAACACGAAGTAGCGTCCGCCGAACGACGGCGGCGGGTTGCCGACCACGAAGACCCGGAGCTGCTCGATCCTCATGGGTGGGCTCTACGGGCGTCGCGCGTCGAACGAGGGCAGCCAGCTGATCAGCTCGGAGAGTGTCGTGCCGAGCTCGCGAAGGTCGGCGACCATCAGCTCCCGGCGCTCGGGCGTCATCCGACACACGGGGACGCAGGTCGTCAGCGCCGCGATGCGTGACGCCCTCGTCGTTGACCACCGGAGCTGATGCGGCGTAGAGGCCCTCCGCGGTCTCGCCCCAGTTCTCGGCGAAGCCTCGCTCGCGCACCTCGCCCAGCATCGCCTGCGAGCTCCGGCACACCGTTCAGCCGCCGACCGGTAGGGGTGACGAGGAGCTGTCCACTGAACATGGCGGCCACGGCGGCCGGGGGAAGGAGGCGAGCACGACCCGGCCGCTCGCCGAGGAGAAGGCCGGCGTCTTGGACCCCACGTGTGTGACGAGGCGCACGGGCTGCGACGTCTCCTCCAGCGCGATGAAGAGCGACTCCACACCGTCGAGGACGGCAAGCGCGATCGTCTCGTCGTGACGAGTGAGGAACTGCGCAGCCACCGTGCGGAACGCCGTCACGATCGGGAGCTCGGCCGAGCTGGAGCCCAGTCGCATGGCGCGAATCCCGAGCGCGAAGCGACCGTCGGCGTCGCGCACGGCCCACCCGCGCTCGACGAGCACGGCGCAGATTCGGTGCAGGGTGCTCTTCGCGATGCCGAGCTCACGTGCCATCTCGGACAGGCCGAGCGGCGCCTGGGCGGCGAGCAGGTCGAGCACGGCGAGCGTCGCCTGGACACCAGTGGACGTCCCTTGCCTGCCGCCGGCCGTCTTCGAGCTCGTGCCGGAGACGTCGACGCTCACGAATTGAGCGTACCTCTTTGTCGAACGGGTTTCCAGATGGGGAACAACCGGGGTTGACATGGCACCCTCGAGCGCGGCAGACTCGATCTCAGCGTGGGACAGGAGTCCAAGTGCAGAACCGCCCATCGGCGCCTGGGTCGGGCTATCCAAAAAGCCCCGGAAGACGTCTCACTCGGAGTCAGGAGTCCGCGAGGGTCAACGACGCTAGGAGGAACGATGGATCGCGAGTCGAGGAGGCTATTCGACGAATACCGCCAGACCGAGGCAAGCCCGGTCGAGAACGCGCTGATCGACGACCTCGTCTCCGGAGAGCTGAGCCGGATTGACTTTCTGCGACGGGGTACCGTGCTCGGCCTGTCGGCCACCGCGCTCGGCGCCGCGCTCGGGTCAATGGGCTATGCGCCGGCCGCCTTTGCAGGCGTGCGTGTCGGTCAGGCCGGTGGGCGCCTCAGGGTTGGCATCATCCCTGGACCGGTCGGCGATCTCGAGCCGCACCAGTTCAAGGATCACGGTCGGCTGGTGACCGGGAGTATCTGCGGCGAGTTCCTGACGAAGTCACGACAGAATGGCACCCTGGCACCCGCGCTCGCTGTGAGTTGGAGGCGGAACGCTGACGCGACCCAATGGGCATTCAACCTTCGACGCGGTGTCAAGTTTGCCAACGGAACACCGTTCACGGCTGACGACGTCATCACGACGTTCAACCGCCTCACTGACCCGAACTTCGGCTCGGAGGCCCTCTCTGCCTTCAAGGGTGTCCTCTCGCCCGGCGGGGCCAAGAAGGTCGGCGACTTCACGGTCGTCTTCTACCTCGAGGCGCCAAACGCCAACTTCCCGTACCTTACGAGCAGCACCACCTACCAGGCGATCATCCTGCCCTCCGCCTACAAGCTCGGCTCGTTCGCCAAGGGCGGGCAGACGACAGGTCCCTTCAATCTCGTCTCTTACACGCCGGGCGTCGGAGCACGGTTCGATCGCAATCCCACCTGGTGGGGGGGCAACGCCCTCCTCGACGGCGTCGACGTGACCTACTACTCCGAGGACGCCGCCGCTGTCGCCGGACTGCTCGGCGGCCAGATCGACATGATGAGCCAGATCAGCTTCACGAGCGGCAAGGCGCTCTTCAAGAGCCCGAGGGTGCAGATCTTTTCCGCGCCGAGCGCAGGCCACCGCCAGATCTCGATGCTCACGTCGACCGTAGCCGCCAACAAGGCGCTGAAGGACCGTCGCGTCAGGCAGGCGATCGCTCTCAGCCTCGACCGGCCGAAGCTCGTCAAGCAGCTGTTCAACGGCTTTGCCGAACCCGGCAACGACGGGGGTCCGTTGAGCCCTTCCATACACGTCGTGGCGGACAAGTCGGTCGCGCAGCGGAAGCTGGACCTTGTTCAGGCGAAGAAGCTGCTCGCTCAGGCGGGCTATCCGAAGGGATTCAAGGTCCCGCTCACGGCCCCGATCTTCCAGGAGATCCCGCAGCTCGCCCAGATCGTCTCCAGCTCGGTGAAGAAGATCGGGATCGACATGCCCATCAAGATGCTCACCTACACCGCGTACTACGCCGGGACCTACTCCGGAGGCGCCACCGGGCGCGGCACGAACCCCTGGCTCAACTCGCCTATCGACATCACCGACTGGGCGCACAGGGCGGTGCCGAACGTCGTGCTCAACTCCGCATTCGTCACGGGTGGACCGTGGAATGCGGCGGCCTATTCGAACAAGACGGTCGACGGTCTGATCAAGTCCTTCAACGGGGCCGTCGCGCTCAAGGACCAGAAGAAGTACATCGCGCAGATCATGCGGATCTTGCAGAGGGACACGCCGGTGATCTTCCCGTACTACTTCAAATGGGTCCTCGCAGGATCGAAGCAGGTCAAGGGCTTCCAGGCGGACGCCCTCGGCATGCTCTTCCTCGGCAAGACGTCGCTGGGCTAGTCACGACGAAGCATCCCCGTGCCGGGCCGCCGTGTTGCGCGGCGGCCCGGCACACCACCGAGGGAGGGCTTGGATCCACCGGTTCTTGCTCAAGCGTGTCGGCTACGCACTGATCACGCTGTTCATCCTCAGCGTGCTCGTGTTCGTCTCGGCGTCGTTGCTGCCCGGCGACCTCGGCAGGAACATCCTCGGCGGGTTGGCGAGCGAGGAGGACGTCGCGCGCTTCAACCACAACGCGGGTGTCGACCGCCCTCTCGTCGTGCAATACCTGGACTGGATCAGTAGCTTCGTCCGCGGCGACCTCGGCACGTCACTCCAGTACAACGTGTCGGTCTCGAGCCTCCTCGGGCCTGCCTTCGTCAACTCGCTGAAGCTCGCCGCGGTCGCATTCGTCCTCGTCGTGCCGCTCAGCATCCTCGGCGGGCTCGTGGCCGGCCTCCGCCGCGGAAGCCTGACCGACAGGATCATCACGATCACGGGCGTCTCTTTCACGGCGATCCCGGAGTTCGTGACCGCGATCGTGCTCATTCTCGTCCTCGGCCTCTGGCTGGGGTGGCTGCCGGTGTCGGCCACCGCGCCCGAGGGGTCGAACGTCGCCACCCAGATCGAATACCTGCTCTTACCGAGTCTCGCCCTCGTAGCCGTGCTCTTCGGCTACATCGCCCGCATCACCCGCGCCAGCGTGATCGAGTCGGTCGACGCCGACTACACGCGTACCGCCTACCTGAAAGGGCTGAGCTCGACCCAGGTCCTCGGCCGACACGTGCTCCGCAACTCACTGCTGCCGACAATCGCCGTCGTCGCGACACAGGTCGGGTACCTGATCGGCGGGCTGCTCGTGATCGAGAAGCTCTTCAATTACAACGGCATCGGCTTGCGCATCTACACCGCGGCGCAGAACAAGGACTTCATCATGCTCCAGAGCGGTGTCCTGCTCGTCGGGATCGTGTACCTGATCGCGACGCTGGTGGCCGACGTGCTCTACTCACTACTCAACCCGCGCATCCGCTACGGAGGCGGTGAGTGAGCGGGATGACCGATCACGCCGCCGGCATCGAGCCGGCCGCCGGCTTCGTCCCAACCGAGGCGAGCATCGCGCGGCGCGAGATGCTGAAACAGCTCGCGCGCTCCAAGACGTTCCTGATCGGCTGTGCCCTCGTCGGATTCTGGGTGTTCTGGGCGATCGCAGGCACATGGCTCGTCCCACACGATCCACTGGAACAGACCGACGCGATCCTGCAGAGTCCGAGCACCGCGTACTGGTTCGGTACCGACCAGTTCGGCCGCGACATCTTCTCGCGCGTGCTCGCGGGCGCGGCGTCCTCACTCAAGGTGGCTCCGCTTGCGACCCTGCTCGGCGTGGTCGCCGGAACGATTGTCGGGCTGATCACGGGCTTTTTCGGCGGCATCGCCGACGAGGCGATCAGCCGGATCGTCGATGCAGTGCTGGCGCTACCGCTGATCGTGATCGCGGTCGTGGCGCTCACGGCTCTCGGGAGCTCGAATGTCACGCTGATCGTCGTGATCGGGCTGATCTTCACTCCACCCGTTGCCAGAACAGTGCGCGCGACGGTGCTCGGCGAGCGCCAGCTCGACTACGTTCAGGCGGCGCAGCTACGGGGTGAGCGTGCGCCGTACATCATGTTCTCCGAGATCCTTCCGAACATCGGCGGGCCGATCGTCGTCGAGGCGACCGTCCGTCTCGGCTACGCGATCTTCGCCGTCGCCGGGCTCACATTCCTCGGTTTCGGCGTACAGCCGCCGTCGCCCGACTGGTCACTGCAGATCGCCGAGAACTACACGCTCCTCAGCGCCGGCACCTACTGGTGGACTGTGCTCTTCGCCGGTCTAGCGATCGCGACGCTCGTGATCGGAGTCAACCTCATCAGCGACGGCCTCCAGCAGGTGGTGGACAGGTGAACGCAGCCGACGCGCACCCTGACCAGGCGCCCCACGCGCTGGAGCTCGACGAGCTCGACGTCGTCTACGAGGTGAGGGGCATCGATCGGCAGGTGCTGCGTGGCGTAACGCTGCACGTCAAGCGCGGCGAGGCATACGGACTCGTGGGCGAGTCCGGTTGTGGCAAGTCGACCGCGGCGCTCGCGATCGTCAACTACCTTCCCCGGAACGGACGAGTGCGCTCCGGCCGGATCAGCATCGACGGCCGCGACGCCCTGGCGCTCGGGCGTGCCGATCTGCGACAGCTGCGCTCCGACGCGGTGTCGATGGTGTACCAGAATCCCGGCGCGGCGCTAAACCCGTCCATCCGGATCGGGAAGCAGGTCTCGGAGGTGTTCCGCGCGCGCGGTGCGAGCGCCGACGACGCGGTCGAGCAGGCGCTGCATGCGCTCGAGCGCGTTCAGATCGCGGACGCCGGCTCGGTGATGGGCCGGTACCCGCATCAGCTATCCGGCGGCATGCAGCAGCGCGTCGTGATAGCGATGGCGCTCGGAATCGATCCTGCTCTGCTGATCCTGGACGAGCCGACGACCGGACTCGACGCAACCGTGGAAGCCGAGGTGCTCGACCTCGTTGCCGCCCTGCAGGCGGAACTCCGCACATCCGTGTTGTTCATCAGTCACAACCTCGGGATCATCCGGAAGATGTGCGGCCGCCTCGGCGTCCTCTACGCGGGGCGGCTTGTAGAGGAGGGCGACACCGAGACCGTGCTCGAAGACCCGCGTCACCCGTACACGGTCGGGCTGTTGCGCTGCGTCCCGCGGGGGGGTGTGCGCAAGGATCACGGCAGGCTCGACTCGATCCCCGGATTCCTACCGAACCTCGGAGAGGAGCTGTCCGGGTTGCGTGTTCGCCGCGCGCTGCACACTCGCCGAGGCGCGCTGCCATACGGAGGAGCCGGAGGCGCATTCGGTCGGCGGCTCACACATGAGCCGCTGCCACTTCCACGAGCGCGCTCACACGCTGCCGCGCGAGGTCCGCGCCGACCTCGAACTGCCGACCGTCGACCGAGACGCTGATCCGCTACTCCGCTTCGATGATCTCGGCAAGATCTTCAAGCAGCAGAACCACGAGGTCCATGCGCTCGTTGGCGTGTCTTCCGCGATCTGGCCGGGCGAAACCCTCGGTCTCGTAGGCGAGTCCGGAAGCGGAAAGACGACGCTTGCGCGCGCCTTGCTCGGGCTCGTGGAGCCCACGTCAGGTGGCGTCACGCTCGACGGCCGCGATCTCGCGGCGACTCTCCAGGGCCGCTCTGCCGACGACATGCGCGCCCTGCAGATCGTGTTCCAGAACCCGGACTCCGCACTCAACCGGCGCCACCCCGTGCGTCGAATCATGCGCCGTTCGCTGAAGAAGCTTGCCGGTCTCAGAGGCGCGGCGGCAGAGCAGCGGATGGTCGAGCTGATGAGGTCGGTGCGACTCGCCGAACGCTACGTCAGCGCGCGGCCGAACGCGCTGTCGGGCGGGCTCAAGCAGCGAGTCGCCATTGCGCGCGCCTTCGCCGGCGACCCGAAGCTCGTCGTTTGCGACGAGCCGACCTCCGCGCTGGACGTCTCGGTACAGGCCGCCATTCTCAACCTGCTTGTCGAGCTGCAGGCGGAGCAGCAGGTCTCCTACCTGTTCATCTCGCACGACCTCGGCGTGGTGCGGTACATCTCCGACCGCATCGCCGTCCTCTACCTCGGGCAGGTGATGGAGCTCGGTCTGGCGGACGTCGTTTTCCACGGACCGCACCATCCGTACACCGAGGCGCTCCTGTCGGCGATTCCCACGATCGACGGTGGCGGGCGCGATCGCATCCGTCTGAAGGGCGACATTCCGAGCGCTGCCAACCCGCCGTCGGGGTGCGTGTTCCACACCCGCTGTCCGCGCAAGCTCGGTGCAGTGTGCGAGGAGGTAAAGCCACCGCTCGTCGAGGTTGAGCCGGGTCACGACATGCGCTGCCACATCCCGCTCGAGGAGCTTCGTCGGCTGCAGGCCAAGGTGGCGCAGGAGTCTCTCGCGTGAGAATCCGCGCTGCGGTGCTCGAGCGGACCGGTGGACCGCTCACTGTGTGCGACCTGGAGCTCGCGCCGCCTGGGCCGGGAGAGGTGCTCGTGCGGCTCGGCGCGAGCGGCGTCTGCCACTCGGACTACAACACCATCGACGGCACCGCCGAGACGCGCTGCCCGGCGGTGCTGGGGCACGAGGGTGCGGGCGTCGTCGAGGCGACTGGCGAGGGCGTCGTCCGTGTTTCCGTTGGCGATCATGTGGCATTGTCCTGGGCGCCGTCGTGCGGGGCTTGCGAGGAGTGCCTGCGCGACCTGCCCTGGCTTTGCTCGACTGCATGGCCGGCAATGGGAACGGGCGGGCTTCTGGACGGCACTTCGCGCCTCTCGCGCGAGGGCGAGTCGATCTACCACTACTGCTTCCTGTCGACATTCGCAGAAGCCTGTGTCGTCCCGGAGCGGTCGTGCGTGCCGATTCCTGCCGACGTGCCGTTCGACGTGGCCGGCCTCGTCGGCTGCGCCGTCACCACCGGGGTCGGCGCCGTGTGGCGTACAGCAGGTGTGCGTCCCGGGGACCGTGTGGCCGTCATTGGCTGCGGCGGCGTGGGCCTGTCGGCGCTGATGGCCGCGGTCGCGGTCGGAGCCGAGCCGGTGATCGCAGTCGACACGGCTCCGCAAAAGCTCGACATCGCACGATCCTTTGGCGCGACGTACGGCGTGCTGTGGCAGGGAAGCCCCGAGACGACTGCGGCGGCCGTGCGTGAGGTCTCCGGCGGGGGCGTCGACTTTGCGATCGAGGCGACCGGGCGGCCCGAAGCCATGCTGGCAGCAGTTCTCTGCACGCGTGCGAGAGGCGCCGCCGTCCTCATCGGCATCCCGCGCGAGGACTCGGTCGTGCCCCTCCCGGCGCTTTCGATTCCGCGGATGGAGCGACGTGTGCTCGGCTCGGTCTACGGCTCCTCGCGACCTGAGCGGGACTTCGCGAAGACGCTCGACCTGTACCGCGCGGGCCGGCTGCCGCTCGACCGTCTCGTCTCGCACCGGCTGTCGCTCGACGAGGTGGAGCACGGATTCGAGCTGATGCAGTCAGGTGACGCGCTCCGTGTCGTCCTCGACCTCGTGGGAGGAGCCGCATGAACGTCGACGAGCTCGACGGTCGCATCGGGGAGGGCTGGAGCGGCGATCGCACCCGACGGCTCGCACGTCAACGTCGTGCTGGCACGGCGCGGGAGCCCGACGGCGGCCGCCGCGATCTCCATGCTCGCCCAGCCCTCGCCCGGGCACACGCCGGTGCTCGTGTGCGTCGGTGAGACGCCACAGCAGTACGAGCCGGTCTGGCCGCCCACACTGATGATGAACAAGGCGACGGCCACGGATGACCGCCATCAGACGCTGACCTGGGGTGCGGCCCAGCTCGGTGTCGCCCAGGGTGTGCTCGACTCGGTCGCCGACGGTCTCATCGAGGCGAGCGGCGACCTGCTGGTGCTCGTCGCGGTCTGGGTCGACCCGCGCGCAAGCGACGAGACGGCCGTGCGGAAGGCCAACCGCGAGGCTGTGCGCAAGGCGATCGGCGTCTGTGTCGAGGGTCGCGATCCGGCTGCGGCCGCCGCGCTCGTGGAACGACGTGACGCGCTCGCAAGCCCGTTCTACGGCGGCGACTGACATGCGGATCACTGGGGTCGAGACCCGCACCTACCGGTATCCGCTCGACCCGCCGTTCTTCCCGTCATGGGATCCCGTGCCGCGTGAGCATCAGGAGGCGACAGTCGTTCTCGTCCACACGCGACGACGGGCTGACGGGTGTGGCGTCGGGCGGCGACGGCCTGCCCGACCGGGCCGCCATCGAGCGGCTCCTGAGCGGATTCGACCCGCTGCGCACCGAAGCGATCCGGGAGGTGCTCGAGACGGTGGACTTTCACGGCGGCCGCCCGTGGGCGGTCGAGGTGGCCGTGTGGGACCTCGTCGGCAAGGCGCTCGACCAGCCGGTGTGGAAACTGCTCGGCGGTCGGAGCGAACGCCTGCTTGCGTACGCCTCGAGCGGCGAGCTCGTGTCGGCCGAGGAGCGCGCGCGCCGGTGCCTCGCGCTCGTCGAACTGGGTGTCCGCGCGGTGAAGATCCGGTTTCACCGGCCGGACTGGCGCGACGACCTGGCCGTGGTGCAGCACGTCAGGGGGACGGTCGGCGACCGGCTCGAGATCATGGTCGACGCCAACCAGGGGTGGCGCATGCCGGGTGACCGGGAGCCCCGCTGGGACGTCGCTACCGCCACCCAGTGTGCCCGTGCGCTCGAGGAGGTCGGCGTCTACTGGCTCGAGGAGCCGCTGCGCACCGACGACCACGACGGGTACGCGGCACTCCGCAGCCGCACCGGGATCCGCGTGGCGGCCGGCGAACTGGTGCGGCACGCGGCCGAGGCGCGTGATCTCGCGTTGCGCGGGCTTGTCGACGTCGTCCAGTCCGACGTGCTCTTCGTCGGCGGTCTTGGCGGCTGTCGCCGAATCGCGGCACTCTGCGACCTGCAAGGGCGCGCCTGGTCGCCCCATACCTGGTCGAACGGAGCCGGTCTGGTCGCGAACCTGCACGGGGCGCTCGCGGTCTCGACCGTCCCGTACGTGGAGGTCCCCTTCGACCCGCCGGCCTGGTCGCCTGAACGTCGCGACTGGCTGCTCCCGGCGCCCCTCGAGATAGCAGCCGACGGCACGATCGCACCTCCGGCCGGGCCAGGGCTCGGCCTCGACCTGGACTTCGACGCGCTGGAGCGCTGGAGGGTGGGATGAGAATCCGAGCCGCAGTCCTGCGTCACCCCAGCGAGCCCGTCCAGGTCGAGGATGTGGAGCTCGACGGGCCGAAGAGCGGCGAGTTGCTGGTGCGGGTCGCGGCGGCCGGCGTCTGCCACTCGGACGTCCGCTACGCGGACGGCGACCTCGGCGTGGGGCGGTGGCCCATGGTCCTCGGTCACGAAGGCGCAGGTGTCGTCGAGAGCGTCGGCGACGGAGTCACCCATGTGGTGCCGGGCGACCACGTCGCCTTCTGCTTCGTTCCTGCCTGCCGGTCGTGTCGCTACTGCCTGGCGGGCAAGCCGAACCTCTGCGACCTCGTGGCGAAGCACGGGGCCACCGGCATGCTGATGGACGGCACCAGCCGCCTGCGTCTGCCCGACGGGACGACGCTCCAGCACGGGCTGCGAACAGCCTGTTTCGCCGAGCGGACGGTCGTGGCGGCAGGAGGCGCGGTGCCGATCCCGCGCGAGCTGCCGCTGTGGCAGGCGGCGCTTCTCGGCTGCGGCGTCGTCACCGGCCTGGGCGCCGTGCGGAACGTCGCCCGCGTCCAGGCAGGCGAGTCGGTCGCCGTCTTCGGTTGCGGCGGCGTCGGACTGCAGGTGATCGCGGGCGCCCGCCTCGCCGGCGCCAACCCGATCGTCGCCGTCGACCGCGTGCCGGAGAAGCTCGAGCTAGCCCGCGGTCAGGGTGCCACCCATGTGATCGACGTCAGCGAGGAGGACAGGCCGGTGAGCGTCATCCGCAGGCTGACGGACGGGGGCGTCGACTACGCCTTCGAGGTGATCGGCAGGCCCGAGACGATCAGGCTGGCGTGGGGGGCGATTCGCCCGGGCGGCACGGCGGTGGTCGTCGGTCTGGCCCCGGAGGGGGTCGAGGCCACCGTGCCTGCGATCGAGTTCCTGTTGGACAAGTCGCTCAAGGGGACCTACTACGGGTCGGGCGATCCGGCGCAGGAGCTCCCTGGACTGGCGGGGCTCGCACTGGCGGGCGATCTCGACCTCGCGGGGGTCGTCACCCACGTGGCAGGGCTCGACGGGGTGGAAGCGGCGCTCGACCGTCTCCGCCGGGGCGAGGGGGCGCGTACAGTTCTGCTCGTCGACGCCGAGCTGGCCGGGCGTCCCGAGACGTAAGGAGCTTCCGATGACGACGATGACCGACCTCGAGGCCCCCGAGGCGCGCGACGTGCGCCGCCTCGTGGAGGAGCTCGACATCCGCACCAGGGCGTTCGTCGACGGCGAGTACGTCGACGCGGCGAGCGGCGAGACGTTCGCCAAGGTCAACCCGGCGACCGGGATCGAGATCGCGCAGGTCGCAGCCGGTGACGCCGAGGACATCGACCGCGCCGTTCGCGGCGCGCGCGCCGCGTTCGAATCGGGTGTCTGGTCGCGCTCCGCACCAAAACAGCGCAAGAAGGTGCTCATCCGGTTCGCAGCGCTGATCGAGGAGCACGCCGACGAGCTCGCGTTGCTCGAGACGATCGACATGGGCAAGCCGATCCGCGACGCGCGGCGCGTGGACGTGCCGCTGGCGGCGCAATGCATCGGCTACTACGGGGAGGCCGTGGACAAGGTCTACGACGAGGTCGCGCCGACGGACCCGTCGGCGGTGGTGATGATCCGGCGCGAGCCGCTCGGCGTGGTCGGCGCCGTGGTGCCGTGGAACTTCCCGCTCATGATGGCCTCGTGGAAGATGGGACCTGCGCTGGCGACCGGCAACAGCGTCGTGCTGAAGCCGGCCGAGCAGTCACCGCTGACGGCGCTGCGGATCGCGGAGCTCGCCGTGGAAGCGGGCCTGC
The DNA here is from genome assembly GCA_963724995.1 of uncultured Actinomycetes bacterium. Taxonomy (GTDB): domain Bacteria; phylum Actinomycetota; class Thermoleophilia; order Gaiellales; family Gaiellaceae; genus Gaiella. Next base: position 74,129 of record CAVRXC010000003.1, read on the forward strand.
CCGAGGGCGTCCTGCAGGTGGTGCCCGGATACGGCGAGACGGCCGGTCAGGCCCTCGGTCGCCACATGGACGTCGACATGATCGCGTTCACCGGCTCCACCGAGGTCGGGAAGCTCTTCCTGCGCTACAGCGGCGAGTCCAACATGAAGCGCGTCGCCCTCGAGTGCGGCGGCAAGTCGCCGCAGGTCGTGCTCGGCGACTGCGGCGATCTCGACGCGGCCGCGCAGGCTGTCGCCTGGGGCGTCTTCTACAACCAGGGCGAGGTGTGCAACGCCGGCTCGCGCCTCCTCGTGCACGAGTCGGTGCGCGAGCCGCTGCTCGAACGCGTCGTGGCGGTGGCCGAGCGGATCAGGCCGGGTGACCCGCTCGATCCGAAGACCCGCATGGGTGCGATCGTCGACGACACGCAGCTCGACCGTGTGCTCGGCTATATCGAGTCCGGGAAGAGCGAGGGTGCCGAGCTGCATCTCGGCGGCGGGCGCGTGCTCGAGGAGACCGGCGGCTTCTTCGTCGAGCCGACGATCTTCGACGCCGTCTCGAACGAGATGACCATCGCACGGGAGGAGATCTTCGGGCCGGTGCTCTCGACAATCGCGTTCGAAGACGAGGCCGACGCGCTCGCGATCGCGAACGACACGATCTACGGGCTCGCCGCGGCGGTGTGGACGAGCGACGTGACCAAGGCGCACCGCTGGGCTCGCGACCTGCGCGCTGGCGTGGTGTGGGTGAACACCTTCGACGCGGGCGACATCACCTCGCCGTTCGGCGGCTTCAAGCAGTCAGGCTTCGGTCGCGACAAGTCGATCCACGCGCTGGAGAAGTTCACGGACCTCAAGGCGATCTGGATCCACGTCGGCTCGTAGGGGCCGGATACATCCGGCGCTCGCCTACCCAGCGATAAGGCCGGCGAGAACGGCCAGCACCTTGTCGGCGTGCGTGTCGGGGTCGACGCGGCGCAGGACCTTCGCCACCTTGCCGTCCGCGTCGATCACGAACGTCGACCGCTCGAGGCCCATGTAGGTCTTGCCGTAGTTCTTCTTCTCCACCCAGGTCCCGTACTGCTCGGCGACTGCGTGGTCCGGGTCGGCGAGCAGCGTGAAGGGCAGCGAGTGCTTCTCCTTGAAACGAGCTTTCGAGGCCTCGTCGAGCACGCTGATACCGAGCACGACAGCGCCGGCACGCTCGAAGTCGCCCCATGCGTCGCGGATGGCCAATGCCTGGCGCGTACAGCCGGGTGTGTCGTCCTTGGGGTAGAAGTAGACGACGACCGGCTTGCCGCGTAGCCCGGAAAGGCGCACCGCCTCGCCGGTATCGCTCGTCAGCTCGAAATCGGGGGCCGGCTGTCCCTCGGTCACCATGTCGTCTGCCCCCTCGGTCCGGTTTGGTCATGTCCAGGGGTCAGACCCCTGGCCACGTCCACTCTAGACACGCCGGGGTCGTCGGCCGCGATGGATTCGTGCGTTCGCGTGAGCTCGTCTCGGTGCGGGGTCTGACCCCCCGACATGTCCGTGGCGCCGTCCGCGAACGGCGTATGGCTCGGCTAGGCTCGCCGTCGTGGCCGAGGCGCACCAGGTCGTCGGCGGGATCGCGATCGGGATCTGCGCCCTTGCCGCGTTGATCGGCGGCTATGGGTACTGGCGCCGGCGAGGAGCGGGGAGGCTGACCACACACGCGCTCGCACTGGCCCAGACAGCCCTCGTCGCCCAGGTGGGGATCGGGCTGTTGCTGCTCGCAGACGACCGGCGCGCGGCCGACGACCTGCACTACGCCTACGGCACGCTCGCCCTGGCGGCGGCGCTGGCACCGTGGTTCTACGCGCCGGCAGCCGGCGCACGCCGCCTGCTCTGGTTCGCCGGCATGACCGCGCTCGCCGGTGCCCTCGCGGTGCGTGCTTTCATGACCGGGTAGTGATGCGCTTCTACCGCAGCGGACTGGTGCGCGGGCTCGCGCTTGTCGCCCTCGTCTCCGTCGTGATCGTGGCGCTCTCGGCCCAGTGGTCGCTCACGATCGTCGGCGCGATCCTCTGGGTTGCATTTCTGGTCGCGCTTGGGTTCTTCCTCGTCCGTCTCTACCGAGAGCGGCGCGGCGAGACCGACCACTGGACGCAACGGGGCCGGATCACGTTCGTCGGCGCCATCGCGGTCGCTGTCGTCGACGTGCTCTTCGCGTTCGTGCTCGGCCCTTCACGTGGCGATGCCGTCATCTTCTTCGTCGTGTTCGCGGCGTGTGTGTACGCCGCGGTGCGCACCTGGCGCACCGAACAGCGTCTGGTCTGATCGGGGACTGTCCCTGCACCGGACCTACGAGGCTTCGACCCGGGTACCGGCCCCATCGAGCGCGTCGAGCGCCGCGCGGATCGCCACGAGCCTGCCCACGAAGATCGGTGTGTCGCGCTCCGTCCAGCGCGAGGCCTCGGTCTCGCGCAGGGTCATCATCAGGTGCATGAAGTCGGCCGGCTCCTCACACTCGAAGGCGGGCATGAACTCCTGGTCGTCGATCCCGAACGAGTACGTCGTGTGGTTCGTGACGGTGACGAACTTGCCGCCGACCTCGGCATGCTCCCTCATCGCGGTTGCGCGCTCCTCGAAGGTGAGGAAGTACCACGGCCGCAGCTTCACGAACGGGTACACGACGAGGTAGGGCGCGTTGCGCGGGATGACGCGGCCCTGGCGCACGCGCTTCTTGTCCGTGTATGCGGATGGCTTCGTGGTGGCGAGGTACGAGTGGGGTGTCTCCAGCCAGCCCGCGAGCGGGGTGCCGTTGAGCGCCGCGCCGAGGTCGAGCAGGTCGTCGTAGCGCTCGGTGATCTGCCAGAGGAAGAAGTCGGCCTCGGACCGTACGCCGGTCAACGAATACGCCCGGAGGCCCTCCATGCGCTCGGCCCAGTCGTCCACCACGTCGGCGAACGCGTCCTTGGCGGCGATCCGCTCCTCGACCGGCAGGCGGCGCCAGGCGGGGTCGACGCGAAAGAAGCGATACGAGACGTACTGCCCCACGGGAAGGCCCTCGACGCGCTCGTAGGCCGGCTGCTCGGCGGTCACGGGTCGAATGGTACGCAGGCCTCTAGGGCAGCTGCAGCTCGGCGCTCTCCCGCATGGCGGGGATGCCGGGGTTGACGGGGTGCGTGAGGCTGAGCTGCAGCCGGAAGGAGCCCGTGCCGAGGTTTGCGCCCTTCAGCGAGGCAACCACGGTCGTGTCCGCACGGCCGTACCCGCGCCGCATGGCGGCGGTGCCACCGGTCGCGGACCGTGTGACACGGAGCTCCCAGGCGCAGTCGAGATCGCAGCGCACCCGTATCTCACGGTCGCCGCGCGAGAACTCGGCTGCGGTCGGGAACCGGACCAGCGTCGGAGCGACGTCGAGCCCGAGACCCTGGCAGCGGGCGATCGAGCCACCCCGCGTCCGCTCGAGCGCGTCACGCACCGCGCGGAGGCTCGACTTCGGCGTCCCGTCGGCGTAGTAGACGCCCGATTGCCAGCTGAGGCGTGCGTGCTCGTCCTGCGAGTGGAAGAGGAGGATGCCGACGACGTTCGGCTGGCAGAACGCAAGCCGCAGGCCACGCTGGTAGTACGTCGCCTGCTTCGCCTCCGGGACGGGAAGCGTCGTCGCCGGCTCCGTTCCCGTGTAGTGCTTCAGCTTGCCTTTGGGAATCTGCGACTCGATCCCGAACTCGTCGTACAGGATCGGAAGCGAGGAGCCGGCTTGCGCCGTGCCGTCGAACGCCTGCCCGAGCAGTCGCACGAGCTTGTCGTAGTCGGCGAGGCCGATCGTGGTGATGTTCGGATGCCGCACGTCGGGCGACTGCGACGAGTTGTCCGGATACGGATGGAAAGAGAATCCGTCCATCACAGGCGCCTGACGACCGCTGGCGCGGTAGGCCGCTCCCAGATCGCGGATGAACTTCGTGGGAGAGTGCGTGTGGCGCATGCCGTTCGGGTTGTCGTTGCCGCGCGGCGCCAGCGCCCCTCCCCAGACGCGGACTCCCGGGTCGACGGCCTTGATCGCGTCGTACACGGGTGCGAGCAGCGCAAGGTACGCGGGGGCGGCGGCGTTCGACCCGTCGGGGTTGAACTGCGGCAGCCAGAAGCGGTTGAGGTTCGGCTCGTTACCGACGATCACGTCGTCGATCGCCGGAACGGCCTGTACGAGAGCGGCGGAGTACTGCGTGAACTCGGCGCGCGCCTCAGGGGTGAGCGGCGTCGTCTTCGAGCCGGGCTGGTAGACGGACACGTACACGCGTACGCCCGCGAGCTGGGCGGCGCCGGTCACCGTGCGGAGCATCTCCAGCTGGTCGTTCGGCGGCGCAAGGTCGCCCGGGAGCCACTGGGAGGTGATGCGCACGGCCGAGAACCCGGCGAGTCGCAGCAGCCGCATCTTCACCTGCGCGACGACCGGATCGGGCTGCTTGACCGTGTCCTCGGCGACGCCGAGCATGATCGACGGGCCGCCGGCGTGTGCCGTTCCGGCGCAGCGATGAGAGCGGCCGCAAACGCGCCGCCGGTGAGCAGGTACCTCCACATGGCCCGGATACGCTAGCCGTGATGGACGGATCCACTACGGGAGCAGCTCGCGCACGCTGCCGAAGGGCCCCGGTGTCTACCTCTTCCACGGCGAGCGCGACGACGTGCTGTACATCGGCAAGGCGAAGTCGTTGCGCGCGCGCGTGCGCACGTACTGGAACCGGCGGGGACACGCGCGTCGGCATCGAGCGGATGGTCGAGCGCGTGCGGCGGATCGAGGTGATCGTGACGCGCACCGAGGCGGAGGCGCTGCATCTCGAGCAGAACCTCGTCAAGCGCCACCGTCCGCCGTTCAACGTGCGGCTGCGTGACGACAAGTCGTTCCCGTACATCGCCGTGACCGTCTCGGACGAGTACCCACGCGTGATGTTCACGCGCGAGCGGCATCGGCGCGGCACCGTCTACTTCGGCCCGTACGCGAACGCGAAGAAGGTGCGCGAGACGCTCGACGTGCTCAACCGCGTGTTCCAGTTCCGGCCCTGCGAAGGGCCGAAGCCGGGTCGCCACTCGGGCATCCCGTGCCTCGACTACCACATCGAGCGTTGCACGGCGCCCTGCATCCGTGCGATCTCGCGCGAGGACTACCGGGCGCTGATCGACGGAGTGATCGCGTTCCTCTCGGGCGACACGCAGTCCGATCGTGCGCGAGCTCGAGGAGGAGATGCGCGTCGCGGCCGAGGAGGAGCGCTTCGAGGACGCTGCGCGCTACCGCAACCGGCTGTTCGCCATCGAGAGCCTCGCGCAGCGGCAGGCGGCCGACCGGCGCGACGTCGGCTCGGTGGACGTGATCGGGCTCGCGGTCGACGGCGACTGCGCGGCGGTGCAGGTCTTCCCGCTGCGCGACGGGCGGCTGATCGACCGGTACGCGTTCCACCTCGAGAACGTGGGCGGCCAGGACCGCGCCACGATCCTCGAGGGGTTCTGCCTCGAGTACTACAGCGCGGCGCCGGCGGTGCCGCCCGAGGTGATCGTCCCGCCCGACATCGGGCGACACCGAGGCACTTGCCGGGTTCCTCTCGGAGGTGCGCGGCGCGACGGTCGAGGTGCGCGTAGCGAAACGAGGTGAGAAGCGACGGCTCGCGGAGCTCGCGGCCGAGAACGCGCGGGTTGCGCTCGAGCACGAGGCGACGGCGGCGGAGCAGAAGCGGGCGCGGCGGGTGAAGGCGCTCGAGCAGCTGCGGGAGGCGCTCAACCTCGAGTCGCTGCCGTCGCGGATCGAGTGCTTCGACGTCTCGAACATCCAGGGGCGCGAGATCGTGGCCTCGATGGCGGTCTTCGTCGACGGGCAGCCGAAGCGCGCGCACTACCGAACGTTCGGTATGCGCCGGGCTGGAGGGCCAGGACGACTTCGCCGCGATCGCCGAGGCTGTGAGCCGGCGCTTCGCACGGCTCCGCGACGCGGGCGATCCGAAGCGCCACGACGAGTCGTTCGCCGCTCGGCCGAACCTCGTCGTGATCGACGGTGGCAAGGGACAGTTGTCGGCGGCGCTGGACGCGATTCGCAGTGTGGCCGACCTTCCACGGCTGGCCGTGGTCGCGCTGGCGAAGCGCGAGGAGGAGGTCTTCCTGCCGGATCGCGCGGCGCCGATCCGGCTCGAGCGGCACGACCCCGGCCTGCAGCTGCTGCAGCAGATCCGCGACGAGGCGCACCGGACGGCGATCGGGCTTCATCGGCGGCGTCGCGACGCGCGTGCGTTCGAGTCGATCTTCGACGAGCTCGAGGGGGTCGGCGACGTCCGCCGGCGCGCGATCCTGAAGCACTTCGGCTCGGCCGAGCGCTTCCTGCAGGCGACCCAGGAGGAGCTGGAGGGCGTACCCGGCCTGCCGGCGCGAACGGCGCGGGCCGTCTACGCGCAGCTGCACAAGGCCGGGCCTGCGTAGCCCGGCTGTTGGCCGCAGCCGAGACTCGCGTCACCCGTCGGGCTCTGAGTCATCGGTGGGCTGCGCAGCCCGGGCGCGGCGGACGGCATGCCGGAGGTTCATCGTCCCGAGCGTCGCGAAGATCGCGACGATGCCGGCGATGACGTTGACGACCGTGAGCGTGAGGCGCATGCCGACGCTGAACGCGAGCAGCACGGAGGAAGGCGCCGCCCCACGCAGCACGACGGTCAGGAAGGCCTGCTCGGTGCCGATGCCCCCGGGGGTGGCCGGAACGAGCGTGGCGAGGCTGAGCGTGACCTGCACGAGCAGCGCGTTGCGGATCGACTGGTCGATGCCGAACGCGCCGAGGAAGAACCAGATCGTGGCGAGGCGCAGCGCCCAGTCGGCCAGCTGCCACGGGACGACCGTGCGGAGCCAGCGCCGCGGCGGGCGCATGACGGCGAACGCCTGGCCGATCCGCTGTCCGAAGTCGTCGATCGTGTAGCGCGCCCAGACGACGAGCACGACCAGTGCGAGGACCGCGACGAGGACGAGCACCTGTGCTGCGATGGGGTTTCCGAAGAGCCAGCCGAAGTCGAAGCCTGGAAGGTTCGGCAGCGAGTCGACGGACGGCAGGACGCCCTGCGTCAGCGCCCAGAGGAACAGCGATCCCCGCCAGCGTCATGTCGACGATCGCGAGCACCGCCGTGGAGCTGACGAGCGTCGTGTAGGTGGCGCTGGGGATGGCGCGGTGCGTGAGGTACAGGCGCAGGACGTCGCCGGCGCGCGCCGGGATGATCGCGTTCACGCCGACACCCGCGACATAGGCGGCCGAGGATCGAGCGATAGGGCACGCGCTCCTCCGGGTAGGCGGCGACGAGCACGTTCCGCCACGCCAGGCCGATGCAGCGCGAGCTTGAGCAGGTGGCAGCAGATCGCGAGCGCGACGAGCCTGAGGTCGACCGACGACAACGTGTCGAAGAAGGCTTCGATCGCGTCGACGATGCGGTGCACGCCGTCGTTCTACCGGGTTCAGCGCACGCCGGCCGGGCCGTCTCGTGACACGCTCAGAGCGTCAGCTCCATCCAATGGGCGGCGTAGGGATTGCCGTTGTAGTCGTCGATGTCGTGAAAGCCGGCCGTGTGAAAGAGCTGCACCGCCTCGGGCAGCCGATCACCCGTGTCGAGCCTGAGACGCTGGTAGCCGAAGTCGCGCCCGGCTTCGGCTAGCCGCGGCCAGCAGTGCGCGCGCCGCGCCCTCGCCCCTGGCGGCCTCGCGGACGAAGACGCGCCGCACCTCTCCGGTGGTCGCATCGAGCCGCTGCATGCCCGCGCACCCGACCGGCTCGCCGGCGAGCGTCGCGACCAGAAAGACGCCGCCGCGCGGCGTGGTGAAGGCCTCGAGCGGCGCCGGTGGCTGGTTGGCGGGGTCGAACCCCGGATAGCGCGCTGCGATCTCTGCGAAGAAGTCGGCCACGAGCGCGACGGCATCGGGGTCGGCAGGGTCGGCTACCCGTATCTCTACGCCGCTCATCGGCGTCGGTCAGACGTCGGGCGCGAGGAACGGGTAGCGGTAGTCCGTCGGCGGCACGAGCGTCTCCTTGATCGTGCGAGGGCTGACCCAGCGGATCAGGTTCCACATCGAGCCGGCCTTGTCGTTCGTGCCGGAGGCGCGCGAGCCGCCGAACGGCTGCTGGCCGACGACGGCACCGGTCGGCTTGTCGTTGACGTAGAAGTTGCCGGCCGCGTAGCGGAGCTCGTGCTGTGCCTGGTCGATCGCGTAGCGGTCGTTCGCGAAGACGGCGCCGGTGAGCGCGTACGGCGCAGTCTCGTCGACGAGGCGCAGCGTGTCGTCCCAGTGCTTCTCGTCGTAGACGTAGGTCGTGACGACGGGGCCGAAGAGCTCGTCGCGCATGAGCCGGAACCGGGGGTCGTCGGTCTTGATCACGGTTGGCTCGACGAACCAGCCCTTCGAGTCGTCCGTGCCGCCGCCGGCGACGATCTCGGCGCCCGCGTCCCTTGCCTCGGCGATCGCCGCCGCCTGCGTCTCGAACGAGGCACCGTCGATGACCGCGCCCATGAAGTTGGTGAAGTCGCGGACGTCGCCCATCGCGATCGACGCGACATCCGTCTGCAACCGATCACGTACCTGCGGCCAGAGGTTCGACGGGATGTAGAGCCGCGAGGAGGCGGAGCACTTCTGCCCCTGATACTCGAACGAGCCGCGTACGATCGCCGTCGCGACCGCGTCGGGGTCGGCCGAGGGGTGAGCGAGGATGAAGTCCTTGCCGCCGGTCTCGCCGACGAGGCGCGGGTAGCCGCGGTAGCTCGCGATGTTCTCGCCGACCGTGCGCCACATGCTCTGGAAGACGGGCGTCGAGCCCGTGAAGTGGATGCCGGCGAGCTCGGGGCTGCGCAGCGCCGCATCGCCGATCTCGGCACCCGAGCCGAACACGAGGTTGATCACACCGGGCGGCAGGCCGGCTTCCTCGAGCAGTGCGAGCGCATAGTGCGCCGACAACGCCGCCGTCGAAGCGGGCTTCCACACCACGGTGTTGCCCATCAGCGCCGGGGAGGTGGTCAGGTTGATGCCGATCGTCGTGAAGTTGAACGGGCTCACCGCGAACACGAACCCCTCCAGCGGCCGGTACTCGAGCCGATTCCAGACACCGGGCGACGAGATCGGCTGCTCCTCGTAGATGCGCACGAGGAACTCGGCGTTGAAGCGCAGGAAGTCGCAGGTCTCGCAGACGGCGTCGATCTCGGCCTGGTGCGCCGTCTTCGACTGATTGAGCATCGTCACGGCGTTGAGCGTCTGACGCCACGGCCCGGAGGCGAGCTCGGCGGCACGGAGGAAGACGGCGACGCGCTCGTGCCACGGTGTCGCCGACCACTCGGCGTGTGCGTCGCGCGCGGCGCCGATCGCTCGCTCAACGTGCTCCGCGCTGCCCTTCTCGACGTCGGCGAGCACGTGCGACCGGTCGTGCGGCATGACCGCCTCGAACGTCGTGCCCGATTCGACTCGCTCGCCGCCGATCACGAGCGGCACGTGGAGCCTCTCGGAGGCCATCGCGTCGAGGCGCGCCTTGAGCTCGGCCCGCTCCGGCGACCCGGGTAGGTAGCCCTTGATCGGCTCGTTGATCGCCGGCGGTGGTCGGAAGATGCCCGGGGAGCTCATGCGCGGGCGATTGTATTGTCGGAGGCGTGGCTGTGACGCAGCACCGCTACGTCGCGCAAGGCTGGGGCGTGGGGGAGGTGTGGGCCGAAGGCGGCGTGCTCGTCCTGCACGACCTCGCCGGAACCGTGGCCGGGCTCCCGCCTGACCTGCCGGCGCCTTCGGTGTCCGAGCAGGGCGAGCGCCGGCGCCACCAAGCGCTCCCCCCCAAGGGGGGCACATGCGCCCCTACCGGAACGCTAGCCACGCATTCGTCACACGAGGCGAACGGCTTCGTACCGGATCTGTGCCGGAGGTTCGCGGCGCACCTTGCCGGCGTGGAGACCCGCTACGAGGACGTCGGCATCGACGACACCGGCTTCACGCCGTTTCAGCGGGAGCTGTTGCTCGCGCTGCGGGCCGTTCCCTGGGGCGAGGTCGTCAGCTACGGGGAGCTGGCCGAGCTGGCCGGACGCCCGCGCGCCGCGCGTGCCGCAGGGACGTTCTGCGCCGAGAACCAGTTCTCGCTCGTCGTGCCGTGCCATCGCGTCGTGGCCAGCGACGGGATCGGGCGCTACGGCCCGTCGGGTGTGGCGCTCAAGCGGCGCCTGCTCGCCCTCGAGGGGGTTGAGCTCTGAGCCACGGTCCGATCGCCGAGGCGGTCCGCGCCGAGCTGGCCGCCATCGCGCCGACGCGGCGATGTGACCGGCTGGCGGAGGCCTCGGCGATGTTCCACACGGCCGGCACGGTGCACCTGCGCGGTCGCGGTGAGCTCGCCTTCCACCTCGACGTCGCGTCCAACGCCATCGCACGCCGAGCTTTCGCTCTCCTCCGTGCGCTCCGAGTCGAAGCCGAGATTCGCACGTACCAGCGTCACGCTTTCGGCGGGGAAACCCGTTACCAGCTTCATCTCGGAGACGATGCGCACACGCTCGAGGTGCTCGTCGAGGCGGGTGTGCTCGACACGGACCACGCACCACTCGAGCGTCCGCCGGGCCGCGTCGTGGCGAAGCCGTGCTGCCGGGGGGCCTACCTACGCGGCGTCTTCCTCGGTGGCGGCTCCCTGTCGGGGCCGCGGTCGCCTCACCTCGAGCTCCGCACGCCGACGCACGCCGGCGCAGCGTTCGTCCGTTCGGTTGCCTCGACGGAGGGCGCGCGTCTCGGCGTCGTCGACCGGTCGGGTCACGCGGCCGCGTACGCGAAGGGTCGCGAGCCGATCGAGGCATTCCTCGCCGTTGCCGGCGCTGCCGAGACCGTTCTCGCCATGGAGGAGCAGGCGCTCATCGCCGAGCTTCGGGCCGAGGCCAACCGGCTTGCGAACGCCGATCACGCCAACCTCGTCCGCCAGAGCCGTGCCGCTCGCCGCCAGCTCGAGGCTGTGTCACGACTCCGCTCGAGCGGCGCTCTGGAGCGCCTTCCCGAGCACGTGCGGGAGGCCGCCGAGCTCCGCTCGCGCCATCCGGCGCTCTCGCTGCGCGAGCTTGCAGGCAAAGCGGAGCCGCCGGCGACCAAGGCGGCCATGCAACGCCGCCTCGCTCGTCTCGTCGCGGCCGCCGAAGCATGTTGAGCACAGCGGCCCTCGACCTCCATACTCCCGAGGTGGGCTCGCGCTCCCGGGTTGGCGGATCCAGACCCCATCCGTCCCCGGTTACGGAGCGCGCTCGTGGGGGAGGGGATTCATCCTCGGAGCTCCTCCCCCAGCCCACCTTTCCGCAAGCGGGATCTCGGCTTGCGGCGAGATCCCGGATCCACTCGCGTGGATCCTTCCGCGCAACACCCTGCAGGCGTCCGCTTCGCGGCCGCAAGACATGAATGTGCATGCGGCGCGCCGCGTCAGCGGTACGGGACCCGCTTGCACCCCAGGCACGCGAGCGGCCCCCCGATAGACTCGCCGGCGGAGACACGACGAGCGAGGAGACTGAAGCGATGGGGATTCGCGTCGGCATCAACGGCTTCGGCCGCATCGGCCGCAACTTCTTCCGGGCCCAGAACCAACTCGGAGCGGACATCGAGATCGTCGCGGTCAACGACCTCGGCGACGCGAAGACGATGGCCCACCTACTGCGCTACGACTCGACGCTCGGGCCATTCCCGGGGGACGTCTCGCTCGGTGAGGGTGTCATCCGCGCCGCCGGCGAGGAGATGAAGATGCTGTCCGAGCGCGACCCCGCGGGGTTGCCCTGGGGCGAGCTCGGGATCGACGTCGTGCTCGAGTCGACGGGGTTCTTCACGGATCGCGCGAGCGCCCAGAAGCACCTCGACGCTGGGGCGAAGAAGGTCGTCATCTCGGCCCCCGCCACCGAGCCCGACTTCACGGTCGTGCTCGGCGTCAACGACGGCGACTACGACCCCGACAGCCACCACGTCGTCTCCAACGCCTCCTGTACGACCAACTGCGTGGCGCCGTTGGCCAAGGTGCTCGACGATCTGGCCGGGATCGAGAGTGGCTTCATGACGACGATCCACGCGTACACCAACGACCAGAGCATCCTGGACCTTCCGCACAAGGATCTGAGGCGCGCGCGAGCCGCGGCGATCAATCTGATCCCGACCTCCACCGGCGCGGCGAAGGCGATCGGGCTCGTGCTGCCGCACCTCAAGGGGAAGGTCGACGGCATCTCCGTGCGTGCCCCCGTCCCGGCCGGCTCGATCACCGACCTCGTCGTCACGCTCGGTCGCGAGGTGACGGTGGACGAGGTGAACGGCGCCTACGCGGCTGCGGCCGCCGGGCCGCTGGCGGGCATCATGCAGTACTCGGAGGACCCGCTCGTCTCCACGGACATCCTCCAGAACCCTCATTCGTGCATCGTCGACTCGCAGCTCACGATGGCCCACGGTGCGAACGTCAAGGCATTCGGCTGGTACGACAACGAGTGGGGCTACAGCTGCCGGCTCGTCGATCTGATGACCAGGCTTCTGCCCTGAGGCAGATGATCCGGGTCGCCGGCGCGATGGAGATGTCGGTCTGATGAAGCTGACGTTCGTCCGGCTGCTCGTCGACGACGACGGGGCATGCTTCCGGTCCCATATCGAGCTGAACGACGAGCTCGCGCGAGATCCGCAGCGGTGAGGATGCCGCGCTCGGTCGCGACCGCCGACGTGGCCGGCAAGCGCGTCCTGGTTCGCGCCGACCTGAACGTTCCGCTCGAAGACGGCGCCGTCGCAGACGACACCCGTATCCGCGCAGCTCTCCCGACGCTGCGGTGGCTGCTCGACCACGGAGCGAAGGAGGTCACGGTCTGCTCGCACCTCGGGCGGCCGAAGAGCGACGAGGATCGTGCCCGCTACGTGATCGCCCCCGTCGCCGCCCGCCTCGCCGAGCTCCTGCCGGACCCTCGCGTCCGCGTCCTCGAGAACACACGCTTCAACCCGGGAGAGACGCAGAACGACGCCGATTTCGCCCGTGAGCTCGCCGACGGCATGGACCTCTACGTCAACGACGCGTTCGGCTCCGCGCACCGCGCGCATGCCTCCACCGAGGCGGTCGCACACCTGCTCCCCGCCTACGCCGGGTTCTTGCTGCTCGACGAGCTCGAGCACCTCGGCCGGCTGCTCGGCGCCGCGGAGCGACCGTTCCTGCTGATCGCAGGCGGCGCCAAGGTGGAGGACAAGCTCGGCGTGCTCGAACACCTCGGTGGACGCGCCGACACCGTGCTCGTCGGCGGGAAGATGGCGGAAGAGCTGCGCGACCGCAACCCGCTCTCGTTCCCGGTCGAGCTGCCCGACGACGTCGTGGCGGCAGCCGCGTTCGCCGCCGACGCGGAGAGCCGCGTGACGGCCTACGACGGGATGCCCGACGGCTGGCTCGGCCTCGACATCGGTCCCGAGACGTGCACTCGCTTCGGTGATCTGATCCGCCGAGCGCGAACCGTCTTCTGGAACGGGCCGATGGGCGTCTTCGAATGGCCCCGCTTCGCCGACGGGACGAAGGCAGTGGCGCACGCCGTCGCCGATGCAGGCGCGGCAGGCGCCTACACGGTCGTCGGTGGCGGCGACTCGGTTCGCGCCATCACGGAGCTCGGGCTCGCCGACCGTGTCTCGTGGGTCTCGACGGGCGGCGGCGCGTCGCTCGAGCTGCTCGAGGGCAAGGAGCTACCGGGAGTGGCAGCCATTCCCTCCGCCTGAGCTCACGCCACCGCGTACACCTTCCACGTCCCGGGCACGCCCTTGAGCTCGTGCTCGCCGCGCTCGGCGAACTCGAGGCCGGAGCCGGCCACGAGGTCCTTGACGGTCTGCGAGAGGAGGATCTCGGAGCCGCTCGGCCAGCGACGTCACACGCGCGCCGATCGAGACCGCGAGACCGCCGACCTTGCCGTCGATCGTCCGGCACTCGCCGGTGTGCAGACCGGCGCGCACCTCGATGCCCAGGCTGCTCACCTGATCGACGATCAGCCTGCGCGCACCGGATCGCCCGTGCCGGGCCGTCGAACGCGGCGAAGAAGCCGTCGCCGGCAGTGTCGAGCTCACGTCCCCGGTAGCGGGCGAGACAGCCACGAACGACGCGGTGATGACTGAGCACGAGCTCCTGCCAGCGCCGGTCTCCGAGCGCGGCCTGGCGGGCGGTGGAGCCGACGATGTCGGTGAACAGCACCGTCGCCAGCACGCTCTCGAGCTCGACCTCCTCCTCGCGGAGCTCGCGGACGAATCGAATGATCTCGTCGGCGTACGCCTTGGGGTTCTCCGCCATCACGATCGGTGCCGAGCCGGGCATGACGCGATGACGAGCACCCGGGATGAGGTCGGCCATGGCACGCGCCTCCGCGGCCATCTCCCCACCACGGCTGAGTACGAGCGTCGGCACGCGGATCGCCGGGAGGATGTGCCGTGCATCGGACTCGTAGTGCATGCGGAATGCCGTCGCGGCGTCCCCGGGCCCTGCCGACTGGCGCATGAAGTCGAGGTTCCACTGCACGAGGTCGTCGTGCTCGACATCCTCCCAGGGGATCGCGCGCGCATCGGCCTCGGCCGCCGCCCGGGTGCCCCAGCCGCGACTCATCTCCGCCAGCTCGCGCTCGAACTCCTCCGGCCGCATGCCCCACGGGTAGTCGGGCGCCCACGCGATGCGGGGTCGTGTGTTGGAGAGCGCGAGGGCCACTGTGCGCTCGGGGTAGGTGGCGGCGAAGAGCGAGGAGAGCGGGCCACCGTCGGCAAACGCGGCGATCACCGCACGATCGCTCCCGGCGGCGTCGAGTACGACCCGCATGTCGTCCATTCGCTCCTCGAGCGAGGGGAGGCGTGGGCCACGAAGGCGATCCGAGAGTCCCTGGCCGCGGTGGTCGAAGCTGATCAGACGGCCGAGCGATGCAAGCCGTTCGGACTGCTTCACGATCACGGGTAGCCGGCGCAGCATCTCGAGGTTCGAGACGGAGGCCCCGACGCGCAGCACGTCGACGCCTCCTCCAGGCCCACTCACCTCGTAGGCGATGTGGTACTCGCCGGTCGTGGCATACCGGATGTCCGCTGATTCGGCCATGTCGTATCGGCCTGCATCATGCATCCGTTGCACACCTATGATCGACCCGTGCTCGTCGCCGCCAACTGGAAGATGTTCAAGGGGCCGGCCGAGACGAGGGCGTTCCTCGACGCGTTCCAACCGCCGAGCGGGGTGGAGGTCGTCGTCTGCCCACCGTACGTCTCGCTCTCGACGGCCGTCGGCCGCGGCGTGCCCGTCTACGCCCAGAGCGTGCACTGGGCTGCCGAGGGCGCGTTCACGGGGGAGATCTCGCCGGGGATGCTCGTCGAGCTCGGTGTCGAAGGTGCGATCGTCGGTCACTCCGAGCGGCGCCAGCACTTCGGCGAGACCGACGAGACGACCGCCAGGCGAGCGGAGGCAGCCCTCGCGGCCGGTCTCGGGGTGATCGCCTGCGTCGGTGAGACCGGCGCCGAGCGCGAGGCTGACGAGACGGAAGCCGTCCTCACTCGGCAGGTCGCAGTCCTTCCGGAGCACGAGCGACTGGTGATCGCCTACGAGCCGGTGTGGGCGATCGGCACCGGTCGCACCGCGACGCCCGAGATGGCGCAGGAGGCGCACGCGCTCATCGCGTCGCTGCACGCGACGAGGGTGCTCTACGGCGGCTCGGTGAAGCCCGAGAACGCAGCCGAGCTGCTGGCGCAGCCCGACGTGAGCGGCGCACTCGTCGGTGGAGCATCGCTCGACCCCGAGTCGTTCGCGGCGATCTGTCGCGCCGCGTCGAGTTGGGCGAGATAGATCTTGCCCCGATGAGCATGAACACGCCGCTCGTCACGCTCGTGATCCTCGATGGCTGGGGGATCGCGCCGCCCGGGCCGGGCAACGCGATAGAGCTCGCAGCCACGCCGGTGTTCGACGATCTCAGCGATCGCTACCCGACGACGCAGCTCGAAGCATCCGGCGGCGCCGTCGGCCTGCCCGACGGCCAGATGGGCAACTCCGAGGTCGGTCACCTGACGATCGGGTCCGGACGGATCCTGTTCCAGGATCTCGTGCGGGTGACGCAGTCGGTCGAGAGCGGCGCGTTCTTCGAGATCCCCGCCCTCACGGCAGCGTTCGAGCGAGCACTGCAGCGTGGCGGCCAGGTGCACCTGCTCGGGCTCGTCTCGACCGGAGGCGTCCATTCCCATCTCGACCACCTGCGCGCGCTGCTCGCGCTCGCCGAGCGGACGGAGATGGGCAAGCGAACGTGGGTGCATGCGTTCACCGACGGCCGCGACGTGTCGCCGCGCGCCGCGGCCACCGATCTCGCGACGTTGCCTGCCGAGCGCATTGCGACGATCGTCGGCCGCTATTACGCCATGGACCGCGACAAGCGCTGGGAGCGCACCGATCGTGCGCTCGCAGCGATCTGCGATGGCATCGGCGAGCTCGCGGACGACCCCGTGGCCGCAATCGAGGCGAGCTACGAGCGCGGCGTCACGGACGAGTTCGTCGAGCCCGTCGTGCTCGCCGGGCGCCCCCGTCTCGACCCGTCCAGGGACACTGCGGTGCTCTTCAACTTCCGCCCCGACCGCGGCCGCCAGCTCGCATACCGCCTGCACGAGCGCGGGGTCGACCTGACGACGATGACGAGGTACGCGGCCGATCTCGACTGCCCCGTGGCCTTCGAGGAGCAGGTCGTGCCCGACACCCTCGCAGAGACGCTCTCGCGAGCCGGGGCGCGGCAGCTGCACGTCGCGGAGACCGAGAAGTACGCGCACGTGACGTATTTCTTCAACGGTGGTGAGGAGGCGGAGTGGCCCGGCGAGACGCGGATCCTCGTGCAGTCGCCGCGCGAGGTCGCGAGCTACGACCTGAAGCCGGCCATGTCAGCACCCGAGGTGGCCGATCGGTTCGTTGCCGCGATCGGCGATGGCTACCGGTTTGCGGTGATCAACTTCGCGAACCCCGACATGGTCGGTCACACGGGTGTCATCCCGGCCGTGGTGGAGGCCGTCGAGACGGTCGACCGTTGTCTCCGCGCGGTGGTCGACGCGACGCACGCCGCCGGCGGCGTCTGCCTCGTCACGGCGGATCACGGCAACGCCGAGAAGCTCCTCGAGGACGACGGCGTCAGCCCTCACACCGCGCATACGACCAACCCTGTGCCGCTGATCCTGACGAGCCAGGGCGCCTCGCTACGCGACGGCGGAGAGCTCTCCGACCTCGCGCCGACGGTGCTCGAGCTGCTCGAGCTCCCGATTCCGGCAGCCATGACCGGTGCATCGCTGGTGCCGGGATCGAGCCGCGAGAATCGCTGACATTTCAGCGACTCGTAAAATGTTGGTGAAACAGCCTCGAACGGCGCTATATTCGCCACGACTTGGCGCTTCCGCAGCCTGACTTCGGACTCCTCCGCAAGGCACAGCGCGGTGACGAGCAGTCGTTCGCCTCGATCGTCCGTACGTACGAGCAGCCGGTCTACAACTACGTCCTGCGCCTCGTCGGTGATCGGGCGTTGGCCGAGGACCTGACGCAGGAGGTCTTCCTGCGTGTGTACCAGGGGCTGCCGGGCTTCTCGCTGCGGTCGCGGTTCACGACCTGGCTCTTCCAGGTGACCAAGAACCGCGTCCTCGACGAGTTGCGCGCGATCGAGCGCCGTCCGCGCGCCGTGCTGGCGCTCGAGGACATCCCGCCGCTCGAGGTGCTCGACCAGCCGTTCGAGCGGTCCGAGACGATCGACGCACTCTGGCGCGCAGTCGCCGCGCTCAACGTCGACCTCAAGATGGCGCTGCTGCTCCGCGACATCGTGGGGCTGTCCTACACGGAGATCGCCGACTCTCTCGAGATCACGCTCGCCACGGTCAAGTGGCGGATCTACAAGGCACGAGAGGAAGTCGCCGCCGCGCTCGCGCGCGAGGGGATCACCGCCTCGACGCCGTCGCGCAGCGCCTCCGTCATCACCTAGAGGCTCGGCGGCAACGACGGGATCCCTGCCTCGCCGTACGATGGGGCGGTGGAGGCATCGGCACGTGATCCCGTCGCGGCGCTCTCGGTCGCGCTCTCGGATGCCGCCGGCGCCGCGGTCACGCTGGAGCGGCCATCCGACGCAGCGCACGGCGACTATGCGACGAACGTGGCGCTGAGGCTCGCGGGCGAGCGCCGCCAGCCACCGCGCGAGGTCGCGGAGTCGCTCGCCGAAGCGGCCCGCGCCCTCCCGCACGTCGATCGAGCCGAGGTGGCCGGGCCCGGCTTCCTCAACGTCTTCCTCACCGACGAGTGGTACGCAGCCGCGCTCTCGCAGCTGCTGGCCGCGGGCGATCACTTCGGCGCAGGCTCCGCGGCGACACCCGAGCGCGTTCAGGTGGAGCTGGTGTCCGCCAACCCGACTGGGCCTGTGACGGTCGCCTCGGCGCGGAACGGAGCGTATGGAGACTCGGTCGCCCGGTTGCTGGCGTTTGCGGGTCATACGGTCGAGCGCGAGTACTACAACAACGACGCCGGCGCTCAGATCGAGCTGTTCCGAGCCTCGGTCGACGCGGTCCGGCGTGGTGAGGAGGCGCCCGAGGACGGCTATCGCGGCGACTACATCGCCGAGTTGGCCGCAACTGAGGGCGACCCCGTGCAGCGGATGCTCGGGGAGATCCAGGCGTCGCTGGAGCGCTTCCGGATCCGGTTCGACACGATCGAGCTGCAGAGCGAGGTCGAGACCGAGGTCGAGCAGACGTTGCCGCTGCTCGATACCTACGAGGCCGACGGCGCCGTGTGGGCGAAGACGAGTGCCTACGGCGACGAGAAGGACCGCGTGCTCGTTCGCTCGAACGGCAAGCCGACGTACTTCGCCGTCGACGCCGCCTACGTGCGGCGCAAGTACGCGCGAGGGTTCGACCGGATCGTGTATGTGCTGGGGGCGGACCACCACGGCTACGTCGCCCGCCTCAAGGCACTCGCTCAGATGCTCGGTCACTCACGCGAGTCGCTCGAGGTGCTGCTCTACCAGCTCGTACACCTCGTCAGGAGCGGCGAGGCCACGAAGATGGCGAAGCGCCGGGGCGACGTCGTCTTCCTCGACGAGTTCATGGACGAGATCGGAGTCGACGCCGCACGCTGGTACCTGATCTCACGCGGCCACGACCAGACGATCGAGATCGACGTCGACGTCGCCGCGGCCAGGACGCAGAAGAACCCGGTCTACTACGTCCAGTACGCCCACGCGCGGATCGCCGGCATCCTCAACAACGCCGAAACGGATCCGGCGGCATCGACCGGCGATCTCTCACTCGCGGGGCAGCTCGCGATCGAGGAGAAGGATCTCCTCAAGCGCCTGCTCGACTTTCCTGAGGTCGCGTCCGAAGCGGCAGAGCGGCGGGCGCCGCACGCGATTCCGAACTACGCGATCCGCGTGGCGGACGACTTCCATCGCTTCTACCACCACCACAAGGTGCTCGGCTCGGAGCAGGAGGCGTTTCGCCTCGGCCTCTGCCATGCGACGAAGATGGTGGTCGCTCGTTCCCTCGATCTCGTCGGCGTCGAGGCCCCCGACCGGATGTGAGCACCGTCAACGCCGCACGGACCGGTTCCGTGCGGCTGCGCTCACCGGCGCGGCGTAGTCAACGGCGGTTCGTCAGTACCCGCGCCGGTCGTTGATGAACATCCACATTCCGATCGCGATCGGGATGGCGCCGAAGATCACGGCGAGGCCGATGACCAGATGGTCGGCGGTGAACAACCAGATGCCGACCACGACCGCGGCGATCAAGGTGAGCAAAGAGAGCAGGATGGCCATCGTGCCTCCAGAGTCGATTTGCCCGACGAGGCAACCCTACTCCTAGGATCCGCTCGTGCGCTGGAACCTGCTCTTCGCCGGCCTGGCGGCGTCCTGGGGCTTCATCGCCGTGGTCGTCGCCGCCGTGGATCTCGGGGCGGAGACGCTCGCCTTCGGGCGGCTCTCGGTTGCTGCGGTCACGCTTGCGGTGGTTGCGACGGTGTGGCGCGGCGTGGGCTCGCTGCGACCCGGTGGCCACTTGCCGGCGCTCGTGCTGCTCGGAGTCCTGCAGGCGTCCCACTGGCTGCTCTTCTTCGTCGCGGTCAAGCAGGGCTCCGTTGCCCTTGCCGTGCTGACGTTCTACACCGCGCCGGTGTTCATCGCGATCGCCGCGCCCTTGCTTCTGCGCGAGCCCGTGTCGAACGTCGCGCTGGGCGCGCTCGTGCCCGGCGCCATCGGAATCGGGCTCGTCTGCAGCGTGGGCCCGAGTGTCGGCTTCTCGGTCACGGCCGTCCTGGCGGGGCTCGGGTCGGCGGTTGCCTACGCCGGGCTGGTGATCGTGGCGAAGCGCCTTCTTCGGCGCGCCGAGCCGATCACCGTTGCGTTCTGGGACTGTCTCGTCGGCGCCGTGGCAGTGGCGCCCGTGCTGCTCCTCGCGGATCGGGTGCTGCCCGCGAACGGCGGCGAGTGGGGCGCCGTGCTCCTGCTCGGGGTCGTGTTCACGGGCGTTGCGACGCTTGCCTACGCGACGCTTCTGCGCCGCGTCACGGCGCAGGCGGCGGGGGTGCTCACGTTCCTGGAGCCGGTCGCCGCCGTGCTGCTCGCCGCCGCACTGCTCGACGAGCGCCTGTCGGCCCGAGTCGTCGCCGGCGGCGCGCTCGTGCTGGCCTCGGGGCTCGCTGTGGTCTGGCTCGAGCCTCCGGACGTGCCGGTCACCGAGGCTGCGGCGCCAGTAGGATCACAACCGCCGTGAGCGCCCCTGCGCCTCCCGATCGCAACCTCGCCCTCGAGCTCGTCCGGGTCACAGAGGCGGCAGCGATGGGTGCCGCGCGGTGGATCGGCCGTGGCGACAAGATCGCCGCCGACCAGGCCGCCGTCGACGCGATGCGGCTCATGCTCTCCACCGTGAGCATGCAGGGAGTCGTCGTGATCGGCGAGGGCGAGAAGGACGAGGCGCCGATGCTCTACAACGGCGAGGAGGTGGGGGACGGGGACGGCCCCGAGGTCGATGTGGCCGTCGACCCGCTCGAGGGGACGCGGCTCACCGCGCTCGGGATGCCGAATGCGATTGCCGTGATCGCTCTCGCGGAGCGCGGCTCGATGTTCTTCCCGGGCGCCGCCCTGTACATGGACAAGATCGCAGTGGGGCCCGAGGCGGCCGATGCGATCGACATCGACGCGTCGCCGACCGAGAACGTGCAGCGGGTGGCCGAGGCGAAGGGCATGAAGGTCGGTGACCTGACGGTGGTCGTGCTCGAGCGTGACCGTCACGACGCCCTGATCGCGGAGCTCCGCACGGCCGGTGCACGCGTCAACCTGATCCGCGACGGCGACGTCGCTCCCTCGATCGCAGCCGCACGGCCGGCGACGGGAGTCGACCTGCTGATGGGGATCGGCGGCACACCGGAGGGCGTCATCTCCGCAGCCGCGATCAAGTGCCTCGGCGGCGCGTTGCAGGGCAAGCTCTGGCCGCGCTCGGACGAGGAGCGGCAGCGGCTGGTGGCTGCGGGGTACGACATCGGCAAGGTGCTGACACACGACGACCTGGTCGGTGGCGAGGACGTGTTCGTCGCCGCAACCGGCGTTACCAGCGGCGCGCTGCTCCGCGGCGTGCGTGCGGACGCGGGAGGCGTGGAGACCGAGTCGATCGTGATGCGCAGCCGTTCGGGAACGGTGCGTCGCGTGGCGGCTTACCATCCCTCGGAGAAGGTGACGAGATTGAGAGAGGAAGGAGAGCGCTGATGGCTTGGCAAGAGCTGTACGACACCGCCCGCGCCATCGTCGCGGACAACAAGGGCATCCTGGCCGCCGACGAGTCGACGGGCACGATCAAGAAGCGCTTCGACTCCATCGGTGTGGAGTCGACCGAGGAGAACCGACGCTTCTACCGCAACCTGTTGTTCACGGCAGCAGGGATGGAGGACTACATCGGCGGCGTGATCCTCTACGACGAGACGATCCGCCAGTCCACGGACGACGGGACGCCGTTCCCATCGCTGCTTGCGTCGAAGGGGGTCGTGCCGGGCATCAAGGTGGACACGGGCGCGAAGGAGCTCGCGCTGCACCCCGGCGAGACCGTCACGGAGGGCCTCGATGGGCTACGCGAGCGCCTGGCCGAGTACCACGAGCTCGGCGCACGGTTCGCCAAGTGGCGGGCGGTCATCACGATCGGCGACGGCATCCCGACGGAGTCATGTCTCCACTCCAATGCGCACGCCCTGGCGCGCTACGCGGCGCTGTGCCAGGAGGCAGGTCTCGTGCCGATCGTGGAGCCCGAGGTACTCATGGACGGCGACCACACGATCGAGACCTGCGACGACGCCACAGGGCGCACGCTCCGCGCGCTGTACGCCGAGCTCTTCGACCAGGACGTCCATCTGCGCGGCACCCTGCTCAAGCCCAACATGGTGATCGCGGGCAAGGGCTGCCAGATCCAGGACCCCCCCGAGAAGGTCGCCTCGATGACAGTGCACAACTTCCTGCGCCACGTGCCGGCGCTCGTGCCCGGCATCGTCTTCCTCTCGGGCGGCCAGAGCGAGGTGCAGGCGACGGAGAATCTGAACGCGATCAATCGTGCCGGCGGGCCGTGGCCGCTGTCGTACTCGTACGGGCGTGCGCTGCAGGCCTCTGCCCTCGAGGCGTGGGGTGGAGATCCCGCCAACCTCGAGACCGCCCAGGCGGTATTCGTGCACCGCGCGCGCATGAACTCGCTCGCGGTCGCGGGGGAGTGGAGCGCCGGTCTCGAACAGGCGGTCGCTGCCTGAGAAGCAGCCGGTGCTCGCCGAACAGGCGAGCACCGACCTGAGGTGCCTGACTTCAGTCAGGCACCGGCTGCTCGTCCGCCATGCGCACGACCTTGCCGGGGTTCATGATCCCGTGCGGGTCGAAGAGCGCCTTGACGCCGCGATAGAGCGGCAGCAGGTCAGGGTGCTCCCGCGACAGCGCGTCCAGCTTGCCCATGCCGATGCCGTGCTCGCCGGTGCACGTGCCGCCGCGAGCGAGCGCGTCGTCGACGAGCAGGTCGGAGAGCTCGTGGTAGCGCGCCACCTCGCCGGCATCGTCGGGGTCGAGTGTGACGCCGACGTGGAAGTTGCCGTCGCCGACGTGGCCGATGATCCCGCCGCGCAGCCCGAGGCGATCGAGCTCGATCCTCGCCGTCGCGACCGCGGCGGGCAGCTCGGACAGCGGCACGCAGGTGTCGGTGGAACAGTGCTTGAGACCCGGCCAGAGCTGTGACCAGGAGTAGGCAGCGTTGTGCCGCGCGGACCAGAGGCGGGCGCGTCCGTCGGCATCGCGCTCGTGGGCGACCTCCACCGCGCCCTCGGCGTCGGCCAGGGAGAGCACCAGCGCGAGGTCCGCCTCGACCCCTCCCTCGGCACCCGCGACCTCGACGAACAGGCACGGCGTCTCCGGGTATGCCGTGCCCGAGTACGCGTTGACGGCACGCACATTGATCGCGTCGAGCAGCTCCAGTCTCGTCACGCCGACGCCTGCGGCAACCGCCGCCACGGCCGCACGGCTGGCCGCTTCGACGTCCGGAAACGAGATACGCACCGCGACGGTGTGCTCCGGGATGCCCTGGAGACGCAGCGTGAGCTCGGTGATCACGGCGAGCGTCCCTTCGGAGCCGACGAGCAGCCCGCACAGGTCGTAGCCGGCGGAGGTCTTCGGTGCACGGCTCCCGGTACGGATCACCGATCCGCCCGGCAGGACAGCTTCGAGGGCGAGAACGCTTGACCGCATCTTCCCGTGTCTCACCGTGGTCGTGCCCGAAGCGTTGGTGGCGGCCATGCCACCCAGGGTGGCGTGGGCTCCCGGGTCGACCGGGAAGAAGAGCCCGTGCTCGCCCGCCGCCCGCTCCAGTGCGTCACGCGTCACACCCGCCTGAACGGTCGCCGAGAGGTTCTCCGGCTCCACGGCCACGATTCGGTTCATGCGAGTGAGATCGAGGCTCACCCCGCCCGCGACCGGGATCACGTGACCCTCGAGGCTGGAGCCGGCGCCGAACGGCGTCACCGGGACCCGGTGCTCGTGCGCGAACGCGAGCACGCTCGCGACCTCGTCCGTGGTCACGGGGTAGACGACCACATCGGGTCGTCGTGGTGCGTGGAACGTCATGTCCGACGCGTGCAGGTCGCGGTCGGACACGCCCGTCGAGACCCGTGATGCGTCTCCACCGAGCGCCTCGACGAGGCCGTCGCGGAGCGACGGTGAGAAAGACTGTTCGCTCACCGGCACACCGTATGCCCTACCGGGGTTATGCAAGGAACCTGTAAAGCCTGCGCTCGATCCGTTTCTTCTGCCGTTTTCGCGGGAAGACCTTGGCATTGCTTCAAGCAAGCGGAGGTGAACCCATGCGATCGAGCGAAACGATACGAGCGAAGCGAATCGGTGCGGTCCTCGTCGTCTGCGGGGCCGTTGCAGCCGCCTGGCTGGCAGCAGCCGGGACGGACACGGTGTCGGCGGCGCCGGCTGTCGCGCCGTCGAACCTGGATCCACCCACGATCTCGGGTACGACGAAGGTCGGCTCGACGCTGACCACGTCGAACGGCCGCTGGACGGGCGCACCAACCGCGTACGCGTACTCGTGGCGTCGATGCGACCAGGACGGCGGTAGCTGCGCTGCCATCAGCGGCGCCAACGAGAAGACGTACACGCTGAAGCCGGTCGACGGCGGCAACACGCTCCGGGTCCGTGTCACGGCGCGGAACGGTGACGGCGCCGCGAACTCGACCTCGGTGCCAACCGCCCTGGTGACCACCGACCCGACCCCTGCGCCGACCGGGTGCCCGAGCGGCACCGGCACGATCCAGATCGGCCAGCTGTCGCCGCCCGCGCGGCTCCTGATCGACCGCCAGGAGATCAGCCCGCCCGTCGCGACGAGTGGCACCGACCAGATCACGGCCCGCTTCCACGTGACGGCGTGCGGTGGCCGCACCGTGCAGGGGGCGCTGATCTACGTCACGGCAGTGCCGTACAACCAGTTCTCGGTGCCCGAGGAGCAGGCGACCGGCTCCGACGGCTGGGCGCAGCTCACCATGGGCCGGTTGCGCGGCTACCCGGCGACGCCTCGCCAGCAGCTGCTGGTGATGTTCGCCCGGGCACGCAAGAGCGGTGAGGATGAGCTCGGCGGCATCTCGACGCGCCGTCTGGTGTCGTTCCCGGTCAACCTGCACGGGTAGCAGCGACCACCTCACAGAAGGGCGACGGGCGCCACGCGGCGCCCGTCGCCCTTCTGTTCGGTTCTCGTCTACCGGCGGCCTTACACGTGGTATAAGGCGTACCTGACACTCCGTTCTCGGCTCGCCGGAGCTCCCATCGATGAAGCCGCCCAAGAAGAAGTGCTGTAGGTCCCGCCGCCCGTGCAAGCGTTGCCCGCTCGCGCACGCTGCGATGCGCAAGCGGAAGAAGTAGCCGTCCGCCGTTCGCCCGGCGTGCCGAGGGCCGCTCCGTACGCCGTCGACGGCACAGCGCGGGCACGGCCCTCAGCCGGCGGAACAAAGCCTGGACGGGCCTACCCGCACAACAGCCGCCAGTCCTCCGACGAGCAGGTTCTCCACCGCCCCGAACCGCCAGCCCACTACAACACGTCGGCTCGTGGCGTGCAATCGCCCAGAACGTGGGCGTCGATCACACAAACCTCGTGACAGACGGAGTGACTACGCTGCCGGCGTGGCTTTTCGTGTGATTCGCCCCGAGGAGCTCGAGTGGATCACGCGTGAACACGAGCCCGGAGAGGCGCCACGCCACGTCGCCGAGCTGAGTGACCTGGCCGGCTTCGCCCACACACGCGCGAACGTCTGGCGCTACGAGCCCGGCGCCAAGGGGCGCCGCCACAGGCACCTGCTCCAGGAGGAGACGTTCGTCGTTCTCGCGGGGACGCTGTCGATGTACCTCGGCGACCCGCCCGAGCGTCAGGACGTGCCCACGGGCGGGCTCATCCACGTCGAGCCGGGCACACCGCTCCAGACGGTGAACCACGGTGACGAGGATCTCGTCGTGTACGCCTACGGCACCCCGCCCGAGCGCGAGCACGCCGAGATCCTCGACTCCGTCGTCTAGCTGCGGAGCCTGCCGACGCGCGCGATCCCAATCGGGGGCTAGGTCAGCGTGTCGTGAAGGTCGTACCAGGTGTCCACCGTGGGCGGCGGCCAGTCGCCCTCGGCAGCCTCGGCCATGAACCGTTCGAGGATCGGGTTGAGCTGCTCGTTCATGAAGCGCTCGCCGTGCTCGCGGGTCTCCCACACGTCGAAGATCCGGAAGACGCCGTCGGCGTGGTCGAAACCGGCTGTGTGGACGATCAGGCCGTCGGGAGCGCTGGTGAAGTCGAGGGCTTTGACGACCGCGTCGTAGTTGGTGGTGCTGATATCGCCCGCGACGATCGGGAACTCCTGGATGAACGCGACTGCCATGGTCGTCTCCTCAGGTTGGGTGTTCATCGTTTCACAGCTGGCCGGATGACCGAGGCGCCCTACGGTGCTGCACGCAGACGAAGGGGCGCGAACCCTCGAACGACGGCCTGGGAAACCAAACGCACCACCGATGAGCGCCGCGAAGTCGAGGAAGGGTCGACGCGATGACCGGCGAACGCATGCCTGCCGGGCTGGCAACGCTCCTTCCGAGATCCCCCTCCCGGGGCGAGCGGTGGGCGCCGGCCCGGCGACTCTAACGTGACGCACGGTCCAACGCGAAACCCGACCTTCGGGGGAGCGAGTCTGGCCACGCGTCTAGCCCGGCAGCTGCCACTCTTCGTGCGGGGTTTCAAAGGGAGGCCGCCGGCACGGAGGGAACCGGCATAGGCGGCCTCCCTTCCCTTCTTAGACGGCAATGCGGGACTCGTACAGTGCCGCGCAGGGCCCGAGAAGCATCATGGAGCGCGGCTCGACACCGCACACGAGGCGATTCTCTCGAGAGGTTGGATACGGCTGCAGGCTAACGCGTACCGGCCACGGGGCGGGTGCTGAAGATCGTGACCTCGCAACTGGTGCCCGCTGCCGAAGCCGCGTTCCCGATCGCTTCTCGAAGCAGGTCGGTCGCCTCGTCCGCGGTACCAGCCGGAACCCCCAGTCTTCCTTCGTGCTCGGTTCGCCCACCGTTCGAGCTCACCGTATGTTCACCGTGAGCAACCGCTCCGACGGCGGCAAGGACGTCGACGCGTTTCTCGCAGGTGCATCTGAACGAAACCTCGATCAGCCTCGTAGTGGCCACTTCCCCCTCCTAGGAGTTCATGCTTGGGCAAGAGCGGAGCACCGCCGATGTGCGCCATCTCGCGCATAGCGGCATCGACATCGAAGCGGGCGGCGGGGGTCGAACCCGTGACCTTCGGCTTGGGAAGCCGACGCTCTACCAACTGAGCTACGCCCGCGGGCTGCGAATGATACCGGCGCCTCACGGATCCTTCACACGGCCCACCTATGCTCTCCACCGTGCGTGCCGCTGTCGTCGTGGCCGTGATCGTGGCTCTGCTCGCTGCGGGCGCCGCGCCCGCGCGGCGTACCGCGGATGACCCGTTCTCCGGGTTGGCCACCTGGGTCGACATCTACGACGGGCCCGTGTACAGCAACCCGGAGGGCACGGCGGCGCGCATCGCTGCCCGCGGCGTGCGGACCGTGTTCGCGGAGACGGCGAACTACAAGGCGTCCTCCGACGTCGTCGGCGCGCCCGCTCTCGGCCGGTTCGTGGACGCGTTGCAGGCTCGCGGCATCGCAGTCGTGGCGTGGTACCTGCCCGGGTTCGACAAGCCCGGCCGCGACCTCCGCCGCACGCGGGCCATGCTGAGCTTCCGCACGTCGAACGGCGGCGCGTTCGACGCCGTTGCGCTCGACGTCGAGGCGACGATCGAGAAGCGCGTGAGCGTCCGCACGCTCCGGCTCGTCAGCCTCTCGCGCCGCTTGCACGACGAGGCTGGCGACAGACCCGTGGCCGCGATCACGCTACCGCCGCGCATGCTCGAGCGCCGCCCCACGGTCTGGCCGGGCTTCCCGTGGTCGTCGCTCGCAGGCCTGTTCGACGCATTCGTGCCCATGGCGTACACGGGGTCCGCGTTCCGGGGCTACGAGGCCACGTACGGGTATGTGGCTCGATCGCTGGCCTCGCTGCGGGCTGCAGTCGAGGACGCCGGAGCTGAGACGCCGATCCACGCCGCGGGAGGCGTCGCAGACCGCATGACCGCCGACGAGTCGAAGGCGTTCGTCGACGCAGCGACCGACGCGGGCGTCGCGGGTGTCAGCCTGTACGACTTCCAGACGACACCTCCCCGTGGGTGGGCGGCATTGACGCACTTCGCCCCGTAGACCGCGCGAGGCAGGCCTCGCCTACGACGGGAGGACGTCGATGAGGCGGTCGATGCGGGCTACCGGCTCGAAGCCGAGCCGCTCGAGGATCGGTCGTGACATCTGACCCGCGTGGGTGACGAGCGTCGGCGTGCCTCGCTCCTCGGCCTCCGCGGCGCGTGCCGTCACGAGCGCTCGGTAGGCGCCGCGACCGCGCGCCGCCGGGAGGGTGGCGCCGCCGAACATGATCAGTCCCAGGCTCGTGTACGCCGCGTAGGCGGCGGCTGCGGGCTCGCCGTCCACCCAGGCGAGGAACGTCGCCCCTGTGACGCCCTCGGTCTCGAGATCGCGGCGCGCCCGGTCGAGATCGACCTCCCGGATGTCGCCGAACGCCTGACGCTGGATCTCGCGGGCGGCGACGAGCTCGGCGAGCGACGACACCTTGCGTGCGGTGACGCCCGCCGGCGGCTCCCACGACGGTGCTCCGCGCAGCACCATCCCGATCGCCATCGGCTCCTCTTCGATCCTCGTCACGCCGAGCTCGAGGAGGCGCTCGACGAGGTCGGGAGGCGTGCACGACTCGCCGAGCTCCCATTCCGCCCCCTCACGCCCATGTGCCTGGAGAAACGCGCGCACCTCGGCCAGCGTGGGCTCGACGGTGTCGGCGCCGAGCCGAACGCGCTGCACCGTCGCTGCCTCCGGCCCCGTTCCCGGGGCGAGATAGATGGCGAACCGGTCCGCGGCATCGCGGTGCAGCTCGTACCCGGGCGAGTGAACCTGATGGACGTTCGGGTTCTCTGCGAGCTCGCGGATCAAGAAGCAGGCCAGGCCTCGATGAGCTGCCGCCGCGTGGCGTCCAGGTGCTCCGGCAGCACCTTCACGTCGGCGAGCACCGGCATGAAGTTCGTGTCGCCCGCCCAGCGCGGGACGACGTGCTCGTGGAGGTGGCCCGAGATCGAGCCGCCGGCGACCTCACCGAGGTTCCAGCCGACATTGAACGCGTCGGGCCGGTAGACGGAGCGCAGCGCCGCAAGCCCGGCGGTCGTGAGGCGATGCACCTCCAGCGCTTCCTCGCCGGAGAGCTCCTCCAGCGCGCCGACGTGCCTGACCGGCGCCACCATCAGATGCCCGGACGAGTACGGGTACTTGTTGAGGATCACGATCGCCGTGCTGCCGCGATGTACGAGGAGGCTCTCCTCGTCGAGGCTGCCCTCCGCTTCGTGGCAGAAGACGCAGCCGTCCTGCTCGCCTGCCTGCTGCACGTACGAGAGCCGCCACGGAGCCCAGAGCTGCCTGGTCACGGTGTGATTCTCACAGAGGCTCGATGTGGGATGCGCGTGCGCGCATTCCGCATCGAGCCTCTATAGAGTTCCGTCCCTGCGGCATCCCTCGATCGGGGGAGGTGCCGTGGATCATCCGTTCGTCGAGAGCCCAAACGTGACCCGCACGAGCGGGCGCGTCATCGACCTCGTCGTCATGCACACGATGGAGACGGCGGAGCGTCTCGGCGCGGCGGAAGCGGTGGCGCAATGGTTCTCGCGACGTGAGACCAAGGTGTCCGCGCACTACTGCATCGACGCCGACTCGGTCGTCCAGTGCGTCCGTGAGCAGGACATCGCGTGGCACGCGCGTGGTGGTAACGACCGGTCGATCGGCATCGAGCTGGCCGGGCGGGCGGGCCAGGGGCCGGCCGGGTGGGAGGACGAGTACAGCACCGAGATGCTGGAGCGCGCCGCCGCTGTCGCCGCCGACGTCTGCCGGCGCTACGAGATCCCCATCCGGTGGGTGCGCGCGCCGGGGCTGCTCGACGGTCGGCGTGGGCTCACGGGTCACGTCGAGGTGAGCCGCGCTTTTCACAGGAGCGATCACTGGGACCCGGGCCCGAACTTTCCGGTGGCGCGCTTCCTCGACCTCGTGCGGGCTGCACGACAGCTGAGACCGACGCGGCCATATCCGCGATACAGCCCCGAGTCGGACGTTCCGGCCTAGCCTCTGCCGCCGGGTTCAGACCCGCGCCACGACGGCGTCGAGCGCGGCGCGCAGGCCGATCTCGAGCTCCTCGAGGTCCGCGCGTGTGGTGACGAGTGGGGGCGAGACCTGTAGCCCGCCACCGACGAGCGTACGGGTGAGCACGCCATGCTCGCGGGCCGCGGCGGTGACGCGATCCGCGAGTGCGGCGTCTTCCGCCACGAGCACCGGATCGATCTGCACGGCGGCAACGACGCCGAGACCGGCGCGGATCTCGGAGACGAGATCGTGATCGGCAAGGGGTGCGAGAGCCTCGGCGAGCTCGCGCTCGAGCTCCAGCGCACGGTCGAACAAGCCTTCGCGCTCCAGGATGTCGAGGTTCGGATGCGCGGCGGCTGTAGCGGTGGCGTGACCCGAGTACGTGTAGCCGTGACGCCACACCCCGGCATCCTCGGCCCAGAACGCCTCGCGCACACGCGCGCCGACGACGACGCCACCGAGAGGGACGTAGCCGGACGTGACGCCTTTCGCGAAGGTGAGCAGATCCGGCTGCAGCCCCAGGCGACAGCTCGCGAACCAGTCGCCGACGCGCCCGAAGCCGCAGATCACCTCGTCCACGAGGAACAGCACGTCGCGGTCACGGCACACCTGCTGGACGCCGGCCAGGTAGCCGTCGGGGGGCAGCAGGACGCCCCCGGCGCCGATGATCGGCTCGCAGAAGAAGGCGGCCACATGCTCCGGTCCGATCTCGTCGATCGCCTCGGCCAGCGCCTCGACCGAGTCCCATGCCACGCGCGTGGTGTCCGCGACGAGTGGCCCCACACCCGTCCTGAAAGCCTCGGTGCCGACGATGCTCGTCCCGTAGCCGGCGAGACCGTGGTAGCAGCGCTCGCGCGTGACGATCACCGTCTTCTCCGGTTGCCGGACGAGGCTCCAGTAGCGGCGGCACATCTTCGCCGCGGTCTCGATCGACTCGCCGCCGCCGGACGCAAAGAAGACGACTGCGTCGTCCATCGGCGCCACAGCAGCGATGCGCTCGGCGAGACGCGTGGTCGGTGGGGAGGAGACGTCGCCGTAGTGCGAGTACGCGTGCAGGCGCCGCATCTGTGCGGCCGCTGCCTCGACGATCTCCTCGCGCCCGTAGCCGACGTTCGCGTACCACAGCCCCGAGGTAGCGTCGAGGTAGCGACGGCCGTCGGTGTCCCAGACGTGCGAGCCCTCGCCGCGGTCGAGCAACAGCTCGCCGTTCTCCGCCACGGCGTGCATGTCGGCGACCGGGTGCCAGAACCGGGTCATGGCGCCAGCCTACCCCTGGCTGGCAACGGGCTGTTGCAAGCGTGCCCTCACGCGGGCCCGGTGAGCGAGCCGCGATTCGGGTCGAACCTCGAGCCTGGGCAGGCGCCCCAGAGGCCGCGGCGCTCGTCGCGAGCCTCCCTGGCAGCGGCGAGCAGCTCGTCCGCGTAGGCGCCACGCTCGCCACGGAAGAAGTACGGCACCGCCGCGCCTTGCTCTACGAGCTCGAGGTTCACGGTGGCCACGGGACGCTTTTCCGCGTCGTTGTAGACGTACCGGAGGAGTCGTCCATGCTCGTCGCGGTCGTCGAGGGCCGCGTCGCCGGCAAGCTCGATCTGCTGGCCGCGTGGTGTGAGACGGATGAGTGCGGCGGTCGCAGCGTGCGCAAAGCACTCACCGGTCTCCGGCGCATCGATTTGCACGAGACGGACTCGGCGCCCGTCGGTCAGCGCGAGCGTGTCACCATCACTGACCCGGCCCACTTCAGCGAGCTCGACGTCGATGACTCGGACAGCGTCACCGCCGCACGCGGTCAGCAGCGTGGCGACGGCGACCGCGCCGGCGACCAAGGCCGTCAGGCGCTCGGGACCCACACGAGCCGCGTCTCGAGCACGCGGACATCCGTCGCCTCGAGGCGGATCGCGACCGTCTCGATGTCGGCGGCGACCGCACGCCAGCGAGCATCGATCTCGGCCACCTCGTCGATGATCTCCTGCTCGAGCTCGGCCAGGTCGTCCTTCACGTCGGCGGTCTTGTCCTCGGCTGCCTTGCGACGCGAAGCTGCGCGCGACGACATGCCGCGACGGCTCGCGGCACCAGACAGTGCACCGGCCATGGAGCGGGTGCTGCGCCGGCCGCCGAGCAGTGCGCCGAGCACGGCGCCCGCGCCGGCGATCACCTCGCTCGCCTGGCGGGTCTTCGCGTCGGTGTCGAGCTGCTCGACCCGCCGTTGCGCCTCCGCGAGCGCGGCCTCGAGCCGGTCCTGCTTCGCCTCGAGGCGGTCGCGGATCTTCGCCGTCTCGGCATCCCCGGCTCCCTGTGCGGCCTCGTCGCAGCGCCGCGCAAAGTCCTCGGCCGACTCACCGGGTCGGGAGACGAGCTTCAGTGCCCGGTTGCGGAGCAACTCGAGCGTGTGGTGGTCGACGAGCCGACGCTGCACGTCACGCACGGCGCTCTTCCAGAACGACCCTTCGCCGATCGGCGCGCCGGGCAGGACGAACGCCCCGGGCGGCGGGTCGCTGCGGAAGTCGCGATCGTCGAAGTCGACCGCGGTCTCGGTGTCGAGGTCGAGGCCGCCGTCCAGCGGGCCGTACAGCGCCTCGTACTCCTGTCGCTCATCGACACCGGCCGCGCTGTCGTCGTAGCGGAGCGACACCCGTGCGGCCACGAATGCGCGCAACCGTGAGCCCGCCGGCTCGGCACCGATCTGCGCTGCCCACGGTGCCGCGACGTCCAGGTACGAGACCGTTATCCCGGCCGCTACCGGCGGCGCCACCGTGGTCTCACCGCCGCCGAGCGCCTCGGTCGGTGGAGCAGCGTGTGTGGACTCAGCAGCTGTGGAGGCGGGTGCGTCCGCGACGTCGGCTGGCCGTGCTTCCATGAGCGAGGCGACCTGCTCCTTTGTGAGCGGGCCGCGGAGGTACGACATCGCCCAGCGGGTCCCGAGTAGCCGCGGCCGGTCGGACTTCGCCGACACGAGCAGGAACTGGCGCTTCTGGAGACCGCCGATCGCGGCATCGAGCGCAGCCACGTCCGTCCCGCCCGCTGCGGAGCGCAGCCCTTCGAGCACGCGTGCCTTGTCGTTCTCCGTCTGCAACCGCCCGACGAGCCAGGTGCCCGCATTCGACATTGCCTTGTAATCGAGATCGACAGGGTTCTGGGTCGACAACACCAGGCCGCAGCCGAACGCGCGGCCCTGCTTGAGAATGGTCAGGATCGCCTTCTTCGCAGGGGGAGACGCGGTCGGCGGCACGTACCCGAACACCTCGTCCATGTACGCGAGCATGCGCAGGTCGGGCGTCCCGGGCTGGCCGCGCATCCAGGTGACCAGCTTGGAGAGGACGAGCGTGACGACGAACTGCCGCTCGTCCTCGGACAGGTGCGCCAGGTAGACCACCGCCGCGCGTGGCTTCCCGCCGGCGGTGAAGAGGAGGGTCTGCAGGTCCAGCGGCGCTCCGGCGCCCCAGGCGGCGAACGACGGCGAGGCCACGAGCGCGTTGAGCCGGAAGGCAAGCTCGGTGCGCTCCTTGGGCGGGAAGAACTGGTCGACGTCGAACACGCCGAGCTTGCGGATCGGCGGCTGAGCCACCTCCCCGATCAGCGTGCCCAGATCGAGATCGCGGCCCGACCGCCACGCGTTCTCGATCAGGTTCGAGAGGAGCACGTGCTCACGGCTGGCGAGCGGGTCGGCCCTCACGCCCACGAGTGCGAGGAGGCTGGTCACGGTGCCTTCGATCTCGTCACGGAGCGTCTCCGCCTCCGTGTCCCACGAGAGGGGCGGCGCCGCGAGCGAGCCGACGACGTTCAGCGGCACGCCGGCCTCCGAGCCGGGCGTGTAAATGGTCACGTCGGCGGCGTCCTGCAGCTGCTGCAGCCGCTCGGAGCCGATGCCCTGGGCGGCGAGGCCCTCGCGCCAGATCGTGGCGGTGCGCGCGGCGTAGTCGTCCGCGCTGATGCCCTCGGCCTGCGCTGTGGACTCGTCCACCCACGGGCGGAAGCTCGCCGGGGTGAGGTCGGGGAAGACCAGCGCGAGGTTGCCCATGTCACCCTTCGGATCGAGCACGAGCGCGGGGATGCCTGCCAGCAGTGCCTCTTCGACGAGGACCATGCCGAGACCCGTCTTGCCCGAGCCCGTCATGCCCACCACCACACCGTGGGTCGTCAGGTCGGCGGATCCGATGACGACGCGATTCGGCCCCGGCTTGCCCGTCTTCGCGTCGAGCTCGCTACCGATCCAGAACGAGCCGCGGTCGGCCATGGAGCGATTCTACGGCGAGACGTGCCTCGCGCTGACCCCTTAGAGTCCCTGCATGATCGAGTCGCTCGTTGTCCACCCCGGCGAGCCTGCGCGGCTCGCCGATCGCGACCCGCATTTCGACCTCGGCCTCGACAAGGAGGAGGGCAAGGTGCGGCTGGACGAGCTTCACGAGCGGCTCGCGACCCTCCAGAACCGGCTCTTTGCGGAAGGCCGATGCAGCGTGCTGCTCGTCCTGCAAGGGCTCGACGCGTCCGGCAAGGATGGCGTGATTCGCTCCGTCTTCAGAGGCGTGCACCCGATGGGGCTCCGCGCTGCGTCCTTTCGCTCGCCGACGTCCAGCGAGCTCGCCCACGACTATCTCTGGCGCGTGCACGCCGCGCTACCGGCGCGCGGCGAGATCGGCATCTTCAACCGGTCGCATTACGAAGACATCGTGGCCGTGCGCATGCTCACGCTTGCCCCGGAGGAGGTGTGGCGCCGTCGTGCCGGGCATATCCGCGAATGGGAGCGGATGCTCGTCGATGAGGGGACGCGTCTCGTGAAGGTCTTTCTCCACGTCTCACGCGAGGCGCAGCGGATTCGGCTGCAGGAGCGGATCGACGACCCCGAGAAACGGTGGAAGTTCGAGCGCAACGACCTCAAGGTGCGCGAGCGCTTCGACGAGTACCAGACCGCCTGGGACGAGGCGATCACCGAGACCTCGACCGCCTGGGCGCCGTGGCACATCGTCCCGGCCGACCGGAACTGGGTCAAAGCCCTTGCGACGGCGGCGCTGCTCGTCGAGGCGCTGGAGGCGCTCGATCCGCAGTTGCCGCCGGCCGATCCCGCCATCGAAGGCCTTCGGATCCCCTAGCAGCGCGGTCGCTCCTGAAGCCCCGCATCGCTGCGAGGCTCCAGGGCGGGGGTGAATGGCGGGGAAGCCTAGGTCAGGATCGGGAGAACGAGGTCCGCCGGGCAGCCGTGTCGCAGAAGCGCGACCGCGTCGACGATGTCGATCTCGACGTGCGTTGCGATCGTGAGGGCGTCGGCGAGCGGGCAGCCCCACTCGGCCAGCGCCTCGAAACGTGCTCGGAGAAGCTGTTCGGCAGCCGTAGACCCGATCAGCTCGAACTGTGCTGCAGTCATTCTGAACCCTCCCTGTGCCGCAGATGCAGGCTCTCGTTGTCGCTCAGGGCGGGGGTGAAGACCCTCCCCCCGTGGGGGGGAATCGATCCCTCGATCCAGGGGTCTCGCGCTTGCCGGGCTCAGATGAGGATGCGTAGGGCTGTCTCGGACGGGCAGCCTCGACGCATGAGGTCCTCTGCGGCATGAAGGTCGATCTCGACGTTCGCGGCGAGCACCGCGGCGTCCTCGATGCCGAAGCCGACGCGGATGAGCACGTCGAAGCGCCAGCGAAGCACCTCGACCGCTTCTGTCTCTTCGAGTTGCTCGAACTGGGCGGCTGTCATCTCAGGCTTCTCCCTCTCGCTCTTGCCGTGGGTGGCGAATACCTCGGCGTGAGGGAGAGGAAGGTTCACCCCCGAAAGGGGGGTTCTCTACCCCATCGTGAGGGATGCGATGGAGGAGTCCATCCGCCGACGCTGAATTGTCGGTGATCCACGAGGTGGAGGTTCCCGTGCACGCTCCCCGTGCAGCCCCAGCGGTCGCAGCACTCGCCGTCGCAGCGGCGCTCGTCGGTGGCCTCCTGCTCGGCGTACTGCTGGTCGCGTTCGCGTCGACGCTGTCGGCCGCGCTGCTGCTCTGATCAGCGCCTACTCGTGTCGGTCGAGGGTGGAGGCGCCCGGTCCTGCGAGCGCACCCAGCGCCTGCGCGAGCGGCGTTGGGGCGAAGCCGAGCTCGTCGTTGGCTTCGGGGCTCGGAGCCGGCTTCGGGGCCTGGAGCCGGGCGAGCTGGTCGGGATAGATCGGCAGCGGTGCAAGGCGGGAGATCCAGGAGAGCACGCGGACGGCGATCTCGGGCACGGTGAGGATGCGACTCGTCGTCCCGAACACTCGTGAGCACGACTCCGCGAACTCCCGCACGGTGGTGCATTCACCGGCGATCGTGTAGAGCTTTCCGGCAGCCGCGGGGCGTTCGAGTGCCGCGACGAGCGTGGCGGCGGCAGAGGGAGCGTCGATGGGGCAGATCTCCTGCCGGCCGTCGCCCACGACCGGGATCGCCTTCCCGCGTCGAGCGCGGTCGATGATGCCGTCCACGCCCTCGCGGCCCCCGGCGCCGAACACCTCGGGCAGGCGCACGATCGCCCATGGGACGGGGCTCGCGGTGACCGCCGCCTCCGCCGCGGCTTTCGAGCGGCTGTAGGCCCCGCCCGACGGGTCGATCGCCCTCGTGCTCGCCAGGACACCCCGCGTCACTCCCGCTGCGGCTGCGGCTCGCACCACGTTGCGCGTCCCGTAGACGTTGACACGCTCATACGTGCGGGTGTCCCGCGCATGCGTGCACGCGGCCAGATGAACGATGGCGTCGGCGCCCGAGAGCGCGGCCGCAAGCGAATCCGGGCGCGCCACGTCGCCGTCCACGACCTCGTCGCACCCTGCCACGTCGCTGCGATGACGCAAACCTCTCGTACGCCAACCGGACCGACGGAGCTCGCCGATCACGACCTGCCCCAGCGCCCCGGCCGCCCCCGTGACGAGGACGGTGCGCGTCACGACGGCCTGCGACCCGTGCGGTACCGCAGCATGTTGACCACGAACTCCCAGATCGCGCCAACGTGCACAAGTGACTGGCGGTCTTCGTTGCGGAAGAACTTGACCGGCATCTCCTCGACCGTGAGCCCGAGCTTCCTCGCGGCGAGCACGATCTCCGCGTCGATGAACCACCCGTCCGCCCGGAGGTCGAGCCGTTCGTAGGCGCCCCGGGTGAGCCCCTTCGGCTTGCCGTTGATGTCCCACAGTCCGCGCGTGCGGAACAGCACGCGAAAGGCGACGTTGTAGACGAGCGAGATCGTGCGCCGGTAGAGCGTGTCGTAGCGCAGCGTGCGACGGCCCTTCATCACGTCGACGCCCCGCTCTCGCATGAACCGGTACATGGTGAGGACGTCCTCGACGGGGTTCTCTGCGTCCCCGTCGATCACCACGAGGTATTCGCCCGTGGCGGCCTCGAACCCGGAGCGCATGTCCCAGCCCATATCGCCCTCCTTCTCCAGCGCGACGACGCGGACTCGCGGTCTGTCCCGCGCGAGCTCGGCCGCAACGTCAGGTGTCGAATCGCCCCTTGCCGGCCAATAGTTCGCGACGAGCACGAGCTCGTAGTCGACACCGTCGGCGTCGAGAACCGTGAGCAGGCGCTCGACGAGGATCCTCAGCTCCTCCTCGGCTCGGTAGCCGAGCACGATCGCCGATAGTTCGGGTGCAGGCACGCGTGGACGTTACCGCGCCGTGCCCAGCGTGCCACCCGGTGGTGGTGGCCCCGCGGCACCAGCGCCGGTCTGGTCGCTGATGATCTCCCGGGCAATCCACACGAACAGGACCACGATCGCGGCGAGGTTGGCAAAGGCGACGTAGTGCAGCGGCATGAGCTCACCGTTGACGCCGGCGATCGGGATCTCGTCCCGAGAGCGGAGGATAATGCTGCGGGCGATGACCCCCGTCGCAGACACGCCCGACGCAGAGCCGACCCCTCGCTTCGTCATGGCCGCGCGTTTCGTCTCGGCTGCAGTTGGCGTGGCCGTTCTCTGCGCCTGGGCGGTCCTCGCGGCGGGCCACGCGTCGGACCTGTTCCGGATCAACTGGGTCTCGGGTGTGTGGCTGGCGCTGGCGCAGGCCGCCGCAGATGGGACGTTGTATCCGCCGGTGTTCGACGGGGAGCACTTCGGCGGTACGCGGTACATGCCGCTCGCGATCCTGCTCACGGCCGGTGTCGACACCGTCGTCGGGAATACCCTGCTTGCGGCGAAGCTCGTCACGTACGGCGCCTGTGTCGCCCTGGGGCTGCTGGTGTTCGACGTCCTCGGTCGCGAGCGTGTTGCGATCGGGCCGCGGCTTCTGTTGCTCGCCGCGGTTGCGGTGTCGTTGCCGTCGGTAACGCTCGGCGTCCGAGGAGAGGTGCTGCCTGTGCTCTTTCAGCTCGCGGCGGTCGCCGTCGTCGCTCGATACGAGAGCAGGCGAAGCGCCGGCGTTGCCGGGCTGCTGGCCGGCCTCGCGTTGCTGGCGAAGCTGAACGCGGTCTGGGGGCTTGCCGCGATCGTGATCTGGCTGGTGGCGAGGCAGCGTCGGCGCCTCGTCCCGTTTGGCTCCGGGTTCCTCGCGACCGTCGGGATCGGCGTGCTCGTGACCAGCGTCATCTCCGACGGCCGGTTTCTCGACAACGTGACCGAAGTGGTGTTTCTCGGCTCAACGGGTCTCGGCACGACGGTTCGCTACGCGACGGGAATCGCAGGCTCGCCGCCGTGGAAGCTGCTCGTCTATCTCGGCGCGGCGGGAGCGGTGCTCGTGACGCTCGCCATCATCCGCTTTGCCGTCGCCGCCGGCAGGCGTCGCCTGACGGTGTTCGATCTATGCCTGCCGTGCGTCGTCGCGACGACGCTGGTCACGTTCCTCGACGCGGGCACCGCCGAGAACCACGTGTTCGACCTGCTCGTGGTCTCCGCCGTCTGCGCCGGGCTGCTCATCGGCTCTTCGAGCCCTCTCGACCTCGCAGACCGCCGTTCGCTCGAGGTTGCCGTCGTGGTGCTGCTCGGGTGGACGACGATCGTGGCGTTCCAGTCGTCGTTTCGGCAAGGCGCCGTCGACGTGATACGCGGACGCGAGGACGAGTACGCGACGTCGAGTCTGCAACGGCTCGACTCCTCCGGCGAGATCCTGTCCGAGGACGCGACGGTGCCGGTCGTGCTCGGACGACGGCCGGTGATCCTCGACGCCTACCTGTTTCTCCGGCTGGCGCAGCGCCACCCGGAATGGGCGGCACAGCTCGTCGAGCGGATCGACGCACACGCCTTCGACCGGATCTTCCTCACCCGTCGGATCGACGACTCGACTCGCGCCTGGTACGAGGACGCAAACCTCGGGCCCGACGTGCTGGCCGCGATCACGCGCTCGTACCGGTATGCGGAGGACGTCGCAGACCTGGCCGTGTACATCCCGAAGACGCGTTCCTAGCGCCTTGGTGCCGGCCTTCGGCCTCGGGTCGAGCCGTCGTGGCCGGTTTGCATCCCCGCTGGCTACTCTTCGCCCTCGCAATCGTCGCCCTGGGGGAAGAAGTCGCCGTGGTGCTCCAGGTGAGCGGCGACCGCGCTCTCGGCGATGGAGATGAGAACGACGGGATTCGATTCGGACGAGGTCCTGTGGCAGACAAGGACCTTGTGGTCGGAGTCTTGCGCGGCACTAGCGGCTCCGGCGAAGAGCGCCGCTGTGAGGGCGAAGACTCCAAGGGCCAGGCGGCTCGGGGAGATGCGTGTCATCGTCGACCTCGCTTTGGGGGCTTCCGGAGGAGTCGGCGTGCAGGGCGCGGGACAATCGCCTGACCGAGTGAGAACTGCTCGGGAAGCCACGCCGACGCCGATGACTCTATGGTGAGAAGACACGGTCAGGGGCGCGTCGGAGGACTCAGCCAGTGTTGTGAGACGAGAATGAGGATGCCGCGAAGTGATGTGACGATCTACTCGCCTTTCTCGGCAGGGTTGCTGACAAGGGGCTTTGGGAGAGCGGGGGGTGCTGAGCGGCAGATGCTGCTGCTTGCGCTCGAGCTCGCAGCTCGCGGCTTTGCCGTGGCTCTTGTCGTGTACGGGGGTGGCGACTTCCTGGCGGAAGCAACCGCTGGTTTGACGCTTGTCGAGCGCGGCCGCCATGTCGGTGGTGGTGGTATCCGGCGTGCTGTCCGGGAGGCTGCGCGTCTGGTGCGTGCGCTGTCTGTTGCGGATGGGCGGGTCGTCGTTGTGCGAACGGGCACTCCGGTGGTGGGCGTGATCGCTGTTTACTGCCGGCTGACACGTCGTCGTCTTGTGTTCGCGAGCGCGAATGATCTCGATGTGAGTGTCGAGAAGCCGGTTGCATGGCGGCGCCGGCAGGGTCTCTACCGTCTCGGAGTACGGCTCTCGGACGCTGTTGTCGTGCAGTCCTCGAACCAGGTTGTTCTCGCCGAGAAGGCGTTTCCCAGGCTGCGTCGACTGGTGCGGATCCCGAGCTTCGCGGAGGAGCCTTCGGTTGCCTCGACAGCACGAGAGCCGAAGCTGTTCGTCTGGGCGGGGCGCCTCGTGGAAGAGAAGGATCCGCTGCGCTACGCGGAGCTCGCAGCCGAGGTGCCCGAGGCGAGGTTCGTGCTCGTGCCCCTGCTCCGACGAGATAATCCCCCTGCGCAGCAGGCGATGCTCGAGCAGCTACAGAACGCGGCCGAGCTCGCCCCGAATCTCCAGATACTCGATCCGCTTCCGCGCAGCGAGCTCGTCGAGCTGCTGGCTGGCGCGGTGGCGATCGTCAGCACGTCCGTGGCGGAGGGGATGCCGAACACGTTCCTCGAGGCCTGGGGCCTTGGCGTGCCGGCGCTGTCGCTGTCGTTCGATGCCGAACACGCCATCCGCGACCACGGCCTCGGCATCGCCGCCGACGGCTCATGGGACCGGTTCGTCGCCGGGGCACGCGAGCTGTGGAACACCCGGCGGGACCGCGCCGCACTGTCCGAGCGCACGCGGACATACGTCCGCACCGTCCACTCAGCGGAATCCGTAGGTGACGAATGGGAGGCGCTTCTAGGAGAGCTCGGGGTGGAACGAACGGGACGCAGCCGGGGTGGACACGCGAGGCGTTGACCTCCGTGAACGGTCAGGATCGAGCTAGCCCGCCAGCTACCCCTCGGTGGCGGGTTGTTGGTCCCCGGCGTCGGCTTCCCCTCCCCTGAAGGGCGCCGTCGTCCGGGCGCGCGCCGGGCAGGGTGACCCCGAAACGAAGCCGCCCGCGACAAGCAGCAAGGCGAGTGCGCACGACCAGGTGCCGACCTCCCATTCCAGGGTCTTGCATCGGGCGCGCTCGCAAGCCTGGATGACCAGACCGCCTCGGTCAGGAATACGGGCAGCGTCCGTTGGCAATAGCGAAGATCACGACGAAGAGGCCCGCAGCCGAGGCGATGCCGAGGGACCACGCGACCTTGCGGCTCGTGCCGGTGACGAGGGTCGCGGCCACGAGCAGGACGCCTGCGGCGAACAGCCCAATGATCCAAAGCAGACCACCCGGGGTGGGCTCGCTGGCGCAGATGGGCGGGTAAGGGCTCGACATCGTCGCGAGAACCGCCGCGTACGCGGCGCCGGCGCATACCCAGAGGAGTATGCGGAGGGCGAGCCGTTGGCCCATCTCCACCGATCTTGATGCAGGTCAGGCGAACGGGCTAGAGCCAGCGCTTGAAGCGGAAGAAGCCGACCATGCCGACGAGTGTGGCCACGAGCGCGGCGACGATCACCCAGAAGGCGGTCTCCGAGCCCTCGCCCGGGAAGATGACGTTCATGCCGAACACGCCTGTGATGAGCGTCAGCGGCAGTACCGTGACGCTGATCAGCGTGAGCAGGCGCAGGACGTCGTTCTGGCGGTGCGAGATGACGGACTCGTTCGTCGACTCGAGCCCTTCGACGACCTCCTTGTAGTTGTCGAGCTGATCCCAGATGCGCTCGGCGCCGTCGACGATGTCGTCGAAGTAGTCCTCGAGCTCCTCGGGCAGGAACCGGTCGACCCGTCGCTCGAGCACCCGCAGGGTCGAGCGCTCGGGCTTGATCACCTTCCGGTAGCTGATGATCTCCTGCTTGACGTTGGAGATGTCGCGCACGACCTCCTCGGCCTGCCCCTCGAACATCTCGTCCTCGATGCGGTCGAGCTTGTGGCCGATCTTGTCCAGGATCGGGAAGCAGTAGTCGAACAGGTCGTCCAGGACCTCGTACAGGAGCCGGCCCGCGCCCTTCGCGAAGAGCTGCTCGCGGAAATCGTCGTCGGACTCGCAGCGCGTGAACAGCCGGTGACCGGCAGCAGCTCGCGGTTCGGGATCGTGACGAGGTAGTCCTGACCGATGAACAGGTCGAGCTCGCCGGCGTTGAGCCGCTGGATCGTCTTGTCGTAGACGGGGAAGTGGAGGACGGCGAAGAGGTAGCCCTCGTCCTCGTAGTCGTCGACCTTCGGCCGCTGCCGCTTCGAGACGACGTCCTCGACGTCGAGCGGATGCCAGCCGAAGCGCTCCGCGAGCGTCGTCGCGATCTCGACGTCCGCGCCGACCGCGTTGACCCAGGTGAGACCGCTAGCGGTGAGCTCGCGGACGAGCGGGCCGGTCCGTGCGACGACCTCCGCGCTGCCGCGCGACCGCGTCCTGCGTGTGATTCGCGGGAGGCTGCGCATCCGTACTGAGAGGGTCGTCGATCGCCAGCACCATGTTCTCCATTTTACCCGCCACGCCTGCGCGCCGCGGCTGCGGACTATGCGGGCTGCGCGATGGGCGTGCGGCGCACCGCCACGGGGATCGTACGCTCGAGGATGAGCGCCAGACCGGCGCCGACGGTGCACATCGCCGCCCAGATGAGCCAGGTGCCGCCGGGCGTCACGGCGAGGAGGAAGCCGCCCACGGCCGGCCCGAGAGCGAAGCCCAGCTGCCAGGAGAGGGCGGACAGCGCCATGTAGCGGCCCAGCAGGCGCGGTTCCGCGAGGTCGGAGACCAGTGGTGCCTGCACGGCTCCGTGGATGCACTCGCCGATGCCGAAGAAGCCCATCGCGACCGCGAACAGAATCGCAGCGCTGCGACCGTCGACGCTCCCACCGACGATCGACACGGCGACCCAGCATCCCGCCCACAGGACGCCGAGGACGGCCAGCATCCGCATCCGCCTGTGCCCCTCCGACAGTTTCGAGATCGGCAGTTGCGCCAGGACGATGACCACGGTGTTGACGAAGAAGATGATGCCGATCGCGCTCTCGGACACCCCCGCCTCGTTCTTCGCGAACACCGGCAGCAGCTCGAACCCGGACATGCCGGCGAAGATGAAGAGGGTGTTGAGCCCCACCACCGCCATGAACGCGCCGTGCCGAACGACCTGCCCGTAGCTTCCCGTCCGCTCGTGGCTCGGGCCGCTCCGCTCGGGCAACGCGTCCGGTACGGCGATGGTGAGAACGCCGAGGTAGACGAGGAACGTGGCGGCGTCGGCGAGGAACAGGACGACGAACGTCCCGGGCTGGTCGACGTTCGCGATCAGGCCGCCGACGAGCGCCCCGAGACCGATGCCGAGGTTCATCATCACCCGTTGCATCGCGAACGTCGCATGCCGGCGGTCGGGTGGCGACAGCGTGGCGAGCAGCGTCGATTGCGCGGGCCAGAAGAAGCCGGTGCCGACGCCGACGACCGCGGCGGCGAGGAACCCCTGCCACGGGACCTGGACGAGCGCGA
The DNA here is from genome assembly GCA_963724995.1 of uncultured Actinomycetes bacterium. Taxonomy (GTDB): domain Bacteria; phylum Actinomycetota; class Thermoleophilia; order Gaiellales; family Gaiellaceae; genus Gaiella. The sequence goes on from CAVRXC010000003.1 coordinate 117,897, forward strand.
AGCCGGCGAACCCTATGGCCTGGATCACGAGTGCGATCGCGAGCATCCGACGGCCGCCGTAGCGATCGACCAGCGGGCCGGAGACCGGCCCGGCGACGATGCTCACGAAGGCGTTCGTCGCGACGACGAGGCCTGCGACGCCGAGCCCGATACCACGCACGTTGTGGAGGTAGAGGAACAGGAACGGGATCAGCAGCCCGTTGCCGAAGGCGCTGACGAGCCCGCCGACCTGTAGCAGCTGCACCGACCGGGGAAGACGTGGGTTCAGGCTGCGGACGTAGCGAAGCACCGTGAGACAGTACCCGCGTGGAATGGCTGCTCGACCCTGGTGTCACGCACCTGAACCACCGCAGCTACGGCCTGTGGCGTCGCCTCCCCGGCCTCCTCGACGATCAGCGAATGAGCCTCGCCGGTCATGACCCCAAAGGGGTACGTAAGAATCCGTGCCAGGAACGCGGCAGTCCACGGCGGCTGGCACACGGGCGTAGACCGACGATTCAGGTATGAACTTCTGGAACGAGCTACAGCCCGACAGCCCGACCTACACCGCGTCAAAGACGCTGACCGAGTTCGGCGGCTTCCTGGTGTGGCTCGTTCGCAATCCACCCGCAGGTGATCTGAGCCGAGGCGCGATCAAGGGATCAAGCGACGGGCGTGTCGTTCGTACTCGGCAATGCTCGCGCGCACTCGCCGCCTTGCGTCCCTGGTAACCGGAGTTGACGTGACGCTCGAAGATCAAACGCAGCCGGGTGACGCACCTCCGCCGTGCCAGGCATCCGACGGAGGGCAAGTCCGCTGCCTGGCACGAAGCGGAGGCGAGCGCCTTTGGCCCCGCTCCCCCGACTCCGGTTGAGTCGTACGTCTCCGGCGCTGTCAGGCTGGCCGTACCCTCCCGGACCGAAGTCCTAACTACCGCAGGTTGAATCCGCGAGGCCCGCACGCTACGAGGGTCGGTTGGGTCCTCGGCGGCGGATCCAGTACCTGATGAAGTAGATGGGCACGGTAATTGCAGCTGCGAGGAACGTGGCGATGCCCCAGGCGGTTGCGTGCTGGCTTCCGTGTCGGCTTGCGTGCGCGAACACGGCTGCCGAACCGGCGGCGGCAAGGAGCACCGCCAAGACGAATTCGACATGTCCCGGGTTCACCAGTTCCGTATCTCCACGAGCTAGGCGTCTCGACCCTGCGACGCCCTTGGGCCTCCGCGCCGTCGTATCACCGGCGTGCGCACCGCATACGCTTTCCCGGCATCCCTGGCACACCTGACCCAGGTTTCAAGCCGTTTCCGCGTGGGTGCAGGCGGTTGAAATGCGCCCGGCAGGAATCGAACCTGCGACCTCGCGCTCCGGAGGCGCGCGCTCTATCCCCTGAGCTACGGGCGCGGGGACCGGGCCAGTCTAGCCGTGACCGAAGCGACGAGCTTCGTGGCCGGAGGCCGGCTTGTCCGGCCGGGAGGCCAGCAGCGCTCACGCTGTGGCGTGGCGTGAAGGAGGGGGCTCGTGGGGGAACCCTGGTTCCCCTACGTAGGACCTCGCGCTCCGGAGGCGCGCGCTCTATCCCCTGAGCTACGGGCGCGGGGACCGGGCCAGTCTAGCCGTGACCGAAGCGACGAGCTTCGTGGCCGGAGGCCGGCTTGTCCGGCCGGGAGGCCAGCAGCGCTCATGCTGTGGCGTGGCGTGAAGGAGGGGGCTCGTGGGGGAACCCTGGTTCCCCCAGGTAGGACCTCGCGCTCCGGAGGCGCGCGCTCTATCCCCTGAGCTACGGGCGCGGGGATCCGAGCCAGTTAGGTCACAGCGGCTCGTAGCGGCCGGATATTCGGCCCGACCAGCCGAGCCGGTGCGTGTCCTAGACTCGGCCGATGCTGCCGCTCGCTGACGTGAACGAGACGTACACCGACATCGTCACGACGGTCTTCTCGTCGCCGATCGCGGCGAAGGCGTGGCTCGCCTCGGTCGCTGTCGCGCTCGTCGTCGTGCAGCTCCTCACGGCCGGCCGGATGTGGGGACGCCTCCAGCGAGTGATTCCGTTCCAGGTGCCCGGTGTCGCTCGGGTGCACCGCTGGTCGGGACGTGTTGCCTTCCTGTTCACGCTGCCGGTGTTCTTCCACTGCGTGTTCATCCTCGGCTTCCGCACGCCGGATACGCGCGTGACGGTGCACGCAGTGGCCGGGTCGTTCCTCTACGGGGTGTTCGCGGCGAAGGTTCTGATCGTGCGCTCTCGTCGCTACCCGCACTGGGTGCCGCCGGTCGTCGGCGGCACGCTCGCGACACTGCTCGTGGCGCTCTGGCTGACCTCGAGCCTCTGGTACTTCACCGACGTCCGCTTCGGCTTCTGATGACGGCGACGGATGAAAGACGGCTCACCTGGCGCCTGGCCCTGTGGCCGGTGCTCGTGTTCGTGTACGTGTCGGCGATGGTCTTCGTGCTCGCGAAGGCGCACCCGTTCTCGCCTGGCACACCGACGGTCTCGAGCGCCCCCGTCACGCTGGGCGATGCCTACGACGGAGAGGTCGCCTTCCAGGAAGCATGCGCCTCGTGTCACGGTGCGGGCGGGGCAGGAGGTGGCATCGGGCCGGCGCTCGCGGGCCGCAGCCTCGACCTCGTCGTGGTCAAGGCTCAGATCGAGACCGGGAGTGGGGTGATGCCGGCGAACCTGGTCGACGGCGAGAAGCTCGCGGACGTGCTGGCATACATCGAACAGATCACCCAGTAGGCTCGGCGCCATGGACGTGAGCGCGGAGATCGTGCGGTTGCGCCTGGCCGAGACGTTCGTCATCGCGCGCGACACCTCCGACTGGGCCGACGTCGTCCACGTGCACCTCGCGCACGACGGCGTCGTCGGGCATGGCGAGGCAGCGCCGATCGAGCGTTATGCAGAGACCGCCGAGAGCGCGCTGCAGTTCGTCGTCGGAGCACGGGCAGCTCGTGGGTGACGATCCGTTCGCGCTCGAGGAGATCGAGGCGCGACTACGCGAGATCCCGGGCGAGCAGGCGGCGAAAGCCGCCATCGACGCGGCACTCCACGACCTGCAGGGGAAGCTGCTGGGCATGCCGACGTGGAAGCTGCTCGGTATGCCGCGTCGCGGCCCGCCGACGTCGTGGACGGTGTGGCTCGGCGACCCCGACGACATGGCCCGGCGGGCCGAGAAGGCTGCGTCGCGCTTCCGCCGCCTCAAGCTCAAGCTCGGCGGGGGCGACGGGCTCGACGTCGACCGCGCCCGCGCCGTGCGCGCAGTCACGCAGCTGCCGCTGATGGTGGATGTCAACGAATGGTGGTCGCTCGATGAAGCTCTCGAAGCAGTGCCGCAGCTGGCCGCGGCCGGCGTCGAGTACTGCGAGCAGCCGCTGCCTGCGGGCGATCCGAGTGGCACTGAGCTGAAGCGACGCTCCCCGCTTCCGATCTTCGTCGACGAGGACTGCCACACCGTGGCCGACGTCTCCGCCTGCGCCGAGATCGCTCACGGCGTGAACATCAAGCTCGCCAAGTCGGGCGGCATTCGGGAGGCGGTCCGGATCGCCCACGCGGCCCGCTCGCTCGGTCTCGGAGTGATGCTCGGCTGCATGGTCGAGTCCGGCCTCGGCATCGCCGCAGGGTGCTGCGTCGCGCCACTCTGCGACCACGTCGACCTCGACGGCAACCTCCTACTGGCGCGAGACCCATATCGGGGTCCCGCGCTGATAGACGGCGTCCAGACCCCTTCCGCAGCCGCTGGGCTCGGCGTGGAGCCCGAGGCGTGAGCGACGAGCGGCTGCTCCTCCTGGCCGAAGGCGCCTCAGGGGATCCACATTCGGGGAAGACGATGCGCGGCGTGCTCCGGTACAGACGTGCGGACGTCGTGGCGATCCTGGACTCGACGCGTGCCGGGGAGACCGATGACGGCGTTCCGATCGTGAACGACGTCGAAGCCGCCCTCGGCTTCGGCCCGACCACCGCCGTGGTCGGCGTGGCGCCTGCGGGTGGCCGTTTCCCCACTGCGTGGCGTGACATCATCCGCAGCTGCATCCGGCAGGGGCTGCACGTGGAGAGCGGCCTGCACGAGTTCCTCGCCGACGATGCCGAGCTCGTCGACCTCGCCGAGCGCTACGGCGTGGAGCTGCGCGACCTGCGCCGCCCTCCGGCCGGGCTGAGCGTCCCCACCGGAGCGAACCTCGAGGTGCAGGCGTGGATCGTGCTCACGGTCGGCTCGGACTGCGCGATCGGGAAGATGACCGTCTCGCTCGAGCTCGACCGCGAGGCACAGGCCCGTGGCCTACGCTCCGTGTTCGTCCCGACCGGGCAGACAGGCATGGCGATCGCAGGATGGGGGATCGCCGTCGACGCTGTCGTGGCCGATTTCATTGCCGGTGCGGCAGAGCGGCTTGTGGTCGAAGGCGTCGAGCGCGGTGGCGAGCTGCTGCTCGTCGAGGGCCAGGGCTCGCTGGTGCACCCGGCGTACTCCGGCGTCACCCTCGGGCTGCTCCACGGCGCCGCCCCGCACACCTACGTCCTGTGCCACCGGGCCGGAGCGACGGAGATCGACGACCACCCCGGTCACCCGCTTCCCTCGCTCGCCGAGCTGGTCGAGCTCCACGAGCGGATCTCCCTCCCGGCCCGACCGGCCCGCGTCGCATGCCTCGCGATCAACACGCTCGGGCTCGACGACGGTGCGGCGAGGACAGCTGTCGAAACGGCCGAGCTGGAGACCGGTCTCCCGGCCGACGATCCCGTACGGTTCGGCGCAGGCCGCTTGCTCGACGCGATCCTCGCCCGGCTCGGCTAGCTGCCTCGGCATTCGGCGGCCGTCGCGAGGAACGCGCGGCGGCGGGGCGAAGTGAGGAGCCTCTTGCGGCGTGTCATCGCATTTGCGGGCGTGATCGTCTGCGCGCTCGCCGCGGCTTCGGTGGTGCTCGCTGCCGAGTTCGGCGTGAACGACGACGGCGCGAAGCACGCGGCGGACGGTGGCGAGTCGTTCTACGCAGCGATGGCGGGTGTCGGGCTCGAGCAGTCCGTGGTCAGCATCCGCTGGCAACCGAGCGACCCCGGCACGATCCTCGACCAGGAGCATCTCGATCGCATCGTCCCGATCGCGGCCAGGCACGGGATCAGGATCGTCCTCGCGCTGTACCCGTACCCGCCACGTGAGATCGAGACAGGAGCGGCCACACCACAGGCGTTCGCAGGCTGGGCGGTGACCGTGGCCGCGCGCTACCCGCAGGTGCGGCAATTCATCATCGGCAACGAGCCGAACCAGCCCGCGTTCTGGCGTCCGCAGTTCGGCGCCGGTGGCCGGAACGTGTCTGCGGCCGCCTTCGGCACCTTCCTCGCGGCGGCCTACGACGCGCTGAAGGCCCGCGACGCGACCCTGACAGTCGTCGGCGTCGGCCTGTCGCCGCGGGGCAACGACAAGCCGAAAGCGGCGAGCAACATCTCCACGTCCCCCGTTCGCTTTCTCGCGGCACTCGGCGCCTGGTACCGCGCCAGCGGTCGCGAGCGCCCGCTGATGGACGGGTTCAGCTTCCACCCGTATCCGAACCGCGCCACCGACTCTCTCGACCTGGGCTACGTCTGGCCTGCCGCCGGCTTCGCCAATCTCGACCGGATCAAGCAGGCGCTGTGGGACGCGTTCCACGGCAGCCCACAGCCGACCACTGGGGAGGGCATGAAGCTGTATCTCGACGAGGTCGGCTGGCAGGTGAGCACGAGCCGGAGCACTGCGTACGTCGACGCCGAGAACGTCCCGGTCACCGACGAGCCCACGCAGGCCCGGATCTACGGCCAGATCGTGCGGCGCGCGCGGTGCGACCCGGACGTCGCCGAGGTGAACGTCTTCGGCCTCTACGACGATCGCGACCGCCGCGGGTTCCAGGCAGCTCTGTACCGCGTGGACGGCACGCCGCGGCCGGCAGTCGAGGCGGTGCGGAGCGCGATGCAGGACACGGCACCATGTCCTGTGTCCATCCCGTGGAGGCCGGCAATACGCGTTGTCGGCGCGCGGGCGCCGGTTGTCGTCGCGGACCCCCTACAGCTGGTCGTCACGCCGCAGGTCGGCGAAGGCGTGCTCGTGAAGATGTGCGCGTACCCGAGGAGCGTGTCGCGTGCCATCGCGTCTCGTCTCCCGGCGCGCGCCGGCGGACACGCTGCGGTCTGTGCAACCGGCAAGGCGGCACCAGGGCAGCCCGTCCCACTGGTACTCACGCGACGACCCTCGATCCGGCGCGGTGGCATCCTCGGCGTCCGCCTCACCGCCGAGTCGAACGCGCAGCGCGTGAGCTCCAACACCACGCGGTTTCGTTGACCGGGGGCTCCCCTTGACACCGAACATGTGTTCGCATACCATGGCGAACACATGTTCGTCAGGTTCCTTGTCGTGTTGCTCGTCTTCGTGGGGCTCTGGGCGTTGTTCGCCCGTGACACGACTGCGAGCGGGCCGATCCAGCGTTACCACGTGCGGGCCGGCGACACGCTCTGGAGCATCGCGACAGGGCACTTCGCCGGCGACCCGCGCGAAGGCGTCTGGGAGCTCCAGCAGCGCAACGGGCTGGTGGGCACGACCATCCGGCCGGGGCAGACACTCGTCCTGCCCTGACAGCCCGGGCTGAGCGATGCGGGGGCGCACGCTCGTCCCGCGGCATAGAGTTTCGCGGGGCCCCACCCGCGAAAGGAGAACCATGGCGAGCGAGCACATCCTCGAGCTGTTGCGGCGGCCCGTCGACGACGCGGAGTACCAGGAGATCCGCGAGCTCTGGAAGACCCACTCCATCGCAGAGGACAACCGCGACCTGCCGGGGCTCATCTCGACGCTCACCGAGGATTGCGTCTACGAGGTGATGGGCACGGGCGCGCGCTGGGACGGCCACGAGGGCGCGGCCCGGTTCTACACGGAGCTTCTGACCGCCTTCCCCGACATCCACTTCGACCTCGAGTTCATCGTGATCGGCCCTCAAGGCGTGTGCGAGGAGGCGCGCGTGACGGCGACGCACCAGGCGCGCTGGCTCGAGCACGAGCCCACCGGTGAGCGGCTGGAATGGCGCAACGCCATCTTCTTCCCCTGGGATCCCGCAGCGAAGAAGTTCCGCGGCGAGACGGTGTACACCGACCTCAGGTTCTAACCGGCCGCGGCATACGACTCGCCCACCGCGCAGCGCGCCGCTCGAGCGTCGCACAGGCTCTAGAATCGGCCCTCGTGGACCTCGACGTCGTGTTCCTCGGGACGTCCGGGTCGGCTCCGACGGCACAGCGCGCACCTTCCGCGACGCTGATACGGCGCGGTGGCGAGCGGCTGCTCGTCGACTGCGCAGAGGGCACCCAGCGCCAGCTTCTGCGCTCCGACGTCGGTCTCGTCGATCTCGAGGAGGTGTTCCTCACGCACCTGCACGCCGACCACTTCCTCGGTCTGCCCGGCATGCTGAAGACCTTTGCCCTCAGGGGCAGGGATGTCCCACTGACGGTGTACGGCCCTGCCGGGACGCGCCGGCTGCTCGGAGACCTGCGGTCGTATCTTCGGCCGCCTCCCGTACGGCCTGAACGTCGTCGAGCTCGATCCCGGAGACACACAGGAGCGCGACGGCTACCTGTTGACACCGTTCGCAGTCGACCACCGGGTCAGCGCAGTCGGCTATGCGCTTGTCGAGCATCCGCGACCGGGTCGGTTCGACGTCGCAGTCGCCGATCGCCTCGGCGTTCCGGATGGCCCGCAGCGAGGCGCACTGCAGCGGGGCGAGAGCGTGACGCTCGAAGGCGGCGCCGTGACGCGGCCGCAGGACGTGCTCGGCGAGCCGCGAGCCGGGCGGAAAGTGGTGCTCACCGGCGACACCGCGCCGTGCGAATCGGTTCTCGAGGCAGCAGCCGGCGCCGACCTGCTCGTCCACGAGGCGACCTTCCTCGCCGACGAGCGCGAGCGCGCCCGGGAGACGGGTCATTCCACCGCAGGTGAAGCGGCACTCGTCGCGCGCGAGGCCGCGGTGAAGCTGCTCGCGCTGACCCACGTCTCCAACCGCTACGGCGGCGCGGCAGTCGAGGACGAAGCCCGCGAGCTGTTCCCGGCAACCGTCGTTCCGCGCGACTACGACCTGATCGAGCTGCCATTTCCAGAGCGGGGCGGTCCGGAGCTGGTGGTCCGAGGTGCCCGTCGTGGCCGTCCGGGTGTAGGGTCCCCGACGTGACCCGCTTGGTTCAGGTGGCCGTCGCGGGCGACGTGGCGGAGGCCGAGGAGCTGCAGCGGCTTCTCGCTGCCGCCGGCATCGGAGCGCAGCTCGAGGCTGCCGTCATCGAGCACCCCGGGGAGCACGGCGACGCGGCGGTCAAGGTGCTCGTGGAAGAGCTCGAGGTGGACGACGCGCGCGACGCGATCGAAGCGTTGACCGAGCCGGACGAGCTTCTCTAGCCTGCTGCCTGGCTCGTAGGGGCCGGATATCCGGCCCGATGCACGGAGAGCCGATCGTGACACAGGTACCTGACTTCTTCGACGAGCGTGCGGCCGTCTACGACGAGCTGCGTCCCCAGGATGGCGCCTGGTGGAGGCGCTTCGAGGCGCTCGTCCGCGAGGGCGACCTGCGCGGCCGACGGGTGCTCGACGTCGGCTGCGGCACGGGCACCCTGGCTGCAGCGCTGGCCGACCGTGCCGCCGCCCGTGTGTGGGGGGTCGATCCGAGCCGCGAGATGCTCGCGGTCGCGCGCTCACGCGTCCCGCGCGGCGTTGGGCTCAAGCAGGGCAGTGCCGAGGAGCTCCCGTTCAAGGACGGATGGTTCGACCGCGTCGTGATGTCGCTCGTGGTGCATCTCGTAGACCGTCCACGAGCGCTGGCGGACGCCAACCGCGTGCTCGCGCCCGAGGGACGGCTGGCGATCGCGACGTTCGACGAGGCGCACTTCGACACCTGGTGGGCGGTTCGCTTCTTCCCTTCCCTGCGTTCCGTCGACCGCGCGCGGTTCCCGTCGCGCGACGAGCTCACGGCCGAGCCTCGAGGAGGCCGGCTTCTCCGAGGTGCGGCACGTGCCCCTGCCGGACGTCGAGACGGTCCCGCGCGAGACTGCGTTGCGCCGCCTCCGCGGCCGTCACATCTCGACGTTTGCGCTGCTCGACCCCGACGAGGTGCGAGCCGGGATCGAACGCGCCGAGAGCGAGCTTCCGGATCCGGTCGAGGTCCGCCTCGAGCAGCTGCTGGTGATCGCGACCGCAGGCTCGTAGCGTTACCCATCGGGGACGAACTCGACACGCGTGGTGCCGACGAGGCTCGATGTGTCGAGCTCGAACACGCAGCGCTCGTTGCCGTCCGCCGTGGGCGGCGTGCGGATCGCAGCGTCGACGACCGTGCCCGGCGCCGGCACGATCCTCTGGAGCGGAATCCCGTTGACCCGCACGTCGATCGGCGCGCCGCTCTTCCCGAGCAGGGTGATCTCCAGCGTGCCCGGCCGACAGGCGGGGATGAGGACAAGCGCTCCCTCGGTGATGTCGCCGTTCGGCAGGAAGCCGCTGCTGACGCAGTGCGACCCGGATCGGGCCGTGGACACGCCACAGCACGAGCCCGACGGTTTCTGCCAAACGGCGGCCGGCGCTTCGGCGAGCTTCGTCCCGTCGAGCACGACCGTCAGCGGCGCCACGACCTCGCCTCGCTCGAGCGGCGTGCCGGCGCGTCGACCACGAGCGCCGTCGCTGTCGCGCACCGTCGCCGCGACGACGGTCGGTGGCACCGGCCGGTCGCGCCGTCGAGGGCCAACGACCTCGGCGACTGCGTCGATTCCAGAAGAACGTGCGGGCGTCGGCCGTCCAGGGCCGGTCGTCGTCGGCGAGCAGCGTGACACGGCTCGCGTCGGCGTCGTCGATCCACGTGGAGAGTCGGACCCGGTCGTCTTGCGTTGCTCGGCTGCCGAAGCGCGTTCCACCTCACGCGTCGCGACGATCGCCTGGACGACGAGACCGACCGCCACGACAGCGACGAGCACCGGCGCGGCGCGCCGAGGAGTCAGTGCGAAGAGCGCGACCGCGGCGAGGCCGACCGCGACGAGCGCCACGCGCGCCCACGTCGGTCGACGTGGCAGCAGCCGGGTCGACGAGCGCGGTCGAGGAGAACGTGTCCTGGATTCCCTGAGATGGAGCGAGGCGATCGAAGGGCACGGCCACGAGAGTCGCCACGAACAGCGCGGAACACACGCCGAGCAGGACCGCCGGCCGGGGCGTACCGCGCTGGATCCAGAGCAACAGGCCCGAGGAAGAGTGGTGGTGCGGCGGTCAGCAGGTAGCGCTCCGAGACGTGCTCGACGTGACCTGCTGCGAAGACAGCGACCTGGACGATCAGAAGTGGTACGTAGGCGCCCGCTGTCGCCAGGAACGAGGCGGCATGCGAGTCGTCCTCACCGTGCGCGAGCGCCCGAGCCGACGAGCAGGGCGGTGGCGAGCAGCGGCAGGCCGAGCGTGATCAGGCCACACCGGCCACGTGCCAGACGACCTGCTCGAGGACGCCGGCCGTGATGGTCTGCTCGTCGGCCAGCGTGGCGTACGACGCCGAGCACGTCCTGCCAGGAGACGCCCACGCCAGAGTCGCGCGTGCGAGCACGACGAGCGCCGCCGCCGCGATCATACCGCCGAGGAGCGGCGCCAGGCGCTTCACGCGTCATCCAGGACCGGGTCATGCGAGCGTGCGCCGAGCGCGGCCAGACGAAGACCGGCAGCAGGATCAGCGCCTGCAGGCGGACGGCGCCGGCGAGCGACGACCGCGGCGAGAGGAGGCCCTGACGACAGGCGGTCGGCTCCTCGAGTGTGCGGGCCAGCGTGACCAACGCCACCGCGACGAGCGGGTAGTAGAGCGCCTCGCTCATCAGGAGCCCCGAGTAGGCGAGCGACGGGACCGCCAGCGTGAGAGCGACGGCAGCGAGGCGCGCCGACGACGGGAGGAAGCGCCGGCCCCACAGATAGACGGGCACGGCGGTGAGCGACATCGCGAGCGCCTGGAGGGCCTGGGTGAGGTGGATCGCGCGTCTGGACCGGTGTCCCGAGCGCGAGCGGGAGCCCGGCGACGAGCGGGGTAGCAGCAGGCTGTAGTACGGCGTCTCGAGACCGCGGACGGTCAGGGTGCCCGTCTCCCACAGCGACTCGCCGACCAGCCCGTACAGCATCTCGTCGGGAGCGATCCAGGGGACGGTGAAGTCGCGGCAGCGGCAGCCCGGATCGCCGTGGACACGAGGACGCGGACGACGAGTGCGAGCCAGGGCAGAGCTGAGGGGGCGCGGCGCTCGACGGACGCCCAGATCCTCACGGGGCAGGTGAAGCAACGTCGAAGCGGTCAGGGTTTCGTAAGGGCGTGACGTCGGACGTCGCCGCTAGACTCGATCGGCGACCTTTAACCCGGTCCAGCGAGGCCGGAAAGGAGCGGCATGACGACCGAACAACCGCGCGCCCAGGCGGCGAGGACGATTCTCGACGCCGACGCGGTCTCACGCACGCTGGCGCGCCTGGCCCACGAGCTGATCGAGCGAAACGACGACCCGGGGTCGATCGTCCTCGTCGGCATTCACACGCGCGGCGTCCCGCTCGCCCAGCGTCTGCGCACGCTCGTCGCCGAGCGCAGCGGCGTCGAGCCCGCCGTCGGCGCGCTCGACATCACCTTTCACCGCGACGACGTGCTCGTCCGGAACGGGGATGCGCCCCGGCACCTGCAGCCGGTCGTGCGCGGAACCACCCTCGCCGTGCCGCTCGAAGGAAAGACCGTCGTGCTCGTCGACGACGTCCTGTACACGGGACGGACGATCCGGGCCGCGATCGAAGCGTTGCTCGAGTACGGCCGGCCGGCGCGTGTCCAGCTGGCGGTGCTCGTCGACCGCGGCCACCGCGAGCTGCCGATCCGGCCCGACTACGTCGGCAAGAACCTGCCGACGTCGCGCCACGAGCGCGTGCACGTCCAGCTCGTCGAAGTGGACGAGGTGGACTGTGTGCTGCTCGTCGGCGGGAAGGAGGAAGACGATGCCTGACCTCCGTGTGGCTGACGAGCTGCGCCCTCCGCGGCGACCCGCGCCGCGGCACCTCCTCGCCGTCTCCGACCTCTCGCGCCAGGACGTCGAGCGTCTGCTCGACACGTCGCGCGCGCTCGAGCGGTCGCTCGACCGTGAGGTGAAGAAGCTGCCGACACTCCGCGGCCGGCTCGTCGTCAACCTGTTCTACGAGTCGTCCACGCGGACGCTCTCGAGCTTCGACCTCGCCGCGAAGCGCCTGTCGGCCGACACGATGTCGCTGCGCGCCTCTGGCTCCTCCGTTGACAAGGGTGAGTCGCTCAAGGACACGGCGCTGACGCTGGCTGCGTACGACCCCGACGTGATCGTCGTCCGCCATCCGCACATCGGCGCGCCGCAGCTGGTCGCGACCACCACGGACGCGCACGTCGTCAATGCGGGCGACGGCAAGCACCAGCATCCAACGCAGGCGCTGCTCGACCTCTACACCATGCGCGAGGCGCTCGACCGGCTCGAAGGGCTTCACGTGGCAATCGTGGGAGACGTGCTCCACTCGCGCGTGGCGCGCTCGCTCGTCGAGGCGCTGAGCCTCGTCGGCGCGCACGTGACGCTCGTCGGGCCGCCGACGCTCGTCCCGCGCGGCATCGAGGAGATGGGCTGCACCGTCTCCCATTCCATCGGGGCGATCTCCGACGCCGACGTCGTCTACGTCCTGCGCATGCAGCAGGAGCGCATGCTTCCCGGGGCTGCATTCGTGCCGTCGCTGCGCGAGTACACGTCGCTCTACGGCATCACCCCCGAGCGGCTGAGGCGCGGGCAGGTCGTGATGCATCCAGGGCCGATGAACCGCGGTGTGGAGATCGACGCACGAGTGGCCGACTCGGCGGCCGCCTTGGTGACGACACAGGTGCGCTCGGGGCTCGTGGTTCGCATGGCGGTGCTCTACGACCTGCTCACGACGGGCCCGGTACGCGTCGCCGAGCCGATAGAGGTGGCGTGATGCTCTGGCGCGCCGACGGGCCGGCGAGCACGCTCGAGCTCGAGGGGCGCGTGGTCGATCCCCTCGAGGAGATCGACGACCACCTGCGCGTGACCGTCGAGGACGGCGTGATAGCGCGGCTCGAGCCGACCGGCCGAAGTGTCGACACACGATCGCTCATCCTGGCTCCAGCGTTCGTGGATCCACACGTCCACCTGCGCACACCGGGACGCGAGGACGAGGAGACGATCGCATCAGGCACGGCGGCAGCCGCCGCCGGTGGGTACTGCGTCATCGTCGCGATGCCGAACACCGACCCCGTGGTCGACTCGGCAGCGGTGCTCGGTGCGCTCGTCGAGCTCGCCCGCGCGGAGGCAGTGATCCCGACCGGGTTCATGGCCGCGATCACGAAAGGGCTGCGCGGAGAGGAGCTGACAGAGATGGCGGAGCTCGCCGCCCTCGGTGCGGTCGCATTCACCGATGACGGAAGGCCCGTCGCGTCCGCCGGCGTGATGCGCAACGCGCTCGCCTACAGCGCCGTCGCCGCGCGCCCGCTGGCGCTGCACGAGGAGGAGCCGACGTTGTCCGGCAGCGGTCAGATGCACGAGGGCGCGGTGTCCGCAGAGCTCGGTCTCACCGGCTGGCCGGCGCTCGCGGAGACGGTGATGATCGAGCGCGATCTCGCGCTTGGTGCATACGAGCAGCGCCCAGTGCATATCATGCATGTGTCGGCGGCTCCCTCTGTCGACGCGATCCGTGCCGCCAAGGCACGCGGTGTCGCCGTCACGGCCGAGGTGACGCCACACCACCTCTGCCTCACCGACGAGGCCGTTCGCTCCCTCGACCCGAACACGAAGATGAACCCACCGCTCCGCACCGAAGCCGACCGCCTCGCGCTCCTCGAGGGCTTGCGCGACGGCACCCTCGACTGCGTGGCCACAGATCACGCGCCGCACGCGCGGCACGAGAAGGAGGTGCCCTTCGAAGAGGCGCCCTTCGGCGTCACCGGGCTCGAGACCTCATTCGCCGTTCTCCACACCGAGCTCGTGCTCGCGGGGGCACTGCCGCTGGAGATTCTCCTCGAACGTATGTCTGCCGGCCCCGCCCGCGCTCTGGGCCTGCCGGTGCCATCCATCCGGGTGGGGGCTCGGGCGAACCTCGTCCAGCTGGACCCCGCGGCGGAGTGGGAAGTACGGGAGGACAGCTTCCGCTCGCTGTCGGTCAACTCCTGGCTGCTCGGGCGCACGCTCAAGGGTGCGGTCGTTCGCACCGTTGCGGACGGGCGCCTGGTGCACGACGCGGTTCACGCAGGAAGCGTCGCATGACGGCGGCGCACGGATACCTCGCTCTCGAGGACGGCACCGTCCTCCGCGGCCGATCGGTCGGCGCCGACGGCGTGGCCTTCGGGGAAGCCGTCTTCACCACAGGTATGAGCGGCTACCAGGAGACCGTCACCGACCCGAGCTTTGCCGGCCAGCTCGTGTGCTTCACGACGCCGATGGTGGGCAACTACGGTGTCGACGAGGCGCGCATGGAGTCGGCCGCACCGCACGCGCAGGCGGTCCTGATGCGGCGACTGGGCGGCGAGGAGTGGGCCTCCTGGCTGCACGCGCAGGGCATCGTCGCGCTCGACGAGATCGACACCCGCTCGCTGACGCTGCGCCTCCGCTCCGACGGCGCCATGCGGGGCGTTGCCGTCGGCGACGCGCGCAGTCTCGACCCGGCGGAGGCGACCGAGCAGGTGCGGCGCCAGCCGACCATGGTGGGCAGCGCGCTGGTGGCCGAGGTCTCGACGGCGGAGCCGTACGTCGCCCACGCCGAAGGCCGGGTACGCGTCGCTCTCGTCGACTACGGCGCGAAGCGATCGATCGCGCGACGGCTCGCCGCGTCGGGTGCGGCGGTGACCGTCTTCCCACACGTGTCCGACCCCGACGAGCTCGCGAACTACGACGGCGTGCTCCTGTCGAACGGGCCCGGCGACCCCGAGCCGCTCGTTGCGGAGACCGAGGTCGTGCAACGGCTGCTCGGCCGCGTGCCCGTGCTCGGCATCTGCCTGGGCCACCAGCTGCTCGGGCTCGCGACCGGGTTGGAGACGTTCAAGCTGCCGTTCGGTCACCGCGGCGCCAACCATCCGGTGCTCGACCGGCGCGCCGGGCGTGTCCTGGTGACGAGCCAGAACCACGGCTTCGCCGTCGCACCCACCGAGGATCGCGAGGCGACGCACGTCTCCCTCTACGACGGCACCGTCGAGGGCCTCGACTATCCGGACCTGCGAGCCCGCTCGGTGCAGTTCCACCCCGAGGCAGGCCCCGGGCCACACGACTCCTGGCCGCTGCTCGAGACCTGGGTCGAGGAGCTGGCGGCTTGATGCCTGGACGCACCGACATCTCGTCCGTGTGCCTGATCGGCTCCGGTCCGATCGTGATCGGGCAGGCCTGCGAGTTCGACTACGCCGGTTGCCAGGCGCTCAAGGTGCTACGCGAGGACGGCTACCGCACGATCGTCGTGAACTCCAACCCGGCCACGATCATGACCGACCCGGGCTTCGCCGACCGCACCTACATCGAGCCGCTCGACGTCGAGGGAGTCACGGACGTGCTCGAACGCGAGCGACCCGACGCGTTGCTGCCGACCCTCGGCGGGCAGACGGCGCTCAACCTGGCGATAGAGCTTCACGACTCGGGTGTGTTGACACGCCTCGGCGTCGAGCTGGTCGGCGCCTCGGTCGACGTGATCCGGCGCGCCGAGGACCGCGAGCTCTTCCGCACCGCTGTGCAGAGCTGCGGGTTGCAGGTGCCCGCCTCGCGGATCGTGACTGCCTCCGACGATGTCGGAGGCTTACAACTGCCGGCCGTGGTTCGGCCTGCCTTTACCCTGGGCGGTCACGGAGGCGGTTTTGTGGACGATGTAGCCTCGCTCCACCGTCAGGTGGAGCGAGGCCTTTCGGAGAGCCCCATCGGGCAGGTTCTCGTCGAGGAGTCGGTGCGCGGCTGGGACGAGTTCGAGCTCGAGGTGATGCGCGACCGTCTCGACAACGTGGTGGTCGTCTGCTCGATCGAGAACCTCGACCCGATGGGCGTGCACACCGGTGACTCGGTCACCGTCGCCCCGCAGATGACGCTCCCGGACGAGGCCTACCAGGAGCTGCGCGACGCCGCAGCTGCCGTGATCCGGGCGGTGGGTGTCGAGACAGGTGGCTCGAACATCCAGTTCGCCCGCGACCGCGTCACGGGAGAGGTGCGCGTGATCGAGATGAACCCGCGGGTCTCGCGGTCTTCCGCACTCGCCTCCAAGGCGACGGGGTACCCGATCGCGAAGGTGGCGGCGAAGCTGGCGATGGGGTACACGCTGGACGAGATCCCGAACGACATGACGAAGACGACGCCCGCGAGCTTCGAGCCGACGCTCGACTACGTCGTCGTCAAGTTCCCGCGCTTCGCATTCGAGAAGTTCCCGGGGGCCGATCCGACGCTCGGCACGCAGATGAAGTCGGTCGGCGAGTCGATGGGGATCGGGCGCACGTTCTCCGAGGCGTTCCTCAAGGCGTTCGGGTCGCGGGAGCTCGATCCGGGCGCGCCGACGCCCTGGGCGACGTTCGACGACATCCCCGAAGGCGTGCACCCGTGGTTCAAGGAGCAGCTGGCCCTCGCACGGCGCGAGCTCGCATCGCGCGACATCGCGCGCGCCAAGAGGGCGGGATGGGGCGACGACTCGATCGGAGCGGCGTGGGGGACGTCCGGCGAGGAAGTCCGGCGTGCCCGTTATGCGAAGGGGATCAAGCCGTCCTACCGGCGCGTCGACTCGTGCGCCGGTGAGGTGGAGGCGGGGTCGAACTACTACTACTCGACCTGGGGCGAGGAGGACGAGGCGCCGCCGCTGGGTGACAAGCCGCGCGCCGTGATCATCGGCTCGGGGCCGAACCGCATTGGACAGGGGATCGAGTTCGACTACTGCTGCGTGCACGCGGCACAGACGTTTCGCAAGCTCGGCTACGAGGCCGTGATGGTCAACTGCAACCCCGAGACCGTCTCCACGGACTACGACACGTCCGACCGGCTCTACTTCGAGCCGCTCTCGCCGGAGGAGGTGCTCGCGGTACTCGACCGGGAGCGCCCGGAAGGGGTCGTGACCCAGTTCGGCGGCCAGACTCCGCTGCGCCTGGCACGCTTCATCGAAGCGGCGGGGTACCGCATCCTGGGTACGCCGCATGCGGCGATCGACCTTGCCGAGGACCGCGAGCAGTTCGGCGCGCTGGCGGCGGAGCTCGGTGTTCGTTGTCCTCCCTGGGCCACGGTCGAAGGCGAGACGGAGGCGCTGACGGCCGCCGTCGAGATCGGCTACCCGGTGCTCGTGCGGCCGTCGTACGTTCTCGGAGGCCGCGCCATGCGTGTCTGCGACGACGAGTCGCAACTGCGCGCCGCGATGGAGGCCGTGAGCGGGCCGGTGCTGGTCGACCGTTTCGTCGAGAACGCGATCGAGATCGATGTCGACGCTCTCTGCGACGGCGAGGAGGTGTTCATCGCAGCGGTCATGCAGCACGTGGAGGAGGCGGGCGTCCACTCCGGCGACTCCGCCTGTGTGCTTCCCGCACAATCGCTCACGCTGGCCAACGCGCTGGAGGTCGAGCACGTCGTCAAGCGCCTCGGACCGGCGTTGGGCGTCGTCGGCCTGTTGAACGTGCAGCTCGCGGTGGCAGATCAGACCGTGTACGTGCTCGAGGCGAACCCTCGCGCGTCGCGCACCGTGCCGTTCGCGAGCAAGGCGATCGGCATCAACCTCGTCGACGCGGCCTGCCGCCTGGCGGCGGGGGCGACGCTGCGCGACCTCGAGCTGAAGCCGCCGCGACCCCAGGAGATCAGCGTGAAGGCGGCCGTGCTGCCCTTCGCCCGCTTCCCGGGGGCCGATCCGGTGCTCGGGCCGGAGATGCGCTCCACCGGTGAGGTGATGGCAAGCGCGTCGGATCTCCCGACCGCCTTCGCGAAGGCGGAGCGCGCCGCCGGACGGCCGCTGCCGACGAGCGGCACGGCGTTCCTCTCGGTCAAGGACGCCGACAAGGCCGCCGTCGCTCCCGTCGCGGCCGCTCTTGCCGGGCTCGGATTCGGGCTCGTCGCCACCGCCGGGACGGCCGCGACGTTGCGCAGCGCCGGGCTGGTGGTGGACGAGGTGGGCAAGGTGGCGGAAGGGGATGCCGCCAGGCGAACGGTCGTCGACCTGATCCGCCAGCATCGCTGCGACCTGGTGGTGAACACTCCCCAGGGCTCCGGCGCTCGCGCCGACGGCTACCTGATCCGCGAGGCTGCGCTCGTCGCGCGCGTCCCCTGCATCACGACGATCGCCGGCGCCGCCGCGGCCGTCCACGCGATCGCCAACGCTCGAGCAGAGACGGCTGTGTCGCTGCAGGAGCGCATCGGGGTCGCGTGAGCGGCCTCGCGACCGATCGTCCCACGGTTGCCGGCGCGCACCGCGAGCGGGCTCGGGTGGTCGGCACGGAGGCGATCGGGGCGTACACGCTGCTGCGCCTGGCACGGGGCGGGCTCGAGCCGGGGACACCTGGCCAGCTCTTCATGCTCGAGGCACCCGGCTGCGTGCTCCCGCGGGCGTTCTCGCTCTGTCTCGCGCCAGACGGCGAGCTTGGCTTCCTCATCGACCCGATCGGGCCTGGCACCCGTGCGCTGGCCGGCCTCGCCGCAGGAGACGCAATCCACGTGCTGGGGCCGCTGGGCCACGGCTTCGACCTCACGGTCGGGCGACCGCTGCTCGTCGGCGGCGGGATCGGGATTGCGCCACTTCCGTATCTGTCGGAGCAGCTCGGTCGGCCCCCGGCGCTGCTCGGCTTTCGCAGCGCGCAGCACGCCGAGGCAGCGGCTCTCGTCCCCGGCGCAGAGGTCGTGCTCGACCCGACCCTGGTCACGGAGGCACTGCCACCGGACCCGGGCGACGTGCTCGCGTGCGGACCGGAGCCCATGTTGCGCGCGCTGGCACGACTCGTGCCGAGCGCGCAGCTGGCCTGGGAAGCCCCGATGGCGTGCGGGTACGGCGCGTGCTACGGCTGTGTGGTGGAGATCGAGGGGAGCTACCGGCGCCTCTGTGTGGATGGCCCGGTCGTTCGCGGCCACGAGATGACCGCGCATGGCTAGCGCCGCCGTGCCGATCCTCAATGCCAGTGGGTGCCTCGACGCGCTCACCGCGCCCGACGTGGCCCGCTCCCTCGACGCGTTCGTGACGAAGACCGTGACACCGGAGCCGCGCGAAGGAAATCCGCCGGTGCGCATCGCCGAGACCGAGCACGGGATGCTGAACTCGATCGGGCTGCAGGGACCGGGCCTGAGTGGGCTCCTCGAGCGCCTGCTCCCTGCCCTCGCGCCCCTCGGCGTGCCCGTCTGGGTCTCCGTCGGTGGCTTCTCCGCCCGCGACTACGCGGCCACATGCGAGTGCCTCGACGAGCGGGACGACGTGGCCACCGTCGAGCTGAACCTCTCCTGCCCGAACGTCGAGGAGGCACCCGAGACGGCGGCGGAGCTCGTCACCGCCGCGCGAGCCGTGACGACCAAGCCGCTGTACGCGAAGCTCTCTCCCGCCACGTGGGACGTTGCCGAGTCGGCGCGCGCCTGTGTGGACGCGGGTGCCGACGGGCTGTCGCTCGTCAACACGATACGCGGGCTTGCACTCGAGCCCCGGACGCTGCGGCCGTCGCTCGGTACGGGCACGGGTGGCTACTCCGGACCGGCGCTCCGCCCGATCGCTCTCGCCTGCGTCCACGCCTGCGCCGTGGCGGTCGACGTGCCCATCGTCGGGATGGGCGGAGTGGCGTCGGGGGCCGACGCGCTCGACCTCGTCGCAGTGGGTGCGACCGCCGTCGCGCTCGGCACCGTGCTCTTCTCCGACCCGGCCGCCGCGACCCGGATCCGGGGGGAGTTGGAGGCCGAGGTCGCGTCTCGCGGGTTCGAATCTGCACACGAGCTCCACCGAGCGGCGTTGTCCATCTAGAAAAAAACCTGCAATTTAGGGGAAAAGTTCTCGCTTGACCGAGGGCCGCTGATCGCTAGACTCCACTTCTCAATGGTCACGACGAAGACGCAGGCCCAGGCGCCGCTCCGCTCCCTCGACCAGCGGATGGAAGCACTGAAGCGCGCCAACGACATCAGAGTTCGCCGGGCGCAGCTGAAGAAGGATCTGAAAGAGGGCCGCGTCAACATCGAGGAGATCCTGCTCGACCCGCCGGAGTACGTGTCCACCGCGAAGGTGTTCGACATGCTGATGGCCGTGCCGAAGTTCGGGCGGGTCAAGGCTGCGCGGCTTCTCAACCAGTGCCGCATCAGCCAGTCGAAGACCGTTGGCGGCCTGTCCGAGCGTCAGCGGGCGGAGCTCGTCAACCTGTTCAACCACAGGTGATTCTCGGCTCCTGCCGAGAACCGGCTCGCTAGGTTTCTCGCTTGTCGGGAAACCCCGTCTTCGTCGTCACCGGTCCTTCGGGAGCCGGCAAGGGGACGCTGATCAGGGCGCTGGTCGAGCGCGTGCCCGCGCTCGAGGTGGCAGTCTCGGCCACCACCCGGCGGCTACGCCCGGGTGAGACGGACGGCGTCGAGTACCACTTCCTGTCGGAGGACGAGTTCGTCGAGCGCATCGAGGCGGACGAGCTCATCGAGCACGTCGAGTACGTGTCGGGCAAGCGGTACGGCACCCTGCGGTCGGAGCTCGACCGGATCGCCGGGCATGGCCGTGTGTGCGTGCTGGAGCTCGAGCTCGAGGGGGCGCTCCGCATCCAGGACGACGTGCCCGGCTCGGTGACGGTGTTCATCGCGGCCGACGTCGACGAGCTCGAGCGCCGGCTCCGCGAGCGCGCGACCGAGTCCACCGGCGAGATCGGGGAACGTATCCGCATTGCTCGCGAGCAGCTCGAGCAGGCGCATTGCTTCCGCTACATGGTTCGCAACGACGATGTGCACCGCGCCACCGAGGTTCTCGTGGCGATCGTCGAGTGCGAGCTGCAGCTGAGCGGCGCTGCGGTCTGAAGCGCGACGTGAGCGTGGGGCTGCAGGTACCATGAGCCGTCGATGATCGAACCTCGTATCGATTCGCTCCTGTTGCACGCCGAGACGGCCGACGAGCCGCCGTCCCGGTATGCGCTCGTGATCATGGCCGCCCAGCGGGCCCGCCAGATCAACAGCTACCACCACCAGCTCGGTGAGGGCATGGGCCTCGAAGAGGCTCCACCACCGCTCGTCGAGTCGCGCTCGAAGAACTACCTGACCATGGCGATGGAAGAGATCGCCAAGGGCAAGTTGCGCTTCGCGTACGCGCCGAAGTAGCCGCAGGCACCTTCGGTGCCCTGAACAAAGGCCGACTCGAAGGCCAGCTTGGCCTCTCGGAGTGGCGCGCCGCGAACCGGGCGGCCGCGAAGCGGACGCCTTCAGGGTGTTGCGCGCTTCGGATCCGCGCGAGCGGATCCGAAGCTGCGCGGCCAGAGACGGCAGAATGTCGTCGATGGCGCGCATCGCCGTGGGTGTGACGGGGGGCATCGCCGCCTACAAGGCGTGCGAGCTCGTGCGCCTGCTCGTGCGAGCCGGGCACGATGTGATGCCGCTGCCGACACGGGGCGCGGAGCGATTCGTCGCCGCGGAGACGCTCTTCGCGCTTGCTCGCAAGCAACGCGACGGCGATCCCTATCCGCATCTGCGCGACGCCGACCTCCTCGTGGTCGCGCCACTCACGGCGCATACGCTCGCGCGGCTCGCGCACGGGCTCGCCGACGACCTGCTCACAGAGACCGCGCTTGCGCACCGTGGCCCGCTCCTGGTCGCGCCTGCGATGAACAGCGCCATGTGGGAGCACGCCGCGACACAGGCCAACCTGGCAACGCTCGTGGCACGGGGGGTGCACGTGATCGGGCCCGAGCACGGCGAGCTGGCCGAGGGTGAGACCGGCCCGGGACGAATGGCCGAGCCGGAGGCCATCTTCGAGCGCGTCACGGAGCTTCTCGGCGGCGTGCTCGGTGCAGCCTCGGCCAACGGCTCGCTGACCGGGCGCCGGGTCGTCGTCTCGGCCGGAGGCACACGAGAGCCGCTCGACGACGTCAGATTCCTGGCCAACCGCTCGTCGGGCCGCATGGGCGTGGCGCTCGCCGTGGAAGCTCATCGTCGTGGCGCCGAGGTGACCCTGCTCGCCGCCAACCTCACCGTTCCGGCGCCCGACGCCGTGGCGATCGTCGAGACGCCGACCGCTGCCGACCTGCGACGCGAGGCTCTGGCGCGGGCCGACGCCGACGTGGTGCTGATGGCCGCGGCGGTGGCCGACTATCGGCCCGCGGAGCGAATCGACGGCAAGCGGCCGAAGGACGGTGAGGCGTGGCTCGTCGAGCTCGTCCCGACCGGCGATATCGTCAAGGCGTTGGGCGCGAGCCGTGACGCCGGCCAGGTGCTCGTCGCATTCGGGGCCGAGCACGGTGAGGCCGGTCTCGAGCGCAAGCGGGCCATGCTCGACGACAAGAACGTCGATCTCGTCGTCTACAACGACGTGGGGCGGCCCGACATCGGCTTCGACAGCGTCGACAACGAGGTCGTCCTCGTCACCCGCAACGGCGAGACCCATGTACCAAAGGCGCCGAAGGAAGCGATCGCCGCGGCGATCCTCGACGAGGCTGAACGCCTCCTCGGGATGAGATCGTGACCGAGCCGGCAACACGACATCGCGCCGAGACGGCCGCCGATCTCGCCGACCGCGTGGTGGAGTCGCTCGGCACGGCTGTGCACGCCCCCGTCGAGACCTTGCGGCTCCCGCTGCTGTCGCTGCTCGCCGAGGGCCACGTGCTCGTCGAGGACGTGCCTGGGGTGGGCAAGACGGTGCTCGCAAAGGCGCTCGCGCGATCGCTCGACCTCTCCTTCGCGCGCGTGCAGTTCACACCTGATCTGCTCCCGGCTGACGTCACCGGCGTCAACGTGTTCGACCAGGCCTCGGCGGCGTTCCGCTTCCGCCCCGGACCGGTGTTCGCCAACATCGTGCTCGTCGATGAGATCAACCGGGCCTCTCCGAAGACCCAGTCCGCGCTGCTCGAGGCGATGCAGGAAGCGCAGGTGACGGTCGACGGCTCGACGCATGTCATGCCGCGCCCGTTTCTCGTCATCGCCACGCAGAACCCGGTCGAGTACGAGGGCACCTATCCGCTCCCGGAAGCGCAGCTCGATCGCTTCGCCGTGCGCATGGCGATCGGCTATCCGCCGCTCCAGGAGGAGGCGCGCATGCTCACGGAGCAGACGACCGAGCCGCCGCTCGACCATCTGACGCCCGTGGCCGACGAAGGCGAGGTGGTGGCGGCGATCGAAGCCGTCCGGTCGATCTACGTGGAGGAGAGCGTCACCCGCTACGTCGTCGCCCTCTTGCGGCACACCCGCGACGATCCACGGCTCGCCCTCGGAGCAAGCCCACGTGCAGGTATCGCCCTGCTGCGCCTTGCAAAGGCGCGAGCCGTGATCGAACGACGGGACTTCGTCGCTCCCGAAGACGTCCGCGTGGTGGCGCCAGCGGTGCTCCCACACCGCCTGCTGCTCGCGCCGGAAGCTCGCTCCACCGGCGTGAGCGCCATCGATCTCGTGCGCGACGCGCTCGAACGGACGCCCGTACCGGTGTGAGCAGGAGCACCGCCGCGCTGACGGTGGGAGCGGCGGCGCTGCTCGGGTCGTGGCTGTTCGGCTCGCTCGCGCTCGCACCCGTCGGCATCGGTATCGTCGCCGCGGCTCTCGGCGCGCGTGCCTGGCGCCGGTACGCAGCCTCACGGCTGCACCTCGAGCGGCGCCTGCGCGCGACGCGGCTCGTCGAGGGTGACACGCTCGAGATCGAGCTATTGCTCACCGGGCGCCTGCTCGGGTGGGGTCGCGCCGTGGCCCGCGAGACCGTCGGTGCGCTCGGCACCGTCGACGTCCCGCTGCGTAGGGGGCGCGGTCTGCTCGTTTGGCCTCGCGTGCCACGCGGTCGGCACGAGCTCGGGCCGGCGCACGTCGCGCTGGAGGATCCGCTCGGCCTCGAGCGGGCAGAGGCCACTGCGCCGGCGGCCGGGGCCGTGCTCGTGCGACCGCGGGTCGTCCACCTGGGAGCGCTGTTCACCGACCAGGGGCGCGAGGGATTCGACGGGCGCCGCGCGCTGCCGCGGCGCGGCGTGGGCGTCGACCTGCACAGCATTCGCGACTACCAGGACGGCGAGCCACTCCGCCTCGTCCATTGGCCCACCACCGCCCGCCGCGGTGCGCTGACCGTGATGGAGCTCCAGGACGCTCCGCGCGACGAGACCGTCGTCGTGCTCGATTGCGATCCAGCCGGCGCGGTCGGCCCTCCCGGGCGGTCGAGCTTCGACGACGCGACACGCGTGGCGGCATCTCTGGTACGGGCGCGAGCAGCTCGCGGCCGGCAGGTCGCTCTCGTTGCGGGTAGGGGGGCAGCGGGCGTGCTCCGCGTGACCGGGCTCGACGAGTCGTGGGAGGCTGCGCTCGACCTGCTCGCCGCGGCGACGCCGGACGCGGCTCGATCCCTTCGCGTCGTCCTCGCAGATCCACGCCTGGCTGCTGCACGTGCACCGGAGTTGATCGTCGTCACGTGCAGGCCGGAAGAGATCGGTACGGCGGCGCTCGACGGGTCGCGCGCGGGTGGCGTCGTCCTCGTCGATGCACCGACGTACGCGGGAGCACCGCCGGCGCCGGCGGCCTCGGCGCTGCTACGGCTTGCGGGTGCCGGCGTACCGGTGGCGGTGGTGCGCTGCGGCGACGACCTCGCAACGGCGCTCGGAGGCGTCTCGGTCGATGCGCGCAGCGCGTAGCCTGGTCGCCGCAGCCGGGCCCGCCGTCGCCCTGGCGCTGACCTGGGGCTCTCTCGAGTCTCCGGCGGCGTGGGGTGGGCTGGCTCTCGCCGCACTGATCGGCATCGCGCCCGCGGCCGTCCTCCGGCCCCGCATGCGCGTCGCAGCTGCGCTCCTCGCTGCGGGGGCAGGGCTGTCGCTCGCGTTCGCCGCCTCACCTGTCCACGCCCTGCCGTGGGTCGACGGCGCCTGGCTGGGGAAGATGCTGCGCGTGACGGAGGACGGCCTGCGCGCCTTCGAGGTCGTCGTGCTCCCGTTCGACCCTGCCGGGCGCCCGGCGATGCACGCCCTGACGCAAGTCGCAGTGCTCGGGTTCTCCCTCGCCGCAGCGCTTGCCGTCGCCGCACGCCGGCCGCTGCTCGCCGCAGCGGTGGTCGTCGTCGGCGGCGGCTGGGCCACCGCGAGCCTGCCGGACGACCGGCTGGTCGCCACCGGCGGTCTGTTGCTCGTCGCGTCGTTGTGGCCCATGGTGGTGCTGCGCGTCCGGGCGAGCCGCGACGGCCTTGCCGCCGGAGTCGCGCTTGCGGTCGTGGCCGCCGTCGGCGTGGGAGCAGCTTCCGCAGGGGCCGCGCCCGACGAGGCGCGTCTCGACTGGCGCAACTGGTCGCTCTTCGGCGACTCGCGTGACCGTCTGGGCGTCAGCTACGTCTGGGACGCCCAGTACCAGGGCATCCAGTTTCCCGTGCGCCCGACCACCGTGCTCGAGATCGAAGGGCCGCGACGAGCTCACTACTGGCGGGCATCCACCCTCGACCTCTTCACGGCCGATCGCTGGATCGAGAACCTGTACCCGGTCGCCACCTCGCCATCGACGCGACAGCTGCCCGCTGACCCGCTGCTGCCCTCGAGGGCGCGACAGGGGACGGACCTGGTGCGGCAGACGGTCGAGGTGGTCGCCCTCGACGACGACCACCTCATCGCCGCCGGTCATCCTGTGCGTGTTCGGAGCGAAGTGCTCGGCACCGTGTTCTTCATGAGCGGCGGCGTGATGCGCGTGCAACGGGGTGTGCCCCGGGGCACGCGCTACACCGTCACGAGCTATGCACCGCATCCGCTCCCGCGTGAGCTGCTCCGCTCGCGGCCGCGGTACCCCGTCGCGGCGCACCGGTACCGCGCGCTCGACCGGGTTGAGACGCCGGCTTTCGGTGTGCCCGGACGGAAGGCCGTCGTCGACAAGGTCTTCACGGATCAGCGCTACCGGGCGGTGTGGGCCTACAGGCCAATCTGGGACGAGGCGCGCCGGCTCGGGGCGGGGGCAGAGTCGCCCTACGAGGCAACACTCGCGGTCGAGCGCTGGCTGCGCACGACAGGCGGCTTTCGCTACGAGGAGCGGCCCCCTATCGCCGACGGATCCACCGGCCCACCACTCGTCGACTTCGTCGTGCGGCACCGCTCCGGCTACTGCCAGCACTTCGCGGGGACGATGGCGCTCATGCTGCGCATGCTCGGGATCCCCTCGCGGGTCGCGGTCGGCTTCACGAGCGGGAAGTGGGACGGCAAGCGGTGGGTGGTCTCGGACGTCAACGCGCACGCCTGGGTGGAAGCCTGGTTCGACGGCTACGGCTGGCTGCCGTTCGATCCGACGCCAGGCCGTGGATCGTTCTCGGCGTCGTACACGCTCGCCTCGGACTCGGCGGACACGGTGCGCGAGCTGGGACGGGGCGACCTACTCGCCGTGCTACCGGATGGCACCTTCACCGGCGCCCCGAGTCAGCCGGCGACCCCGGCCCCTGCGGGCGATGGCAAGGGGAGATCACCGTGGCCGCTCGCGCTTGCCGCCGCTCTGGTTCTGATTCCCCTGGCCCTGCTGATCGGCGGCAAGGCGGTGCGGCGGCGGTCGCGCTATCTGACCCGCGACCCGCGCCGGCTGGCGGGTGCCGCGCGCGCCGAGCTCGTCGACGTGTTGAGGGACCAGGGCGTCCCCGTTGTCGCCGGGATGGACATGGTCGGATTGCGACACGCGGTCGAACGCCATCTCGGCGTGCCCGCCGGCGCTTTCGTGGAAGCCCACACATGCGCCCGATACGGCCCGCCGACGCGCGCCGTGACCGCCGCCCAGGAGATGCGCGGCGAGCTCCGCACCGTGCTACGGGTGCTGCGGGAGGAGCTCGGCACCCGGCGGCGTCTGCGCGGCGCGCTCTCGCTGCGCTCGCTCCGCCGTACGTGACACCGTCGCCACCCTGGGAGCCTTGCGGCCGCGAAGCGGACGCCCACCGTGCGGGACAATGTGGTGATGAGCGAGGCATACGACCTCTACCAGGAGGGTCGCGCGCGCCTGCGAGAAGGCATGGCCGCACAGGCAACGGTGGCGTTGGAACGGGCCAAGCGCCTCGAGCCCGAGAAGGCGTCGATCCGCGAGGCACTCGGGATCGCGTACTACCGCATCACGCGCTGGGAGGCGGCTGAGGCCGAGTTTCGCAAGGTGATCGAGCTCTCGCCGGTCGACGCCTACGCCCACTTCGCGCTCGGGCGAAGCCTCGAGAAGCAGGGACGCGGCAAGGAGGCGAGCCGCTACCTGAAGCTCGCCAAGGTGCTCGAGCGCCGTCCAGACGCGCCGTCCGAGGACGAACTGACCTAGGAGGGGCTAGTCCTCGAGGTCCGTGGCAATCGTCCCATGGCGGCGGAAACGGCGGGACGCCGACCTGTTGAACGAGTCGCGGTACACGTCTGCGGCGGAGCCGTCCAGCGTGGCGGCATAGGTGTCGCGGATCTCGATCAGCCGGTCTGCGATGGCGTCCACGACGAGCTGATAGTCGCCGTAGGCCTCCTCGGCGCCGTCCCGGTCGGCGCGGTTCCACGCCTCCTCGGCCTCGTCGGCTTCCTCGAGCAGCTCAACCTCGTCGGCGGCGAGCAGGTCCAGCTGTCGCGCTACCACATCGGCGAAGCGATCGCCCCGCAGCCGCATCAGGTCAGCTCGCGGTAGAGCTCGAGGTGCGCCGCGGCCGCCGCCTCCCAGGTCAGCTCGGCCCGGGCCCGTTCGGCGCCTGCGCGGGCCGCAGCCAGCACGCCATGGTCACCGAGCAGCCGTGCGAGTGCGCCAGCGAACGCGTCGACGTCACCGGAGGGAACGACGCTTCCGGCTCCATACCGCGCCACGACCTCCCCGAGCCCCCCGACGTCGTAGACGACAGCCGGGATCCCGGCTCCGAGCGCCTGCAGGAGCGCGCCCGACTGGTCGAGCTCGGCGCGGTAGGGGAACACGGCGACCGTTGCTTCCCCGACCGCGCGCTCGAGGTCGGAGCGCGAGAGGTATCCGAGGCGCCATTCTGCGCGGTCGCCCGCTCGGCGACGAAGCTCGTCGAGCGCCATGCGTGGGTCGCCCGCCACGAGAAGGCGCGCGCCGTCGACCTGGAGCGTTGCCGTGACGGCGTCGTCCAGACCCTTGTACGGGCGCAGGACGCCGAGGACGAGCACGGTGTGCCCGTCGTCGTGCCGGCCGGGATCGGAACGGAACACCGGGTGAGGGATCACGCGGAGTCGTGCAGGATCGACGCCGAAGGCGGTGAGCGTGTCGCGGCCTCTCTCGGAATGCACCACGACGCGCTCGAAGCGGCCGAAGAGCCTCCGCCAGATCCGCTCCTTGCGCGCCGTCCTTCGCGGCAGCAGATCGTGGGCTGTGAAGACGAGTGGCGCACGCGACCGCAGAAGCCACGCGTCGAGCTCGGGCGCGCCCGACCATTGCAGGTGGGTCACGTCCGGTCGCGCCGCGGCCAACCGGGCGAGGCCGACCGGGTGCTCGAGCGCCTTCAGCACAACACGCGGCAGGCGTGTGTCGAGCTTGGAAGAGACCGGGTAGAAGGCTTCCCGGACGCGGTAGCCGTCGGCGGAGGGCGTGGGACCGAACCGGAACCGCGATGTGAGCAGCTCCACGTCCGCACCCGCAGCCGCCAGCGCAGCGGCGAGCGCATGGTCGTAGGGCGGCGTGTAGGCAGGCGGGTCGGCGAGCAGCACACGCATCTGCCAAGACTAGAGGGGCCGTCCGCCGTGCGACCACACGGCAGAATGGCGCGGTGAGGGCCGCTGCGCGCGAGGTCACATTCGAGGAGGCGCGGGCCGGGTTCCCCGTGCTCGAGCGCGTCGCCTACCTGAACGCGGGCACGTTCGGCCCGCTGGCCACGGCGACCGTCACGGCGATGCGCGACGCGCTCGACCGCGATCTCGCCGCGGGGCGGTCGGGCTTGCCGTACTTCCTCGAGACGCTCGATCGACGAGAGGAGCTGCGCCGCCGCCTCGCGATGCTCGTGCGCGCGGAGCCCGGCACGACGGCGTTGACGTCGTCGACGACCGAGAGCTGCAACATCGTCCTGGCCGGGCTCGGCCTGGGGACGGGTGACGACATCGTGACCACGAGTGACGAGCACTTCGGCCTGCTCGGGCCGCTCGGGACCTCCGGAGCCCGGGTGGTGGTGGTCGAGCCCGAGCCGGAGCAGATTCTCGCGGCCGTGACACGGCGAACGCGTCTGATCGCGACGTCCCAGGTGCTGTGGACGACCGGCGCCATTCTGCCGGTGCGGGAGCTGCGGGAGCGAAGCGGCGTGCCGATCCTCGTCGACGGGGCGCAGTCGGCGGGCGCGATCCCGGTCGACGTGGCAGGAATGGACTTCTTCACGATCTCGGGCCAGAAATGGCTCTGCGGGCCCGACGCGACAGGAGCCCTCGTGGTCGCCGACCCCGATCGGCTACGGGTCGCCGCGCCGAGCTACTTCAGTCAGAAGTCATACCGGCACGACGGCTCGTTCGAGCCGCGAGACGGGGCAGCGCGCTTCGAGCAGGGCTGGTGGCCACCTGCGTCGCTGAACGGCCTGCTCGCGGCGCTCGACCAGCGGCCGGGCTGGGCGTTCGACCGCGCCCACGAGACAGCGGAGCGGCTACGTGAGCGTCTCGCAGGCCTGGTCGAGGTCGTCACCCGGGAGTCGCGGGCGACGCTGGTCTCGTTTCGTCCCGACGGGATCGATCCGACGACCCTCGTGGAGCGCCTGCGCGAGGCGGACGTCCACGTGCGGGAGGTCCCCGGCCGCGGTCTCGTCCGCGCGTCGGTCGGGTACTGGACCAGCGACGACGATCTCGACCGGCTGGTCGACGCTCTCTGAGCAGCACCCGGGTCGCTCGGGCCGGATTTATCCCGCCCTAGGAGGACGAGGAGGTTCGGAGGCCGAGCTCGTCCGCGATCGGCTGTAGCGCGGCGACGACGTTCGCGATGTGGTCGTCGAGCTCCAGCCCGAGGAGCTCCGCGCCGGCGTAGACCTCGTCGCGGTGCACCCCGGCAGCGAACGACGGCTGCTTGAGCTTCTTCCGCACCGACTTCGGCTCCAGGCCCTCGAGGCCGTTCGGGCGCACGAGCCCGCAGGCGTGGACGAATCCGGACAGCTCGTCGCAGGCGAACAGCGTCTTCTGCAGCTGTGTGTCGCGGGGCATGGCGAGATGCTCGGCATGGGAGAGCACACCCTCGATCACGACCTCCGGGTAGCCCTCCTCGCGCAGGATCGGCGCTCCGTCCTGCGGATGCTTGTCGAGCGTGGGGTGGATCTCGTAATCGAAGTCGTGCAGCAGGGCGACGCAGCCCCACAGCTCCTCGTCCTCGCCGTACAACCGTGCATAGAAGCGCACCGACGCCTCCACGGCGAGCGCATGCCGAAGGAGCGACTCGCTCGTCGTGTAGCGCGTGAGCGTCGCCCACGCCCGATCGCGGGTCACCTCCATCGAGGTCGCTACCATACCGCCGCCTCATGCAGTCGTTCGTGATCCAAGGCGGTCGGCCGCTCTCGGGAACCGTCCGCGCCGCCGGGAACAAGAACGGCGCGCTGCCGATTCTCGCTGCGACCGTGCTCGCCACCGAGCCCGTGCGGCTGGAGAACGTGCCGCGCATCCTCGACGTCGAAACGATGGTCGAGCTGCTCGTCGACATCGGTGCGGCTGCGAGCTGGACGGGCCCGAACGAGGTGACCGTCGACGCGGCAGGCGTGACGAAGACGTCGCTCGATCCGGAGCTCTGCCGCCGCATCCGCGCCTCGTTCCTGCTCGCCGGGCCGCTCCTGGCGCGGTTCGGGAAGGCCGTCGTACCGCCACCGGGTGGTGACGTGATCGGGCGACGACGGCTCGACACGCACATCCACGCGTTCACTGCGCTGGGCGTCGAGGTGGAGCAGAACGGCGCGTACGAGCTTTCGACACGCGGCCTCGTCGGCACCCGCCTGTACCTCGACGAAGCATCCGTGATGGGCACCGAGAACGCCGTCATGGCTGCGGTGCTGGCGCGGGGAGAGACGATCGTGGGTCATGCCGCCTGCGAGCCGCACATCCAGGATCTCTGCCGCTTCCTGGTCGCCCTCGGCGCGCGCATCGAGGGAGTCGGCTCGAACGTGCTGCGGATCGAAGGCGTCGAGCAGCTCAACGGAGGCAGCTTCCGGCTCGGGCCGGACCACATCGAGGTGGCGAGCTTCGCGGCGCTTGCGGCCGTCTCGGGTGGCGACGTGACGGTAGAGGATGTGGAGCCCGACGATCTCATCTCGATCGTCCCCGCCTTTCGCAAGCTCGGCATACGCCTCGAGCTCGGCGAGACGTCCGCGCACGTGCCGGCAGGGCAGGAGCTCAACGTGGAAGACGATCTCGGCGGCCAGATCCCCAAGATCGAGAGCGGGATCTGGCCTGCCTTCCCGGCCGACCTCACCTCGATTGCCGTCACCGCGGCGACGCAGGCCAGAGGCACGGTGCTGATCTTCGAGAAGATGTTCGAGAGCCGACTCTTCTTCGTGGACAAGCTCGTATCGATGGGTGCGCGCATCATCCTCTGTGACCCGCATCGCGCCGTCGTCACCGGCCCGTCGAAGCTCTACGGCGAGCGGCTCGAGAGCCCCGACATCCGTGCCGGCATGGCGATGGTCGTGGCGGCCCTGTGCGCGGAAGGGACGTCCACGATCGGCAACATCGGTCAGATCGACCGCGGCTACGAGCGGATCGACGAGCGTCTGCGCGGCCTCGGCGCCGAGATCGAGCGCGCCGAGCTGTGAGCGGCGCGCGGCTCACCCGCGGTGTCGGCGACGCCAATGTCGCCACCGGCGTCCCCGTCCTCGACCATCTCCTCGTGGAGCTCGCGCGGGCCGGCCGCTTCGACCTCGTGCTGGAGATCGACCCCGACGACCCCGAAGCCGAGGTCGACGCCGCGGGAGCGGCGCTCGGCGCAGTCGTCGCGCCGCTGCTGGCGCACGGAGCGCATGGCGACGCGACCGTCGCTGCCGACGAAGCTCTCGCGCTGGTGGTCGTCGAGCGCTCAGGGAGCCCCCTCGTCGCGTCGAACGCCGACCTTCGTGGAGTCGGTGGCCTGGGCAGCGACCTCGCCGCCCGCTTCCTCGCAGCGCTCGCCGAGGCAGCAGGGCTGACGCTTCACGTGCGGCTGATCGAGGGCAGCGACACGGATCACGTGCTCGAGGCGATCTTCAAGGCGCTCGGTGTCGCGCTCTCGCAAGCGGCCTCGACGGCACCCGCCTCCTGAGGCAAGAGACCCGCCCTGCCCATAGCGACCAATCGGAGGACGCCCGTGGAAAAGCACGTGATCCGCACCGAAGAGGCCCCGGCCCCGTTCCAGGGGGCGCCCTACAACCAGGCGATCCGGGTCGGCGATCTCGTGTTCGTCGCCGGCCAGCTGGGTCTCGAGCCCGGTGACGCCGCGGTCGAAGGCGACGTCACCGCCCAGACCGAGCAGGTGATGCGCAACCTGGCAGCGATCCTCGCCGCAGCCGACAGCTCGCTCGACAACCTCGTCAAGACGACCGTCTACCTGCAGCACCTGGAGGACTTCGCGGCGATGAACGAGGTGTACTCCCGTCACGTCGGCGACCGGCCGCCGGCGCGCGCCACGGTCGAGGTGGCAAGGCTGCCGTCGGGTGCGCTCGTCGAGATCGAGGCGATAGCGCACGTGTAGGAGCCGTGCGAGGCACCGCAAAGCGGTGCCAGGCACCATGTTGGGCCCATGCCGACCGAGATCCGCCGCTTCGTCCGCTCCCTGGACATCGACGCGTACGTCGTCGGCGGCGCCGTGCGCGACGAGCTCCTCGGCATCCCGCACGCGGACGAGGACTTCCTCGTCCCCGGGGTGGACCATGCACGCCTGCGGATGCTGCTCGAGCCGCACGGTCGTGTCGAGGACATGGAGGTGCACGGCCAGCTCGTCGGCGTCCGGCTGCACCCGCGTGAGAAGTCGATCCGCACGCTCGTGCCGTCGGGCATCGAGCTGACCCCACCGCGCGCCGAGCGCTCGACTGGACCGGGCCATCGAGACTTCGCCATCGTCAGCGACTCGACGATCGGCGTGCCCGAGGACATGGCCCGCCGTGACTTCACGATCAACGCCGTCGCGCGCCGGCTGTCCACGGGCGAGCTGGTCGATCCGTTCGGTGGGCTCGCCGACCTGGCGGCACGTCGGCTGCGGACCCTGTCGGAAAGCTCGTTCCGGGAGGACCCGTTGCGGATCCTGCGCGGGCTGCGGCTCGTCTCGCAGCTCGGCTTCATGCCTTCCGGCGAGACGCTGGCCCGGATGCGACTCGAGGCGGGTGGGCTCGCTCACGTGTCGGCCGAACGGATCGGCGGTGGGCTCGCCGCGGACGGCATGGGTGAGCTCTCGAAGCTCCTGCTCGGCGCGCGACCAGGGCTCGCATTGCAACTTGCGCGAGATACAGGCGTCCTCACCTCGGTCATGCCCGAGTTCGCGGCCGCGATCGGCTACAGCCTCGGCTCGGAGCGCCAGCCCTTGCCACTCGACGGGCATCTGTTCGCCGTCGTGCAAGAAGCGGCGGATGCCGGTGCATCGCTCGCCGTCCGGATGGCCGCGCTCCAGCACGATCTCGGGAAGCCCAACTCGGACGGCACCGAAGAGTCGCATGCCGAGCTCGGTGCGGAGATCGCCGGGCGGATCATGCGACGGCTGCGTTACCCGACCGCTCTGCGCCGGCGGGTCGTCGCGCTCGTGTCCGGTCATGCGTTCTGGCTCGACGACTGGCTGGAGGCAGACGACAGGCGTGCAACGCGGCGCTTCCTGGCTCGGCACGGCGACGAGGTCGCCCGCGAGCTGGTGACCCTCAAGCGCGCCGACCTCGTTGTGAAGCGCGTCGACACGAAAGAGCTCGACGCGCTCGACCGGCTGGAGCGAGGCCTCCGCGACGAGGCCGACAGCCCACACCGGCTTGCCGATCTGGCGGTGACGGGTCGTGACCTGATCGAGGCGGGCTTCGGCGAGGGGCCGGAGCTCGGCCGTGTGCTGCACGTGCTCCTCGCCGAGGTCGTCGACGACCCCGCACGCAACACCCGCGAGCTGCTGCTCGCCCGCGCACACGGCGAGCTCGGATGAACGCCGCGACGGTGCGTGCAAACCTGGCAGAGATGCGCGCCGTCGCCGGCCCCGAAATCACGATCGTGGCCGCCACGAAGTACGTGTCGATCGAGGAGATGGCGGTGCTGGTGGATGCCGGGGTCGAGGTGGTGGGGGAGAATCGTGCGCAGGACCTGGAGCGCAAGCACGCCGTCTACGGCGACGCGTTCCGATGGCACTTCATCGGGCACTTGCAGTCGAACAAGGCAAAGCTCGTGAACGGGCTGTGCGAGCTCGTCCATTCGCTCGGCTCCGACACCGCCGCGACGCGACTCACCGTGCCCGCCTTGCTGGAGGTGAACCTCTCCGGCGAGAGCTCGAAGAGCGGCGTGTCGCCCGACGAGGTTCGCGGCTTTCTGGGCCGCCATCCGGGCCTCGTCCAGGGCCTGATGACGATGCCACCGATCGCCACGGACGCCGAGGCGTCGCGTCCGTGGTTCGCACGCCTCCGAGCTCTGGCGCACGAGCACGGCCTGGAGCAGTTGTCGATGGGCACGTCGCAGGATTGGCGGATCGCCGTCGAGGAAGGCGCAACCCACATCCGCGTCGGCTCGACCCTCTTCGGCATCACGTCCTGAGCCCCGTCGCGGTCGGGTGCTGGAGCGACTTCCGCCATCCGCACTACCATCTGCGGGCGATGGGTCTCTCGGACGTGTGGAATCGCACGCTCGTCTACTTCGGCATCGCCGAGGACGAGGACTGGGACGAGGACGCGCTGGCCACGCAGGAGGAGGTCGAGCGCGAGTACCGCTCTCGGTCCTCCCGCCAGAACGTGCGCCGCTTGCCCCGTAGCAAGGAGCCGGACGAGTGGTCAGAGTCAGACAGCTCCGCAGACGCCGCGCCACGGCCGCCGAGCAGCCGCCGATCGAGACTGCGCGGTGTCGACTCGAGCCAGGTGCGCGTCCATCTCGTGCTCCCGCGCAGCTTCAACGACGCCCAGCAGATCGCCGATCGCTTCAAGGACCAGATTCCGGTGATCCTCAATCTGCAGAGCGCCGACAACGAGCTGTCGAAGCGGCTCATCGACTTCGCGAGCGGGCTGACGTACGCGCTCGACGGCAGCATGCAGCGGGTCGCCGACAAGGTCTTCCTCCTCACGCCTCGAAACGTCGAGTTGTCCGCCGAGGAGCGCGCGCGCGCTATCGACAGCGGCGCCTTTTTCAACCAGACTTGATTTTTCTGCAAGGTTGGCACCCGCTCGCGCGGCTGCCAACCGCACGCCTGGCGGCGAGCACAAGCTGAAGGCGTCCGCTTCGCGGCCGCGAGGCTCGGATTCTTCTTGCAAGGTTGGCACCCGCTCGCGCGGCTGCCAACCGCACGCCTGGCGGCGAGCACAAGCTGAAGGCGTCCGCTTCGCGGCCGCGAGGCTCGGATTCTTCTTGCAAGGTTGGCACCCGCTCGCGCGGCTGCCAACCGCACGCCTGGCGGCGGGCACAAGCTGAAGGCGTCCGCTTCGCGGCCGCGAGGCTCTCTCGTTTTGCGGGGGTCCCGTCCGCTTGCGCACGCCAGTTTCGGCGCTGATCGGGTAGGGAAGCCGGGCGGCGCACAGAAGAACGCGCCGTGGGCGGCTCATCCGCAGGATCGATTCTGCTCGCCGACGCCGTGACGTGGGCGACGGGCTTCATCGACGTGTTCGTCGGCGTCTACACCTTGCTGATCTTCGCGTACGTGCTCCTGTCGTGGGTGCGAGTGCCGTACTCACCGACACTGGAGCGCGTCAAGCGGTTCCTCTACGAGACCTGCGACCCCTACCTGCGGCTCTTCCGCCGCATCGTGCGACCGATCGGTGGCATCGACCTGTCGCCGATCATCGCCATCTTCACGCTCGTGCTCGCCGGCCGGCTCCTGAAAGAGGCCATCGAGCGCATCATGTAGCGAGAAGGGAGCAACGCCATGCCGTTGACACCGGTTGAAGTCAGACATTTCGATGGCCTCCGCCGCGGCCTGTTCGGTTACAAGCGGGCGCCAGTCCATAGCCTCATGGACGAGATCGCCGACAGCTTCGAATCCGTGTGGCGCGAGCGGGCAGACCTGGTGGAGCGCGTCGAAGCGCTCGAGGGCGAGCTCGCACGCCACGTCGAGCTGGAATCGCTCTTGCGCGCGACGCTCGTCTCGGCGGAGCGGGCCTCGCAGGACATGCGTGAGCAGGCGCGCCGCGAGGGTGAGGTGATCATCGGGGAGGCGAACACCGAAGCCCGCCGGGTGCTGCGCGAGGCCATCGGCGACAAGGAGCGACTGCTCGGGGAGGTGCGCCGGATCCGCGCGCTGCTGCGATCGGCGCTCGAGGTCGTCGACGACGTGCCGCCCGAGGAAGCGTCCGAGCCCGAGGACGAGGCCGGCACCGCGATGTCGGTCGACCGCGAGCCGTCCGACGAGGACTCGTCCGATGAGGGCTCATCCGACGACGAGGGCACCGGCCCGGGTATGCATCGGCTCGTCGGCTGACGGCGTCTATCCTTGGGGCGATGGAGCCCCGCCCGGTCCGTGTTCGTGTCCGCGTCGTGCCCGGTGCGAAGAGCGCCGCGGTCGTCGGCCGCCACGGGGAGTCGTGGAAGGTGCGTGTCACGGCCCCGCCGGAACGCGGCCGAGCGAACGTCGCAGTTGTCGAGCTCCTGTCCACCCGACTCGGTGTGTCGGCGCGGGACGTTGCGGTCGTCTCCGGTGCGTCGGGCCGTGACAAGGTGGTCGAGGTGCGTGGCGTCTCCGCAGAGGAAGCAGAGCGCAGGCTGGCGGGGGAGAGCGAGGCATCGTGACGCTCGATATCGAGGCACGGCGCGCAGAGCTCGTCGCACTGCGTGAACGCATGCTCGCGGCTGCCGAAGGGATCATCCCAGACGCCGAGGAGCCTGCCGAGATGAACACGGCCGCCGGTGACCAGCATCTCGCCGACCACGCGAGCGAGATGCTCGAGCGGGAAATGGACTGGACGCTCGAAGAGAACGCCGAGCACATCCTGGGGGAGATCGATCAGGCGCTTGCGCGTCTCGACGAGGGCAACTACGGCACGTGCAGCGTGTGCGGAGAGGCGATCCCCGAGGAGCGGCTCGCGGCCGTTCCCTACGCGACGCTCTGCGTCCGCGACAGGCTCCTGCAGGAGCGCTCGTGAGTGAGCCTGCCCGCAACGAGCAGCCACGCACCCTCGACGTGCGCGTGGGCTCGGCCACGAGCGCGCTGCAGCCTCTCTCCAGCGTCGAGCGCTCGCTCGCCCCACACCTGGGGCAGTGGGTTGCGCTGGCCGTCGTATCGGTGGCGGCCGTCGCGGCAGATCAATTCACGAAGTGGATGGTCTCGAGCGCGCTGGGTCTCGGTGAGGCCGTCGCAGTCATGGGCCCGTTCTCGATCCACCACGTGCGGAACACCGGCATCGCGTTCGGGTTGTTCTCGAGCGCCACGACGGCTGTGATCGTCGTGACCGTCGCCGCCGTGGGCGGGATGCTCGTGTTCTTCGCGCGGGCCGGGCAACGACACACGCTCGTGCCGATTGCGCTCGGCCTCGTGCTCGGCGGCAGCGTCTCGAACCTCCTCGATCGCATTCGCCTGGGTCACGTCACCGACTTCCTCGACTTCGACTACTGGCCGGCGTTCAACCTCGCGGATACGTTCATCGTCGTCGGTGTGGCGCTCCTGTTCCTGTCGTTCGT
Source organism: uncultured Actinomycetes bacterium (assembly GCA_963724995.1). Taxonomy (GTDB): domain Bacteria; phylum Actinomycetota; class Thermoleophilia; order Gaiellales; family Gaiellaceae; genus Gaiella. The sequence goes on from CAVRXC010000003.1 coordinate 155,639, forward strand.
CGCGGCCGACCGCACGAGCCCGCGCGTTGGCGACGCTCCGCTTTCGAGTCGCTGAGGCGGATGCGGGGCTGCGGCTGGACCGCCTCCTCGCGGCCCGACCGGAGATCGGCAGCCGCACGTTGGCGGAACGCCTGGTGACGTCGGGCTCGGTGCGCGTCGGAGGAGGCGCCGAGGTGAAGAGCCATGCTGTCGCTGCGGGGGACGAGATCGTGGTCGAGCTGCCGGAGATCGCAGCGCTCGACGAGGCAGAGCCGGTGGATGACTTGCGGGTCGTCATCGAAGACGAGCACCTGCTCGTGATCGACAAGCCGGCCGGGCTCGTCGTCCATCCAGCCGCGGGCCACGAGCGCGGCACGCTCGCGCAGGGTCTCGTCGAGCTCGGCGCAGAGGGCGGACAGGAGGGCCGCGAGGGAATCGTGCATCGGCTCGACCGTGACACCTCCGGCTTGCTCGTGGTTGCTCGCTCGGTCGAAGCGCATGCCCGCCTGTCCGAGCTGATCCGCAACCGAGACGTCGAACGGCGCTATGTCGCGCTCGTCCGCGGACGCCCACGCTCCCGCACCGGACGCATCGACGCCGCAATCGGCCGCGACCGCAGAGATCGAACCCGCATGTCACTCGACAGCGACTCACCGCGGGACGCGGTGACCTGGTTCGAGGTGCGCGAGCTGCTCGACGAGCGGACGCTGCTCGAGATTCGCCTCGAAACCGGTCGTACGCACCAGATCCGCGTGCACCTCGCGGCCGTCGAGCTGCCCGTTTGCGGGGACCCTGTCTACGGAGTCGCGGGAGACCTGGGGCTCGAGCGCCAGTTCCTTCACGCCCACCGGCTTCGCTTCAGCCATCCGTTCACCGGTGTCGAGATCGACGTGACGTCACCCCTGGCACCCGACCTTGAGCGTGCGCTCGAGCTCGCGCGGCGGGGTCAGGCTCGAGCCTGACCCCGGGGTGAGGCTTCAGCCTCACCCCGCCTTCGCGCGGTTGCCGCTAGCATGGGGAGGTTCGTGTCCCGTCTCCCCGGTGGGGGCACGCGGACGGTGGTGCCGCGGCTCTGTGCCCGGTTCCGTCCGTGCCCGCCGGCTGCAAGAGCACCGTCAACCAGATCGAAAGGGGCTGGTCCCGTTGTCAGTCGTCTCCATGAAGGAGCTCCTGGAAGCCGGAGTGCATTTCGGCCACCAGACACGCCGCTGGAACCCGAAGATGCGTCGCTTCATCTTCAACGAGCCGTCCGGAGAGCTCGTCGTCCGCGGCGGCATCTACATCATCGACCTCCAGCAGACGCAGGCGCTGCTCCAGGACGCTCACGACTTTGCCCGCAACCTCGCCGAGCGCCGCGGCGTGATCCTGTTCGTCGGCACCAAGAAGCAGGCGCAGGATGCCGTCAAGGAGCACGCGACGCGCGTTGGCATGCCGTACGTGGCCAACCGCTGGCTCGGCGGGCTGCTCACGAACTGGCGCACGATCGCCGACCGCATTGCATACCTGCACGAGCTGCGGCGGTTGAAGACAGACGGCCAGCTGGAGCTGCTCCCCGCCAAGGAGCGCATCGCGATGGTGAACGAGCTCGAAAAGCTCGAGGCAAACCTCGGCGGTGTTGCGGACATGAAGCGCCAGCCGGACGCCGTGTTCATCGTCGACCTGCGCAAGGAGCAGCTCGCTGTGCGAGAAGCTCAACGGCTGGGCCTGCCGGTGATCGCGCTGGTCGACACCAACTGCGACCCGGACGAGGCGACACACGTGATCCCGGGCAACGACGACGCCATCCGCTCGTGCTCGCTCATCGTGCGCGCGGTCGCCGACGGCATCGCCGCCGGCCAGATGAAGGTCTCCGCCGGCGAGCTCTCACGGCAGGCGGCAGAGGACGAGGCACAAGCCGAACCGGAGGCAGAGGTCGTGCCAGAGGCCCCTGCGGAGGAGGCTCAGCCTGTCGCCGTGGCCAACGGCGCCGAAGGTGGCGAGGCGGCGTGACGGAGATCGATGCCAAGCTCGTCAAGGAGCTCCGCGACCGCACAGCCGCAGGGATGATGGAGTGCAAGCGGGCGCTGCAGGAGACCGGGGGAGACATCGACGCAGCGGTCACGCTCTTGCGCGAGAAGGGCCTCGCTGCGGCGGGGAAGCGTGCCGATCGCGCCACCAGTGAAGGTCTCGTCGGCGTGATCGTCGACGGCGACGTCGGCGCGATCGTCGGCGTGGGCTGCGAGACCGACCCCGTCTCGAAGAACGACGAGTTCCAGGCGTTCGCCGAGCGAGTGCTGCGCGCCGTGCACGCGGACGGCCCCGAGGCTGTCGAAAGTCTCGAGCCGGAGCGTCTCGAGCTGAGCGCAAAGCTCGGCGAGAACATCGTCGTCGTGGGTGCGCGCCGGTTCGAGGGCGGCACGCTCGCGCACTACGTTCATCCACCGGCTCACAAGCTCGGCGTGCTCGTACAGCTCGACGGCGGCACACCGGAGCTCGGCCGCCAGCTCGCGATGCACATCGCGTTCGGGCGGCCAGAATGGGTCTCGGGTGACGACGTCCCGGCCGACACGCTGGCCGCGGAGCGCCAGATCTACCTCAACTCCGACGAGGTACAGTCGAAGCCGGAGGCGGCACGTGAGAAGATCGTGGACGGAATGCTCGCCAAGCGCTTCTTCGCGGCCACCCCGGGTGGCGTGCTCCTAGACCAGGCCTGGATCCACGAGACGTCGAAGACGGTCGGACAGGCGCTCGCCGACGCAGGCGCCTCGGTGCGGGCGTTCGCGCTCGTCTCCGTCGCGTCATCGTGACCGTCGGCTCGGAGGAGGCTGCTCGGGCGGCGACCGGCAGCGGGTCCGCGCCCGGCTTCCGGCGTGTCCTGCTCAAGCTCTCCGGTGAGAGCCTCATGGGTGACCGCGACTACGGCGTCGACCCCCGGACGGTCGGCGCGATCTCGCGAGAGGTCGTCGCAGTCCACGCTCGGGGGACCGAGCTCGCGATCGTCGTCGGGGGCGGCAACTTCTACCGCGGCATGGCGGCCGCGGCAGAGGGCATGGACCGCGCCACGGCCGACTACGCCGGCATGCTCGCCACGCTCCTGAACGCGCTCGCACTCCAGGACTCGCTGGAAAGGCTGGGGGTGCAGACCCGCGTGCAGTCGGCGATCGAGGTCTCGGAGGTTGCGGAGCCCTACATTCGCCGCCGCGCCATCCGGCACCTCGAGAAGGGCCGCGTCGTCCTCTTCGCCGCGGGCACGGGCAACCCGTTCTTCACAACGGACACGGCCGCCGCGCTGCGTGCGCTCGAGATCGGAGCTGAGGCGATCCTGATGGCGAAGAACGGCGTTCAGGGCGTGTACGACGGCGATCCGAAGGTCGATCCGAGCGCCGCATTCCTACCGGAGATCACGCACCTCGAGGCGATCGAGCGAGGCCTGCGCGTGATGGACACCACCGCGTTGTCGCTGTGCATGGACAACCACCTGCCGATCCACGTATTCGAGCTGGCCGAAGGGAACATCGAGCGTGTCGCTGCCGGCGAGAGGATCGGGACCATCGTCGCCACGCCGAAGGAGGCATGAGAGATGGCCGCGATCGAGGACTTCCTCGCAGACTGCGAGCGCCGCATGGACAAGTCGATCGAGACGACCCGGCACGAGTTCAACAGCGTGCGCACCGGCCGCGCGTCGACCGCGCTGCTCGACCGGATCGTGCTCGACTACTACGGCACCCAGACGCCGCTCAGCAACATGGCCACGATCAGCGCGCCCGAGGCCCGGCTGCTCAGCGTGCAGCCGTACGACCCGACGCAGATCAAGGCGATCGAGAAGGCGATCATGGAGTCCGATCTCGGCCTGACGCCATCCAACGACGGAAAGCTGATTCGCCTGCCGATCCCGCAGCTGACCGAGGAGCGCCGCAAGGAGCTCGTCAAAGTCGTGCGGCGCTACGCAGAGGAAGGCAAGGTTGCGATCCGCAACGTCCGCCGCGACGTGATGCGGCATCTCGAGGAGCTCGTGCGCAACGGCGACGTCGGCGACGACGAGGAGCGGCGCGCCGAGAAGCGCGTTCAGGAGCTGACAGACGATCACGTCAAGCGCATCGATGACCTCTTGAAGCACAAGGAAGCGGAGATCCTGGAGGTTTGACGCCTGGCGGCGTCGACCTTAAGGTGCCGCGTCGTGCCCGAGCCTGTCAGCGACGATCCGGGTGCAGCCCGGAGCGTGGCCATCATCATGGACGGCAACGGCCGCTGGGCCGAAGCGCGCGGCGAGCCCGTCGCTGCCGGCCACCGCGAGGGGACGCGGGCACTGCGGCGCACCGTGGAAGCGTCGATCGACCAGGGAGTCCGGTCGCTCGCCGTCTACGCCTTCTCGACCGAGAACTGGGCGCGCCCGGCCGATGAGGTGGAGACGCTGATGGAGATCCTCTCCGAGACGATCGACCGCGAGCTCCCCGATCTCGCCAAGCAGGGAGTGCGCACCCGTTTCATCGGTCGCCGCGACCGCGTGCCCGCCTGGCTCCGGCAGAAGATGGACGCGCTGGAACGCGAGACCGCCGGCCTCGACACCCTCGACCTGTGGATCGCGTTCGACTACGGCGGCCGCGCCGAGCTGGTCGACGCAGCGCGCCGGCTGGTCGCCGACGGCGTGGCCCCGGACAGCGTCGACGAGGACGCAATCGCGGATCGGCTCTACGCACCCGAGCTCCGTGACGTCGACCTCCTGATCCGCACCTCCGGCGAGCGGCGAATCTCGAACTTCATGCTCTGGGAGACGGCGTACTCCGAGCTCGTGTTCACCGACACCCTGTGGCCCGACTTCGACGCAGATGCCCTACGAGAGGCGATCGACGAGTTCACGAGCCGAGCGCGTCGCTTCGGAGGGAGGTAGGAGCCATGACGCCCTTCTGGTCGCGCATCGTGGTCGCCCTCGTCCTCCTGCCGCTCGTCGTGGCGCTCGTGTACCTCGGCGGCTGGTGGCTGTGGGGCCTTGCGCTGGCTGGAGGCCTCGTCGCACTCCACGAGCTGTATGCGATCGGAGCATCGCTTCGCCCGCTCCGGCTCGGTGGGTACGCCGGCGCAATCGCCGCGCTCCTCGGCATGCAGCTCGGCGGCATCCCTTGGCTGCTCGCGGGCCTCCTGTCGACGCTGCTGTTCGCGTTCTGCGTGTTCCTGCTCTCCCAGACCCGCCCCTCGTTCACGGTGGCAATCAGCGCCACCGTCCTCGGTGTGGCCTGGGTGATCGGAGGGCTCGCCTGCCTGCTCCTCGTCCGCAAGATCCCCGAGTTCGGGCTCTGGGCGATCGTTGCGGTTCTCTTCACCGTCTTCGTCGCGGACACGTTCGCGTTCTTCGTCGGGCGTGCCGTAGGCAGGCATCGCATGGCGCCCGCGATCTCGCCCGGAAAGTCGTGGGAGGGGTTCGTCGGCGGAACGCTGGCGGCGGTGTTCGTACCGTTTCTCCTGCTCTACCGCGACCGAGAGGAGTTCCTCTCGATCGGCGACCTGTTCATCCTCGGCTTCGCCGTTGCGGTCGCCGGGGTGCTCGGCGACCTGTTCGAGTCGGCCGTGAAGCGGGATCTCGGTGTCAAGGATTCGGGACGAATACTCGCCGGCCACGGCGGCATGCTGGATCGGGTCGACGCGCTGTTGTTCGCCGGCCCTGTGGCGTACGCGGTGATCCTCGCCACAACGTGACCTGAACCGCATTCCGACTACCCTTCGCACGTGATGAGACGAGTCGCCCTGCTTGGTGCTACCGGCTCGATCGGCCGCCAGGCGATCGACGTCGTCGCCTCACACCCCGGTCTTCGGCTGTGCGCGGTGATGTCGGGATCGACTCCCGTAGACGCGATCGCGGCAGCCCACGGCGTCGAGCACACGCAGGTCGGCGGCGACGCCGTCGAGCTCCTCGAGCGTGCCGAGCCTGACGTCGTCCTCAATGCAATCGTGGGCTTCGCAGGCGTCCGCGCCACGCTGTGGACGCTCGAGCGCGGCGTCACCCTCGCGCTCGCCAACAAGGAGAGCCTCGTCGCCGCCGGTTCGCTCGCGCTGGCGGCGCGGGAGCGGGGTGGAGGCCTGCTGTTGCCGGTCGACAGCGAGCACTCGGGGGTCTACCAGTGCCTCGAGGCCCGCGACCCGGAGACCGTCGACTCCCTCGTGCTCACCGCGTCCGGTGGGCCATTTCGCGGGCGCAGCCGGGAGGAGCTCGAAACGGTGTCGCCCGCCGAGGCGCTCGAGCATCCCACGTGGCGCATGGGCCCCAAGATCACGGTCGACTCGGCAACGCTCGCGAACAAGGGCCTCGAGCTCATCGAAGCTCATTGGCTGTTCGGTCTCCCGTACGAGCGGATCGACGTCGTCGTGCACCCGACCTCGATCGTGCATGCGCTCGTGCGCTTTCGCGACGGCGCTCTGCTCGCGCATCTGGGCATTCCGGACATGCGCGTGCCGATCTCGTACGCCCTCACCCATCCAGAGCGGGCGGCGACCCCCGTCGAGCCGCTCGACCTCGCTGCCGGGCTGACGCTCTCCTTCGAGGCACCCGACGTCGAGGCCTTCCCGCTGCTGCCGCTCGCGCGCGAGGCAGGCGAGCGCGGCGGGACGTTCCCGTGTGCGTACAACGCGGCGAACGAGGTCGCAGTGGACGCATTTCTCCACGGCAGGATCGGGTTCCTCGACATCGCGGCCACCGTCGCGGACACGCTCGCCTCCGTCTTGGGCGCGCCCGCACGCGACCTCGACGACCTGGTCGCAGCCGACGCCGAGGCCCGTCGGGCGGCCGGCCGGAGGCTGACACCGGCATGACGATCTTCTACGCCATCGTCGGGCTGGGCGTGCTCATCTTCGTCCACGAGCTGGGGCACTTCGTCGCGTCGCTCGGGCTTGGCATGCGCCCGCGGAGGTTCTACATCGGCTTCCCGCCGGCGATCGTCAAGACGACGCGCGGCGGCGTCGAGTACGGCATCGGGGCAATCCCTCTCGGTGGCTTCGTGAAGATCCCCGGCATGCACCGCCCGGCGCCGTCCGATGTGGACGTCGCCTTCGGCCGGGCGCTGGAGGAGCATCCCTCTCTGGGCGGCCCTGTGGCCCGACTGCGCGCAGCGCTGGCGGAAGGAGACCACGACGCAGCCAGACAGGCGCTCGAGGTGATGCGCGAGCTCGTTGCGGAGCAGCAGCTGTCGGAGCCGGCAGCGCGCGCCGCGGAGCGTGGCTTCGACGACATCGGTGACGCGCTCGGGCCCGACGCCTACTGGCGCGCCGCGACGTGGAGGCGTGTCGTCGCCATCGCCGCCGGGCCGGGCGCCAACATCCTTCTCGCACTCGCGCTCTTCACGGTGCTGTTCATGACGACCGCCGGGAAGGTGATCTCGACCGTAGACGAGGTCGTGCCCGACACCCCGGCCGCGGCCATGGGGCTGCAGCCGGGCGATCGGATCGCCTCGATCGGCGGGCGCGAGGTCACGCCTGAGGAGATCTCGAGCACGATCTCCGGCTCGGCCGGAAAGCCGATCGCCGTCGTCGTCTTGCGTGACGGTGAGCGCGTCACGCTGGGGCCCGTCTCGGCCGAGCAGGACGAAGGCGCCTACCGCCTGGGGTTCAGGCTGCGCGGAGAGGGTCTGTCAGCACCCGCCGCGCTCCAGGAGTCGTTCCGCATCACAGGGCTCGTCACGAAGGAGATCGTCAAGTCGATCGGACGGCTGGTGACGGGTGAAGGGCGCAAGGACATCGCGAGCCCGGTCGGCATCGTGCAGGGATCGTCCGACGCCGCGAAGCAGGGCGCGGACTCGTTCATCTGGGTCTTGGGACTGATCTCGCTCTCGATCGCATTGCTCAACCTGTTGCCGCTGCTGCCGCTGGACGGCGGTCACATCGTGTTCGCGGTGCTCGAGGGCGTGCGCGGCCGGGCAGTCGGCCGAGAGGTGTACGAGCGGGTCTCGATCGTCGGCATCGGCCTCGTCGTGCTGCTCTTCTTCATCGGCCTGACCAACGACATCAGCCGCTTGTCGTAAGAGCCAGAGCGCAGTGTCGCGCAAGAAATCGCGCCCTGCGGCCGCGAAGCGGACGCCTTCAGGGGGTTGCGCGACCGGAATCTGCGCGAGCGGATTCCGGAATCTCGCCGCAGGCGAGATGTCGCTTGCCGGCTAACGCTGCCGGAATGTGATGCGCCCGCGGGTCAGATCGTAGGCCGACAGCTCGACCGTGACGCGATCGCCCGGATTGACGCGGATGCGGTAACGGCGCATCTTCCCGGAGACGTACCCCAGCGTCTCGTGACCGTTGTCGAGCTCGACGCGGTACATCCCGCCGCGGAATGCCTCGACGACCTCGCCCTGAACTTCGACCTTCTCGTCGCTGGCAGCCACACAACCTCCTCGGATGGCTGAAAAGAGTTGGAGGGCGCGTCCAGGTGGAGCACGCCCTCCGTGTTATGCGGCGCTGGTGACGTTGGTCGCCTGCGGGCCCTTCTGGCCCTGCTCCGGCACGAACTCGACCTTCGCACCCTCGGCGAGCGTCTTGAAGCCGTCGCCGGCGATGCCGGTGTGATGAACGAAGAGGTCCTTGCCGCCGTCGTCAGGGGTGATGAAGCCATACCCCTTCGCGTCGTCGAACCACTTCACGGTTCCGGTTGCCATCTGTGAATCACCTCCTTGCCTTTGTTCACGAAACGGGCAGGGAGGTGCACGGCGCACCACCGGACTCGCTTACGTTTGGCACGTGGAACGTTAGCACCAAGCGCCGTCTTGCGTCCCGAACCGTAGGGGCCGGATAATCCGGCCCGATCCCGCCTGCGCGCTCGGGGCGGGAGGTATCGGCGCCCCTACAATGGCCGCGGATGCCCTCCGAGGTTCAGATCCGGGTCGGCCACGTCGCCATCGGTGGCGGCGCCCCTGTCGTGGTGCAGTCGATGACCCTCACGAAGACGCACGACGTGGAGGCGACGACGGCACAGATCGCGGCTCTTGCCTCGGCCGGCTGTGAGATCGCCCGCGTCGCGGTGCCGAAGATCGAAGACGCCGAGGCACTGCCTCTGATCGTGCGCTTCTCACCGATCCCGGTGATCGCGGACATCCACTTCAACGCGTCGCTGGCGCTCCGCGCCATCGACGCAGGGGTGCACGCCGTTCGCATCAATCCGGGAAACATCGGCGGGCCGGATCGTGTCGAGCAGGTCGTCAGGGCCGCCAAGAGCGCCGGGATCTCGATGCGGATCGGCGCCAACGCCGGCTCGCTGCCCGAGCACCTGCGCGAGCTCGCGCGGCGGGACACGGCCGAGGCGCTCGTCACGGAGGCGCTCGAGCAGGTCGAGCTGCTCGAGAGGCTCGACTACCGCGACTTCAAGATCTCGGTCAAGGCCTCGCACGTGCCGACGATGATCCGCGCGTACCGCATGCTCGCGGCCAAGGTGCCATATCCGTTGCACCTCGGTGTGACCGAGGCGGGCACGCCGTTCGCAGGATCGATCAAGAGCGCCGTCGGCATGGGCTCGCTGCTGATGGATGGCATCGGCGACACGATTCGCGTCTCGCTCACGGCCGACCCGGTGAAGGAGGTCGAGGTCGCGTGGGAGATCCTCAAGGCGCTCGGCCTGCGCGAGCGCGGCCCGGTGATGATCGCTTGCCCCTCGTGCGGCCGTGACAACGTCGGCGTCTGGAACCTCGCGGAGGAGGTCGAGACGCGTCTCGGCGAGTACCCGCAGGCGTTCGAGGTTGCGGTCATGGGATGTGCCGTGAACGGGCCCGGGGAAGCGGGCGACGCCGACTTCGGCATTGCGGGAGGCCGCGACGTCGGCTTCATCTACGCACACGGACGCGTGCTGAAGAAGGCCCCGTCCGACGTGCTCGTCGACGAGCTCTTCCGCGAGATCGACACGTGGATCGCAGCCGGCATGAAGCGGCCGAAGCGCCTCAAGATGGCGAAGCCAGCCGCCCTTGCCATGGCAGAAGCGAGCCTGATCCCGCTCGAGTAGAGAGCCAGGGGGTGATGCTTCAGCGTCACCCCGGCCGTTCATCTGGAGGAGGGAGGGGGCGGCGGTGGCTCGTTCGAAGGCTCAGTGCGTTGTCGGCGGTGACATTGGACTAACCTCCCTCGGGTGATCCGCCGCGCCTCACAGCTGTTCCTCACGACGCTGCGCGAGGCGCCCACCGACGCGGAGGCCGTCTCGCACAAGCTCCTCGTCCGTGGCGCCTTCATCCGACAGGTCAGCGCCGGAGTGTGGACGTTTCTTCCGCTCGGCTGGCGTGTGCACGAGAAGATCGTGCAGATCATCCGCGAGGAGATGGATGCGATCGGCGGGCAGGAGATGCTCATGCCCGTGCTCACGCCCGCCGAGCTCTGGCAGGCATCCGGGCGCTACGAGATCCCCGAGGTCTTCAAGCTGAAGGACAGGAGCGGCCGGGAGTTCGTGCTGCCGATGACGCACGAGGAGACGGTCACCTTCCACGCGCGCGAGCTCCAGAGCTACCGGCAGCTGCCGCAGATCCTCTACCACTTCTCGGTCAAGGACCGCGACGAGCCGCGTCCACGCGGAGGACTGCTCCGCGTGCGCGAGTTCATCATGAAGGACGCCTACTCCTTCGACCGCGACGCCGAAGGGCTCGACGTGAGCTTCCGCAAGCACGGGCAGGCGTACGAGCGGATCTTCGAGCGGTGCGGGCTCCAGTTCTACGGTGTGCAGGCCGAGTCGGGGATCATGGGCGGCAGCGAGTCGATCGACTATCTCGCGCCGTCCGGCGCCGGCGAGAACACGCTCGTGACGTGCGAGCGTGGGGACTATGCAGCCGATCTCGAGGTGGCGCGAGGCGTTCCCAGGGCGCCGGAGCTCCCGGAGCGGCTCGACCGCCCGACAGAGGTTGCCACGCCTGGGGTGACGACCATCGAGGCTCTGGCAGAGCTGCTCGGCATCGACGCAGCGGCGACGTCGAAAGCAATGCCTGTCACGGCGCAGGACGGGAGTGTCGTGCTCGCGCTCGTCCGCGGCGACGACAGGCTCGAGGAGGCGAAGCTCGCTGCGGCGCTCGGCACGGCCGTGCGTCCGGCGACGGAGGAGGAAATCCGGGGCGCCTTCGGGGCAGATCCCGGGTCGATCGGCCCGATCGGCTTCGCCGGCGACGTCGTTGCAGACGAGGCGCTGCGGGAAGGACAGTTCGTGGCGGGCGCCAATCGCACCGGTTGGCACCTACACGGCGTCGAGGCGGGGAGGGACTTCTCCCCCCGCTTCGCCGACATCCGGCAATCGCAGGAAGGGGATGCCTGTCCGCGTTGCGGCGGTCGCCTCGTCTTCCAGACCGCGATCGAGGTAGGTCACATCTTCAAGCTCGAGACACGGTTCAGCGACCCGCTGGGAGCCAACTACCTGGACGAGTCCGGCTCGGAGCGACCGATCCTCATGGGCTGCTACGGGATCGGCCCCGGCCGCATCATGGCCGCCGCGGTGGAGCAAGGACATGACGAGCACGGCATCGTCTGGCCGGCGACGATCGCTCCCTACGACGCGCACGTGCTCGAGCTCAGCGCCGGCGCGCCCGACGTGACCGGGATCGCCGAGTCGGTGGCTGCCGAGCTCGACGACGCTGGATTGGAGGTTCTGCTGGACGACCGTGACGCACGACCCGGCGAGAAATTCGCCGATGCCGACCTGCTCGGCTGCCCGGTGCGCATCACGGTCGGGAAGAAGACACTCGAGGACGGCGCAGTCGACGCCCGACGCCGCGCAGGCGGCACGGACGAACGGATCGCACGCGACGACCTCACGACCTGGATCAAGGGGGACAGCTGATGGCGAGACGACGGACGTTCAGCGACGACGCACTGGGGCCGACCATTGAGCGGCTGATGACGGAGACGGGGATCACCTACCGGGCCCTGGCCGACAAGACGAACCTCTCGGCCGGCTACCTGAACCACATCGTGCACGGCAACCGGCCGGTGCCTTCAACCGACGTGCTGGCACGCATCGCGAAGGCTCTCGGGGTGAAGCCGGAGCACTTCCGCGAGGTCAGGATCCGGGTCATCACCGACCGCCTCGAGAAGATGCCCGACCTCGTCGACCGGCTCTACAAGAGACTCGGCTGAGCCGGCCAGCGCCGGCGTCCGGGCTCCGTTTGGGCTGCTGGTCGTCGCCAGGCGCTGCGCCGCGTTCCGCTAAGGTGGGCCGGGTCGCGGGGCGTGGCGCAGCCTGGTTAGCGCGCTAGTCTGGGGGACTAGAGGTCCCGAGTTCGAATCTCGGCGCCCCGACTGTCGTGAGGAGGGGGCCTTCGGCTCGACAGCACGCTCGAAGACCACGTGCCTGGCGTTATCCCGAGGGGCGACGAGATAACGATCCGCCAGCTGCTCCAGCACCGATCGGGGCTCGCGGACTCACGGACTACGCGTCGTGGCTCGAGCGGGCACTCCGATCGTCGTCGATCCGGCCGATCGACACCTTGCGCTTCGCGGGCTCCAAGCCGCTGCTCTTCAAGCCCGGCAGCCAGGGACGCTACTCGAACACGAACTACATCGCGCTAGGTCTTGTCATCGAGAAGGTCACGGGGCGCTCGTACGCACAGGAGCTCGAGCAGCGCATCCTCGAACCGCTCGGGCTCGACCACACGGAGCTGCCGAAGACGCGGCGCCTGCCGGATCTCGACGATGAGCGGCTACAACCCAAATGTTCCGTGGGCAGCCGGCGCGATCGTCTCGAACGCGCACGACGTCTCCCGCTTCTACTCCACTCTTCTCTCCGGGCAGCGTTCTCTCCAGTGCCACCCTCGCGACGATGAAGAAGACAGTTGGAGGTGCGGGGCTCGGGATCTGGTTCGACTGCGCTGCCCTGCGGACGCGCTTGGGGCCACGCGGGCGGCGTCCTCGACTACTCGACGCTCGTCAGCGCGAGCGAGGAGGGTGACCGTGTCGCTGTTGTCTCAGTACAAGCGCCTGGCTACGCGCCACCCGCCGAGAGAGCCCTGCTTTGCGCAGAGCCTCCGGCCTAGCGCGGGCTCTGCCGCAAGCGAACTGGAAGATCATCTTCAACAGCGGCGTCGGTCCGCTCTACGTCATGAACATCGACGGGAGCGGGCAGCGGTGGCTGACGCTCACCGCGGCGCGCATTCCTACCTGGTCGCGCGACGGGCGGAAGATCGCCTTCGAAAGCGTCGCGCGACGGTAACTCCGAGGTCTACGTCATGAACACCGACGGGAGCCGGCAGCGCAACCTGACGCGTGGACCGAGGCGACGAATTCGTTCCTGTCTGGTCGCCCGACGGGCGGAAGATCGCCTTCCTGAGCAACCGCGACGGCAACTCCGAGCTCTACGCCATGAACGCCGACGGAAGCCGGCAGCGGCAACCTGACGCGCAACCCGGCGAGTCGACAGCGCCTTTGCCTGGTCGCCAGACGGGCGAAGGATCGCCTTCATGAGTCAGCGCGGCGGCAACTGGAGCGTCTACGTGATGACCGCCGACGGGAGCGGGCAGCGGAGGCTGACGCGACGCAACGCGGTTCGCTGTCGCTCGCTCCTGTCTGGTCGCCAGACGGGCGGAGGATCGCTTTCACGAGCAAGGCCGCGTCGGACAACATCGACGTCTACGTCGTAAACGCGGACGGCAGCGAGCAGCGGAGAGCTGACGCGCAGACCAGGGGTACGAAGGCGACCCGGCCTGGTCGCCTAACGGGCGGAAGATCGCCTTTGCAAAGGGAAGCAGGTCGTGCTGGGCTGGCTCGGCCTGCGCGGCAACACCGAGGTCTACGTATGACGGAAAGCCCCGATCAGCGGGGCGCGGCATCGACGACCGAACGACGACCCTCCCGCAAGCGGCTCGAATCGAACGAGAGGTCGGGTGCATGAGCGCGCGGCGAGGGCGCTTTCCCCGGTCGGACGGCGCGTGACTACTCCGGTTTGCCTGCCTCGATCCAGGAGCGCAGAGTGGACACGCTTTCCTCGGGCCACTGTCCATCGCATGGCATCAAGCCGTTCTCCACCGCGTCGAGAATCGCGTCCGCGTGCGACGCGACATCATCGTAGGACCACAGATCGAACGCGAACTCCATCGCCGCTCGGTCGCCTGAACGGAAGAGCGGTCTCACGTCGGCGGCGAAACTCAGCGACTCCTCTGGAACTGACATGGACTCTTACCTCTCCTTTCGGTTCGGGTTACTGCAGGCTCAGCCTTCGAGGCTCGGCGCCGGCTCGAGCGCCGCGAGGCCGCGCAGATCGACGCAGGTACGTCCACGAATCGTGACGAGCACGATCAGGATCGCGCGGCAGCTCCGGCAGCGGGCCACGGTTCCCGGCGCCTGCAGATACACCTCGACCTCGGCGGCAAGGAAACGCGCACCACAGCCCGCGCAGACACAGCCTGCGGTCGTCATCTCGGCGCCGAAGACATCGAAGAGTGGGCCGGCGATTGCGTTTCCGTCGAGCGCGTTCATCGCGGCAGGCTATCCCGTAGGTCCAAAGCGTTCGGTTCTGATGCGTGCCGGATCCTGGCCAAGCGAGACCAGCCCGTTCGCCGCAGTCTCGACGAAGCCGGTCGGCCCGCAGATGTAGACGAGCGGCAGCTCGGCCGGCGCCCAGGCGACATCTTCGAGCATCTCCGGATCGATCCGCCGTCGGTAGCCTGGCCACCCGTCCGGCCAGGCGCGCGTGAGCGCGAAGCGGATGTCGACATCACCGCCTGCGGCCAGCCGCGCGAGATCGTCGCGGTAGATCACTTCGTCAAGCGACCGGGACGAGTACAGCAGCCGTACGGGAGTCGTGCTCATTGTTGCGTCGCGATGGCGCAGCATCGAGCGGAAGGGCACGATGCCGGAGCCGCCGGCAATCAGCAAGAGCGGTCCAGCGAGCGACTCCTCCCAGACGAAGTAGCCGCCGACCGGGCCACGCAACTCGACCTCGTCGCCCGGTCGGAGCTCGTCGGTGAGATACGGCGAGACTTCGCCATCGTCGAGTCGTTCCACGGTGAGCACGAGGTGCTCGTCCTCGGGAGCAGACGCGATCGAGTAGCTCCGCTGAGCCTGATACCCGTCCTCGGCGGTCAGGCGCACGTCGACGTGCTGGCCGGCACGGTGACCGGGCCACGCGGGCGGGTCCAGCACGATGCTGCGCACTCGCGGCGTCTCGTCGATCAGCTCGACTACCTTGGCGATCTGCCAGCTCAGTCGCCTTGGTAGCGCTGTTCTTGCCATGGGTCTCCGTAGTTGTGGTAGCCGTAGCCCTCCCAGAAGCCGGGGTCGTCCTCGAGCTTCAGCTCGAGCCCTCGTACCCACTTGGCGCTCTTCCAGAAGTAGAGGTGTGGAACCAGCAAGCGCGCAGGGCCTCCGTGCTCGGGATCGAGCGGCTCGTCGTCGTAGTCGAAGACGACCCACGCCCTCCCGTCGCGGATGTCCTCCAGGGGCACGTTCGTCGTGTAGCCGCCGTCCGACCATGCAGTCACGTACTCGGCGCTGGTTTCGATCCCGTCGAGCAGCCTCTCGACCGAGATGCCCCGCCAGACCGTGTCCAGCTTCGACCACTTCGTGACACAGTGGATGTCGACCGTCACTTCCTCGCTCGGCAGCGCGCGGAGCTCGTCCCACGACCACCGGCGCGGCTCGTCCACCTCGCCCACGATCGAGAAGTCCCACTGGTCGAGCGGCGTGTGCGGCGTCGGGCCCGCCGAGAGGACGGGAAAGTCGCTCGTGACGTACTGGCCCGGAGGAACGCGGGAAGTATCCGTGTCCTCGCGACGACGACCCCGGAATCCACGTGAGACGAAGGACATCGGCGCTCTCCTTTCCGGCGTTCTAGTCGAACGTGAACACTACGCCTCGACGGCCCGTGCGCCGAGGAGTGCGCCGCGCCTCGGTCTGAGGCGCGGCGCGGTGTCGATCTATGGTCGGATGCGCCACAGTGCGTCGCGCAGGATCGAGATGGCCTGTGCGACCGCGGCGCGGGTCGCGTGCGTTTCGCTCAGCGGGTTGAGCATCATGAAGTCGTGCGTGATGCCGTCGTAGCGGACGGTCGTGACCGGGACGCCGGCGGCCCGGAGGCGCGCCGCGTACGCCTCGCCTTCGTCGCGGAGCACGTCGGCCTCGTCGACGATCAGGAACGCCGGCGGCAGGCCGGCGAGCTGCTCGTCGCTGGCGCGAAGCGGTGAGGCGAACGGCTCCGAGCGCCGCTCGACGTCGGGCAGGTAGGCGTCCCAGAACCACGCCATCCCCTTCGCGGCGAGGAAGTAGCCCTCGGCGAACTGCTCGTAGGAGCTCGGTGTCCATGGCGGCGTCGGTGACCGGGTAGTACATCGACTGCTGCACGAAGCGGACGTCGCCGCGCTCCTTGGCCATCAGCGCCAGCGCGGCCGTCATGTTGCCGCCGACCGAGTCGCCGGCGACGGCCATGCGGTCCGGGTCGAGCCCGTTGGCGGCGCCCTCGCGCACGATCCACTGGGCGGTCGCGTAGCCCTGCTCGATCGCGACCGGGTAGTGCGCCTCCGGCGAGCGGTCGTACTCGACGAAGACGACCGCGGCGCCGGTGCCGACGGCGAGCTCGCGGACGAGCCGGTCGTGCGTGTGCGGCGTTGCCGAGCACCCAGCCGCCGCCGTGCATGTAGAGGATCGCCGGCAGCGTCCCCGTGACGTCCGGCGGGCGCACGATGCGCACGCGCACGTCCCCGACGTCGGCGGGGACGGTGATCCACCGCTCGTCGACCGGCAGCTTGTCGATCGGCGCGGCCTGGACGTCGTCGAGCACCTTGCGGGCCTCGGCGGGCGTGAGCTCGTAGATGAACGGCGGCGTCGACGTCGCCTCGACGAACTCCTGCGACGCCGGCTCGAGCACGACTGCTGGTCTGGTGGTGATGGCCATCTTCCGTCACACCCTCGCTGCCAGCGGGTGTCGCGCCGCCCACACGGCAGCCTGCTCCGTCGCCCACGACAGGGCGTGGTCGGCGATCTCCTCCCAGCCGGTCTGCGCGGGCATGAGGTGCGCGCGGCCCTCGTACTCGACGACCTCGGTGATCGTGCCCTCCGCCTTGTAGTGCTTCGCGTTCGAGCGCTGGATCGACGGGGGCATCAGGTGATCCTCGCCGCCAGAGATGAAGAGCAGCGGCGCCCGGTTGGGGTTCTTGTAGTCCACGTGCGTGTCGTCGGGCCCCGGATGGATGTTCGCGAGCGCGCTGCCCCAGAAGACGCGGCCGGACGCAGGGATGTGGTAGCGCTCGTAGAGCCTTCGCGCCTCCTCCTCGCTGAACGTGTTCGTGAACACGTAGCGCCATTGCTCGAAGGTGAACCCGACGGCCTTGTGCCGGTTGGCGGGGTTCTTGAGGACGGGGAAGCTCGACCTGATCTGTGACAGCGGCACGCGCTTGACGCCCTCGGTCGGCGCCGAGTTGATCGCGACGCCGGCGGCGCCGTAGCCCCGATCCATCAGCACCTGCATGAAGACGCCACCGGCCGAGTGACCCATCAGGATCGGCGCCGGCTCGAGTCTGCGAGACGACCGACTCCAGATGCTCGATGATCGCCGGCACCGTGAGGTCCTCGATCGGCGTCGGGTCCGCATTCAGCGCCTCTACCTCCACCTCGAAGCCGGGGTACGCAGGCGTCAGGACGCGGTAGCCGCGGCTCTCGTACCGTGCCTTCCAGTCCTCCCAGCTTCGCGGCGTGACCCAGAAGCCGTGGATCAGCACGATCGTGTCGGGGGTGGTCGCTTCAGTGCTCATGCGTCGTCCTTTCAGGTCGAGAAGTCAACGAGTTCAGGAACGTCAGCCGTTGAGTCGAGGAATGCGAGCAGCTCGTTGCCGGGCTGCTCCTTGTGTGTGGCGGTGATGCCGTGCGGCGCGCAAGGGTCAAGGCGAGCACGGATGTGTCCATCGTCAGCTCCTTTGTGGTTGTAGTTGGGCGGCTGCCGGCAAAGCCGCGGCCTCGAGGATCAGGTCAGCCGTCGCCTGCGGCTGCGAGACGGGAAGCGCATGCGACCCGCCCGGGATCTCGACCGTCCGCTGCGAGCCGGCGCGTTCGGCCATGAAGCGCTGCAGCTCCGCCGGGATGATGCGGTCCTCGTCGCCGATCACGAACCACGACGGCAGCTCGCGCCACAGCAGCCGCTCGCCGGATGGCGCGAAGAGCGCCTCCTGCGTCGCCGGCCGCTGCGTTGCCGCCAGGCGCGCTGCCTCCGGGGCCGGCACGTCTGCGCAGAACAGCTCGTGGAAGCGCTCCCGGATGATGTACAGGTCGGTCGTGGCGTCGCTGCGCGGGACAGGCCGCAGCGCCTCCTCGCGGAGCATGCTGCCCGGAAACAGCCCGGCAAGCGAGAACGCGCTCTCGCCGGGATCAGGTGCGAAGCCGTTCACGTAGACGAGCCCGGTGATCTCGCCGGCATCTGCGGGCACGTTCGAGATGACGGCTCCGCCGTAGGAGTGGGCGACGAGCAGGACTGGCCCGTCGATCGTGCGGACGAGGTCGGCCACGCTCGCGGCGTCGGTAACCGGGTCCCGCAGCGGGTTGGCGGCGGCGATCACGGGATGGCCCGCTCGAGCAGCGAATCGATAACGCCGTCCCAGCTGGCAGACTCGGCGAACGCGCCGTGGACAAGAACGATCGTTGGTTTCAGGACACCCTCCTTTGCGTCGCCCTTTGGGGCCGGTCTTCACCTTGCGGGCCGGTCTTCACTCGGTCGAGGATTGCCGCCAGGCCCACCACCTCGAATCCGCCAACACGCCAGCGTGGTGGCCAGTCGCGGCACAGACCACCACGTCGCGGCGAATTGGCAGCGCTGGGCGCACGGTGTAGCGTCGCGACCGAATGTCGAACCACGATCCTGGGCACGTGCTGCGCGGTCGGCAGGATGAGTGCGACGTCCTGGATCGCCTACTGAAAGACATCCGGACGGTCAGAGTCAGGTGCTCGTCTTGCGCGGCGAGCCCGGGGTGGGCAAGTCGGCGTTGCTGGAGCACGTCGTGCACAGCGCGTCCGGGTGTCGCGTCTCGCGAGCGGCCGGAATCGAATACGAGATGGAGCTCGCGTATGCGGGCCTGCACCAGCTGTGCGCCCCCTGCTCGACCTGAGGGAGCGACTACCTGAGCCGCAACGGGAGGCGCTCGAGACGGCGTTCGGCCTCACCGCGAAAGCGACGCCGGACCGCTTCGTCGTGGGTCTGGCCGTCCTCGGCCTGCTCGCGGAGGCCGCCGATGACCAACCTCTCCTCTGCGTGGTCGACGATGCCCAGTGGCTGGACAGGGCCTCAACGCTGACGATCGCGTTCGTCGCACGCCGCCTCTTGGCGGAATCGGTCGGCCTGGTGTTCGCGGTGCGCCAACCCAGCGAGGCGCGGGAGTTGGACGGGCTGCCCGAGCTCCTACTGGGTGGGCTCAGTGCGAGCGACGCTCGTGCGCTCCTTCACTCAGTGTGGCCCGGGCGCTTGGACGAGGCGGTGCTCAACCGCGTCGTCGCCGAGGCGCGCGGTAACCCGCTTGCCCTGCTCGAGCTGCCGAGGGCATTGACGCCGGCGCAGCTGGCAGGCGGGTTCGGACTTCCCGACGTCACCCCTCTTGCAAGCCGGATCGAGCAGAGCTTCGTGCGCCGGCTCGAGTCGCTTCCGGACGACACCAGGCGACTGCTCCTGACAGCCGCGGCCGAGCCAGTGGGCGACACGACCCTGCTGTGGCGCGCAGCTGACGGGCTGGGGCTGGGAGCGGCCGCCGCAGGACCCGCCCAGACCGCCGGGTTGATCGACTTCGGTGCCATGGTGCGGTTTCGTCACCCGCTGGTGCGCTCGGCGATCTACCAGGCGGCACCCGTTCCGGACCGCCGTGAGGTGCACCTTGCGTTGGCCGAGGCGACCGATCCCGAGGCCGATCCCGATCGGCGCGCGTGGCATCGC
Source organism: uncultured Actinomycetes bacterium (assembly GCA_963724995.1). GTDB lineage: Bacteria > Actinomycetota > Thermoleophilia > Gaiellales > Gaiellaceae > Gaiella. The sequence continues at coordinate 175,428 of CAVRXC010000003.1, forward strand.
GCGCACGCGGCCTGGGGCCTCGACGAGCCACTCGCGGACGAGCTCGAGCGCTCGGCCGCGCGCGCACGGGATCGCGGCGGCATCGCCGCAGCGGCGGCGTTTCTCCAGCGAGCGGCAGAGCTGACCCCGGATTCGGCCCGACGCGGGCTCCGGGCGCTCGCCGCAGCGCAGGCGAAGCTCGAGTCCGGCGCACCGGAGGCCGCGGAGGAGCTCCTGGCGGCCGCGGAGAGATGCCCGTTGGACGAACTCCAGTGCGCGCGCCTTGCGCGCCTGCGTGCCGAGATCGTCTTCGCGCTGAAGCGCGGCAGCGACGCCCCGCCCCTCCTTCTCGATGCGGCCAAGCAGCTCAAACCCGTTGACAGTGAGGCGGCGCGCGAGGCGTATCTGGAGGCGCTCGGAGCGGCGATATTCGCTGGACGCCTCAATGGCGACGTTGGTCTCTCTGAGGTAGCTGCGGCCGCTCGGGATTTCCCACGTGCACGAGAGTCGCCACGACCGACCGACCTCCTCCTTGACGGCCTTGCGACGCGGTACACGGAGGGCTATGTCGCCGGTGTCGCGCCGCTGCAGCGTGCGCTGACCGTGCTTGCGCAAGACACACGCGGCGATGAGGACGACTTCATGCGTTGGTTTTGGCTGCCATGGCTCGTCGCAGGCGACTTGTGGGACGACGAGATGTGGCACGAAGTCGCGACGCGAGCGACCCAAGTCGGACGTGAGTCCGGCGCGCTCATGGCCCTTCCGCTTGCACTGGGGTACCAGGCCCTCGTGCATCTGCACGCTGGAGAGTTCGCACGCGCGTCTGCGCTGATCGAGGAGGCTGTTGCAATCGAAGTTGCGACCGGTAGCGCTCCGGCGAGGTACGCCGAGCTCTTACTCGGCGCGTGGCGCGGCGTCGAGGCGGAGGCGCGCGACTTCATGAACTGGGGTCTTGAGAACGTCACCGCACGAGGCGAGGGAAGAGGGATCGGTGGACATGGCTATGCGACCGCCGTTCTGTACAACGGGCTTGGCCGCTATGACGCTGCGCTGGCGAGCGCCCGGTCGGCATGCGAGTACGACGACATGGGCGTCTACGGGTTCGCCCTTGTCGAGTTGATCGAGTCGGGTGTCCGAAGCGGCGCTCATGACGAAGCCGCCGCTGCCCTGCGACGACTCGAGGAACGCACAAGCGCGGCCGGCACGAACTGGGCGCTTGGCGTGCAAGCCTGGGCAAGCGCGCTCGTGAGCAGCAGCCAGGCTGCAGAAGCTCTCTACCTGGAGGCGATCGACCGACTCGGTCGTACCCGTGTCGCCCTTCATCTCGCACGCGCGCACCTCGTCTACGGCGAGTGGTTGCGTCGCGAGAACCGGCGAATCGACGCCCGGAAGCATCTTCGAGCGGCCTACGACGTCTTCAGTGGTGCTGGAGCGCAAGCGTTCGCCGATCGCACTGAAAGGGAACTGGCGGCAACGGGCGAGACCGCGCGCACGCGCACAGAGGTAACGCACGACGCTCTTACATCTCAGGAGGCCCAGATCGCCCGCCTCGCCCGAGACGGCCTCTCCAACCCCGAGATCGGCGCGCACCTGTTCATCAGCCCGCGAACAGTGCAGTACCACCTCCACAAGGTTTTCCAGAAGCTCGACATCACCTCGCGCAACCAACTGGGACGCCTTCCTGACAGCCGCCTGAGCTCTGTGTAGTCCGACCGGTCGCGACCGGCACCACGCGTTCGCCGATCTCGTGCGATTCCGCCACGACTGGCGACTCGCACTGGCGTCTCGGCGGATTCGAGCGCGATTCATCCGGCGCGATCCTGGTTCACGACCTGCCCATGACACCGGTCCGGTGTCCACATGAGAGGAGGAGTCGATGAGCACGACCGCTTCCCCGACGTCGATGACCGAAGCGTCGATCTCCGAGCGGGAGAACCGGGAGATCGAGGCGGCCAACGCCTCTGGCAACACCCCGGTCGTCTTCATCCACGGCCTCTGGCTGCTGCCGAGCAGCTGGGCCAACTGGGCGGACTTCTTCACGCAGGCCGGCTACGCGCCGCTGACGCCGGACTGGCCGGACGATCCGGCCACGGTCGAGGAGGCCCGGGCGAACCCTGACGTCTTCGCCAAGAAGACCCTGAAGCAGGTCGCCGATCACACCACCGAGATCATCAACGCCCTGGACAAGAAGTCGGTGGTGATGGGGCACTCGACCGGAGGCCTGCTGGCGCAGATGCTCGCGGGCCGGGGCCTCGCGGCAGCCACGGTGGCGATCGACCCTGGAGTCTTCCGCGGCGTGCTGCCTCTGCCGTTCTCCGTGCTCAAGTCGTCGGGCCCGTTCCTGGTCAACCCGCTGAATCGCCGCCGCGCGCTCACCCTCACGTTCCAGCAGTTCATGTACGCCTGGGCGAACGCGCTGGACGAGAAGGAGGCGAAGGAGCTCTACGACACGTACCACGTCGCCGGCTCCGGGATCTCACTCGCGCAGATGGGCAACGCGAACCTCAACCCATGGACGGAGTCGAAGGTGGACACGAAGAATCCCGACCGCGGTCCTCTGCTGATCATCGAGGGCGAGACGGACCACACGGTGCCGCCGGCCATCGCCAACGCCGCCTACAAGCGGCAACGGCGTAACCCTGGCGTGACGGAGATCGTGAAGCTCCCGAACCGAGGCCACGCCCTGACCATCGATCACGGCTGGCGCGAGGTCGCAGAAACCGCGCTCACCTTCGTCAGGCGGTTCACCTAGCCGCACGCTCGTTCCGGGCTGCTCGTCCTCGCGCCGGCCGCCTCCGCGGCCGGCGCCATGGCCGCCACGGGCCGCCACGTGCGGCGTGCCTGGTTCTCAGTCCCGCAGCGAGGCGAGCTGGTCCTTGAAGCGAGCCATCGCGTCCCACTGCAGCAGCGGGCCCCAGCTCACGCGAGCCACGCCGAGTGCTGAGAGCTCGGCGATCGACGGCGCCTGTGGTTCCCGCGTGACGTTCACGGGCCCGGAGACTTCCGACATGAAGCGGCGCAGCGCGTTCATCTCCCAGAGGCAGATCGGGTACACGCAATCGACGCCGGCCTCGAGGTATGCGTTGGCACGGCTAACGGCCTCGTTGACGAACCCCTCCTGCGGCCCGCTCTCGTCGGCGAGGAAGGGATGGAAAAACACGTCGACCCGAGCGTTGATGACGAGCGGGTAGCCCTCCTCCAACGCGGTCTCGCGAACCGCCGTGAGCCACTCCGCGTGCCGGTCGGGATCGCGGAGGCTCCGGGCAGGCCAGTCAGTGTCTTCGAGGTTGCAGCCCGCGGCACCAGCGTCACGCAGCGCAGCGACCAGCTCGGCCGGTTGCATCCCGTATCCGGCCTCGGCGTCGACGGTCACAGGCACCTCTACGCCTTGGGCGATCCGCCCGGCCGCGCCGAGCATCTCATCGGCCGGCGCACGCTCTTCGTCGTCGTAGCCGAGCGTCGCAGCCACGGCCCAGCTCGTGGTCGCGACCACGGGAAAACCCGCGGCGACCACAGCTTTCGCCGTGGCGACGTCCCAGGCGTTCGGGAGCAGAAGTGGGTCGCCTGGGCGGTGCAACGACCGCAGCAGGTCGCAGCGGCTCTCGAGGTCTGTTGTCTCTGAGAGCGCCATGTCTGGAATCTACGCCGACGGACGCCATCCCGACAAGCGGCAGAAGCGTTCGTTCGAGACACGCTCCCCGTCGCGGCAGACGTTGTAGATGCCGCTCGGCAGCGACAACGCCGTGAGGAGCGCGCGCCCGGCATCGGAGACGTGCAGCGTGGCGCCGAAGTCGCCCCGCGGCTCGTCGAACCACGTGCCCGGGCCGTCCAGCAGCCCGAATCGCAAGACGACGCCGCGGCCGCCCGCGCGCGCGAAGCGTTCAGCCTGCTGCTCGGCGACGAGCGCGGAGCGCAGGATCGGCAGAACCTCGCCGACTGGCGTGTCCTCGGACACGGAGCCGTCCGTCGGGTAGACGAACGTGACGGTGGGCTGGACGTAGACCGCTACGCCGGCCGCGATCGCCGCGTCGACGGTGATCCTCGAAGCCTCCGCCCGAAGCCGGTCGTTCTCACGCCACGCGTCCGGATCCGAGATCTGCTCCGGTGTGCGGATCCGGGTCGCCAGGTGCAGGACTGCATCGATGTCGCGCACGGCGTCGGCGACCGCAGAGGGGTCGAAGAGGTCGAGCTCCTCGCGCCCGGGCATCGCGAGCGGATGGCCCGCAGCCTCCGCGACGGGTTGCAGCGCGCGGCCGAGCACGCCCGTTCCCCCGGTCACCAGCAGCCGCAGCGGTGGACGCTGCAAAGGTTCGAGGCTTGGTCTGGATTGCGGCTGGCTACCCATACCCGTACTCACGGCGGATTCTGCAGGTTCAACACGCCACGTGCTACGGCGGCGTCCTGACTCGCTCCCGCTCGGCTCGGGCCACGACTGGCGACCTGCGCTGGCGCTTCGGCGGATGCGAGTGAGGCCCTGTCGCGGGATCCTCGTACCACATCAGACACCACCGCCGATCAGGTGTCGGCGCGAGGAGCTCGAGCCGCCACCCCGAGAAAGGACAGATGATGGAGACCTATCAGTACCTATGGTGGCCGGTCGTCGTCGTCGTCGGCACGGCGCTCATCCTGACCAACGCGTTCCTGGCACTCATCGTGCTCATTCTCGTCCTGCCGGCTCTGCTTGCGGCAGTGGCGGCTGGGCCGTACCTACTGGGCCGATACGTCGTGCGGAGATGGCGGGAGCATGATGCCGTTGACGCGCACGACGCGTGGTCCGCGGAAACCCGGAGGGGAAGCGCGAGATGAGCGGGCCCGACAACGACTCGGGAGGTGATCTCCTCGTGCAGTACGGATCTCACAGACGAAATGAAGCGGCTTGCACCGCGCTGGTCGAGGTGCTGCGATCGATTCCCCTAGGCTTCACGTGACAGTAGCCTGATCGACTGATGAAGCCGCGAATCTTCCTCGGGTCGTCCGGCCAGCAGGAGAAGCTGCTGAAGGCACTCACCCGTGGGCTACAGGACATCGCCGATGTCGACCCGTGGACGATGGTCTTCAACCCGGGTGTTTCGACTCTCGACCGTCTTGTCGAGCTCACCCGCGAGGTCGATTTCGCCGCGTTCGTCTTCGCTCAGGACGACTGGACGACGAAGGGAGCGTCGCCTGACGCAGCACCCGGAGAGGCGTCACCGCGCGACAACGTCGTTTTCGAAGCCGGCCTGTTCGGGGGTGCGCTCGGTATCCGCCGCACGTTCATCCTCCACGCGACCGGCGCCAAGCTGCCTACTGACCTGCTCGGTCTGACCTCGATCCGGTACGACCCTGACACCACGCCGGCCATCGTGCGCCAGATCAACCAGAAGCTGCGGAATGCGATCGATACGGAAGGCCGGATCAGCCGCCTGGAGGGTGACTGGTGGCAATTGTCTCTCACTGCGAGAACGGAGCTCGAGCCGTCCGCGATCTCGCTCCTGACGGTCAGCCGTGATCGGGCCGGCGCGCTCGAGGTCGCGGGACGGTCGTGGCAGGCCGACGGCTCGCTGTCCGCACGTTACTGGAGTGAGGCGTCGAAGGAACGAGTCGATCCGGCCGGCATCTTCTATTTCTGGAAGGGCGAGCGTCCTCGTCATCCGAACGCTCCGGAGCTCGAGGGAACCGGTGAGATCAAGCTCGAGAGCGTCGATCGAGCCGGTGGTTACTGGACGACTCGCTCGGACGGCGCCGACGCCTTCCACGCGCGGACCTCCGGGATCTACCTCCGCGCCGACCCAGGCGACATGGCCGTGCTGGACGGCAACGACGCCACCGAACGAGTTGCACTCATCGAGCGGCGCCTCGACGAGTGGAAGTCGTTGGCGAACTCCTGACCTTCCGTTCGACTCTGCAGAGACCTCCTCGGCTTCCGCGGACCGCGCTCGCTACGACTTCGAAGAGGCAGCGCGGAGGCGTCCAGTGTCTCGCCGACGAGTGCTGCGAGCTCGCGGATGTGCTCCTCGTCATCCGCCTCGAACTCACGTCCTCCGCTCTTGTCCCGTGGCTGGCTCACGCCTCCAAGTACATCTTGCGCAGGAGGAAGGGAATGCCCAGGGCGCCGAGAGCGATGGCGGCCGGCGATTCGAAAATCGTCGCGGCGAGGTTTATGCTCACCCTGTGTTCGGGATAGTGGCACGGGTCAAATCGGTCAAGAACCGCACCCAATCGCTGGTACAGCTGAACCTCGAGCTGGCGAAGCTCGAGGGAAAGCAGAAGGCGACGGCGCTCGGTGTCGCCGCTGGTCTCGGGGCCGTTGCCGGCGTCCTCCTCGTCTACGCGGTCGGCTTCGTCTTCGCCGCGATCGCTGCTGCGCTCAGCGAGGTCGTTTCGCTCTGGCTGTCGCTGCTCATCGTGGCGGGAATGCTCCTCCTCGTCGCGGCGATCGCCGGGTTCATCGCGATGCGGCTCGTCCGCAAGGCGTCGCCTCCGAAGCCGTCGCAGGCGCTCGAAGAGGCGGCGCGCACGGTCGAGACCCTGCAGAGTCATGTCTGAGAAGCGGGGCGCCGAGGAGATCCGCCAGGAGATCGCGGTCGAGCGAGCGAGCCTCGACGCGGATCTCAGCGCGCTGCAAGCCGAGCTCCGCTCACTCGTGCCCTTGGTCGTTGCCGGCCTCGCCGTGGTGGGGCTCGTGACGTTTCGAAGGACGACGAGAGCCGGCCTCCGGATGATCTGGAGACTCATCTAGCGCGACTTCCGCGGCTGCTCGGGTCGTCGAGCCGGACCGAGCAACCCCTTCGAGCGGGCCTCGGGACGCCAGCGAACCGAGGTCCTTTCAGTGCGCGAGTGCCACTTCAAGGGCGACGATGACGAGGCGGAGCAGGCCGGGATGTTGCTGCAGCGCTCCCCGGCCGCGGACTTGCCTGTAGGCTCGGTTCCCCTCGCGCACTATGCGCGGCGAGGGGCGTAGACGCCCCTCAATCTGGAGGTCTTTGAATGCTCGTTGCGACGTATGGCTGGTGGCCATGGATCGGGTCGCTTGTGTTCCTGATCGTCTGGATCGCTATCGCCTTCTGGCCGGCACGCGTAGCCGGTCGCAAGGGACACAGCTTCCTCCTGTACTTCGTCTTCAGCCTGGTCTTCTTCCCGGCGGCGCTGCTTGTCGCCTACATGGTCCCGGATCGCCGGCTGTCAACGGCCTGAACGAACGGTCCGCCTCCGTACAGGGCTCTCAAGGCCATTTATCCGGAAAACGAACAGCTCGCCGGGCTGTCGGACGAGACGCTGGGCGACCGTGTGGGCGCCTGGAACCACGTGCCCGAGTCCGCCGTCGGCATCATCCATCCGGGCCTCGACGAGCTGAGGACGTTCACGCCACAGCGGTGAGTGCGTGCCGGGCGACAAGGCGGTCGTCGGCCAGGCTGATGCTAGAAGAACGACAACGGGTTCGTGAGACCCGCGTCGGATGCCTCGTTCCAGACCAGGGCTCCGCCGGCTTCGGCCTCGCCGTGTAGCTGGAGTGCGAGTGCCTCCGCTTCTTCCTGCGTGTTTGTTCCGATGATCAGGTAGTTCCAGCGGCGAACCGGGTTGTACCCCTGGTCGTCGAGACGCTCGGCGAGGCTGACTGCGTCGTGGTGGGAGTGGCAGGTGACGCGTACCTGCCACGGCGCATAGCCCTGCGCCATGAGCTCCTCTTCCCATGTTTCTCCTGGCGGCTCGTTGTCCCAGCGCTCCTCGTCGGCGAGCCAATGCTCGACCCGGCTGACGTTCGCCGTGATCGCGTGCTCCTGCAGCTCGGCTTCGATCACTTTGTGAGCTTGCCTTGCCTGCGAACGTGAGCCGGCGTACACGAACAGCTCGTTGTCGTTTCGCGAGACGACTAGATGGTGGTCGGTCAAGGCGTCCGCGAGTTCGCGCGCTTCCAGACCGAGGCCGTGGCGCAGCCGTTCGATGAACGATCCCAGGTCGTCCGAGCGTTCTACCTCGGCCCGCACGCGCCACTCCTCCGTCATCGTGACGGCAAGCATAGTCACGCTCCGCTCCGGCCCGGCGACGGATCCCGAGGAGCGTTACTGCTGTTGCTCGTACTGTCGAATCTGGCGCCGGTCGTAGATCCAGGCGACCAGGAGCAGCACCGCGCCCAACGCGATGAGTGCCCCGAGCGCGCTCCATCTGTAGACCGCGCGGTCGAAGATGACAAAGCAGAGGAACAGCCCGATGCCGAACGCGATGAGCGCGCCGATCAATCCGAGCCAGAACCTCCCGCCGGGGCCATCATCGTCACCCATGCTCGCCATCCAACAGCACGCTGCGGTTGGGCACAAGGTGCGACGGCCGGAGGAGGTCGAGGACACGCCGCAGTCGTTGATCTCGACAGCCGTGGCCCTTCCGGGCGGGACCCGTTCTCGGGGTCCCACCCGGTGGTAGGGCGCCGAATTGTCAGGCGGTGACGGGGACGCCGTTCTCGTGCACGATCACCTTGCCGCTTGTGATCCGCGGCGGGTTGGGGAGCGCGGACTCGAGCTGCTCGTCCTTCACCCATGTCGAAGCGAGACGTGTCGCCTCATCTGACTGCATCGGGTTCTGGAACAACCCGAAGGAGCTGAACACGCCGTCGCCGGCCTCGACGAGGTAGTAGCCGACGAAACCCTCGAGGTTGCGCAGCTTGGGCACGAGGCTCTCGTTCACCTTGCGGGTGAGCTCATCGGTCCGGTTGGTATCGACGCCTTCGTAGCGGCGGATGGTCGCATGCATAGATGCTCCTCACTCATACGCTCAGGACAGAGAGCTCGAATGGGCTCCCTGCTGCGCTAGGGCCAAATGGAACAGCTGAAGCGGAGGTGCTAGTGCCTCGGCGGCTTCAACGCTCGACCAGACGCTCACACAGCATCGCCGTAACTCGTGCGGCCCGTCCCGCAGCAGCTGGCCGCGAACGTTCGTCTCTCGCCCGTCAAGGCCGCCGGCTGCTCGGCAGCTATGCTGGACGCGTACACGACAGCTCCCTCCTTTCGCCACTGCACCCTCAACGGGTTGCGCCAGGGACAGAGCAGGAAGGACGTCGAGTTGCAGGCGATGCCTGGTCACCAGCTGAGCTTCCCTGACGGAGGCGTCGAATCATCGGACGGTCCCGAGGAATCTCGGCGGTGGGCACCATTCGACGCGAATGACCGCGACGAGACATCCGTGCAACTGATCGACGGGGCCCGCAAGATGCAGCGGGAGTCTGATCAAGCCGAGTACGGGCTCGGGGACAGGCCAGACGGCGATTACCCAGACGACAGGCAAGCAGGCGGCACGTGATCCGGATTCGCGGCTGCGATCTCACGATCGACGAGGCGGCCGAGCTTGCCGACCGTCTCGCCGCCAGAGAGACGAGCCCACGCGACGACTCCTTCGTGAACGCGCTCCGGCGCCGGGTCGAGGCCGGTGGCGGTGGGCTCGCGCTCGACGCACATGAGGCGCCGGCAATCATCGACGTCGTTGCCTCGTGGGTACGTGCTCGAAACGAGCAGGGCCTGGACGTCGAGCGCCTCGACAAGCTCTATGCGACAGCTGTCACCGTCGCGCAATAGCCGCTGACGTGCATCCCGAGATCAACCCGCTCGCAGGCTGACTCGCCGACAGCGCCTCGCGAATACCTAACATCCAAAGCGTGCGAACGTGGGACAGACGAACCGTGATCACGCTGGCAGTGCTTGCGACAGCTGCTGCGGTGGCGTGGTCGCTCCTCGTGCCCTCGCTCTCGGGTGAAGCACCGCCGACACCCGCGGCACCCGTGTACGGCGGTGGGCAGCCTCCGACGAGGCCTTGATGCAAGCGCCGCTCTCTGAAGTCGGTATCGGATCGATATGAGGACGAGCCGCACACTCGTCGCGTTGGGAGTCGCCGCTTCGATGCTCGCCATGGCGGCAGTCGCTCTTGCGCTGCCGCCGTTTTCGGTGGCGCCACGGGTATCGCCTCCGCGCGGCGACGCGCAGGCCGAGGTGTACGACCTGAAGATCTTCTGCCACCCGACGTTCGACCGATTGGTCGTTCGCCTCCGATTCGCAAGACCGGGCTACCGGGTTCAGTACGTCCCCCAAGTCATCCACGACGGTTCGGGAAACGTCGTCCAGCTGCGCGGAACCAGGCGGCTGAGAGTGATCCTCCGGCCTGCCCGCGCCCATACCCAGGACACAGGGTCGCCACTCGTGCCGAGAGTCGTGAACGCCGACTGCCCGCAGCTGCTGCAGCTGAAGAGTGCGGGCGACTTCGAGGGGGTCGTCTCGTACGGGATCGGCGTCAGGCAGCGACGCCCATTCCGTGTTTTCCGCCTCACCGGCCCGACACGGATCGTGATCGACATCAAGCACTAGGATTCGGGCCGGTAACCGCTCCCAGAGGAGGCCGACATGGCAGTCGCAGTCGTTGTGGACAACCCTCACGGCTCACAGGAGATCTACGAGAAGGTGCGGGGCCAGCTCGGCCTCGATCAGCCTGCCGGGGGCATCTTTCACCTTGCGGGCCCAAGTCCGAATGGCGGCTGGCGCGTCCTCGAGGTCTGGGAGTCCGAAGAGGACGCCAGGCGGTTTCGCGACGAGCGCCTGATGCCCGCCTTCGACGCTGCCGGCGTGCCTCGCCCGCAGAATCCGCCGGAGATCTGGCAGATCCACAACTACATCAAGTAGGAAGCTGGTTTCGCGCAGGCGGCCTCGGGGGCCGTCCTCCGCATGGTGTTGACTTGCCTGGTGGCCGTGGACGCCGAGACCGCCCGCCGGATCGAGGAGCGGCTTGCCGAGCTGACGGGCGTCAGCACGGAGCAGCTCCGCGACTGGAACGCAGGGCACATCAAGGCCGGGTCGGCCCGGCGCACCGGTTGGCGGTTCGTGCGTGGCACGCAGAGTGGCAGCTACGTCCGCGACCCCGACGGCGTCGATCCGCTGCCCGCGGGCTACAAGGTCTCGGCCTAGCCCCTCGCCTCGGCACCTGTGCCGTCGAAACGGGTGTAGCGCGCCCGGGTGCGCAGAGCTGCCCGGCCCGTAGGCGATGTGTCGGGAGCCGCGCGACGGGGAATAGCCGCTGTGAGCCGTCGGCCGAGAAACCCCCAAGCCGGCGGCTCTTGTCGTATCCACCTGTTGGCACGGGCCCTGCCTCACTCGGCGTGTTGTGACGGTGGGATAGTGTCCCCACGTCCGTCCCGGCAGGAGGAGGCAGCGATGGCGAAGCGATCCTGGGCAAGCACCGCTCTCGCAGCGCTACTCCTCGCCGCAGCCGGGTGCGGCGGAGGTGACGACGGCGGCTCGACGGCCACCGAGACCGACGCGGCCGGCACCTCGCGGCTGACGCAGGAGCAGTGGTCCGAGTACGAGGCCGCCAAGGCGACTTTCCTGACGGCACGCGACGCGGCCACGGCGAAGCTCGACAAGTGCCCCGACACGTCGGCGGACGTGTTCAGCACCTGCGTCGGCGCGACGCTGGACGACCTCGAGTCGGCGTCCACGGCGCTGGGCGACACGCTGACAGGGTTCGAGGGCTCGGTCACGGGCGAGTGCGCGTCGAGCACGACGGCGCTCGAGGGCTACACGACGCCCTACGCGAATGCCGTGCAGGTGCTCCAGGATGCGATCGACGCGGGCAGCGTGTCCGAGATCCCGGCTGCCAAGAGCACTCTGCAAGTACTCACTCAGGGTGGCAGCGAGGAGACCCAGGCGTTCGAGGAGGCCTGCGCGCCGGTCTGAGGCCGACGTCGACCGGCCGACCCCGTCATGCACGGAGCCGGCCGGGTTGGGGAGAGAGTCCGTTTGCTCAGCTGCCGCGGCCGCAGTGCCGCAGCGCGTTCAAGCAGCCGTCCACGAGGCCTTCCAGGGTGGCCTGGTCCCACCCGTTGAAGAAGTCGGCATGGGCGGAGAGCTGCCCACCCGAGGCAAGTGACACGCCCGCGCCGTGCGGGATCTGCGGGTAGCGGTAGATGAGCGAGATCGCAGGCATCTCCACCGGATGCGTGGCCGGGCAGCGCCCGCGGGTCGGGTAGCGCATGTGGCTCTTGTGGTCGGCGCCGTCGAGATTACTGCCGTCCCAGCAGCTCGGGAACGTGACATGGAGCCGGAGCGCCGTCACCCGCCCCGGCGGGCACGACGGAATCGTTGCCGAGGGGCCGATGCCGTGCGCGGGACCGCAGTTCCAGAAGGTGATCATGCGACCCTGCGGATGCGTCGCGTAGGCGTCGCCCGCGATCATCCTGAAATCGGGCGGGAACGCCCGTACAGGGTCGAGCGTGCGCCTCCGGTAGTAGATCGTCGCACCGAGCGGCATCACGGGCGAGCCGTGGACGATGAGCGACGGCATCCAGTACGCGGCCGTGTGCCCGGCTCGATCGCACGTCGACGACCCGGCGAGGAGCGATGCACCGGTCGTGAACGCATTCGTCGTCCGGTTGCCGACGAAGCTGTGGTGATGCGACTTCCCCGGCTTGGCGGGGAAGACGATCGGGTCGTCGTTGGACGCGTGCGAGAACTTGCAGCCGTTCACGAAGTTGACACCGGCCAACTGTGCACGTTGCGCGGCGGTGAGCGGCGGGCTCTTCGAGCCCAGCGAGGAGGCTGCGGCGATGGTTGCGAGCACAGCGCCGAGACCGACGGTGAACACGAGCGCGAGGACGATGCGGCGAGCGTTCATGGCTCCTCCCTGAGCGAGTGTGTCTCTGGCGCGCATTCGACACCCTCGAAGCAAGGACGGTGTGATCTCGGGGTCAATGTTTCGTAAGGAGGCAACTGAAAACCCCTCTGGAGTTCCTCAGCCGAATCGACTACATTCCGCACGCGGCCATGACGAGACGACGACTCATCGTGGCCTGCGTCGTGCTCGCCGGGATCGTCTTCGTCGGCGCGGCAAGCCCCGGTCCACCGGCGCACACACCGGAAGTCGGCATCTTCTACTACCCGTGGTGGGGGACGCTCGACCGGGACGGTCGGTGGTTCCACTGGTCGCAGAACGGCAGCGTCCCACCGGCCGAGATCGCCTCCGCGTTCTATCCCTCGCGCGGAGCGTACTCGTCTGCCGATCGCAGCATCGTGCGCTCGCAGATGCGCGAGATCGCTCACGCCGGCATCGACACGGTGATCGTCTCCTGGTGGGGCTGGGGCTCGCTCGAGGACGGCCGGTTGATGCTCGCCGTGAAGGAGGCGCGGGCAGCGCGCCTGCGGGTCGCCGTGCATCTGGAGCCGTGGCCCGGCCGCACGCCCTGGTCGGCTGCCGAGGCCATGCGGGTGCTGCAGGCCCGAGGCCTGAACGAGTTCTACGTCTACGACTCCGCGAGAGATCCCGACGCGGAGTGGGCGGAGGCGCTCGTCACCGTGCCGGGTGCTGTGGCGTACGCCAATACGACATTCGTCGGCAAGGCAATGCGTGGCGGATTCGACGGCGTCTACACCTACGACGTCTACGTTCATTCCGGTGGCGGCTTTGCGCGCCTGTGCAGGCAGGCGCACCGCGCCGGCCTGCTCTGCGCCCCGTCCGTCGGCCCGGGCTATGACGCGTTCCGCGCGACAGGCGACGAGCGACGGCAGCTGCGGAGGCGCGGCGCGCGGTACGACGCGATGTGGGCGCGGGCACTCCGCTCGCGACCCGATGCCGTGACGATCACCTCCTACAACGAGTGGCACGAAGGCACTCAGATCGAGCCCGCACGGGTCTCAGGCAGGCTCTATCTCTCCTACGAAGGCGACTACGGGCTCACCGGAGAGGCGGCCGAGAACGCGTATCTCGACCGGACCCTCTACTGGGTGCAGCAGCTTCACTCCATACGCCCGTAGGCACGAGAGCCAGCGTTGTCGAGCCGCCGACGGCGGCACGGGGCCTGTGTGGCACTAATACAGCGCGGCCGCGAGCCGGCGTCGAAACGTCGCCACGAGCGGATCGTCGTGGCCGAGCCGCTCGAACAGCGCCACCGCGACCTCGCGCAGCCGGTCGCGGTCGGCGGGCTCGGCTCCGGGGACGGCTTCGACGATGAGCTCGAGCGCTCGCTCGATGTCGCCGGCGTCGAGCGCCGCGACGACGTCGGGCAGCTCACCGCTTGCGCGTAGCTCATCGACCAGCCCGTCGGCGCGGGGTGGCGCGAGGAGCTCGTCGAGCCACGCCGACACCGATGTCGCCGAGCGCGCGCCGACGAACTCGTTGTGCAGGCGACCGTCGCGAAAGCCCTTCACGGCGGGAATCCCGGACACGCCGAAGCGGCGAGACAGCTCCGGATTGGCGTCGACGTCGACCTTGACCAGCTCGACCTCCCCCGGACGCTCTGCGACGGCCCCCTCGAGCACCGGCGCGAGCGCATGGCACGGCGCACACCAGTCCGCCCAGAAGTCGACCACGATGGGCACAGCGCGCGAACGCTCGATCACCGCGTCGTCGAAGGTGAGCTCCGTGACGTCCATCGCACGGCAACGCTAGCGAGGAACACGCACCCGGCGTCTCAGGCGGGTGCTATGACGACGTCTGCGGCACATCCCCCAATCAGCGCAGCTCGCACGTGCTCGGGCGCGACGCCGACAAGTGAACGGTGTGCGAGGTCGACATCGATCGGGCTCACAGCAGCCACGTCGACGGCCGAGAGCGTGCGCGCCGCGCTCCCCTCCGACGGCGTAGAGGTCGTCCGTGGACAGCACGCCTCGCTGCCCGCTCTGTCGCCGAGCGATCCCCTCGAGCTCCCTGAGCTCCTCCAGCGGGTCGATCCGCACGTTCGAGTCGGAGCCGATGCAGAGCGGAATACCACGGTGCGTCACGCGCACGACGGGGAGAAAGCCGTCGCCGAGGTCTGCCTCAGTGGTCGGGCAAGCGCAGATCGTCGCGTCGTGAGAGGACAGCAGGTCGAGCTCCGTGCCATCGGCGTGCGTCGCGTGAACGACAGTTGTCAAACCACCGAGACACCCGGTGCGCGCGAGCAGCTCGATCGGACGGCAACCGTGCTCCGCGAGGCACTCCTCGATCTCCCTCGGCTGCTCGCACGCATGCACGTGCAGCGGGAGCCGTTCTCGCTCCGCGTACGCCCCGATCTCCTCGAGCCAGTCGCGCGGACACGCGCGGACGGAGTGGGGGGCAACACCGACCGCGATCCCGTCGGCGGCCAGCGCCTCGACCTCGGCGAGGTACGCGCTCACGGTCGGCTGCCGCATGCGCTCGAGGCCGCCGCGCGCGTAGGCAACGTGCAGGCACACGAAGGCGATCCCGGCCTCGGCGGCGGCGCTCGCTGCTGCGCGCGCTTCCGGAAGGCCGAGGTAGTGGAACTCGCCGACGACGGTATAGCCCGCCGCCAGCATCTCCCGGTAGACCTCCGTGTAGAGCGCGTGCACGGTGTCGGGGGTGTGCCGCTCGGCTTCCGCGAGCATGCCCTCCCGCCAGGCCCAGAAATCGCCTCCCGCGGCGCGTCCGCGAAGCGCCCGCTGGAAGGCGTGACTGTGCGCGTTGACGAAACCGGGCAGCGTCAGAGTGGTCGGCATCTGCGCGGATTACCCTAACGGGCAATGGCCACGCGACCTGTCTCGACGCCGCTGCGTCAGATCCCGAACGCCCTGACACTCCTCCGCTTTGCGGCCATCCCGCTGTTCGTGGTGCTGTACGTCGACGCCGGCGATGAGGCGGCCTGGGCGGCCGGAATCGTGTTTGCGGCGGCCGCCGCAACCGACCAGCTCGATGGGTGGCTCGCGCGGCGCTGGCACGTCGAGTCGGCCTTCGGCAAGGTCGCCGACCCGCTCGCCGACCGGTTGATGATCGGCGTCGCGGTGATTCTGCTGTGGGCGGACGGACGCCTGCCATGGCCCGCTGCCGTGCTCGTGCTCGGCCGCGACCTCTTGCTCGTGGTCGGCTACAAGCTGGTCGTCCCCCGCGGGTACGAGTTCGAGGTGAGTGGGCTCGGAAAGCTGGCCACCTGGATCCTGTACTTCGCGCTCGCGTGCGTGATCGTGACCGAGAAGGGCACCGAGTGGCCGATCGTGCTGTTCTGGGTGGGCGTGGGGCTCGCCGTCGGCGCGGGCGCCCAGTACCTCGTCAAGGCATTCGCTACAAAGCTCAAGTCTGGTGGTGTGCCGAGCTCTTCTGAGTTTGCAGGCTTATCCCGCGCCTGACTCGCCCACCTCTGACGCGGAAAGGGATCGAGCCCTCTCGTCGCGTCCGAGCAACCGCTCGGACGGTACCGGACCTCCGGCCAACTGCCGGCTCGCACCGAGAGTCGGTCAATCCTTGACCTCGCTCCTCAAGGTTTGTCATCGCGCGACCCGTGGTAGACCGGAGGCATGATCATCGCCGGAACCCATCTCACCGAGAACGACATAGTCGCCCTCACAGACATGCTGAGGCACAACGGTTGCAGCGACGAAGCCGGGCGACTCATGGAGGCCTACTGGCAGGACACGCACCTGTTCCACCTCACCCCGGATGCCCGCACGGCGATCAAGAACGTGCTCGACGACCGCCCGAACGAGCTACCGCTGCTCCGCGCGAACCTTCGCGACCAAAACTGACCGCGACCACTGCGAACGGCGGTAGCCGGGGAACGAGCTTGCTGGGCTCTAGAAGTGTTCGTCGATCGTCTTGGCGAGACGCTCTCGTTCGCCGCCGAGTGTGTCGTACATGTGTCGCAGTCGGTGGTGGCCGGTCGGGGTGAGGTGGAGGTGGGAGCTGCGCCGGTCGTCCGGTAAGGCGGTTCTCGTGATCAACCCGGCGCGGACAGCGCGGTCGACGAGTTGGGTGACGCTTCCCTGGGAGGTCTGCAGCGGCTCGCAGAGGGAGGTGACGGTGGCGGGCTTGTTTTCGTCGTTGGCGGCCTGGATGAACAGGAGTAGTTCGTAGCTTCGGGGCGTGAGTTTGTGTTCTCGCGCGGCATGCTCGGTGAAGGCCGCGAACCGTCGTAGCGCCGCACGTAGCCTCGCCGCGGGCGTGTAGTCGACTAGCTCTGAATTTTGTTCTTTGGGGCTGGGTGGTCGGGGGGTCGCTGTCACTTGCAGTTTTTGTTCGGTTTGAACGAGTCTTCGGAGATGCCGGGACCGTTGGCGCTCCAGGTTCGTCCGCTCTCCGATGAGGTGAGGCAGTAGGCGCCGTCGTTCGTTTTTCCCGACACAACGGTCAGCGTTGGGGCGAGGCCCGAATCGTAGTTCTCGCGGAGTAGGGCTGCTGTCATTCCCTTGTATCCGGTCGTTGCTTTCTTGTCGTCGGCATCGCCTTTGGCGCCGACGTTGTCGACGTGGAACTGCTCGACGGCTGGAAGCGCCGACCGGATGTTCGCCTTCGCGGCGGTGTCGCCTGCTCGCGTGCGAAAACCGAGGAAGGACGGGACAGCGATCGCCGCCAGGATCCCGATCACGACGAGCACGATGAGGAGCTCGATCAGTGTGAAGCCAGACTCGGCGGGGGTGGCTTTCTGCCAACGTGAGCGCCGCAGGAGACTCCGCTCAAAGTACATCATGGTCCGCTATATCGGCACACAAATGGGAGGACTTGACACCGACGAAGCTCAGCCAAGTCGCGTGACCGGAGACCGACCATCGGCGCGCTAGCCAGTCGAGCAGCCGAGCTCGTTGGCCCGCTCTGCGCGATAGTTGCGCGATAGTTTTCACCCGGCTCCAGCGGTCTTGAGCGGACTCGAGCGGAAGATTTCGTTCAGCGGTTCGAGCGCTCGAGCGGCCCGCGATCGGCGCCAACACGCCACAAACGGCTTAACGGAGCGGCGCCGGAGTCGAACCGACCGAGCGTGGGGTTACCACACCGCACAGGTTTTGAAGCGTTGTGCAAGATTCGCCGCAAATCGCTACGCGAAGCTCACCGCTCGTTGTAGAGCTGCAGTTGTCTTGCCACGTGGGTTGCCACAGTTCGACCTCGTTCCACTGCCCGGACGATGCGAGACACGCCACTGTCACTGGCACGTTTGCTCGCACCTGGGGGTTGACTATCCGTTGCCGCTTGGTTCGAGAACCGAGCTCATCTTGAGCACCGACAAAGCGACGTCTTCCGCCCAAATCCCCAGGTCTTGGAAGACCCGAAATGGTTGCGCTTCAAACGACTTTAAACAGCCGTTTTCGACGCGTTCGAGGGCCGTGCGCAATAGTAATTGCGTAGTTTTTCGTCGGTTGCTCGGTGATTCGAGCGAGTGCCTTTTCGCGAGGCGCCGGCGACGGCAACCCAGCAAGTGTCACTTACCTTGGCCGATCTCGATTCAGCTGAATGGCGATGAGCCGCACCCAGGTGCGGCTCATCGCACGATCGGAGGAGTTCGCAGGAAACGGCTAGCCGCTGAGGGAGCCGGAGTACGTTCCCGTGCAGGTTTCGGGCAGGCACAGATCGGAGATGAACGTGATCTGACCGTGGAGCCCACGGAGGCCTCCTGTGCCGCCCACGGCGATAGCGTCGATGCGTGCGGATCCGTCCGCTCCGCCGGTGACGCGTTCGAGCAGGAGCAGCGTTCCCGTGCGGCCGCCGATCGTGCCTGTGAAGGTCTCGGTAGCCAAGCCGAACGAGCTGAAGTCGGGGCGGAGGACTGCTCGAAGGTCGAAGCTCGTGGTGCCGGCGAGATCACCGGTGAACGCCGCCGTGCCGCGTTGGCGGAGGTAGAGGAGCTGTCCGATCTGTTTCTGGTCGACGACCTCGCTCGACGTGATCGCCCAGCTGCCTGCAACGGTCGTCGGGCCTGGCCGGTGTGCGCTTGCCGACGCCACTGGAGCGAGCATCGCGAGCGCCGCCATGATGGCTATGAGCATGATTCGTTTCATCGGTCCGTCTCCTTCCTGTCGGATGAACGAGCGTGCTGAGGATGTACCTCTAGCCGGCGAGCCGGATCTGGGCGACGACGTCGGATGCGTTGTTTGCGACTTCCTTGCTTGAGATGACGCGTCCCGTCGCACCTTCGTAGACCCCTGTCCCGTTCGAGACCGTGCCGGGGTCGCCGGTGAAGACAAGCAGCGAACCGGCGATCGCGACGTGGGATTCGCACGTCGGTGCGCGCGACTCTCCCGACTCGCGCGGGCGAGCCGCGTGGAAGACGCAGCGGACGTGTGTGCTTCCTGTCGACTTCGCGGCGTGGTGGAGGTGGTTGCCGACGTAGATGAGCGAGTTGATGTCGAGCCTGTCGCCGGGTTTCGGCTCCGGGAACGGTGCACCAGCGACGGGCGTTCCGTCGGCGTGCGTGAGCTTGATCGAGACGGGCTTGTCGAAGAAGCGCAACGTCTGCGTGTGGCCCGCGGACTGGCCTGCCGCCGGGAGGGAAACGGCGAGGCTCGCAGCGACCGCAGAGACGCCGAGAACAATCAAACGAGGGGTCATGCCAACTCCTTCGTGTGTGGGGTGACCGCAATGGGTGCGATCTCGATGCGACCACTCTGCGGCGGTGCACCCAGAGGCCGGTAAGGAGGCGGTAAGGTCGGCCGCGATGGCCGTCAGCTTCGGCATCCTTGGTCCCCTTGAGGTCCGCGACGGTGAGCGGACGCTGGTGGTGCGCGGCGCGAAGCAGCGGCTTCTGCTCGCCCTTCTGTTGTTGCGCGCCAACCAGGTCGTTTCTACCGATGCGCTGGTGGACGGCCTCTGGGGTGAGGATCCTCCACAGACTGCGGACAAGGCGTTGCAGATGCATGTGTCGCAGCTCCGCAAGTTGCTCGAGCCGACCCGAGATCGCGGCGAGGCTGGCGAAACGATCGTCACCCGGCCGCCCGGCTACATGCTGCGACTGGATCCTTCGCAGCTCGATCTGACCCGATTCGAGCAGTGCGTGCGCAATGTCGAGGGGGTAACCAGCCCCTCGGAAACCTCGCGTACGTTGCGGGCCGCGCTTGAATGCTGGCGCGGCGCGGCGCTGGCGGACGTGGAGCCGGTGGAGGTCGTGCAGGCCGAGGTGGCGCGTCTTGAGGAGCTTCGCTTGAGAGCTCTCGAGGATCGCATCGAGGCCGACCTCGATCTTGGCGAGCACGCTGCCGTGATCGCTGAGCTGGAGCTCCTGATTGCCCAGCATCCGTTGCGTGAGCGGCTGCGAGCCCAGCTGATGTTGGCGTTGTATCGCTCGGGTCGTCAGGCGGAGGCGCTCGAGGTGTATCGAGAGGCGCGAAGGATGCTCGTCGACGATCTGGGCATCGACCCCAGCCGTGAGTTGAGGGAGCTCGAGGGAAGGATCCTCGCGCAGGATCCAGCACTTGAGCTTCCGCCCGAGACCCTCCCCGCGCTGGCAGATGACGGGTTGCTGGGCCGCGGGCGCGAGCTGGCGCAGCTGCGGTCGGTCGTCGACCGAGCGCTCGTCGGCACCGGCGCGATCGTGTTGATCTCGGGCGAGGCCGGGATCGGTAAGAGCAGGCTCGCAGAGGTGTGTGCGCGCTATGCGGAAGAACACGGCGCATCGGTCGCAGTCGGCCGCTGCTGGGAGGCGGGGGGCGCGCCGGCGTTCTGGCCGTGGACGCAGGCCCTCCGCGGCTACCTCCGCGACGCGGACCCGGAATTCCTGCGCTCGCAGGTCGGGCCGGGGACGGCCGAGCTCGCCGCCGTTCTCCCCGAGATCGCCGACCTCTCGCCCGGCTCGGCCGTAATGCCAAGCGATGACGACGGCGCGCGCTTCCGAACCTTCGCTGCCGTGTCAGCGTTTCTTCATCGGGCAGCGGCGGACCATCCACTTGCCCTGTTCCTGGACGACCTGCACGCAGCCGATCTCTCGTCGCTTCGTCTGCTGCAGTTCATGGCCGCCGAGCTCGGTCGCGCTCCGATCGTGATCGTCGGTGGCTTTCGCGACACCGAGGTCCCAGAGTCGCTCGCGAGCGCGTTTTCTGATCTCGCGAGGGAAACAACCGTGCGCCGCATCTCGCTGGGCGGAGTAGACGAGGAAGAGACCCGCGCGCTCCTTGGACAGGCGCTCGGAGAGACGCCGTCTCCCGAGCTGACCGCCCGTGTGCACGCACAGACCGAGGGCAACCCACTCTTTGCGGTCGAGATCGGCCGGCTGCTCGCATCGGCTGGTCCCGACGAGCTGAGCGCGGGCCGGTTGCCGATCCCGGAGGGCGTGACCGACGTGATTGGCCGCCGGGTGCAACGCCAGTCCGAACGCTGTCGCGACTTTCTCGTCGTCGCGTCCGTCATCGGCCGCGAGTTCAGTCTCCAGGTGTTGCAACGGGCCAGCGACCTTCCCGAGGACGAACTCCTCGAAGCACTTGAGCAAGCATCGTCAGCGCGCCTCGTCGGAGCGGTGCCTGAGATCCGTGATCGACTGCGCTTCTCACACATGCTGATTCGGGATGCGCTCTACCAGCAGATCGCGATCCCGCTTCGCCTGCAGCTCCACCAACGGGTCGTCGAGGCCCTAGAGACGCTCTACAGCACCAGCGCCGACAGCCATCTCGCCGAGCTCGCTCACCACTACCTCCTGGCCGGAGGAAGAACGGCGACGAAGGCCATTGGATATGCAACGCGCGCCGGCGACGTCGCATCATCGCAGCACGCCTACCACGAAGCAGCAGGCCACTACCAAAGCGCTCTCTCCCTGCTCGAAACAACCGGGGCGTCCGACACGCGTCAGGCGTGTGAACTGCTCCTGTCGCTGGGTGAGGCATTCAGCGCTGCCGGCGCCGAGACCGACTCGAAACGAGCGCTCAGTGGCGCAGCCACCCTCGCCCAGCGACACGGATGGCCAGACCTGCTCGCACGAGCTGCGATCGCCTACGGGGGCCGCGCCTTCTGGAGTGCGAGCACCGACCCCGATCTGGTGCCGCTCCTCGAGCGCGCACTGACGGCGCTGGCTGACACCAACGACGCCGCCCGCGTCAGGCTGCTGTGCAGGCTTGCCTCGGCCCGCCGCGACGACCGAACGCGCGAACGGCGCATCGCCCTCACCGAAGAGGCCGTCGCGATCGCCCGGCGAACCGGCGACGCAGCGACGCTGGCCTACGCGCTCGCGGGCTACTGGTTGGCGTTCGAAGGCCCCGACTCGGTCGAGAGCGGCTTCGATATCGCGGATGAGATCGACTCGCACCTCGAGCAGGTCGGCGACGGAGAACTCGAATACGCCGCGCACGAGGTTCGGCTGGAATGCCACATGAGAACTCGGCGAGCACGCCACAGCCTACGACGTCGAGCTCGACACCCTGGA
>CAVRXC010000004.1:0-508815 GCA_963724995.1 uncultured Actinomycetes bacterium
ACACCTCGCACAGCCGGCCACCGCCCAGCGTGGGGAAGCTGCGCACCTCGATCCCGGGCGAATCCATCGGCGCCACGAGCACGGACACGCCACGGTGCTTGGGCTCGTCGGGGTCGGTGCGCACTGCGAGGTAGATCCAGTCGGCGAGGTGCGCACTCGACGTCCAGAGCTTGCGGCCGTCGACGACGAAGCGATCACCGTCGAGCGCGGCGCGAGTCGACAGGGCACCCAGGTCGCTGCCCGCACCCGGCTCCGAGAATCCCTGACAGAAGACGAGCTCACCGCGCGCGATTGGCGGCAGCAGCCGGTCGACGCAGCTCCGGCGAGGCGAAGTGCTCGAGCGCGGCACCGATCGTCTTGTACGAGAGCAGGTAGTGAGAGAGCGGCAGCCAGTGGTAGCCGAGCACCTCCTCGACGAGGGTCGCGTCGAGCCGTGTCAGGCCCCGCCCGCCGACCTCGAGCGGCCACGAGATCCCGATCCAGCCGGCCTCACCCAGCGCGCGGGTGACCTCGCGCGAGTCGCCGTCCGAGAGCATCCCCTGGCGGTACCACTCGTCGTCGCTCTCGAGCAGCGGTCGCAGTCCCTCGCAGAACGCGTGCGCCTCCTCCCGGAGGCGCAGCTGCTCGGGTGTGAGCCGGAGGTCCACTTCCGCGCTCGATCCTACGGCGTGCGACGATCGGTGGATGGAGGAGCGCAGAGCCTGGATCTCGATGCGTGACGGTGTCCGGCTCGCGGCCCGGCTCTGGATCCCGGAAGCCACACCCGCACCGGTGGTCCTGGAGGCGCTCCCCTACCGCATGGACGATCTCACCTCGTCGTACTCGTCGGAGTACGAGCGGCTGTGCGAGGAGAGCGGCTTCGTCATCTGCCGGCTCGACATCCGCGGCACCGGCTCGTCGGAGGGAATCGCAGAGGACGAGTACACGCAGGCCGAGCTCGACGACATCTGCGAGGTGATCGCGTGGCTCGCGGCGCAGGAGTGGTCGAACGGGCGCGTGGGCATGTACGGCACCTCGTGGTCGGTGGCTTCAACTCGATCCAGGTCGCCTGCCTGCGGCCACCGGCGCTCGGCGCGATCGCTCCGATCTACGCGACGGACGACCGCTACACCGACGACGTCCACTACATGGGCGGCGCCGTCAAGGCCGTCGACCTCGTCGACTGGGTGACCTACATGGTCGCGTGCAACATGCTCCCTCCTGTCCCCGCGGTCTACGGCGACGGCTGGCGCGAGGAGTGGCTGCGGCGCATCGAAGGCACCGACCCGTGGGTGCTGCGCTGGCTCGAGGAGCAGCACGACGGGCCGTACTGGCGTCACGGGTCGCTGCGACCCGGGTACGACCGCATCGCCTGCCCGACGATGATCGTCGCGGGCTGGGCCGACGGCTACCGCAACAACACGTTGCGCACGTTCGAGGCGCTCGAGTGCCCGAAGCGTCTGCTCATCGGGCCGTGGAGCCACATGTCGACCGCCACGTCGCTGCCTGGGCCGCACATCGACCTCGTCCCCGAGCTGGCCCGCTGGTTCGACCGCTGGCTGCGCGACGAGCGCGAACGGGATCGACGAGGAGCCGCCCATCGTCTTCTTCGCGAGACGGTCGACCCGACCCGAGGCCGACCTGGCCGAGATGCGCGGCGAGTGGCGCACCGAGCCGACCTGGCCGGCCGAGCGGCTCCGCACCCCGGTGCTACGGCCCGCTGGCGCGGGGACGGACGAGATCCATGTGCGGGGCGACATCGGCGCCATGGGGTGGATCTCGTGCGCGGCCAAGCTGCCCTGGGGCCAGCCGCTCGACCAGCGGCCGGACGACGCCTTCTCGCTCACGTACGACTGGGAGCCGCTCGCGGAGGAGCTCGAGCTCCTCGGTCACCCGCGACTACGGCTGACGCTGACTCCGAGTGCCCCCGTGCAGTACCTCTCCGTCCGACTGTGCGACGTCTTCCCGGACGGCACGTCGGCGCTCGTCACGCGCGCGATCCTCAACCTCGCGCACCGCGACGGGCACGACCGGCCGCTCCCGCTCGACCCCGGCGTCCCGGTACCCGGTCGAGCTCGAGCTCGAGGCCACGTCGTGGACGTTCGAGCCCGGACATCGGCTCCGCCTCGCGCTCTCGGGTGCCGACTGGCCGAACACGTGGCCGCCTCCCGTCGGCGGTGTGCTCGCCGTCGACCGCGGCTCCGTCGAGCTGGAGCTCCCGGTGCTCGAAGGCCCTCCACCGACGCCGCCGCCTTCGCTCCCGGCCGCCACGGGCAAAGACGCGCACACGGCCGACGACGACGAGCCCGAGTCGACCACGTGGACGATCACGCACGACGTGCTCGAGCGACAGACACGCGCGGCGATCTCGTACGGATCGACGTACGAGGCGCTGTTCGACGCGCACGTCAGCGAGCACTACGACGGCGAGGTCGGCGTCTCGACCGTCGACCCGGCCGTCGCCTTCGCGCGGGCGCTCGCCCGCTATCGCGTCAGCTGGCCCGAGGCCGACGTCGTCACCGAGGCGCGGCTCGACATGCGCTCCGACGCAGACGCGTACCACGTCACTCGTCGACGTCGTCGTCGAGGAGGTCGGCGACGCGGGGATCGGGCGCCGCGAGCGGCGGTTCGAGCGCGTCATCCCGCGGACGGCTGCGCGCTAGGCGGCGGACGGCCGACCGCGTGACACGCCGCCAGGTGCTGCGCGGCTGGCCGCGCCGACGGGCTCGAGCGCGAGGTCCTCGCCCTGGCAGCGCGTGAGGATGCCGAGTCGCTCCGCCTCCCCCGACTGGACGACCGGGCAGCGCGGGTGGAAGCGGCACCCGGCGGGGATCCGCTTCGGGTCCGGGGCCTCGCCCTCGAGGATCTGCTGCTCCATCTGCTTGCTCTCCGGGACGACCGAGAGCAGCGCCCGCGTGTACGGGTGCCGCGGTGCCGACAGCATCTCCTCCGTCGAGCCCAGCTCGACGATCCGTGCCCAGGTACATCACGGCCACGCGGTCGGCGATGTTCCAGGCCAGGCCGAGGTCGTGGGTGACGACGAGGATCGTGACGCCCTTCTCCCGCACGAGCTTCAGCATCAGCTGCGAGGATCTCGCCGCGCACCGACGCGTCGAGGCTCGAGACGGGCTCGTCGGCGACGATCAGCCAGGGGTCGAGCGCCATCGCTCCCGCGATGACGACGCGTTGCCGCTGGCCGCCCGAGACCTCGTACGGGTAGAGCGGGAAGAAGCGCTCGGGCGGGCGCAGGCCGGAGACGGAGAGCGCCTCAGCGACGGCGGCCGCCTCGCCCGTCCGAGAGACCGTGGATACGGAGGCCCTCGGCGACCGCCTCGTAGATCGTCTGGCGCGGGTTGAGCGCCCCTGACGGGTCCTGGAAGACCATCTGCACGCCGCGCCGATAGCGCCTTCAGCGAGCGACCGTCGTAGCGCAGCGGCTCGCCGCGGAACCACACCTCGCCGGCCGTCGGGTCGCTCGAGGCCCATGATCGTGCGGGCGAGGGTCGTCTTGCCGCAGCCTGACTCGCCGACGAGCGCCAGCACCTCCCCCTCGCGCACGTGCGAGGTCGACGCCGTCGACGGCTCGCGCGACGCCACCCTTGCGGCTCGGGAAGCCGACCTCGAGGCCACGCACCTCGAGCAGAGGCGAGGCCGTGCCGGGCCCTTCGGCGGCAACGCCTGCGACGGTCACCTGCCGATCTCCAGGTGAATGCACGCCGCCTGGCGACCGGGCGCGACGGCGATCTCGACCGGATCCCACGACGCGCAGTCCTCCAGCGCCCGCGCGCAGCGCGGATGGAACGGGCAGCCGGACGGCAGGTCACGCGGGGTCGGGCGGGTCGCCGCCGAGCCCGGACGGCGCCATGCGGTAGCGCGTGTCGCCGATCACGGGGAACGCCGCCGCGAGCGCCGTCGTGTACGGGTGTGCCGGCTGCGCGAACACGTCGCTGCTCGGTCCCCTCCTCGACGATCCGCCCCGCGTACATCACCGCCAGCCGCTGGCACACGCCGGCGAGCGTCGACAGGTCGTGGGTGATGAAGAGCATCGCCAGCCCGAGGTCGCGCTGCAGGTCCTCGAGCAGTCGCAACACCTGCGCCTGCACCATCACGTCGAGCGCCGTCGTCGGCTCGTCGGCGATCAGCAGCCTCGGGTCGCAGGCGAGCGCGAGCGCGATCAGCACGCGCTGCTTCTGCCCGCCGGAGAGCTGGTGCGGATAGTCGGCCGCCCGGCCGTCGGGAATGCCGACGACGTCGAGCAGCTCGGCGACGCGCTTTCGCGACTCGGCCTTCGACATCGTGGGCCGGTGGAGCTCGATCGCCTCCTCGATCTGCCAGCCGATCCGACGAACCGGGTTCAGCGTGTGGAGCGCTCCCTGGAAGACGATCGACATCTCCTCCCAGCGCACAGCACGCAGCCGGCCCGGCTTCATCGTGAGCACGTCCTCGCCCTCGAGCAGCACCTCTCCCGTCACCTTCGTGCCCCTGCGGCAGCAGGCGCAGCATGGCCCCGGCGATCGTCGACTTGCCGCAGCCGGACTCGCCGGCGAGCCCGAGCGTCTCACCCGGTGCGAGGTCGAACGAGACGCCACGTACGGCGGTCACGCCACCCGGGTACGTGACCGTGAGGTCGCGGACCGAGCAGGAGGGGCTCGCTCACGGAGTCTCCGTCCGCTGCGTGAGCAGGGGCAGCGCCCTGACGCGCTCCCGCAGACGTGGGTCGAGGATCTCCTCGAGCGCCTGTCCGATGAGGACGAACGCGAGCACGACCGCCATGATCGCCGAGGCCCGGCGGCAGGTAGTACCACCAGGCGTTGCGGGTCACGCGCTCCGGCCGGAATACGCCTCCTCGAGCATCTTGCCCCAGGAGGCCCGCGTCGGGTCGCCGAGCCCGAGGAACGACAGCGTCGTCTCGGACAGGATCGCAACGGGCACGGTCAGCGTCAGGTTGGCGAGGATCAGCGGCGACACGTTGGGGAGCATGTGGCGGCTCATCAGGTGGCCGCTCGACGCGCCGAGCGCGCGGCTGCGTTCGACGTACAGCCGCTCCTTGAGGGACAGCACCTGCGCGCGTACGACCCGCGCGGTGACCGGCCACGAGGTGATGCCGATCACGAGGATGATGTTCTGGACCGAGGGGCCGAGGATGGCTGCGAGCACGATCGCGAGCGGCAGGAACGGGATCACGAGGAACCACTCGGTGAGCCGCATCAGGACGGCCCCGATCCAGCCGCCGAAGAAGCCGGCGGATGATGCCGACCGCGGATCCGACGACGATCGCGATCGCGGTCGCCGCGAGCCCGACGAGCAGGCTGATACGTGCGCCCCAGACGAACTGCGCCCAGACGCTTCGGCCGAAGTTGTCGGTGCCGAGCGGGGGGAACTCGGACGGCGTCGCCCACCTCGGGTTGTCGACGGCGTTGATCGCCCGCAGCTCGGACTCGTCCGCAAGCAGTGGCGCCGCGAGCGCCATCGCGACGATGAGGAGCAGCACGACCAGCCCGATCATGCCCGGCACCGAGTGCCGGAACTGGTTCCAGGCAGCGGCGAGCGCGCGGCGTCGCCGCTGCCAGGCGACACGACGACCGGAGACCGTGACCTGGGCGGTGCTCACGCTGTCCGCACCCGCGGATCGAGGTAGGCGTAGAGAAGGTCGGCGACGAGGTTGAAGAAGATCACCGCCGCGCTGAAGACGAGGAACAGGCCCTGCAGCATCGGCAGGTCCGGGCGCGTTGAGCGCGTCGTAGGTCAGCCGGCCGAGGCCCGGCCAGGAGTAGATCGTCTCGACGGCGATCGCGCCGGAGAGCACGAAGCCGAAGTTGATCGCGATGAGCGTGACCACGGGCAGGATCGCGTTCGGCACCGCGTGCCGGTTTCGCACGACGATGTCGCGCAGGCCCTTCGCGCGCGCGAGCGTCAGGTAGTCCTCACGCATCGTGTCGAGCAGTGACGAGCGCATCACGATCGCGTACTCGCCGAGGTAGGCAAGCGTCAGCGTCAGTGCGGGCAGGAACATGTGGTGCGCCTGGTCGAGCAGGAGCGCGACGCCGCCGGCATCGGAGCCCGGGTCGCTGATCCCACCGACCGGGAACAGGCCGAGCGAGACGCCCAGCGTGACCAGCAGCAAGCATCCCGAGCCAGAAGTCCGGCATCGCGTAGGTGGCCATCGTGAACCCGTCGACCCGTAGTCCGTTGGAGATCCGCGCTTCCAGGCCGCGGCGATCCCGATCAGGACGCCGAAGATCGTCGAGAGCAGCGTCGAGATGCCGACCAGCGCGATCGTCGGCCAGGCACGCGACCAGATCTCCTCGCTGACCGGCTGGTTGCGTGATGTACGAGCGGCCGAGGTTGAGCTGCGCCGTCTGCTCGATGTAGGCGCCGAACTGCTCGAGCTTCGAGCCGTCCAGCCCGAACTGGTGACGAAGCTCTTCGCGCTGCTCGACCGTCAGGTTGCGGCCGCGGAACAGATTCGCGACCGGGTCCTGCTCGACGACGCGGAAGAGGAAGAAGTTGAAGACGACGACGAAAGCAAGCGTCGCGAGCGCGCCGAGCACCTTGCCGACGACGAAGCGGGTGCTCATGCGCGCGCCGTCCAGGCGGGGTCAGACTTCAGCCTGACCCCGCCGTTCACACCGAGCTCGTCCCACCCGGTCTCCTGCTCAACTCGCGCTACTCGCGCTCGTCCGCGCTACGGCGACGGATGAGAGACCAGGCTACGAGACCGATCCCGATGGCCCCCACGACGGCGATCGCTCCGATCCCCGCTCCGCCGAGACCCCCGCCGCCACCGCCGGAGGACTCGCCCGAGCGTCAGGTTCGCGTACGTCGGCGACGTGTTCGAGAAGAGCACCGGGCCGATCTCGGCAGGCTGGCGCAGCCAGCCCTCGAAGCGGTCGGTGCGGTACGCCTGCAGGTCGCGGCTCGTAGAGCAGCACGTTGTAGATCGCGGCGTCGTACATCGTCCGCAGCATGCGATGCACGATCTCGACGCGCTTCTCGTGGTCGAGCTCGTCGTTCTGTGCCTTGTAGTCGGCGTCGTACGTCGGGTCGCACCAGTTCGCGTCGTTGTAGTAGTTCGTCGGATCCTCGACGTCCTTGGAGAGCTGGTCGCACGTGAAGTACGAGAGCTCGGGGTCAGGGTCGACGAACGGTGTCCACCCCCACTCGAAGAGGTCGTACTCGCCCTTGCCGATGAGTTCGGTCAGCGTCGCGTCGTTCACCGTGCTGCAGCTTCGTGCCGATACCGATCTGCTTCGAGCCAGCCGCTGACGAACTCGGCGTCGCCGGGCGCGGATTGTGACTCGGAGCGCACGACGTAATCAAGGGTGATGTCGTCGCCACCGTCGGGCATCTCGCGGATGCCGTTGCCGTTGGTGTCCTTGTAGCCGGCCGCGTCGAGGATCGCCCGGGCCTTGTCGAGGTCGAACAGGAACTGCTCGGCCTCTGGGATCTCGGGGATCCACTCCGGGTTCGGTGAGGGGCTGACCGTCGTTCCGACACGGCCGAGCCCGCGTTGACCCTGTCGATCAGCGTCTGCTTGTCGATCGCGTGCGCGATCGCCTTGCGGAACTCGATGTCGGAGAGCGCCGGGTGGCCGTTGCCGATCCCCTCGACGCGCTGGCTCTCCGGCCGGCCGCCGTTGACGGAGATCTCGTTGAACCCACCCTGCTCGCCCTGGACCGCGACGATTCCCTCCGTCGTCTGAAGACGTTCGAACGACTCGGTAGGAACGTCGTGAGCGGCGTCGATCTCGCCCTTCTCGAGCGCCGCCACCATCGCGTCGCGGTTGGTGAAGAGCCGGAAGACGACCTCGTCGATCTCGGGCTCGGCCACCCCAGTAGCTGTCGTTCGCCTTCAGCCGCATGAACTGGCCGCGCTTCGCCTCCACCAGCGTGAACGGGCCCGACCCGACGCCGTCGGTGCCGTCGTACTTCGTGATCGCGCCTTGTCGTGCTTCTCCCAGATGTGCTTCGGGAGGATGTAGACGTCCATCGTCGGGAGCTTCGGGTCGGGGACCGAGCTCGTGATCTCGACCGTCGCGGTCGTCGATCACCTTCGCCGTGAGGTTCGGCGACCGTCGACGTGTAGTTCTGCCACTCCTCCTCGCGCGCCCGGTTGATCGTGTAGGCGATGTCCTCGGCGGTGAGCGGCGTGCCGTCGGACCACGTCAGGCCGTCGCGCAGCGTGTAGGTGTACGTCTTGCCGCCGTTCGACACCTCCCACGACTCGGCGAGACCGGGGATCGTGGCGAAGTCGGCCGCCGCCTTGTCGGTCAGCGTCGCGTACTGGAGGTTCCAGATCTCGTAGTCGGGGACCTCGACGCCGACGAGCGGGTTGAGCGTGTCGTAGTCGCTCGGGGAAGCCGACGGTGAAGACGACCTTCTCGTCGTCCTGGGCAAAGGACGCCGTCACGGCAACGAGGGCGACGGCGACGACGAGCAAGCGCAACAACGAGGCGGCGCAGGCTTCTCACGAGACTTTCTCCTCTCACGTCCCCGGGATCCAGGATCATTGACTTGCCCTGACCGTAGAGTCAAGGCATCGGGTTCGACGCCGACTCTCGGCGTCGCGGTTGTTCAGCCTGCGTTAGAGCAGGTACCAGTCGAGGAACCGCTCGAGCCGGCGGTGGAAGTCGAGGAACGGCCCCTCGCGCAGGAAGCCGTGCGCCTCGGTCGGGTAGGTGACGTACTCGTAGGTCTTGCCGAGGCGGCGGAGCTCGTCGACGAGCTGCGCCGACTGGCTCGCGCTGACGCGCACGTCGCGCTCCCCTGTGGCGACGAGCAGCGGCACGGCGACGCGGTCGAGACGGTGGATCGGCGAGCCGCGCAGGTAGACGTCGCGGTTGACACCCGGATGGCCGAGCATGTTCTCACCGCAGTACCGGATCCCCGACCCAGTCGCCCTGCGCCCACGTCGTGACGAGGTCGCAGTCGCCGTACTTGCACACCGCGCAGCGGAATCGCTCTCCCGCGTCCTCGACGACCGCGGAGAGCGCCATGTAGGAGCCGTAGCTCGCGCCGAAGATGGCGAGCCGCTCCCCGTCGACCCAGTCGAGCGTGCGGAGGTAGTCGGCCGCTGCGAGGCAGTCCTGCGTGTCGCCGCCACCCCAGTCGCCGTCGTTGAGATGCTCGAACGCCTTGCCGCGACCGGTCGAGCCGCGGTAGTTGAGCGACAGCCATGCGTAGCCCTTGTCGACGAAGTACTGCGCAACGCCCGTCCCACTCGTCGCCCGTAGAACTCCTTCGGCCCGCCGTGCGGATAGACGACGGCCGGGCGCAGGACGATCAGCTCGCGCGCGGCCGGTAGAGGAGTGCGTCGATCTCGAGCCCGTCGGTCGACGGGAACGTGACCTCCTCCGGAACGACGTGCGGGGCGCTGACGAACCGCGGCCGGCGCGCCGGCGACGAGGCGCTCGCGCTCTGCTGTCCCGGAGGCGACTGGAGCTCGGGCGGTGACGCATGATCCTCGTACGTGACGACGAGCGAGCCGTCCGCTTGCCCAGAGGGGCGTGCCGTAGCAGCCGCCCGCTGCGATGTCCGTCACCACGCCTGTGGACACGTCGACGAGCACGAGGTCGTGGCTGAACTCCTTCGAGCGAACAGCCGCGATCTGCGCTCCGTCCGCTGCTCCACGCCGGCTCGGAGAAGTCCGCTTCGACGGATGCGAGCACGCGCTCGCTCCCGGTGTCGAGCGTCGATCGCGCGCAGCTCCCACCACTCGCTTCGCTGCGCGGTGAACGCCAGCGGTACGTCCGTCCGGCGACCACGCGGGCTCGTCCTCCTCGATCCCCGCGGCGCCCGTCAGCGCGCGCGCCTCGCCGGTCGCGACGTCGACGACGCGGATCTCCGAGCGGGTCAGGTCCGTGTGGGAGCGGAAGCGGAACGCGACGGTCGCTTCCGTCGGGTGAGACCACCGCACCCTGCTCGTCGCCGTTCGTGTCGAGCCCTGGTGCGGCGCGCACGAGCGGCTGCGGCCACGGATCGTCGAGCGAGACGACGGCCAGACGACTTCGCGTCTCGCGCTCGACCGAGACGACGAGCCGGTCGTGGCCGAGCCATACCGGGCTGCCGGCCTCGGCGACCTCGCGGGCGGGCCCACCCGCAGCCGCGACGACCCAGACCTTGCCCTCGTCGGCGAACGCGATCTGCGCCCCGTCGGGCGAGACCACCGGCGTGGTGTCCTCCCAGTACGGCATCGGTTGCCGACCCGTCGTCAGCCGCGACACGCTGCCGTCCTCGAGCTCGAGCAGCCAGACGTCGGACGTGTCGCGATCCTGGATGAACGTCACCAGACGGCCGTCGGCCGAGATCGAAGGCGTGCGTGGACGCTCTGTCGCCCAGACGGCCTCGAGCCGCCAGTGCGGTGGCAGTGGGCTGCCACGCCGTTCGGGTGTGGGCAGGCCGCCGTACTCCTCGGTGCCGACCCACAGCGACTCGGCCTTCACGCGCCCCTCCCTGCTCCGTCTCCATCCCCTCGAGCGCGGCGAGCACGAGCCCGCCGATCGTCGCGAGATCGTAGCCACCCTCCTGCACGACGACCGTCGGCAGCCCGAGGGCGCCGAGCAGCTCACCCGCGCGCCGGAACCCCTCCTCGGTGACCTCGAGTGGGCTGTTCGGGTCGTTCGCGGCCGCGTCGACACCGAGCGCGACCACGAGCACGTCGGCGCCGTGCTCACGCACGACCGAGGTCGTCGTGCCGATCGCGTCGAGCCAGCCTTCGTCCCCGGTTCCCGGTGGAAGAGTCACGTTGAGGTTTGCACCCTCCCCCGCCCCGGCCCCGCGCTCGCCGGCGAGGCCAAGGAAGTGCGGGAACCATCCGGCAGCCGGGTCGACGTGCACGGAGCAGGTGAGCACGTCGCCGCGCTCCCAGAAGATCGACTGCGCGCCGTTGCCGTGGTGCACGTCGATGTCGACGATGGCGACGCGCGCCGCGCCGCGATCGAGCACGTACTGGGCGGCGACGGCAGCGTTGTTCAGGTAGCACGACCCGCCGTAGGCGCGTGCGGGTCACGTGGTGCCCGGGCGGACGCGTGCACGCATAGGCGACTCGCGCGCCGGCCAGCACGAGATCGACAGGCGGTGAGCGCGCAGTCCACCGCTCCGCGTGCCGCCTCCCAGGTGCCGGGCCCGATCGGGGTCATCGTGTCGAAGGCGAAGTTCCCGACTCTTGCGGACGCGGACGCTGCGAGCAGTGGCTCGTGCGGACCGATGAGCCCGGGTGCGGGAAGATGTACCCGACGACGTTGTCCTGACCCGGGACATCCGGATAGCCGGCCGCGACCCAGAGCGCCCAGGCATCGCGAGGAACTGCGACCAGGTCGGGGTCGTGCACGGCGAGGAGTGCGTCGTCGCTGTGCGGCTTGGCGTCGACCACTTGCGTGCCGGCTTTCTCGAGGGCGTCCCGAATCGCCTCGGCGCGCTCGGGTACCTCGTCGGCCCCATACGGCAGGCCGATCCACACCTCGCCGCCTGGCTGGTGTGAGCGGTGTGCGTCGGTCCAGACGACGGGCATCGTGCAGCGCCACGGCGGCGAGCCTACCGCGCCCCGGAGGGGTTAGGCTCGCCCTCGTGCCGACGCCTCCTCCATCTCGCGCGGCCCCGGCTGCGCGAGCTCGGGCTGCGTCTCGGAACGCTGGCGGCAGGCCCGACGAATGCGATCACCGACGTCTCCGGTGTTGCGCGTCGGCCATGTGACGGTCTGGCGCGACGAGCCCGAGCCACCCGCCGGTCGCGGCGTCGCGCGCACGGGTGTCACCGCGATCGTGCCTGCCGACCCAAGCTCGCTCTTCCGTCGTCCGTTGCCCGCCGGGATAGCGGTTCTGAACGGCGCCGGTGAGCTGACGGGCGCTCTGGCGATCCGCGAATGGGGCGTGCTCGAGACGCCCGTGTACCTGACGTCGACGATGCAGGTCGGCCGCGTGCTCGACGGGGCCGTTGCCGCAGCCGTCGCCGCGGACGCTTCCGTCGGAGTCGAGGACGTCGTGCTTCCGGTCGTCGGCGAGTGTGACGACAGTTGGCTCAACGACGCACGCGTCGTCCAGGTCGAGGCGTCGGACGCGAGCCGGGCTCTTGCTGCGGCGCGGTGCGGTCGTCGACGAAGGATGCGTCGGTGCCGGTACCGGCATGATCTCGCTCGGCTGGAAGGCCGGCATCGGGACGTCGAGTCGCGTTGCGACCGACATCGGAGGCAACGGTCGGTGTGCTCGTGCTCGCGAACTTCGGCGGCTACGAGCCGGGTGCGCTCCGCATCGACGGCGTGCCGGTCGGCGAGACGCTCGCGGATCCCGGGATCGACCCCGTCCTCTCCTCCGGGGAGCTGCATCTGCGTCGTCGCGATCGATCTCCCGCTCGCGAGCAGTCAGCTCGAGCGGGTCGCGCGACGCTGCGGTCTCGGCCTCGCACGCGCCGGAAGCGTCGCCTGGCACGGCAGCGGCGAGATCTTCATCGCCTTCGCAACCGATGGGCGGCCGACGCGCGGAGATCTGTTCGCGGGGACGGCGCCACGCGTCCCTGACCGGGCGCTCGACACGCTCTTCCAGGCCACCGTCGAGGCGACCGAGGAGGCGGTGCTCAACGCGCTGTGGGCCGCGGTGGACACGGACGGCCGCGACGGACGGCTTGCGAGGGCACTCCCGCACGATCTCACGCTGGAGGTGCTCGAGCGCCACGGCCGCCTACGGGGCGCCTGAGCCGCGCCTGCTACGGGCGTGGCCGCACGGGAGACGGCCAAAGCTCTGAGCCCGAATGCGTTAAGAAACGGTGCCGATCAATCCACAGCCGGCCGACGCGGGCGTGGCTCGAAACGTTGAGCGCCCGTCAGAGCCTGCCGGAGCGCATCACGCCCCAGATGAGCCACAGGCCGAAGATGCCGGAGAGCATGAAGCCGACGAACGACAGCAGGTGGAGACCCATCACCCGCGGGCCTTCGGCTGCAAGGGCTCCCACGATCGAGGAGCCGACGAGCCCGCCCGCCACGACGACTCCGACGACGATGCGGTTCACGGCGTGGTGGATGGTGGTGTCGAGCTCGTCGATCCCGGGGTTTTCGATGTGCACCCCGAATCGACCGGTGCGCACATCCTCGAGGATGTCGTGGAGCTGGTAAGGGAGCTCGCGTGCAACGCCGACGAGCTCTCGCGCCTCACGCTGCGCTCTGAGGGCGAGCCGCGACGGTGACAGCCGCTCGGCCATGAGCTGCCTCGCGTACGGCTTCGCCACCTCGAACACGTTGAACTCGGGGTAGAGCTCGGTGCCCACCGAGCCGAGCGTGGCGATCGCCTTGTCGAGGATCACGAAGCGGGTCGGCAACCGCAAGCTCATCGCGTAGATGAGCCCGAACGCCTCGCGGATCACCTCGATCGGGTCGATGTCGGCCAACCGCGTGCCGTAGTAGCGGTAGTACAGCTCTTCGAGACGCGAGCGAAGCTCGTCCTCTCGTTCCTTCGGGTACTGGACGCCGAGGTCGGCAAGCCGACGCGGCAGCGCTGCGACGTTCTCTGTCGCCGCGTCGACGAACAGGCGCGTCAGCCGGGCCATGTCCTCGTCCGTGAGCCTGCCGGCAAGGCCGAAGTCGACGAGCCCGAGCCTCCCGTCGTCGAGGAGGAGGATGTTCGACGGGTGTGGGTCGCCGTGGAAGAACCCGTGGCGGAAGATCATCGTCATCCACGCGTCCGTCATGCGATAGGCCAGCTCGCGGCGCTCCTCCGCCGGCCAGTCCGACACGTCGACGTCGCGGATGTGCCTGCCCGCGAGGTAATCGAGCGTCAGCACCCGGCCCGTCGTGTAGCGCCACCACACGCGCGGCACCACCACACGCTCGTCGCCGGCGAAGTTGCGGCGGAACGTCTCCGCGTTCCGTGCCTCCTGCTGGTAGTCGAGCTCCTGCCGGATCGACCGGGCGAACTCGTCGACCAGAGCTTCGCTGTCGATGAAGTCGAGCGCACGAACGCGCTCGCGCGCGAGGCGCACGGTGGAGCGCAGCAGCAGGAGGTCGGATTCGATCTGGCGCGGCGCATCCGGCCGCTGCACCTTGACCACGACGTCGTCGCCGTTCGGGAGCGTGGCCCGGTGCACCTGCCCGATGGAAGCGGCCGCGATCGGCGTCTCGTCGAACGTGAGGAACGCCCGCTCGACGGTCAGGCCGAGGTCGACCTCAACGACCTGCGCCACCTGCTCAAACGGGATCGGCGAGACGTCGTCCTGGAGCTTGCGGAGCTCGACGACGATGTCCGGTGGCACCAGGTCGGGGCGTGTCGAGAGGAGCTGGCCGAACTTGACGAACGTCGGCCCGAGCTCGTCGAGCATCTCTCGCAGCCGCCGCCCGCGTTCTGCGACGGGCACGTCCGGTGGCGTGCGGCGCCGGTCGAAGACGTAACCGAACCCGTGACGCCCCGCCACGCGTGCGATCTCGGAGAGACGGCCGATCGAGCGCTGACGCGTAGTCGCCATGCGGTCAGTGTGGCAGCGCGACCGGCTCTGCACAAAAAGACACTGAGCCGACAGACCCGAGGGCCCGTCGGCTCAGATGGCAGGACTCTACGGACGGCGCCGACACGGATCAAGCCCGGACGCGCGAAAAAGATCGCAAAGTGCGACTTTTTGGCTAGGAAGTGGTTTCTACGTCGGTCTCCCGCTCCAGCAGCCGGAGGCGGTGCTCGAGCTGCGCCACTCGCAGCTCGAGATCGTCGAGCGCCTCGCGGCGAGCGAGGCCGAGACGTGCCAGCGCGCGATCGGTGACGTCGTCGCCGCGGACACCGAGCCGCTCGGCCTCCCGGCGCCATGAGGCGATCGTGTCGCGCACGGCGGTGCGCATCTGCTCGCGATCGGCGCCGATCCTCCGGGCCAGCTCGTCCGCGAACCCGTCGGCGGCCTCGACTCCCTCCGAGACCCAGCCGACGCCGGCGAGCAGGAGCTGCTGCAGCGACGGTGCGGGCGTGTCCCCGTTCTCTGCCACCCCCGCAGTCTAGAGGGGTGACAGGGGGACGGCCGTTTCGCGCTACCGAGAGCGCCCGTGAGGGCGGGACGAGCGCCGCTGCCGGCGTCGCTCGCGCTTGGCAGACGAGGCACCGAGATCGCTGGCGCCCGCGGTCGCCGTGGCGGGCGACGGCGTCGGCGAGGGCCCGCGCGAAGGCACGGCTGGCTGCTCTCCAGCGTCGTCGTCGTCGCGCAGCAGGGCGGCGCCGCCGACAGATTGGACGTCCGCCAGGGACTCGTCGTCGCGTCGGCGTGCGTACTCCGGCTCGCGCTCGTAGAGCACGGCCAGCAGCGGCGCAGCCACGAAGATCGACGAATACGCGCCGGAGCCGATGCCGACGAGCAGCGCAAAGGCGAAGTCCTTCAACGTGTCGCCGCCGAAGAGGAGCAGCGACATGATCGGGACGAGCGTGATGAACGTCGTCGCGAGCGAACGTGGGATCGTCTCCCACAGCGACACGTTGGCCAGCACGCGGAACGACGACCGCTTCATCAGCGGGATGTTCTCGCGGATGCGGTCGAAGATGATGATCGTGTCGTAGATGGAGTACCCGAGGACGGTCAGCACCGCCGCGACCGTTGCGGTCGTCACCTCTCGGCCGAGCAGGGCATAGATACCGATCGTGATCACCACGTCGTGGGCGAGCGCGATGAGCACGGGCAGCGCGAACTTCCACTGGAAGCGCACGGAGATGTAGCCGACGATCAGGAGCAGCGAGACGATGATCGCGAGGATCGCGCTCTTGGCAATCTGACGGCCGAAGCTCTCCGACACGTTCTTGGCACCGAACGCGGTCGCACCGACAGCCTCTCCGAGCCCGGCCTCCAGGCGGGCGTTGTCGGCCGGGGTGAGCGTCTCCGTGCGGATCTGGAAGTCCCGGTACTTACCGTCGGTGACGCGGCCGCGGCCCTGGATGACCGCTTTCGCCTCGCCGATCTCGGCAGTCTCGGCACGAACCTGCTCGAGCGACACAGGAGTAGCCGTCTTGAACGAGATCTGCGTCCCGCCCTTGAAGTCGATCCCGAGATTGAGGCCGTTGATCGCGATCGCGCCGATCGAGAGCACCACGACCGCGCCGGAGATGGCGAACCACAGGTTGCGGCGCCCGATGTAGTCGATCTTGAGCCAGTCAGGGATGCCGCGGCCGGATGTCCCGATCAGGCGTCTGTCGTCGAGCACCTTGAAGCCGGCGAGCACCGCGAGGAACGCTCGCGTGGCGAGCACTGCTGTGAGCATGGAGATGGCGGTGCCGACGAGCAGCATCAGCGCGAAGCCACGGACGCTCGCGGTGGCGACCGCGAACAGCACGAGCGCGGTGATCATGGTGACCACGTTGGCGTCGACGATGGTCGCGAAGCCCTTCGTGTACCCCGTCGAGATGGCCGCACGTACGCTGCGCCCCGCCCGCGCCTCTTCCTTGATGCGTTCGAAGATGACCACGTTCGCGTCCGCCGCCACGCCGAGCGTGAGCACGAGGCCCGCGATCCCCGGAAGCGTCAGCGTGACGTTGAACAGAAGTACTGCCGCGTAGAGGAGCGCCGCGTAGACGAACAGGCCGAGCACGGCGACGAGGCCGAGGAAGCGATAGAAGAGGAGCAGGAACAGCGCCACCGCCAACAGGCCAACGAGCGCGGCGACCTTCGCCTCCTGGAGCGAGTCCTTGCCGAGCGTGGCCGAGATGCTCGTCTGGTCGAGCGTGACGAACTTGACCGGGAGCGCGCCCGTCTGAAGGACGATCGCGATCTCCTTCGCCTCGTCGAGAGACTCGAGCCCCGTGATCTGCGCCCGGCCGCCGCCGATACCACCTGCCAGCGATCCGTCGGTGAAGTCGATCTGCGGCCAGGTGCGGATCTCGCGGTCGAGCACGATCGCGAAGTGCTGCGGTTGGTTGCGGATCTTGCCGCGCAACCACTCGTCGCGGGTGATCTCCTGGAACCTGTCTCCGCCCTTGTCGGTGAACTCCATCGACACGATCGGCCGGCCGGCGCCGCCCGGGCTCGTGTCGAAATCGGCACGGGTGCCCGACAGCTTCAGGTCGGCGCCGGTCATCTGTGGCACGTCGGGCGGCGTGTACTTGAAGAGGTACCAGCCGCTGCCTCCTGGGGCGGTCCCCGGGCAGATGCCCGCGGTCGTGTTACACCGGATCACCACCGTGTCCGCGGGGGCTGCGAACACCTTGAAGCCCTTCGGGAGCTTGCCGTTCCACTTCTTCAGCGCGTCCTCCCGAGTCGCCGAGGGGCCCTCTGCGAGGCGCCGCTTGGCGTTGAAGACGTACCACTCCTCCGGTGTGCCCTGTTCGGCGAGCGACTGGACGCGGGCGAGCAGGTCGTAGAGACGGGTGATCGCGATCGGGTTGCCCGTGGCGTCGATCGAGGGCCCTGTCAGCGAGGTCTCGAGGTCGTAGAGCTCGAGCTGGGCCGTCTTGCCGATGATCTGCGCGGCGGCGGCCGGGTCCTTGACGCCTGGCAGCTGGATGGCGATCTGATCGTCGCCCTGCGTGCGGATCTCGGGCTCGGCGACGCCGAGGCGGTCGACGCGGCTGCGCATGATCTCGACCGACCGGTCGAGGTCCTCGGAGGTGAGCTCGCGGTCCTTGGGCGGCACCGCCTGGAGGGTCACCTCGAGCCCGCCCTGCAGGTCGAGCCCGAGCGTCGCGCTCTGGTGCAACGGCGAGGCGGGAACGGCGAGCAGGCCGACGCCGATGAGCGCGGCGACGACGAACGCCAGGACGACGACTGCGGAGCGACGGGTCATGTAGCGACGATCACGGTAGCTGCGTCAGAGCGATGACACAGCGCCGGGTACGGGTGTGCTCATGGTTTCCTCACGATTCACAACGTCGCCTACGCCGGAACGGCCTTCGGGCATCAACGACGCCGGAAAAGACGCCTCTGTGTCGCCTCGATGGTGGCCTCCGTGTCGGGGACGGTGACGAGCCCTTCGGCATCCTCCTCGCTCGTCACGTCCTGCGCGTCGGCCTCGATGATCTCGTCGTCGGCCTCCGCGTCCTCGTCCTCCTCCTCGGGCTTGACGACGGTGGCGACGGCGCGCCGCGAGATCCGAACGTGGATCCCGTCGGCGATCTCGACGACGAGGTCGTCGTCGTCCTCGACCTCGACGACGATGCCGTAGATCCCACCCACGGTGAGAATCTCGTCCCCGGAGTCGATCTGGGACAGCATCTGCTGCTGCACGCGTTGCTTCATTCGCTGCGGGCGGATGAGCACGGCCCACAGCAGCACGAACATCGCGAGCAGGATGATCAGGCTTGACACATTGTCTCCCTCGGGGGTCTGCCCCGTCTGGTTTCAGGGGCCACGCCCCTCACTCTCCTCCGATGTGCCGGCCAGCCTCTCCAACGTGTCCGCGCGGTAGCGGTCGAACTCGCCACGCAGGATCGCCGCCCTCGCGCCCTCGGTCAGTCGTAGTACGAACCACAGATTATGCAGGGTCAACAGCCGCAGTCCGAGGATCTCTTGCTGGTTGACGAGGTGTCGCACGAAGCCGCGTGAGAAGCGCTCGCAGGCGGGGCAGCCGCACCCTTCCTCCAGCGGGCCGGGGTCGCGGGCGAACCGCGCGTTGCGGAGGTTGAGGCGCCCGTGTGTGGTGAGCGCAGAGCCGGTGCGCGCCGTGCGGGTCGGGAGCACGCAGTCGAACATGTCGATCCCGCGCGCGACGATCTCGAGGATCCCTTCAGGGTCGCCGAGCCCCATGAAGTAGCGCGGGCGATCGTCGGGCAGGAGCGGCGCCGACCAGCCGACCGCATCGAGCATCTCCGGACGGCTCTCCCCGACGGCCAGCCCACCGAGCGCGAAGCCGTCGAACGGGAGCGCGGTGATCTCCTCGATCGAGCGGCGCCGCAGCTCTGCGTCGGTGCCACCCTGGGCGATCCCGAAGCGGAGCTGCCCGGGCGCCCGCGGTGCCTCCGCCTGGCGCTCCGCCCAGAGCGTGGTGCGGCGCACGGCCTGCTCGTGCTCCTCGGGCGACGAGTCAGCTGGAGGGCAGATGTCCAGGCACATCGCGATGTCCGAGCCGAGCCGCCGCTGGATCTCCGCGACGCTCTCCGGCGTCAGGCGCTCCGCAGCGCCGTCGTAGACGGAGCGAAACGTGACGCCGTCGTCGTCGACGGCGAGGAGCGTGTCGCGCAGCGAAAAGACCTGGAAGCCGCCCGAGTCGGTGAGGATCGGGCCGTCCCAGCCGGTGAAGGCGTGCAGCCCGCCGAGCTCCTCGATTACGTCCTCGCCGGGACGCAGATGCAGGTGGTACGTGTTGCCGAGGATCACGTGCGCGCCGAGCGCGCGCACCTCGTCGGGATGCAGCGTCTTGACGGTGGCTTTCGTGCCGACGGGCATGAACGCCGGCGTCGGGATGTCGCCGTGCGCGGTGTGGATCACGCCGGCACGCGCAGCACCGTCTGTCGCCTCGAGCCGAAAGCCGGTCATGTGGGTGAGAATGAGGGTATGTCAGACACTGCGCCGCGCGAGTTCGACCTCCCGATCCCGCTCACCGAGTCGCCGTTCGACGTCCCCGAGCACGAGGAGCTCGAGCTCGGCGAAGGGCTCGAGGGCGACCCTGCGATCGCCTTCCGGCGCACGCTCGGGATGTTCGCGACCGGCGTCACGGTCCTCACCACCCGCGTCGGCGATCAGGTGCACGGGATGACCGCGAACGCGTTCATGTCGGTGTCGCTCCGGCCACCACTCGTGCTGATCTCGCTCGACCGCCGCGCGAAGCTCGCGGGTCTCCTGCACGAGGGCACCCGCTACGGGGTGAGCGTGCTGGAGGCCGGTCAGGCGGGGCTCTCCGACCGCTTCGCCGGGCGGCCGGGTGAGGACCTGCCCGAGCCGTCGTTCGAGGTCGTGCACGACACGCCGCTCGTCGCCGGAGCGCTCGCACACCTGGTCGCACGGGTCGTGCGCTCGTACTGGGGTGGCGACCACTCGCTGTTCCTCGGCGAGGTCGAGTTCGCACGCTACGGCGAGGGCAGGCCGCTGCTCTTCCACGGCGGTCGCTACGAGAAGCTCGTGCCCGAGCGCGGCGAGCTGGCGACGTTGCCGCGCGAGCTCCTCGAGCCGCTGCTGGCCGCAGGCACCGAGATGACGTTCGAGGATGGCGAGGCGATGATGCGCATCGGCGATCCGGGCGAGTTCATCCTGCTGGTGCTCGAGGGCACCGCAACGGTCGAGCGCCCTGGTCTGTCGCTCGTCCTCGGAGAGGGCAAGCTGATCGGCGAGATCGAGGTGCTCGATCCCGACGGAGCCCGCACGGCCAACGTCACCGCCGTCGGCCAGGTTCGCTGTCTCGCCGTCTCGCGCGACGAGCTGCGTGCTGCGCTCGAAGCAGACTCGCGAGCGGCGCTCGCGCTGATCGAGATCCTGCGCCTCGCGGTTTCGGGAGGCGTCGTACGGCGTGCCAGCGGCCCCGGACGACGCCGCCGCGCCTTCTCCGGGTCGTAGAACGGGAACGGCACCACCGTCGCCGGGATCCGCTTCTGGTGGCCGTCGAGCTTGCCGACCTCGACCTCGGTGCCCGGCTCCGCGTAGCGCACGTTCATGCGGCAGAGCGCGATGTTCTTCTGCAGCACCGGCGAGCGGGTGCCGCTCGTGATCACGCCGACCTGAGAGCGGCCCACGTGGACGCAGTCGCCATGACCAGCGGTCTCGTTGCCCTCCAGCTCGAGACCGACGAGCGCCCGCTGCGGATGTGCGCGTCGCTCGGCGAGCGCCTCGCGGCCGACGAAGTCCTCCTCCTTGTCGGCGGTGACGGTGAACCCGATGCCGGCCTCGAACGGATCGATCTGGTCGTCGAACTCGTAGCCGGCGAAGACCAGCCCCGCCTCGATGCGCAGCATGTCGAGCGCCTCGAGACCGAGCGGCGCCAGGCCGTGCGGCTGCCCGGCCGTCCAGCACCGCGTCCCACAACGCCGCGGCGTCCTTCGGATGGCAGAACAGCTCGTAGCCGAGCTCGCCCGAGTACCCGGTGCGCGAGGCGACGAGCGGGATCCCCTGTGGGCCGCCGAGCCGCGCCACCGAGAAGCGGAACCACTTGAGCTCCGCGAACGGCGTCTGCGCGGGCGCCGTCCAGATCAGCGGCGTCAGCAGGTCGCGGCTGGCCGGCCCCTGCACGGCGACGTTGTGCAGCTCGTCGGTCGACTCCTTCACCCAGACGCGCAGCCCGAGCCGCTCGGCCTGCTCGCGAAGCCACACGCCGCCGTACTCCGAGCCGCCGACCCAGCGGAAGTTGGTCGGCCCGATCCGGAACACCGTGCCGTCGTCGATCATGCCGCCGGTGTCGTTGCACATGGCGGTATAGACGACCTGCCCGTCCGAGAGACGGCGGATGTCACGGGTCAGGGTCGCCTGCAGCAGCGCTTCGGCGTCCGGCCCGAGCACTTCGAACTTCCGCAGCGGCGACAGGTCCATGATCGCCGCGTGCTCCCGGCAGGCCCAGTACTCGGCCACCGCGCCGAGGTTGTCGTACGAGGTCGGCAGCCAGTAGCCGTTGTACTCGGTGAAGCGACCGGTCAGCGCGCGGGTGCGCTCGCCGAAAGCCGTCTCCTTCGTCAGCTTCGGCTCGGCGTCGGGTGTGACGCGGTGGGCGATCGCGGCGCTGAAGCGCTCGCGGGCGGGGTAGACGCGTACGTGCACCTCGGTCGGATTCCACGCGTTCGCCGCGTCGATGTCGTCGGGGCAGGCGCTCGACAGGCACACGAGGTCGGTCGTCGCCCGCAGCAGGACGTAGTCGCCCGGACGCGACCAGGGCTCGTCGAGGATGTACTGGTTGTGCGCGTCGAAGGCGGTGTTGTAGAAGAAGTTGATCGCCGGCCAGCCGGCTCGCGCCACGACGGTGTACGGGTCGAGCTGCGCGTTGAAGTTCTCGGAGCAGTTGACGTGCCCGAAGTAGCCCTTGTCCTCGTAGTACTTGCGGGTGCAGGCGAGACCGAAGGTGTCGTGACGGCCAACGGTGTCACGGACGACCTCGACGAGCGGCTCCAGGTCGACGGTGAAGAACTTCGAGTAGAGACCCGGCTGCGGGTACATGCTCCCCACCAGCGACCGGGTGGCCGTCGAGTCCAGCCCGCGCTCGACCCCGGCCTGCAGCTTGCCCGTGTGAAAGGCGAGGAAGTCCGAGCATTGCCGGCCGCGGACGTCGATGATCTGGATGTACTCGCCCGCCTTCGACCTCGTACGCGAGCGCGGATGCACGGTCGACCTGGAAGTCGAGTCGCGGCTCGGCCAGCGGCTCTGGTAGCGACGGCTCGAGCTCGTCCGCGGCCGCGCGCCCGGCGGATCTCGAGCTCGAGGTCGGACGCCGGGACCCCGCCCTCGACCACCGGCGCGCCGTCGGGGGCACCGACAACGACGACGGCAGCGCGGTCGGCCCGGAACGTCTCCTCCCGCCCGGGCGGCGATGACGGCCCGAACAGCAGCGCCGCGGTGGCGTTCGTCGGGTCGACGCCCGCGTGCCGCGAGGCCCTCGACGACGTCGATCGCCCCGTCCCGGTGCGAGCGGACGAGCGAGCGAAGCACCGTGGCCGGGACGCCCGTCGCCGCTCGCGCCGATGGCGGCGTAGTCCTCGCGCCCGTCCGGTGCGAGCACGGTCACCTCGGCCCGCTGGCCTCCGTCGAGGTCGCGGACGGTGAGCCGGTCGTCCGGGTGGAGCGAGACGACCGTCGCCGCGCCGCGGCGCACGCGGTACGTCTCCCTCGTCGGGTCGTACGGCACGAGACCCGGGACGAGGAGCCGCGGGCGCTGGACGGCGGTCATGACGGCGGCCGCTCAGCCCGCCTTCGCGGGCTCTTTCGCCTCGTCCTCGGCGGCCTGCGCGACGAG
The DNA here is from genome assembly GCA_963724995.1 of uncultured Actinomycetes bacterium. Lineage (GTDB taxonomy): Bacteria > Actinomycetota > Thermoleophilia > Gaiellales > Gaiellaceae > Gaiella. The sequence continues at coordinate 22,783 of CAVRXC010000004.1, forward strand.
CTGCTCGGCGAGCTCCCGCTTGCCGGCCGCGTCGAGCTTCTTGACCTCGTTCTCGACCGCGCGTCGGTTGTACGACTGGTTCCAGTAGTCGAGCGACTCGAAGCCGAGCAGGACGGCCTTGCCCACGAACTGGCGCAGCACCTCGTTGGTCGGCCCCATCACCCAGCCCGCCTTGCCGTCGCGTAGGTACCGCTCCAGCTCCATGTCCCGCTTGTAGCCGGAGCCGCCGCAGGCGTGGAGCATCTTGTCGACGACGTGCGCGACGTTCTTCGCCGCCTCGAACTTGATCTGCCACGCCCAGTGCAGGAAGTTGGCACGGGCGACGTCGCCGACGGCGAGCACCTTCGTGTTGTCGTTGGTCTCGGAGTCCATCGCCTGGGCGACCGAGTACACGAACATCCGGGCCGCGTTCGTGTCCATCACGGCCTCGCCGACGTAGTCCTGGATCGTGGGGTAGTCGGCGACCCGCATGCCGACGTCGACATGGCGCTTGCGGGTGGTGTGCCGCTTGGCGATGTCGATCGTGCCGAGCGAGATGCCGTTCCAGACCGACGACGAGCCGATCAGGAAGAAGGGGTCGACGATCTCGTCGTTCGACGCGGCGCCGTCGCCGATCGGGCCGATCAGCTGGTAGCCGGGGATCTCCACGCCGGGCACCTCGAGCGGGCCGGACTGGTTGCCCCGGAGCCCGAGCGCATCCCACAGAGATGGCTGCGACTCGACGTGCTCGGCGTCGACGACGAAGACGGAGAGGTCGTCGTAGCCCTTGAAGTCCGGGCTGGTCGTCTGCACGACGTAGAAGTCGGCGAAACCGGCGGACGTCGTCCAGGACGCCTTCTTGCGCACCTTGTAGCCGCCGTTCGAGCGCTCGGCGCCGGACGAGATCGGGTACCAGAAGTGCGAGCCCGTCTCAGGGTCGGAGTACGACAGCGTCCCGATCTTCCCGCTGCGCAGCGGGCGGATGTACTTGTCCACCAGCTCGTCGGTGGGGCGGTACATGACCGCCATCACGGCACCGATGTGCATCACGTAGCACATCGCGGTGGAGGCGCATCCGTACCGCGAGATGGTCTCGCAGGTCATGGCGAACGCCACGTGGTTCTCGCCCAGGCCGCCGTACTCCTCGGGCACCGTGAGGCCGAGGAATCCGTGCTCCCCGAGCAGCTCGAGGTTACGCCGCGGGAACAGGAGCTCGTCGTCCGAGCGCTTTGCGTTGGCGCGCATCTCCGTCTCGCACAGCTCGATCAGGAGCGCGCGGAGCTCCTGCTGCCGGTCGGTGAGCACCCAGTTCGGATCCCACTCGTAGCCAAGTCCCCAGAACGGCTCGGAGCCCCACATCTTCTCGGACATCAGCACCTCCTAGAGCATCGACGCGGCCGTCGTCCATCCTAGAGGCGCCGTACCGCGTGGGGCAAGACTGTTGCCCTCAGAGCGACAGGCTTGCCCGTGCTCGGTGGAATCCGCTCGAAGCGGATTCCAGTCGCTACCTGAAGGCGTCCGCTTCGCGGCCGCTCGCATCCCGCCCGCGTCGGTGCGTCAGGTGAGGAGCATCGCGTCGCCGAACGAGTAGAACCGGTACCGCTCGGCGATTGCGATGCGGTACAGCTCGCGGACCTGGTCGACACCGGCGAACGCCATCACGAGCGCGAGGAGCGTCGAGCGCGGCAGGTGGAAGTTGGTCAGCAGCGCGTCGACGCGCCGAAACTCGAAGCCCGGCGTGATGAACAGCGTCGTGCGCCCTGCGAGCTCGCCGCTGCGAGCGACGGTCTCCAGTACGCGTGTGGTCGTCGTGCCGACTGCGAGCACGCGGCGTGCGTCACGGATGCGCGTCCACGCGCCACGCTCCACGTGATAGCGCTCGCCGTGGAGCACGTGCTCCTCGAGCGTGTCCGTCTGTAACGGCCGAAACGTGTCCAGCCCCACGTGCAGCGTCACCCGTTCGACGGCCAACGCGGCGAGCAGCTCCGGTGTGAAGTGCAGCCCCGCGGTCGGCGCGGCGGCGGAACCGGGCTCGTCCGCGTAGACGGTCTGGTACCGCGCAGGATCGTCGAGCGGGGTCGTGATGTACGGCGGCAGCGGCGCCTCGCCCGCCGGCTCCCCGTCGAGCCGCACCAGCCACCGCCCCTCCCCGAGCGCCTCGACGAGCTCAACCCCCTCTGTGCGCCGGGCGCACCGGACGCGAGCCGCTCACCGGGGCGAAGGCGCCGCGACGGTCGGGCGAGGGCCTCCCAGAGCGTGCCTTCGGCGCGCTCCAACAGGAGCAGCTCCACGCGACCGCCGGTCGAGCGACGCAGGCGCAAGCGCGCCGGGACGACGCGCGTGTCGTTGACGACCACGAGCTCACCGGCGAGCTCCTGCGACAGGTCGGAGAAGAGCCTGTGCCGGACGACCCCCGTGGCTCGGTCGTAGACGAGCAGACGGGATCCGTCGCGCCGGTCTGCCGGGCGTTGCGCGATCAGCTCCGGCGGCAGCTCGTAGTCCAGCTCGGCCGATCTCATCCGACCGCCAGAGTAGCCTTGCCGCCATGGACGATCAGGTGCTGGAAGGGGCGCTCGAGCGGGCTCGCGCCCGTATTGCGGAGGCGCGCGAAGGACGCTTCGAGACGACCCGGATCGAGGCCTCGCTCGACCGCGCTCGGGCGCAGATCGAGTCGCTGGCGACGGCGACCGCGGAGCTCGAGGGCCAGCTGCCCGACCGCGTCGGCGAAGCGGTGCGCGAGGGCCTGCGCCGCGAGGTGCTACCGGTCGCACGCACGCTCGCCGAGATCAAGGGGCTCGTCAACCAGGCCAACCACCGGCTCGAGCGACTCGAGCAGGAGCTGCTCGCCGAGCGGCATGCGCGCGTCGACGACCTCGCCCTCCTCGTCGACCTCGTCGCCTCCGGGTGGCAGGGCGTCGACGAGCGGCTGCGGCGGCTGGAGGAACGCGGATCTCTGCGCGACGACCCCGCGGAGGTCGTGACGCTGCCTCAGGCCAGCGCCCAGACCGACACCGCAATCGCCTCGTAGGGCGAGCACGCGACTGGCGCAGGGCTACTGCTCCGCGCTCGCGCGGGGCAGGCGTACGGTCACGCAGGTGCCGGCGTCGGGCGTGCTGGTGACCTCGACGCTGCCGCCGTTGCGAGTCACGATCCCGTAGACGATCGCCAGACCGAGACCGGTCCCCTGGCCGGCCTTGGTCGTGAAGAACGGCTCGAACACCCGCTCGCGAGTCGCATCGTCCATGCCAACGCCGGTGTCGGCCACGTCGAGGGCGACACCGATCGGGTCAGGCCGCGCCACGATTGCGAGCGTGCCCGGATGGGGCATCGCGTCGCGCGCGTTGAGCGCCAGGTTGAGGATCACGCGCTCGAGCTGGCCGCGATCGAGGAGCACCGGTTCGAGCTCCGGCGAGACGGAGATCGACAAGGTGTGACTCTCGGGCAGGGACGAGCGAATCACATCGCGGATCCCGCGCACGACGCCTCCGACGTCGAGCAGCTCCGGCGTGACGGTGTCCTGCGGACGGCCGAATGCGAGCAGACGGTCGACGAGGTCGCCGACGCGGCCGGCGGTCTCGAGGAGGGCATCGGCGTCGGCTCGACCGTCATCGGTGACCTGCTCGCGCAAGAAGCTCGCGTAACTGACGATCACGGTGAGGTAGTTGCGCAGATCGTGCGCGAGACCGGCTGCCAGCTGCCCGATCGCCTCCATCTTCCGCGCCTGCGACAGGCGCTCGTCGCTCGCGCGCAACGCTTCGATCGACGCCTCCCGCTCGATCACGGCGCCGAGAGCGCCCGCCGCCGCCCGCAACGCCTCTATCTCGGCGACGTCCCACACACGCTCCGTGACGCAGTCGTTGAAGCCGATCAACCCCCACACGCGACCGCCCGCTCGAATCGGCACGACCAGGTAGGAGAGCGTGTCGGCGGCGTCGAGAGCGGCGCGGAACGAGCCGTCCGTGTCCCTCGACAGGCCCTGCAGCGGCTCCCCACGCTCGTAGGCTGCTGCCCTCTCCGCGGGCACGCTCAGCCCCTCCCAGATCGAAGCGTCGGTGACGGTGAAGCCCGGCGCCGCCCATTGGAAGTTCCTCGTCACGGCCACCGACCCGGCCGCCGACTGCTCGATCTGGCTCACGAACACACGGCTCGCGTCTGCTGCTGCGCCGATCTCGGCGAGGACGCCCTCGACTGCCTCCTCCGCTGTGATCGCCGCAAGAGCGCGCTGGGCTGCGGCCGCGACCGCACCGAGCATTCGCTCGCGGCGGCGTACCGTCTCGAGGCCCCGAGCCGTCTGCATCGCAGAGCCGAGCACGCTCGCAGCCGCCCGCAACGCCTCCTCCTCCGCGGGCGACCACCGCCGCGGCGCGGCACAGTCGTCGTAGCCGATGTACCCGGCAAGCCGCCCTTCGACGAGCACCGGAACGCAGATGATCGACAGCGTCCCTTCAGCCTCGAGACGCGCCTGCGCCGTCGGAAGGAGCTCCTCGCGCAGGTACTGCACGGTCTCTCCTCGCGTGAACGCGGCGACGGCATGCAGCGGCTCGACGCGATCGATCCAGAGCTCCGGCACGGACGCCGGGATGCCCGGTGCGCACCAGTCGTTCGTCAACCTCGAGTGCACGATGCCGCCGACCTCGTTCGTCTCGAACAGCCAGCACCGGCTCGCCTCCCCTGCCCGCCCGACGAGCGCCAGCACCTCGTCGATCACGTCCCGCCACGACGGTGCGCGCAGGAGAAGCTCGGCAGCGACGGTGACAGCCTCGAGGATCCGTTCGCGGGCGTCGAGGCGCGCATCGGACTGCTCGCGCTCCATCGCGGCGCCGATCGTCCCTGCGGCTGCCCGCAACGCCTCCAGCTCGAGAGGCGACCAGGGACGCTCCTTGACACAGTCGTCGAAGCCGAGGTAGCCCCACAGCCTGCCCCGCGCACGGATCGGCACGCTGACGTACGCGATTGTCCCCTCGGCCTCGTACGCCGCCTTCGCCTCCGGGCCGTCGTCCGCCGTCCTGAACACCGACGGCACCCCCTCCCGGAGCCGCTCCGCATGCCAGGTCTGCTCGCGGTAGCCCTGCCAGCGCGGGAGGCCGATCGTCGGCGAGATCCCCTCCGCGACCCACTCGCGCCGCATCGAGGAGATGAGCTCACCACCGGCGTCGCTCGTCTCGAACACGTACGCACGGCTCGAGCCTGTGGCACGGCCGAGGAGGCCGAGCACGTCGTCAACGGCGTCCTCCCATCGCTCTGCCTGCAGGAGGCGCTCGGCGGCGCCCGCGACGCCGGAGAGGATCGCGTCACGCCTCGACAGGAACGAGAGCGCGGCTGCCTTTCCCCGTTCGCTCCGCACGAGCGCCGCCTCGGCATCACTGCGTGCGAGCTCCGCGCGCGCCCGCTCGGCGAACACCTCGAGCGTGGGAGCCACCCGCCCGGGATCGATCTCGCCGGTGTCGAACACGGCGACGATCGCCCGCGGCACGCCGGCTCCATCGCGCACGGGCATCCCCGCATAGCCCTCGATCCGGAGCTCGGCGAACATCGGGTCATCCGGGAAGAGGCTGATCGCATCGTGCGGGTAGATGCAGAGCCCCTTGCTCACGACGTCGGCGCACGCCGTGCCCTTGAGCTCGTGCCGGAACCCGCCCAGAAAGCGTTCGCCATCCCAGACAGCGATCGCGTCCACCGCCTGGAGCTCATCGTCGATCGTCCCGAACAGCGCGTAGCGCGTCCCGGCCGCGGCAGCGAGCTGCTGCACGAGCTTTCGCGAGAGGTCGCCGCCGGCGGCACGCTCGCCGTGGTCGGCGGCATCGACGGCCCGGGAGGTCATTCCCGCCGGCGCGGCGGATCGACCTCCGCGCAACGGACGAGACGGGCTGTCGGTGACAGCGACACCGCAGGCGGACGGTACCGGACCCGCCTGCTAGGACGGGTACCGGATCCACGGCTAGTAGTTCTGCCTTGCCGCCGCGAAGCGGACGCCTTCAGATTGAGCCTCGCCGCAGGCGGCAGTGGGCGTCCGCGGTAGCGGATGCCCACCTTGCTGGCTAGTTCTGCCTTGCGGCCGCGAAGCGGACGCCTTCAGATTGAGCCTCGCCGCAGGCGGCAGTGGGCGTCCGCGGTAGCGGATGCCCACCTTGCTGGCTAGTTCTGCCTTGCGGCCGCGAAGCGGACGCCTTCAGATTGAGCCTCGCCGCAGGCGGCGGTGGGCGTCCGCGGTAGCGGATGCCCACCTTGCTGGCTAGTTCTGCCTTGCGGCCGCGAAGCGGACGCCTTCAGATTGAGCCTCGCCGCAGGCGGCGGTGGGCGTCCGCGGGAGCGGATGCCCACCTTGCTGGCTAGGTCAGCGTCTAGGTCGGCAGGACGAGGCGGAAGCGGCTTCCCTTGCCGACCTCGGACTCGACCTCGATCCTGCCACCCAGCGCTCCGGCGAGCTCGCGGGCGATCGGCAACCCGAGCCCTGTGCCCTGCGTGTCCGACGACACGAACGGCCTGAAGATCTGCTCCTGTGCCTCCGGGCCGATCCCGGGGCCGGAGTCGACGACTTCGACGCGGACGACACCGTTCACGGCGTGCATCTCGAGCTCGATCACGCCGCCGTCCGGCGTCCAGCGAAAGGCGTTCATGAGCAGGTTCGTGATCACCTGCAGCACCCGGTCGCCATCGGTGATGATCGTCGGCGGGTCGCCTTCCTCGAGCAATCGGTAGTCGATCTCCCGGCGCCGTGCCTCGTCGCCGAAGGCCCCGTACGCATGCTCGACGAGTCGCGACATGTCGACCTCCTCTGCTTGCACCGTGAACCGGTGCGCCCGCAGCTTGGCGAGGTCGAGCACGTCGCCGACAAGCCGCTCGAGCCGCGTCGCCTCCGTCGAGACGACATCCAGCGACTCGCTGATCAGCGCCGGGTCCTCGATCAGGCCGTCGCGGATCGCATCGACGTGACCGTGGATCGCCGTCAGCGGCGTGCGGAGCTCGTGGGAGACGGACATGAGGAACTGGCGCTCCCGTTCCTCCGTGGCGGCGAGCCGCGCGGCCATGTCGCCGAACCGCTCGGAGAGGTGGCTGATCTCATCCTCGCCGTGCGCCGGCGGTATGACCACCGCGTAGTTGCCCGCGGCGATCTGGTCGGCGGCGCGCGACAGCGCCAGCACCGGGATCGTGATCCGCCGGGACAGCCACCACGAGAGCAGGCCGGCGAAGACGGCACCGACTCCGAACGCGGCCGCGAGCCGGATGAAGAGCGGTGTCCACTGGCCTGCCAGCGTGTCCTTCGGCGTGGCGACGATGATCGCGCCAAAGGCCTCGGTGTCCGGCTCGAGCCTGACCGGCTCGGCCGCCGCGATGAACATCCCCGTCTCGCCCGGGGGCACGAACTCGAACACGATCGCCCGGTCGAGCCCGCGTGCCTCCGGCGGCAGCGAGGCTACGGGCACCTGCACCAACCCGGACTCCTGACCGGGGAAGACCGATGCGCCGGCGTAGAAGATGCGATCGCCGGTCGCCTCCTCGATCTTCGCGGCCGCGAAGTCGGGCGCCTGCGCCCCCTCGTCCGCCGCGCGCAGCGCAGCGTCCGCGTACAGCTCGGCGAGCCCGGATGCCTGCCGGCGGAGCTCGTCCCGGGTCTGGTCCTGCGTGTAGTCCCGGAACAGCTGCAGCGCGATCGCGGCGGCGAAGAGGCCAGCGAGGAGGATGGCCAGCAGGAAGAGGGCCGGAAGCCGGAAGCGAAGCGACCGGAACATCCCTGATCAGGGTACGCCGCGGCGCGGCTACGCGGCGGAGGCCGGGCTCCGCTCCGCGGAGACCTTGTAGCCGACGCCCCAGACCGTCACGATCGGTGACGCGTCCTCGAGCTTGCGGCGGATCTGCCGCACATGGACGTCCACCGTGCGCGTGTCTCCCGCAAACGTGTACCCCCAGACACGCTCGAGCAGCTGGTCGCGCGTGAGCACGAGGCCGCGATGGTCGAGAAGCTCCCAGAGGAGGTCGAACTCCTTCGGCGCCAGCTGGATCTCGTCGTCGCCGACGAACACCTCGCGGCGGCCGGCGTTGATGACGAGGTCGCCGTGCCGGATCTCCTCGCCTCCGTCCCGGCGCCGGTCTGCGCTCGAGCGGCGCAGGACAGCCTTCACCCGCGCGACGAGCTCCCGCGGGTTGAACGGCTTCGTCAGGTAGTCGTCCGCGCCTACCTCGAGCCCGATGATCTTGTCGACATCCTCATCGCGGGCGGTCAGCATCAGGATCGGGACGTCGGAGCTCTTGCGGATGCGCCTGCAGATCTCGATGCCGTCCATGTCGGGCAGGTTCAGGTCGAGCAGGATCAGGGCCGGCGTCTCCGCCGCCACCGCGTTCAGCGCCGAGCTCCCGGTCGCAGCCGACCGCACCGTGTACCCGGCGTTCTTCAGGTACAGCGATATGAACGAGGCGATCGACTGCTCGTCCTCGACGACGAGCACGCTCTGTGGCGTGGTCACAGGCGTCCTGCCGACTGCGGCTGAGGCGGTATCACAGGCACGACACCGAATGGGACGCGCGCCGGATCATCGGGAAGCGGCTCCGGGGCGGCGTCGCCGACCGCGTACGCGCCGGCCGCGCCCGTCGCGTCGGGCTGGCCGTCGAGCACGGCCGAGCCGGCGCCACGAGCGCTGATGTTGATTCCCTCGCCGCGAACGACGATGCGGTAGCGACCCGCGGGAACGTAGAAGGTGACGTCCCGGCCGCGCATGCTGACGAGCCTGCCGCGTGGCACGCCGTTCACGCGCGGGCTCCACTGGTCGTTGGGCGTCAGGTCGACGATCGTGAGCGATCCACGGTCGAGTCGTCCGAGCAGCGCGCCGCGACCCTTGATCGTGATCACACCGCGACCGTCCGTGACCTCGAGTGAGCCGCGGGGTCGCTCGGCACCTGCGAGAGCAGGCACGGCGAGGGCGACCACGACCAGCGTCGCCAGGGAGATGAGCACTGCCGCGATTCGCATACGTGCACCGAGTATCGGCCCTACCAGTGTTTTCCGGATGAATGGCGCGTTAGAGAAGTGTAAGCAGCCCACCGGGTAGAACGCCCGAACGGCTTGATGGAAAAGGGAGCGGCGCGGCCGCGAAGCGGACGCCTTCAGGGTCATGCGCAAGAGGATCCGCGCGAGCGGATCCGTCGATCTCGCGAAGCGAGATCGTTGCTTGCAGGACTAGTACGTGTAGAACCCGCGGCCGCTCTTGCGGCCGAGCAGGCCGGCGTTGCGCATCGCAACGAGCCGCGGCGGCGGGGCCATGCGCGGCTCGCGCAGCTTCTCGTAGAGCGCCTCGGAGGCGTGCACGTGGACGTCGATGCCCACGAGGTCGACGAGCGTGCACGGCCCCATCGGCCAGCCCGCGCCGTGCTTCATCGCTGCATCGAGGTCCTCCGGGGTCACGCGTGCTTCGTCGAGCACCCTGACGCAGTCGTTCAGCAGCGGGATGAGGATCCGGTTGACGACGAAGCCCGGGGTGTCGTGGCAGCGCACCGGGGTCTTCCCCATCCGCTCCGCAACCGCATGGGCCGACTCGAATGCGTCCTCGGACGACAGCTCCGCGCGGACGATCTCCACGAGCGGCATCAGCGGCGCCGGGTTGAAGAAGTGCATGCCGACGACCCGCTCAGGGCTCGAGGTGGCTGCTGCGATCTCGGTCACGGACAGCGCCGACGTGTTCGTGGCGAGCACGGCATCCGGGCGGCAGATCCGCTCCAGCTCGGCGAACAGCCCGCGCTTCGCAACCAGCTCCTCGACGATCGCCTCGATCACGAGGTCGCAACCGGCAAGGTCGTCCAGCTCCGTCGTGGTGCGCAACCGGGCGACTGCCGCGTCACGCTCCTGCTCCGTCCGCTGCCCCTTCTCGACCTTACGCGCCAGGAAGTGACCGATCCGGCCGGCGGCGCTCTCGCCGAGCTCTGCGGTGACCTCGCGGCCCACGACCTCGAAGCCCGCCTCTATCGCGACCTGCGCGATGCCCGCGCCCATGGCGCCCAGGCCGACCACGCCGATCGTCCGCACCTCAGCCACGGCCGACGATCCTACCCGTACGAACGAGGACCGCCTCGTCTCGCTACAGCCCGCTACGCGGCTGCAGCGCGCAGCTGGAACGCGCGGAGCCTGAGCAGCTCCACGACGTCGAGGGTGACGCGGAAGGGATCGCTGATCACGCACCCGTTCGCGTCGGCTGCTGCGAGGAGCTCACCGTCCGCCTCGGCGACGAGCACGACGCGTTCGGCGAGTTGGCGGCTTGCGAGCTCCGAGAGCTGGTGGATCGCAGCGTCGTCGGCCGGGAGCGCGAGCCGGAGAGAGATCTCGGCCCGCGCCCCGACCGCGGACGCAATGGTGGATGGCAGGCGGTCGGTCATCCGAGATAGTGCCGCCGCCGCTCCACGTCGTCGATCCGGGAGTCGGCGCCCTTGACGAGCGCCAGCAACCCGACGACGACCACGAAGAGTGCGAGTGCGATTTCCATGTACGTATGGTCGCTCTTCGGTACCATTAGGGCAAGTCGAGGTATTCATGACAACGATCACACAGGCTGATAGAAGCTCAGGGCCGGAGAGGCCCGCTACCGACAACTGGCTCGGGGTCGAGTTGCGCCACCTTGCGGCGTTGGAAGCGGTCGCATCCGAAGGGACGTTCGGGCGCGCTGCAGAACGCCTGGGGTACACGCAGTCGGCAGTGAGCCAGCAGATCGCCACGCTCGAGCGGATCGTGGGCGAGCGCCTCATCGACCGGCCCGGCGGTCCACGCGCGGTCTCCCTCACCGAGGCGGGTGAGCTCCTGTTGCGTCACGCTGAGGCGATCACGGCGCGGTTCGACGCTGCTCGGGCCGACATGGCCGCGCTTCACGCCGGCGAGACCGGATCGCTGCGGGTCGCCACCTATCAGAGCGTCGGCGCGCGCGTGCTCCCGGGCGTGATGCGCCGGTTCCTGGCCGAGTGGCCCGGAATCGAGCTCGGGCTGTCCGAGCCGACGACCGACCCGGATCTCTACGCGGCCATCGAGAGCGGCAATCTGGATCTCGCGTTCTGCAGCCCGCCGCTCCCCGACGGGCCGTTCGAGGCGCTGGACCTGATGAGCGATCCGTATGTGTTTGCGGTGCCTGCGGATCACCCGTTGGCAAAGCGACGCTCCGCGTCACTTGCCGACCTCGGTGACTTGCCGCTGATCGGGGCGAGCACATGCTCGAGCACGCTCGCCGCCGAGACCACGCTCGCGCGCAACGGGTTCGAGGTCGAGTACGGCTTCCAGTCGGACGACAACGGCACCGTGCAGGGGCTCGTCGCCGCAGGCTTCGGGGTGGCGCTCTGGCCCCTGCTCGCCTTCGCCCCCGGCGACGACAAGGTGAAGCTGCTCCGGATCGAGCCGGAAGTGCCCCGACGCGTGATCGCGGTCGTCTGGCACCGCGACCGCCACCGCTCGCCCGCCGCGCGCGCCTTCGTGGAGATCGCCAAGGAAGTGAGCGTCCAGGTGGAGCGGGAGCTCGTTGAGCCGCAATAGAAGCGGAGGCCCGCGACGCGGGCCTCTCCTTCAGGTGCCTGGCTTCAGCCAGGCACCGCCTGAACGGCCCGTCCCGCCACGAACGCCAGCTGGCTGCCGGCACCCGCCGGAAGCCGCATGAGCCTAGACCCGCTCGACCACCGCCGCGATCGCCTGGCCCTGGCCGATGCACATCGAGGCGATCCCGTAGCGGGCGCCGCGGCGATCCAGCTCGTTCAGTAGCGTGGCGGTGATGCGGGCGCCGGTCGCGCCGAGCGGGTGACCGAGCGAGATGCCGCCGCCGTTCGGGTTCACGTCTCCCGCCACCCAGCGCTCGTGCAGGCCGGTGTCCGCGAGAAACTGCAGCACGACGGACGCGAAAGCCTCGTTCACCTCGATCACGGTGATGTCGTCCCAGCCGAGACCAGCCTTGGCCAGCGCCCGATCGCACGCCTGCGGGTTGCCGTGCAGCATGCGGTAGGGGTCGACTCCGGAGAGACCGAAGGAGACAAAGCGGGCCCGCGGCTCGAGCCCGAGCCGCTCGCAGGCCGGACCGCTCGCGAGGAGCATGGCGGCGGCTCCGTCGACGATGGCGCTGGAGTTCCCAGCGGTCACGACCCCGTCCGGGATGAATGCGGGCGGCAGCGAAGCGAGCTTCTCGAGCGACGTGTCGCGGCGCGGAGTCTCGTCGACCGCGAACAGCACAGCGGCTCCTGCCGCGCCGACCTCGACCGGCACGATCTCGCGCTCGAACCTGCCCTCGTCGATTGCCGCCACTGCGCGGCGATGAGACTCGAGCGAGTACAGGTCGAGCCCTTCGCGACTCAGCCCCCACTCCTTCGCGATCACCTCGGCCGAGATGCCCTGCGGCACGATCGGCCAACGCTCGGCGAGCTTCTCGTTCAGCCCTGACCAGCCCTCCGCCCCGAGGTTCGAGCCCATCGGCACGCGCGTCATGTGCTCGACGCCTGCGGCGACGACGACGTCGAGGTGACCTGCGCCGATCGCGGCCGCACCGTTGAACGCGGCCTGCAGGGACGAGCCGCACTGGCGGTCGATCGTGCTTGCGGCCACGGTCTCGGGCCAGCCGGCCACGAGCACGGCGACGCGGCCGACGTTGAGCGCCTGCTCACCGATCTGCGTCACGCAGCCCATCTGCACGTCCTCCACCTCGCCCGGGTCGATGTCGACTCTTTGCACGAGACCGTTCAGCGCAGCGGCCGCGAGATCGTCGGCTCGGACGTCGGCGAGCGACCCATTCCGCTTGCCGATCGGCGTCCGCACCGCCTCGATGATGAAGGCATCGCTCATGGAGAGAGGGTATCGCGCAGGCTGTCCCAGACGACGTGCACCGCCGACGGCTTGCGAAATACGAGACCCGACACGACGGAGGCATGCCCGGGATCGAGCCGCAGCCCCGGCAGACGCTCGAGCGCCCTCCGCACAGCCACCTGGGTCTCGAGCCGGGCGAGGTGCATCCCGAGGCAGACGTGCGGGCCGTGCGCGAATGCGACCTGCAGCCTGGCGTTTCCGCGCCGCACGTCGAACCGGTCAGGCTCGGCGAACACAGCCGGGTCACGGTTTGCGCCTGCGAGCGACACCCGAACGAGCTCCCGCTCGCGGATCTCGGCGCCCGCAAGCTCGAGGTCGCGGGTGGCGTAGCGGTCGATCACGGCAGCGGCAGGCTCGAGACGCAACGACTCCTCGACCAGGTTCGCGAGCAGCGCCGGATCCGCCTCCACGAGCTCGCGCTCCCGATCGTTCGAGAGCAGGTGGAGGAAGGCGCTGGAGATCATGGCCTCGGTCGTCTCGATGCCACCGAACAGCAGCACGCCCGCGTTCGAGGCCACCTCGGGACGCGAGAGCGCGCCCGCCGCTCCCGCCGCCGCTGCGACGAGCGATGTCGCCGCGTCGCCGTCGAGCGCAGGCTCGATCGAGGCCTTCAGAGCCGCGAACGCCTCCACCCCGTCTGGGCCAGGCGGCCTGCCGGCGGTGATCTCGGTCACGGCAGCGACGATCGCGGCGTACCAGCCCAGTGCCGCTGCCGGATCGGTGTCCTCGAGCCCGAGGGCGTGCACCATCGCGACGACCGACAGCGGCCCGGCGAGATCGCGGCGCAGATCCGCGTGGCCCTGCTCCTCGACAGTGTCGAGGAGATCGTCGACCTCCCGTTCGACGATCTCGGTGAACCGTGCTCGCACGGCATCGAGCCGGAACGGGCGCGCGAACGGCTCGCGATGCCTCGCGTGCTGCGCGCCGTCGAGGGAGAGCATGCTCGGCCCGACCACCTGAGCGGTGGAGAACCGCGGATCGTCGACCGTGAAGGTGTCGGCGTCGCGCATCACCTCCAGCGCCAGGTCCCGCCTCGTGACGAGCCACCCGTCGAGCACGGTCAGCCACGAGACCGGCTCCGACGCGCGCAACCGGTGCAGCAGCGGATGCGGGTCGCTCTCGAGCTCGGCCAACGTGGCGGCCGCGCCCACCGGAAACGTGGCAGCCCGGTCGAGGACGGTCACACCCACCAGTCTGCGGCAGGACGGGGGATCCGGCAACGACCGGGCGTCGTGACGGTGCGCGCGGGGTAGCCTGTGAGGGCTGGCTGACCCGGGACGAAGGAGCGCGTGAGATGGCGGTAGCTACGACGAACGACGAGCGGTTGCTGATCGGCGGCGAATGGGTCGAAGCAGGCGACGGCGAGCGATTCGAGGTCACGGATCCGGCCACCGGCGAGGTTGTCGGCTCGGTGCCGAACGCCGCCAAGGCCGACGTCGAGGCGGCCATCGACGCCGCGGCTGCAGCGCTCGAAGGGTGGAAGTCGCTGGCTGCGATCGAGCGCGCCCGAATCCTGCGCCGCTCAGCTGACCTGATTCGCGAGCGCAAGGCCGAGATCGGCCTCGTCATGACCATGGAGCAGGGCAAGCCCCTCGCAGAAGCGACAGGCGAGGTCGAATACGCGGCGAGCTTCCTCGAGTGGTTCGGAGGCGAGGCAGAGCGCGTCTACGGCCAGGTGGTGCCGCCGATGAACCCCGCGAACCGCGTGCTCGTGCTGCGCCAACCGGTCGGCGTCACCGCCGCGATCACACCCTGGAACTTCCCCGCAGCGATGATGACCCGCAAGCTCGGGCCGGCGATGGCCGCCGGCTGCACGAGCGTCGTGAAGCCCGCCAGCGCCACGCCGCTCACGGCGGCGCTCGTGCTCCGCGCGATCGAAGACGCCGGCGCACCTCCCGGCGTCGTCAACCTCGTCACCACGCGATCGTCCGGGATGGTCGCCGACACCCTGTTCTCCGATGCTCGGGTGCGCAAGATCTCCTTCACGGGGTCGACGGAGGTCGGCAAGGATCTGATCCGGCTCTCGGCGGGACAGGTGAAGCGGCTGTCGCTCGAGCTCGGCGGTCACGCGCCCTACCTGATCTTCGACGACGCCGACCTCGACGAAGCCGTCGACGGGCTGATCGCGTCCAAGTTCCGGAACGCCGGTCAGACGTGCGTCTGCGCCAACCGCACCTACGTCCAGAGCGGCGTCTACGACGAGCTCGTGCGGCGGCTGGTGGACAAGGTGACGAAGATGATCGTCGGCCGTGGCACGAGGGAGGGCGTCACGATCGGCCCGCTCATCGACGACCGCGCGGTCGACAAGGCCGAGGAGCACGTGCGCGACGCCGTCAGCCGCGGTGCCCGCCTCGTCACCGGTGGTGAGCGCCTGACCGAGGGTGAGTACGCGCACGGCTCGTTCTTCGCGCCCACCGTGCTCGAAGGCGTGACAGCCGACATGCTCATCTCGACCGAGGAAACGTTCGGCCCCGTGGCCGGGATCTCCCGCTTCGAGACGGAGGAAGAGGCGATCCGCCTCGCCAACGACACTGTCTACGGGCTGGCTGCGTACTTCCACACACGCGACTACGCGCGGCTGCTCCGCGTTGCGGAGAAGCTCGAGTACGGGATCATCGGCGCCAACTCCGGCATCATCAGCGCGGCAAACGTGCCCTTCGGCGGCGTCAAGGAATCGGGCTACGGGCGGGAGGGCGGTGCGTTCGGCATCGACGAGTACCTCGACGTCAAGTACGTGCTCGTCGCAGGCGTGGGAACCTGACCTCGCCGCGCCACAGTCGGAACGCCCCTCTATCCTGACGTCGTGCCGCTCTTCTCCCGCAAGCCACCTGCTCCGGCTGCGACCGACCTGCGCCGCGAGCGCCGGGCGCTGCTGCTCCTGCGCGAGGACCGGCTGCGCGACCTCGGCGGCCTGACACTCGAGATGTACCGCCGTGACCAGTTCAACGAGGAGCTCGTCGTCGAGCGGTGCGCCGAGCTCGTCGCGGTCGAAGCGCGGGTGAGCGAGATAGACGCATTGCTTGCCGGAGCGCGTGGGCTGCGCCGGCGCGCGGCGGCGATCTGCTCTTGCGGAGCGCCTGTCCTGATCGGTGCGCGCTACTGCCCGAGCTGTGGAACGTCGCTCGTGGACGCCGAGCGGGCCGCCGGGTGAGCACCGCCGCGGCACCGGCCTGCGCGCGGTGCGGCTCCACCCTCGCACCCTCCCAGGAGTACTGCCTCGGATGCGGCATACGGCGGCCGGGAGCAGGCCGGTTCGGCTCCGCCCCGGTCGAAGGCCGGCCGGTCGGGCCACGTCTGCTCGCGTTGGCTGCGATCGCGATCGCGGGCGGAGCGCTCGCCGTCTACCTCACCCGCGATCCGGCCGCGGCCGCCGACGTCGTGACGATGACTGGCGGCAGTGTCACCGTTGCGGCGCCGGAGGAGACACCGCGCAAGGCGCTCGCCACCTGGCGCGTCGGTGAGGACGGCTGGACGATCGTGATCGTCTCCGTGCCGAAGGTGCAGGGACGCCAGGCAGCGGTCGACGTCGCGAGCGCAGCGCGTGCACGGGGCCTGCAGCGTGTCGGAGTGCTCGACTCGTCGCGGTTCGCCAGCCTTCACCCCGGCTACTGGCTCGTGTTCAGCGACACCTACACGAGCGAAGCCGAGGCCACCAGCGCGCTGCTGCGGGCCCGCACGTTCGCCAAGTCCGCCCGCGTGCAACGCGTCGCCGGCTGACGACGTTCTCGCAACTGACAACGATTGTGCCGAGCTTGTGACATCGGGCGAGACGCGCTAGAATCGACCAGGTAGCCGAGCAGGCCTCGCGCGTACGCGGCCCGCCGGAGCATCTCAGGGGAAGCGAGTGACCCGCATGGAAGAGCACGTCGCGCAGCTGCAGTCCTGCATGTATCAGTACTCACGAGCGATCTACCGCTCCATCAAGGACCTCATCGACCCCTACGCTCCGCTGGAGACTCGCATCGAGTACCGCCGGGCGCTCCTCTATGAATGCGAGCAGACGATGGAGAGGCTCGCCGCGGACCCGCACTACTTCGCGCGGCCGGACCGTACGCTGTTCCAGGACATCCGCCGCTACTTCCCCATCGTCTCGCAGGCGCAGGTCGCCTGGGCGGTGCGTGAGGGAGTCGGCGCAGCCGTCTCGTTCATCGAGGCGCAACTCGAGGCCGGGCTACTCGACGGCGGCATCGCCCGCTGCAAGGCAACCACGCGGAAGGGCAAGGCCTGCCAGCGGACGCCGCTGCCGGGGCGTGACTACTGCCCGTCGCACCAGCACCTCGAGCGCACGGCCGCCAAGGCTGTCGCCGCGTAGTAGCGGCCGGATACATCCGGCCCGTTCGAGCGCCGCTGCCGATAAGCTCGCGGGCACGTGTCACACGACGCCGACAAGCTGATACGGCAGCTCTCGCTCGTCGCCTTTCTCATGGCCGAGCGTCGGCCGCTGACAGCACGGGACGTGAAGTCCAACGTCGAGGGGTACTCGGAGATGTCCGACGAGGCGTTTGCGCGGCGGTTCTACTCCGATCGAGCCGAGCTGACGGCGCTCGGGGTGCCACTCCACTCGCAGCGGGACGAGTTCACCGGCGAGGAGCTCTACACGCTGCGGTCGGAGAACTATTTCCTCGACCGTCTCGAGCTCGACGACGACGAGCTCGCGGCTCTGCAGACCGCGCTCTACTACCTCGAGGGAAAGTTCGCCTACGCGGAGCCGCTGCGGCTCGCGCTCCAGAATCTCGCGCTCGGACGCCCTGGCTTCTCGGTGATGGCGACCGGCACCGCGGAGCGTGTGCGAGTGAACGCGCCCGACTACTCACCCGAGCTGGCGGGGCGCCTGTCGAAGCTCGAGGCGGCGATCTCGAAGCAGCGCACGATCACGTTCCGTTACGCCTCCCCCGCACGCGAGCGCGAGGGCGAGCGACGGCTCAATCCGTACGCGCTGCGACTCGACGAGGGCGTCTGGTACGTGGTCGGACATGACCTCGACCGCGACGCGATCCGCACCTTCCGGGTCTCCAGGATCCGCTCCGACATCCGCTTCGCGACGCGTCGCGAGCGCGACTTCCGCCTACCGGCGGACTTCGACGTCGAAGCGCACCGGGTGCCGCGGCCGTGGCAGGTCGGGGAGCCGATCGGCCGCGCTCGGATCGCGGTGCAGGGAGACACCGCCTGGTGGGTGCATCGCACGCTGTCCGATGCCGGGACGCTCGCGGACGGCGTCTTCGAGACGGACTACTCCCGCCCCGAGCCTCTCGTCGGCTGGATCCTGCGTCAGAACGGCCGTGCCGTCCCGCTGGAGCCCGAAGAGCTTCGCCACGAGGTCGCAGCAGCGCTCTCGAACCTGCGTGAGCGACACGAGGGCGAGCCGCCGGTGCTCGCTCGCGAGCGACGCGTCGACGCGAGACGGCAGGTCGTCGAGCGGCCGGTCGGCCCGGTGGCACCGGAGCGCTTCGGCGTGCTGCAGTCGCTGCTCGCGCACCTGCTCGACTCGTGCGGGGACGCCAAGCACGCGCGCCTGGACGCGGACGAGCTCGCGCAGCGCTTCTCGATCCCACGCGAGGAGCTGCAGGACCACCTCTCGCTGCTCAACCTCGTCAACTTCGGCGGTGGTTGCTACACCGTCTACGCGGAGGTCGAGGAGGAGTCGGGCACGGTGCGGGTCGACAAGGAGCTGTACGGGGACGTGTTTCGCAAGTCGCCGAAGCTCACTCCGCTCGAAGCGCGCGCGATCCGGCTCGCGATCGAGTACGTCGGGCCCACGATCGCTGCCGAGGCGCATACGCCGCTGATGCGTGTGCGGCGCAAGCTGGAGGAGACGTTCGGCCGGTTCGAGCTCGCACAGACTCCGGAGCCGAGGGTCTCCGGGGACGAAGAGGCGCTCGTGAAGACCCTGTCGACCGGCGCCGACAAGCGGCGGGTCGTCGAGATCGAGTATCTGAAGGAGGGCGAGGAGACGCCGGCGACGCGACTCGTCGAGACGTACTCGTTCGAACGCGAGCTGCCCGTGTGGCGTGTGCACACGTGGGACCGCACCGTGGACGGCCCGCGCACGTACCGCCTCGATCGGATGCGGTCAGCCCG
Source organism: uncultured Actinomycetes bacterium (assembly GCA_963724995.1). GTDB lineage: Bacteria > Actinomycetota > Thermoleophilia > Gaiellales > Gaiellaceae > Gaiella. The sequence goes on from CAVRXC010000004.1 coordinate 41,651, forward strand.
GCTCACCGACGAGCGCTTCGAGGCACGGGAGGGGTTCGACCCGAACTACCTGTCGGAGCTGCACGTCGCCCGCGTCTGGCACTCGCCTGTCATCGCCCGCTGGAAGATCGAGCGCGGCGCGCACCCCCTCACCGACCGCTCCGCGGTGTCCGACCTCTCGTTCAAGACGCGCGAATGGCTCCTGTCGGAAGTGCTGGCGGATCGCGGCGAATCGGTGATGCTCGAGCCCGTCGCGATGCGGCGCGTCATCGCGCGGCGGGCACGCGAGCTCGAGACGGAGCTCGGCCTCAGTCGCGCTCGCCGTCGTCGCGCGGTAGAGCCAGCGTGAAGGTCGCGCCCTCGCCGGGCGCCGACGTGAGCTCGAGCCGGCCGCCGTGGGCCTCGGCGACGGCGCGCGCGACGTAGAGCCCGAAACCGGTCGAGCCGGCGCCACTCACGGCCACTGCGAACGGGTCGAACCCGGCTGCGACACCGGGGCCGTCATCGGAGACGGCGATCCAGATCTCACCTCGGCGCGCGTCCGCAGTGACCGTCACGCGATCGGCATGGCGCAGCCCGTTCGAGACGAGATTCGCAAGCGCTTGTCGTAGCCGCACCGGGTCGGCGCTGACCACGAGCCCGGGCTCGACGTCGACTTCGACCCTGTCGCCGCGCAGACCGGTGAGCACCACCGCGATGTCCACCGGCCGTTGCTCGATGGAGAAGAGGTCCGGATCGGCAACCAGGCGCTCCACGTCCCGCCCCGCCGCCACGGCGAGCTCGAGCATCCGGCGCAGCTCCGGTGCCGGGACGTCGGCACCGGCCGCTCGGAGCGTCTCTTCGATCGCCATGAGGGCGGCGATCGGGCTCCGCAGCTCGTGCGCGAGCACAGCCAGCCGGTCGACGTCGCTCACGGGGGCCCCGCGTCGGGTGTGCTTGCAACGGACTCTTGCAAGCCGCGGTCGGCCATGCGCGCGAGCGCCCAGGAGGCTGTCTCGCGCAGCATCTCATCCTCGCCGTCGAGGAACGGCGAGGCTGCGGTCGCGTCCTCGGGCGCGCCCACGTTGCCGAGCGCGACGAGCGCGTTTCGTCGCAGCCAGCGCGGGTCGTTGCGCGGGACATAGAGCCGCCGGTAGCGGTCGCGCAGCGTCACGCCGTCCTCCTCCAGCCACTCGCGTAGGGACACGGTCGGCTCGGCGGCGGCCCGGTTCGGGACAGTCCCCTGCGGGGACAGTCCCCGCCGACGCTTCTCCACGCCGCGGTTCCACGGGCACACGTCCTGGCAGATGTCGCAGCCGTAGACCATCGCGCCCAGCTCTTCGCGGTACGTCTCCGGGATCGGCGCGGGCGCCTGTGTCCAGTAGGACAGGCAACGTGTCGCGTCGAGCACGCCCGGCTCGTCCAGTGCGCCCGTGGGACACGCGTCGATGCAGAGGCGGCACTGCCCGCAGTCCAGGTCGAGTGGGGGCGTCGGCTCGACGGCCTGATCCGTGACCAGCGTGCCGAGCACGACCCACGATCCGTATGCCCGTGTGATGAGCATCGTGTTCTTCCCGTAGAAGCCGACACCCGCGCGCGCAGCGCCCTCGCGGTCGACATGGTCGTTCTCGTCGACGAGCACGCGATAGGTGCCGCCCAGCCGTTGCCCGAGCTCGTCGAGCCGGTCACGGAGGGTGGTGTACGCATCACGCCACGTGTAGCGGGGCAGGCGACCGCGCCCGCCGGACGTGGGCGGGTCGGGCTCCCAGTAGCAGAGCGCAGCCGAGACCACCGTGCGCGCACCCTCGAGAAGCGTCTCCGGGTGACACGAGACGTCGGGGCGGGCCATCGTGAAGCGCATGTCCGCGAACAGTCCCCGGGCGCGGCGATCCAGGATGTGGCGCTCCGTCTCCTCATAGGGAGTGGCGGGCACGGCCCCGATCACGTCGATTCCGAGCTCCGCGGCATGCTCCGCGAGCTCTCGAGCTGTCATGAGAGGATCCTACGGTGAAGGCCATCCGCATCCACGAGGACGGCGGACCGGACGTGCTCCGGTACGAGGACGTCCCCGAGCCGACACCCGGTCCGGGCGAGGTGCTCGTCGAGTTGCGCGCCGCGTCGCTCAACCACCTCGACGTGTGGGTGCGCAAGGGGCTCCCGTCGGTGCCGAAGCCGCGCATCCTCGGCGCGGACGGCGCTGGCGTCGTGGCGGCGCTGGGCGAAGGCGTGACGGGGCACTCGATCGGCGATCGCGTCGTGATCAATCCCGGTCTTGAGCACGGCGACAAGATCACCGTCGTCGGCGAGCACACGGACGGCACGCACTGCGAGCTGATCGCGATCGCTGCGGAGCAGGTGTTTCCGCTCGACGAGGCTCTCTCGTTCGAAGAGGCGGCGGCGTTCCCGCTCGTGTACGAGACGGCCTACCGCATGCTGGTCACGAAGGCGGCGCTCCAGGAGGGCGAGTGGGTGCTCATCTGGGGCATCGGCGGCGGAGTCGCCACAGCCGCGTTCGAGATCTCTCGCGCGCTCGGCGCGCGCACGATCGTCACTTCCGGGAGCGACTGGAAGCTCGAGCAGGCGCGGACCTGGGGCGCGGACGTGGCTGTCAACCACGCCGACGGGGACGTCGTGGCCGCGGTGAAGGAGGCGACAGGCAAGGGCGCGCACGTCGTCGTGGAGACGGTCGGCGAGGCGACCTGGGCACGGTCGCTGGCCGCGGTCGGGCCCGCCGGGCGGGTGACCGTGTGCGGCGCCACGAGCGGCCCCAACCCACCGGCGGCGCTGCACCGGTTCTGGTGGAAGCAGCTGACGGTCTACGGCTCGACGATGGGGACGCGGGAGGACTTCCTCGGTGCCTACGATCTCGTGCGCGCGGGCCGCGCGCGAGTGCATGTCGACAGGGTGTTCCCGCTCTCCGAGACGCGCGCCGCGCACGAGCGCCTCGAGGCGGGCGAGCAGCTCGGCAAGATCGTGCTCACCATGCGTTGAGCCCGAGCGTCACGCGTCCAGGTAGGCAATGAGCAGTCGGGGCGGCGCGGCCGCGAAGCGGACGCCTTCAGGGTGTTGCGCGCAGCGGAAGCCGCGCGAGCGGGTTCCGCTGCTGCGCGGGCAACTCAACCGAAGCCGAGGATGAACTTGGCGTCGTCGGACATGCGGTCGGGCGTCCACGGCGGGTCGAAGGTCAACTCCACTTCGACCGCGTCCACGCCCGGCAGCTCGGCCACGGCGTCGTGGATGCCCTCCTGGATCATCGGCCCGGCGGGGCACCCCATCGACGTGAGCGAGTGGATGATCTTCACGTTGGGCCCTTCGATCTCGGCCTCGTAGAAGAGCCCCAGCTCGACGATGTCCATGCCGAGCTCAGGGTCCTCGACCCCGTGCAGCGCCTCGACCACGTCGTCCCTGGTGACCATGGGGTCAGTGTACTGACCCCACCCTCTCACCCTGAGGTCACGTCGGCGATACGCCCACCAAACGCTCTGCCCGTGAGAGCACGAGGTCGAGCACGGCGCCGATCGCCTCGTCGATGCTCGTGTTCTCGATCACGGGCACGTCGAAGCGCTGCGCACGCTCGACGAGCGCATCCTGGATGAGGCGGATCTCGGCCATGCCCTCGAGGTACTTCTCCAGCGGTCGCAGCCCATCGGTTGCGTGGTCGCGCACCCAGAAGTGGCTGCGGTGAGCATCCTCGTCCGAGATCGCGATCACGCACTGCACGACGAGAGCGTGCTGCCAGTCGGCACGCAGCATGCCGGGCACGAGGTGCACACCCTCGAGCACCATCGACCAGCCTTCCGCGAGCGCGCGGTCGATCGCCGCTTCCACGCCGACGAGCACGTTGCGCGTCTGGTCGAGGAAACCGAGCAGTGCCGCGTCACCGGTTTCCTCCTCCTCTGCCTTGGTGAGGCCGAGCGCTGCCTCGAAGCTCGAGTAGTGGACGGAGGGCATGAAGTCGGACGAGAAGAAGGCGCGCATCGTCTGACGGATGAAGTCGGTCGACCCGACACGGGTGATTCCGAGACGGTGCGCGACCTCGGTGGCCAGGGTCGACTTGCCCGTGCCCGTCGCGCCGCCGACGAGGACGACGATCGGCGTATCGAGGTGCTGCAGCGCCTGTAGACGTCGAATGCGCCGCATCGTCCGGCCCGCGTCGGCCTCCCCGAGCACCTCGACGGCGAGCTCGGCGAGCCGGTCGAGATCGAGCCGATCTGCGCCACGGAGCAGCAGGTCGGCATCGACCCGGCGCGCGAGCTCGTAGGCCCGTGTCGGAGCGAGACCCGTCGCCACCAGCGCCCGTGCCATGAGACCCTTCGACCACGGCGGCCCGTCTTCGCCGCCGAGTGGGAGCGGCGCCAGGTACCTGCGCTCGCTCATGCGAGCACCCTCTCGAGCGCAACCGCCTCGGCGGCAAGCCGCTCGAGCTCGGCATCCAGGTCAGGCTCGCCCGGAAGCGGCACGACCTCGTTGGCGGCGAGCACGATCCGGGCACCCCGGCGCTGCGCCTCCGTGGCGACGACGTCCACCGCCGCAGCCTTCAGCTCGATGACGAACGTCTCGGCGTCGAGGGTGGCGAGCTCTTCGCGCAGGCGGGTGCGATCGGAGAGAGCGCCCGAGACGTGAACGACGTGAGCACCGTGCCTGTCCGCCAGGACTGCCGCGATGCGGCGCTGGGCGATGGCGGGAGCGGTGCCGAAGAACGCAACCCGCTCGCCGGCGATCGCCTCGGCGGGGACGGGACGCAGCGTCGTCCGGATCACGGGCACGGCCGGTTTCGTCACCTGGCGCAGCGCTGCTGCGAGCTCTGCATGACGCGTCTCCTCTTCGGCCATGGTGACGACGACGAGATCGGCGATCAAGGCGCGGTACGCGTTGAGGTAGCCGGTTGCGACGCTCACGTCCTGATGTGCGCCGACGACGAGCACGCGGCGGCCGGCGGCGACCGGTGGCAGCGCCGCGCCGCTACCGTCGAACAGCACCAGATCGGGCTCGAGCGAGGCCGCGAGGCGCGCCCCCTCGAGCACGTTCGAAATGGCCACGGCGCCTGCCAGCCCGCCGCCGCAGCGACGACAGCCGATCGTGTCGACACCTGCCAGGGCGGCCGTCTCCAGATGGTCGGAGGCGGCGTGGCGTCCGGCGTCCGAGAGTGCGAGGAGCGTCTCGACGGTCGGTGGCACCCGGATCACCTCGGGCTCGTGTGGGCCGCCGCGGCCCATGGCCACCACGACGACCCGCCGGGTGCGGGACGTGAGGCGCGCCAGGTACCCCGTGACCGCAGTCTTCCCGACTCGCTTTCCGGTTCCGACGATGGCGAGGGAGGGCGTCTCGACCGGGGTGAAGACGGGCGGCTCGAGCCGGAAGTCCGCACCTTCGTACGGATAGCCGAGCGCGAGGACGCGGCTTGCGAGCCGCATGCGCTCGACGGGGCCGAGCACGGGCTCGTCCGACAGGTCGACAACGGCGTCCGGGCGGAGCTCCTCGAGTGCGCCCTCGACGCTCTCGCGCAGCGGTACCCCGTAGCCCTCACCGCCGCGTAGCTTCTCGGTGCCGCCGACGAGCACCGCGGCGACGACGAGGTCGGGCAGCGCCTCGAGGGCGTCGCGGACGACCGGCGGGTAGTGCTCGCCGTCGATGAGGACGAGGACGCGTCTCACGGCCGCGACGACACCTCCCGTTCGATGCGACCTGTGTACTTCTCGTACTCGTACGTGTCGACCGAGAACTGGATGATGCGCTCCTGACCGTGAAACGGGTGTCGACGCCAGATGTCGACGTGCGTTCCGGCGACCTCGATCACGTTGTAACAGGGGCGTGTGTTCCCGCGCAGGCGCAGCGAGGAGACCGTTCCCGTGTTGACCACGAAGAGGTTCTCGAGGCGCCATGCGTACGGCACGTGCTTGTGACCGGAGAGGACGAGGTGGACGCGAGCGCGCAGCAGGCACTCGATCGCGTCGCCGGCGTCGTAGACGACATTTCGCTCCCGCCCCGTGCCCGGCACCGGCAGCAGGTGGTGGTGGAGCACGAAGATGCGCAGGTCTGACGGCTCCTCCGCGAACTGTTGCTCGATCCATGTGTAACGGCCGCGGCCGATCTGGCCGTGGTCGAGGTCGGGCTCGGTCGAGTCGACCGCGACGATGGCCACACCGCCGGTGCGCAGAACCGAGTTGCGCTCCCCGAAGAGCTCCTCGAAATGGACATACCCGACGTTGCGCGAGTCGTGGTTGCCGGGCACGACGACGAGCGTGTCGCAGTCGAGCCGATCGATGTACTCGCGCGCGACCTGGTACTCGTGCTTGAAGCCGAAGGTCGTCAGGTCGCCCGTGCACACGACGACGTCGGGGCGCAACTCGTTGACCTCGCTGATTGCCCGTTCCAGGAGGCTCGGCTCGAAGTACGGCCCTCCGCAATGGAGATCGGAGATATGCGCGATCCGAAAGGGCTGCTCCGACACGATCCCAGTCTACGTGCCCATATGCAGGGGAATCCAGGTCGGCACGGAGTGACTGCTCACCGCTCCGGGGTGGCGGCCACCGGCTTCGTTCCACGCGCAGAGCACCGTCCGAGGCTGTCTCTAGCCTTGCGATGGTGCGGGTCGAGCCGCAGGAGCCTCACCGCTTCCAGGCATATCGCGGCACCGAGCCCCCTCGGTTCGCCCACGAGGTGGAGTTGGAGTGCGCCAAGATCCTGGACTACTACGGCGTCCCCTGGGCGTACGAGCCACACTCCTTCGTGCTCGAGCGCGACGAGCAGGGGCGCGTCACGAGCGCCTTCACGCCCGACTTCTACCTCCCGGAGCAGGAGCTCTACGTCGAGGTGACCGTGATGAAGCAGTCGCTCGTGACCAGGAAGAATCGCAAGCTCCGCGAGCTACAGCGCCTCTACCCGGACGTCCGCGTCAAGTTGTTCTACCGCCGCGACATAGAGCGTCTTGCACAGCGCCACCGGCTGAGGCTGGCGTCGTAGTGCAGCCCACGACGGAGGCGGCCATCCTCCGGTGACGGCCGTCGATCCCCTCCGTGCCGACGGCCACCCCATCGGGGAGGTCTACCTCACCCGCGACGAGATCGCGGCGCGCGTCGTCGAGCTGGGGAGTGAGATCCGCGCCTATTGCGCCGGGCGTGACCCGATCCTGGTGGCGCCGTTGAAGTCGAGCGCCGTGTTCCTCGTCGATCTCTCCCGGGCGCTGGGAGTGCACCACGAGATCGACGTGATCGAGCTCGCCCCGTACAGCGGTCGCCGCGCCGGTGACGCGGTGCGCCTGCTCAAGGACCTCGACCGGCCGATCGAGGGCCGCGACGTGATCGTCGTCGAGGACATCGTCGACACAGGGCTCACGCTCGGGTACCTCGTGCGCACGCTGTCGCTACGCGGGCCTGCCAGTCTCGCGGCGACAACGCTGCTCGACCGTCCGCACCGGCGCCTGGTGGACGACGTGCCGCTCGAGTGGATCGGCTTCACCGTCCCGGACGAGCTCTTCGCGGGCTACGGCCTCGGGCTCGACGAGCGCTGGCGGGCGCTACCCGACCTGCACGTTGTCGTGTCCGCCGACCTGCCCGCCACGATCACGGCAGCGTAGGCGAAGGGCGGGATACATCCCGCCCGATCGACCGGGCGGCCTCGCTACAGGTAGCCGAGCGGGTCGACCGCGGTGCCGTTGACGCGCACCTCGAAGTGGACGTGCGGGCCGCTGGAGTTTCCCGTGTTGCCGCTGTAGGCGATCACCTCGCCCTGAGAGACGCTGTCGCCGACAGAGGCGGCGAAACCCGAGTTGTGGGCGTATGCGGTCGAAAGACCACCACCGTGATCGACGACGACGAGGTTGCCGTACCCGCCGAGCCAGCCGGCGTGGATGACGGTGCCCGCCGCTGCCGCGCCGACGGGAGTGCCTTCAGGGACGGCGATGTCGATGCCTTCGTGCATGCGGCCCCAACGCGGGCCGAAGCCGCTCGTGACCGGGCCGGAGACGGGCCAGACAAGGCCTGCCGCGGAAGGTGTTCCCGTGGAGACGGTGCCGGCAGAGCGGATCGTCGCCGCGAGCGCGGCGCTCTCGGCCTCGAGCGCCTCGATCTCCTCGGCGAGCGCGGACTCGGTCTTGCGTATCTCCCCGAGCGCGGCCTCCTTGGCGCCCTCGGCGGCTGTGGCTAGGTCGCGCGAAGCCGCCAGACGGTCTCGCAGCGCGCGCTGCTCCGAGACTTGCTCGGCGACCTGGCGCTCGTTGGCAAGCGCCTCGACACGCGCATCGCGGACGCGTGACGTGGTGGCCGCCGCCCGTGACCGCGCCGTCGTCACCGCTGTCGCGATCCGCTCGTCCTGGCGACCGATGCGGCCGAGCAGCTCGACGTTGTCGACCAGCTCGGTGAACGACGTCGCGCCGAGGACGAAGGCGACGAGATCGGGATCGTCCGCCATGTAGATCTCGCGCACGCGCTGCTCGAGCCTGGCGAGCGCGGCAGCCTCCTCGCGTCGCAGCGTGCGGAGCCTCGTGACGAGACGTTCGAGCTTCGCTTCGATGAGCCGCCGCTCTGCCTGCTTCACGGCGAGCTCGGCCTCGACGACCTCGAGGCGCTGCTGCTCCGCCGCCGCGGCGGCCGCAGCAGACCGCGCTTGCGCCGTGAGCGTCGACAGCTCCTCGGTGAGCACACCTTCCTCCTGCTGTGCTCCTTCGAAGCGATCTCTCGCATCGCCGAGCCGCTCGTCGACCCGCGCCTGGTCGTCGCCAGGATCACTCGCGGCGGGGGTTGCAGCGAGCAGGACCACGGCGAGCAGGACCACGGCCAGCAGGACGAGGAGCGGAAGTCGACGCTCCATACGCGACATCTTCACGATGGCGTCGGCTGCTCCTCCCGCACGGGGTCGAGCGCCCGCAGCGCCTGTGCGGCCTCGCGCCGTAGAGGCCCGACGAGCACCCGGTAGTCCTCGTCGGTGACCCGGCCGGCACGATGGTCGGTCTCGAGCTCCTGCAGCGCCGCCAGGGCGCGGTCACGCGTCTCCGCGAGCTCGAGCCGGCGCCGCTCGGCGGCGCCCGGCTCGCCGACGACGTCGGTGAGGGGCGACGGCTCGCGAAGGAACGGGAGCGCAACCGCAAGCACAGCTGCCACGGCGACGAGCGCCGCGAGGACGAGCGCGAGCGTCACCGTCCGGGTGACGCTCCGGCCGGGGCTCCCGCGTCCGCGTACCGGGCAGCCAGCCTGCGCTCCTCACGCGCGTCGGGCCACAGCGCGATCAGCGACCCGCCCAGGAAGACGATGCCTGCCAGCCAGATGAGATTGACGAGCGGCTTCACGAACACGCGGAAGTACACGGAGCCGTCGTCGTTCACCTGCTCGGCGATCACGAACAGGTCCTCGGCGCGCAGGTAGTCCGTACGGATCCCGACCTCGTTGGAGACCTGCTGCTCGACGCTGTACGCGTTCTTGCCCGCTTCGAGGACACCCACGTGGTCGTCGCCGCGCCGCACCGCGAGCAGCGCGCGCACCTCGGTTGCGTTGCTCGTGTCGCGTTCCACGAGCCGTTCGTAGGTGAGCGTGTAGCCGCTCACGCCGAGCGACTCACCTTTCGCGAGGCGGCCCTCGACGACGCTGTCGTAGGCGCTCGAGCCGGCCACGCCGATCGCGAGCAGCACCACGGCGAAATGCACGACATACCCTCCGTAGCGCCTGCGGTTGCGTGACACCAACGAGGCGAACGCAGCCGGCCATCGCTCGCCGGAGAGCGCCCTCCGCGCCGTCGTGCCGCGCCAGAACTCGATCGCGATCGTGGCCATCACGAACGATGCGAAGGTGTACGCGACGAGCCCCGGGATCGACGACCCGGCACCGAGGACGACGAGCACGGATCCGACTGCGACTGCGAACACGGTCGGCCCGGCGAACATCCGCCCCAGTCCGCGCAGCGACGCACGACGCCACGCGACGAGCGGGCCGATCCCCATCAACAGCAGCAGCGGCAGCCCGAAGATGCGCAGGAAGAAGTCGTAGTACGGCCGCCCGACCACGACCGACTCGCCGCGCACGGCCTCGGAGAGGATCGGCCAGGCGACCCCCCACAGGATCGTCAGGCACAGGGCGACGAGGAGCAGGTTGTTGTAGAGGAACGTCGCCTCGCGCGAGACGAGCGACTCGAGCTTCGTGCGCGACCGGAGCAGCGGCAAGCGCCAGATGAGGAGCGCGGCCGAGACGGCGACCGCGATGATGATGAACGAGAGGAACCACGGCCCGATCGAGCTCTGCGTGAAGGAGTGGATCGAGTTGACCACGCCCGATCGGGTCAGGAAGGTGCCGAACAGCGAGAGGCAGAAGGCGAGCGAGACGAGCACGACGTTCCAGACCTTCAGCATCCCGCGCTTCTCCTGGATCATCACCGAGTGCAGGAATGCGGTGGCGGCGAGCCACGGCATCAGTGCCGCGTTCTCGACGGGATCCCAGGCGTAGTAGCCGCCCCAACCGACCTCGACGTACGCCCAGTGAGCCCCGAGGAGTTGACCGATGCCGAGCGCCGCCCAGGCCAGGAGCGTCCAGCGACGCGTTGCGACGATCCACCGCTCGTCGGCGCGTCCCGCGAGGAGCGCACCCATCGCGAATGCCCAGGGGATCGCGAGACCCACGTAGCCGAGGTACAGCATCGGCGGGTGGCTGACCATGTACGGGTTCTGCAGGCTCGGGTTGAGCCCGAGCCCGTCCGCGGGCGCTGCGATCGTCGCGAACGGGCTCGAGACCGCGGTCAGCAGCCACGCGAAGGCGAGGGTGAGGCCGCCCAGCACCGGCGTCACCCAGAGCACGAGGTCGGCCGCCCGCCGCCGGTTGATCCAGACCGCCAGCGCGGCGTATGCGGTCAGGACGAGCAGCCAGAGAAGCAACGACCCTTCCTGCCCGCCCCAGAAGGCGGACAGCTTGTATGGCGTTGGGAGCGCCCTGCTCGAGTGCTCCTGGACGTAGCGGAGCGAGAAGTCGTCGCGGAGGAAGCCGGCGGCGAGGACGACCGCGGCCACGAGCGTCGAGAAGAAGGACGCGACGAGGGCGTTGCGGGCGGAGTCTGCGAGCCGGCGCCGGTGGGTCGAGGCCGCGTATGCGCCTGCGAGGAGCGCGTAGGCCGCCAGGCCGAGAGTGACGAACAGCGCCGCGCTGCCGAGCTCCGGCATCCGAGGCCTCTACGTCGCGGTCTCGGACGCCGTGTACTTCGAGGGGCACTTCGTGATCATCGTGCCCGGTGTGGCGACGAAGACGCCGTTGCGAAGGTGCCCTTCGATGGCGACGTCACGTCCGCGCCGGAACAGGTCGGGGACGGAGCCCGTGTAGACGACCGGCACAGTCACCTTGTGCGACCCCTGGATGTCGCGTACCTGGAAGCGGAGCCCGCCTGCGTGCGCGTCTCCGCTGATCGGCCCGACGACGCGACCGGCGAGCGAGACCTCGCCGACGCGGCCTGCGAGCTCGCTCGGCGCGAGTGACGGCGTGCCGCCGCCCGCGATCGACGTGTACAGCAGGAACACCGCGAGTACCGCCGCGATAGAGAGGGCGATCACGAGTCGTGCCGGCGAGCCTCTCCTGGCCACCTCACAAGTCTAGACCGGATGACGGAGTCGGCCGTACCGAACGGTGACGCCCGCAGGCGACGGCCCACCGCTCGGGACGCGCGTTCGGCGTCGATCGATGGCGTCCGAGCGTGCGAGGGCCGAGTGGGTGTTCCCTACGCGGCGCGGCGCACGGGCTCGCGGCGCCGGTCGGGTACCTCGTACCCATGCTCTTCGCACAGCGACCCCGGCGACTCCTCGGTGAGCGCGTCGCAGTACCCCTTGCCGTATGCCGCCCGCATGAACGCGGCGACGACCTCGAGATTCCATTCGCTCACGTCTGCAGCCTCGCGCCACAGGTCGGTCAGCCGCAGGTCGATGTCGAGCTCGAGAAGGTCTATCCGTGTCGGGCGTTCCATCTGGCTGCCAGCGTACGGACCACGTCGGACGACACAGTTTCCCCTGCACACGGGCACAATCTCGCTCGGGGTGAAACCCCTGGGAGGTGACACCCCTGCCGTTGAACCGGGGTGGCCCCACGATGGGGCTAGAGTCCGGGCATGGGACGCATTCGCGTCGGCGTGGCCCGGGTGCCGTCGCGCGAGACTCCGGAGGAGGCAGTCGCGCTGCTCGTCGACCGGGGATACGACGCGTGCGAGATCGACTTCGAGAGCGGCTTCTGGATGGACTACCCGTGGGCCGAAGGGCTTGGTGAGGTGGCCCGCGCACACGATGTCGCGCTGTCGGTGCATGCGCCGTTGTTCGGCTTCATGGGGCATCTGGAGACCTCTGGCCGAAAGTTCTCGTCGGCCGTCGGCGCGCTCGACCGCAGCGCCGGGATCGCGGCTGCATGCGGTGCGGAGCTGGTCGTCTTCCACCCTGGCTTCCTGCTCGGTCGCCCGCGCGAGGCCGCGATCGACGCGGTGGTCGAGCAGCTCGGCACGCTTCGGGAGCGTCTCGAGGGCAAGGACCGAGCGGTGCCGTTCGGCATCGAAGTGATGGGTCGCGTCCGCGATCTCGGCTCGGTGGACGACGTGGTGGAGATCGCCCGCCGCCTGGCGTGGGTGCGACCGGTGCTCGACTTCGCGCACATGCACGCGACCAGCGACGGGGCTTACCTGGAGCCGGAGCTGTTCGAGACGGCCCTCGCTGAGGCCGACGACGTGCTCGAGGACGGTGCGCCCTTCCACATCCACTTCTCGGACATCGCGTATGCAAACCGCAACGAGACGAAGCACTTGCCCTACGGCGAGGGAACGCTTCGGGCCGAGCCGCTACGGGCGGCGCTCGATCGTTTCGAGCGACCCGCGACCGTGATCTCGGAATCGCCGGACGAGCAGTCGAGCCAGGCGATCCGAGAGCTCCTCGCTACGAGCCCGTAGTTCTCCGCATCACGAGCGCTTCACGACTGCAGCGCCTCCGCTCTCCTCGGACGTCCCTCCGCGAGAGATATGCCGTTCTACACCGCCCCGCGCGCACGAGGTTCCTTACGATGAGCGCTGTGCTCGACCCGAAGGTGTTCAAGGCGTATGACATCCGCGGGATCCACCCTGGCGAGATCGACGAGGACGGCGCCTACCGGGTCGGTCGAGCGTACGTCGAGCAGTTCGAGCCGAAGACGGTGGCGGTCGGCCGTGACATGCGCCTCGCCGCCCCCACCATGGCGGCGGCGGTGATCGAGGGTGTCGCCGACGGGGGCGCGGACGTCCGCGACCTCGGGATGGTCGGCACCGAGATGGTCTATTACGCGGTCGGCGAGCTCGGTCTGGACGGCGGTATCTGCGTCACGGCCTCGCACAACCCGCGCGAGTACACGGGCATGAAGATCGTCCGCCGCGGTGCGCTGCCCGTTGGCGGCGACTCCGGCCTCGACGACGTTCGACGCCGCGCGCTGGAGGGCTTCGCGCCGGTCGCACATCGAGGCGCCGTCAGCGAGCTCGACGTGTGGCCGGGCTTCGTCGACAAGGTGCTGTCGTTCGTCGATGCCGACGCCATCCGCCCGCTCAAGGTGGCGGTCGACGCCGCGAACGGCATGGCGGGTGTGATGCTCTCCCCGGTGCTCGAGCGACTGCCCCAGCTCGACGTGGTCGCGTTCAACTTCGAGCCCGACGGCTCGTTCCCGAACCACGAGCCGAACCCGCTCAAGCCAGAGAACCGGGCGTTCATCATGGAGCGGACCCGGGCTGAAGGGGCCAACCTGGGGGTCGCCTACGACGGCGACGCCGATCGGTGCTTCTTCGTCGACGACAAGGGTGAGTTCGTGCCCGGGGACTTCGTCACTGCGCTGCTCGCCGAGGCGGTGCTGGAAAAGGAGCCGGGCGCCAAGGTGATCTACGACGTGCGAGCCAGTTGGGCGGTGCCACGGGCCATCGAGGCAGCGGGCGGCGTTGCGCTCGTGAACCGCGTCGGGCACGCATTCATCAAGCACCGCATGCGCAAGGAGGACGCTGCGTTCGCCGGCGAGGTGTCGGCGCACTACTACTTCCGCGACTTCTCCCAGGCCGACACCGGCGTGGTGCCGTTCCTGGTCATGCTGGAGCTGCTCTCCAAGCGTGGCTTGCCGCTCTCGGAGCTCCTCGCCCCGTACCGCGAGCGGTACTTCATCACCGGGGAGATCAACACGCCCGTCGCCGACGTGCCGCTGAAGCTGCAGGAGATCAAGGAGCACTACGCCGCGCAAGCAGGCCGGATCTCCCACCTCGACGGAATCTCGGTGGACTTCGACGACTGGCACTTCAATGTACGCCCGTCGAACACAGAGCCACTGTTGCGGCTGAATCTCGAGGCGCTGGACAAACAGCAGATGGAGCAGCGGCGCGACGAGGTGCTCGGGCTCATCCAGTCATAGCCAGTCCGTCTCCGACGCTTACGCGCCGCGCGGGGCGGTATCGACGAGAGCTACGCGGACGAGGTCTCGGATCGAGAGGATCCCGACGGCGGTACCGCCGTCGACCACAGGCAAGTGGCGGAAGCCGCCGTGGATCATCAACACCGCCGCGTGCTCGACCGAGTCGGAGGACTCGATCGTCTCGGGCCCATGCGTCATGCGCGTGGAGACCGGGGCGGCGAGGTCGTCCCCGTCGGCGACCACGCGCAGCACGTCGCGCTCCGTGAGGATGCCGACCAGCCGCTCGCCGTCGAGCACGAGCACCGCGCCGACGTTCCGTTCGGCCATGCGCCCCACGACATCGCCGAGCGCGTCCCCCGGGTTGACCGCCAGCAGGTCGCGGCTCATGTGGGCCGAGACGGGCTCCATGCGGGCATTGTAAGGGCGATGCCCGTGACGCCCGCGCTCGACGGCACGGTCGTTCGGGCGAGGCAGGCCATCGCCCAGACGTAAGATCGCGCACGTGGGCGACCCGCTCGAGCTCGGCCGCGTCACCGTGGAGCGGCCCCCGTTCAAGTACTCGGCGCTGACACGCGTCTGGTTCTCGGATACCGACGCGCAGGGGGTTGTCTACTACGGCCGCTACCTCCCGTACTTCGACCACGCGCGGACGGAGTACCACCGTCACCTCGGTGCGGCGATGCGCAGCGGCGAGGCCGAGTTCGTGATGCGCGCGTCCGCCGTCGAGTACCACGCGCCGGCCCGGTTCGACGACCTGTTGGAGGCGTTCGTGCGTGTGAGCCGCATCGGCCGTACGAGCATCACGTACGACTACGCGGCCTACCGCTTGCCGGCCGGGGAGCTGATGACGACAGCCGCCCAGACGCTCGTGCTCGTCGACCTGGACGAGCGCCGACCTGTTCCCATTCCAGACGGCCTGCGCGACATCGTGCGCGCTTTCGAACGGGAGGACATCGAAGCGTGAGCACGCGTGTTGCGCTGGAGCGGCTCGACCACGTGCTCGCCAGCAGCGACGACCCGGACGACGCGTTGCGCGAGTCGGTGCGGCTGCTCGCAGAGGAGCCGGGTATCGCCTGGGCGGGCATCGCCTTCGCCGACGGGGACGGCCTGACGCTCGGCCCCTCCGCCGGCGAGACCGACGAGCCCCGCCGCATACGGACACCCATCGTCTACCAGGGTGAGCCGGTCGGCGAGCTGTGGATCGACGGCGAGGCGGACGCCGCGTTCCTGACACGGGCGGCCGAATTGGTCTCGGCGCACGTGCTCATCGGCTGGGACACCGGCGGCGAGGCCTGGGAGCCGTAGGGCGCGCCATCGTCACGTTCCTGTGGACGCGACTGCGGATCCTGCGCAGACCAACGCACGCTCGGGATCAAGAGCGGACACGACAAGTGCACTGCGGCCGCGAAGCGGACGCCTTCGGCCTGTGCCTCGCCGCCAGGCGGCGGTGTGGGGTCCGCGTGAGCGGATCCCACACCTTGCAGGCAAATAAGGGGCGCCGGGCGCGCCCGCCCGAAGCTGAGCTCCAGGCGGGCGGCGCGTCGGCTCCCCTCCCCCGGACACGTCGTAGTCCCCCCGGGTGGGGGATGCAATCCCTCGATCGAGTGACGGGGTGACCCTTTCGGGGTACCCCTACTCGATCGAGGGATACTCCCTCGATCGAGGGTCAGAGCAGCGCGCGGGCGATGGCGACCGCGCGGGCTCTGTCGAAGTCGCCCTCGATGCGGATCGTCGTCTCGCCGTTGTCGACGAGGAGAGCGTTGCCCGATAGACGGAGCTCCTCGAAGTCCCCTTCGGACGGCCCGGCCAGCGCCGAAGCCGTGTGCCTCGCCCGAGATCCACAGCGCACGATGACCGTCGATGGTGAGCTCCTCGAGCGTCGTCGCGCCGCCGGCGACCTTGACGTACTTCGCTCCGCCGTACATGCCCGCCAGTTGGGTCACGAGGAGACGGACGCCTGGCCCGTCGAGCCAGACGTAGGAGACCCTGACCGGGTTGTCGCCGAAGCGGACCTCGTCGGGCGTGCCGAGGTCGGGGTCGAGCGGAAGGAGCGGGTACGGGAACCTCTCGCGCGCCTGCTGCAGCGGCACCGGGATGCCGAGCAGCGACAGGTCCGAGCGAGGGGCGGCGGGCGGCAAGTCCTCGACGAGCTCGACGCGGACGCTGCCGATCCCGAGGGCGCGGAGGATCGCGCTGCGCGCCTGCGGCACGGCCAGCGTGGCGGCGATCACGGCCACGAGGACAGCGAACGCGAGCGCCAGCCGCTGCCGGCCGGAGAGCCACCGATCACGCCGGGGCGCCGCCTCGATCCGGCTGCGAACGGCGGTGGTCACGTCCGGGGTGTCCGGCCAGGCGATCTGACCCGACAGCTCACGGAGCTCTCTCTCGAGGGCGACATGCTCAGGGCTCATGCGGCCTCCTCCTCGAGCACGGCGCGGAGACGCTCCAGTGCCCGTGAAGTGCGCGACTTCACCGTGCCCCGTCGCACGCCCAGTGTCGTGGCGGTCTCCTCCTCCGACATGTCGAGCAGGAAGCGGCAGGAGAGGATCTCGCGATCGTCGTCGCGCAGGTGCTCGAGCGCCTCGAGCAACCCGTGCCTCCGCTCGGCCGAGAGTACTGCCGCCTCGGGGGACGGAGCCGCGTCCCCCGAGGTCGGCTCTGCCGCGGCGCGGTCGGCGAGGGCCGCCCGTCGACCGGCCGCGCGTCGCCGGTTGCGTGCCTCGTTCGCCACGATCTGCAACAGCCAGGGTCGGAAGGGCGCGTTGTCACGAAAACGCGCGAGTGCTCGGTACGCCTTGACGAAGGCGTCCTGCACCGCCTCCTCGGCGTCCGGCGCAGCGGCGCCGGCGACGAGTGCGACTCTGAATGCGATGGCCTGGTGTATTCGCACGAGTTCCTCGTACGCAGCCGCGTCGCCACGCTTGGCGCGCGCGACGAGCTCACGCTCCTCCGGTGGTCGGCTCCCCACGTGCTCTTCCTACACCGCCGGGCCGGGCCGCGTTCCCGAAGATGCTCCTACCTCCGGTCGAGCATCTAGGGTCACTTCGTGACCGACGGCTGGACGAGCGTCTCACTCGACGAGATCGAGCCGATCACCGTGGCGGGCTCGCTGCAGTGGCGCCCGCTGCGCCGCACGCTCGGCGTGCAGGCGTTCGGCATCAACGCGTACGTGGCGCTGAACGCGGGCGACGACGTCGTGGAGGAGCACACGGAGTCGACGCTCCAGCACGAAGAGGTGTACGTCGTGCTCACGGGACGGGCGACGTTCCAGCTCGGCGACGAGAAGCTCGACGCCCGCGCCGGCACCGTCGTCTTCGTCCGCGACCCCGCGCTGAAGCGGCACGCGCGCGCGGAGGAGCCGGGGACATCCGTGCTGGCGGTCGGCGGCAAAGTGGGCGAGCCGTATGAGCCGTCGGCCTGGGAGGCGTACTTCGCCGCCGAGCGGCACCGGCCGGGCGGAGACTTCGACGCCATGGCCGACGAGCTCGAAGCGGCGCTCGAACAGTACCCGGATCACCCGGGCGTCCTCTACAACCTCGCCTGCGCGGAGGCCCAGGCCGGTCGTGTCGACGAGGCCGCGGCGCACCTTCGCCGCGCACTCGAGCTACAACCGGCGATGAAGGAGTGGGCGGACGCGGACCCGGACCTCGCGCCTCTGCGCGAGCGCGGGCTGTAGCGCCTCGCCATCGAGATGTTCGCCCGAACCTGTGGAGGTGCCGGATACATCCGGCACCTCGTGCCGAGCGCAGCGAGGCACTAGCTCGGGGTCACACGGTACGCGTCGAACACGGCTTCGAGGTTCCGCAGCGCCGTGAGCAGCGAGCGGAGGCCTTTCACGTCGCCGAGCTCGGCGGTGTACCAGTTGCGCGCCATCCCGTCCTCGACGGTGCCGCCGTAGGAGACGATGTTGGCGCCGTGCTCCGCGAACGTCCGGGCGACGTCCTCGAGCAGGCGCGCCCTGTCCCACGCCTCGACGGCGATCTGGACGCGGAAGCCCGACGACGACGCCGTTCCCTCCCACTCCACCTCGGTGAAGCGCTCGGGGTTCCGCATCAGCGCCTTGACGTTCGGGCAGTCGGCCCGGTGGATAGTGATGCCGCGACCGAGCGAGATGTACCCCACGATGCCGTCGCCGGGGACAGGCGTACAGCACTTGGCGAGCCTGACCAGCACGTCCGTCACACCTGGCACGACGATCCCGAGGCGGTCGCCTGTGACCGTCTGCTTGGCGCGCGTTGGCTTGAGCGTCACGGCAGGCTCTGAGGCCACCTCGTCGGTCTTCAGGCGCTGGAGCACCTTGTTGACCACGTGGCCGGCTCCGACCTTCCCGGAGCCGAGCGCGAGGTAGAAGTCCTCGGCCTTCTTGAAGCCGAGCTCGCGGATCACGCCGGCGAGCACGGACGAGCCCTGGAGCTTCTTGTAGGGGAGATTCTGCGCCTTGAGAGCCTGGTCGAGCGCCTCACGGCCCTTGGCCTCGGTCTCGCCGCGCGTCTCCCGCTTGTACCACTGCCGGATCTTGTTTCGTGCCCGCGACGACGCTGCGAGCTTGATCCAGTCGCGAGACGGGCCACGGCCGGACTTCGACGTGAGGATCTCGACGAAATCGCCGTTCTTCAGCCTGTAGTGGAGCGGCACGATGCGGCCGTTCACCTTGGCGCCGACGGTGCGGTGGCCCACGTCGGTGTGCACCGCGTAGGCAAAGTCGATCGGCGTCGCACCTGCCGGCAGCGTCTTGACCTCTCCCTTGGGGGTGAACACGTAGACCTCGTCGTCGAACAGGTCGGTGCGCAGGGTGCGCATGTACTCGGACGGGTCGGTCTCGTCCGACTGCCAGTCCATCAGCGTCTTGACCCACGTGACCCAGTCGTCGTCTGCCTTGCCGCGGCGACCATGCTTGTACAACCAGTGCGCAGCAACGCCGTACTCGGCCTCCTCGTGCATCTCGCGCGTGCGCACCTGGATCTCGAGCGGCGTGCCCGACGGTCCGATCACGGTCGTGTGCAGCGACCGGTAGCGGTTCAGCTTGGGCATGGCGACGAAGTCCTTGAACCGCCCCGGCATGGGCTTCCAGAGCGAATGGATGAGACCCAGCGCGCCGTAGCAGTCCCGCGTGCCCTCCTCCCCGCCGCGCTCGACGATCACGCGCATGGCGGTGAGGTCGTAGATCTCGTTGAACTCCTTGCCCTGTTTCGCCATCTTGTCGTAGATGGAGTAGAAGTGCTTCGCGCGGCCGATGATCTCCGCCGGGATGTCGGCCTTCTCCAACTCCGTCTCGAGCGTTCCGCCGGCTCGCTCGACCTGCGCCTCACGATCAGCGCGCCGATCGGCGACCATCGCCGTGATCTCCGTGTACTTGCGCGGGTGAAGGATCTGGAACGAGAGATCCTCCAGCTCCCACTTGAGTGCATGGATGCCCAGCCGGTGCGCAAGCGGCGCGTAGATCTCCAGCGTCTCCTTCGCCTTCTGCACCTGCTTCTGCTTGCCGAGGTACTCGATGGTGCGCATGTTGTGGAGCCGGTCGGCGAGCTTGATGAGAATTACTCTCACATCCTGCGCCATCGCGACGATCATCTTCCGGTAGTTCTCCGCCTCCGCCTGCTCCCGCGACGAGAACGAGATCCGCGTCAGCTTGGTGACGCCCTCGACGAGCTGGGCGATCTCGTCCCCGAACTCGGCGCGCAGATCGTCGAGCGACGCATCCGTGTCCTCCACGACGTCGTGCATGAGCGCGGCCGCGATCGTCTGCTCGTCGAGGTGCAGCTCGGCGCAGATCTGGGCCACGCCCCAGGGGTGGTTGATGAACTCCTCCCCGGAGCGCCGAGTCATGCCGCGATGGCGCTCCTCCGCGTACCCGAAGGCGCGCCGGATCAGCTCCTTGTCGACGCCGGGCTTGTACGTCTCGACAGCCGCGATCAGCTCGCTGACGAGGTGCTCGTGGTGACGTTCGGCGTCGACTACGGCCATGAGGTCAGTGTACTTCTCGGGTTTCCCCTACCAGGATCGGCGCGAGAGACGCCGAAGCTGAGGCCGAATGCGGTACGCGTTCCACCGCACCATCCTCCTCTGGCGGCTTCGACGCATGATCGCGCTGCTCGATCGAAGCGCCCGCACCGAGCGCCGGCCGGTGCGCCGCGTCGTTTGAGCAGGCTCACGCGAGGGTACCGGCCACCTGGGCGTTACTCGCCCTGACCGCGTCTGCTGACACGGTCCGAGCACACCACGGGAGGAGCTCCATGGCCGCCACCACGAAGACCCGCACCGAGTTCACGACCCGAATCGACATCGGCGAGGACGCGCGCGGCGAGCTCGTCGACCTGCTGAATGCGCGTCTGGCCGACGCCTTCGACGTATACGGGCAGGCAAAGCAGGCGCACTGGATCGTCCGGGGAAGTGACTTCTTCCAGCTGCACGAGCTCTACGACGGCGTTGCCGAGGCCGTGCTGCCGCTCGTGGACGAGATCGCCGAGCGCGTCGGCCAGCTCGGTGGCGCTGCCCGCGGCACGGTTCGCATGGCCGCCGAGGCGACGTCGCTGGACGAGTACCCGGCCACTGCGATCGACGGGTCGGAGACCCTCGAGGTCGTCGCCGACCGGCTGTCGGTGTGCGCCGCCGGCATGCGCAACGCGATCGACCGCGCGGAGAAGCTCGGTGACATCGCCACGTCCGACTTGTTCACCGAGGCGACGCGCACGCTGGACAAGCAGCTCTGGTTCGTCGAGGCGCATCTGCAGGCCTGAGCCTGCCGCCGGAGCACTCGTAGGAAGACCGGAACATCCGGCCCGAACAGGTGGCGGCCGGCGTCAATGTCGAGACAGACCCATCGTCCTATGCGGCACGCGGCAGAGGCACGTCCTCGGCGAGCAACGCCCGAAACGATTCCGACTCGAGCAACTGCCGCTGCGAGGGCTCGCGAGGCGCTGCCCCTGCCACGAGTCCCAGCTCGCCGAAGATCCGACGCGCCTCGGGCGTCCATGAGGCTTCCCCCGATCGCCACAGCTCTGCGAGACGCGACCGCAGCTCGTCGTATCCGGCTGGACTGTCGAACACCCGCCGCACGATCAGCTGCGGCGCGATGGTGCCGTTCCAGCGGTTCTCCTTGAGCCGAAAGACGAGGTCGTAGCACGCCTCGCCGCGAAGCCGTTCGAGTTGGGTGCCGAGACCGAAGGCGATCGCGCTCCCTGCGTCACGGCCGTTCTGGCGAACGCGGAAGCGGAGATGCTTGCCTTCGCCGACCGTGGCAGGCTCGACCGCCTGCACCGCTGCTACCAGCAACGTGACGTCCGGGTTCCCCATGCCGAACGGCGCCAGCCGATCGAGCTCCTGCGCCAGCTCGAGAGTCAGTGCGGCTGCAGGGACGATCGCGTCGACGACCTGCACGTGTCGCAGGTCCTCTTCGGAGAGCAGTTCGTCAGCGTGCGCCGCGAAGGCCTCGGCGAACGCCTCGAGTTGGTCGGTGCGGATAGCGAGCCCTGCCGCGGCTCGGTGACCGCCGAACCGCTCGAGATGCCCCGAGCAGGTGTCGAGCGCCGCGTGCAGGTCGAATGCGGAGATCGAGCGGCCAGAGCCCTTCCAGCCGTCGTTCGTTCCGGCGATCAGCACGACCGGCCTGTTGAACCTCTCCACGAGCCGGGACGCGACGATTCCGATCACACCCTCGTGCCACCCTTCGTCCCAGAGCACATAGCCCCGACGGCCACGCTGGGCCTCCGGCCAGGCCTCGACGCGCGCGACGGCGTCCCGCTGCATCCGGTCCTCGACCGCCTGGCGCTCGCGGTTCAGCCCCTCGAGCTCCCCCGCCAGGCGCCCCGCCTCTTCGGCGTCGTCCGTCAGCAGCAGATCGAGCGCGACGTCTGGACGGTGTAGCCGCCCGGCGGCATTGATCCGCGGCGCGAGCCGAAAGGCGACCGACGTGGCATCGACGGTCGCCGGATCCACTCGCGCGGACTGCATGAGGGCACGCAGACCCGGACGGCGGGTGCGGGCGAGCTGACGGAGGCCCGCAGCGGCGAGAGCCCGGTTCTCGTCCTGCAGCGGCACGACGTCGGCGATCGTGGCGACGCCGACGAGGTCGAGCTGGCGAGCCACCGCCGGGTGCTCGGCACCGAGCAAGGCTTCGGCAAGCTTGTGGGCCACGCCTGTGCCGCACAACTCGGGGAACGGATACCGCGACGGGCGGGTCGCGACGACGAGGCAGTCGGGGAGGGTGCCCCCGGGTCGGTGGTGATCCGTGACGATCACGTCGACACCGAGCTCCCTTGCGCGCGCGACCTCGGCTACCGCCGTGATGCCGCAGTCGACGGTGAGGAGAAGCCCCACACCGTCGGTGGCCAAGCGCTCGACGGTCTCCAGCGCGATGCCGTATCCCTCCTCGAAACGGCTCGGCAGATGCCAGATCACGTCGGCGCCGGCCTCACGCAGCGACAACACCGCGACCGCAGCGGCGCAGATCCCGTCGACGTCGTAGTCGCCGTGCACGCAGATCCTCTCCTCGGCCGCGATCGCGGCCTTGATCCGCTCCACGGCCGCGGCCATGTCTCCGAGGAGGAGTGGGTCGTGACCGGGCGACTCGGCTGCCAGGAACACGCGCGCTGCTTCAGGGTCGCTGTACCCACGTCGCGCGAGCACGGCTGCGGTGATCTCGCTCACACCGAGCTCGCGGGCGAGTGTCAGCACCGTCTCGCGGTCGCATTCCCGGATCGTCCAACGCCCGTCGTGCATCGTGCCTCGACGGTACGGCTCGCACCGGACGGCCCGGCACGATCTGGCGCCCGGCGCCTGGCATCAGCCAGGCACCGGGGTCGTCCCTCAGCGCCGCAGCCGTCGCTCGTCGCGGAGCTGCAGCACGATCTTCACCCAGAGCATCACTATCCCGATCGTCACGCCGACGACCACCACCGCGATCGGCGCGAAGAAGGCCATCTGGGCCAGCGTGTAGCGGGTCACCGCTGCGCCGACGAGCCAGATGGCCAGCACCGCGGCGGACACGACGAGCAGCACGCGGTGTCGGTAGAGGTAGGTCAGGGGTGATGCTTCAGCGTCACCCCCGCCGTTCGGCACCGGCGATCCATCCATGCTCCGAGGCTACCCTTCGGCGGTGGCTCAGAGCGAAGAGAACTACGTGTCAGGTGAGGACTACGTGATCGAGTTCATGCGCTACGAGTTCCGCTTCGGCGCGCGCGACTTCGAGGAGCGGGTCACCGCCGCCGCGGTCAGGCTCGAGCTCGTGCCCTCGAACGACCTGGAGGACGAGTCCGTCGCCGACCTCGTCGAGCTCGCGTGGCAGGGGCGGATCGCCGAGCCGCGTGGTGAGCTCGG
Source organism: uncultured Actinomycetes bacterium (assembly GCA_963724995.1). Classification (GTDB taxonomy): domain Bacteria; phylum Actinomycetota; class Thermoleophilia; order Gaiellales; family Gaiellaceae; genus Gaiella. The sequence continues at coordinate 65,281 of CAVRXC010000004.1, forward strand.
CCAGTACCTCCGGCGCCACTGGGAGCGCGTGGGCGTGCTCGAGGGGGAGTCGCTCGTCTACTGGCTGCGCAAGCTGGTCTTCCGCAGCGCGTATCTCGATCACCGCGTCAAGGCAGGGCTGCTCGAGGTGGCCTGGGACGACGACACGGGCGACTTCGGCTACGCGGAGCCCGAGGGCGGGCGTGCGCTGCTGGAGCTCGCCCCCACGCCGTCCTGGGGCTCGGTGCAGTTTCGCGAGTGATTCCACCACCGCCTGTGGAGCGATTGGCACACAATCGGCACAGGTGCAGGCTCAGAGCTTGCTCGCGAAGCGCCGCGGCATGCGGGCATGTGGAGCGTCTGTCACAAAGACGTGACGTTTGACGGCGACTACTCCACAGCCTGGGAAAAGCCGAGCTTCTGCGACGGCTCGGCGACACCGAGCCGAATCTCGCGGACGGCGCCGAGCGGCACGATGAGCTCCTCCGGCTCTCCCTCGTCGCAATGCGGGCAGAGCGTGAGAAAGCCGAAGCCCGGCTCGGGTGAGAGCGACGCGAGCCGGTGCAGCGACCCGTCAACCAGCTCGACACTGACCGACACCTGCGCCACGCCGTGCTGCTCGCGAAACGTGTCGATGCGGCGGTGGATGCGCGTGACGAGCTCCTCAAGCGGCCCCGCCATGCCTGGTGTCCAGAGCTGCGACATCACTCGAGCCGGGTCAGAACAGGCTGCCGTCGACGCGTACGGCTCCGACGTGCTCGCGGCCGAGCTCTGTGATCACCCGCCCGCGCGGGGTGCGCTGGAGGAAGCCGAGCTGGAGCAGGTACGGCTCGTAGACGTCCTCGATCGTGTCAGGCTCCTCGCCGAGGGAGACGGCGAGCGTCGACAGCCCCACCGGGCCACCCCGAACTTGACGGCCACCGCGTCGAGCAGCTCGCGGTCGACACGCTCGAGCCCTCGGTCGTCGACCTCGAGCAACTGCAGTGCCTCGCGCGCGACATCCGTGGTGACGATGCCGGCGTGGCGCACCTCGGCCACGTCGCGCACGCGCTTGAGGATCCGGTTCGCGACACGGGGCGTGCCACGGGCTCGGCGTGAGATCTCCTCCGCCGCCTCGTCGTCGATCTCGACCTCGAGGATCCGCGCCGACCGGCACACGATCGCGGCCAGCTGATCGGCGTCGTAGTAGCCGAGCCTGAACGTCATCCCGAAGCGGTCGCGCAGTGGCGTCGTCAAGAGCCCGGTACGCGTCGTCGCTCCGACGAGCGTGAACGGTGGCAGGTCGATCGTGAGCGTGCGCGCGGCCGGTCCCTGGCCGACGATGATGTCGAGCCGGAAGTCCTCGAGCGCCGGGTAGAGGATCTCCTCGATGGCGCGATTGACGCGGTGAATCTCGTCGACGAACAGGACGTCACGCTCCTCGAGGGCGGTGAGGATGGCCGCCATGTCGCCCTTGCGCTCCAGGGCAGGCCCAGCGACGGTGCGGATCCCGACACCGAGCTCCTCGCGCACGATCTGCGCCAGTGTCGTCTTGCCGAGGCCCGGTGGGCCGACGAGGAGCACGTGGTCGAGCGCCTCTCCGCGAGCCGTGGCCGCATCCAGCGCAATGCCGAGCTGCTCCTTGACCCGCTCCTGGCCGACGAAATCGTCGAGGCGGCGCGGCCGCAAGCTCCGCTCGACCTCGTCGTCCTCCGGGCTCAGCGTGGGTGCCAGGAACTGCGTCATGCAGCGGCGGCCGTCCTCAGGGCGAGACGGATGCGCTCCTCCGCGGGCAGATCCGGGTCGACGAGTGCGAGCGCCTGCTCGGCCTCGACGATCGAGTAGCCGAGCTCGACGAGGGCCTCGCGCGCGACGGCATGCGGTGTCGTGCCGGCTGCGGGCGAGAGGTCGACGTCGATCTCGCCGAGCCCGATCTTCTCCTTCAGCTCGAGCACGATCCGCTCGGCCGTCTTCTTGCCGATGCCCGGAATTGCCTGGAAGCGCGCATGGTCGCCGAGGGCGATTGCGCGCCGCAGGTCGCCGGCGGGCGACCCGGACACGACGGCGAGCGCGACCTTGGGGCCGACCCCGTTCACGGTGAGCAGGTGTGTGAACAGGTCTCGCTCGTCGGCGTCCGCAAACCCGTAGAGCTGCAACGCATCCTCCCGCACGTGGAGGTACGTCTCGACGGTGAGCTCACCGCGGCTCTCGGCGTGACGCAGCACCGAGGGCGTTGCGGCGACGAGGTAGCCGACACCGTTGACGTCGAGCACGAGCCCTTCCGGCGTTCGACCGGCCGGCAGGCCACGAAGACGCGCGATCACGAGGCGAGCCTCGCCAGCGGTGGCAGCAGCGCGTGACAGATGGCTACCGCGAGAGCGTCGGCCTCGTGCGACGTACGCGGCTCCGTGTCGAGCGAGAGGATCGTCTTCACCATGCGCTGCACCTGTCCCTTGTCCGCGCGGCCGTAGCCGCAGATGGCTTGCTTGACGCGCGCCGGCGCGTACTCGGCACACTCGATGTCGGCCGACGCGGCCGCGACGAGCGCGGCGCCGCGCGCCTGCCCGACGGAGAGCGCGATGCGGGCGTCGGCACCCACGAAGGACTCCTCGAGCGCGACGGCGTCGGGCGCATGCTCCCGAATGAGACCGGTGACCCCGTCGAAGATCGTCCTGAGCCGAAGCTCCGGGCGCTCCCGCGGGCCGGTTCGCCAACACCCGAAGACCAGTGCTCTGATGCGCCCGTCGCTTTCGTGGACGATCCCGTACCCGCACGCAGCCGTCCCTGGGTCGATACCGAGGACCTTCACGTGAAGAGGGTACGGACCAACCCGGACGGCGACGCTCGGTCAGTCCGGAAGGCCGGACCAAGGACCTCCATCCGGCGAGCCTAGCGCCGGAGCGGCATCAGGATGTGCAGTTCGCTCCGGTCCAGGTGTTGACGGACTCGAATGCCGTCTTGTACGGCTCGGTGTCCATCACACCGAAGCCGGCGGGATCGGTTGCGATCTTCCCGTACCCCTCGGCGATCGTTTCGATGTCGGCTTTCACCTCGGCGGGCGCGTCGGCGGCCAGCTTCGTCCACTCGGCCGAGACGGTTGCGAAGTCACCGTTCGAGGCGGCGATGTTGAGCGGCGACGACGTGTTCGTCACGGCCTTGCAGATCGGGTCGTTGCCGCCGTACGAGCCGTCCGTGTCCGGGATCGTCGAGCCGGTCGTCGAACCTTCGGTCTCGGTCTCCGTCTCGGTGGTCTCGGTCTCGGTCGCGGTCGTGTCCTCGCCACCGGAACCTTCGCTTCCCCCGCCGCCACAGCCGACGAGACCGAGCGCCAGCACTGCCAGCAGCAGAGCGCCGAGCACGTTGAGGCGCATGTTCGTCACGGTACCTCGATTATCGGACGCATGCGACCTGCTCATGAGGCCACGACATCGAGCACGGCCTCCGGGATGTCGAAGTTCGCGTAGACGTCCTGCACGTCGTCCGAGTCCTCGAGACCCTCCACGAGCAGGACGACCCTCTTCGCGACGGCTTGGTCGGAGATGGCCACGGTCGTCTTGGGGACCATCGACAGCTCCGCCGATTCGATGGCAAAGCCGGCATTCTCGAGCGCTTGCCGCACTGCAGCGAGTTGCTCCGGCGGCGCAGAGACCTGGAACACTTGACCCTCCAGCTCGACGTCGTCGGCGCCCGCGTCGGCGGCGGCAAGGAGCAGACCCTCCTCGTCGATGCCCTCGGCGGGCACGAGCACGACGCCGAGCCGCTCGAACTGCCATGCCACAGCTCCGGTGGCTCCGAGGTTGCCACCGTGCTTGGAGAACAGGTGTCGCACCTCGGAGGCCGTGCGGTTGCGATTGTCTGTGAGGGCCTCGACGAGGACGGCGACACCCTCCGGCCCGTAGCCCTCGTAGACGACCGCCTCGAAGGCGGAGCCGTCTGCCCCTTCTCCCGAGCCCTTGGCCACTGCGCGCTCGATGTTGTCCTTTGGCATGGAGTAGGAGCGCGCCTTCTCGATCGCGTTCTGCAGCGCGAGGTTGGCCGCGGGATCAGCGCCGCCCTCCTTCGCCGCGACCATGATCGCGCGGGAGAGCTTGGAGAACAGCTTGCCGCGCTTCGCGTCCGCAGCGCCTTTCTTGTGCTTGATCGACGACCATTTGCTATGCCCCGACACCTGTCCCTCCCTCCTCATGACACCGGCCGGGCGGCGGAGACCATCTCCAGGAACAGCTCGTGCACACGCGTGTCGCCGGTCAGCTCCGGGTGGAACGACGCGAGGAGGTAGCGCCCGTCACGGACGAGCACGGGCTCGCCGTCGAGCTCGCCGAGCACCTCGACACCCTGTCCGAGTGACCTCACGCGCGGTGCGCGGATGAACACGCCGTGCAGCGGCCGCTCGTCACCGGCGAGGTCGAGATCCGCTTCGAAGCTCGCCACCTGGCGCCCGTAGGCGTTCCGGTCGACTTCGACGTCGACGAGGTCGAGATGCCTGCGGTCGAGCACGATCATCCCCGCGCACGTCCCGAGCACTGCGCCGGGAAAGGAGCGGATCCCGTCGTCCAGGTCGTACAGCCGGGCGAGTCGCATGATCGTGGTCGACTCTCCGCCCGGGATCACGAGCCCGTCGAGGCCGTCGAGCTCCTCCGGTAGCCGCACCTCGACCACGTCGGCGCCGAGCCGTCCCAGGACGGCCGCATGCTCACGGAACGCCCCCTGGAGGGCAAGAACGCCGATCCGTGGAGGGCTGCCGTTCATGCCGAGATTGTAGGGGCGAGACACATTCCGCCCCCACCAACCAAGTCGCCCGGTCGACCCGGGCCGGTCGGATAGCTCCGGCCCTACCAGCCGCGGACTTCGAGCCGCTCGCTCTCCGCGAGCGACGCGGAGGAGATGCCCACCATGGGCGCGCCGAGCCCCGCGGACACCTCGGCGAGAATCTTCGGGTCGGCGTAGTGCGTCGTCGCCTCGACGATCGCCTTCGCGCGGCGTGAAACGTCTTCGGCCCAACCGTCGTAGTCGTCGTGCTTGTCGCGCCCCGACTTGAAGATGCCCGAGCCGACGAAGACGCCGTCGGCGCCCAGGTGCATGCACAGCGCTGCGTCGGCCGGCGTGGCGATGCCGCCTGCGGTGAAGGTGACGACGGGCAGGCAGCCGTGCTCGGCCACCCAGCGCACGAGCTCGACGGGAGCACGAAGCTCCTTCGCCTCGGCGTAGAGCTCGTCCTCGCGCAGCGACTGCAGCCTCCGCATGCCGCCGAACACCGCGCGCATGTGGGTGACGGCGTTGACGATGTCGCCCGTGCCGGCCTCGCCCTTGGTGCGGATCATCGCCGCACCCTCGGCGATGCGTCGCAGCGCCTCGCCCAGGTTCGTGCAGCCGCAGACGAACGGGACGGTGAATGCGTGCTTGTCGACGTGGTGCTCGAGATCGGCGGGTGTGAGCACCTCGGACTCGTCGATGTAGTCGACCTCGAGCGCCTGGAGGACCTGCGCCTCGACGAAGTGGCCGATACGGCACTTCGCCATCACCGGGATGGAGACGGTCTCCTGGATCTCGCGGATCTTGTCCGGGTCGGACATCCGCGCCACGCCGCCCTCGACGCGGATGTCGGCGGGGACACGCTCGAGCGCCATCACCGCACAGGCACCTGCCTCCTCCGCGATCCGGGCCTGATCGGCGTCGACGACGTCCATGATCACCCCGCCCTTGAGCATCTCGGCGAGGCCCGTCTTCACGCGGAGCGTCCCGATCTCCGACATGTGACCAGTCTAGCTGCGGGTCACGCCCTCGCCTGACCAGCCGTTGCCGCGGCCGGGGTGAGCTCGTGCCTCACCCCGGCCGTTCGTCTCCCTACGCGCTCCGCGGCTCGTCGTCTCCTGCCGCTTCGGGCCCGGGTGCCGGCGGTGCCGGCTCCGCGGCCGGCGGTGTCGGCGGCGGAGGGGTCGCAGCCGGAGGCGCCGGAGCGGAGGGTGCGGCTTCGGTCGTTCCACCCGAGCCTCCACCGCCTGACGTCATCGACGACACCCTGTCCCGCACGTCGCCGAGGCCTTCACCGGCGGCCCGCATGTTCGCCCACGCACCGGCGAGGATCACGATCGCGAGCACGAGCCCGATCCAGGCCCAGATCGTCCGGCTGACGCCGGCGTTCGCGATCGACGGGCCCGGCTTGTCGAGGAACCGAATGAGCACGAACACGAACAGGAGTACCGAGAGTGCCGCTGTGATCATGGACGGCGTCACGCCGATCTCGATCTTGATGTTCGCGAGTCTCACTGCCTGCCACGCGATGAGCGCGATCAGCAAGAGGCCAGCGAGGACGCCGATCCCGTTCCACATGTTGGCGAAGCCGATATCGGCGTACTCGAACCAGTTGAAGAACGAGAAGACGAGCAGGGCGATAGCGCAGCCCAGGACGACCTTGGCTCCGTGGGATAGCTCAGCGAGCTTGTCCATTTTGCGGCTTTTTCCTTTCTCCGAGGATTCGGTGCGCTCGCATTCTCTCGCGCAATGTGAGACAGATACAAGCGGTTCGGCGCGACTCCTCTCCCCACAGGCGTTTTCGGGCGCCTGGCCCCGAGGTTGCGCCGTCGGCGGGGGTGGTCGTCAGCGGCCGCCCCCGCGCGCAATCTCGCTCTGCCGCGGCGCCGACGAACGTCGCGCAGGAAGTTGCGGTTGAGGTCGAACCGGTCGCGCAAATGTGCGAATGATGTGGGATGCACTCGATCGCCCTTCCCCTTCGACCCGGGCTTCGGCGCCTTCGTCCGTACCGGGTGCACGCGTTCCTGCTCCTCTACACCCCGCTGCTCCTGGTGGCAGACAGCCTGCTGGGCAGCCTCGGTCCGCAGCTCGCGCTCGGCGTGCTCACCTTCGGGGTGCTGTGGGCCTGCACGCGCTTCGTCGAGCCCGCGCGCCGCTGGGAGGTGTGGCTCTGCATCCCGATCGCGACGCTGTTCGAGGTCTACGGGTCGCTGATCTGGGGCGGCTACACGTACCGGCTGCACAACGTCCCGCTGTACGTGCCGCCCGGCCACGCGCTCGTGTACGTGTTCGGCATCACGGCGGCAACCCTGCCGCTCGTGCGCCGTCACGGCACCGGGTTCCGCCACGGCGTGCTGGCTGTGGCCACCGCCTGGGCGCTCGCCGGCGTGACGGTGTTCCCGCTCGTGACGCACCGCTGGGACGTGCAGGGCGCGATCCTCTGGCCGCTGCTCGCATGGTGCATCCTCCGCTCCGGCCGGGGCGAGATGTTCGCGGCGATCTGGATCGCCGTGGCCACGATCGAGATCGCCGGCACGGCCGCCGGCGACTGGGGCTGGGCCGCGGTGGCGCCGTGGTCGCATCTGCCCTCTGCCAACCCGCCCTCGTCGATCGCCGCGGGCTATGCAGTGATCGACGGCGCTGTCGCCCTCCTTGCCCCACTCGTCGTCGTCGGCGTCGCGCGCCTGCGACGCACAGCTGAAGTGGGCCCGCCTGGACTCGAACCAGGGACCAACCGATTATGAGTCGGCTGCTCTAACCAGCTGAGCTACGGGCCCCAACGAGCGGAGCGTACCCCCGCCGACCCGAGCGCAACGGCCCGCCGCGACCCTTCCCCGGCGCCACCCCCTGCCGTGCCTGTCAGAATATTGCGCACACGTGGCCGCCGCTCCTCAATCAACCACGAACACGGGCCCCGTGCCCGTCACCGACGAGGAGCAGGCCGGCACCCTCACCACCTTCCACCGCGAAGTGCAGCTCCGCACTGCAGGCGGCCTGTCGGTGACCGACATCACCGATGAGGTACGTGAGACCGTGCGTCAAGAGCGGCGTCTCGAACGGAGTCTGCTGTGTGTACTCGCCCCACACCACGTGCTCCGTGCGCGTGAACGAGTTCGAGCGCGGCTTCCTCGAGGACTTCGCAGTGATGCTGCGGCGGCTCGTACCGACGGAGCACTACTACGCACACGACGACTGGGACCGCCGCACCGAGAACATCTGCGAGGAGGACCAGGAGATCGGCAACGGCCACTCGCACTGCATGTCGATGCTGCTCGGCCCTGCCGGGGAGTCGATCCCCGTGCAGGGTGGCGAGCTGTGCCTCGGCCAATGGCAGCGGATCCTCTTCCTCGAGCTCGACCGCGAGCGCGACCGGCGCTGGCTCGTCCAGGTCGTCGGCGTCTAGCGGCCCGTGATCCGACGGCGAGGTCAGGCTGAAGCCTGACCCGGGGTGAGGCTGAGGCCTCACCCCGCCGTTCGGCCACGTCCCGAAGCGCGACTAGCGCCGGCCGGTTCCGCTCCTCACCCTTGTGGCATGCCGCGAAGGAAGCGAGAGGCGGGCGCGGGAACGATCCACCACGTGGTCGCTCGCGGCAACGACCGTACGAGCATCTTTCGCGACGACGCGGACCGGATGGCTTTTCTACGCCGTTTGCGCAGCACGAGCGAGCAGTACACGCTTCTGATCCACGCGTACTGCCTCATGAACACTCACGTGCACGTCGTCATCCAGTGCGTGGCGGGCAACCTCGGCCAGGCGATGCGGTTTCTCCTCGGGGGCTACGCCCACTCGTTCAACCGGCGGCATGCGCGCACTGGTCATCTCTTCGAAGGCCCGTTCGACTCGCGGCCGATCGAGAGCGAGCGCTACGTGCTCACGGCGGTCGGCTACGTCATCTCGAACCCGGTTGGCGCGGGTCTGTGTGACCATCCGCGCGACCATCCGTGGAGTAGCTACGGCACGATGCTCGGCACCGTGTCGGCGCCGGTCGTCGACATCGCCCCGCTTGCTCTGGATCTGCTCTCACCCGACCTCGACGTCGCGCGCGGTCGGTTCGAGGCGCGCGCCACTCGACATGCGGCGCGGTTGATCGAACGGCGGGGTCAGGCTGAAGCCTGACCCCGCACGCGGCGCGTTGCCTGGGGCGAGGCTTCAGCCTCACCCCGCGGTACGACGCCGGCCCGGGGTGGGGCTTCAGCCTCACCCCGGGCTTCAGCCTCACCCCGCCGTCGACTACTCCGGCGTCACATATGCCGCGGTGAGGCCGCCGTCGACCACGAACGTCGCCGCGTTGACGAAGGTCGACTCGTCGCTCGCCAGGAAGAGCGCCGCGTTGACGAGCTCGCGCGGCTTGCCCAGGCGGCCCATGGGCCAGTGGATCCGCCGACGCTCGAACGCATCCGGATTCGAGCCGTAGATGTTGAGCAGGAGCGGCGTCTCGACCGGGCCGGGGCACAGCGCGTTGACGCGCACGCCCTGCCTGGCGAACTGCACGCCGAGCTCCTTCGACAACGCCAGCACGGCGCCTTTCGAAGCCGTGTACGAGATCTGAGACGTGGCCGCACCAAGGATGGCGACGAACGACGCCACGTTGATCACGGAGCCGCCACCGCGCTCGAGGAGGTACGGGATGCCGTGCTTGCAACAGAGGAAGACACCCTTCGTGTTGACGTCCTGCACCCGCTGCCAGGCCTCGACGCTCGTGTCGAGGACGGACGCATCGTCGTCGGGCGAGATGCCGGCGTTGTTGTAGAGCACGTCGATGCCGCCGAAGCGCTCGGCCGTCGAAGCCATCATCGCGCGCACGGCGTCCTCGTCCGCCACGTCGAGCTGGAACGCGAACGCCGATCCCTCGGCGCACAGGCGAACGGTCTCCTCGGCGGCGCCGAGCGCAACGTCGGCGACGCACACCCGCGCGCCTTCCTCCGTGAACACGATGGCCGCCTCGCGCCCCATGCCGCCGCCGGCGCCGGTGATCACGCAGACCTTGCCGTCCAGTCTGCCCAGCCACGAGATGCTCCCTTCGTTCAGTGACCCCGCCCGGCGCGGTAGCGCTGCGCCTCGTCGACGAGCGCGTCGAAGAGGCGCTTGTCCTCCTCCATCTCCGGGATGCCAGAGCACCCCGACGGCGAAGCGCTTCGACGGGTCCTCGAGTCCCTCGAGCGCGCCGTCGTCCGACCATGCCGTCTCGACGAGGCCCTCACCCACTCGCCCGACACCCTGATGATGGCTCGACTTCACGCCGTGGTGGCGCGAGCCGATGATCGCCGACGAGCCGGGTTCCGTCCTTCACGTCGACCGGGTGCTCGCTGAAGACGCCGGGCGTCTCCCGGTGGCCATCGTGGCCCACCTGCTCCGGCAGGTGCTGGACGAGATCGCCGCCGCGCAGCACGTTGAGCAGCTGGAAGCCACGGCACACGGCCAGCGTCGGCAGGTCGCGCTCGAGCGCGCGCTCGAGCAGCGCGAGCTCGCCGGCGTCGCGATGCGCCTGCGCGGGGTCGGTCGCCTCGTGGCGCTCGGCGCCGTACAGCGCCGGGTCGATGTCGATCCCGCCGGAGAAGACGATACCGTCGAGCACGTCCAGCGTCTCGTCGATCGCCGTCGGTGCTCGGCGGGACGATCAGCGCACGCCCGCCGGCTCGCTCGACGGACTCGACGTAGTAGAGAGGCACCAGCGCGGCCGGCAGGTCCCACGCGCCCCAGCGGGCGGGCTGCGCATACGAGGTGATGCCGATCAGGGGGCGCTCGCTCACGCGGGAAGCGTACGCGAGCGACTCGGCCCTACGGCCGCTCCCAGGGGAGGCCGCGCGGCTCGCGGCGGCCCCGTGTTGCATCCGGATATGTCGCGTAGGCGACCTGCGGGTCGGGCGTCTCCTCTGCGACGCCCGCACCGTGAGCGAGCGCCGCCTCGGACACCGGGTACACCACCCCACCGTCACTCCGCGTTCCGACCATCAGCACGGCACAGGGTGCGTCTCCGACGCCGACGAGCACGTGCTCCGTCCACGGCGGGAAGTGCACGAAGTCCCACGCCTGCAAGCGCCGCTCCTCACCCTCGACGATCAGGATGCACTCGCCGCTGAGACACGAGGAAGTCCTCCTGCTCGTCCTCGCCGTGATACATGCAGTTCGGCTTCCCCGGCTCGCAGCACGTGGATGTTCATCCCGTACTGCGCGAAGCGTGCATCGTTGTCGCGCCGGCCCTCGAAGACGCAGTACGACCCGAGGGATCCTCTATCCCACCAGCAGGCGTCCCGCGCGTTGACCACGAACCAGCCCGGGCCTTCGGGCTCCAGACCGCCCTCGGTCTCGATCAGCTTCGCCTCGGGGACGCGCTCAGCCACGCTCGAAGTACCTCTTCCTCTCCCAGTCGGTGACGAAACGGTCGAAGATCGCCTGCTCGGTGCGCGCGTAGTTGAGGTAGTGGTCGACGACCTGGTCGCCCAAGGCGGCGCGCGCCATGCTTCCCGTCTCGAGCGCCGCAATCGCCTCGCGCAGCGACGACGGGAAGCGCTCCGCGTCCGACTCGTAGGCGTTGCCCTGCAACGGCGGCGGCGCCTCGAGACCCTGCTCGATGCCGTACAACCCGGACGCGATCATCGCCGCGAACGCGAGATACGGGTTGACGTCGCCACCGGGGATCCGTGTCTCCATGCGCTTCGCCTTGCCGTGGCCGACGACCCGAAAGCCGCAGGTGCGGTTGTCCTGGCCCCAGGCAAGCGTCGTCGGCGCCCAGCTCCCCGCCGCGTAGCGCTTGTACGAGTTGATCGTGGGCGCGAAGAACACCGCGAGCTCCTTGGCACATGCGATCTGCCCGGCGAGCCATTGCCCGAAGAGGGTCTCGTCCGACGCAAACGCCGGCTCACCGTTCCGGAAGAGCGACGAATGGATGTGGCACGAGTTCCCGATCCAGTCGTGGAACGGCTTCGCCATGAACGTGATCGAACAGCCGTGCTGGAAGGCGATCTCCTTGGCGCCGTTCTTGTAGACGACGTGGTTGTCCGCCATCGTCAGCGCGTCGGCGAAGCGGAAGTTGATCTCGTGCTGGCCGGGCCAGGCCTCGCCCTTCGACGTCTCGACCTTGATCCCGGCGGCCTGCATCCCGTTGCGGATCGCACGGATGAGCGGCTCGTCATACGTGGTGGCGAGGATGTGGTAGTCGAGGATGTACGGAACGGAGGGCGTGAGCCCGGTGTAGCCCTTCTCGTGCGCCTCGATGAACGTTTCCTTGAGGAGGTAGAACTCGAGCTCCGAGCCGGCCATCGGGGTGACCCCGAGCGCTGCCGCTCGCTCCATCTGCCCGCGTAGCACCTGACGAGGTGACGGCGCCACGGGCGACCCGTCGTGCCAGAGCACGTCGCCGAGCACGAGCGCCGTCCCTTCGAGCCAGGGAATCAGCCGCAGCGTGCCCAGGTCCGGCCTGACGGCGAAGTCGCCGTAGCCCTGCTCCCAGCTCGCGATCTCGTAGCCGGGCACCGGGTCCATCTCCATCTCCAGCGCCAGCAGGTAGTTGCAGCCCTCCACCGGATGCTCGGCCTCCATCTCGTCGACGAAGAACTCACCGTGCAGCCGCTTGCCCAGCAGGCGCCCCTGCATGTCCGTGAAGGCGACGACGACGGTGTCGACCACGCCGGTGGCGACCAGCGCTTTCAGCTCCTCGAAGGCCAGCACGCGTCGATCCTATTCCGTCCGGTAAACAGAGGACACTCGGATCATCGATGACATGCCTTGACAGAAGGCCTGCGCCGTAGGTGAATTGACACCTCGGAAACGACAAGGGAGGTCGGTGAGATGAGTAGCGGTCCCGCTCCCGGCGGGTACCACACCTCGGAGGACGAGCAGATCCTCCACAAGATGGGCTACGCGCAGGAGCTCTTCCGCGCGATGGGAGGGTTCCAGAACTTCGCGATCAGCTTCACGATCATCTCGATCCTCGCGGGGTGCCTGACCTCCTACTTCATTGCGTTCAACAACGGAGGCCCGATCGCCATCTCGTGGGGCTGGCTGATCGTCGGCCTCATGTCGACCCTCGTCGCGCTGGCCATGGCGGAGATCGCGTCCGCGTACCCGACGGCGGGTGGCCTCTACTACTGGTCGTCGAAGCTCGGAAGCGCCGGCTGGGGCTGGTTCACGGGCTGGTTCAACCTCGTCGGCCAGATCGCCGTCACAGCAGCCATCGGCTACGGGCTCGCCATCTTCCTCACAGCGCTCCTCAACTTCTGGTTCGACTACACGAACACGAAGGAGTGGACGCTCCTCACCTACTCCATCGTCATGCTCGCCGCGGTGCTCGTGAACATGTCGAAGGTCAGCATCACAGCGCTGTTGAACACGGTCTCCGCGTACTGGCACATGGCGGGCGTGGTGTTCATCGTGCTCGTGCTGATCATCGTGCCGGACAACCACCAGTCGTTCGGCTACGTGTTCACGGAGACGATCAACAACTCCGGCTTCAGCGGCACGGGATTCGGCTCGATCGTCTTCTGGTACGTGTTCGGGCTGGGCCTCTTGATGTCGCAGTACACGATCACGGGCTTCGACGCGTCGGCGCACATGGCTGAGGAAACTCACCGAGCCTCACGCATGGCGGCTGTCGGCATGTACATGTCGGTCGTCGTCTCCGTGATCTTCGGATGGATTCTGCTGCTCGCTGTGACCTTTGCCGTGCCGGACACGCAGGGCACGCTCGACGCGATCAGTGGTGCCGTGATCTACATCTGGTCGGAGTCGATGAGCCAGAACTGGGCCGAGATCCTGCTCCTCATCTGCTGCGTCGCCCAGTTCTTCTGCCTCACCGCGTCCGTAACCTCGGCCTCGCGCATGATGTTCGCATTCTCGCGTGACCGGGCTGTCCCGGGACACCGGCTGTGGCGGAAGGTGAGTCGCAACCGCGTGCCGATCGCGGCCGTGTGGGCGATCGGTGCATTGTCATGGGCTCTCATGATCCCCACCTACTGGAACGCCGCCACCGGCTATCTCGTCGGGACGTCGATCGCGGTGATCGGGCTCTACATCGCCTTCATCCTCCCAGTCATCCTGCGGTTCCGGCAGGGTGACCGCTTCGAGCACGGGGCGTGGAGTCTCGGCAACCACTACAAGTGGATCGACGTCATCGCGATCATCTGGGTGGCGATCATCTCGATCCTGTTCCTCGGGCCGGTGACACCGACCGGCATCCCGTGGAACGACGGCTTCAACTGGGACGTCGCCAACTACGCACCACTGACGGTGGGCGGCGCATTCCTTTTCTTCGGAGGCTGGTGGGTCATCTCGGCCAACAAGTGGTTCAAGGGGCCAGTCCGCATGGGCACCGAAGAAGAGCTCGAGCGGCTGGAGGAGGAGCAGCTCAAGCAGTTCGACCTCCCGACCGAGGCAGGCGCCTAGCCCTCGGCGCTGCCTGGATCCCGAGGGGCGCCGCAAGGCGCCCCTCGCACATCGGCGCGGCTCCCCGCGTCGTGTGACTTCAGACACGGGACTGCTCGTCCCTGCAGCGCGAGGAAGCTCCGACGCACAGCGCGTGTCCGACCGAAGTCGGACACGGGTTGGTCTCGTCAGCTTCCGATCGCGGCCGCGAAAGCCGGCTCCACCGCTGTCCGCTCCATGCGCTCGAAGTGCTCGGCCGCATAGGCGTCGAAGTCGAAATCGAGCTCCGAGACGACGCCCTGCACGACACCCCACATCGCCTCACGGAAGTCCGACATGAACCGCATCAGGTCGAGCGTGGCCAGGTCCGCGGCGGTCGCCCGACCCGAGTAGGCGTCGAGCAGCGCAGCACGCCCGGCATCGTCGAGCTCATGGTTGATCGAGAAGTTGGCGAGGTCGAAGAAGGGGTCACCCATGCCGGCGTACTCCCAGTCGACGATCCGGATCGTCGCACCATCGTCGATGAAGTTGGCGTTGAGCAGATCGTTGTGGCACGGAACGGGAGCGACGCCGTCTCTCACTCGGGCGATCCTGAGCGCGAGCTCGTGCGCCGGGCCGAAAGCCTCGGGAAGCGCCGCGCCGCGCTCGACCGCCGTGTCCCGGTACGCCTCGACCACGTCGAGCGCGGCGAACCGGCCGGGGATCGGCTCGCTGCCGTGCACCGCGCGCAGCGCCTCCGCGACCCGGACGAGCATTTCGGGCTCGCGCATCCTCGCCACCGGTGGGATGGAGCCGTCGATGAAGCCGGTCACGAGCCAGCCTTCGGGCTCGATGCAGGCCGCCACCTCGGGGCCCACACCCAACGCCGCCGCCGCGAGGGTCGCCGCGTGCTCGACGCTGCGATCGATCCCGAGCAAGTCCGTGTCCTTGCCGGCGATCCGGAGGACGTACACACCCTCCGGCCGGGTGACTTTGACGTTGTGGTTGGTGATCCCGCCCCCGAGCACCTCCCACCGCGACGCACCGTCCGGCCACACGCGCAACACCGCCTCGGCGAGCCGGTCGCTCGTCACTCGCTGCGCACTCTCATGCCCGGATCCGCTCGCCAGCCGGGTCGTAGAGCGGCTCGGCGACCACCTCTCCTGCGACCCACTCACCGAAGATCTCTACCGCGACGGGGGTGCCCACGTCGTGCTGCGCGGGCAGGTATGCATACGCGATCGACGCGCCCACGGTGTAGCCGTAGCCACCGCTCGTGACGCGGCCGACGAGCGCGTCGCCGACGCGTACGGGCTCCGACCCGAGTGCGACGGCACGAGGATCCGACAGGACGAGGCAGCGCAGCCTCCGCGCCGGCTCCGTCGCCGCGGCGAGCGCGGCACTGCCGATGAACTCGCCCTTGTCGAGCTTGACGGCGAACCCCAAGCCGGCTTGATACGGCGTGTCCTCGGGCGAGATGTCCGCACCCCAGACCCGGTAGCCCTTCTCGATGCGCAGCGAGTCGATCGCCTTGTAGCCGGCGGCGACGAGACCGTGCTCGCGGCCCGCGTGCCAGATCGTGTCCCACAGTCGCAGCGCGAACTCCGCCGGGCAGTAGAGCTCCCAGCCCAGCTCGCCGACGTACGTGACGCGCACTGCCAGGCACGGCACGGAGCCGACGGCGAGCTCCCGCGCGGTCATGTACGGGAAGGCCTCGTTTGACAGGTCGGCGACCGTCAGGGGCTCCATGAGCTCGCGGCTTCGCGGTCCCCAGACGCCGAGACATCCGTACGCAGAGGTCACGTCGGCGACGTGCACCGACCCGTCCTCGGGCGCGTGCTGGCGGATCCATGCGAGATCGTGCCGGCCGAACGCCGTGCCAGTGACGATCCGGAACCGCTCGTCGGCCAGCCGTGCGACGGTGAAGTCGCACTCGATGCCGCCTCGCGGGTTGAGCATCTGCGTGTACGTGACGCGCCCGACCTCGCGCGCAACGCGGTTCGCGCTCAGGCGCTCGAGGAAGTCCGCCGCCGACCGACCGGACACGTCGATCTTGGCGAAGGACGACTCGTCGAACAGCGCCGCCGCCTCACGGCAGGCCGTGTGCTCGGCGCCGATCGCCGGCGACCACAGCTTCCCCGCCCAGCCGTTGCGGGCGCAGCGACTCGTCGCCGCGGGCTGCGTTGGGCTCGAACCAGTTCGCGCGCTCCCAGCCGGACTTCTCGCCGAAGACCGCGCCCAGCCCGCGCAGTCGCTCGTAGGCGGGCGACACGCGTAACGGCCGCCCCGCCTGCCGCTCATGCCCGGGGTACTTGACGTCGTAGTAGCTCTCGTAGACCTCCTTTGTGCGGGCCAGCGTGTACTCGCGCGTGCGGTAGGCGGCCCCGAAACGGCGGGAGTCCATGTGCCAGACGTCCAGCGACGGCGTCCCCTCGACGATCCACTCGGCCACCAGCTGCCCCATGCCGCCCGCGCCGGCGAGACCATGCGCGCAGAAGCCGGCCGCGACCCAGAAGCCGCGCACGTCCGAAGGGCCGAGGATGAACTCGCCGTCGGGCGTGAACGCCTCCGGGCCGTTGATCAGCCTCACGACCTCCATCTCCTCGAGCGCGGGCACACGCACGATGGCGTTCTGCATCAGCTCCTCGAAGCGCGGCCAGTCCTCCTCCAGGAGCCGGCCGTTGAAGTCCGCAGGGATGCCGTCCAACCCCCACGGGTCGCAGTGCCGCTCGTAGCCGCCCATCACCAGACCGCCCGACTCCGGCCGGAAGTACACGAGGAGGGACGGGTCGCGCATCGTCGGCATCTCCAGCGGCAGCCCGGCGGGGCGGGTGACGAGGTACTCGTGCGCCATCGGCACGATCGGGACGTTGACTCCGGCCAGCGCCCCGATCTCACTCGCGAAGATGCCGCCGGCATCGACGACTACCTCGGTCTGGATCTCCCCCTCGGTCGTGAGCACCCGCGTGACGCGGTTGTCGACCACCTCGATCTCCTCGACCCGCGTGTTGGTCGCGATCTCCGCCCCCCGCCGACGCGCGCCCTCCGCGAGCGCGAAGGTGAGCTGGCTCGGGTCGATGTAGCCGTCGGTCGGGAGGTGTGCGGCGCCCAGCACACCCTCGGTCGACATGGGCGGAAACAGCTTCTGCGCCTCCGTGGGCGAGATCAGCTCCAGCGGCAGCCCGAATGTCTTCGCCCAGCCCGCCTGCCGGGCGATCTCCTCCATCCGCTCCTGCGACGAAGCAAGCCGCAGCGACCCCACCTCGCGCCACCCGGTCTCGAGACCGACTTCCTCGGTCAGCGACCGGTAGAGATCGACGCTCGACATCATCATCTTCGTCAGCGAGAGCGAGCTGCGCAGCTGGCCGACGAGGCCCGCCGAGTGAAACGTCGAGCCGCTCGTGAGATCTGCCCGCTCGACGAGCACGACGTCGTCCCAGCCGAGCCGCGTCAACCAGTAGAGGATCGAGCAGCCGCCGACCCCGCCGCCGACCACCACTGCTCTGGCCCGGTCCCTCATCCGTCGCTCACCTTGGCGTGCAACCTACTGCGGGCAGAGGGCGGTTCGGTAGGCCGGGTGAAGGCCGGGCAAGGCCGCAGATCGGGGACAGTCCGCTGCGGGGGCAGTCCCCATGGGCGAGGGAGCCCGCCGAGGGCTCCTCACCCCATCCACGCCCCGCCGTTGTGGTCGATCGCCTGGCCGGTGACGCCCCGCGCGTCCGCTGACAGCAGCCAAGCAACCGTGCCGGCGATCTCCTCGGGTTGCGTCATCCTGCCGAGCGGCACCGCCTTCATCGCCTCACGGTAGGCGTCCTCCCGGGTGCCGCCCGAGGAGGTCGCGATTGCGTCGAACCCCTCCCACGCCATGTCCGTGTCGACCCAACCGGGGCAGACCGCATTCACCTGCACGCCGGCAGGAGCGAGCTCCACGGCCAGCGCGCGGACCAGCCCGAGCAGACCGGTCTTCGACGCGCAGTAACCCGTGTAGCCAGCGACGCCGATCCGAGCAAGGATCGACGAGATCGACCACGAGGTGCCTCGCCTCGGGCCCCGGCGCCAGGCGCCGGCAGACGGCGCGACACGTGTAGTAGGTGCCGGAGAGGTTGGTGCGGACGATGTCGTCGAAGCGGTCGTCCTCGCCGTCCTCGTTCTCGCCGCCGATGCCGCTCGCAGCCACGAGCGCATGCACTGGCCCGAGCTCGTCGACGGCGCCCGCGATAGCGTCCTCGACGCGCTTGCGCTCGCGAATGTCGCACGATGCGACACGCACGGCACCGCCGATGCCGCGCGCAGTCTCCTCGAGCCGCCGCTTGTCTCGGGCGAGCAGCGTCACCGCAGCGCCGTCGCGGGACACGCGACCCGCAATGGCCCGCCCGATCCCCGTCCCGGCACCGGTCACGACCACGTGTCTTTGAGCCATGTCTTCTCCAACCGTTCGCAATTTGCGTGAAAAACGTGCCGGCTCCCCCCTTGCCTCGCCGGCCCTCGTCAGCATAGAGTTCCGCCTGCGCCGAGCAAGGGACGCGACTAGGACGAAGCCCTCCCGGGAGGCAGTACGCGGAAGCGGATGGTCACCCGGGCGTGTGGACGAAAGCGCACCCGGCTCGGCGAATTCCTGGTCCAAATCCTTTCTAGAGCACACAGGGTAGAGAGCAAACTCGTGCGTGCGTATAGAAAAGAACGCAATTTGCGGGATTTGCCCCTTCGGTCACGTCCGGTTGCCCCTTGACGGCGCTACCTCGAAGCCCTAGAGTGCCGATTGCACCGAGCACGGAGCGCCTGAGGTTGATGGCCCTCCGATCGGCAGTCGCTTCGGCGGATGTCAGTCGGGAGGTCGGACGAGGGAGCCACCGACTCGGTGCATTTTTGCGTGCAATTTCGCTTCGAGAGCTGTATTCGGGTCGATTTCCCAGGCGAAAAAGACAATTGTCGCAATTTGCGACGGATTGCTCGCTCCGGGGTGTTGACGTCAGGAAATCATCCGGCTAGTGTTCCGAGTGCACCGAGCACGGAGCGCCTGAGGTTGATGGCCCTCCGATCGGCAGTCGCTTCGGCGGATGTCAGTCGGGAGGTCGGACGAGGGAGCCACCGACCCGGTGCATTTTCTTTGGTCCCGGGCACCGCGTTGCGGTGCCTGGCACCGCTCTTGCGCGGCTAGGCTCATCGTCGTGCGACGCCTCCTCGTCCTCGTCAGCTCGATCCTGTTCGTCGACGCGATGCTGTTCGTCGCGCTGACGCCGCTGATCCCGGGCTACGCCGACGAGTTCGGGCTCTCCGACACCGGCGCTGGCCTTCTCGTCGCGGCGTTCGGCCTGGGCGCCGTGCTCGGCGGGATCCCCGCTGGGATGCTCGCGCTGCGGATCGGCGCCAAGGGCGCCGTCGTCGCGGGACTGGCCGGGGTCAGTGCTGCGAGCCTCGCTTTCGCACTGGCCGGCGATCCGTGGTTACTGGGCCTCTCGCGCGTGGCGCAGGGAGCGGCCAGCGCAGCCGTCTGGGCCGGTGCGCTCACCTGGCTGACGGTCGTCGCCCCCCGCGATCGTCGCGGTCAGGTCCTGGGGACCGCCTTTGGAGTCGCGATCGCCGGCGCGATCGTGGGCCCGATGCTCGGCGGTCTCGCCGACGTGGTCGGCACGCGGCCCTCCTTCACCGTCGTCGCGATGGCTGCCGCCGCGCTCGCCGCGCTCGCGCTCCGCGCACCGGCCGCTCGGCGAGAGCTCCGGAGACCGGGCGCCGTGCGCGCCGCGCTGCGAGACGCCGGCTATCTCGCCGGGCTCTGGCTCAACTTCCTGATCGAGCTCCTGTTCGCCATGCTGGCGCTGCTCGTCCCCCTCGCGCTCGACGAGCACGGATTCTCCGCTCTGGCGATCGGCGCCGTGTTCCTCGCCTCGGGAGCCGTCGAAGTCGCCCTGAACCCGTTCGTAGGTCGCGCCTCGGACCGCTACGGGCGCCTGCGGCCTCTACGGTTCGCGCTCATGGCGGCGACGGCCGTGTGCATCGGGCTGGCGCTGGCCGACAGCGCCGCGGCCATCACGGCGCTCGTCATCGCTGCGGCCTTCGGGTTCGGTGCCATGTACTCCCCAGCGATGGCGCTCGTCGCCGACCGGGCCGAGGCCGTCGGCCTGCCCCAGGGTCTCGGCTTCGGGCTGATGAACACGTTCTGGGCGCTCGGTCTGCTCGTCGGCCCACCTCTGGCAGGCGCGATCTCCGACCGGCACGGCGACCAGATCCCCTATCTGATCGGGGCTGCGCTGACGCTCGCCACCCTCCTTGCCACGACGTACCCGTTGCGCCGCCGGCTCGTGACGGCATGAACCGCGAAGCCTGGAACGCCCGCTACAAGGAGGCCGAGCTCGTCTGGGGGTCGGCGCCGAACCGCTTCGTCGCGGCCGAGCTCGCCGCGCTGCCGACGGGTCGCGCGCTCGACCTCGCGTGCGGCGAAGGTCGGAACGCCATCTGGCTTGCCGAGCAGGGCTGGCACGTGACCGGGATCGACTACTCCGACGTGGCGATCGACCGGGCGCGCCGCCTTGCTGCAGGACGCGGCGTGGACGTCTCGCTGGAGATCGGCGACGTGCTCGTCGCCCCGATCGACGAGGCTGCCTTCGATCTCGTGCTGCTCGCGTACCTCCAGCTCTCGGCTGACGAGCGATCGGCCGTCCTGCGGCGGGCGGCGGCGGCACTGAGGCCGGGGGGAACCTTCCTGCTCGTCGGTCACGACCTCCGCAACCACGCCGAGGGCCACGGCGGCCCGAAGAGCCCGTCGGTCCTCTGGACGGTGACGGAGATCACCGGCGCCCTCTCCGCTCTCGGATTCACGATCGAGCGGGCGGACGAGGTGCTACGCGACGTCGACGGCGCACCGCGCCCGGCGATCGACACCCTGGTCCGCGCCCGCCGCGCCTAGTAGGGCTTGGCGGAACACGCTCGACTCAGCCGATGTTTCGCCAAGCCCTCCTACGTTGCAGCGGCAGCGCCGCGATCGGCGGGGAACCGCTCGAGCGCCCACCCCGCACCGAGTGGGGCGCGGCGGTAATCCTCCCCGTTGACGAGCGCGTAGTCACCGGTCAGCGGATCCATGGGCAGGCGAGACTCGGCGGGATACCAGCGGTTGTGCCGCTCGATGAGGTCGTTCACCTCGTCGAACGACCAGGAGCGAACAGCGTCGCGCCACCGTCGCGCAAACCGGCCCGCATCCGACTCCTCCGCGTCGAGCGCTCGCCATTCCGCCTCCAGCCGGACGACGTGTGCCGTCGTCTGCACGTCGATCTCCCGCAGACGCACCATGTACGGCAGCGGCCCGCCCAGCGAGGCGAGGTAACTGTCGGCCGACGGACGGAAGTTCCGCAGGCGCAACGGGAGCGGCTTGCCAACCAGCGGGCTTCCGGCGAGATCCTCAGCCAGCCCTGCGTGCTGACGCCGGTCGCGCGGTGTCTCGGGCAAGACGACGCCCTGCCCGAGGATCGCCCGCCGCTCCTCCTTCTTCACGTCTCCAGTACAGCAGAGGCCCGCACCCGACCGACTCCGCGACACGCGACGATGCCGAGCACTGCGCTGACGAGAGAGATACCCGCGAACATCGCCCACATCGCGTCGTCGCCGGAGGCCGCTCGCACCTGCAGGGCGGTGAACGGTGCCAGGGCGAAGCCTGCCGCCCCCATGCTCCCGAACGCGCCCATGTAGGCACCGCGCAGGTCGTCCGGCGCCAGCCCCGCCACGATCGATTGCGACGTCGGCACCCACAGCATCTCCCCGATCACGAAGAGGACGAGCACCAGGAGGATGAGCGGGATCGCGGCGGAGAGCCCGAAGAGCAGGAACGGCAGCCCCATCAGCATCATCGCCGCAGCGAGCTTGGGCGCCGCGGGGATCCTCTCGGCTGCGCGCGTCAGTCGCAGCTGGAACAGGGTCACCAGGATGGGGTTGACGATCAGCAGGAATCCCCACGCTGCCGGCTGTAAGCCGTGCGTGTCGACGAGTGACACGGGGAGCACTGTCTCGTAGGCGACATAGACCATCCACGCGAAGAGGCTGGAGACGAGAAAGACGAGGAACATCCGGTCCCGGGTGATCACGCCGATCGAGCCACGCTCGGGCGGCGCCTCCGGCGAGAACTCGCCACGTGCGGGCAGCAGTCGGAAGCCCAGCATCCACGCTCCTGCGGCGAGCACCGAGACGCCGACGAACAGTGTGTTCCAGCCGCCGATGAGCAGGAAGAGCGCTCCGATCGGTGGCCCCATCGTGACACCGAGGTTCGCCATCACGCGTACGGTTGCGTAGGCAGACTCGTGCCGCTCCGGCGGAACGAGATCCGCCACGAGCGCCTGTCCCACGGAGCCTCCGAGCGACGCGACCGAACCGGTGAGGACCATCAGGCCGAGGCCGCGCAACACGTTGTCACCCGCGAGGAGGAAGGTCGGCGCGAGCAGGGCGAGCGCAGCCTCGCCCGCAAGCATCAGCCTTCTGCGACCGAGATGGTCGGACAGGTGCCCACCGGTGTAGCCGACCACACCGGCCGCCAGCGCTCCACAGAGAAAGCCCACTGCGAGCTCACGAGAGCTGGCGCCGAGCTCGTCGATCGCCCAGATCGCCATGAAGCTCCAGAAGGCCGAGCCGGCGAGCGACACGGCGAGTGTGACCACAGCCACGGGCCGCAGGGCGGGCTCGACGTCGCCGCCGATGAGGGCACGCGCGAGTCGCGCCAGGCGCCACATGGGGCCAAAGTTAGCCGCGGCCGAACAGCCGTCGCAGGGACACCCGCGCCGCCTCCTGGGACTGCTGCCGGTCGTCGACAGCCGGGTTCGAGCCGGCGGCCGGCGCCGGTGTCTCCGTCGCCTCGTCGCCCTCGACAGGGATCGTCGTGGCTACGCCGCGTGCCCGCAGGCGGGCGAAGTCGCCGCGCACGGCCGCGTCCATCTCGCGCTTGTGGCTCTGCTCCTTCACACTCGCCGGAGGGTTCCTCGCGGTGCGACGGAGTCCTGCGAGAGCCTCTACGACGCCTTCTGGGCCAACTCGAGTACCCAGAGCTCCACGTCCGGTGTGCCGGAGAACCTGTTCAGCTTGACGACGGCGGTGCCCGCGTGGCTGAAGCCTCGGAGAAACATGACACGCCGATGCGGCGGTGATCGGAGCCACGCGACGAACGCGTCGCGCGCGGACCCGACCGGTCGCTGCGAGTAGAAGAGGTTCTCGCCCACGAGCCTGTACGGGAAGCCGGAGATGTCGACGTACGCGAAAGGAGCCTTGCCGCACGCGTCATGTTCGAAGTCGCTGCAACTGACGACGTCCCGCGCCTTCGCTCGCGCGACGGATGACAGGGTGCTCGAGTGGCGCACCTCGGGCAGCCCGACGGCGGCACGCGCGAAGTTGACGAGGCAGACGAGCGCAGCGCTGCGCTGTGACCGGGTGGGTCGCAGGCTGCGTGATCCCGGGCAATCCGCCGCCGACGCGACAAGAGCGGAATCGGGGACACCGACGGCGCCCTCCGCGGCAACGAGAGCGAGTAGCGCGACGACCGTAGCCGTCGCGGCCAGCATGCGACGGGAGACGTGCACGGAGGGAGCTCAACCGTACCCCACGCCGCGGATACTTCAACCCACAACCGTCGAGCGCGCCTAGCAGACCCATTCGCAAAACACAAGCGTTGCGCTGACCACCGCAGCCGGGGAACGACTCCCGCCCTGGGTAGGATCTGCCCGTGCCCGGCTACGTCTGGATCCCTTTCATCGTCCTCGGTGTGCTGCTTGTTCTCCTCGCGGTGTTCGCCTTTCTCGGCCGCTTCCGCAAGGGCCGCTACCTGATCCCGATCGTGAAGCAGCTGTCGAGGATCGGCTTCGTCAAGCGCTGGTTCCAGCGCATGCAGGTCTCGCAGCTGGAGCGATCGAACCCCGAGCTGGCCGGCGCCGTGAAGAAGATGCAGACCTTCGGCGAGCCGACCACGCCGGAGCAGGTGCAGCGCGCCATGCGCGTGCTCACGCCTCAGGAGCGCAAGGCGTACATGGAGGCCGCCTCCAGCCAGGATGTCCCGACCGAGATCGAGCCGACGAACCGCCAGCAGCGCCGGCGGCTCGAGTACGGCGGCCCCGGGATGCCGATGCGACCGCCCGAGGGTGGGTCGACGCGGCCCGGCGCGGCAGGCCGCAAGACGGGCGCCAAGCGCAAGAAGAAGTAGAGCCTTGGCCGGCAGAGAGCGGCTGGGGTGATGCTCGAGCCTCACCCGCCGCCGTCCTTCGCTGCTGCCGGCCGATCGCGGACGGACGTCGTAGGCTCCTGCAATGGAGCCGCGCATGCACGACAGCTGGCTCGACGTCCTCTCGGACGAGCTCGAACAGCCGTACATGGGCGAGCTGCGCGCATTTCTCGTCGATGAGGTCGAGGCCGGCCGCCGCTTCTTCCCGCCTGCGGACCAGGTCTTCAACGCCATGGCACTCACCCCGTTCGACGCCGTGCGGGTGGTGATCCTCGGTCAGGACCCCTACCACGGGCAGGGCCAGGCGATGGGGCTCTGCTTCTCGGTTCCACCCGGTGTGCGGCAGCCGCCGTCGCTGCAGAACATCTTCAAGGAGCTCGCGAGCGACCTCGGTCTGCCGGCGCCGACGACCGGGGACCTGACGCCGTGGGCCGAGCGCGGTGTGCTGCTGCTGAACGCGGTGCTGACCGTGTCGCCACGCCGCGCCGGATCGCACGCCGGGAAGGGCTGGGAGCGGTTCACGGACCGTGCGGTTGCGGAGCTCTCGTCACGACGAGAGGGCATCGTGTTCCTGCTCTGGGGTCGCTATGCGCAGCAGAAGGGAGACGTCGTCGACCGCGCCCGCCATCACGTTCTCACCGCAGCACACCCGTCCCCCTACTCGGCAGCATCGGGGTTCTTCGGGTGCCGCCATTTCTCGCAGGCGAACGCGTTCCTGGAGGCCGACGGTCGCAACCCCGTCGCATGGCAGCTGCCGTGAGGCAGCCCTCGGTCGAAGCGAAGTACGATCCCACCGGATGTCCTCTCGCCCCCGCGGCCGTCGTCCAAGGAGGTCACGATGCGTAGGAAGCCCTCTCCCACGACAGTCCTCGCAGGTGCCGCGCTGTTCTTCGCCCTCGGCGGAACGGCGTTGGCAGTCTCCGACGCCGTCAGGCCGCAAGCGCGCTGCTCGACGGGGGCGGTGCGCGCGATCGCCGGCGTCACCGGTGACCCCACGAGGGGCATCGGCAACCTGCCTGACAGGTTCAGCGGCGACAAGCGCCTCTTCTCGCGGAGGTTCAATTGCACGGGCGGGGCGACCCAGGTGAGGCGTGTCTCCCAGGGCGTGTACGAGGTGCGCTTCGCGGGCAACGCCGCACAGGGCGGCGTCGTGGCGGGCGGCACCACGATCGGTACCGTGTCGTTTGCGAACGGAACGTTCACCGTCTCGATGTACCGGCCAGGGGAGCAGAGCCCGCCGTTCGACGCCCCGTTCGTTCTCTTCGCGATGTGACTACGGAGCGGCGCGCTCTCGCCGGCTCGTCGCCCCTGCTCGCCCGCCCCTTCGTGGCGCGGCCCGAGACCGGAAGGGTCTTCTCGACGCAACGCCGCATCCGCCTGTCGGACATGGACGCCGGTGGCCGGCTCCGGTTGGATGCGGTTGCCCGCTACCTCCAGGACGCCGCGGGAGACGATGTCGACGAGATGGGCTGGGGAGCGCCCCGGCACCTGTGGGTGATGCGGCGCATCCGCGTCGAGGTCGTGGTGCCTCTCGTTGCCGACCGTCACGTGGAGCTCTCGACGTGGTGCAGCGGTCTCGGCACCGTCGCGGCCGGACGCCGGCTGTCACTCACCGGCGACCGCGGCGGGCGAATCGAGGCAGACAGCGTGTGGGCGCACCTCGGGCCGGACGGCAGGCCCGCCCGGCTCGACGAGAGCTTCACCGTCTACGCCGAGGCCGCCGGCGGCCACCGCGTTTCGACACGCCTCGAGCTCCCCGATCCACCGGGCGACGCGGCCCGAGCGCCGTGGCCGCTGCGCACGAGCGACGTCGACCTGATGGACCACCTGAACAACGCGGTCCACTGGCAGGCGGTCGAGGAGAGCCTCGCGGCGATTGGGATCGATCCGGCGCGGCCGTTTGCGGCAGTGCTCGAGTACCGCGGCCCGATCGATCTCGACGACCAGGTCGACCTCGCGTGGTTCGCCGACAGCGGCCGACCGGGTCTCGCTCTGATCACGCCAAGCGGCGTGCAGGCCGTGGCGCGCCTCGAGCAATCCGCGTCACCCTAGGAAGGAGCACGTGTGCGCTACATGGTGATCGAGACGTTCGTTCACGGACCAGGGCCTGTCTACGCCCGCGCAGCCGAGCGCGGCCGCCTGCTGCCGGACGGCCTCTTCTACGTGGACAGCTGGGTCGACGAGCGGCTCGACCGCTGCTTCCAGCTGATGGAGACCGACGACCCGACCCTGTTCGACACATGGATTGCGGCCTGGGGCGATCTCGTCACCTTCGAGGTCGTTCCCGTGCTCACGTCGGCCGAAGCCGCCGCTCGCACGCTCGACTAGGAGGTCGCGGTCGCGGCCCCGGCCTCCCAGTTCTCGACGGCGCGGATCGCGGCTTCACAGTCGGACCCGCTGCTCGGAAGCGGAGGGTCGACGCCGAGCCGACAGCTGACCGTGCCCCGGTCGTCGCGGCACACGGAGAGCTGCCGGCCCTCGAGGCGATCGGTGACCATCATGCACGCCGCGCGGTCGTCGACCACGTAGACCTCGCTGGCAACCCACTCCGCAGAGGACCGCGACCCGCCGCAGCCTGCGGCGACGACCGCAGACGCGACGACGATCCCTGCGAGCAGTGGGCGGAGAGCGCGCACCATGCTCTCCTTGTGGACCGGGCTGCCCGAACTCGCAACCCTTCGGTCGACCGGCTACCGGCTTGCGGCGTGGGACTCGACGGCGCTGCGCGCGATCATCGCCGGGCCCGGAAGCGCCTCGAGAGTCCACGCGTTCACGCCGTCGCCGCATTCGGGACAGACCAGCGAAGGCTCGATCACCTGGCCGCAGTCGCGATGTCGTAGGAGCAGCGCCGGGCCTTCCGGGTTGGGCGACCAGCGGTTGCCCCACTTCATCAGCTCGATCAGGACCCCGTAGAGGTCGATCCCCTTCCGGGTCAGCCGGTACTCGTAACGGGGCGGGTGCTCGTTGTAGAGCTCACGGCGCAGGATGCCCTCGGAGACGAGCGTGTTGAGCCTGTCGCTGAGAATGTTTCGCGCCACGCCGATGTTGCGCTGGAAGCCCCCGAAACGGCGCACCCCGAGGAAGGCCTCTCGGAGGACGTGCATCGTCCACCGCTCTCCGATCACCTCGAGCGTCGAGGCGACGGAGCATGCGTCACGCGGGAAGTCCTGCACCTTCGCCTCCATCGTCTAATAGTTGCAAAGTGCAACTCACTCTGCCATAGTGAGTTTCGATTTGCAACTCTCATCGAGGAGACGGAGATGATCGCTCGCGTCTGGCGTGGTTGGACAGCCGTCGACAGTGCCGACGAGGTCGCCAAAGCTCTAGGGCACGAGTTCGTGGCCCGCTACTCGGCAACGCCCGGCAACGTCTCTGCGCAGATCCTCCACCGGCCTCTCGGGGGCGGTGTGGAGCTGATGATCTTGAGCATCTGGGAGTCGGCCGACGTCATGCCGCACGGGGTCGACGAGAACCATCGCCTGCTCGTGGCGCGGGACACGACGCCGGCCTGCTGGGAGATCGTCGAGCTGTCGCATGCGATGGCTGCAGCCGCCTGACAGCGGCAACACGGCTCGCTCGATGCCGCACCGTAAGTTCTCGGCCACCAAGGGGTTTCCATCGCGACAGCACCCGCGAAAGGAGCCCCCATGACCGTCGTCGAGATCGAGACCCCGCAGACCGAGGGAGAGCGCGTCGCCCACTGGCGCCTGGAGCAACTCGTGCGCGCGGGGTACGACGAGCCCGCTGCACTGCTGCTCGCCGACGTTCGCCACGTCGACCTGCACCTCGCCACCGATCTGCTGCGCCGCGGCTGCCCCACCGATACCGCTCTCCGGATCCTCCTCTGAGCGACTCTACGTCACACGGCACGGAGGTCGACGATCGCCGTGGCTTGGGTGGCGATCTGCACGGGCGCGGGCCTGCCAATGCGCCGGAGCGCGCAGAGGGCGAGGATCGCGACACCTCCGAGCGCACCAAGTGCCTGACCCGCGACCGCGACATCGATCGCCTGTGAGGCTCCGACACCCGAGGCGATGAGGACCGCCGCGCCCGCGCCGGCCTGCGTCGCGGCCCCTGCCGGGCCAATCGGCAGCAGACCCACGGCGGCTCCCGCGCAGAGGAAGAGCATCGCGAGCGGAAGCGAGAAGCCAACGCCGAGCGTGCCGAGGAGAAGGAACAGGCCCATCGCTCGGAGGAGCCAGTGAGCGCACGCCAGCGCGCACGCCCCCGATGCAACGCGCAGCGAGACCGTCCGGGGGCTCAGCCAACGGCCGAGCCGCAGCCTCAGCAAGCTCCTCGTTCCGGCCAGAAGCGGGAGCGCGACGACGAGCGCGGCGGCCGCGATGCCGGCGCCTGCGACGATCGCCAGGCTGACGCGCATGCCTGCCGAATGCCCCGGGAGAGCCGCGCACGCGAAGGCGAGCGGCGCCAGCGCGGCGGCATCTACCAGACCGAGCATCACGAGGGACAGGCAGAGCGCACGCACGCTGGCGGGACAGCCCGGCGACCGGCGGACCATCGCGACCCGTGCGGCGTCGCCGAGCCGCGCGGGAAGAACGAGCGACACGACGGACGCGCCGCCGGTCGCGGCAGCCAGGGCGCGTGTCCGCGGCCGCTCATCGGCAGCGAAGAGCGCCCGCCACGCGAAGATCTTCAACCCACTGGCCAGAAGGAACAGCAGCCCGGCCGCGACGAGGAGGCCAGGATGACCGCGCACGAGCGGCCAGGAGGTGTCGGCGAAGCCCCGTGCGGCGAGCATCGCGAGGACAAGCCCCGACAAACCCAGCCCGGCGCCGAGGGCCAGTCTGCCGCTGCGTGAGCGAGCACGCTCACCGAGGCGGAGGAGATGACGCCGAGGCACGGTGATCACGACCGACGACTCACGCGGAGCCCGATTCCGAAGAGCGTGCAGGACCGATTCCCCAGCGTCGCGTCGAGGGCACGACTGAGCCGCTGTGCAAGGCCCTGAGCCCGGGTCACGTTCGGTACTGCGACGCTGATCACCATCCTGGTCCTCTCGGTGCCCGGAAGACAGTGCCGACGAAAGCGTGGCCGGCCGAGTTACGACTCCGACCCCGCTGGGCTCGAGGATGGACCTTCTCGCGAGGCTCAACGGCTGGGACTCGCGGATGAGTCGGCGCGCAGGTCGCTGGCGCGTGCCACGGCCGAGTGTAGCAGCGCCGGAACCGAGCCCGGCCGCGGGAGTAGAATGCACCTGAACATCGCTCCTCGGTCTCATTGTGTACGTCTGTCACTCAGATGCCTGACCGCGAGACCACGCACCTTCGCGTCCTGATCGCCAACGAGAAGCGCGAGCGGCTCGAGCTACTCGCGCAGGTCGTCACCGGGCTCGGGCACGACGTGATCGCGCGGGAGATCTACGTGAAGGAGGTCGGCGCGGTCACGGCGAGAGAGCGACCCGACGTGGCGCTCGTCGGGCTCGGGCTCAGCTCGGAGCACGCCCTCGACCTGATCGCAGAGATCGTGCGCGAAGCCTCCTGCCCGGTGATCGCCGTGCTCACCGCGAAGGACCCGGCGTACATCCACGAGGCCGCAAAGCGCGGCGTCTTCGCCTACATCGTCGAGGACACGCCCGACGAGCTGCAGAGCGCGATCGACATCACCCTGCAGCGTTTCGCGGAGTACCACAACCTCCAGGGGGCGTTCGGGCGCCGGGCCTTGATCGAGCAGGCGAAGGGGATCCTCATGGCACGCCATGCGATCAACGCCGACAAGGCGTTCGACATGCTGCGCGACCATTCGCAGCACAACGGACGCAGGCTCATCGACGTCGCCGAGGCGATCGTCGAGAGCCATCTGCTCCTCCTGCCGCCGACGACAACCACATAGGCCAGCGGGGCGTCACTAGGAGCGCAGGTAGGCGTCGGTGCCGTCGAGCCAGTCCTGCCTGGGAGGCGAAAAGACGTCGACGTCCAGCGTGTCCTCGAGGGCCTCCGCCTTGTGCGGCACGTTCGAAGGGATGTGCAGAACCTCACCGGCAGCGACGTCCACCATGTCGGCCTCGTCGTCTCCGAGCCAGAAGCGGAGCGTCCCTTCGAGGATGTAGGTCAGCTGCTCGTTCTCGTGCGCATGCCGGGGCACGATCGCACCCTCCGCCAGGTACACGTGTGCCAGCATCATGCGCTCGCCCGTCACGAGCCGGCGGTGGATGAGCGGCGACAGCTCCTCCTTCGCCATGTCCGCCCAGCGGTAGTGCGTCACGTCGGCGTGGCTCACGACTCCTCCTTGCGTCAGGGGTGAACCGCCATCATCTCTGGCTCGCGACACTCAGATCGACGACGCCCGTGCATCCCGTCCGGCACCCTTGGCGCGAAATCGAGCGGTTCGGCCGCCCGGAGCAGGCCCGGGCGAACGCAGTCCGACGCCGATGGACGGGCTCGAGCCTCTAGGGACGCCAATCTCCCTCCCCCGGTCGCCGCACGTGCGCGATCCTCGCGCACGCCACAGGTTACTCGGCGATCTCCCGGACGTCCTGATAGAGAGACGACGTGCGAGCGCTTCCTGTCGTGGGGCATGCGGCGGCCTTCCGCTCCGACAAGCTCGGGTTCCTCCTTCGTAGTGCCCGACGAGCGGATGTCGCGGAGCTGAGGCTCGGGAGAGGGCGCACGTTCCTGCTCAACGATCCCGATGACATCCGCCACGTCCTCGTGACCGACCACCACAGCTTCACGAAGAACACACGGCTGATGAACCCGGTCGACCCGGCTCTCTTCGGCGAAGCCCTGGTCGGAACGTCAAAGGCTCAGCACCAGCCCAAGCGCCGTGCGCTGCAGCCCGTGTATCAGCAGCAGCACCTGTCTGGATTCTCCGACGTCGTCGAGAGCTGTGTCGACGAGCTCGCCGAAAGCTGGACGCGCCGACCCGACGTCGATCTCGTGGAAGAGACTGTCGCGCTCGCACATCGGGTACGGATCCGCGTGCTGCTCGGCGTGAGCGCCGGCGCGGCGACAGCGCTCCGGCCGCGCTCGCCGCACGCCAGCGCTTCATCGCCCGGGCATTCCTCTCGCCGCTCCCCTTCGCCGGCCGGCTTCCGTCGCGGGCCAGGCGAGACTACCGACGCGCCCAACGGCTGCTCGAGGAGTTTCTCTTCGTAGAGATCCGCCGGCGTCGACACACGGGCGGTCACGAACCGGACCTGCTGTCCCGGCTGCTCGACACACCAGAGGGCAACGAGACGGCCGGGAGCGACCAGCGGGCGTTTGACGAAGCGCGCACGTTTCTCGCGTCGTACGAGGTGTCCAGTCGAGCTCTGGCGTGGACGCTCTATCTGCTCGCCGAGCACCCGGAAGAGCAGGCGCGGCTCGTGCGCGCGGTCGACGACACGCCCGGCGCGCCCGCCACGGCGGCCGCGAGTAGCTCTCCTGGCGGCCTCCTGGGGTATCCGCAGATGGTTGTCTCGGAGGCCCTCCGCCTGTACCCGCCGTCATGGCTCTTCGTCCGGATGGCACTCGCCGAGGTGGCGCTGCCGAGCGGGCCCTCGCTCCCGAGCGGTTCCCGGCTCTTTCTCTCTCCGTACGTGACCCATCGTGACCGTCGCAGGTTTCCAGAGCCCGAGCGCTTCGATCCCGAGCGTTTCCGCCCCGGGCCTGACCTGCGGGCGCGCCCGCGGTACGCCTACTTCCCGTTCGGCGGCGGGCCGCATGTGTGTATCGGAGAAGGGTTCGTACGCATGGAGACGGCGCTCGCCATGTCTCGACTCGTGCAGCGCTTCCGGCTGACGCTCGCTCCCGGCCGGGGTGCGACACCTTGCCCTCGTGTCACGCTGGAGCCTCATGGCGCGCCGCGCATTCGGCTCAGCCCGCGGTAGCGGACCGACGATCTACGAGCCGAGCGAGGTTGCCCTCGTGGCGGTCACCGACAACTGGCCCGCCTCAGCTTCGATCCGATCGTGGCGCCGGACTCAGCCAGTGAGGCGCAAAACCGGCTCTGCCTCGCCGTCGAGCGGTCGGACATCGTCCCTGCGCTCCAGCGCATGCTTCGCCGCGCCGCTCTCACCCCTGCGTGCTCGGGCTCAACCCGCTCGATCGGGTCTACGGGCCCAGGCTCGCTTCGGCCTCCTTGAGGTACTGGTGCACGAAGGCGATCGCCATGCTGCCCTCGCCGACGGCGGCGGCGACGCGCTTCACCGGGCCGAAGCGCACGTCGCCGCACGCGAAGATGCCCGGGACGCTCGTCTCGAGGAGGTACGGGTCGCGGTCGAGCTCCCAGCGTCCGGCGGCGCGCACGTCGGAGCCCGTGAGCACGTAGCCGTGGCGGTCGAGCGCGATCTCGGGCGGCAGCCACGCCGTCTCGGCATCCGCTCCGATGAAGATGAACAGGCCGCCCGACTCGAGCCGGGTCGTCTCGCCGGTCGCGGAGTTGCGGACGTCGATCGCCTCGAGCGAGACGTCGCCGTGGGCGGCCACCACCTCCGTCCGAGACAGCACGTGGATGTTCGACCGGGCCGCGAGCTGGTCGATGAGATAGCGCGACATGCTCTTCTCGAGCCCGTCGCCGCGGCAGAGGATGGTCACGCTCCGCGCGTGGGTCGGAGAAGAACATGGCCGCCTGCCCGGCCGAGTTGCCGGCGCCGACGATGTGGACGTCGAGGCCGTGGGTGTTCGCCGCCTCGCTGCGCGCCGCGCCGTACGAGATGCCCTTGCCGGCGAGCCGGTCGAATCCCTCGATCGACAGGCTGCCGCCACGCGACGCCGCAGGCGAGGATGATCGTCCGCGCCCGCAGGACGTCGCCGCCGTCGAGGTGCACCTGACGCGTCGCGGCGTCGATCCGCGTGATCGCCCGGGTCACGAGGATCTCGGCGCCGAGCCTCCGCGCCTGCTGCAGCGCACGGCTCGCCAGCTCGTCGCCCGAGACACCCGACGGGAAGCCGAGGTAGTTCTCGATCCGGGACGACGTGCCGGCCTGGCCGCCGGGCGCCTCCCGCTCGACCACGATCGTGCGCAGGCCCTCCGACGCTCCGTACACGGCCGCGGCCAGCCCGGCGGGCCCGGCGCCGACGATCACCGTGTCGTACTCGGCCGCCGCCGGCCTCGGTGGCGAGGCCCGAGCAGCTCGGCCACCCGGCGGAGCTGCGGCCGCACCACGGTCTTGCCGTCGACGACGCGGATCGCCGGGCAGTCCTCCTCGGCCGGCAGCGGGCCGCCCCACTGCTCGGCCGCGTCCGGCGCGTCGGGCGTGAGCCACCTGAACGTGATCTGGTTGCGGTCGAGGAAGCGCCGCAGCTCCGCGCAGGCGGCGTCCCAGCGATGCCCGACCACGATCGCGCGCGGCGGCGGCGGCTCGGCCGCGAGGCCCTGCAGCCCGGCCGCGCCGCCGATCCGGTGGGCTGCCAGCCTGCCGACCTCCTGTGCCGACGTCCGGCGCCACGGCCGCGACGGCGTGGTAGTCGTGAGCCTCGATCCGCATGACGCGCGACGTCTCCGCCGCGCGGAACCCGACCGGGAACACCGTGCCGAGCGTGATCGGCACCTCGCCGAAGACGTCTCCCGGGCGTCGCTCGCCGACGACGCGCTCGATCCCGTCGACGAGCTTGACCGCCTCGATGCGGCCCTCGAGCACGGCGAAGAGCGCGCGCTCGCCGCCCTCGTGCGCCGCGTACTCGCCCGGCAGCGAGGCTGATGTCGGCCGCGACGCGGGAGAGCCGCTCGCGCTCGGCCGCGCCGAGCGCCGCGAAGATCGTGACCCCGGCGATCTCGTCGGCCGTCACCATGAGCGGCATTCCGTCCGGTCGCACGACCGGCGCCGGCAGAAGGACATGGGCGCGCTGCCACGCCGAGGCGAACCGGTCGGCTCACTGCGTTGGGACACGGGGCAACGCTACTCCACTCCAGCCTGCACCAGAGATCCCGATGCGATCGCCGGTGGCCCGACATCACCTCGGTGCGCCCCGATCGATGTACCCTCCGGCCCTCGATGATCCGCCGCTGCGACGAACGTGACTTCGAGGCGATCCATGCGATCGTCGACGACGCCGCCCAGGCCTATCGGGATGCCATCCCGCCCGACTGCTGGTCGGAGCCCTACATGCCGCGCGAGGAGCTTCGCCGAGGAGATCGAGGCAGGCGTCGTCTTCTGGGGGTACGAGGACGCCGGCGAGCTCGCCGGTGTGATGGGCATCCAACACGTCCAGGACGTGACCCTCATCCGCCACGCGTATGTCCGGACGAGGTCGCAACGGCGTGGAATCGGCGCAGCTCTACTCGCCTCGCTCCACATGCAAGCCGATCGCCCGGTGCTGATCGGGACGTGGTCAGCAGCAGGCTGGGCGATCCGCTTCTACGAGAAGCACGGCTTTCGGCTCGTCTCGCCCGAGGAGAAGGATCGGTTGCTTCGCAGGTACTGGGCTGTCGGGGAGCGACAGATCGAAACGTCGGTCGTGCTCGCTGACAGCTCCTGGCGCTGAGCGGTGGAGGGCTCGGGCTCGAACGAAGCGAAGAGAGAAGTAGACTCGTGTCGCCCCACCACTTCTTCCGCGCGGAAAGGAATCCGCATGTCAAGAGTCGTGGTTACCCACGCTGTCGAGGACGTGCAGCGCTGGCTGAATGGCAAGGCCGCTCGCGCCGCAGCCATCGAGTCCGGGTCGGGAAGCAATGTGACCGACTACGTCGCCCAGGACGGGAGCAACAACATCGCCGTCTCTGCCGACGTCAGCGATCTCGCCGCCATGGGAGCGATGTTGTCCTCTCCGTCTCCCGAGGTCATGGCAGCGATGCAGGAGCACGGGGTCGTCCCTCCCTTTACGGTCTACATCGAAGCGTAATCTCACGCTCGTCTTCCGAGGCGAGAACGACGACGACCCGAACGTCAGCGCCCCGGCGACAGCAGCGACCGCGCCGGGGCGGAGGTGAACCTCAAGGGAGTTCTCTCAAACCCTTCCGAAGCGTTCCAAACTCTGCTCGACCGTGGATGACGCCGCCGCCTCGTCCGCTGGACACGGGAGCGGCGTCGCTCCATGATCGCACGCGATGATGCGCGATCTCCCGACCGGTGTCGTGACGTTGCTGTTCACGGACGTGGAGGGTTCGACGCGCCTGCTGCACTCACTCGGAGATGACTACGGAGAGGCGCTCGGCGAGCATCGGCGGCGACTCCGCGCAGCGTTTGCCGACCACGAGGGCGTCGAAGTGGACACGCAGGGTGATGCGTTCTTTGTCGCGTTCGCCCGCGCGTCGAACGCAGTCGCTGCCGCCGCGGACGGCCAGCGCGTGTTGGCTGACGGGCCGATACGGGTGCGGATGGGGCTGCACACGGGCGAGCCGCGGCTGACCGAGGAAGGTTACGTCGGCCTTGACGTCCACAAGGGTGCGCGGATCGCCGCCGTCGGCCACGGCGGGCAGGTGCTGGTGTCGCAGACGACCCGCGCGCTCGTGGACGCGGATGTCCGCGACCTGGGCGTGCACCGCCTCAAGGATCTCAGCGCGCCGGAGCGCATCTACCAGCTCGAGATCGAAGGGCTCGCCTGCGATTTCCCGTTACTGAAGACGATCGAGGCGGGGATGAAGAACCTGCCTGCCCCTCGGACGTCCTTCGTCGGCCGCGCGTCGGAGCTCGACGAGATCGACCGGCTGCTCGAGGATCCCGACTGCCGCCTGCTCACGCTCGTCGGTCCGGGCGGGGCGGGCAAGACGCGACTTGCGCTCGAGGCCGCCGCGCGCCGAATCGAGCGCTACCCCCACGGCGTGCACTTCGTCCCGCTCGTCTCGGTGGCATCGCCCGAGTTTCTTGCGCCAGCGGTTGCCGAGTCGATCCAGTTCGCTGTGGATGGCGCCCACAGCGGCTTCTCGGCGCAGGAACAGCTGCTCGACTACCTGGGCGAGCGGTCGACCTTGCTGGTGCTCGACAACTTCGAGCACCTCGTCGACGGCGCCGACCTGCTGGGGGAGATCATCGAGCGCGCACCGAAGGTCGAGTTGCTGACGACGTCCCGCGAACGGCTCAACGTGCAGAGCGAATGGGTGCTCGACGTGCACGGCCTTGGCCTCACGGAGAACGGGAACGGGCGCTCCGGCGCGCTGCGCCTCTTCGTCGAACGCGCGACGCAGGTCGAGCCGGGCTTCTCGCTCGACGACGGCGAGCGCGCCGAGGCGCGTCGCATCTGCAGGCTGGTCGAGGGGTTGCCCCTGGGCATCGAGCTGGCCGCCTCGTGGGTGTCGGTTCTGTCGTGCGCCGAAATCGCGGACGAGATCGAGCAGAACATCGATTTCCTCGCCACATCGATGCGCGATGTACC
Source organism: uncultured Actinomycetes bacterium (assembly GCA_963724995.1). Classification (GTDB taxonomy): domain Bacteria; phylum Actinomycetota; class Thermoleophilia; order Gaiellales; family Gaiellaceae; genus Gaiella. Next base: position 101,768 of record CAVRXC010000004.1, read on the forward strand.
GGAACGGCATCGCAGCCTCCGTGCCGCGTTCGACCAGTCGTGGAGGCTGCTCTCCGGCGAACAGCAAGATGTTCTCGCACGGCTTTCGGTGCTCCGCGGCGACTACGGACGTGAGGCGGCCACCGCAGTCGCGGGCGCCGACTTGCGCCTGCTCTCGGATCTCGTGTCGAAGTCGCTCGTCCGCCGCTCGGACTTTGGCCGTTACGAGCTGCACGAGTTGCTGCGTCAGTACTCGGCCGAGAAGCTCGCAGCCGAATCGCCCGACGCGCTCTCGTCGACCCGCGCAGCGCCATGCCCGCCACTACCTCGGAGCGCTCGACGAGCGCAGAGGGGCACTCGTCGGCAAGGGCGTCGCTGGGGCGCGCGACGAGCTACGACGCGAGCTCGACAATCTGCGGGTCGCGGCCGAGTGGGCGGTCGCCACCTGGGACGAGAACGAAGCGCGGGACGTGCTTGCGGGCCTGAACGAGTTCTTCTTCGCGCACAGCTGGTTTGACGGTGCCGAGACGTTCGAGCGCCTCGCCGCCCTCGCATCCGACGTTGTCGCACTGGCGGCAGTCGCGTATCGCACCGGCGCGGGGAGCGCACTCGGCTACGACGAGGAGCTCGACCGGCTCGCGCTCGAGTGCCTGCCTCGACTCCGCGAGAATCAGATGACACGTGAGGTAGGCGCGTGCCTGCTCGCCCTCGGAACGAATGCCTGCTACCGGGACGTCTACCCGGAGGCTGCGGACTATCTCGAGGAAGCCGTGGCCACGGCACGTGCAGTCGGCGACGGGGTCGGGGAGGTCGCATCGCTCTCGTGGCTCGGCTTCGTGCAGCTGCTGCTGGGAGACGACCTCGAAGCCACGAGGACTTCCTTCGAAGCGTGCCGCGCGACGGCGGAGCGCCTCGGGAATCCGCAGCTCCTCGCGTATGCGCTGAGCAAGCTCGGCATTCTGGCGGACTCCGAGGAGCGCTACGCGGACGCGATGCGCCTGCACATGGAGGCGAACGAGCTGTTCGCCAGTGTCGGGGACGTTGGAGGCACCGGCTATACGTTGAGCCGCGCGAGCCTCAGCGCCTACGGCCTGGAGGAGTATGAGGAGGCATTACGACTCGGTCGGGCCGGCTACGACGCGTTCAGTGAGGTCAACCACCGGTGGGGCATGATCGCAGCCCTCTGCCGGATCGGCTTTGCCGCGCTTGCGCTCGGCGGCATCGACGAGGCTCAGCGGACGTTCCGCGCGGCGCTCGAGCGAGCGCAAGCCTCCGCGGCGATCTCGCTCGAGCTGCTCGCTCTAAGCGGCGTCGGCGCGGTGCTTCGCGACACGGGCGAGCGCGAGCAGGCGGCGACGGTGCTGACCTTCGCACTCGGCCACGAGCAGCTCCCGCCCTCGTACAGCCTCGCGGCACGCCCGGCGCTCGAGGCTCTCGAGGCCGAGCTACCTCCCGATCAGCTCGCCGCCGCCCGGCTCGCGGCGGCCGCGGCAAGCCTCGAAGACCTCGTCGCGCAGGCCCTCGAGCCGGGCACGTAACGCGCGCGTCCTCGGCGGAGTCGTACCGGTGACTGCTGACCGCGCACCAAGCGCCAAACCGGTACGGCCATGTTGTCAAATTGGCAACGAATGGAGGCGGCGGGAATCGAACCCGCGTCCGCGGACGCACCGGGCGAACGTCTACGAGTGTAGTCCGGGCTTCGATCTCGCCCGCCGGGTTGGTTCCCGGACGACCACCTGACGGGCCAGCCATCCTAGAAGAGTCGCACCTCGGGCGATTGGCTCTCCCTCGGTGCCGAGCCCGATCGTTGGCGCCCCGACCCGGGCCTCGGGCCGAACCCGGCGGGACGTCGCCTTACCTAGCGTTGACTAGGCGGCGAGTGCGAGATCGTTCTTCGCACTTGCGTTGTTCCCGGTTGTTTTACGAGGCCGACCGGGGACCTCGACTCGCAGCTCGACCGGAGAACCGACCACGTCGAAACCTGATCGCCCCCGTATGTTCACCCACAGGATAGCCGGGCGTCTCGTCGGTGGGGGCCGGATGACATCGCCCCAGGCACGTTCCGGTGTTACGAGAGCACGCCCTGAAGACGCTCGAGCAGGTCGAGGAGCAGCCGCGGCGGCAGCCGCTCGGTGAAGCCGCGCACGAGGCGCGCCACGAAGCCCGGGAGCACGCCGGCCTCCTCCGCGTCGTCGATGGAGCGACCGAGCGCCTCTCCGATCGCCGCCTCGGCGTCGTCCGTGGAGATGTCGTGCCGGTCTGCGAACGCGTCGAGCGTGTCGTCGCTGCGCAGCGCGAGCACGAGCTCCTCGCGCGGCACGCCGAGCTCGCACGCAGCACCGTCGAGCCCGGAGAGCACGACCTGCTCGAGCGCCTCCTGCAGACCGCCGGGATCCCTCCAGTCGCGGGTCTGACACGGGTCCGCGACCGCTGCAGGCTCGTACCTGCCACCCCCGAGCGCGACGTAGACGACCAGCAGGGCCAGCGACGCGCCGAGCGCAAGCAGCAAGGGCTCAGCCCGCCTCACGTGGATTGCCTCGCCCCGAGCCCCACCGACACGAGCGCCGCGAGCGCCATCACGGCCGCCAGCGCGAACGGCCCGGAGAACGCGTCCGTGACGGCACGGTCGAGCTGATCCTCGAGCGTGGCCAGCAACGACCGGTACTCGTCGGTGTCCGGTCGTTCCTCGAACACGACGGCCACGTCGGGCACCTCACTCTTGGCCTCGTCGACCTGGGCGAGCACGTCCTGCGCGACGCGCAGCTTGTCGAGCGGCGGGATCCGCTGTCGAGCACCGCGGCGGCTCCGGCATAGATCGCGTCCTGCTTGTTGCGGTCGAGCGCGGACGTGAGCACGGGGGCGAGCAGGAGCAGGCCCACGACCACGCCTGCGTGGCGCGAGGCGATCGTCCAGCCGCCCTGGATCACCTGCTCGGGGTGATCGGCGAGTGCCCACTCGGTCAGCGACGCAACCGCGAGCCCCAGACCGGTGCCGATCAGGATCTGCGGTGGGATCGTCCAACCCCACCCCGCTCCGGGCAGCAACGCCAGCGCGGCGAGCCCTCCGGCGACGAGCACGACACCCGTCGCGGTCCGCACCGCGATGCTGCCCACCCGCGGCGCGAGCCTCGAGGCGACGATCGCCGCCGCAGGCATCACCGTCACGACGACACCGGCGGCCGCCGGCGACATCCCCCAGCCGTCCACGAGCAACAGCACGATGAGAAACAACGCCGCGACGAGACCACCCGACAGGAACAACAGCCCGAGGTTGGCGGCGACGTTCGGCCGTCTGGGAGGGAACGACTCGGAGCGGCCGCGCCGCGAGGCGCCACGCACCGCGACCAGCGGGACGAGCGCAAGCGGCGCCTGGAGCAGGAAGATCCATTCCCAGCCGATCGTCTGCGTGAGGACACCGCCGACGCCGGCCCGATCGCCGCGCCGAGCACGCCGGCCGCCACCCAGATGCGGATCGCGCGGGCGGCGCTCCCCTCCGTCGCCCGCAGCAGATCGAGCGCCGCGGTGATCACGAGAGCGCCGCCCGCCGCCTGCACGCAGCGTGCCGCGACGAGCGTCTCGAAGGACGGCGCCAGCCCGCAGGCCAGCGAGGCCGCCGAGAAGACCAGCGTGCCGACGACGAACGTGAGGACAGGCCGGCGCCGAGCCATGATCGCGGCCGGCACGGCCAGCAGCGCAAGCACGAGGTTGTAGGACGTCAGCACCCATGCCACCGTCGTGATCTCGACGTCGAACTCGCGCAGCACGTCGGGCAGCGCGAGCGTGACGACCGACGAATCGGCAAGCGCCATCCCGATCGCAAGCCCGAGCAGCATGGAGCGTCGACTCATGGCGCGAGTCTAGGCAGCCACAGCGGGGGCGACAGCAACGCTCTGCCCGGGTATCGTCAGAAGCGGGGAAGCAATCCGGGAGGGATCAAGCGGTGTCGCTCACAGCACAACCGACGTACTTCGACCTGACGTCATTGCGCCAGCAGGCAAAAGCCGAGGTCGCGCGCGTCGTCGTCGGCCAGGAAGACGCGATCGACCTGCTGCTCGTGGCGGCGCTCGCGCACGGACACGTTCTTCTCGAGGGGCCGCCGGGAAGCGCCAAGACGCTGCTGGGGCGCGCGATGGCGTACGTCTTCGGCGCCGAGTTCAGGCGCATGCAGTTCACCCCTGACACGACTCCGAGCGAGATCACCGGCCACTACGAGAAGCGCTCCGGCGAGCTCGTGTTCGTGAAGGGCGTCGTGTTCGCGAACGTCCTGCTGGCCGACGAGATCAACCGCACGCCACCGCGCACTCAGGCGGCGCTGCTCGAGGCGATGCAGGAGCGCACTGTCACCGTCGACGGGCAAACCCATCGCCTGCCGGACCCGTTCCTCGTGATCGCCACCCAGAACCCGTACGAGCACGAGGGCATCCACGTCCTCCCCGAGTCGCAGCTCGACCGCTTCCTGTTCAAGATCGACCTCGACTACTGCGACGCCGAGAGCGAGGTCGAGATGCTGCGGCTGCCGCACACCGGCGTCACGCCGGACATGCTCGGCGAGATCCGGCCGCTGCTCGGAATCGTCGGTCTCGACAAGGCTCGCCATGAGCTCGACACGACCGACGTGCCGGAGGAGGTCGCCCGCTACATCGTCAGGCTCGTTCGCTGCACGCGCGAGATCGCCGGGCGTCGAGCTCGGAGCCAGCTCCCGCGCGGCCATTCACCTGCTCAGCGCGGCGAAGGCGAACGCCCGCCTCGAGGGTCGTGACTCGGTCTCGATCCGCGACGTGCGGGCCATGACACCCAACGTGCTCCGCCACCGCCTCATCTGCAAGAACGGGGAGACGACCCCCGCCGAGGCGTTGCGCAAGACGCTCGAGCTCGTGTCCGAAACGTAGGGGCCGGGCGTCGAGGTAGCCGAGGGCCGGATACCCGGCCCCTACGCGATCGGACGAGAACCGGTCGTGGTCAGGCGGTTGCCTGCTCGAGCGCCCGGGCGCAGAGCACCTGCACCAGCGCGGTGCGGTACTCCGAGCTCCCTGCGTGGTCGCTCGGCGGCGACGTGCCGTCGGCCGCGTGGGCTGCGGCGTCCGACACCGACGCGCCACCGGCCAGCGCCTCCTCGACGCCTCGGGCGTGCAGCGGCGTCGCACCCATGTTGGTCAGCGTCACGGACGCGCTGGCCACGTCGCCGTTCGAGCGGTGCACCACGCGGCGACGGCCACGGTTGCCCAGTCCTGCGCGCGGCGATGCGCCTTCAGGTAGGCCGAGCCCGACGACGCCGCGAGCTTCGGCACGCGCACCTCGACCAGCATCTCGTCGGTTCCAGCGCCGTCTGGAACACCCCGGTGAAGAATGCATCCGCGGGGATCACGCGCTCCCCGCCGGCCCCCTGGGCGACAAGCTCCGCGCCGAGCGCCAGCGATCACGGTAGGCAGGTCGGACGCCGGGTCGCCGTGCGCCAGCGACCCGCCGATGGTGCCGCGATGGCGCACCTGCGGATCTCCGATCTGTGCAGCAGTCGTGCTCACGAGCGGGCAGTGCTCCTGCAGCAGTGCTGCGCCGGCCACGTCCTTGTGGCGGGTGAGCGCGCCGATCGCGACGTGCTCTCCCGCGTCGCGGACGTAGGACAGGTCGGACAGCCGACCGAGGTCGACGAGCTTCGACGGCCGCGCCAGGCGGAGCTTCATCGCCGGCACGAGCGAGTGCCCACCGGCGAGCAGCTTGGCGTCGGCGTCGCCGCCGAGCAACTCGACGGCATGCTCGACGCTCTGCGCCACCTCGTAGTCGAACGGTGCGGGGATCACGGCTTCGCCTCCTGGATCGCGCGCCAGACCCGTTCGGGGCTGGCAGGCATCTGGACGTCGGTCACGCCGAGATGCGACAGCGCATCGACGACGGCGTTGATCACCGCTGCGGGCCGACGCGATGGTGCCCGTCTCCCCCACCCCTTGCACACCGAGCGGGTTGGTCGGGCTCGGCGTCTCGGTGCGGTCGAGCTCGAAGCTCGGCAGCTCGGCCGCCGACGGCACGAGGTAGGTGACCATGTTCGACGTCATCAGGTTGCCGTCCTCGTCGTAGCACGCCTTCCTCGTAGAGCGCCGTCGGCGATGCCCTGTGTGACGCCGCCGTGCACCTGACCGTCGACGATCAGCGGGTTGACGACGACGCCGACGTCGTCGATCGCGACGTAGCGAACGAGCCGCGCGTCACCCGTCTCGGTGTCGACCTCGACCACCGCGGCGTGGGCTCCTGCCGGCCACGAGAAGTTCGGCGGGTCGTACACCGCCGTCTCGTCGAGGCCCGGCTCCATCCCGTCCGGGAGGTTGTGCGCCGTCCAGGCCTGCAACGACGCTCCCTTGACGGTCATCGTCTTGTCCGGCGAGCCCTTGACGGTGAACGTGCCGCCGTCGTAGTCGAGGTCGTCCGGCGACACCTCGAGCTGGTGCGCGACGATCTGGCGCGCCTTCTCGATCACCTTCTCGCCCGCCTGCCAGAGAGCGACGCCACCGACCGGCAGCGAGCGGCTTCCGTATGTGTCCATCCCGAGCTGCGACACCGCGGTGTCGCCGTGCAGCACCTCGACCTCGGTCGGGTCGAGCCCGAGCTGGTCGGCCACGATCTGCGACCACGCGGTCTCGTGACCCTGGCCGTGCGGCGACGTGCCGGTGATCACCTGGACGGAGCCGAGCGGCTGGAAGCGGATCGTGGCGCTGTCCCAGCCGCCTGCCGCGTACCGGATCGCACCGAGGATCCGCGACGGCGCCAGGCCGCACATCTCGTTGTAGGTCGAGAGCCCGACGCCGACCTGCTTCGCGTCGCCGCGCTGCGCGGCGGGCCGCCTGGTCGGAGCGGATGCGCGTCCAGGTCGAGCAGCTCGAGCAGCCTGTCCAGCGACGCCTGGTAGTCGCCCGAGTCGACCGTCAGGCCCGACGGCAAGCGTGTACGGGAACTCGGCGACGAGGTTCTTGCGGCGCAGCTCCACCTTGTCCATGCCGAGCTCGTCCGCGAGCGCGTCGATCGTCCGCTCGATGACGAAGGTCGCCTCCGGGCGGCCGGCACCACGGTACGCGTCGGTCGGTGTCGTGTTCGTGAACACACCGGTGAACGTCACGTCGTAGGCGCCCATGTCGTAGGCGCCCGAGTAGATCCACGCGCCGAGCAGCGGAATCGCCCGGCGTGACGAGCTGGAGGTACGCGCCCATGGCGGCCTTGACGTCCGCGCGGCAACCGAGGATCTTCCCGTCCTTCGTCGCGGCGAGCTCGTAGGTGGTGACGACGTCGCGGCCGTGGATCGTCGCCGTGTAGCCCTCCGACCGCTCCTCGACCCATTTCACCGGTCGATCGAGCCGCCGCGCGAGCGCCACGGCGAGCAGCTCCTCGGCGTACACGTCGAGCTTGGAGCCGAAGCCGCCGCCGACGTCGGGTGCGACGATGCGCACCTGGGACTCGTTGAGCCCGAGCACCAGCGCGACGCCGAAGCGCAGGATGTGCGGGATCTGAGTGGCAGACCAGACGGTGACCTCGCCGTTCGGGCCGACCTGGGCGAGCACCGCGCGTGGCTCGATCGCGTTCGGGATCAGCCGTGGCTGGACGTAGCGCCGGCTGACGACGACATCCGCACCCGAGAACACGTCGTCGGCGCCCTCGGTCGCGAGCTTCCAGACGTAGCACTCGTTGGTGCCGAGGCTCTCGTGCGCAAGCGGTGCGCCGCTCGCAAGCGACGCCTCGACCTCGACAGCGGCCGCGAGCGGCTCGTAGTCGACCTCGACCAGCTCCGCGGCGTCCTTCGCGAGCGCACGGCTCTCCGCCACGACCACAGCGACACCGTCCCCCTGGTAGCACGCCTCGTCGACGGCGAGCGGGAAGTGGTCGATCGAGCGCATGTCTTCCGTCACCGGCCAGGCGCACGGCATTGCGTTCTTCCAGTCGTCGCGCAGTTCGGCGCCACTGAACGCCGCGACGACGCCCTCGGCCGCGCGAGCGGCGGACAGGTCGACCGAGCGAACGCGGGCGTGCGCGTACGGACTGCGCACGACGACCATCGCCACCGTGGCGGGGAGCGTCATGTTGTCGACGTAGGTCGCGCGACCGGTGAGCAGCGGCCGGTCCTCCTTGCGCAGCATCGCCCGGCCGATATGGCGCGTCTGCGTGGCGCTCATGCACGCCACCTCCGCGGCGGCCTGTACGGCCTCGACGATGTTGTGGTACCCGGTGCACCGGCAAAGGTTCCCCTCGAGCCCGTGCCTGATCTGTTCCTGGCTGCCGGCCTCGACCGGCGGCGATCAGCGACACCGCTGCCATCACCATGCCGGGCGTGCAGTACCCGCACTGGAGCGCGTGGTGCTCGTGGAAGGCCTGTTGCACCGGGTGCAGCGAGCCGTCGGCGCCTGCGAGACCCTCGATCGTGGTGATTTCCGCCCCGTCCGCCTGGACCCCCAGCACCGTGCACGACTTCACGGACTCGCCGTCGAGCAGCACCGTGCAGGCGCCGCACGACGACGTGTCGCAGCCGACCGTCGTCCCGGTCAGCCCCAGGCGCTCGCGGAGCACGTAGACCAGCAGCTCACGCGGCTCGATCTCCACCGCGCGAGCAGCCCCGTTCACGGTCAGCGTCACGTGTGGCAACGTCGTCTCCTTCACGTGGTGGACGCAGCGCTCACGAGCCTACTCCTCTGCATACGGCCGCTCCAAGCGGGGTACGCTGGATCCGTGGTCACCGTGGAGCACATCGACGTCCCGGATCTGGGCCGTCTGCTCGCGGTCCACAATGCCGTACGCCCGGGGACCCTGCGAACGCCGCCGACTTCGAGGACTGGCGCAGGCAGGCGGGAGACATGGTCTGGCTCGTCGCCGCGGACGACGGCGCCGATGTCGGCGCCGGGATCGGGCTCGTCGGCTGGCACTCGAAGCCGGGCACCGCCACGGTCGAGGCATGGGCGCTGCCGCAGGCGCGCGGCCGTGGCGTCGGCCACGCCCTCTACGCCGAGCTGCTGCAATGGGCCGCGGAACGCGCCTGTGTCGAGGTGCAAACCTCGGTCTCCGAGGACGACCCTGCCAGCCTCGAGTGGGCGGACAAGCGCGGCTTTCGCGAGATCGGGCGTGAGCTGCGCGTGACACTCGACCTGACGGAGATCGAGGCGCCCGCCATCGACCCGCCGCCCGGGATCGACGTCGTCGCCTGGGCCGAGCGACCCGAACTGGCGCGAGGGATGTACGAGGTGTACGTCGAGGCCGACCCGGACATCCCGGGCTCGGATGGCACGGAGCTGCCCGACTACGAGGAGTGGCTGTCCGACGACATGCAGGGCGCATCCGACCGCCCGGAGGCCGTGTTCGTGGCGCTGGCGGGCGATCAGGTCGTCGGGTACGCCAAGCTCTCGGTACCGCACGAGTGGACCGGCACCGCCTGGCACGACCTGACCGGCGTCAAGCGCGCCTGGCGCGGCCGCGGTATCGCCTCGACGCTCAAGCGGACGCAGATCAGATGGGCGAAGGAGCAGGGCTTCGTCCGGCTGACGACCATGAACGAGGAGCGAAACGCGCCGATACGGCACCTGAACGAGCGGTACGGCTACCGTCCCGAGCCGGGGCGAATCGTCCTCGCCACGGCGCTCGCCGGGCCGGACTGACCGGTGGCGTCACCGTTGTGCGGTGAGTGAGACTGTCACCAGGCGAGCTCGCAGAGCCGTTCGAGCTCGGCGAGACCGCGCTGCCAGACGGCTGGATCGGCCATGTCCAGGCCGCAGAGGGCGAGCAGCGTCGCCGGCGAGCCGGTGCCTGTGGCGTCGAGCATGGCGAGGTACCGGGCGCCGAAGCGCTCGGGGTCGTCGCGGCGCAGTGCGAGAAGGTTGAGCGCAGCGAGGTACGAGTACGCGTACTGGTAGCCGTAGAAACGTGCCCCGAACGGATGCGGCCAGTCGAGCACTCCGAGAGGCTGTGCCAGGTCGCCGAACACAGCGCGCTCCCGCGTCAGCCACAGCTCCTCGATCCGCTCGGGTGTGAGCGCCTGACCCTCGGCCCGGCGTGCGCAGGCGTCCTGCTCGAACCGCGTCAGCACCGCGACGAGGTGGACGAGCCCGAACACCCCCTCGACCGCGACGCAGAGGGCGGCCTTGCCCTCCTCCTCCGGGAGCGTCTCGCGCAGGTGCTCCGCCACCGCAAGCTCGGCGAACGTCGACGGCACCTCGCAGAACGCCGCCGACGAAGGCTCGAACGCCAGCCACGGGGTGCCGACTGCGTGCGAGCGCTCGAAGTGGGCTGCGTGACCGAGCTCGTGCGCCACGGTCAGCGTGCCGACCGCGGTGTCGAGGTAGCTGAGGAACACGAAGGCCTGACCCGTGGGGAAGGGAGCGCAGAAGATGCCGCCGTCCTTGCCCGGGCGCCGCTCTGCGTCCACGCGCCCACCGTCGAAGACCCCCTGCGCATGACCACCGAGCGCCGGCGAGAGCGACCCGAGCACCGTCGTGCACAGATCCACCGTCTCGCTCCAGGCGATCGCGGGCTCCCGCCCGACGGGTGCAAGCCGGTCACACGCCTCGATGCGGTCGAGACCGAGCGCCTGGCGCTTGTGCTCGTACCAGCGTCCGACGATGTCGGCGCTACCCTCGACGGCTTCGAGCAACTGCTCGACCGTCTCACGATCGACCTCGTCGACCGCGAGCGTGGCGGCCATCGGGTCGGTGCGGCCGCGGAGGCGGTCCTCCGCGAGGCGGTCCGCGATCACGGCGTCGAGGCACGTGGCCAGAACCGACAGGTTGGCCCGGTAGATCCGGGTCAACGCCTGTTCGGCCCGCATCCGGACGTCGCGGTCGGCGTGATAGTGGAGCAGGCGCAGCTCGACGACGCCCTGCGGCCGGACGCCGTCACCGGCGTCGAACGCCACCGACGCAGTCGTCAGGACCTCCTGCGACAGTCGCCCCCAACCGGTCAATGCGGTGGGTGCCCGTGCCGCGAACGCGTCCTCGGCGGCCGAGGCGAGGCGGCTCTCCGCGACCGCGACCTGGTGCTCGATCCAGTGCCGGTACGGTGACCCCGGCGGCGCGGCATCGCGGGGGGCGGCTTCCCCGATCGCGTGCTCGACAGCGCGAACGGCCGCCCGCACCGCCGTCAGACCGACCTCGCTCTCGGCCGTGAGGTCGCGCGCCTCGACATCCGACAAGTCCGAGAGGAGGCGCAGCGCTGCGTACCCCCACTCCTCGTCGAGCAGGTCGCGGAAGGCCGCGAGCTCGCTCGTCTCGTCGAGCAGGCGCCGAAGACCGTCGGCGTCGAGCTCCGGCACGCGACCGACCTGCGCCCGGAGCGAGGCAGCCCGCGCACCGGCTTCGGCGAGCGCCGCGCGTGCCGCTGCCGCGTCGGGAAAGAGCTTCCCGAGGTCCCACCGGACGCCCGCCGCCGAGGAGGTCGCCGTGTTCGCAGACATGTCGGCGATCCTACGTGTCCGGCACCGCGCGGCCTGTCGAGCGCCGACGTCTCGTCTCAGCGACGGCGCCGTAGCGCACGCTCGATGTCCCGCTTCGCGTCGCGCTCGGCGATCACGCGGCGCTTGTCGGCCTTCTCGCGGCCACGTGCCAGCGCAAGCTCGACCTTGACCCGGCCGTCCCTGAAGTACAGGCGCGTCGGCACCACCGTGAGCCCCTTCTCGCGCACCTTCCCGCTCAACGCGTCGATCTCGCGGCGGTGGAGGAGCAACTTGCGGTCGCGGTCGGGAACGTGGTTCTGCTGGTTGCCATCCGGGTACTCGTCGATCGACGCGCCGACGAGCCAGGCCTCACCGTTGCGCAGGTCGGCGTACGCCTGGCCGAGCTGCACCTTCCCGTCGCGCAGCGACTTCACCTCGGTTCCCGTCAGCACGAGGCCCGCCTCGACGCGATCCGAGAGCTCGTAGTCGAACCGCGCGCGACGGTTGTCGGCAATCAGCTTCGTTCCTGCGGTGTCGGCCACCCGGGCAGTGTAGGGACCGAACACCGTCCGCCCCGCGGCGCAGACGTGCCCCGGCCGGGCTTGTCACCGCGCCCTGGCACAACGGTCACACAGCGGGAACCACGGCGGGCACGTGCGCCCGCACGAGCGGCAGCGGCCGATCCTTCCGTCCCTGACCTCCGCCTCGAGCCGCTGGACGACGCGGGCGGCAGCCGCCTCCTCGAGCGCCGCGGCCCGGTCGATGGTGACACCCGCCACACCCGGGTACTGGAGTGCGAACCAGCGCAGAATGCCGGCCACGCGACCCGCCGCCTCCGCATCTTCCAGGGATGCGTCGCGCAGACGCGCGGTGTCGAGCAGCCACTGGAGCAGCGGCCGTTGTGACGCGTCCCCGGCGATGGCGAGCGCGAAGATGCCGAGGATCTCGGCGCCGTCCTCGTCGATCGGCGCGTTGATCAGTCGCCAGGTGTCGTCGAGCGACAGCCGGCGCCTCTTCTGCATCAGTTGGCGCTGCACGACGGCGAGGCGGCCGCGTATCGGGACGAGCGACTCGACCGCCAGCCAGCCCTCGCGCGCCCACTGACGCACCGCTACGCGGTGCCACGCGGCGAGCGCCGCATCGAGGTCGCGTGGATCGTCAACGTTGAGATCCGACAGGCGCGGCCCGATGCGTGCCTCGTCCACGATGCGGTAGCCGCGGTGGCCGTGCGGCAGCTCTACGTGAGGCTCGAGCGCGTCCCGCACGAGATCCGGGTTCGCATTCGCCCACGCGACGCCGGCCAGCACGCCCACGTGCCCTCTCTCGACGAGCCCGAAGCGGCCGGCCCGCCCGGCGATCTGCGCCAGCTCCCACGGCTCGAGGTCGCGCCGCTCCTGGCCGTCGAACTTCGTCGTCTCGGCGAAGAGCAACGTCTCGCAGGGCAGGTTGACGCCGTGACCGAGGACGTCGGTGGCGACGCAGACGTCAGCGCCGCCCTCTACGAAGCGGTCGATCTCCTCACGCCGCGATGCGAGCGGCATCGCCCCGTAGAGAACCGCCACGCGGCCCGGCTGCAGGCGGTGCACCTCGCCGGCCAGCGCGAGCACCGCTTTGCGGCTGAAGGCGACGATCACCGTGCCCGGTGTCACCGAGCGCAGCACCCGCTCACCCACCCACTCGAGCGGCAGCATGCGCTCGAAGACGCGGATCTCGGCGTGCGGGAACGCATGCTCCACGAGAGGCAGCGCATCGAGCGCGCCGAGCACACGAATGTGGCGGTACTCGCCGGCGAGCAGGAGCCGCGTCCAGGCCGAGCCGCGCTCCTCGTCGTCAGCCCACTGCACCTCGTCCAGCACGAGCACGTCGCCGCTCGCGGGAGCCATCTCGACGGTCGAGCAGATGATCGGCGCACCGTCGTTGACGCGCTCCTCACCGGTCACGAGCCCGACCTGCTCCGCGCCCAGCTTGGCCGACAACCGGCGGTGCGCCTCCTGCGCGAGCATTCTCAGTGGCCCCGCGTATACCCCGCGTCCCTGCTCGGCGAGGAACTCGAGCGCATGATGGGTCTTGCCCGAGTTCGTGGGGCCGAGGTGCGCGACGACGCTCTCGGGCTCGCGGCGACGCTCAGGGAGCCGGATCTCGACGAGTTGCTCGGCTCGTTTCACCGCGGCGCGCCGGTGCGCGTCGCTCGCGCGGGCGTGACGCTGCGAGCGGCTCGGCCGCTTCGGCGGCCTGGCTCTTCTGCGCGGTGGCACCGCGGGACCTTTAGACGCGCAGGTAGCGGCGGAGCGTCATGCCCGACCCCAGAGCCCCGACTGCCAGGCCGACGCTGAGCAGGATCAGCGAGATGAGCGCGAAGCCCAGTGCCCGAACGTCGTCGGAGGAGTTGATGTCGTTCAGGATCGCCGGGAGCGCAAGCTCCTTCCCGAGCAGGAGCAGGACGATGGCGCCGAGTGCGCCGAGGCCGCCGCAGAGGAGGCCTTCGAGCATGAACGGGCCGCGCACGAACCAGTTGGTCGCCCCGACGAGCTTCATCACCTCGATCTCCCGCCGTCGGGCAAAGATCGACAGCCTGATCGTGTTCGCGATCAGCAGCACCGAGGCGATCAGCAACACGATCACGGCCACGAGGAAGACCACCTCGATCACGCGCGCCACCTGCAGGATCCGCTTGGAGGTCTGCTGCCCGTCCTTCACGCGCTCCACCCCGGCAAACTTCTGCTTGCGGATGTCGGCCGAGAGCAGCTTCACCTCCTCGGCGCGCACCGGCGTCACCTCGTAGGAGGCGGGAAGCGGGTTCGACGGGAGGTTGGCGGTGAGCTCCGGGTACTTCTTGCGCATTCGCTCCAGGGCTTCGCGCTTGGTGACGAACTGGAGCTCCTTCACCCGCGGGTCGCTCTCGAGGTACACGCGGACAGCGTTTACCTGCTTCGGCTTCACGTCCTCGACGAAGAACACCTTCACCTCGAGCTGGCTCTTGACGTGGTCGGACCACGAGACGACCCAGCTGCCGAGGGCGATGAACAGCCCCAGAAGGCACATGCCGATCAGCACCGTCATGGTGGCGGCGAAGGACGTCGACAGGTTCGCACCGATCGAGCGGAACGCCTCCGATCCCATGAGCTTGAGGCGGCTCATTCCGTCTCGTACCCGCCGCGGCGCTCGTCGCGCACGACCTTGCCCGAGTCGAGCGCGATCACTCGCTTACGCATCTTGTCGACCATCTCGCGGTCGTGGGTGACCATCAGGATCGTGGTTCCTCCCGCCGTGTTGATCCGGTGCAGCAGCTGCATGATGCCGACCGAGGTGTCCGGATCGAGGTTCCCCGTCGGCTCGTCGCAGATCAGAAGGGGCGGGTGGTTGACGACGGCGCGGGCGATCGAGACGCGTTGCTGCTCGCCGCCCGACAGCTCATCCGGTCGGGAGCCGGTCTTGTGAGCGAGGCCGACGAGGTTGAGCACCTCGGGCACCTTCTTGCGGATCGATGCCGTCGACTCTCCCTGCACCTTGAGCGCGTAGGCGACGTTCTCGAAGGCGGTGCGATCGCGGAGGAGCTTGAAGTCCTGGAATACGCAGCCGACGTTGCGCCGCAGCAGCGGCACCTTGGAGCGCTTGAGCCGTCCGAGGTCGCGACCACCGACGATGATGCGCCCCACTGTCGGCTCGAGCTCCTTGAGCAGGAGGCGGATGATGGTCGACTTGCCGGACCCGGATGGGCCGACGACGAACACGAACTCGCCCTTGTCGATCGTGAACGTGACGTCGTCGACGGCCTTCACGTCGGGCTCGTAGACCTTCGTCACCTCCTCGAAGGTGATCATCGCGGATGCGCTCAGCCTGGGACGATCGCCGTTCCCGGTGTCGACCGGTTCCGCGAAGGCAGTCTGAGCGGCAGCCTTGGTCTCTGTCATGAGGTCGTCGTCCTGCACCGGAATGAAGGGGTGCGGCGTCGGCTTGCCGCTCCGGTCTGGTTCGTCTCAGTGTAGCCGACTCCTGCGGCCAGACCGGTACAGTCACACGCCCTAGACGGCCCCCTGCGCTGCCGCCCGCTGCAACAGGTAGGCGCGCACGAACCCGTCGAGACCACCGTCGAGCACGGCCTGCGTGTTGCCGGTCTCGAAGTCGGTGCGGTGATCCTTCACGAGCTGATACGGGTGGAGCACGTACGAGCGAATCTGGCTGCCGAAGCCGACGTCTTGCTTGGCGCCGCGCTCCTTGGCGAGCTCCGCCTCCCGCTCCTCCTCCGCGAGTTCCGCAAGTCGCGAGCGGAGGATCCTCATTGCAGTCGCCTTGTTGGACGTTTGCGAGCGCTCGTTCTGGCACTGCACGACGATCCCGGTCGGAAGGTGCGTGATCCGGACGGCCGAGTCGGTCTTGTTCACGTGCTGGCCGCCGGCCCCACTCGCCCGGTACGTGTCGATGCGCAGGTCGGCCTCGTCGATCTCTATCTCCGCCGTGTCCGGCAGCAGCGGCGCCGTCACCACCTGCGCGAAGGCCGTGTGACGCCGATGCGCAGCATCGAAGGGCGAGAGCCGCACGAGGCGGTGCACGCCGCGCTCGGCCTTGAACAGCCCGTATGCGTTCTCGCCCTTGACGGCGAGCGTGGCCGATTTCAGACCCGCTTCCTCGCCGGGGCTCGCCTCAACGAGCTCGGTCTCGAAGCCGCGGACGGATGCCCAGCGAAGGTACATGCGGAGCAGCATCTCGGCCCAGTCCTGCGCATCGGTACCCCCTGAACCGGCGGTGATGGAGACCACCGCGTCCCCCGGGTCATAGTCGCCGCTGAAGAGCGCCTCCTCCTGAAGCCGCTCCATCTCGGCGCGCACGGGCGCGAGCTGGGCCGCGATGTCTGCCTCGAGCTCGGGCTCGAGCTCGAGGAGCTCACGCGCCTCGGCCAACTCGCGCTCGAGCCGCTCCCAGCGCTCGAGCTTGCGGGTCACGCGCGAATGCTCCTGGGAGATGCGGGCCGCCTCGGCCTGGTCGTCCCAGAAACCGGGCTCGCCCATTGCGGCCTCGAGCTCGGCGGCGCGGGTTGTCAGCGCATCCGGGTCAAAGGTACTCACGGACCCAGGCAAGCTGGGCCCCGAGCTCCTCGAGCTGGTCGGCGAGCGAGATGTCGACTGCGTCGGCCATGCGCCGTCAGCCTACCCGCCCAGCTGGAGCGACAGCACCGACCTCGGGAAGCCCTCGCGCGTCATGCCGAAGCCGGCCGAGCGGTAGAGCCCGATGGGGCCCGTCCACATCTCCCCCGGCTCATCGGCGACCACACGGGGATACCCCTCGAGACGAGACGCACCGGCGGCGCGCGCCTTCTCGGCGGCGGCCTCGAGCAGCGCGGCGGCCACGCCGCGGCGGCGGTGGGACGGTGCCACGACGAAGCAGGTCACCGCCCACACGGACGGGTCCGGCTCGAGCTCGAGCTGTGTGACGAGCTTGGCCAGCCGGTCTCGTTGCCCGACCTGGCACCAACCGATTGGTTGGTCGCGGTCGAAGGCGAGCAACCCGTCGTACTCGCCTCCGTCGCAGAGAGATTCCCGGAGAGCGGCGTTCTCCTCGGCGGCCCGTTCGCCCCAGCCGTCCCAGGTCGGCACCCACCAGGCGACGCAGCGGCACCACCCGGCGTCGTTCGCGTTGGAGTGCAGCACCCGGAACTCGTCTCGCAGCTCGGGCCGAAACGGCTCGATCCGAATGCTCATTCGACCGCGTCTACGCGCCGTGGCACTTCTTGAACTTCTTGCCCGAGCCGCACCAGCAGGGATCGTTCCGCCCGACGTCGCGGTGGTCGTTGACGATCTGCGGCTGCGGTGCGAACGGGTTCGGCGGCGAGGCGAGCGCAGTCGCGGTCGCGCCGCCGGCGCCCGCTGCGGCAATGGCCTCCGCGCCATGGGTCGACTCGTGCTCGTAGCTCAGGTGCTGCGGAGCCTCTGACGGCTGGAGCGCGGGCTCCTCCCGCTGTACCTCGACGTGGAACAGCGTCAGGACGACTTCCTCGCGGATCATGGCTCCGAGCATCTCGAACATCACGTGCCCCTCGGCGCGGTACTCGACGAGCGGGTCCTTCTGCGCCATCGCGCGCAGGTGGATCCCGTCGCGCAGGTAGTCCATCGACTCGAGGTGCTCGCGCCAGCGCGTGTCGACGATCTGCAGCACCACGTAGCGCTCGATCTCCCGCGTCAGCTCGGAGCCGAACGACTCCTCGCGCTCGGCGTACGTCTGGAGGGCATCCTCGGTGAACTCCTCGATCAGGTCGTCACGACTCGTGACGTCGACGCCGTCTTCGACGAGCTCGGCGATGGTGACGTCGGTCTCGTAGAGCGCGTTCATCTGCGTGGCGAGGCCCTCGAGATTCCACTCTTCGATGATCGCGCTCTCCGTGTGCTGGGCCACGATGGTGGCGATCACCTCGCCGATCCAGCCGCGGATGTCCTCGGACATGTCCTCGCCGCGGAGCACGCGGCCGCGCTGCTCGTAGATGACCATGCGCTGCGTGTTCATCACGTCGTCGTACTTGAGGACGTTCTTGCGCGCGACGAAGTTCTGCTCCTCGACCTTCTTCTGCGCATTCTCGATCTGGCGCGAGAGGATCCCGGCCTCCATGGGCTGGTCGTCCGGGATCTTGAAGCGATCCATGATCCCGTGGATCCGATCCCCGGCGAACAACCGCACCAGGTCGTCCTGGGCAGAGAGATAGAAGCGCGTCTCCCCCGGGTCGCCCTGCCGGCCCGAGCGCCCGCGAAGCTGGTTGTCGATCCGGCGCGCCTCGTGCCGCTCGGTGCCGAGCACGTAGAGGCCTCCGACGTCCCTCACCGCATCGTCGATCTTGATGTCGACACCACGGCCGGCCATGTTGGTGGCGATCGTGACGGCGCCGCTCTCGCCGGCGAACTGGATGATCTCAGCCTCCCGCTCGTGCTCCTTGGCGTTGAGCACGTTGTGCGGGATGCCGCGCCGCGTGAGCAGCTCGGAGAGGTACTCCGAGGTCTCGACCGCGATCGTGCCGACCAGGATGGGCTGTCCCGCCGCGTGGCGCTCACCGATGTCCTCGGCCACCGCGTCCCACTTCGCTTCCTTCGTCTTGAAGATGTAGTCGTTGCAGTCGTCGCGAGCGACCGGCACGTTCGTCGGGATCTCGACCACGTGCAGGTTGTAGATCTCGACGAACTCCTTCTCCTCCGTCTTCGCGGTGCCCGTCATGCCGGCGAGCTTGTCGTAGAGGCGGAAGTAGTTCTGCAGCGTGATCGTGGCGAGCGTGACGTTCTCCTCGCGGATGTGGACGCCCTCCTTCGCCTCGACGGCCTGGTGCAACCCCTCGCTCCAGCGGCGGCCCTCCATGATGCGACCGGTGAACTCGTCGACGATCTTCACTTCGCCGTCCTGCACGACGTAGTCGACGTCGCGCTTGTACAGCGACTGCGCCTTCAGCGCCTGGCTCAGGTGATTCACGAGCTGCACGTTGCGGGGGTCGTAGAGGTTGTCGATCCCGAGCGCGCGCTCGACCTTGTCGAGGGCCGTCTGCGCCGGCGACACCGTCTTGAACTTCTCGTCGTAGAGGTAGTCGGCCCCCGAGAGCTCCGTCTCGTCCTCGCCCTTCATCATCTTGCGTGTCATGGGCTGTCCGTCGAGCTCCTTCACGATGCGCGCGAAGTCGTAGTACGTCTTCGCGGCGGTCTCGGGCTCGCCGGAGATGATCAGCGGCGTCCGCGCTTCGTCGATGAGGATCGAGTCGACCTCGTCCACGATCGCGAACGTGTGGCTGCGCTGGACGACCCCGTCCAGCGAGACAGCCATGTTGTCACGCAGGTAGTCGAAGCCGAACTCGGAGTTCGTGCCGTAGGTGATGTCCGCGCCGTACGCCTCGCGGCGCTGTGCGAACGGCATCAGGTTCTCGATTGCGCCGACCCTGGCGCCAAGCCGCTCGTAGACGCCCTTGTTCCACTCAGCGTCGCGCTTGGCGAGATAGTCGTTGACGGTGACGAGGTGGACGTTGTCGCCGCCGAGCGCATTGAGGTAGAGCGCCAGGCTGGCGACGAAGGTCTTCCCCTCGCCGGTCTTCATCTCTCCGATGTCGCCCTCGTGCAGGACGATCCCTCCCATCATCTGCACGTCGAAGAGACGCTGCCCCGACTCCCGCTTCCGGGCCTCGCGCACGAGGGCGAACGCCTCGAACAGAGCGTCGTCGAGCGGCTCGCCGTTCGCGACGCGCTCGCGCAAGGCTTTGGACGCCGTCAGCAGCTCCGCGTCCGAGAGCCTTTCGACGTCCGGTTCGAGCGTCGCGATGTGCGCGGCCTGCTGCTGGAGTCGCTTGAGACGGCGGCCTT
This sequence comes from uncultured Actinomycetes bacterium, assembly GCA_963724995.1. Taxonomy (GTDB): domain Bacteria; phylum Actinomycetota; class Thermoleophilia; order Gaiellales; family Gaiellaceae; genus Gaiella. The sequence goes on from CAVRXC010000004.1 coordinate 121,456, forward strand.
CGCCGACGCGCAGCACCTTCTCGAAGCGGCCGAAGCTCTGGTTGGGCATGAGAAATGAAGGGTACCGACAGGGATGACGGTGTCCGAGAGTCCTAACTGTTGCTTGATCGTTCCGTCACGTACGACAGCGACACTGTCGGTCGTGCAGCGTTCGCGCTTTGCCGCCGTGATCCTCGGTGGGCTCGTGCTCGCAGGCACGGCTGCGGCCGCATCCGCTCTCGTCACCCCGGGCAAGACCCTGGCGCAGCCCGGCCAGGTGACTCCTCTCGCACTGACGGGCCGGAAGGTCGGCTTCGGGGCGGGCGTCTCGCCGGCGGAGTGCAAGGTACGACTCTGGTCGATCTCCAAGGGCATCCTCGCCACGTTCCAGCCGCCTATCGGGTTCTCGTGCACGGTCGAGACCAGCACCGGTACGGGCGTCGCCTCGGTCTCGGTGGCGTCGGAGCGCCTCGTGTGGCTCGCCTACACGGGAGGGAACATCCGCGAGTGGGCGCTGTTCACGGCCGCTCCCTCGAGCGCCAAGCCACTGCGGCTCCGTTTCACCGCCCGCAACGTCGACGGGCCAGCGCCGATCGTGCTCGGGCCGGGCACTCCCGCTGGCGTGCCCTACGCAGTCAACCGGGAGATCGTGTACCTCGGCGAGGACGGCGTGAGGCTGTTCAAGGTGATCGCCGACAGCGCGGTGCAGCTCATCGCTGCCGGGCCCGGACCGTTCGGGATACGCGTCGTCGCGCTGACCGCCCAGGGCCGCATCGTCCCGCTCGCCGCTGACGGCAGCGCAGCCGGGGACAACATCGTCGTGGAAGGAGTCGTCAAGGCGTTGCGGCTCTTCGCGGGCGGCGTTGCGTACCAGGTGGGCAACGTCGTCAACATCGTCGGCCCGGGTGAGACGTCGGTGACGCTGCCCGGTGGGGCAACGATGGTCGACGTCGCCGCCGGACGCATCCTCTACCAGCGTGCCGGCGACCTGGGCGCCGTCACCATCTCCAACGAGGCCAACGTGCTGCTCGTCGACGGGACCCCGGCGCAGCCTGTCCTGGGCCAACTCGACGCGACAGGGCTCGCCTGGGCGCGCGGGACGACGGTCAACTGGCGCGCAGGGCCGCTGCCGGCCTCCTAGGACGCGGTCGTAGTACGAGCAACCGCAGGTGCCTGGCTGAAGCCAGGCACCTCAGGAGAGCCCGGCGTGGCCGGGCTCCGCTCTTGCTCACGCAGCAGATTCCTTCGGCTCGTCGGCTGCAGGCCCGGGCTCCTCGGCCAGGATGAGGTCAGGGCCGGCGGCGCGGCGGCGGCGCTCGTGCACGCGCTTGTCGCGATAGCGCTCCACCTGCCGCTCCAGCTTGTCGATCAGCAGAGTCGGTCGCCGCCTCGTACGACGCGGCCGCCTCGCGACCGTGCAACGTCGGCCCCTTCGCGTGGATGGTGGCCTCGACGACGTGGTCGGCGGCGATCTTCGGGTTGCGCTCGCGATCGAGCACAACCTCGATCTGCGTTGCATCGTGGAGTCGACGCTCCAGCTTGGTGAACTTCGTCTCGACGTACTTCCTGATCGCGTCGTTGACGTGCCCGTGTCGCACCGTCACCTGCAGTCGCATCGCGCCTCCTTCGTCGAGACTCTGGTCCGACTCTACCGCAGTGCCCTCGCGAGGCACACGACGTCGACACGGGAAGCACCCGCCCGGCGCAGTGCCGAGGCGCACGCGTTGACGGTGGCACCTGTCGTGTAGACGTCGTCGACAAGGGTGGCACCGCCCGAAAAGCCTTCCTCACAGTCGAACGCCCCGCGGACGTTCCGCCGCCGCTCAGGAAGGCTGAGACCGCGTTGGCGCGGCACCGACCGCGTACGCCGGAGCAGCCCTGCGACCGGAAGCTCCCAGCGCTCCGCCAACTCGATCGCGAGGCGCTGCGCGGGCACGTGACCTCGGGAGCGTCTCCGCTCACGATCGCCGGGAACGAACGTGAGCACCGCAGCGCGAGGCGGCGGCAAGACCGAGGCCAGCAGACCCGCCGCAACCGCCGCCAGATCTCGGCGGCCCCCCTCCTTCCAGGCGCGCAGGAAGCGGCGCCCGTGCGCGTCGTAAGCGATGGCCGCCCGGGCGGTGGCGAAGGCGAGGCGCCGTCCCGCACACTCTGCGCACCGCCGCACCGGCCAGGCACCTGGAGCTCCGCAGCGCTCGCACCACGGCGGGGCGAGACGCACGAATGCGCGCTCACAGTGCGCGCAGAGCGGTGTCCCGACCACCCGGCAGACGGCGCACCGCGCCGGCAGGAGCAGCCACCACGGCGCCATGACACGACCGTACGCGGCCAGGCGTCACGCGATTGTGACGGGATCGTGCCCGGTTTGCGACGTCGCGGCGCGGGCATGGATGCGGGTGCCGTGAGGGTTACAGCGGCGTTGCGGCAAGCATCTCGCGCAGATCGTCGCGCGAGCGGACCAAATCGTCGGGTGTCTTGATCGGGAAGAAGCGGCCACGTGGCCCGCGGCGCGGCACCTCGAGAAACCGGGTCGGCACGTACCACGACAGCTCGTGGTAGAGCCGCTCGAGCTGCACCGCCGGACGACCGCCGACCCGCCGCTCCACGTACAGCCAGTCGAGGTCGTAGCGAGCGGTCGAAGAGGCTCAGGTCGGCGACCGCAGTGTTGGTGTTGAAGACGGCGATGCGTTCGTGGTCGAACCCGGCCGGGAATCGTGGCGCCTCGAGCAGGACCGGCCGGCCGTCGACCCGCGCGGGCGCGCCGCCCATGTCACCTTCCTTCCTCGCCACCTCGATGGTCAGCCCGGTACCGCCCAGCACGTGGGCTCCGATCACGACGGGGTCGACGCGTGCTCCGAGGTTGTCCACGTTCGAGATCGTCACGACCTCGACGCCGACTTCCCGCAGGGCGTCAAGCGTGCCGGACGCTCCGAGCGCCTCGACGAGGTCACCGTGCCCGGGGCCGTAGAGCGAGACGCGACCGTCCGCCTCTCTGAACAACGCACCGTCGCTCTCGAGGCGAAGCGAGACGAACTGGGAGAACCACAGCGGCTCGGGTAGCTGTCGCGCCGCGACGTGCGCGCGCGTCGCCTCGTCCGTCTGGAAGCTCGTCATCAGGGCGACCGGGATCTTCACGCCGAGGGCCGACGCCAACCGGTCGGTCTCGCCGAGCTTCCACTCGAGGAAGCTGCGCCCGTCGACGGCATCGACGGCGCCCTTGACGACGCCGCCGAAACGGGTCGCCATGCCCGCCGGCGAGCACCACTGCAGCCACCTTGCCCGCGTACAGCGCCTCGAGTCCCGCGCCACGCGCATCGTCGTAGCCAGGGCTGCCGAGCTCGGGCAATCGAGCGATGTCTCCCGGTTCGGGTGGCTCGACGACACCGTCGACCGGATTCGAGGCAGCTGTCAGCTCACCGCGGGCAACGCGCGACGCGAGCTCGGCGAATCGGTGCTCCTCGAAGCCGAAGCGCTCGAGCTGCGTGCGGGTGGCAGGGTCGATGTCGTCGAGCAGGGTCACGTTCGCGGCAGAGTCTCGGCGTAGGGGGCACGGTGCACGCCCTGCTCGGTGACGATTGCGTCGATCAGCGCGGCCGGGGTCACGTCGAAGGCGGGGTTGCGAGCGGGGAACCGGCTCGTCACCTCGGCCGCGCCGCGCTCCTCGATCGGGATCGCCTCCCCGTTCGGTGTCGCCGGATCGATCGTCGAGGTCGGAGCGACGACGACGAGCGGGATGCCGTGATGCCGTGCCAGCACGGCCAGCCCGTAGGTGCCGATCTTGTTGGCCGTATCCCCGTTTGCCGCGATCCGGTCGGCGCCCGTGACGACGAGGTCGACCTCCTCGCGCGCCATCAGGGACGCTGCTGCTCCGTCGACGATCACCGCGTACGGGATCCCGAGCTGCTCGAGCTCCCACGCGGTCAGCCGGGCTCCCTGCAGCAGCGGCCGGGTCTCGTCGACCCACACGTGTGCGACGCGACCTGACTCCCACGCGGCTCGCACCGCGCCGACCGCGGTGCCGTAGCCACCTGTCGCCAGCCCGCCGGCGTTGCAGTGCGTCAGGACGCGGGCCGCATCGGGAAACAGCTCCAGGGCGTGGGCGCTCATCCGCCGGCAGCGGCCGACTTCGTCCTCGTGGATCGCGCGCGCCCGCTCCGCGGTCGGGTCCCGGCGCATTTCATCGAGGGCCCAGCGCAGGTTGACCGCCGTCGGCCGCGAGCCGGCGAGCGTCTCGTACGCCGCGTCGACGTCTTCGCCACGCGCCGCCGCGAGCGCCAGCCCGTACGCCGCTGCGACCCCGATCGCGGGAGCCCCGCGCACCGCCAGCGTCCGGATCGCCTCCGCAACCTCCGCGGCCGAGCCACAGCGCAACTCGACCTCCTCGGCCGGGAGACGCCGCTGGTCGAGCACGACGACCGCGTCGTGTTCCAGGCGGACGATGCGATATGGCTCGAGCTCGCCCACTTCGCCCCAAGACTGGGGTGTCACGCCTCGACGAGGGTGACACGCCTGACGTTACGTCTTACGTGCCCTCGTCCCAGCTCGCGAGGTAGCGCTCCTGCTCCTCGGTGAGCGTGTCGATCGCGACCCCCATCGTCTCCAGCTTGAGGCGGGCGATCTCCTCGTCGATCTCCGTCGGCACGACGTAGACCTTTCGCTCCAGCTCGCCGGCGCGCTGGACGATCCATTCCGCGGCGAGCGCCTGGTTCGCGAAGGACATGTCCATCACCTGCGCCGGATGCCCTTCGGCTGCCGACAGGTTGACGAGCCGGCCGTCTGCGAGGAGGTAGACGCGGCGGCCGTCGGCCATCGTGAACTCCTCCACGAAGGTGCGGGCCTCGCGCGTCTCGACTGCCATCTCGCGGAGCGCCGGGATCTCGATCTCGACGTTGAAGTGGCCGGTGTTGGACAGGATTGCGCCGTCCTTCAGCCGCTCGATGTGCGACCGGGTGATGACACTCTTGTCGCCTGTCGCGGTGCAGAAGATGTCGCCGATCTCGGCCGCCCGCTCCATCGGCAGCACCTCGTAGCCGTCCATGACAGCCTCGAGGGCCCGCATCGCGTCCACCTCCGTGATGATCACGTGCGCACCCATGCCGCGGGCACGCATGGCGACTCCGCGACCCACCCAGCCGTAGCCTGCGACGACGAACTTCTTGCCCGCGAGCAGCACGTTCGTCGCGCGGATGATGCCGTCGATCGTCGACTGCCCGGTGCCGTAGCGATTGTCGAAGAAGTGCTTCGTCCGGGCCTCGTTGACGGCGACCACCGGAAAGCCCAGCTTGCCGTCGCGCTCGAGGGCCCGTAGGCGGATCACGCCGGTCGTCGTCTCCTCGGTCCCCGCGATGACGTCGCCGAGCTGCTCGCGCCGGTGCGAGTGCAGCACGCCGATCACGTCGGCGCCGTCGTCCATCGTCACGTGGGGCCGGTGGTCGACTGCCGCCTCGATGTGCTGGTAGTACGTGTCGTTGTCCTCGCCCTTGATCGCGAACACGCCGATCTCGTACTCGGCGACGAGGGCTGCGGCGACGTCGTCCTGGGTCGAGAGCGGATTGGATGCGCAGAGCACCACATCGGCTCCACCCGCCTTGAGCGTGCGCATCAGGTTCGCCGTCTCGGTCGTCACATGGAGGCAGGCGGAGACGCGATAGCCGGCGAGCGGCTGCTCACGCTCGAACCGCTCCCGGATCGCGATGAGCACCGGCATCTGGCGGTCGGCCCACGCGATGCGGCGCACTCCCTCGGTTGCGAGGCCCAGATCCTTGACGTCGTAGCGCTGTGTCGTAGCCATGACTTCCTTCTCGGTCGGTTGGATGCGGCCGAGTGTACCCGCGCCATGGGGACTGTCCCCGCAGGGGACTGTCCCCCCTCTACGCCGCGTTCTCGACCGCGAGCAGGGCGGGCACGTCGGCCGCCGCCACCGGGCGGGAGAACAGGTAGCCCTGCCCGACGAGGCATCCGAGCTCCTGCAAGCGCTGTCGCTGCTCGGGCTCCTCGATGCCCTCCGCCACCGTCGTCATCTCCAGCGAGTGCGCGAGCGCCACGATCGCCTCCACGAGCCGTGCGCGACGCGGGTCGCGAACCACCTCGTCCACGAACTCGCGCGCCACCTTCAGCTCGTCGGCCGGGAACCGCTGCAGATAACCGAGCGACGAGAAGCCGGTGCCGAAGTCGTCGATCGCGATGCGGATCCCCATCGCGCGCAGCTCCGCGAGCCGTGCGCTGACCCCCTCCACGTCCTCGAGCAGCGTCCCCTCCGTGATCTCGAGAACGAGCTGTGTGGGCTCCAGGCCGGTATCGACGAGCACCTGTGCCACCTCCTCGCGAAACCGAGGCTGCAGGATCTGACGCGCCGACAGGTTGACGTTGATCGCGAGGTGAACGTTCCCGGGCACCGACGACTGCCAGATACGCGTCTGCCTGCAGGCGCGCTCGAGTACCCAGCGACCGATGTGGTTGATGAGACCGGTCTCCTCGGCGATCGGGATGAACTCGACGGGCGGTACGAAGCCGCGCACCGGGTGCTTCCAGCGCAGCAGAGCCTCGAAGGACAACGTTCGGCCGCTGACCAGGTCGACCAGTGGCTGGTAGTGGAGGTCGAGCTCGTTGGAGGCGAAGGCCCGCTCCAGATCGGCCTTCAGCTCGAGCCGCGTCAGCGCTGCCTCGTGCATCTCCGGCTCGAAGATCTCGAACCGGTTCCCTCCCGCATTCTTGGCCCGGTACATCGCCATGTCGGCGTTCCGCAGCAGCTCGCCGGCCGACTGCCCGGGCATGCCGAACACGATCCCGACGCTCGCGCGGCCGAGCACTTCCGTGCTGCCCAGCTTCATCGGCCGCGCGACCGCCTCGAGCAGGCGCTCCGCTGCTGTCGTGGCGCCGGCGATCCCGTGTGTGCCCTCCAGCAGCAGGGCAAACTCGTCGCCGCCGAGGCGCGCCGCCGTGTCTGCCGAGCGCAAGCTCTCCTGCAGGCGAAAGGCGATCTCGACCAGCAGCTCGTCACCCGCCGAATGTCCGAGGCTGTCGTTGATCGTCTTGAAGTCGTCGAGGTCGAGGAAGAGCAGGGCCACGTCGTCTCCGGTGCGCCGCGCCCGCTCGAGCGCGTGCTCGATGCGGTTGAGCAGCAGCGCCCGGTTCGGGAGCCCGGTGAGCGCGTCGTGAAAGGCCTGGTGCGTGAGCTGGTCCTCGAGCACGCGGCGCTGGGTCACGTCGTGTGCGGTGAGCACGACGCCGTGCACCGCCTCGTCGTGCAGGAGGTTGCCGAAGACGCACTCAACCGTCCGAAAGCCGTCGTCGGCGTGTCGCAGACGAAGCTCTCGCTGTACCTCGGGCTCCGTCGAGACGGCATCGCGCAGCTCGGCGACGAGCTCGGTCTGCTCGGGGTCGAGCAGCCCCTCGAGATTTGTCCCCGTGAGCACGGCGGGGTCGTGCGCCAGCATCGCCTCGACCGAGGGCGTCACGTACCGAATCGTGAAGTCCTCCTCGAGAACGGCGATCACGTCCCTGGAGTTCTGGACGAGGCTACGGAACCGGTCCTCGCTGCGCGCCTCACGGCGGGCGGCGCTGTCGAGCGCGAGCGCGACTTGCGAGGCGAGCGTGTCGAGCCCCTGGTGCAGATGCCACGCCAGCGCACGCAGCCCCGTGACGCGAATCACGCCCTGGAGGTTCTCCTCGAGCACGATCGGGACGACGAACGTCTTCGCGGTTCCCAGACGGCCGAGCGACCCGCTCTTGCGAATCTCACCGCGGATGTTGCCGACGACGTCGCCCCCACCGATCACCACCGCGTTCTCGACCGCCAGCGTCGGCCGCGAGCCGAGCTCGACATGGACGTACGCCTGCCGCTTGCCCCCGGCGAGCTGCTGCGCGGTCTCTGCCGTGACGGCGCAGATGTCGTCGCGTGAGCGCGCCGACACGAGCGCGGCGGCCCCTGCCTGCAGGACGTCCTCGCGGGCGCGGGAGCGGTCGAAGGCGAGCACCACGTTCGCGAGTCGCGCGCTGACAGCCGCCAGCAGGGCGAGCGCCGCGATCACGATCACACCCGAAACGCCCTCCGGGCCTCGCAGCGCTTCGACGATGACCATGGCCGTGGTCGTCATCACGGCGCACCCGAGCAGCACGATCCGACGGCGAATCGGCCACGACTCCGGCTGCTCGACCAGCTGTGTCAGCCGCCGCATCGAGGGATCGAGAGCCGCCGCAGCCCAGAGCACGGGCACCGCCACCCGGGCGACGTCGAGCACGCTGCCGCTCTGGTACCAGCCCTCGAGCAGCCCGTACACGTAGAGGCCGTCGGCAACCAGGAGCACCGTCGTGGCCAAGGCGATGAGTGCGTTTGCGACCACACCGAGGCCCATGGTGAGCGCGAGCCGCACGACGAGCCCGAAGAGGACGATGCCGGCGACCGGATAGGCAGCCGAGACTGCCTTCTCCCACGCGGAGAGCGTCGGGTCGCCGGTGACCGAGCTGAGCACGAGCGCCCAGACGACCGATGCCACGCCGATCGTGACCACGGCGGCGTCGAGGATCGCCCCCCAGTCGTGTGCCGGCGTGCGACGCCGGACGAAGATCAGAAGGCAGGCCCCGAAGAGCGAGTAGGCGAGGAGGTGCAGCACGTCCGCCGGCCCGGGGTAGGCCCATGCGACACCTCGCACCGACTCGACGAGGTCGACAGCCTGCGCGGCGGCGAGCAGTGCGGCTCCCCCGGCGGCGAGGAGCCACGGCCGCCGCTCGGGTGACCGATTGAGACGCAAACCGGCCAGCACGGCGAAGGCCGACAGCGCCGCGAGCCCCGTCAGCCATGCCTCGTACGCCACGCCGTATGGGCGCAGGAGCGGTGAGACCGCGAGCAGCCCGCAGGCGGCGGCGAGAACCCAGTGGATCCTCCGCATCACATCCGTATCGGCGTAGACCGGCCTACGTATTAGCCCGGGTCGGCCCGGCCCGGTCGTCCGCCCGCACCGGCGCTCTCAGGTCAGTCCGGAGGGTCTGCAGCAGGCGCGTCGGCGCGCCCGTAGCGGTCCTCGAGGCGCACCACGTCGTCGAGGTGAGGCGTCGACACCTCGAGCACCAGTGTGTCCTCGACCGCTGTGACCCGGTGCACCGTCCCGGGGCGAAAGCGGAACGCGTCGCCGGGGCCGATCTCGATCTCTTCCAGCGCTCCCCCGACCTCCCCCAACTCGAGCGTCGCACGACCTTCGTGCACGAGCCACGACTCGTCCTTCTGCTCGTGGTATTGAAGGCTGAGCGACTGGCCGGCGCGGACGAAGAGCAGCTTGCCGACGTATTGCTCCGCTTCCGCCCAGATGAGCTCCCAGCCCCACGGCTTGTCGATACGGCGCGGCTCGTGTCGGTACCGGGTCATGCGAAGCGCAGGGCCTCCGACGGGATCGCGGCGCCGGCACCGACGCACAGCCCGTGGTCGAGATGGTTGTCGGAGCCGAGCGTTGCGCCTGGGCCGACGACAGCCATGCCGGCCACAGTACAGTGGGCGCCCAGCCGAGCGTCGGTGCCCACGATCGAGCCGATCACGGTCGATGCCTCTCCGATCGTCGCACCGGCGGCGATCACCGCGTTCTCGACCACCGTCCCTGCTCCGAGCCGCGCGCCCGCACCCACGATCGCGAGGCTGCCGGCGCGTACCCCACGCCTCGAGCACCGCCCCCGGCCCGACGTACACCGGCGGGACGAGCCGTGCGTCCGCGTGGATCTCCGCGGTCGCGTCGACGAGCGTGTACCCGCTGCCGAGGGCGTCACCGACCTCCGTGCGGAACGACCGCTCGAGGACGTCACGGTGCGCCTGCAGGTACGAGGCCGGCGTGCCGACGTCGAGCCAGTAGCCGGGCTGGGCGAGACCGAACACCGAGCCCTCCTCACACAGCGGCGGGAACACGTCCCGCTCGATCGACACCTGACGACCCGCGGGGATCAGGTCGAGCACCTCGGGCTCGAGCACGTACAGCCCCGCGTTGATCAGGTTCGTGTCGATCTCCTCGGGCCGGGGCTTCTCGAGGAATTGGCGAACCCGCCCGTCCGGAGCCAGACGGACGAGCCCGTACCGGCTCGGGTCGGTGACCGGTGTGAGCATGATCGTCGCCTTCCCGCCGCTCGCGCGGTGGAACTCGACGAGCGCGTCGAGGTCAGCCTCACGCAAAGAGTCACCGTTCAGCGCCAGGAAGGTGCCGCCCAGGCCGCGCGCCGCAAAGCCGATGCCGCCGCCGGTGCCGAGCGGCTCGTCCTCGACGCGGTACTCGAGCGCGAGGTCACCGTACGCGGCCCCGAAGTGCTGCTCGATCTGGGTCGGCAGGTAGCCGCACGAGACGACCGCGCGCCGCACGCCGTGACGGCGCAGGTGCTCGAAGGTGTACGCGAGCAGCGGCCGGTCGACGAGCGGCAGCATGTCCTTGCGAATGGTCTCGGTGAGCGGCCGCAACCGCGTCCCTTGCCCGCCCACGAGGATCACAGCCGGGAGGCTCATGCGGTTCCGCGTCCGATGCCCTCGTAGGCGAAGCCCGCGGCGCGCATCACGGCCGGGTCGAGCATGTTGCGCCCGTCGATGAACACGCGGCCGCGCATGGTGGCGATCAGCGCACCCCAGTCCTCGTCGGCGAGCTGCGGCCATTCCGTGACGAGCACGGCCGCGTCGGCTCCCGCGACGGCCTCGGCGACCGTCTGCACCTGCGTGATGCCTTCGACTCCGTCTGGCGTGGCGACGGGGTCCCAGGCACGCACCTCCGCGCCTTCGGCGAGGAGGCGCGCTGCAAGCACGAGGCTGGGCGCCTCACGCACGTCGTCGGTGTGCGGCTTGAACGCGAGGCCGAGCATGGCGATCGTCGCTCCGCGCAGCTCGCCGAGATGATCCTGCAGCTTCCCGATCAGCCGACGCTTCTGCAGCTCGTTGACCTCGATCACGGCCGTCAGGAGCTGGAAGTGGTAGCCGGAGTTGGCAGCCAGCTGCTTGAGCGCGAGCGAATCCTTCGGGAAGCACGAGCCGCCGTAGCCGATCCCTGCCCGCAGGAAGCTGGGGCCGATGCGGCGGTCGAGGCCGACGCCCTCGGCGACGCGCACGACGTCTGCGCCCGTTGCCTCGCAGACGTTGGCGATCTCGTTGATGAAGGAGATCCGCGCCATCAGCGCCGCGTTCGCCGCGAGCTTGATCATCTCGGCGGACGCGACGTCGCAGCGGACGACAGGCGCCTCGATTCCGTCGTGCAGCGCGGCGACACGATCGCCGTCGGCATCGTCGAACGCGCCGATCACGATCCGGTCGGGGTGCAGGAAGTCACGCACCGCCGTCCCCTCCGCGGTGAACTCCGGGTTGGAGACGTATCCCACATGCTCCAGGCCGCGCTCGTCGAGCCGGTGCCTCACCTTCTCCCCCGTCCCGACCGGCACCGTGCTCTTCATCACGACGATGATGCGCCGGTCGACCTGCGGCAGCTCGTCGATCACGGTCCAGACCGCCGTCAGGTCGGCGTCGCCGGACAAGGTCGGCGGGGTGCCGACTGCCACGAAGACAACGTCGGCGCCGTCGACGGCCTCGACGACGTCGGTCGTGAACGCGAGGCGTTCGCCGTTGCGCGCGAGGATCTCCTCCAAGCCCGGCTCGTAGATCGGCACCTCGCCGCGACGCAGCGCGTCGATACGAGCTGCAACGATGTCCCGCAGCACCACCCGGTGGCCGAGCTCGGCGAGGCACGCGCCGGTGACCAGACCGACGTACCCGGCGCCGAACACGGCGATGCGCTCGCCCGACCCGCTCATCGGGAGCGCAGGATACGCGAGCGTCGCCGACCGCCCGCTGCTACTGCCTGCCGCGGCGCGAAGATCGAAGACCCGGTTCAGCTCCCGCAGGACCTCGACGCGCGATGATCTCACCACCGGCCCGCTCGAAGTGGACGCCGTCCGAGGCGCGCACCTTGACCAAACCGCCGGAAGGCCGCTCGAGGTACTCGGCGTAGCCGCCACCCGGCCGGGAGAACCTCCGGTAGGTGTCGACGTACGACACCTTGCCGGGACGCTCCTCGACCTCCGCGACCACCGCGGCGTTGATCACGTCGAAGCGAGCGCTCTGCCGGTTGCTTCGCGTCACCGGCAGCCCGATCCAGACGACGTGCGCCCCCGCGCGGCTGATGCTGTCGAAGAGGACGCCGAGTCGGCGGCGGTACTCGCGGCGCCAGACGGCGTCGCCGAACCTCTCTGCGCGGACGCCCTCCGGCGTGCCCGTCATGTACGCCTTGTCGTCGTTGGCGCCGAACGCGAGCACGACGACGTGCGGCTTCAGGCGTCGCACCTCGCTGTTGACGTGCTTGAACCAGTTGAACACATCGGGTCGCGAGAGCCCGGTTGCGAGACGGCCGTCGATCTTGCCCACGCTCGTGATCGCAGGGCTCGCGCCTGCAGCTCGCAGGATCGCGTAGCCGGGGGTGATCACGAGTGAGTCGCCGGCGATCCACATGCGCAGCTTTCTCGCCGGGGTGAACGCCGGCTTCGGGCGGCTTCGCGGGCTCGACCGCGGGCGCTGCCGGTGCGCGTGTCGGCACCGCCCCTTCGTCGACGGCCCCGGCCGTGGCTGCAGGTACCGCGATCTCGATCTCGGTGTCGATCCCATCGTCGTCCGAGCGCCTGAGCGCATCCTTGACGAGGGCACGCGGACGGTCGAGCCGGAGCGCACGGCTGACATCCGCAAGTGGGCCGGTGACGGAGAGCGCGGCGTCGCGCGTCCACCCGTCCGGCTGGTTGTACGCGGTCTTGTGGATGCCCGGCGCGTTGAGCAGCAGCGACAGCCCGAGTGCGAGGACGATCACCGCGAGCGCGTGCCACGCACTGCGCAGCCCGCGCACCGGCTCGACCGGAGTCGGCCTGTGCGACTCCGCGTTCCGCACCTCCGCGCCGGGCGGCCGAGGCGTTCCTGCGACAGCGGGCGGCGACGGCGCAGCGAGAGGTGGCTTGGTGGGCGACGTCGTCTCGGGCACGTTCTCGAGAGCCTCCCGTGTCCGCATCACGGCGGTCGGCCCAGGGTAGCCCATGACGACCGGATCAGAACTGGAAGTAGATGAACGGGGCCACGCCCTCGGGTCCCATTGCGTGGGTCAGCATCAGCGCAAAGGCGAGCACCACCGCCTGTCCGAGTACGGGGAGCCGGCCGAACCGCGCCATGATCAGCTGTGGCACCCGCGCCGGAAGGTACTGCGACCCGATCCCGACCGCGATCGCGAGCAGGACACCGGCCGTCACGAGCGGGGAGGCCTCGCCCCAGCCCGTGAAGAGGCCGGTGATCATCTCCCAGGCGAGCTCGAACGAGTCGGAGCGGAAGAAGATCCAGGCCAGGCAGACGAGGTTGAACGTCGCGATGCGTGCCAGCCACGTGCGGAGCGGGGTGCGCGGCCGCGGCACGTAGCCGGGACGCTCTTTCCACCAGCGTTCAGCGGCGAGGCCGACGCCGTGGATCGCTCCCCACGCCACGAACGTCCACGCGGCGCCGTGCCAGAGCCCACCGAGCAGCATCGTCAGCATCAGGTTGCGGTAGGTGAGAATCCGGCTGCCTCGGTTGCCGCCGAGCGGGATGTACACGTAGTCGCGCAGCCATCGCGACAGGGTCATGTGCCAACGCCGCCAGAAGTCCTGCAGCGACGTGGCCGCGTACGGCGAGTCGAAGTTCTGCGGGAACGAGAAGCCGAGCAGCAGCGCGATGCCGATCGCGATGTCGGTGTACCCGGAGAAGTCGGCGTAGATCTGCACCGCATATGCATAGACGGCGATCATGATCTCGAGCGACGAGTGGTTCCCTGGCGCGGCGAACACCTCGTCAACGATCGACGAGGCCAGGTAGTTGGCGATCACCACCTTCTTGAAGAGGCCCGTCGCGATCAGGTAGAACGCGCGGCTCGTGTCGACGCGGCGCGGGTCGCGCGGGCGGTCGAGCTGCGGGATCAGCTCGCCGGGCCGCACGATCGGGCCGGCTACCAGGTGAGGGAACATCGACAGGTAGACGGCGAACTTCTCGAGCGTGGTCGGCACGAAGTCGCCGCGATACGTGTCCACCACGTAGCTGATCGCCATGAAGGTGAAGAAGGAGACCCCGACCGGCAGCACGATCGTCTTGACGGAGAACGGGAGGTCGAAGCCGACGATGGTGGCCGCGTTCTGCGTCGACGAGACGAAGAAGTCGTAGTACTTGAAGTACCCGAGCATGAGCAGGTTCCCCGCCAGGGCCACGATCAGCAGCCACTTCCGCTGCGAGGCCACGGTCGAGCGGTGGATCCGGACGGCGAGAACCTGGTTCCAGAGCGTGCAGCCGGCGAGCAGGAAGGTGAAGCGCCAGTCCCACCAGGCGTAGAAGACGTAGCTGGCCACGATCATGAACGGCCGCCACCTGTGCACGTGCGGCATCAGCAGCCACGAGAGCGGCAGCACGATCAGGAAGAAGATGGCGAACGTCGCGGTCGGGAACAGCACGGCCCGTCAGGTTATTGGGAGTCGCGGCGCGACGGTCAGCCTGCCGGCGCAAGGCTCCGTCTGAGGCGCCCGCCAAACTTGATTATCCGTTCGCTCTAACGGGAGGCTTCTGTGAGCAGTGCTTTCTGGATCTTCTACCTCGCCCTCATCGTCCTGTTCATCGCCGCGTGGTGGCAGATCTTCACCAAGGCCGGCGAGGAGGGCTGGAAGGCGATCATTCCGATCTACAACATCATCGTCCTGCTCAAGATCGTCGGGCGGGAATGGTGGTGGGTGCTATTGATGCTGATCCCGTTCGTCGGGCTCATCGTGTGGATCATCGTCATGCTCGACCTCGCCAAGAGCTTCGGGCGCGGCACCGGCTTCGCAATCGGTCTCATCCTGCTCGGGCCGATCTTCGCGCTCATTCTCGGCTTCGGTAGCGACACGTACCGCGGACCGGCGGGAAGGGCCATCGCCGCCTAGTAGCGCACGGGCCTCCGACGGTGACGGTCACCGTCGGAGGCCCGTGCAGACACGCAGGCCGTTCCACCGTCGCAGGGCAGCACGCCGGTCGGCTCCGGCGAGCGGCCGCGGAATCCCGGCCGAGATCCTCGCCGGCACCCATCTGTATCCGTCGATCCTGCGACCGGTGACGGTCACCTCGAGCACGCCGCTTCGCGACGTGATCTCACGGAAGGCGTAGAAGACGAAGTTGCCGAGCCCGTAGGCGACGAGGGCCTTTCCCATCCGGCCCGTGCCCAGCAGGACGTGGGCGTGCGAGCCGACGACCACGTCGGCGCCTGCGGCCACCAGCCGCGCAGCCAGCCGCTTCTGATCCGTGGTCGGGCAGCTCGCGAGCTCGAGCCCCCAATGGAGGAAGACAACCACGGTGTCGCTCGTCCGCCGTGCCTCGCGCACCGCTTGCGCGAGTCGCTGCTCACGCTTGGCGGATGCGATGCCCGCCTTGTGCGCCCGGGCGGTCCACGCCTCGATCAGCGTGTCGTCGAGCACCTGGGTAGCGCCGATGATCGCCACTCGTTGCCCGTTCACCGTGCGACGGAACGGCGCGTAGGCGCGGCGCTCGTTCGCCCCGGCGCCGACCACAGGCATGCCGGCGTCCCGCGCCGCCGCCAGCGTGTCGCGCAACCCGGCCGGCCCGAAGTCCATGCCGTGGTTGTTGGCCACGCTGACCACGTCGACCCCACCGGCGTCCAGGGCTGCGAAGCCGGTCTCCGGCGCCCGGAAGGTGAACGCCTTCGACGCGCGGGTGCCGCGATCCGTGACCGCGGTCTCCAGGTTGACCATGGCGAGGTCTGCGCGGCTCAGAACGGGCGCGACCGGTCCGAGCACGCTCGCGGGGGATGCCGCCAGGCGCTCGCGGATCGGGCTCTCGAAATGCACGTCGCCGGCGAAGGCGAAGGTCACCGGCCGGCCGCTGCCGAGCGTTTCTCGCGGTGCCGATGTCGCCCCGTCGGCGCGACGGTCCCGCCGCTGCGTCGTCCGGGCGGGCTCGGCGCGGTCGACCGTGGCAGCGGGCGCAGGCCCGCCAGGTGCCGTGTCGATCACGATCGCCGCGCCGACGACGCACACGCCGAGCAGCGCTGCGCCCGCGATGCGCCGACGGCGCTGCCGACCGCATCTGAGCGCCTGTCGGCGCTCGCGCTGCTCTTGAGACACCCTCGTCGTGGTCACTGCGACACAGTACGCCGCGGACGCTCGGAGTCCGGCAGACGTCGTGGTATCGAGCCGCGTGCGGCGCGCCGCTCTAACGCCGTACGGTCGCGATTGGCTTTAGGCCTTTCGCGATCGCGAGCATCGTCTCGTTCGACAGCCGATCGAGCAGCGAGTTCACGACCCAGTACGTGCCTCGGGGAGTGGTCAGCACGACCATGTGCAGGTGGGAGCCCTGGTAGTGGAGCTCGTAGGTGCGACCTTTGATCCTCCGGGTCACGCTCTTGCCGCGCAGGACGGGCGCGTCGTCCCAGTCGCTCTGCTGGACGCCCCAGTACTCGTTCCGCCCGCCGAGCTTGTACGTGAGCCGGATCGTCTTGTCGCGCTGGCGCTTCCGATCGAAGAAGTAGGAGCGGAGCGGCCGCTCCGAGTCGATCCAGGATGACCGCTCGACGACCGTCGGCACCATGAGCGGGAACGGTGTCCCGACCTGCGCCTGGCGCAGCAGGTCGAGAGAGGCGCCGGTGCCCGGCACGATCTGAGGTACCTGGCGTTCCGGGGTCTTGTCGATCGGTGCCGGCGCCAGCCGCCCGTGAAAGGTCTGGCCGACGACCGCAGCCAGCATCGCCCCGTTCGCAAGCTGCCGCACCGGCACGGTGATGCGCTTCACGTCGGCGGTGCCGAACAGGCCGGCGAGCTTCGTCGCCGCCGGCTTGGCGCCGGGCTTCGCCGGGTCGAAGAACACGACCGTGCGGAAGAACTCGAATGACGGCGCGTTCGCCGGGATGCCGTTCGGCGGCAGCACCATCTCGTAGCCACGCTGCGAGAGGAGGTAGTTGGCGCTCGACGCCGAGCCGGAGACACCGTTCCCGTTGAGGACGGTGACCGTCGTCCGGTTGGCGGGCGGAGCCTTCTGCTTGACCTTCTCGCCGAGCGCTGCCGCCGTGGCCTTCTTCGGGGACTCGACGTCCGGGTTGGCGAACTCTGCCACCGCACGCTCCACGTTCTCCGGGACGGTGGTCAGGTCACTGAAGCCCTCCAGCCCCTCCAGCCGCGTCTGGAAGATGTGGCCCGGGGGCAACGTGTAGGCGAGGGCTGCGTACTGGCGTACCGTGCCGGGGCTGACGTTCTTGCCGCCACCCTGCCCGACCTCCACGTTGCGCGTGATCACGTTGATCACCTGGGGTAGCCGGAGCAGCGAGAAGCTCGACTCCACCTGATCCTTGAGCGCGCGGACGAACTGCTGCTGGCGGGCGTTGCGGTAGAAGTCCGAATCGGTGTGCCTGTAGCGGACAAAGTCGAGTGCCCGCAAGCCGGTCAGGCGCTGGTAACCCGGTTGGAGGTCGATCGTGGCGAAGCCCGTCGGGCCGCTGTGGTCGTTGAAGTAGCGTCGGTCGATGTCCATCCAGACACCGCCGAGCTTGTCGACGAGCTGGCGGAAGCCGCGGAAGTTGACGGTGATGATGTAGTTGATCGGGATGCCGGTGAAGGAGCGCACGGTCTCGAGCGCGCCTTGCTCGCCGCAGTAGACGAACGCGGAGTTGATCTTCGCCGTGAACGGCTCCCGGCCCGGGCAGCGGATCGGAACCGAGAGGTCGCGCGGCAGCGAGAGCAACGAGATCGTCTTTGCACCCGGGTCGGCGCGGACGAGCATCAGCGTGTCGCTACGTGAGGGCGCGTTCTTGCCATCGCTTGCGCGACGGTCGTACCCGATCACCAGCGCCGTCGCGGGCTGCCCGGGGAGCGGCACGTCGAGCACTTCGACCGCCTTCTTGAGCGTGGCCGAGCGGGGCGCCACGGCCGCGACGGACTCGTGCACGTACAGATAGGCACCGCCGGCGAGCCCGGTCGCAACCATGGCGACGACGATGGCCCCCCAGCCGAGGAGCCGAACCGCGAGGTGCCGGCGCGTCGGGGGCGGCGGCTGCCGGTACAAGGAGACCTCCGCGAGCGCGGCCGGCGGGAGGGAGACGCCGCCGTTCCCGTTGCCGTTCGCGCCGGCTGTCCGGCCCACACCTCTCTTCAGCGTCGTTCGCATACGAGAACGGGCGCCGGGCGCCCGAGAGCCGAGGATACCCGAGCGATCGGCGCGGGCACCCGCCTGGAGACTGTCTTTACGCGGTCTTCACGCGGCGCAGCGCCTCTGCGAGGAAGGCGATCTCGTCGGGCGTGCCCGCCGTGATGCGGAGCGCCCCGGGCGCGCCGAAGGGGCCCATCGGGCGCACGATCACGCCCTCGCGGAGGAGGCGGTCAGCCAGGGAGGCAGCGTCCCCCACCTCGACGAAGACGAAGTTGGCCACCGCCGGGCCCGCAGGGTCGAAGCCCTGCGCGTGCAGCGTGTCCACGAGAGAGCTCATCGCGTCGCGGTTGAGCGAGCGGCGTCGAGCGAGCTCCGCGTGGTCGTCGAGGCTCGCGAGTGCCGCTTCCTGCGCGGGCGTACCGACGTCGAACGCGCGCCGTACCTTGCCGATTGCCGTGATCACGTCCGCGGGGCCGACGCCGTAGCCGACGCGAAGCCCGGCAAGCCCGTAGATCTTGGAGAAGGTGCGCAGGGCGAGTACGCGGTGGCCGGATTTCGCGTATTCCCTGATCGCGTCCGGGTAGTCGGGGTCGTCGATGTACTCGAGATACGCCTGGTCGACGACGGTGAGGACATGCTCGGGCACGCGAGCGAAGTACGCGTCGAGCTCCGCACGACCGGTCATCGTGCCGGTCGGGTTGTTGGGTGTTGCCACGAAGACGAGCTTCGTGCGAGGTGTGATCGCCGCCAGCAGAGCGTCGAGGTCGAAGCGCTGATCGCGCAGCGGCACGCGCACGGGCACCGCGCCAAGCTTGAGAGGGTCGAGGACATAGCTGACGAACGACGGCCAGCCGGTCACGACCTCGTCTCCGGGGTCGAGCGTGGCCTGGCACGTGAACCCGATCACGGCGTCGGCGCCCGCGCAGACGGTCACCTCCTCGAAGCGCACCCCGTGACGCTCGGCGAGGGCTGAGCGGAGGCGGTAACAGCCACCGTCCGGATACCGGTTGAGCTCCGTTCCCGCCGTGGCCATGGCGTCCCTGGCCGCTGGGAAAGGTCCGTACGGGCCCTCGTTCGAGGCGAGCTTGACGACGCGCTCGAGCCCGAGCTCGCGCTGCACCTCCTCGACCGGCTTGCCGGGCTCGTAGGGAACGAGCCCGTCGAGCGCACCGCGGACGACTCCCTCGCCCACAGCCCTCACAACGTCAGTCACGCCGCCGCGGGCGCCCAGTCCGGCGGTGGCGACACATCGTCGGGCCCGGCTGGGACCGGGCCCGCGGGCTCCGGAGCCAGCACAGGCTCCCACGTCTCCTCGGACCCGCTGTCACGACGCCACCACCAGATCGCGGCGAGAGCGATCCCGCCGACGATCGTCAATGCAAGCGCCCAGGCGAGAAGCCGCCGCACCTGCAGGATCCGGGGACCGAGGAGCTGGAGCCCGACGAGGGCGATGGCTGCGCCCGGACCGTTCTGCCGCTGCAAGCGTCGCCGCAGCAGCATCAGACCGATCGACGTGACGAACGCTCTGCGCATGGACCCTCCAGCCTACCTCTGCCGAGGGCCGGAGATATCCGGCCCTTACGACGGGCGCCGTTTGGGCGGCAGGTGGATCGCGCGCCCGAGAGCGACGAGACCCGCCTCCTTGATCGCTTCGGCGAGGGTCGGATGGGGGGCGATCCCGTCGGCGACCGTCTCCACGGTCGACTCCGCGTCGAGTGCGACCACACCCACTTCGATCAGATCGGTGGCGTGCGGACCCACGATCACCAGCCCGAGCAGCTCGCCGTAGGCCGTCTCGTGGATCGACTTCACCCAGCCGACCGTGTCGCCGGACATGACCGCACGCGCATTGGCGACCCACGGGTACATGCCCACCGCGACCGTGTCGCCGTGGAGCTCGCGAGCCTGTCTTTCGGTGAGCCCGACACCGGCGATCTCGGGGTCGGTGTAGATCGGGCGGGGCACCGCAGGCTCGCCGAGCAGCGCCTCGTGGCCCATCGCGTTCTCGGCTGCGATCTCACCCTCACGGAAGGCGGTATGCGCGAGTTGCCAGCGGCCGGCGACATCGCCCGCCGCGAACACGTGCGGCACTGTGGTGCGCATGTGATCGTCGGTCGGGATGCCCGTGCGACGGTCGGCCTCGATCCCGACCGTCTCCAGCCCGAGGTCGTCGACGACGGGTGCCCGCCCCACCGAGACGAGCATCAGCTCGCACTCGACCGTCTCGCCCTCGCCGAAATGAACCACCAGGTGGCTACCGAGGTCCTCGACCTGGGTGCACTGCTTGCCGAGCTGGAGCGCGATGTCGCGGCGCTTGAAGGCTTTGGCGAGCTCCTTCGCTGCGTCCTCGTCCTCCTGCGGGATGAGCGTGTCGAGCATCTCGACGATCGTCACCTCGGAGCCAAAACGGTTGAAGATGGAGGCGAACTCGCACCCGATGATGCCTCCGCCGAGGACGAGCAACCGGCGCGGCACCTCCGTCTGGGCAAGCAGCCCGGTCGAGTCGACACAGCGCGGCGAGTCGAGGCCCGGGATCGGGGGACGCATCGGGTACGAGCCGGTGGTGATGATCGCGCTACGGAACGCGATCTCCTCGCCACCCCACACCCCGAGGGTGTTCGGCCCGGTGAAACGGCCGTGACCCTGCACCCACTCGACACCGAACGCCTTGAACAGCGACGCCACGCCGCCGGTCATCTGCTTCACGACCGCGTCTTTCCAGGCAGCCGCCGTCGGGAAGTCGAGCGTCGTCAGGGACGAGACGACACCAAGCTTCCCGTTCACCTCTCGCACCGCGTGCAGGGCGTGCGCGGTCTGCACCCAGGCCTTGGTGGGGATGCACCCAACCCTGAGGCACGTGCCACCCAGAGCAGGCTCGCGCTCGACGCACACGACCTTGCCACCGAGCTGCGCAGCGCGGATCGCCGCCGTGTAGCCCGCCGGGCCGCCACCGAGGACGACGACGTCACATTCCATCGGGTACGAGTCCTTTCTCGGGGAAGTCGCGGCCCGATCCTAGCCCGTAGGGCGGTGATCCATCGCGGCCCCTGGTGGGAACGGCCTCGAGCAGGCACGCGTCCGGCGCGCTGCCGAATCCGCTCACGCGAGCTGCGCGAGCATCGTCATCGAGTCATCCGACTCGCCGACCCGTTCGAAGCCGTGCCTTTCGTAGACGCGGATCGCGTCCTCGTTCCGCTTGTCCACGCACAGCGAGAGTGCCGGATGACCGTCCGCCCTGGCGCGGTCGAGCAGCGACGTCAGGAGCGCGTCACCGATGCCGCGCCCACGCCGGCTCGGCACGACGGCGATCGCCAGCTCGGGTGTGGACGCGTCGACGAAGCCGTACCCGGGCCGCTCGCGCGGGAACAGGCGGAACCACGCCGCACCGACCGGGAAGCCGTCCTCGATCGCGATCACCGCCGTGTCACCGGGTCGTCCCCAGGCCTTCACGTAGAGCTGCACCGGGCCAGGCCCTTCACCGGGCGCCCGCTCCTTCCAGTAGTAGGCGTGGTGAAGCATGTCGCGCAGGTAGCGCACGTCCTGCGTGCCACCTCTCCTGACAGCGACCGTCACGGTCCCTACAGCGCGAGTGCCGGCTCCTCGACGAGCGCGACGAGGGTGCGCAGGAAGTCGGCGCCCTCGGCGCCGTCGATGGCGCGGTGGTCGCAGGTCAGGGTCATGCGCAGGATGGGCGCAACGTCTATCTCGCCTTCGACGACCACCGCCTCCGCCTTGACGGCACCGACGGCGAGGATCGCGACCTGCGGCGGGTTGAGGACGGCCACGAACTGCTCCACGCCGAACATGCCCAGGTTGGAGATCGTGAAGGTGCCCGCCTCGAAGTCCTGCAGCGTGAGCTTCCCCTCCCGGGCTCGAGAGACGAGGTCGGAACGAACACGCCCGATCTCCTGGATCGTGAGCCGCTCGGCGCTCCGGATCACGGGAACGACGAGACCGGCAGGTGCGGCGACGGCGATGCCGACGTTGGCCGTTGCGTAGCGGTGCACCTCCTCACCGGTGAACGTCGCGTTGACCGGTGGATGGCGCATGAGCGCGGCGGCGGAGAGCTTGACCAGCACGTCGTTCACGGTCGGCTTCGTTTCCCCCTCCGCGGTCCGCTCCACGAGACGCTCTCGCAGGGCCAGCGCTTCAGTCATGTCCGCCGACACGACGAGCTGGAACACCGGCGCCGCCCACGCCTCGGTGAGCCGCCGCGCGATCGTCTTGCGCACCGACGTCAGCTGTACGACCTCGACCTCAGGCGCCGCGACGGCGGGCGCAGGCTCAGCCGGCGGAGGCGCGACCGCGGCCTGCTCGACGTCCTCCGCCACGATGCGGCCATCCGGCCCTGTCCCGACCACCGACGCGAGATCGACGCCGCGCTCGCGCGCGATCCGACGCGCCAGCGGGCTTGCCTTGACGCGACCGTCCCCTGGAGCCGCGGCAGCCGCGGCGGCGGGAAGGTGGTCCTGCGACTGATCGACACGAGGCGGCGCAGGCGGCGCCGCGACGGCCACCGGTTCGGCCGAGGGCACCGCGGTGGCCGGTTGGGGCGCCGCGACGGGTGCGGTAGCCTCGGTCGCTGCCGGCGCCCTCGCGGTGACCGGCTCGAGCGACACTTCCTCCCCTTCCGCGCCGATCACGGCGATGGTCGTGCCGACCTCGACCTCGCCCTCCGGGACCACGATCTTGAGCAGGACGCCGTCGGCCTCCGCCTCGACCTCCTGTGTCACCTTGTCGGTGTCGAGCTCGTAGAGAGGCTCGCGCTTCCTGACCGGCTCGCCCTCGGCCTTGAGCCAGCGGACGATCGTGCCGGACTCCATGCCCTGGCCGAGGCGAGGCAGCTTTACCTCGGTCGCCACGCTACACCCTCACGACCGGGCGACCGTGCGCCGGATCGCGTCGAGCACGTCCGAAGCGTGCGGGATCAGGTAGCTCTCCATCACGGGTGCGAACGCCAGGGGTGCGAACTTCGCCCCCACCCGCTCGATCGGCGCGTCGAGCCAGTCGAAGGCATCGTGCTGCACGACCGCGGCCAGCTCGGCGCCGAAGCCGCCCTGGACGATCGCCTCGTGGGCGGTCACGCAACGGGTCGTCTTTCGCACCGACGCGACGATCGTCTCGGCGTCGAGCGGCGAGAGCGTCCGCGGGTCGACGACCTCGACCGAGATGCCGTCCTGTTCGGCTTCCGAGGCCGCCTGGAGGGACTCGTGCACGAGCCGCCCGGTGGCGACCACCGTGACGTCGGTGCCCTCGCGCAGAACGCGCGCCTGCCCGAGCGGGATGGGCGTGATCTCCTCTGACACCGTGCCCTTGATCGGGTACAGCGTGCGATGCTCGAAGAAGATGACCGGGTTGGGGTCGTAGATCGCAGACCACAGCAGGCCACGGACGTCCTCGGGGGTGGAGGCGAACACGACCTTGAGCCCCGGGACGTGCGTGAACCACGCCTCGAGCTGCTGCGCGTGCTGCGCCCCGGGTGACCAGCCTGCGCCACCCTGGGTGCGGATCGTGAGCGGCACCTGAACCTGCCCGCCGGACATGGTGCGGTGCTTCGCCGCCTGGTTCACGATCTGCTCCATCGAGATCGTGAGGAAGTCCTCGTACATGATCTCGACCACGGGAAGCATCCCCTGGATCGCGGAGCCGATACCGGCGCCCACGATCGCGATCTCCGAGATCGGCGTGTTGCGAACGCGGGCTGCACCGAACTCCTCGAGCATCCCGTGCGTGACGCCCATGGAGCCGCCCATCTCGGCGATGTCCTCGCCCATGATGAAGACGCGGTCGTCCCGGCGCATCACCTGGGAGAGCGCGTCGCGCACGGCCTCCCGGTAGGTCATCTCGACGGCTGCGCTCACGGTTCCAGCGACCCCTCGGCGTACACCCACTTGAGCCCGTCTTCGGGCGCGGGGTCGGTGCCCGCCTTGGCGAACTCGACCGACGCATCGACCTCGGCCTGGACCTGTTCGTCGAACGCGGCGAATTCGTCGTCTTCGATGCCCAAGCGGGAACGTAGCCGGTCGATCGGGTCGTGTGTCTCCGCCAGCTCGCGGGCCTCCGTCTTGTCGCGGTAGACCTGCGGATCGCCGACGTAGTGGCCGGTGAACCGGTACGTGCGCACGTTGAGGAACACCGGGCCCTTGCCCGACACCGCGTGCTCGCGTGCCGAGACCATCGCCGCGAACACCGCCTCGACGTCCTGGCCGTCGCCTCCGCGTGCTCCATGTCGTAGGCGAGCGCGCGATGCTCCATGTCCTCGACCGCCAGCGGAAGCTGCTGCGACGCGGGTGTGGACTCCGCCCAGCCGTTGTTCTCGAGCACGAACACGACCGGCAGCCGCCAGAGCTGCGCGAGGTTCATCGACTCGTGGAAGGCGCCCGTGTTCGTCGCGCCGTCGCCGAAGAAGGGCACCGCGATGCGCGGCTCGCCGCGCATCTTGAAGGCGAGCGCCGCGCCGGCCATCATCGGCAGCCCGCCGCCGACGACGGCGTTCGCGCCCATGTTTCCGCGCTGCACGTCGTACAGGTGCATCGACCCGCCGAACCCGCCCGAGCAGCCCTCCTCGCTTGCCGTACATCTCCGCCATCACCGCGTTGATCGGTGTGCCCTTGGCGATCGTGTGCGCGTGCGCGCGATGGGTCGACGAGATCACGTCGTCGGGTCGCAGCGCGGCACAGACGCCGCAGGCGACCGCTTCCTGGCCAATCGCGACGTGGAGGAAGCCCGGCAGCTCACCTGCGCGGAAGCGCTCCTCGACCTTCTCCTCGAAGCGCCTGATCACGAGCATCTCGCGAAACAGCTCGCGCAGGCGAGCGTCGGTCAACGTCGCCGTCGCCGCACGAGGATCTCCCTCCACCTGGGTCATCGGGCGTCATTATGCTGACTCCGTGAAGCTCGTCGATCAGTGGGCGACGCTCGAGACGAGCCTCCCGGATGGGTGGGACGACGTTCGCCTGACGCTCACGACCGAGCAGCCGGCCGAGCTGGCGCGGGCGGCGCAGGTGCTCGGCCCGATGAACGCTGGCCGCTCCGGTGACGCGCTCGTCTTCCACGTGCGACGGGCTGGTGGCGCTGCGGGGCCCGAGGCCGCCCGCCGGCTGTTCTCACGCCTCGACAGGGACCGCGTCTGGTGCCTGCTGGCCGCGGGCGAGGTGCTTCGACGCCGCGGAGCCGGCTGAGGACGAGGACGGAGCCGCAACGAAGGCAGGGGTGGCGGCGCAGTGGGATGCGGCGCTTGCCACTCTGCCACCCGACTGGAGCGACCTCCTCTGCGGGCTGGAGCTCGAGTCGAGCGATCTCTTGCCGAGGGCTGCGCTCCTGTGCGCGCCGCTCAATCCGACACGCGACACGGACGCGGTCGGGTTCGTGTTCCGCTGCGCGCAGCGTGCGGGTTTCGGCGTCTCGCCGAGCATGGCGCGCCGCTGCTTCGAACGTCTCGACGGCGAGCTGATCCCGGCCCGTGTCGCAATTCGCCGCGTGCTCGCCGACGCGCGCAACGTCGATACCCAGGGCGTCGTCTGGCCCATCGACGGTCGCGTGCTGTAGGGCGAGGCCTCACCTCGCCCGTCGATCGAGGCGGCGATCTTGACCGTGCCGCGCATCGAGGCCTTGTGGACGTCGCACTGGTAGATCGAGCGTGCCCTTCTTGAGCACGACCGTCCAGGTCTTCGTCTCGATGCCGGCGATCGCGGTCTTGCGGTTCACGCCGGCGCCGAGCAGATGGGCGTTGTGTGCGGTGGAGCGATCGCGTGCCCGGATCGTGTACCGGCCGGGCTTGAGGCGGGTGACCCGCTTGCCGGCCTGCGTCTTGAGGCTGATTACCCGGGCCGGCCCGCTCGTGAGCAGGAGCGTGGAGCCGACAGGCGCAGACGGTTTCGTCGTCGTGCCACCGGTGCCCCCTCCCCCGGTACCGCCCCCACCCGTGCCTCCCCCGCCCGGGTCGCCGGCGCCGGCGATGAATTGCCCCTTGATGCGGGTCGGGTGCGCATCGCAGATGAAGCGGTAGACGCCGTCGGCCAGGGTCACCTGGAAGCTCTGGTCTTCGATCGTGTCGACGTTGGTGGACACGTCGACGCCAGGCCCGTAGAGGTGGAAGTTGTGCTCGTCCGACTTGTCGGTGACCTCGATCAGGTACGGGCCGGGCGCCGGATTGGCGAGCGCGCTGCCCGCCGCGTCGCGCAGCGAGATGTTGAACCCTGGGCCGACCGATCCCGACAGCACGGGACCTTCCGCCACCGCCACCGCCGCCGCGGCAAGCGCGACGAAGGCAGTGGCGGCGACGGCTAGACCCCTCACGCCCTCTTCCTACGCGACGGCGGCACCATCGGATTGACGCCGAACGGTCGCGTGATGCTCCTCGACATGCCTGGATCCGAGCCGCATCGCGCTACCCGCGGAGCTCGGCGTCGAACGTGTCTCGCAGCGCCGCAACGATCCTCTCTCGGAGGACCGTCGCCTCGTCGTCGGAGAGCGTCCGCTCCGGCGACTGGAAGACGAGGTGGAGAGCGACGGACTTGCGTCCGTCGCCCGCCTGCTCGCCGCGGTACACGTCGAACACGCGTGCCTCGTGCAGCTCCGGCCCTCCCGCCTCGCGAGCCGTTGCGACGATCGCGCCCGCCTCGACGTCGTCGGCGACGACCACGGCGATGTCCTGGCGGTTGCGCGGGGTAGGTGATCACGTCCTCGTAGAGGATCCGCTCGGGAACCGGCGCCACGAGCGCGGCAACATCGAGCTCGAACGCGCCCCAGCTCCCCTCGAGGAGGGCCGGATGCAACTCACCGAGCCATCCCGCCTCCGTCTCGGCCGCCTTGCCGGGGTGCAGGAGGGGGTGCGTCACCCGCCGCGGCTCGAGCGGCAGGTGAAGCGCCTCGTACACCGCCTCGACGGCGGAGCGGGCGGCCGCGAATCCGCCCTCGGCAACACCGCCGACGCGCCAATGCTCGTCGGGCAGCGGCTCGCCGCTGGGCAGGTAGACCCGTGCGAGCTCGAAGAGAGCGATTCCTTCGTTCCCGGCATCGACGTTCACCCGGGCCGCCTCGATCAACCCGGTGACCACCGTCGTGCGCAGCACGACGTGGTCGGCGCTCATCGGATCGGGAAGCCGGAGGGCATGCGGATCCGGATCCGATGGAGTAAGGCTCCAGGTGTAGGCCTCGGAGAAGCCTGCGCCGACGAGCACGTCCTCGATCAACCGGCGAAACCGCTGCTGCGCGGTGAGATGCCCTCTCACGGCTCGCCGTAGCGGCATCGTGCGTGGAACACGGTCGAGGACGACTCGTGCGACCTCTTCGACGACGTCGATCTCGCGCGTCACGTCACGCGCGCGCCACGTGGGGACGGTGACCCGCCACTCGTCGTCGACCTCGAACTCGAGCCGCTGCAGGATCTCCCGCTGCTCTTCCTCGGGGATCTCCAGCCCGACGATGCGCGTCGTTCGCTCGGGTCGGAGCGCGATCACGGGGCGGTCGGGCAGCCCGTCATGGACGTCGGTCGAACCGGTCATCTCAGCGCCCGTGAGATCTACGAGCATGCGACTCGCCAAGATCGCGGCCGGCTCGGCCAGGTGCGGGTCGACGCCCTTCTCCCAGCGGTTCGACCCCTCCGTACGCAGCCCGAGCCGCTCGGACGTCTTGAGGATCCCGATCGGCTCGAAGTTCGCCGCCTCGAGGAGCAGGTCGCTCGTCTCTGTGGACACCTCCGTGTCGAGACCGCCCATGATCGCGGCCAGCGCCACCGCTTGCTCGCCGTCCGTGATCAGCAGATCGTCCGGGAGGAGCGTCCGCGCGGTGCCGTCGAGCGTGCGGAGCACCTCTCCGTCGCGCGCGCGCCGTACGAGGATCCGGCCACCTGAGAGCTTGCTGCGATCGAAAGCGTGGAGCGGGCTCCCCCACACCTGCATGACGTAGTTCGTCACGTCGACCACGTCGGAGATCGAGCGCATGCCGGCGAGGTGCAGGCGACTGCGCAACCACTGCGGCGACGCACCCACGGTCACATTGCGGAAGACTCGCCCGATGTAGCGTGGGCAGCCCTCGAAGTCCTCCACGGCCACCTCGACATACTCGGGGTGCAGGAGAGGCGGGTCATCGGGTGCCGGCGGATGGAGCTCCCCTCCGCACAGCGCAGCGACCTCGCGGGCGAGCCCCACCAGCGACAGCAGGTCGACTCGATTGATGGTCGGCGTCACGTCGAGCACCTCGTCGTGCAGCGGCAGCACGTCAGCGAGTGGCGTTCCCGGCTCGACGCCGTCCGGCAGCACGATGATCCCGTCGTGGTCGGGCCCGAGACCGATCTCGTCCTCGGCGAGGATCATCCCGCGCGACACCACTCCGCGGAGCTCACGCTCCTCGAGCGGCCCAGGGAATCCAGGCAGCAAAGCCCCGGGAAGCCCCACGGCAACGGTCGCCCCGACGCCGAAGTTCCACGCGCCACACACGATCTGCTGTGGCTCGGGACGGCCGATGTCGACCTGGCAGAGCTGGAGCTTGTCCGCATTCGGGTGCGGATCGGCGGCCAACACGCTGCCAACCACGAAGCTCCCGAGATTGCCGTCGGTGTCGGGAACCCCGACCTCCAGCACTCGCTCGACCTCGAGCGAGGAGATGGCGAGGCGTCGCGCCATCTCGTGCGCCGAGGCGACGGTCGTGACGTACTCGCGGAGCCAGGAGAGCGGAGCGAGCACTGGCCTAGAACTGCCTCACGAAGCGGAGGTCGTTGCGCCACAGCTCCCGGAGGTCCGGGAACTCGTGCCGGAGCATGGCTATGCGCTCGAGCCCCCATCCGAAGGCGAAGCCGGTATACCGCTCGGTGTCGTAGCCGACGAACTCGAAGAGCTTCGGGTCGACCATGCCGGCACCGCCGATCTCGATCCAGCCCGAATGTCGGCAGACCGGACAACCGTCGCCGTCGCACACGTGACACGAGACGTGAGCCTCGATGGACGGCTCGGTGAAGGGAAAGTAGTGGGTGCGAAACTCGGTGCGTCGCTCCTCGCCGAAGAGCTTGCGCAGGAGGAAGTCGAGCGTGCCCTCGAGATCGGCGAGCGTGATTCCCTCGTCGACCGCGAGCCCTTCGACCTGGTGGAAGATGGGCGTGTGCGTGGCGTCCGGCGTGTCGCGGCGGTAGACGCGACCGAGGGTGA
This sequence comes from uncultured Actinomycetes bacterium, assembly GCA_963724995.1. GTDB lineage: Bacteria > Actinomycetota > Thermoleophilia > Gaiellales > Gaiellaceae > Gaiella. The sequence goes on from CAVRXC010000004.1 coordinate 150,706, forward strand.
CGATGTAGATCGGAGGCTGCTCTTCCTCCATGACACGGATCTGCGACGGCGAGGTCTCGGTGCGCAGCACCGTCTCGGGGTCGAGAAACAGCGTGGCCTGCGGTGAACGCGCCGGATGACCCGGTGGGAAGTTGAGGGCGTCGAAGTTGTACCGGGTGGTCTCGACCTCGCGACCGTCGACGACCCGGTAACCGAGGCCGAGGAACACGTCCTCGACCTCTCGCCGGATCTGGGTGATCAGATGCAGGTGGCCTCGCCGATAGGAGCCGGTGGGGAGGGTGACGTCGACCCGCTCCTCGGTGAGCCGGCGATCGAGCTCGGCGCGCTGCAGCTCGGCTGCGCGCGCGTCGATCGCTCCTTCGAGCGTGCCGCGAGCCGCGTTGAGCGCCATCCCGGTCTCGCGATCGCGTACGTCGCGCAGCGCCAGCTTGAGCGCGCTCTTGCGGCCGAGGTACTCGACGCGCACCTGCTCGATCTCGTCGACGGTCGACGCGGCGTCGACCGCCGCGAGGGCCTCCTGCTCGAGCGCCTGCACGTCCATCGGGACGCGAGGGTACCGAGAACCGGTGACGGTCACCGGCTCTGCGCTGCTTCAATCGCAGCGATGGGCTCCTACGACGCGTTCGCCCCGATCTACGACGACTGGTCGGCGCCGATGACCGAGGACGTCGCCTTCTACGTCGAGCTCGCCCGCGAGACGAAGGGACCGGTGGTCGAGCTCGCGGTGGGGAACGGACGGGTCGCGGTGCCGGTGGCGGAGGCGCTCGGTCGTCCGGTGATCGGGATCGATGCCTCGCCCGCCATGCTCGCCGGCGCGCGCGACCGGGCCGCCGCCGCCGGCGTGGAGCTCGACCTACGGCAGGGCGACATGCGCGAGCTCTCGCTCGACGAGCCGGCTGCGCTCGTGTACTGCCCGTTCCGCTCGCTGCTGCACCTGCCCAGGTGGCAGGACCGGCGCCGCGTGTTCGAGCGTGTCGCCGCCTCGCTGCGCCCCGGTGGCCGCTTCGCCTGGAACGCCTTCGTCTTCCTGCCGACGGTCGCGACAGAGATCGACGGGCAGTGGCGCGATCAGAACGGCGTCCGCCACCGCTGCGACTACGCGCCGGCGGACAACCGCGTCGACGTCACGCTGGAGACCGGAGCCTCGGTGTCGCTCTGGTGGGTCGCGCGATCCGAGTGGGAGGCACTCCTGGACGTCGCCGGTCTCGAGATCGAAGGGCTCTACGGCTGGTTCGACCGGCGGCCGTTCGACGACTCGAGCCGCGAGTTCGTCTACGTGGCTCGGCGGCCCGAATGACCGAGAAGGCCCTGTATGACTCGATTGCGGGTTTCTACGACCCCTGGTCGGCGTCGGTGACCGAGGACGTCGGCTTCTACGTCGACGAGGCGCTCGCGTCCGGCGGCCCGGTGGTCGAGCTGGCGGTCGGGACGGGCCGCATCGCAGTCCCCGTCGCAAAGGCCGGCGTACCCGTGATCGGCATCGACCAGTCCGCGGAGATGCTCGCCGTGGCCCGCGCCTACGCCGAGCGCGAGGGTGTCGCCGCGCTCGTCGACCTGCGCACCGGCGACCTGCTCGAGCCTCCGGTGAACGAGCGCGTGCCGCTCGTGACCTGCCCGTTCCGCTCGCTGCTCCATCTCGAGGGCGCCGGCGACAAGCTCGCCGCCCTGCGCGCAGCACGGGGGCTGCTGGCACCCGGGGGACGGTTCGTGTTCGACGTCTTCGCCCCTTCCCGGGAGGACATCGAGGAGACGGACGGCCGCTGGCTGGAGCGTGAGCCGGGGATCTTCGAGCGCGCCGACTGGGACGAGCACGCGCGGACGCTGACGCTGTCGGTGCGCTCGGGCGGCGCAGCGGCGACCTTTGCGCTGCACTGGCTTGGCGAGCCCGAGTGGCGAGCACTGCTCGACCAGGCGGGGTTCGAGGTCGAGGCGCTCTACGGCTGGTTCGACCGCAGGCCGTTCGACGGCGGTGAGGACATGATCTGGATCTGCGGCAGCCGGATCAACCGTCGTTAGGGGGATTGGCGAAATCCCCTGCCGAGCCGGGACCGGTTAGAGTCGCGTTCGATGGTCTGGCTGCTCGTGATCCTCGGCGTGATCGCGGTCATCGTGATCGCGGTCATCGTCCTTTACAACAACTTCGTCCGGCTGCGAAACCGCGTCGACAACGCGTGGGCGCAGATCGAAGTGCAGCTGAAACGGCGCTGGGACCTGATCCCGAACCTCGTCGAGTCGGTGAAGGGCTACGCCGCCCACGAGCGCGGGACGTTCGAGGCAGTCACCGAGGCCCGCGCCGCCGCGCAGCAGGCCAGGACACCGGAGCAGGCCGGCCAGGCGGAAGGGCTGTTGAGCCAGGCGCTGGGTCGCCTGTTCGCCGTGGCCGAGGCGTACCCGGAGCTGCAAGCGGACGAGAACTTCCGTCAGCTCCAGACCGAGCTCGCAGAGACGGAGAACCGGATCGCCGTCTCACGCCAGGTCTACAACGACACGGTGCTCACGTTCAACAACGCGATCCAGACCTTCCCCGGTGTCCTGCTCGCAGGGCCGTTCGGGTTCGCCCAGCGCGAGTTCTTCGAGCTCGAGGACGAGGCGCAGCGGGAGGTGCCGCAGGTCGACTTCTCCCGCCCGCCCGCCGTCGGAGGCACGGGCGCAGCGGGCGGAGCGTCGAGTGAGCCGCCGAGCGCGTAGCGTCCTCGCCCTCGCGGCGGTCGCGCTCCTCTCTCTCGCACTCGCAGCCGCCGCTCAGGCGCGCTCGTACGCGCTCCTCGAGAGCAACGTCACGGTCACCGTCGAGCAGAACGGCAGCCTCGCGGTCGTCGAGCAGATCAAGGTCGCTTTCGACGGGGCCTATACCTTCGGATACCGCGAGATCCCCTACCGCGACGGCCAGCGCGTGGAGGTCGGCTTCGTCTCCCAGAACGGCACCACGTTCGTCCCCGGCGCCTCGACCGAGCTCGAGCCGGGGGGCCCGCCCGGTACGTACGGCGTCCGCGATCTCGGGGGTCGCCTGCGCGTCGTCTGGCGATTCACGACCGGGGCAGGCGACACGCGGACATTCACGATCAGGTACCGGATCAGCGGCCTGGCGGTCGCGTACGACGATGTCGTCGACGTCAACCTCCAGGTGTGGGGAGACGAGTGGGAGCAGTCGCTCGGTCGCCTGACCGCCACGATGCAAGGGCCCGGAAAGGTCGTGCGTGCCTGGGGCCACCCGGTCTGGGTGCGCGGCGACGTCACGCTGCGTGGCGACGCTGCATTGCTGCGCGCCCTCGACATCCCGGCGAAGCAGTTCGTCGAGCTGCGCACGCTGTACCCGCGCGCTGCCTTCACGTCGACCGCGGGGATGAAGGTCGAGGACGGCCCAGGCCTCCAGAAGATCGTCGCCGAGGAGCAGCAGGACGCCGCCGACTACGACCGCGACCGCGAGCGGATCGACGATGCGATAGCGCACCCGTGGCGTACCGTGCTGATCCTCCTCGCACTCGCAACGATTCCCGCCTTCCTCGTCGCAGCCGGGGTCTTCTGGTTCTACGGCCGCGAGCTCGGCACCGGTTACGACCGTGAGTACGAGCAGGAGCCGCCGACGGACACGCAGCCCGCTCTCGTCCCCATACTGCTGCGACAGGGTGGCGAGGCCGGCTCGTTCGAGTTCACGGCAACGCTCTTCGATCTCATCCGTCGCGGCGTCTACCGCGCCGAGCCGACCACGACCGAGCGCTCGATCTGGGGTGGCCTGCGCAAGGAGCGGGTGCACGACCTCCAGCTCTCGGCGGGCAACGAGGACGAGGCGCTCTCGCCCTGGGAGAAGGAGGTCACACGTGTCGTCGACGACGTGCTCGACGGTGGCACACAGGTGCTGTCCAGCTTCCGCAAGCGCATCGAGGCCGACCGCGAGCAGATGTCCAAGCGGTTCTCGGCGTTCAAGGAGGACGTCGGCACCGAGGTGAGCAGCCGACGGTGGTTCCGGTCGATCGGCGCCATCCCACTGGGCATCGGCCTGGCCGTGTTCGCCGGAACGGGAGCGCTGCTCGGCTGGAGGGCGCTCGACGGGTGGCGCAGCGTCTATCCGAGGTGGAGCGACGTCGTGCTGCTGGCGCTGGCCGCGTGCGCGTTCGTCAACGCCGCGATGCTGCTCGGGACGCTGGTGCGAGGGCGGAAGCTGTGGCGACGCCGGTCGCGCGAAGCCGGGATCGAAGCGGAGCGCTGGGAGGCATTTCGCCGCTACCTGACCGACTTTCCGCGCCTCGACGAGGCGCCACCGGCATCGCTCGCGCTGTGGGAGCGCTTCCTCGTCTACGGGATCGCGTTCGGTATCGCCGACCGCGTGCTGCAGGCGGCCCACCTCCACATGCCCGAGGCGCTTGCGCAGGCGAGCTCCATCTACTGGATCTCACCCGGTGGCGACCTCGGCTCCGGCGCGTCGTCGCTCTCGATCGGCGATCTCTCGTCCGGCTTCGGCTCCGCGCTCGCTCCCCCGGGCTCCGGCTCGGGGGGTGGCGGGGGTGGCTTCTCGGGCGGCGGCGGAGGCGGCGGAGGCGGAGGGGGCGGCGGCTTCGGTTAGGAGGGCTGGCGCTCGGAGGATCGGCGGGCGAGCTCGTAGAGCGCGATCGCCCCGGCCGCAGCGACGTTGAGCGACTCCGCGCCGCCCGGCAGCGGAATCGTCGCCGCGCAACTGTCTGGAGCAAGGTCGGGAAGCCCGCCGCGCTCCGAGCCGAGCAGGAAGCTGAGCGGGGGCTCCAGCTCGACCGCCTCCAGCGGCGTGCCTCCGTGCGCGACGAGAGCCACCTGCGTCCCCGGTGCCTCGTCCCAGCGCACGACGGGCACCCTGAAAGACGCGCCAGCGGAAGCGCGCAACGCCTTGGGTGACAGCGGATCCGCACACCCCGCGGACAAAGCCACGCACGCGCCGAACGCATCGGCCGTGCGGACCAGCGTTCCGACGTTGCCAGGATCAGCAACATGCCAGAGCGCAAGACACACATCGCGGACCCCGGTCGGAAGGTCCGCGAGGCGATAGACTCCGATCGCGCGGGCGGGGTGTGGCAGCGTCGAGACGGACGCAAGCAGGTCGGGGGCGACGTTCTCGCCCGCCGCCAGGAGGTCGACCGGCTCGATGCCGGCCTCGCGCGCGGCGTGGATGAGATCCTCGCCCTCGCAGGCGAACAGCCCCGTCGCATCGCGGTGCTTGCGCGCCGAGAGGAGCTTGCGCACGCGCTTGAGGCGCTCGTTGTCGCGTGACTCGATCACGCGCGACTCCCGCGTGTACCGCCGACGAGACGCCCGACGGGCACGGGCGAGGCGGCCTCGCCCCTACGAGGCGAGCGCGGCCTTGGCCTGCTCCGCCACCACGGCGAAGGCGTCGGGCTCGTTCATCGCCAGATCGGCGAGTGACTTGCGGTCGAGCTCGATGCCGGCCTTGCCCAGGCCGTGGACGAGCTGGTTGTACGAGAGCCCGTTCTGCCGAGCGGCAGCGTTGATGCGGATGATCCACAGCGAGCGAAAGGTGCGCTTGCGGTTCTTGCGGTCGCGGTACGCGTAGACGAGCGAGTGGTCGACCTGCTCCTTGGCGTACGTGTAGTGCGACTTCTTGAGCCCGTAGTAGCCCTTGGCCTGCTCGAGCACCTTGCGGCGCTTCTTGCGCGCGGCAACGGAGCGCTTGACGCGAGGCATGGGTCAGCTCCTTCCCAGAAGCTTCTTGATCGACTTCGCGTCGCTCGGGGCGACCTCGTACTCCTTGCGGAAGCCGCGCCTACGCTTCGACGACTTCTTCTGCAGGTTGTGGCTCTTCATCGCGTGACGGCGCAGGAGCTTCCCCGCCCCCGTCACCTTGAACCTCTTCTTCGCCCCGCTTGACGTCTTCACCTTCGGCATCGCGTTTCACTCCTGCGTTCTTCGTCGGCCCGAGAATCATGACCATGTTGCGGCCGTCGAGAAGGGGCTGCTGCTCGATCTGCCCGATCTCCTTGACGTCTTCCGCGAGACGCTCCAGAAGCATCCGACCCCGTTCCGGGTGGAGGGTCTCCCGTCCCCGGAACATGATCGTCACCTTGACCTTCGCCCGCTGGTTCAGGAAACGGACGACGTGCCCCTTCTTCGTCTCGTAGTCATGGATCCCGATCTTGGGTCTGAACTTGATCTCCTTGATGTTGATCTGCGACTGGTGCTTGCGGGCCTGCTTGGCCCGTTGCTCCTGCTCGTAGCGCCACTTTCCGTAGTCCATCACCCGCGCTACGGGCGGGTCGGCGTTCTTCGCGACTTCCACCAGGTCGAGGTTCTTCGAGTACGCGTACTCGAGCGCCTCCTTCGTGTCCGTGATCCCGATCTGCTCGCCGTCCTCGCCGACGAGCCTCACCCGCGGCACGCGAATCTGCTCGTTGATCCGGTCCTGCTGGACGACCGGCCGCGTCCTGTCCTCGGGACGACGCCTGGGTCTCAAAGGCCACTCACCAAGCTCTGCTTCCTCTCAAGTCCTCGCTGGTCCTTCCTCTCAACGCCGATTCTGCTCTCGAACACACAAAAGCCGCTGCACGCAGCGGCACCGGATCCTCGTCTTGCGACTCGGTTGAACCCCACACGACGCGGTGCCGGTGAGGTGAGGGGCGATGCCGTCCCTGCTTGCAGACGCCAAAGCCTAGCAGCGAGACCGCGTGCCCGTAAGGGCCGGATACATGCGGCCGTTCACGAACCGGCCGACGAGACCTGACCGGCGAGCTCGGCGAGCAGCTCGTCCAGGGAGAGTGTCGCCTGCGCGTCGCCCCCGCGGCGCCGTACTGCGAGCGCAGCCTCGCTCTCGCGATCTCCCCACACCACGGCGTACGGCACTTTCTCGAGCTCGACGTCGCGGATGCGCTTGCCGAGAGTCTCTCCGCGATCGTCGACCTCGGCGCGGTAGCCGGCCTCGCGGAGCCGCGCCGCCAGACCGTGAGCGGCCTCGTGGTGCCCCTCCCCCACCGGCACGACACGGACCTGCACGGGCGCGAGCCAGACGGGAAACGCGCCGCCGTAGTGCTCGATCAGGATCCCCATGAAGCGCTCCAGTGACCCGAGGAGCGCTCGATGGATCACATAGGGCGTGTGCTCGTGGTTGTCGGCGCCCATGTAGGTGAGGCCGAACCGCTGCGGCATCTGGCTGTCGAGCTGGATCGTCCCCATCTGCCACGAGCGCCCGAGGACGTCCTTCATGTGGAGGTCGATCTTCGGCCCGTAGAACGCCCCTTCGCCCTCGCCGACGAAGAACTCGAGCCCCCGCCTCTCCAGCGCCGAGCGGAGCGCCGCTTCGGTGAAGTCCCACTCGTCGTCGGTGCCGAGCTTGTCCTCGGGCCGCGTCGAGAGCTCGAACTGCGCCTCCACCCCGAACAGGTCGTAGAGAAACGCGACGTAGTCGAGGCAGGCGAAGATCTCGTCCTCGATCTGCTCGCGGGTGCAGAAGATGTGAGCGTCGTCCTGCGTCACGTGCCGGACGCGCAGGAGGCCGTGGAGGGTGCCCGCGAGCTCGTTGCGGTGCAAGGTCGAGGACTCCGCAAAGCGCACCGGCAGCTCCTTGTAGCTGCGCAGCTGGCTGCCGAACAGCAGCATGTGCCCGGGGCAGTTCATCGGCTTGAGCCCCCAGGTCTTGCCGTCGTCCTCGATCAGGAACATGTTCTCGCGGAACTTCTCCCAGTGGCCCGAGGTGACCCAGAGCTCGGAGTCGTAGATGAGCGGGGTCTTCACCTCGTCGTAGCCGCGCTTGCGGTTCTCGCGCCGTCGCAGGTCCTCCAGCTCGTTCCAGACCACCATTCCCTTCGGGTGCCACAACGGTGATCCGGGTGAGTGGTCGTCGAAATGCACCAGGTCGAGCTGCTGCCCCAGGCGCCTGTGGTCCCGCGCGCGCGCCTGCTCGAGCCGCTCGAGATGTGCGTCGAGGTCTGCCTGCGAGTAGAACGCCGTGCCGTAGATCCGTGTCAGCTGGGTGTTCTTCTCGTCTCCGCGCCAGTACGCGCCGGCAAGACCGGTCAGCTTCACCGCCTTGATCGGCTTCGCGTTCTGCAGGTGCGGCCCTCGGCAGAGGTCGGTGAAGTCGCCCTGCGTGTAGAGCGTGATGTCGCCCTCCGCGGTGTCGACCAGCTCGACCTTGTACGGCTCATCCTCCGCTTCGAACCGCGCGCGGGCCTCGTCGCGCGCGATCTCCTGCCGCTCCCAGGTGCGGCCCTCGGCGATCTCCCTCTGGATCTCCTCCTCGATCGCCTCCAGATCGGCTTCGTGGATCGCCTCGGGGAACTCGAAGTCGTAGTAGAAGCCGCCGTCGATCGGGGGGCCGATGGCGATCTTCACGCCCGGATACAGACGACGCACGGCCTCGGCGAGCAGGTGCGCCGCCGAATGGCGGAGCACGTACAGGGCGTCGGCGTCCTGCGTATCGCGTGTGGTGAGGATCTGGATCCGGTCACCGTCCGCGACCGGCAGCCTCACGTCCTGCACCAGTGGACTGTCCCCGCCAGGGGACTGTCCCCCTCCGCGTCCCCGCACGCGCACGAGCACCGCCTGCTCGGCGAGCTTCGGCCCGATCGCGCGGGCGGCGTCCAGCCCGCTCGCCCCCTCGGGGAGCTCGAGCCGGGTCTCGTCGGGGAGGACGACCTTCACGAAGGGTGAGGATAGTCGCGGGGTCGCGGCCGGGCGGGCAGGCTCTGCCCGTCGCGCCCGAACAGAACGCTTACACGCGTCCCCCGTTCGGGCGTTGAGGAGTCCCTAGGGTGGGGCCGAACAGATGACAGTGCCGCCCGTTCCGGTGTACCGGGGGCGTTTCGGCGTCGCCGAGGCGGAGCGCCTGCTCTGGCGCGCGGGGTTCGGCCCTCGCCGTGGAGAGGCGCGCAGCCTGTCGGAGCGCGGTCTCGACGAGGCCGTGCGCTCACTCACGCACCCGGGACGGGAGCGGCTCGTCGGGAAGCCGCCGCGCGACGACAAGCGCCGCCGCCTCGCACCGGCGGACGCGTACGGCCACGATCACCTCTGGTGGCTCGACCGCATGGTGCGCACGAGCCGCCCTCTGGTCGAGCGGATGACGCTCGTCTGGCACGACTGGTTCGCGACGTCGAACAACGGTGTCGGCTCGCAGAAGCTGATGATCGAGCAGAACCAGCTTCTCCGCCGCTTCGCGCTCGGGAACTTCCGCTTCCTCGTGCACGCGGTGACGGCCGACCCGGCGATGCTGCTGTGGTTGTCGGGCGCCGACAACTCGAAGGACGCGCCGAACGAGAACTACGCCCGCGAGCTGATGGAGCTGTTCACGCTCGGCGAGGGCAACGGGTACGACGAACGCGATGTCCGCGAGCAGGCTCGCGCGTTGACGGGCTTCCGCTTCGTCTGGAGCCGGAACAAGGGGCCGGTCAACTTCCACTTCGACGCGCGACGGCACGACAAGGGTCAGAAGCTCGTGTTCGGAAAGCGCGGCAACTTCGACTTCCGCGATGCGTGCAACCTCTGCCTCGACCATCCGGCGCACCCGCGCTTCCTGGTCGAGAAGCTCTGGAGCTACTTCATCCCGGTGCCGCCCGAGCCACGCACACGACGCGCGCTGGAGGCGCTCTACCGGGAGCACTACGAGGTGCGACCGCTGCTGGACGCGATCCTGCGGCACCCGAAGCTCTACCTCGGGCCGCGCATGGTGAAGCCGCCGGTCGTCTACATGGCGGGCCTGCTCCGCACGCTCGGGCGGCGTGTCGAGGGAGGCTCCTGGGTCTGGCTCTCCGACGGCGTCGGCCAGCGGCTCTTCTACCCGCCGAACGTGGCCGGCTGGGACGACGAGCGCTGGCTCGACACGGGCACGTTCCGCGGCCGCTGGGCGGTCGCGAACGAGGCGCTCTCGAAGTTCGCCGTCGAGCAGAAGCGCGGCAAGAAGCCGCCAAAGGTGCCGTTCGACGCCGAGAAGATCGTCGCCAACGCCGTCTACCTGCTCGGCAGCCCGCGGATCCGGCCCGAGACGCACAAGGCGCTCGTGCGTTTCGCACGCACGGCGCTGTCCGACGCCGACGAGGACTGGAAGAAGGACGCCTACCCGCCGCTCGTCCTCAACGCCGTCCGCCAGCTGCTCGCCGTGTCTCCCGACCTCCAGACCGCCTGATGGGCTGCTGCCGCGAGCACACCCGATCCGACCTGATGCGCCGCGGCGTTGCGAGCCCGGGCCGCGGGTTGCCGGCCATCGAGCCCGGCATGCCGATGCCGGCCGGCACCGGTCTCGACCGGCGCAGCTTCCTGGCGCGCAGCCTCGGGATGGCGATCGCCGTCTACGGCGGCGCCTCGCTGAGCCCCGACGCCTTCGAGGCGGGGATCGCGGCCGCACAGGCGGCAGGCAAGGCGAAGAACAAGGTGCTCGTGAACGTGTTCCTGGACGGCGGCGCGGACTCGCTTGTCGATGCTGTTCCCGGCCGGTGACCCTCTCTATCGGAAGCTGCGCCCGCGCCTTGCGCTCGGCCCGGCCCAGGGAGTCGCATTCGCCGAGGACTCCCGGCTCCGCTGGCATCCCGCTCTGACGCCGTTCGCGACGCTGCACGCCGAGGGCAAGGTGACCGTGATGCCGGGGATCGGGTACGCCGACCCGAACCAGTCGCACTTCACCTCACGCCACTTCTGGGAGGTCGGCGGCCTCGACGAGCGCCTCGCCACCGGCTGGATGGGCCGCTACCTCGATCGTTACGGCGCGCCGGACAACCCGTTGCAGGGACTGGCACTCGACTGGGGCCTGCAACCGTCGCTTGCCACGAAGAAGGTGCCCGTCGCCTCGATCGACGGGCCCGACCGCTTCGACTTCTGGACGCGGGGCGTGTGGGGCGACGTGCAGGATCGGCTGCTCGACGCGATCGGCCTGCTCGGCAGGCTCCCGACACGCTCAGACCCGGGGCTCGAGCAGGCGACCGACGCAGCGCGGCAGACCGCGCAGCTGTACCGCCAACTCGCGCCGTTCCGGTCGAAGGACGACAAGCCGAAGGGCTTCGGCAGCCCCGTCCCCTACCCGGGCGGCGACGACTCGTTCCCCCGCCGGCTGGCCGGCGTCGCGGCGATGCTGGCAGCCGGCCTGCCACTGCGCTGTGTCGCGATCACCGCGCCGGGCGCCTACGACACGCACGACAGCCAGCCCGGCGATCTCGCCGAAGGGCTCAAGCTGACGGCCGACTCGCTGCTCGCATTCCAGCGAGACCTCGAGGCACGTGGCCTGGCCGACCGCGTGCTCGTCCACGTGTGGTCGGAGTTCGGCCGCCGGGCGGAGGAGAACGCCTCGAACGGCACCGACCACGGTGCAGCGGGAGCCGGGTTCCTGATCGGGACGAAGGCCTCGGGCACCATGGTCGGCGAGTTCCCCGGTCTCGGCTCACTCGACCGCGACGGCAACCTCCGCGCCACGACGGACTTCCGTGGGCTCTACGCAGCGCTGATCGAGGACTGGCTCGGTGGCGACGCCGCTGCAGTGCTCCCCGATGCGAAGCTCCCGCGCCCCAAGGTCGTCAAGTGAGACCGAGGTACACCCTGCCGGCGCTTGCCGCCGCGCTGTTCGCAACGACGGCATCGGCGGCGGCACCTGGGCCGGCACGAGTTCAGGTGACCGCCGACGAGTTCCGGCTGACGCTCTCGCGGACGAGCATCCGCCGTGGGCCGGTCGTGCTCGAGCTCTTCAACCTCGGCGAGGACGATCACGACCTCGCGCTACGGCGTCGGGCGAAGGGCGCGCGCACCTGGCGGATCCCGGTCGTCACCCCGGGCAAGCTGGGCGACCTGGAGACCCGCCTCGTGCCTGGTCGGTACGCGCTCTGGTGCACGCTGGCCGACCACCGCGCGCGCGGCATGCGGGCGACGCTCGTCGTTCGCAAGCGATAACGCGCCGTACACTGGCGCGCGATGGGCGACGTGCCCGCCTCCCCACACCGGTCGTGGCCCGGGCGCCTCCTACGAGCGCCACTCGGTGTGTTGCGGAAGCTCGTCGTCGTCATCCCGCAGGCGATCGACGGCTACTTCGCCGACCGTCTGGGGCAGCACGCTGCCGCGATCGCCTACCGCGTCCTGTTCTCGCTCGCACCACTCGCCATCGTGCTCGTCTCCGTGTTCGGCCTCGTGCTCCAGAACGACGAGGTGCGCCAGGACGTGATCGACTCGATCGTCGACTGGGTGCCCGTCAGCGACGAAGGCAGCGCTGACATCGAGCGCGCGATCACGAGGATCGCCAGCCCGGCCAGCGCGCTCGGCCTGTTGTCGCTCGTCGTCTTCGCCTGGGCGGCGACGGGGATGATGGCCGCGCTGCGCACAGGTCTCGAGGCTGCGATGGACGTCGAGCGACGACCGGCTGCGCGAGCGAAGCTGGTCGACTTCATCCTCGTCGCCGCCACCGGCGCGCTCGTGCTCGTCGTGATCGGAGTGACCATCGCGACCCAGCTCGTGACGAGGCTCGCGACCGAGGCGTCAGCGAAGATCGGCCTGGACGGAGGCCTGATCGACGAGACGGCGCGCACGGGCGCCCCGCTCGTCGTCTCCCTGGGAGTGATCATCCTGCTCTACCGGTTCGTTCCCGCCCACCGCGTGCGGATCCGCGACACGGTGGCCGGAGCCCTCGTCGCGGCGCTCCTCGTGCTCGCCATCTCGGCCGCTTCCGCCTACATCTTCGAGAAGACGTCGCGCTTGTCGGTCATCTACGGGTCGATCACGGTCGCGCTCGTGTTTCTCTACTCCGTGTACCTGTATGCATCCGCGCTGCTGTTCGGAGCGGAGGTCGCCGCCGCATGGTCACGGCCGGAGCAGGGGCCCGGAGACCCGATCCTCGTGCAGGTGAAGCGTGCCGTGCTCGGGCTGTTCGTGCAGCCGCCACCCGAGCCGGAGTCGCGCGACGACCGCCCGGCCGGCTACCAGGCTCCCCCACCGGGTGGCAGTGGCACCTCCGGTGGGCGCACCACATAGACGATCCCGCCGCTGCCGCGCAGCCAGGCGCGTTCGAGCTGCGCCCGGTCGTAGGTGCGGCGCACCTCGTCGTTCGTGTGCGCCGCGGGGTCGTCGACCACAGGATCACCACCGGCGGTCACTCCGGCGAGCACGACGAGGTGCCCGGCCGTGCCGGCCGCGAGGAAGCCGTCCAGCTCTCCCGCAGCGGCGGCGATCGACGCGGCGAGTGGGATGCCCGCGGCGAGGAACGCCTCGACCTCGCGCAGCGAGGCAAGCCGGGTCACGAACGCCTCGAGACCGAAGGTCGCCGCGTACGCGGTGTTGAACGGCCAGTTGCCGCAACCGCCGTACGCTGCATCGAACGTCGAGCGCGCGGCGTGGTCGACGCACGGATCGACGTGGCCCTTTCCCACCCACGCCATGTCGTGCGCCGAGGGTCCACGCTCCCAGTAGGCGAGGAGCATCGCGGTCGAGGCGGCACTGCACCATGACGCGCCGCCGCCGTCGTACTCGGGAAAGTGACCGCGGTGCTGGAACTGCGAGAACGGTGGCACGCCGAGCTCGACCGGCCCGGCGAGCGACGGCTCGCTCGGCACGACTGGCTGCGCCGGGCGCTCGGACGATGCCACGGCCGTCACCAGCCGCACGCGCGGCCCAACGCCGGCTGCCGTCGTCGGCGAGACGCGCAGCCGGTAGGCGCTCAGCCCGCCGTCGGCGAGCAGCGTGTCGACCTGCACCCGGCAGCGTCCGTCGTCCTGACCCGGCGCGGACGCGCGCTCGATGTGCTCGTCTCCCGAGGCCCACGTGCCCAGCGAGTACCACGGCGTCTCGCCCGCCGCGTCCCGACCCTGCACACCGACGACGATCGCCGTCCCCGGCGGCGTGTCCGCGTTCCACGACGGCACCAGGTCGTGCACGGGAAAGCCCGGCTCGACCCACGGCGACGTCCAGTCGCCTGCCGCCGGCTCGTCGAAGCGGCTGAACGAGATCCGGGTCACGGCGGCGGCCTGGCCACTCGGCGGGCTGTGAGAGAGCGCCACCGCCGAAGCCTACGCCCGCGGCCGGCAGCGACAGACTTGCCGGTTGCTTCCTGTTTTTCTATAGACTTTTTGGGATGCCCTCATCGAACCCGGAGGTTCCCGTGGCAGTCTCGACCGAGCTCCCCGCCCTCGACCCCCTCGACTACCTCGCACTCGACAGCCTGCTCGACGAGGAGGAGCGCGCAGTGCGCGACACGGTGCGCCAGTTCGTGCGCGAGCGTGTCCTGCCCGACGTCGGCGACTGGTTCGAGCAGGGCATCCTCCCCCGCGAGCTGATGAGCGAGCTGGGCAAGCTCGGCCTGTACGGGATGCACCTCGACGGCTACGGCCTTCCCGGCGCGAGCGCCGTCGCGTACGGGCTCGCGTGCCTCGAGCTCGAGGCCGGAGACTCCGGCGTCCGCAGCGCAGTGTCCGTGCAGGGCTCGCTTGCCATGTACGCCATCTGGCGCTGGGGGTCCGAGGAGCAGAAGGAGCGCTGGCTGCCGGCCATGCACTCGGGCGACGTGATCGGCTGCTTCGGGCTGACCGAGCCGGACGCGGGCTCCGACCCGGGCGCGATGCGCACGCACGCAAGCCGTGACGGCACCGACTGGGTGCTGAACGGCGCCAAGATGTGGATCACGAACGGCACCATCGCGGACATTGCGATCGTCTGGGCGCGCACGGACGAGGACGAGATCCGCGGGTTCATCGTCGAGAAGGGCATGCCGGGGTTCTCCGCACCCGAGATCCACAAGAAGATCTCGCTGCGCGCGTCCGTGACGAGCGAGCTCGTGCTCCAGGACGTCCGCGTGCCACAAGAGCACGTCTTCCCCGAAGTGCGGTCGCTGCGCGGCCCGCTCTCGTGCCTCAACGAGGCGCGCTACGGGATCGTGTGGGGCGCGGTCGGTGCTGGTCGGGCCTGCTTCGAGGCGGCGCTCGAGTACGCGAAGGAGCGCATGGTGTTCGGCAAGCCGATCTCGGCCTACCAGTTGACACAGCAGAAGCTGGCGGAGATGGCGCTCGAGGTGAACCGCGCCGGGCTGGTCGCACTCCACGTGGGCCGCATGAAGGACGCCGGCACGTTGCGGCCGGAGCACGTGAGCATGGGCAAGATGGGGAACGTGCGCGGTGCGCTCGACGTGTGCCGCAGCGCCCGCAGCGTGCTCGGCGCCAACGGCGTCACGCTGGAGTACCCGGTGATCCGGCACATGAACAACCTGGAGTCGGTGCTGACCTACGAGGGCACGCACGAAGTGCACACGCTCGTCGTCGGCAACGCGCTCACGGGGACACCGGCCTTCCGGTAAGAGATGGCCGTCGCGCCTCCCCGCACGGGCCGGCCCACGGCACGACACCGTGCCGCGTCCGCGCTACGGGCAGCCATCCTGGAGGGCGAGCTGCGCCCGGGTCAGCGCGTGAACCAGGAGGACTGGGCCGCGCGCGCCGGTGTCAGCGCGATCCCCATCCGGGAGGCGCTCAACGCGCTCGCAGGCGAAGGTCTCGTGACCTACCGACCGCGCCGCGGGTACGTCGTCACCGAGCTCGCGCTGTCAGACCTCGAAGAGGTGTACGCGCTCCGGCGCCTGCTCGAGACGGAGGCACTTCGCCGCGGTGTGGGTCACGCGACAGCCCAGGACGTCATCGCCCTCAGCGCGATGGCGGCATCGTGCCGCGCCGGCGATCTCGCTACGAGGCTCACGGCGAACCGCAGCTTCCACGACCGCCTCTTCGCACTGGCCGGGAGCCGGCCGCTCTCTCGGCTGATCGAAACGTTGTGGGACCAGACAGAGGCGTACCGGGCGCTCTACTACGCATTGCCGGGCGAGACGGCCGAGGCCGACCGCTTGCACGAGGCGATCGTCGCAGCGGTCGCGGTCGCCGACGTCGACGCCGTCGTGGCGCTCCAGGACGAGCATCGCCAGAGAACGCTCGACCGGTTGCGGTCAGACGCTTGCGATGTAGCGGTCGAGCGGATCAGCCGATCTGCCGCCACGGCTTGTCGACGCCCCAGAAGACCACGTCGTAGGTGCGTTCCGAGAGAGGGTCGATGCGGAGAGCCTTCCCGTCGAAAGCCCACTTGACCGTCTCCACACAGTCGCTCGCGCAGAACTCGACGCCGTTCGAAGCGCGTCTGGGCCAGTAGACGGTGAGCCGGTCGCCCTCGATCGCGTAGCGGCCGTCGACGCGCGTGAACGAGCAGTCGCAGTCCGTCTGGACCAGGGAGATCACGCCGTCGCGCAGCGTCCACGTGAACGTTCCAATCGCGTCCTCGAGGTAGCGAGGCTCGATCTGGGGCGCAACGCGGAGGACATCCTCCTTGCTCAGGCGGTAGCGAAACACGCCCTGCGGGAACCCGTCTGCCGTCGTCGCCGAAGCGTCGGCAGGCGCGGTCTCACCTCCGCCGACGACCCGCGCGCCGACTATCACCCCGGCCGCGGTGACCGCCACCACCGCCGCGATCACCGCCATGCTGCTGAACCGCTTCATCTCGGGATCGTGGCACCCACCGAACCGCGCGTCCAGTCCGCTGCCGACCGCCTCGGACACCCCGGCGGCCACGGCTGGCTGCCCCTAAGATGACAGCTCTGACCCTGAGAATCCGGCCAGGATACGAGCAGCGGACGACCATGTCGGTGCGTCTGCGCCTCAGCCGTGGCCTGAGGAGCCTCGCGGCCACTCTCGGGCTCCCGCTGCCGGATCGCGCGGCACCCGTCTACGCCGGTGTCCCTTACGCGATGCTGGCGGTTCCCGACGAGTCTCCGGCACCGACCGCGACCGCGCACCAGGCAGCGGAGGCGCCCCTCAACCCGTACTCGCGCAAGCGCGAGCCTGTGCGCGGGGACGAGCGATATGGCGAGCTCTCGAACCGGCTGCTCGACAACATCGAGCACGTCGTTCGCGGCAAGCGCGGGCAGGTCAAGCTGGTGCTGTGCGCCTTGCTCTGCGAGGGACATGTCCTGCTCGAGGACGTCCCCGGCACCGCCAAGACGGTGCTCGCCCGTGCCATCGCCCGCTCGATCGACGGAGTCGCGGCATCGCGCATCCAGTGCACCCCGGACATTCAGCCGACCGACGTGACCGGGCTGTCGGTCTACAACCAGAAGGAGCGGGAGTTCGAGTTCCAGCCCGGCCCTGTGTTCACGAACATCCTGCTCGTCGACGAGATCAATCGCGCCATGCCGAAGACGCAGAGCGCGCTGCTCGAGGCCATGGCCGAGCGCCAGATCACGGTCGACGGGCAGTCACGCCCCCTGCCGTCGCCGTTCCTCGTCCTCGCCACCGAGAATCCGCTCGACCACGAAGGCGTGTTCCCGCTGCCCGAGGCGCAACTCGACCGGTTCTTCCTCAAAGCCGCCCTCGGCTATCCGCAGGCCGGCGAGGAGCTCGAGATCGTCCAGGCACAACGCCATGAGCACCCGTTGCACTCGCTGCAGCCCGCGCTCACACTCGCCGAGCTGCGCGAGCTGCACGACGCAGTCGAGGGCGTGTACATCGACCCCATCCTGCAGCGGTGGGTGATCGACCTCGTGCGCGCGACACGAGAGCTCCCTGGCGTGCAGATCGGCGCCTCCGTCCGCGGCTCGCTCGCGCTCGAGCGGGGAGCACGCGCGATGGCGCTGCTCGAGGGGCGTGAGCACGTCGAGCCGAACGACGTGGAGATGCTCGTCGAGCCCGTGCTCTCCCACCGCGTGCTCCTGACGCCCACGTACGCGATCGACGACGGGGACACGACCATGACGGAAGGGCTGCTCGCACGGTGCCTGGAACGGGCTCCGAGGCCTGCGCCCGCACAGAGCACGGACGGCTGACGGCCGTGCGGGACGCGGCTCAAGTGCGCGAGCCCGAGCTCACGTTTCCGCTCTTCCACGGGCGGAGAGTGGTGA
Organism: uncultured Actinomycetes bacterium; assembly: GCA_963724995.1. Classification (GTDB taxonomy): domain Bacteria; phylum Actinomycetota; class Thermoleophilia; order Gaiellales; family Gaiellaceae; genus Gaiella. Next base: position 168,509 of record CAVRXC010000004.1, read on the forward strand.
GCCTCGATGTCTCGGGGCGCACGAGCCGACGGCGAGGCAGCGGGGACGAGGTTGCCGGTTCCCGGCCGTACCGACGGGGCGACGCCGTCAGGCTCGTCGATTGGCGGGCCTCGGCGCGCCTGTCGACGGCACGGGCGAGCGACGAGTTCGTCGTCCGCGAGCGCTTTGCGGAGGACGTCGTCCGGGTTCTCCTGATCGTCGACCGCGGCCCGTCGATGGCGCTCTTCCCGGCGAGTCTCCCGTGGCTGCGAAAGCAGGAGGTGGTGCGTGTTGCGGGCCGGATGATCCTCGCGAGCAGCCGCGCCGCGCATGCCCTCGTCGGGTACGCGGATTGCGGGCCCGAGGGTCCGCGCGTGCAGCGCCCCGTCCGCGACCGGGCCCTGGTCCGCCTGTTGGAGCAGAGGCTCGCGCACGACTCGGCGGACGGGCCGCCACAGGGGCTCGACGCGACCCTCACCCAACTCACGGCGTTCCCTGCCGGCGTCCCGGCGGGAACGTTCGTGTTCATGCTCTCGGACTTCCTCGTACCCCCGAGACTCGATCTCCTCCACACCGCCCTCACCGCCGGCTGGGACGTCGTGCCGGTGCTGATCCAGGATCCGGTCTGGGAGCGATCGTTCCCGGCGGTGTCGGGGGTCACGCTGCCGCTCGCCGACCCGGGCACCGGGATCGTCCGCCTCGTCCGCCTGCGATCGGTCGAGACACGCGAGCGACGAGAGCGAAACGAGGCGCGCGCACGTCAACTGGCCGACACGTTCCTCTCGCTCGGAGCCGAACCGGTCTTGCTCACGTCGTCCGATCCGAGAGCCGTCCAGACCGCGTTTCTCGGCTGGGCGCGAGCTCGCACGGGCCTGGCGAGGAGGGTCAGGTGAGAGACGTGGTCGCCCGGCTCGGTGCTCGTCTGAGCTCGATCGGGGACCGCCCGACCGCTCGTCTGCTCGCCATCGGAGCCGTGCTTGTGGCGGCGCTCGTGGTCGTCGCCCTCCTCTTCCGACCCGCCGGCGCTCCGCCCGCGCCCGAGCTCCGGCGCTCGCCGATCACCGTAGCGCAGACCCTGACGCCGGCGACGGCGTTGTTCGGCGATCGGCTGGAGGCGGTGGTCGACGTCTACACCGCCGCCCCCGCCGTCTCCGCCGGCTCGCTACGGATCGCGACCGACTTCCGGCCGTACACCGTCGTTGCCACGCACGTCGACCGCTCGAGCCGGCGGTCGGTCACGCTGACGCGCACGCTCGTCTCGCTGCAGTGCCTGACCACCGCGTGCCTTCCCCCGCGGCAACGACCGCGCACGTTCCACTTCGCACCCACGACGGTCCGCTATCGCCAGCGCGGACAGGACCGGAGGATGAGCGAGCCGTGGATCCCGGTTCGCGTCTCGTCACGCCTCGAGTCGGCGCATGCGAGGCTCGCGGAGGCTCCTCCCGAGCTCACGACCGAGACACGATTGCCGCCGGATGCGCTGCGGCTCGGGCTCGTAGCGGTCGCAATCGCCTGCGCAGCCGCAGGTGCCTGGCTCGTCCTCACTGGCCTGTGGCCGCACGTCTTCTCGTCGCGTCGTCGGTGGCGTCGACTGAGCGAGCTCGATCGCGCGCTCGCCCAGCTCGACGCCGCCACCGCGATCGAGGACGAGGGCCTCCGCCGCCGCGTCCTCGAGCAACTGGCGACGAGGCTCGGCGCGGCGGATCGGACCATCCTCGAGCGGCGTACCCGGGAACTCGCGTGGTCTGCTCACGAGCCTGGTGCCGCCGATCTCGCCGCCCTCGGTGCCCAGGTTCGTCTCGATCTCCATGGAGGGCACAGCTGAGCAACGACGTCCCCCTTCCCGGACCGCGACGGGCACTCGGAAGTCGCGCCATCCCGAGTGGCGAGCTCGACGCCTTCACGCGCCCAGCGCGACGTACGCAGCTCATGCTCGTTCTCTTGCCGCTCGGCGTGCTCACCGTCGCGGTGGCTCTGGCAGTGGCGCCACGCGACCAGCCGGCAGTGCCCGCCGCACTCAGTGGTGGCGACGGGCTGATGGTGGTCGTCGACGTCTCCTGGAGCACGCTGAGCGCCTCGCCGCTCATCGCTCAGTCGCTGCTCGCCATCGCGCGCAACCCGGCACAGAAGGCGGGGCTCGTGCTTGCTTCGGACAGCGCGTACATGGCGCTGCCCCCGGAGGCACCCGGATCGGCGCTCACCGGCTGGCAGAGGTTGATCACCTACGTGAGCGCGAACAACCAAAGGATCGTGCGGCGCGCGAAGCAGAACCGCGATCCCATCCCCTACCCCACTCCCGGTGACTACCCGTGGGCGGGGGTCTTCACCGGTGGGACCCGCCTTTCGTCGGGCATCGCACGGGCGACCCAGGCTCTGCACGAGGCCGGTGCCGCCCGCGGGCAGATCGTCCTCATCAGCGACCTCCGCGACACGCCGGAGGACCTGCCACGCGTGAGCGCGGCGATCGCGCGCCTGCACGAGCTCGGGATGCAGCTCCGCGTCGTTGCCGTCGGCAATGCCCTGCGCGACCGCAAGGCCTTCTCCGATCAGGGAGGCGCCGAGTTCGTGACGAGCGCCGCCGACGCCGTCTACGCCCCTCGGACGCAACGCACGCTTCCGAGCACACCGCCGGCGAAACTGCTCGTTCTGCTCGGTGTCTTCCTGGCCGCGCTCCTCGCCGCGGCCGAGCTACTGCTGCCACGCCTGCGCTGGGGCGTGAGAGAGGAGCGCCTGTGAAGCGCAGCTCGCTCGTCCGGCTGGCAGCCGGCACCCTCCTCCTCGTGGTCGCGGTCGGCGCTGCCTTGGTTGCTCAAGGCGTTGCCCAGGCGGAGCGAGCCGCCCGCGACACCCGCGCGGCGTGGCAGCCGGGCACCGCACCCAAGCCACCCGCTTCGCGAGGTCGGCTGCAGACGGCTGGCGAGCTCTTGCTCGGGATCAGCGCACGGAGCGATCTCCAGCGCGCCTACATCGCATATCGCGCCGGGCTCGCCGACGTGATCCCCGGCACCATGTATCCCCAGACGCAGGCTCGCTGGCAGGCGATCGCGACGATCGGACGCATCCGAGGGTCGCTCGGGAGCGACCGGGATCGAGCCTCGGCCGATGCGGTGGTCGGGCGCGTGCTCGCGGAGAGTGCGGCGGCGGCGGGCCCGACGACACAGCGCCGAACTCTCCGCGACAACGCGATCACGGCACTCCGCCGGGCGGTGCTCGGCGACCCGGCGAGCGCTGCATCGAAGCACGACCTGGAGGTGCTGCTCGCCGAGCCCGGCGAGGCCAAGTCGCATGCGCGCGGCAACTCACAGCAGGACCGCCCCGGCGGCAGGCTGGCCGTGGCCCCGCGTGCGCAGGCGCCTGGGTCGGGGTACTGAAGCCGGCACATGGTCGCCACACTCGTCTTCCTCACTCCTTGGGCCGGCCTCGTCGTCGTCGCGTTCGCCATCCCGCTCGCTGCGCTCGTGATCCGCGAGCGGCGCGGTGCGCGCCTGCGGGCTCAGCTCGGCCTCGCCGGTCCCAGCCCAGCCCGCGCGATCCTTCGTGGCTGCGCGATCGCCTGCGCGGCCATCCTCGTGGGCCTGACCGCCACGCAGCCGGCGCTCCGCAGCCTCGGCGGCGAGCGCATGCGGACCGATGCGGAGGTCTACCTCGCCTTCGACGTCAGCCGCTCCATGCTGGCCGCCTCGGAGCCCGGTGGGCGCGATCGACTCGACCGCGCCGTCGCTCTCGGGGGACGCCTGCACCAGGGCCTACTGCAGATCCCCACCGGCGTCGCCACGGTGACGAATCGCATGATGCCCCTCCTGTTCCCGATCCCCGACGCACGGGGTGTCTCCCTCGTACTCGACCACGCGGTCGCGATCGGTCAGCCGGCGCCGTCTCGGCTCACGACGCCTCGGGCGACACAGCTCGGCGCGATCAGCCTGGCGGCGGACCGCACGTACTTCAGCCGCTCGGCTGCGCGACGAGCCCTCGTCGTCCTCAGCGACATGGACACCGATGCGTTCGGCCTCGACGGGACGCTCGGGACGCTCCGTCGCCACCGCATCGAGCCGTTCTTCGTGCGCGTCGCAACGGCCGGAGAGCGCGTCTATGACGCACGCGGGCGGGCGGAGCCGTATCGACCGAACAGCACGCTCGCGGTCAGCACGCTCCGGCGTGCCGGCTGGCACGCCTACGAGGAGCCCGAGCTCGCTCAGCTGCTCAGGGACCTCCACGGCTACCTCGGCCCGGGGCCGACGCGGCCGAGCGGCGTCGTCTTGACGCAGCGCAACCTCGCTCACATTACGGGCCTCACCGCCCTTGCGGCGATCGCCGCCCTGATCGCGCCCAGCGTCCTCGCAGGGGTCATGGCGACACGACGGCCACGGCCGGCCGGGCACGACTAGCCGGCGCAGGTCTCGGATCCGCAGCCGTGGGCCACGGAGCTCACATCAGGCCTCCGGCGACCGTCCCGCGGGAGCGCCGACGGCGGCGAATGACGATTTCACCGGCACGGCGCCGCCGCCGGCGGCGGCAGATGCGGCGACGGCGTCGAGGATCTCGATCACGTGGGCCGCGTGGTCGGCGCGAGCCCGGTGCGGCCGCCCCGCCCGGATCGCGTCTGCGAGCTCGGCAACTGCTCGTCCCCAGTCGGTTCCGGGAAACGGCGGCGAGACAGGCTCGATTGGCTCGTACGAACCGCCGAACTCGGCCAGCTGCACGGATGAGTCGAAGTGCTGCCAGCTCTCGAGGAAGAGCGAGCCCTCATCTCCGTGGAACTCGATACCGCTCTGCTTGGAGTGCTGGCCGACGTAGAAGCTCGTCGTCAGCCTCACGACAGGCCCGCTCTCGAGCTCGATCACGGCGACGCCGAAGTCCGGCGTCTCGACGTGGAAGGCCTCCCCGGAGGCGCTCGTCCGGTCGGGGAGCACGACGCGCCCGTACGCCCTGACGGTACGTGCCGGCCCGAACATCGCGGTCAGGATGGTGAGCGGGTAGACGCCGACGTCGACGAGAGGGCCGACGCCGTAGAAGGGCGCGGGCGCTGGATGCCACCGCTCGATGCGCCCCCAGTTGACCTCCGCGTACACGACCCGCACCGTCCCGATGGCCCCGCTCGAGACCATGCGCCAGGCCGTCTCCTGCGCCTCGCCCATGAACGTGGTCGGCGAGCAGCTGAGGCGCACACCAGATGCTTCGGCGAGCTCGAGCAGGCGTCTGGCCTCGGCGTAGCTGCCGGCCAGCGGCTTCTCGCTGTGCACGTGCTTGCCCGCCTGCAGCGACTGCGCGGTGACATCGGCGTGCGCGCCGTGGGAGGTCAGGTTGATGACTGCGTCGACGTCCGAATCGGCCAGCACGTCGCCGAGCGACGCGTAGGCGTTGCCTCCGAAGCGCTCCACGAAGGCAAGCGCCCGGTCGGCGTCGACGTCGGTCGCGCCGACGATCGAGACGGCGTCGTACGCCTGCAGCGTCTCGCCATAGCGTCCCGATATGTTGCCACAACCGACAACGGCAACACGCAGATTGCCGTTACCCATGGGAGGGCTCCGCCAGGCGTTCGAGTTGCGCCCGGAGCACGCCGAGCATCTCGACGCACTCGTGCGTGGGATCCGCGTGCCACGGCTCGTGCTCGATGCTGAGCGCACCGGCGTAGCCGATCTCGACGAGAGCGTCGACACATCCCGGGATGTCGACGCAGCCGGTGCCGTGCTCGACCGTGACGTGCTCCCCGGGGCGCTCGATGTCCTTGAGATGGACGTGGACGATCCGGTCGCCGAGCTCGCGGATGGCCGTCGGGGCGTCGTAGCCGTGCGTCGCGAACCAGCCGGTGTCGACGGTGGAGCCGAGCACGTCAGGCGAGTCGTCGCCGATCCTGGCCAACACCTCTGCGGGAGAGCGCTCGGGATGATTCTCGAGCCCGAGCCGCACGCCGTGCTCACGGAGCACCGCGGCGGTCCCGTCCCGGTCGTCGAGGAGGATCTCACCCATCCCGCCGAGCACCGTGGTACCAACGGCGATGGCGACGCGGCAGGCGGCGGCCAGCTCATCGAGGGTGGCGCCGACGGTGCCCGCCATGCTGACGACCCGCAGTCCGTGGCGGTCGAGCGCTTCGACCGCGATGTCGAGGTGCTCGGGCGTCGTCCAGCGCCAGTGGAGGTGCGCCGTCCACAGGTCGAGCTGATCGAAGCCGGCACCTTGGATGGACGCGAGCACGGCGTCGAGCCGCGCCGCGTATGTGCCCAGCGGGCTGAAGGCGGCGTTCGTCGCAGCGTCACACGGACCCCACTCCTCGACGCCCGCGTAGCCGACCTCGCGGGCGACGTAGTTGGCGCCCATGAACGAGATCGACTTCGACAGCCGGCTCGAGGTGGAGGCGATCCTGCTCATGACAGGACGAGATGGTCGTCCTCGACCTCGACCAGCGCCGCATCCGGTGACGGCGGCTGCTCGAGCTCGGCGAGCATCGGCCCAACGTCCTCCAGTGCGTGCCACTTCTCGTGCAGCTGGGGCACCGACCCGAGGAGCATCTTGGTGTAGGGATGCTGCGGGTTGCCGAACACCTTCTCGGTCGCACCTGTTTCCACCACGACGCCGTGCCGCAGGATCACCGCCCGGTCGGAGATGTAGTTGCCGAGCGACAGGTCGTGGGTCACGAAGAGGACGCCGAGACCGCGCTCTTTGAGGCCGCCGAGAAGGTTGAGGACGTCGATGCGCGTCGACGCATCGAGCATGCTGATGATCTCGTCGGCGATCAGATACTTGATGTCCAGCAGCAGCGCGCGCGCGATGAGCAGGCGCTGCAGCTGCCCGCCGCTCAGCTGATGCGGGTACTTCCCCAGGACGTCCGACGGTTCGAGGCCCACCGACTCGAGGGATGTCTCGAGCTTGGTGTGCCACTCCGCCTGGCTCAAGCTACCGAGATAGCTCCCGCGGATCATCTCGAGCACCCGATCGACCTTGAACACCGGGTTGTAGGAGCTGAACGGATCCTGGAAGACACCCTGCACGCTCCCGTAGTAGCTGCGGAGCCCCCGGCGACCGAGCGTCGAGACGTCCTCTCCGTCGACGGTGATCGTGCCCGATGTGACCGGGATGAGGCGGAGAACCATCTTGCCCACCGTCGTCTTGCCGCTGCCGCTCTCGCCGATGAGCGCCACGACGGCGCCTCGCTCGACGGGGAACGTCACGTTCGACACCGCAGTCAGCAACGAGCCGCCGAAGGTTCCGGTCTTGTACACCTTCGTGACACCGTCGAGCTCGAGCATCAGGCGGGCACCTTCCAGCACGCGGCGAACCGGCCGGAACCGACCTCGACGAACGGCGGCTCCTCCGCACATTTCGCGTATGCAAGAGGGCACCGATCTCGGAAACGACAGCCGGTGGGCGGGTTGAGCAGTGAGGGCGGACGCCCGGGAATCCCTGCCAGGCGCTGCTCCGCGTATCGCACGCCGACTCGTGGCATCGAGCCGAGGAGCATCTTCGTGTAGGGATGCAGCGGATCCTCGGTCACCGCCAACGCCGAGCCCTTCTCGACCAGCTTGCCCGCATACATGACGAGGATCGAGTCGGCGATCTGGAAGAGGATCGACAGGTCGTGCGTGATGACGATCGTGCTCTTCACGAAGCCACGGTCGCGGAACTCGACGAGCATCTCCGCCACCGCCCGCTGGGTCGAGACGTCGAGTGCGGACGTGAGCTCGTCGGCGATCAGGAGCGAGGGGTCGAGCAACGTCGAAATGACCATCACGACGCGCTGTTTCTGCCCGCCCGAGAGCTCGATGGGGTAGCGACCGAGGACCTCGTCGTCCAGACCGACGAGGCCGAGTCGGCGGCTCAGCTCCGGCAGTGTCGCCTCGAAGCTCGCCCCGCGCGATTCGAGCAGCTCCGAGATCATCCGGCCGATCTTGCGGATCGGGTTGAGTGCGCTCATCGCGTACTGCGGGATGATCGACACCTCTCGGAAACGGAAGGCGTCCATCGCCCGCGAGTCGCCGATCGGGAGCTCGGCGTCGTTGAGCCGAACCGCTCCTTCGACGAGGCGCATGCGACCCTCGAGGCGGACCAGGCTCTTTCCGAGCGTCGTCTTGCCGCAGCCGGACTCGCCCGCGAGACCCATGATCTCGCCGTCGGCCACCTCGAACGTGACGCCGTCCAGCGCGCGTACATCTCCGCGCAGCGTGCGGTAGTACACACGCAGGTTGTCGACCGCCAGGCTCACGTTTGCAGGCTCACGTTTCGCGTAGCTTGGGGTTGAAGACCTCGTCGAGGCCGACGTTCATCACGTAGAGGCCGCCGACGATCGCAGTGATACCGATGCCCGGTGGGATGAACCACCACCAGTAGCCGAGCTGCAAGGCGCTCGCGCTCACTGCACTGTTGAGCATCAGACCGAGGGACATGACCTGCGACGGCCCGAGCCCGAGAAAGTCAAGCGTGGCAGCCGCCAAGATCGAGCCGCCGAAGAGAAGGATGAAGACCAGGAACAGATAGGAGCTCATGTTCGGCGCGATCTCTTTCAGGATCACCTTGGCGCTTCCCCGCCCCGAGAGTCGCGCGAGACTGACGAAGTCGCGCGATGCCAGCGTGAAGGTCTGCGCGCGGATGGCGCGGGCGGCCCAGGGCCACGAGGTGACGCCGATCAGGATCGCCTCGGCCAAGAGGCTGCCGACGCTCAGGTACGCGGCGACGACGATGAGCACCGCGAGCGTCGGGATCACGAGCACGACGTTCGTGAGCATGCTCAGGATCTCGTCGATCACACCGCCGCGATAGCCCCCGATGAAGCCGACGGTCATGGCGATCAGCGAGGCTATGACTCCGGCGACGGCTCCGACGATGAAGCTCGAGCGCAGCCCGTACACGAACTGGGTGTAGACGTCCTGCCCGGCACCGGTCGTGCCGAGCCAGTAGTCGCGCGACGGCGGTTGCCCGGTCGGGAAGCCGAACTCGAACGGGTCGGCATCTGTGAGCCACGGCCCCACGATCGCGAGCATGAGGAACGCGAGCACAACGCTGAGCCCAATCACGAGCTTCGGGTTACGGAACGCGAAGTAGAGTGTCTCGTTCCGCTTGCGTCGCGGCGGCGCGCCCTCGGGCGCGATGATCGTCACGGCGGCGGAGCCGGTGCCGACCGATTCGACGCGAGGGTCCGCGGCGTCCACTACGAGCCCTGGATCCCGCTGCGCGTGCGCGGATCGACGATCACGTATGCGATGTCGACGACGAAGTTCGCGATGAGGACTCCGACGATGATGAACAGGAAGACCCCCTGCAGGAGGAAGTAGTCGCGGTTCTGGATCGCGATGATGATCAGCGAGCCCATGCCGGGATAGGCGAACACGATCTCTGTGACGAGCGCCCCACCGACGACCGCCCCGAGCGCGAGCGCCAGACCGGACATCTGCGGGAGGACCGCGTTCCCGTAGGCGTACTTGCGCACGAGCTTGCTCGGTGCCCCCAGCGCTTGGAGGTAGTTGGCGTAGTCGGCCTCGAGCTCGTAGATGATCAGATTCCGCATGCCGATCGCCCAACCTCCGAACGAGACGAGGAAGAGCGTGAGGAACGGCAGGAACCAGTGGTTGAGAAAGCTGCGGACGAACTCCCAGGACCAAGTGGGCTGGAGGGAGAAGTCGTAGGCGCCGGAGACGGGGAACACACCCAGTCGGAACGCGAGGAAGTACGCGAGCACGAGCGCGAGCCACACGTACGGCGTCGCGGTGAGCACGTAGGAGACGGGCAGAACCGTGTTGTCGAGCGTCTTGCGTCGCGCAGCCAAGGCGCCGACGCGGTTGCCGGCGATGTAGCTCAGCACGATCGCGGGGATGAGCAGAGCGAGGGTGTACGGCAACGCCTTCAAGATCAGCTCACTCACCGATGACCCGACGTAGGTGATGCTCGGCCCGAGGTCGCCGTGCAGAAGGCCGCGCCAGAAGCTCAGGTACTGGCTCCACAGAGGCTTGTCGAGGCCGAACGACTCGGTGAAGAACCCGTGGAGCGTCTCCGAGGCGGTCGCGTTCGTCTGCAGACGCGCGATCAACGCGTCGACGGGGCTGCCCGGCATCAGTCGCGGTATCGCCCAGTCGATCGTGACGGCCACGAACAGGGTCAGGAGGTAGATCGTGATCTTGCGGAGGAGGTATCGGCTCACGTCAGGGGTACCGGCTCACGTCTGTTGCGAAGCGCTACGGGTCGCTCCACGAGGCGCGCCCACGATGATCTCACCGATGCGCGGGGCCGCCGCCCTCCGGGAGGGCGGCGGCCCGGCGATGGCCGTATCGGCCGGCCGATCGTGCCTACTTCTTCTTCAGGTTGGCGAGCGTCTCGATGCCGGTCATGTTGAGGTAGCCGTTCCACATGACGGGGACCGACTGACGCGTCTTCACCGCAGAGCTCGGGAAGTTCGTCCAGTAGGTCGTGTTCCACTGCGCCCACGTCCCGTTGTACCAGAGCGGAATCGCAGGCAGGTCCTCCAGGATGTACTTCTGGATCTGCGAGTTGATCTTCTTGACCTTCGCGACGTTCGTGGACCGCATCTTGTTCAGCTTGAGCGTCAGCGCCCACGGTGCTGCGCCCGCCTGCGTGAACCGCGAGAAGTTCGCGAAGTCTGCTGATCGACGATCGGCAGGTGGAAGAGTAGGTCGTAGTAGGTGTACGGCGTGTTGCTGATCTGCTTGTCGTTGTTGATGACGAGGTCGAACGTACCCGCAGCGCGCTCGCTGACGAGCTCGGGGTAGGTAGGGAACGCCGGGGTGATCCTGATGCCGGCGTGCTTCGCGTTCGCCGCGATGATCTGGATCGCGGTCATCCAGTCCGACCATCCGTTCGGGACGATCAGCCTCAGGTTGATCGACGACCCGTCCTTGTTCTCGACGTAGCCGTCCCCGTTCGCGTCCCGGTAGCCGTTCGACGCGAGCAGTGCCTTCGCGCCCGCGACGCTGTAGCTTGAAGCCGAGCTTCTTCACCTGTGCCGTGTCGATCCACTTGTTCCAGGTCGGCAGCAACCCGGTCGGATTCGCCTTCGTGACGATGTTGCCGTAGTCGTCGCTGACGATCTGGTCGACGTTGATCGACATCGCCAGCGCCCGGCGGAACGCCCGGTCGTTGAGCGGCTTGTGCGTCGTGTTGGGCATGAGCCACGCGGTGTTGGCAGAGAGCATGTACGGCGCCTTCGGGTAGTAGGTGCCGACCTTCCCGCCGACCTGCTTGTCGATGCCCGGGAAGAAGTTGTTGCTCAGGTCGATGTTGTTCTGCAGGAAGTTCTGCATCGAGGAGGTGTTCGAGCTGTTGTGGATGTCGACGATGTACTGCATGGGCATCCTCATCCCGAACGCCTTCGTTGCCCACCAGCCGTTCCGTCGGTTCCACTGCAGCGTCTGCTCGCTGCCCTTGCCGGCGCCGTACTTGAACGGGCCCGGTCCCGACCTGCTTGTCGGCGGCATCGGTGTTGCCCGTCGTGATCTCGGTGGCGCTGTAGCTCGACCAGATGTGCTTCGGCACGATCGGGATCGAGTACATGTTGGTGTCCCAGTCCTGGTAGTTCGGCACCCCCTTGAAGTTGAACGTGACGACGTTGCCCTTGGTCGTGATGCTCTGCAGGCCGGTCTTCCACATCGTGCGAGTACTGCGAGCCGTCGAGCTTGCCCGTCTCGAACGTGAACTTCACGTCCGCGGCCGTGAGCGGCTTGCCGTCGTTCCACGTCACGCCCTTGCGCAGCGTCACGACGTAGCTCCTGCCGACCCACTGGCCGCTCGGTCGCGAGCCACGGGTTGAACGTGTCCTTGAGCGGGTCGTACCGGAACAGCGTCTCGTACAGGAGCCCGAGCATCACCGGTTGCGTATCCGGTCCGCAGCGGGTTGAAGCTGCTGAAGGGGCCCCACTGCGGTACCCGACGTGTACAGCGTGCTCCCGCGTGGCAGCGCGCTCGTCGCGGAGCTCTGCGCGCCTGCGCCCGACGCGAACGATGCGACCGTCGCCGCCGCGATCGAGGGTGACCACGCCGAGTGCGACGGCAGTCCTTTTCTTCCGGATTGACATTATCTTCCTCCTGGTTCGGTGCACTGGGGTTCGACGGTCGCGAGGCGCGCGATGGAGTACTTGGGTTGCCTCGGCTACCGGGTCATCGGTAGTTGGACGAGGGCATCCCTCCCTTCGTTAGGGTGGCGGCCGCGAGTGCTGTTCCGCGTCTCCGCGAGCTCGATTGATCTGCAGCGGTCGAACGTGATGGCGGTGACGCCGAACGGTTTGATGGCGGACGGCCACGCCAGATCGGCAAGGTGCTCGCCGACGGCGAGGATCGGTTCGAGCGAGATCGTGTCGCCGGAGCAGTTGACGAGCAGTGCAGTCTCGGAGCTCCCGACCTCGCAAGCGCCCGACGAGCACCCGCGGGTCGTCGACCCGCACCGGCCTGGAGACTCCGGCGGCGGTGGCGAGCGCGGAGTAGATGCGCCACGTGCTCTCAGGGTTCGCCCACGGCGTCTTCGCCGCCATGTGCTCGAGTGGGTAGGTGCAGAAGACAGTCTGGCCGGCGCCCAGATCGTGCCGGAGGAGGGCAGGACGGCCGTAGCCGTCGACGGCGACGACGTAGGCGCCGGCCAGCTCGACCGGCAGGTACGAGCGGGCGCTCGGTGTGCCGGCGACCCGGAAGGAGAGGCGTGTCCCGGTCGCGATCTCGCCGAGGTCCTCGACGAACTCGAAGACGACCTCGTCGTCGACGATCGGGTCGACGAGCCCGTACCGCAGGCGGTGGCGGACACCGAAGATCTCGTCGAGCCACGAGAGCCACGGCCCGCGCTGGTTCGCGGTGCTGCCGGCGAAGTAGGACAGGTAGACGGTCGCCCCCTCGTACGCCAGGTGGCGGAGGCGATCGAGGCCGGGTGCCGTCAGGAGCTTCGCGCAAGGGGCAAGGTAGAGCCGAGCGCCTCCGCTGATGCCGTCGCGCTCGCGGACGAGCTCGACGGGCAGGTCGGCCTCCCGCGCGGCGACGTACGACTGGAGCAGGTTCGCGCTGATGTCCTGCCGATATTCGGGGCTCGTGAACGGCAGCACGCGCTCGAAGTGCTCCGGCACCACGATCGCGGCGTCACCCTTGACCGGCTCCCAGCCGTCGACTGCGAGCTCGCGCACGAGCTCGGAGAACGACGCCATCGCCTGCAGCTGCTCCTTCGGCCGGCCGTTCGAGTCCGTGAGGCCGAAGTGAAGCTCGAAGACGTGGTGACGGTACGGATCCTCGTCGCGCAGATCGTCGTAGTCGCAGTTGTTCCAGGCGAGCCAGCCGCGGGCGCCGGCGAGCAACGTCGTGTGCAGGACCTGCCGGTAGTAGTCGGCCGCGCTCTCGTCGCACGCGAAGTCGGAGCTGACGCCGAACTCCTCGAGCACGACGGGCTTGCCGAACCCGCCGGCGAGCTCGCACTGGAAGGCGGGCGTGAGGAACTGGCGCAGCTGATCGTCCTGCATCGGGTAGGAGTGCGGGCCGACGAAGTCGACGAGCGGCGCGAGGGCGCGAAGCGAGTAGCCGTTGTCGACGCCGGAGACCTCGACCCCCAGGCGCCGTCGCCGAGCGAGATCGGCTGCGTCGCCCCTGTCGAGCGAACCGCCTCGACGACCGTGCGCGCCCAGGCGCCGACCACGTCGGCCGGCGCGGGGCCTCCGTACAGCGGCATCTCGTTCGAGACGAGCCAGCCGATCACGGCGAGGTGCGGTCCGAAGCGGCGGGCGATCTCGGCCGCGAACCACGCCTGCCTGGACACGAGCCAGACGTCGCGGTAGAGGTCGCGTCCCTCACGCCAGGACGGGTCCCAGTTCTCGCCGGACATGTGACCGACGAAGAAGGTCGGGATCGTGCTCATCCCGAGCTCGACGTGCGCGTCGAGGAAGTCGGCGAACCGCTCGATGACGTCCTCGTCGAGACGGTCGGGCTCCGGCATGAAGTCCGGCCAGAAGCAGAACGAGCGCGTGACCCCGAGACCGTGCTCGCCGAGCACGCCGAGCTCCTCGCGGACGACCTCGCCGTCGTACCTCGCCCACATCCGCGGCCCACCCGCGCGTGACCAGAAGTTGACGCCGAGCCACGGCAGGGTTCCGATCCCCTGGTCGAGTTTCCCGTCTGCGAACCCGTCGTCGGTCATCGCTGCGCGAACCTCTTTGTCGCGTCCGGCGCCGTCATCGTCACCGGTCGATCACCTGGAGTCCATCACTTATCCGGTTAAGTGTCAAGCATGTACTTGAGCGGTTAAGGGTTGGTTTACGAAGCCGCGCCACTCAGCGCGTTCCGCACCGAGGTCTTGGCGCGACCTACGGCCGCCGCGTCGGTGCCGCGGGCGCAGGCCCGGTGCTCGAGCGCGGGGTGAGCTCGGCGCGCGGTGTCTCGACGTTCTCGCGATTGTCCGGATCGTCGATCAGTGCCAGGAGCCGCTCGCTGGCCCGCGCGCCGTAGGCGGGGATGTCGCGGCTCAGCGTCGTGATCGGCGGGTGGACGACACGGCAGAGGAGCGAGTCGTCCCACGCGACGATCGAGACGTCGTCGGGGACCGAGAACCCCATCTGCTGGGCGACACCGAGGCCGGTCACGGCGAGCACGTCGTTGTCGTAGGCGATCGCCGTCGTGGGCTCCGGGTCCGAAAGGAGCTGCCGGGTGGCACGAGCACTGCTCTCCGGCGTGTAGTCGGTGGTGACCACCCGCGCCGACAGCGCGAGCTCACGCGTGACCTCTTCGAAGGCCGCGGTCCGGATGGTGCTGTGAACGAAGCCGGGCACACCTTGGACGCGGGCCACCCGGGTATGGCCGAGGGCCGCGAGATAGCGGACGAGCTCCACCACCGCCGCCTCCTCCTCGTGCCAGACAGCCGGCAACACCGCATCCTCTGGCGGCCCGCCGACGACCACGGCCGGAAGCCCGAGCTCTGCGAGCGCCTCGAGGCGGGGATCGTCGACCCGGAGGTCGAGCACGAGCACCCCGTCGACCCGCCTTTCCGCCCACCAGCGGCGATAGACCGCGATCTCGCTCTCGATGTCCGTGGCGAGCTGCAGCGTCAACGCGATGGAGCGCCGCGACAGCTCGGACTCGACGCCGGCGAGGAACTCGGGAAAGAAGGCCTCGGCAGAGAGCGTGCGCGCCGGCCGGGCAAGCACGAGCCCGCATGCACTCGCGCGCGCGGCCGAGAGGGAGCGCGCAGCGAGGTTCGGGTGCCACCCCAGCTCGTCGGCGATCTGCAGGATCCGTGCCCGTGTCCCGTCGGAGAGCCCCGGCCGGCCGTTGAGCGCGTAGGAGACCGCGCCCTTGGACACGCCGGCCTGCTTGGCGATGTCGTTGATCGTCACCCTGCGACCGTCGCCCGCCCGCTCAGCCACATCGACTCCCGCGATCGCAGTTCGCGCAGCTGCCGCAGCGCCGATCGGCAACGCTAGCAGCGGGCCTGGCCGCGACCCGTGTGCCGTGGCCGGCGACGCCGGTGGGACCGGCCGGGTGGCGTCTGATTGGCGGCGAGCTGTTGACGGGCTTCATCGAGTATGGTCTTCTATACCGGTTCAGTAATGGCAGACCAGATCAGTATCGCTTGAACGATCAAGTGAATCACATTCCCTCCACCTTCGTCTGGGGCGCGGCCACTGCGGCGTACCAGACCGAGGGCGCGGCCGCCGAGGGCGGGCGTGGCGAGAGCATCTGGGATCGCTTCAGCGCCGAGCCCGGGAACGTCCGGAACGGCGACAACGGTGCGGTCGCATGCGACACGTATCACCGCTATCCCGAGGACGTGCGCCTGATGCGGGAGCTCGGTCTCGACGCGTATCGCTTCTCGATCGCCTGGCCACGGGTCCTCCCCGACGGCCGCGGCAAGCCCAACGCGGCGGGTCTCGACTTCTACGATCGCCTGGTCGACGAGCTGCTCGCGAACGAGATCGAGCCGTTCGTGACCCTCTACCACTGGGACCTGCCGCAGACGCTCGAGGATCGCGGCGGCTGGCCCTCCCGTGACACGGTCGGTGCGTTCGCCGAGTACGTCGAGGTCGTTGCCGGCCGCCTCGGCGACAGGGTCGGCACGTGGATCACGCAGAACGAGCCATGGGTGATCTCGTGGCTCGGCTACGGTCTCGGCCTGCACGCGCCCGGCCGCCGGAGCGAGCCCGATGCGCTCGCAGCCGCCCACAACGTGCTCCTGTCCCACGGGCGCGCTGCGGAGATCCTGCGGCGCGACGCGCCGGGGTCCCGGGTCGGGATCACGATCGACCTCGTCGAGATCCAGCCGCGCTCCGATTCTCCAGCGGACCTCGCCGCGGCGCGGCTGCAGGACGGTGTTCGCAATCGCTGGTACCTCGACCCCGTCCTGCGGGGCGAGTACCCCGCCGACATCGTCGCGCACTACGGGCCCAGCCTTCCGTCGATCGCCGACGGTGACCTGCAGGCCATCGCTGCGCCGATCGACTTCCTGGGCGTCAACTACTACACGCGCAGCGTCGTGCAGGCCTCGGCGGCGGGGACGGCTGTCACTGTCCCGCTGGAGGAGGTCGAACGAACGGCGATGGGGTGGGAGGTGTACCCGGAGGGTCTCCACCGGCTGCTGGTGCGGCTGGCCGACGAGTACGAGATACCCCCGCTCTACATCACCGAGAACGGAGCTGCGTACGTGGACGGGCGGCGCCACGACGGGAGCGTCCATGACCCGGAGCGGATTGCGTACCTGCGTCGCCACATAGACGCGGTCGGGCGGGCGATCGAGGACGGCGTCCGCGTCGACGGCTACTTCGTCTGGTCGCTGCTCGACAACTTCGAGTGGGGCCACGGGTACTCGCAGCGCTTCGGTCTCGTCTACATCGACTACCCGACGCTCGAGCGCGTGCCGAAGGAGAGCTACCGCTGGTACCGCGACCTGATCGCCGCGCACCGCTCCCCCATTCGGGCGTCGAGCGCCGTCGGCCAGGGCTCCGGGACCGGCTGAAGACCGACACCGCGTTACCCTCCTACACGGTGTCAGGTCGTAGGGGCGGGATATCTCCCGCCCCTACGCAGTCCTGGTGGACTTGCTCGCCGCTCCGCGTCGTCACGCGGATGGGAAGCGAAAGCCAGACATCAGCCCCGCCGGCACTGCGATTCGCCGCCTGTGCCGTGCCGCCATGAGCCCGCGCGATGGCGGCCACGATCGCCAGCCCCAGACCCGTGCCACCCCTCCCGCGCGCTTCGTCTGCGCGGCTGAACCGCTCGAACGCCTGCGCCAGGAAACCCGTCGGAAACCCGGGTCCTGCATCGAGCACGTGCAACTCGACGTGATCGCCGTCACGGGCGGCGCGAAGCACGACCGGCTCCCCGCCGTGACGCAGGGCATTGTCGACGAGGTTGCCGAGCGCCTGCTCGAGGCGCACCGGATCGCCGTCGAGGACGGCGCCGGAGTGAGAGTCGACCTCGATCCGCCCCGCGGCGACGGCGCTCGAGTCGAACCTCTCGGCGACACGGCCCAGGAGCTCGACCGTGTCGACCGTCGTGCGCCGGAGCGGGAGCCCGTCCTCGTCCGCGCGCGCGAGCACGAGCAGGTCCTCTGCGAGGCGGGCGAGACGCTCCGACTCCTCCGCGGCGGAGCGAAGCGCGGTCTCGAGCTCCTCGGCCGGGCGGGGCCGGCGTAGCGCGAGCTCGAGCTCGGCCTGGAGCACCGCGAGCGGCGTCCTCAGCTCGTGGCTCGCATCGGCGACGAAGCGCCGCTCACGCTCGATCGCATCGTCGAGGCGCGCGAGCATCTCGTTCAGGGTCTCGCCGAGCCGTGAGATCTCGTCTCGCGCAGCCGGTAACGTGAGCCGTCTTCCCAGCTCCACCCCCGACACCGCCGCGGCTTCGGCACGCATCCTCTCGACCGGCCGGAGGGCCGCGGTTGCGAGCAGGTAGCCGCCGAGCGAGACCAGGAGCAGCACCACGGGCCCGACCAGCAGCAGCTGCCGGACGAGTGCCTGGACGGCCTCGTCACGATCCTCGAGCGAAGCACCCACGACGAGCACCGCGGCGCCGTCCGGCGTCTGCACCGGAAGTGCGGTCAGGCGGAGGGGGAGATCGAGGCCCTGCGCGTCGCGGCGCGGCACGGTGATCTGTCCGACCCTCGCGTGCACGAGCTCGTCGGGTGTGAGCAGACCCGGCCGAAGACCAGTCGTGCTCGCGATCGTGCCGTCCGGGCGTAGGACCTGGGCAACGCCCTCGTCCGGCTCGCCCGGTCGTACGAGCGTGCCGCTGCCCTCGACCAGCGCAGCAACGTCGCGGGCGCGCGTCTGCAGGCCCTCGTCGATTGCCTCGTCGAGCGAGGTGCGCAGCCTGACCAGCAGGAAGACGCTCGTGGCGGCGAGGACGAGCGCAGCCGACAGCGCGAAGGCGAGCGTGAGCCGGACCCGGATCGGGATGCGGGCGAGCACGTCAGGAGCCGCCGTCGGCCCGCAGCCGGTACCCGGCGCCGCGAATCGTCTCGAGCGACGACACGCCGAAGGGGCGATCGATCTTCTCGCGCAGGTAGCGAACGTAGACGTCGATCACGTTCGAGCGATTCTCGTAGCTCGAGTCCCAGGCGTGCTCGAGCAGGTCGTAGCGCGACAGCACGAGCCCCGGACGTCGCATGAACGCCTCGAGGAGCGCGAGCTCCTTCACCGAGAGCTCGATCTCGGTCGCGCCACGCCACACCTGGCGTGTGGCCGGGTCGAGCCGGAGCTCGCCGACCTCGATCACTGCCGGGCGTTCCACGGGGCCGCGACGGGCCAGCGAGCGCAGCCGGGCCAGCAGCTCGGCGAAGGAGAACGGCTTTGTCAGGTAGTCGTCGGCGCCGCCGTCGAGGCCTGCCACCCGGTCGGGGACCGCATCGCGGGCGGTCAGCATGAGCACCGGCGCCCACACGTCATCGTCGCGCAGCCGGCGGCAGACCTCGAAGCCGTCGATCCCAGGCAGCATCACGTCGAGGACGATGGCGTCATACGGGCTCGCCCCCGCCATCCAGAGGGCGTCCTCGCCGCGGGCTGCGACGTCCGCTCCGTGCCCTTCCTCGACGAGGCCCCGTCGCAGCAGCCCGGCCAGCTTCTCGTCGTCCTCGACGATGAGGATCCGCATCAGGGCCTCATTGTCGTCGTGATCGATGAGAGCCACGTGAGAGCAGTCGCCCTCGCTCGTGTCGAGACGGCCGGTCGACCCGCTGCTAGACGATGCCTCGCGCTGCCCAGGCCCGGGCGGTCAGGACGAACGGTGCCCCGGCAGCATCTCGCGGCAGCGCTCGCGCAAACGAGCCTGGCGTGCCGTGTCGAGGCCGGCGGCGTAGCTGCCGGCCGGGCCGATGCCGAACGTGAACGGCTCCCACCACTCCTCGAAGCTCGGATGCTCGACGTTGACCGCGAGAGCGCTCTCTTCGATGTCGTGTAGCCCGGCTGCCTGGAACAGTTGCCCGAGGTGGCCCTCGCGGGCACCTGCAAGCTGCGACTCGTCCTCCACGTCGGGGTCGATCTCGTGCGCCGCTTCCCAGAACAGGCTGAGCGGCCCCTGGCCGCCCGCGTGGTCCCAGACGCACGCTGCCACGACACCGCGCTCGCCGCGTGACACGCGCCATCTCGCGGAGACCCGCCACGGGGTCTGCCATGAAGTGAACGACGAGCTGCGCCAGCGCGGCGTCGAACGACTGCTCGTCGAACGGCAGCTGCTCGGCCGCGGCACGTTGCACGTTGACGCCTGGGTGGCGCTCTCGAGCTGCTGCGACGAAGGGCTCCGAAGGATCGACGGCGGACACGGCGGCCGGTCCCAGCCGCGTGACCAGCTCGACCGTGAGCGCACCCGGTCCACAGCCGACATCGAGCACTCGCTGACCGGCAGCAACGGCCGCGAGATCCGCGATTGGGGCGCGAGCAGCACCGAATACCTGCCCATGAAACGGTCGTAGGCATCGGCGCCAACGTGAAGCTCATCTGGCGGAATCTACTCTCTTACTCCTGCACGCAAGGACGGGAGGTGCAGACAGAGTTGCCGGGACCGGCATCCACCTCTCCCGCGCGAGGAGACTCGGAAGAGAGCGTCATCCGGCCCGGCACTTCGATTCGTACTACCCGGAGGCGTCCCGACCTGAACCTGTGCGGGCAGAACGAAGCGAGCTTCTAGCTCTTCGTGAGGTGATTGTGTACGTCGTAGAAGGTCGTCTCCGGTGCTTCCGTGAAGCCGGCCTCACGCGTGGCAGGGCCGATCTGCTCCTCCGCAAACCGGTCGTATGCCTCCCTCGTCTCCCAGACGTCGACGACCCGAAGCCCGTCGTCGGTCCCGGCCACCCAGTGGGAGATCGCGCCCGGTGGCGTCGAGCCGCCCGGCGTGAGACCCATCGCCACGATCACCTGGTCGTACTGATCGAGCGTCGCGCCACGAAAGTTCATCTCAACCGCAACTGCCATCGGAGCCCTCCTGTCGGTTTCCGTGTCCGACGATCCCACGCCGGTTGGCGGCGCGACCGTTCCCAGGCGAGCAGCCAAGCAGCGTCAGCGAGCACGGCGGCAGCGCACGTCGATGATCTGGCCAGCCCGAGCAATTGCCAGAGGATTCCGCGAACTCCCAGCGCCTCGAGCTTCTCAACTGCCGTTTCTCAAGCGTCCGCCGGTGCCGCTGGGGTTCTTGCTCGAGGGACGTGCCCTTCGTCGTTGCGTCACGCGGCTGGCAGCTAGCCGTCCCCGTCCCCGTGGAAGACCGCTTCGACGTTGTTCCCATCCGGGTCAATGACGAACGCTGCGTAATACCCGGCGTGGTACTGCGGGCGAAGACCCGGCGCGCCGTTGTCGCGGCCACCGGCTTCGACAGCGGCTCGGTGGAACTTGTCAACGGTGGCTCGGTCAGCTGCAGCGAAGGCCACATGAACGGGAGCGGCCGGGGGTTCCCCTTCCCCGATCCAGAAATCTCCACCGCCCTCGATGGCGAACCCAGGACCTCTGCGAGCTCTCCAATACCTTCACTCCGAACGGCTCGAGAGCCTGCTCGTAGAAGCTGCGGCTGCGTCTCACGTCACGTACTCGCAGGGCCAAGTGATCGATGAGGGGAAGCGCCACGGGCAGCAGTCAATGGTACTGGTGCTCAGATGACATTCCCGAACACTGGCGCACGCACACGACCCTCAGGACCGAGCTGTACCGTTTGGGCCGTGGGCCGGAACGACGAGCTTGAGCGCTACCGTGCCGCCCTCCGGCGGCGGCTCATCACTGAGTTCATCAACCGGTGGGGACTCTGTGAGCGGGGCCACGTTCTCACTGACCTGAACCGCGACAGACAGGGCCGCTGTTGGTGCTGCACGCGCGGCCACGAGCGAGCTTTCGACAGTCCGGCGCCTGGGCTGTAGCGGGAGGGAATCGTCGCAACTGCGGTGCCATAGGATTGCGCCGTGCCGTTCATGCTCAGGAACCTCGAGGAGGATCTGGAGGACATCGGCTCCAAGTTCGACGGCGCCCCGGGCCTGGAGTTCCGCTCGGCGACCGGGGCGCTCGAGCTCGAGAAATCCGGCCTGAGCTACCAGCGCATCCCGCCGGGCTATCGCTTTCCGTACGGCCATACGCACAAGACGCAAGAGGAGGTGTACGTGGTCATGCGCGGAAGCGGACGGATGAAAGTCGACGACGGTGCGCGTGCGCCCAATCTCGGCGAGACTCCGCGCGAAGACGTCGAGGGCCAGCGCGATTGGTGGACTGACTCGTAGAGCTGTTCGGACGTCTTGATCGTTGA
The DNA here is from genome assembly GCA_963724995.1 of uncultured Actinomycetes bacterium. Lineage (GTDB taxonomy): Bacteria > Actinomycetota > Thermoleophilia > Gaiellales > Gaiellaceae > Gaiella. Next base: position 190,160 of record CAVRXC010000004.1, read on the forward strand.
GTCGCGAGTCGGAGGCGGGGCTCCGCGGCCGTAGGATCGCGCGCAATCCCGAACCGCGGACGCATTTCGAGACGAGGTCGATCGGTGACTGTTGGCACCCAGGGTGAGGCTGAGGCTGGTGGCGGCCAGGTGTCCAGGGTGCCTCTGTAGCTTGTAGAGCGTGCGAAGGATCGTCGTGTACGAGTTGTTGTCCCTCGACGGGGTTGCCGAGGACCCAGATGGTTTCTTCGCCGACTGGGACGACGCGATGGACGCCAACCTTGCCGCTGTGATCGCAACACAGGACGCGGTCATTCTCGGCCGCCGCAGCTACACCGAATGGGCGCAGTTCTGGCCGAGCAGCCAGATCCAGCCATTCGCGACATTCATCAACGGGGTCACGAAGTATGTCGCGACATCGACGCCCCTTGACCGAGATTGGGCCAATGCGACGATGCTCGACGGCGGGCTGGTCGAATTCGTTCGGGATCTCAAGCAGCAGCGCGGAGGCGATGTCGGCGTGCACGCAAGTATCTCCGTCGCGCAGGCGCTGCTCGCCGCCGACGTTGTCGACGAGCTCAGGCTCGTGATAGCGCCGAGGATCGCCGGCCGCGGACGACGACTCCTCGACGGCTTGCCATCCATTCAGCTCGAATCGATCCGAAGCGAGATCTCACCGACCGGCTATCTGCTCGTCGACTATCACGTTGTTCGTTAGAGACTGGAAGTGACGGCTCGAGGTCCGCAGGCGCGGTGGCGTGACATTCGGAAGGGCCTTTGGTCTAGGGCGAACCCGCCGCCGCGCCCGACATGGCGGGCCCGGCTCATTGCGGTTGCCCTCAGAGCGCGCCCGAAGCGCGCATCCCCCGGTATCTAGGACCTTCTCCAGAGTCTCACGAGTACGGCGGTAGAGCAGAGTCTCGGATACCGCGTCGGGCGCGGAACCCGAGCCCAGAGAGCGCCGGCCTGATGCCTTAGACGGTGCGGGGTCGCCACGGCTCGTGCTCGTGCGCGAGCCAGACCAGCTCGGGGTCGAGCGCGCGCACCAGCAGCTGGCCTTCGGTGTGCGGCTCGTCGAGCTCCTGCGGACCTATCGACACGTCCGTGTCGGCGAGCGAAGGCCGCGCTCGACGCGATCGGACACGGTCTACGCGCCGCCGCGCTCACCGGAGGTGAGGAAGGGGAAGCGCGTGCGGCCGTCCGCTAGGCCAGCCGCACCCGGTCGTCACGGAGGCTCCGCCGCGCGTGTGGACGCGATGTGGACGGCGCCCTCTTGCCTCCGTGCCGCAAGCCCACTCCTGAAGCGGGTTGGCGGGAATGGTCCTAACTGGGCGTCTTTCAAACCCGCCGGAGGCCCTGAGAGAGCTCCTGGCAATGCGTTAGGGCTTCTTCCAGAGTCTCACGGTTCGCCGGATCCGGCAAGGAGCCGCCAACTGTCCCTCGGTTGAAATCGGACCATCCACTACGTGATAGTCGTCACAAAGCAGGCGATTCTCATTTCTTTCTCATGCAGGGGCCATCGATTGGACGCTTGCGCCTCCTAGCGTGCAGGTAGTGGCGATCTGCCATACACAAAGGAGGCGACATGCACGTCCAGATCATCAACTTTCACCTCAAAGACGTGAGCGAGGCCGACTACCGTGCGCACTGCGATGAGGTCGCGCCGGCCTTCGCGGAGGTGCCGGGATTGATCTCGAAGGTCTGGCTCGCGAACCGGACCACGAACACCTACGGAGGTGTTTACACGTGGGCGAGCCGCGAGGCGATGGACGAGTACGCGAAGAGCGACCTCTTCAAGGCCGTCGCGACCAACCCGAATCTCGCAGGCATCACGTCGATCGACTTCGACGTGCTCGAGGAACCGACGAGCGTGACACGCGGGCTCGCAGGGGTGCCCGCCTGACAGACGCGGCATAGACTCTTCAGCGAGGAACCCCGAGTGAGCCGAACTATCCGTGAGCTCGTCGAGGAGCGGTCGGCCGAGATCTTCGGCCGGACTGCTGAGAAGGCCGCCCTGCTCCAGACGCTGGAGGAGGGCGGCCCGCTCGTCGTCTTCGTGCACGGGATCGCCGGCGTCGGCAAGTCGACGCTTCTCGAGTCGTTCGCGGGCGAAGCTCGCAGCCGCGGCGAGACGGTCGTCATGATCGATTGCCGATCGATCGAGCCGACGGAACGCGGCTTCCTCGACCGGCTTGCAAACGCGGTCGGAGGAGCGCCGACGAGCGCTGAAGAAGCAGCCGAGCGCCTGGCAGGGCTTGGGGAACGCGTGGTGCTCGTCCTCGACACATATGAGATTCTTCGCCTGCTCGACAGCTGGGTCCGCCAGGCGTTTGCACCGGCCCTGCACGACAACACGCGGCTGGTCCTGGCGGGGCGCGAGCCTCCCATCGCAAGCTGGTACGCAACGCCTGGGCTGGAGCGAGCTCGTGCGCAGCGTCCGGCTCGGCAACCTCGATGACGGCGAAGCCGGCGAGCTCCTGACGAGAGCCGGCCTCGACGCCGCCGACGCCCGCAGGGTGAACCGGCTCGCACGCGGGCACCCGCTCTCTCTCGAGCTCGCGGCTGCCGCCGTGCGGGATCGCCCCGACGTCGAGCTCGACGACATCGCGCTGCAGGCGGTCCTCGACGAGCTGACCGAGCTCTATCTCGACGGCCTCGACGGTTCGACTCGGGCGGCGCTCGACGCCGCTTCGGTCGTCCGGCGGATCACGCTCTCGCTCCTCGAGGCGATGCTGCCCGATCGCGCGCCGCAGGATGTCTTCGAGCGTCTACGAGCTCTCCCCTTCGTCCAACTCGGGCACGACGGGCTCGTGGTCCACGACACGATTCGCGAGACGGTCGCCCGCGCCCTGCGCGGGTTCGATCCGGTCGCCCATCGGCGCTATCGGGCAGCCGCATGGCGGAAGCTCCGCAGCGAGCTGCCGACAGTGCCCCCCGCCGACCTCTGGCGGTACACCGCCGACATGCTCTACCTGATCGAGAACCCGGCCGTCCGCGAGGCGTTCTTCCCAACGACCGAGCATGTCCTCTCGGTCGAGACGGCGACTCCCGCAGACGGTCCGGCGATCGCCGCGATCGCACGTCGACACGAACCGGACGCGGCTGCCGCTCAGTTGGTCTCGTGGTGGGAGCACTCACCACAGCACTTCGTCGTCGTCCGCGACCGAAACGGGCGCGTTGCGGGCTTCTCGATCGTGTTCGAGCCGGACGACGCTCCCTACGGCGCGATCGAAGCCGATCCGGTCACACGGAGCTGGCGTGAGCACTTGCGCCGAGATCCGGTTCCACGGGGGCAGCGGGTGCTCTGGAACCGCCGCTGGCTGAGCGAGGACGAGGGGGAACGACGCTCCATCGTGCAAGCGGCCTGCTGGCTCGACATCAAGCGCGCGTACATGGAGCTGAGACCGGAGCTCCGACGTCTCTACACGACCGTCTGCGACATCGCCACGTACGCGCCGATCATCACTCCACTCGGATTCGTGGCACTGCCGGACGCGGTCCAGCTCGACGGGGTCAACTACCACACCATCCAACTCGACTTCGGCCCGTCGTCGGTCGACGGATGGCTGACGAAGGCTCGCGGCACGCGAGCTCCTCATCGCGGAGGACTCGATCCTCGACCCCGTCGAGCGCCAGCTCGTGGTCGGGGGACGGCGCGTCGACCTGACGCGCCTCGAGTTCGAGCTCCTCGACTACCTGTATCAGCGTCAAGGCAAGGTGGTCGACCGATCGAACCTGCTTCGTGACGTCTGGGGTTACTCGCACGTCGGGAGCAACGTGATCGACACGGTCGTGCGCTCGCTACGGAAGAAGCTGGGTGAGCGGGCGTCGATGATCGAGACTGTCCGCGGCCGCGGCTACCGGTTGCGAACCGAAGACACGTAGCCTCAGTCGAGGGTTGCGGCAAGCGGCGCCGCCCTGGTTTGAGTGCTGTCCGCCCTCCTCGAGAGCGATCGGAATAGCACGATGTTCCTGTTTGCGGGGACATCTGTTGTCATTGCGACATCGAGCGGTTGCGACACCAAGCGAATGGGCGTCACTGGACTCGAACCACATGAGGGAGGGTTCGCAGGGAACCGGAGGTTCCCGGCTTCAGGGATCTTCCCGCAGCGGAAACCGCGCTAGCGGTTTCCGAGGTTTCGGCGAAGCCGAAACCCTGCTTGGAGGAAAATGGGCGGTACTGGGCTCGAACCAGTGACCCCCAGCTTGTCGAGCTGGTGCTCTCCCAACTGAGCTAACCGCCCCGGTCGAACGGGGATTCTAGCGCGACTCCGTTCCGCGCCGGCCGGGTCAGGGTGAGACGGTGCGGTAGGTTTCCGCCTGAGCCCGGGGCGCGGCTGCCGGTGAGAGAGCAGCGTGCAGAGGGAGGCGGATTGGCGGTCGTGACGACGTGACCGACCACAGGCAGGTCGAGCGCGAGCTCCGTGAGGCGAACGAGCGCTTCGCGCGGATCTTCCACAACGCGCCCATCGGCGAGGCCATCGTCGCACCTGGCGGACGGTTCCTGCAGGTGAACCGGGCGCTCTGCGAGATCGTCGGCTACCCGGAGCACGAGCTACTCGAGAAGACCTTCCAGGACATCACGCACCCCGACGACCTCGACGCAGACCTCGAGTTCGTCCGTCAGATGCTCGCCGGCGAGATCCGCACCTACGAGATGGAGAAGCGGTACTTCCACAAGCTCGGGCACGTCGTCTGGATCCTGCTCAGCGTCTCGCTGGTGCGGGATGAGGAAGGCGAGCCGGTCAGCTTCGTCAGCCAGATCCAGGACATCACCGAGCGGATCGAGGCGGAACGGCAGCTGCGCGAAGCCGAGCTCCGCTACAGGACGCTCGTCGAGCAGCTGCCACTCGCCATGTACATCCGCCCCCTGGACATGGCGGACTCGAACATCTACTGCAGCCCGAAGGTGCAGGACCTGCTCGGGTACACCGCCGAGGAGTGGGAGAGCGACCCCGGCATCCTCGGACGTACCGTGCACCCGGAGGACGTCCAGTACGCGATCGACAGCGGCGAGCGCGTGCGCCGCACCGGCGAGCCGTTCCGCGGCGAGTACCGGTACGTGCACCGGGACGGACGCATCGTCTGGATGCAGGACGAGACCTACCTGATCCGGGACGACGCCGGCGAGCCGGTCGGTGTCCAGGGGTTCCTGCTCGACATCACCGAGCGCAAGCAGGCAGAGGCAGAGCGAGACCGCCTCCAGGACGAGCTGCACCACGCGCAGAAGATCGAGGCGATCGGACAGCTCGCCGGGGGCGTGGCCCACGAGTTCAACAACACCCTCACCGCGATCACCGCCTACAGCAGCCTCATGCTGGCGCGGCTACAGCCCGACAGTCCGCTCCGACACGACGTCGAGCAGGTGATCGGCTCGGCCGAGCGGGCCGCCACGCTGACACGGCAGCTGCTCGCCTTCGGACGGAAGCAGGTGCTGCAGCCGCGGGCGATCGAGCTCAACGAGATCGTCCGGACGAGCATCGAGCTGCTGCAGCCGCTCGTCCATCCGGGGATCCGGCTGAGAACGAACCTGGACGAAACCGTGCCGGTCACCGAGGCCGACCCGGCCCAGATCGAGCAGGTGATCGTCAACCTCGTGCTCAACGCCCGTGACGCCATCGAGGACGAGGGGACGATCACGATCGGCACGAGACTCATTGCCGTCGACGGGACGGCCGCCGAGCAGCACGACGTCGAGCCGGGCGAGTTCCTCGAGCTGCGTGTCGACGACACCGGATCCGGGATGGACGAGGAAACGCGGTCTCACATCTTCGAGCCGTTCTTCACCACGAAAGCCGAGGGGAAGGGCACGGGGCTCGGGCTCTCCACGGCATACGGGATCGCACGACAGGGCGGAGGGTGCGTGACGGTGGAGACGGAGCCAGGTGACGGCACGACGATGACCGTGCTCCTTCCTCTGCGCGCTGCGCAGACCCACCCAGCCGTCGAAACCGTCCCTCGCCGCGTTGGCGCTCGAAGGCACGGCACTCGTCGTCGACGACGACGAAGCGGTACGCGAGGTCTGCGCCGACCTCCTCGAGCGCATGGGCTACGTCGTCCGCACGGCGCGCGACGGCCTCGAGGCGCTCGAGCTGCTGGGGGCCGGGGGTAGCGGCGTCGACCTGCTCCTGACGGACGTCGTGATGCCCGGGCTGGGAGGTGTCGAGCTCGGTCGCCGCGCCACTGCACGCCACCCGCGGACGACCGTCGTCTACATGTCCGGCTTCCCCGGCGACCTCACGGAAGCCGGTGAAGAGCTGCTGTTCCTGCAGAAGCCGTTCACCGCCCACGACCTGGAGTCGCTCGTTGCGCCTCAGGCCCGCCAGGGGATCGCGGGCGAGGCGTAGAACCGCACTCCCAGCGCCCGCAGCCGTGGGCCGTGGGTCGCGAGGCGCCAGCGGTACTCCTTCCAGCTGCGCCCACGCGCCTGAGACCAGGCGATCTCGGCGTGGCCGAGCAGCCTCGGGAAGGCGAGATAGTCCTGGTCGGCGACCGTCCTGGTCGTCTCCGACCAGAGCGGGGCCTCGACACCCAGGATGTCGCGCTCGCGGACGCCGGAGACCTGAGTGGCGGGGTCCCAGGAGTATGCGTCACGCACGTCGGTGGTCCCAGCCCAGGTGAGGCCCAGCGTCGTGTCGGGCGCGTACTTCATGTCCAGGTAGGCCTTCGGAGCCGGCGACATGATCACCTTCGCCCCCTGCCGGACTGCGCGCCGTGCGAGCTCCGGGTCGTGCCAGTGCTGCGCGATCGAGGTGCGGTGCAGGCCAGCGCGAGCGGTCTCCTCCCACCCCACCATCCGCTTGCCGTGCGCACGCACGATGGCCTGGACTCGTCCGAGGAAGTACACGTAGTCCTCGGGCGCGGTGGCCTGAGCCTCGTCACCGCCGATGTGCAGGTACGGCCCGGGCGTCAGCGCAGCCACCTCTCCGACCACATCGTCGATGAAGCGGTAGGTCAGCTCCTTGCGGATGCACAGCGAGCTGAAGCCGACCTCGATACCCGTGTAGAGAGCAGGAGCGGTGCCGTCGCAACTCAGCTTCGCGTAGGACGCCAAGGCGGCATTGGTGTGCCCCGGCATGTCGATCTCGGGCACGACGGTCACGTACCGGGCCGCGGCGTACGCGACGAGCTCCCCGAACTGGCGTTGCGTGTACGAGCCACCCGGGCCGCCACCTACCTCGGTGCTCCCTCCGTGCCTGGCGAGCTTCGGCCAGGAGCCAATCGCGAGCCTCCAACCCTGGTCGTCCGTCAGGTGCAGGTGCAGCCGGTTCAGCTTGTAGAGCGCCATCAGGTCGATGAATCGCTTGACGTCGGCGATTCCGAAGAAGTGCCGTGCGACGTCCAGCATTGCGCCGCGCCAGACGAAGCGCGGCCGGTCCTCGATCGTCCCCGTCCGCATCCGCCACGGCCCGGGCCGAGCGTCCCTGCTCTCGATCTCGGCATGGAGGAGCTGCCGCAGCGTCTGGACGCCGTAGAAGAGGCCGGCCGGGCGTTGGGCCGTCAGCGCAACGCCGTCGAGCGCGATGCGCAACCGGTAGCCCTCGTCACCGAGCATCCGCAGCTTCGGCTCGACCGAGAGAGCGATGCCGTCCACCGGCGGCGCGCCGCGACCCGGCGACACCGGCAGCCGGTACCCGGTGGCCGGTCGAAGCCCGCCGGCGAGGTACTCGGCAACAGCCACCGCTTCGGCGCCGCCCTTGACCACGATTCCCGCAGAGGGCTGGAGGGTGAAGAATCCCCGCCCCTGCTTCGCGACACGCGGCTTCGGGATCACCGAGCCGAAGGTCGGTGGCGCCGAGGGGCTCGGGCTCACGTCAGCGGCCGTTCCCCCGTGCGCGACCCCGACCGTGAGGCTCGCGCACGCGAGCAGGACGGCGACCCGCGAGACGACGATCACTCAACCCCGCACAGCCCCGGCGGTGAGCCCGAACGCGATCCTCCGCTGGACGAGAAGGAAGAAGACGACGACCGGTATCGCAGTGAGCGTCGACGCCGCCATGAGGCCGCCCCAGTCGATTTGCGTGCTCGTGCCGTAGAAGTACGACAGCCAGACCGTCACCGTGTGGTTCTTCTGGTCGCTGAGCAGGACACTGGCGAAGATGAACTCGTTCCAGGTCGTGACGAAGACGAAGACCGAGGTCGCAACCAGGCCGGGCGTCACGAGGGGTAGCAGGATCCTGAAGAAGGCGCCGAGCCGGCTGGAGCCGTCCACCATCGCGGCCTCCTCGAGCTCGCGTGGGATGCCGAGGATGAAGCCCCGCAACGTCCAGACAGCGAACGGCAGGACGAAGGTCAAGTACGTGATGATCACGCCGGTCAGGGCGTTCGTGAGGTGGTAGCGGGCGAGCACCACGTAGAGCGGGATGATCAACCCGACCTGAGGCAGCATCAGGATGCCGATCATCAGCACGATGAAGAGCTTGCGGCCCGAGAACCGGTACTTCGCGAGCGCAACCGCCGCCAGGAACGCGAGGACGATCGAGAGCGCCACCGTGACGCTGACGACGATCAGGCTGTTCTTGACGATGTCCCAGAAGTACGGGCGCGCGATCGCTTCGCGGAAGTGATCGAGCGTCGGGTCGAGCGAGAACCACGTCGGCGTGAGGCTGTTGATCTCGTCGTCCGGCTTGAACGCCGTCGAGATCATCCAGAACACCGGGAAGACGAGGATCACGAACACGAGCAGCCCGAGCACGTTCCAGCCCTGGCGCCGGACCCGCTTCCACCTCGCGCGTCGAACCAGCTCCGGCCGGCGCACCGAGGTCGCGGCCCTCGTGCGTGCTGCCGCGGCCCTCGCGGCCGCCGTCTCCGTCGCCGTGCTCATGGGACGTCTCCCATGCGCACCATCTTGCGCACGTAGACCACGCTCAGACAGGGCCACGATGAGCAGCATCAGAATCGAGATCGCGGCGCCGCGACCGAAGTCCGAGTGCGCATAGCCCTCGATGAACACGTAGACGCCCATCAGGTAGTTCGACGAGTCGACGTGCGATGCGCCGATCAGCAGATACGGCTGCGCGAAGACGCCGAAGTCCCAGATGATCGAGAGGCTGGTCAGGATGAAGAGGATCGGCTTGAGGATCGGGTACGTCACGTCCCGGAAGACGCGAACCGGCCCGCGCCGTCGATCTCGGCCGCCTCGACGAGCTCACGCGGCACCTGGGCGAGCCCCGCGTAGACGGTGATCGTGACGAACGGGAGCGCACCCCAGACGATCAGCAGGGTCACCATGGAGAGCTTCGAGAAGGTCCCCGCATACCAGTCGTGCTGGAAGAAGTCGCCGACGCGAAGCTGCGTGAGGACGTAGTTCAGGACACCGTTCTGGAAGTTCGTGATCCAGAACCAGACCTGGACGGCGACGACGACGGGCATCGACCAGACGAGCACGAGACCCGCTGTGAGCATCACGCGCACGACGGAGCTGACCCGAACGAGCAGCAGGGCGATCAGCGTCCCGAGCACCATCGTCAGGCCGACATTCGCGATCGTGAAGACGATCGTGCGGAGCAGCGTGTCCCAGAAGACCCGGTCCTGCAGGACCGAGCTGAAGTTGTCGAGACCGATCCATTCCCCGTGTCGCTGGATCAGCTCGGGCAGTCCGTAGCGCTGGAGAGAGAGCGTGGAGAGCTTGTAGAGCGGGTACCCGAGGATCGCCACCATCGCCGCGATCACCGGCAGCAGCAGTAGGTACGGCACCGCCGCGCTGAACGCGCGGCGCATCGTCAACGGCCGCCGCCGCGGAGACCAAGGAGGGCTGGTCTCGACGGCGACGGCCGTGCCGGAAGCGGGGACTCGACTACTCATCCCCGCGGCGCAAGCACCCGACCCGCTCTCGCGGGCCGGGTGCGCGCGAAGATCCCTAAAGGCGTCCGCTTCGCGGCCGCAAGCTCACGGGATCCAGGCAGCTTCAATGTGCTCCTACTGGTTGAGGGTGAATGTGATGTTGCGGCTCGCCGCGGTGGCGGCCTGTTTGACGGTGAGCTCTCCGGTGAGGATCGCCGACAGCATGCTGCGGAGGACGTTTCCGTTCTCCACGTTGACCCAGTTCTTTGCCGTCGGAACGAACCAGCTGCGTCGCGCTGCCCGCTCGTTGACGCTGCTGCCCAGCAGGCTCGTCGTGTTCGGGATGTTGCCGAGCCCTCTGAGACGGGTCATCGACGCGTTGTTGGTGTAGGCGCTGATCCAGTCGGCGGCCTGCGCCTTGCTGCCACCGATCGGCACCGCGAGGTCGGAGCCACCGAGGAAGCCCGGCATCGGCTGCCCCTTCGTGTGACTCGGCATCACGAACTGCGCCGTGACGCCCTTGTACTTGTCACCGACGCAGCAGCTGTACCACGCCTGCCCGGTCATCGACGCCGCGAGGCCCTGGGCGTACACGTTGTACCCGGGCGGGGTGTTCTCGTCGGTTGTCTTGCTGGCCCGCGACGCCGACGGTGATGAAGTTCTTCCACGCGGTCAGGCCTGCGATCGCCTTCGGCGAGTGGAGCGAGCCCTTCCATCTCCCGCTCACGCGCTGCGCGATCTGCCCGCCGTAGTCGAAGACGAAGCTCATCGCGACGTACCAGTCTGCGCCGGCGATGTAGACGGGCGAGAAGCCCTTCTGCTTGTTCTTCGCGGCGAGCTTCTTCGCCCCGGCGGTGAACTCCGCGATGCTCGTCGGGATCTTGACGCCCGCAGCTCTTGAACAGGTCGGTGCGGTACGTGACGACGCGCGACCCCGCGTAGTACGGGACACCGTAGAGCTTGCCACCGAACTTGCCCGGACGCGGCCAGACCCGAAAGCCAGGTGGCCTGGTTCGGGAACGAGATGCCCGCCAGATCCTGGAAGGCGCCCGCTGCCATGTACTTCGTCATCTCGGTGTTGCCCATCTCGATGACGTCGGGTGCGTTCCCGCCGGCCAGCGTGGCGTCGAACTTCTGCAGGTGATTGCCCCAGGTCTGGGTCTGCACGTCGACGCTCCAGCCGGGGTTCGCCTTCTCGAACTCGGCGTTGGCGGCCTTGACGATCGGCTCCCAGGTCGGCTGGTCAGCGTCGGTCTGCAGCCACACCGTCAGGGTGTTCGCCGCTGTTCCGCCGGTCGCAGTGGAGGCCACGGCAGCGACGGCCGCGGCGACCAAGGCGAGGGCGAGTGTGATGCGTGCTCTCATGGACGGTCCTCCGAGGAGCGTAGAGGAACGGCCTTCGCTCGTCCCGCCCTCCCGTGGCCGGCGGTGATGCGTGCGAAGTCCCTGACTATTGGTTTAGACCACTTGGCCACTGAGCGGCAGCGTCGCACATGTCTGCCACGATTGTCAAGACCACTTTCGTAGCGGCCCGACACGCGCTCGACCGTCACCAGGGCGAAGGGACGCATACATGCTGGCCTGGACGTCCCGCATGGATCCGCGTGCCCTCTTCACCACTTGTCGCACGACTCTCGGACTTGGTACTGACCACCGTGTTCGGCGGTCTGGAGTATCTCAGCCCTACGAGTGGCGGCCGTCACGCTCGGCAGCGCCGCGCGGCCTGCGCGGGCGGCTGAGCTCGGTGACGATGCGGTACCGGTCGCCACGATAGATCGACCGCACGTACTCGACGATCTCCCCGGCCGGGGAGCGAGTAACGCGCTCGAAGACGAATGCGGGTGAGTGCAGCGGAACACCGAGCGCCGCAGACTCCTCTTCGTTCGTCACCGTCGGCTCGATCGCCTGCGTGCCACCCACGATCTCGACTCCGTACGTGCCGAGGAGCAGGTCGTAGAACGAATGCCGCTCGAGGTCGGCTGCGGACAGCCCCGGGACGAGTGCCTCTCGCACGTGGAGCATCTCGATCGCCATCGTCTCGCGATCCGCCAGCCTCAACCGGGTCACGATCACCACTGGCTCGGACGGCGAGACGTGCAGCAGCCTGCCGAGATGCGCACCCGCCGGCGTGACGCGGAGCTCGAGCGTCCGGCTCGACGGCACCATCCCGCGCCGCTGCATGTCTTCGGTGAACGAGGTCATGGTGAGCTCCTGCGCGATCTTCGGCTCGCTGACGAACGTGCCGCTGCCGCGACGACGCACGAGATAGCCCTCGCGGACGAGGTCGTCGAGGGCCGCGCGGAGCGTGAGCCGCGACACACCCAGCTCAGGGCTCAACTGGCGCTCCGACGGTATGGCGTCGCCGACGCCGAGCCTCGCGATCAGGTCGAGCACGCGCTCGCGGGTCTCGCTCTGCTTGGTGACGGTGCGCGCTCCGCTCATGGCTGGCTCCATCCTAGAGCCTTCCATCACGCGTGGTCAATACCACTCGAGAAATCAGGGCGTCGAGACCGCCGGCCGGTCTGCGGTGCGCGACGCCGTAGCGCCGACCAGGCTCGCGCCGCTGACGCCGTCGAAGAAGTGGAAGCGGGCGGGGTCGACAGTGAGGCTCACGGTCTCTCCGACGCGAACGCTTGCTGCCGGATCGACGCGGGCGGTGAACAGCGTGGCTCCGCCGGCGAGGAGGCTTTCGGCCTCCGCTGCTTCGCGTACCTCGACGGCTACGGGCGCGGCGTCGACCGTGAAGAAGACGTGCGCGTCCGCGCCGAGCTCCTCGACCACCTCGACGCGGGCCTCGATTCGCGGCAGGTGCGCGGCGCCGAAGGACGCCTCCTCGAAGGCCTCCGGCCGAATGCCGAGCACGACGTGCTCGATCCCGCGCTCCGGCCGGCGAACTGGATCGAGCGGGACACGGTGTTGTCCGAACACCGCATGCTCGCCGTCGATCACGGCCTCGACGAGGTTCATCGCCGGAGAGCCGATGAACGCCGCCACGAACAGGTCGACGGGCTCACGGTAGAGGGCTTGCGGCTCATCCGCCTGCACGACGCGTCCGTCCCGCATCACGGCGACACGCTGACCCAGCGTCATCGCCTCCGTCTGGTCGTGGGTGACGTAGACCGTCGTCACGCCGAGCCTGGCATGCAGCTGCGCGAGCGACGCGCGCATGCCGACGCGAAGCTTCGCGTCGAGGTTCGACAACGGCTCGTCCATCAGGAAAGCCTGTGGCTCGCGCACGATGGCGCGGCCCATGGCGACGCGCTGGCGCTGACCGCCCGACAGCTGAGCAGGTCGTCTGTCGAGCAGCTGCTCCAGGCCGAGCAGGCCGGCAACCTCTTCGACCCGCCGCCCGATCTCCGTCTTCTGGGTACGGCGCACCTTGAGGCCGTAACCGAGGTTCTGGCGCACCGTCATGTGCGGATACAGGGCGTAGCTCTGAAACACCATCGCGATGTCGCGGTGGCGCGGCGCCAAGTCGGTCACGTCCCTGCCGCCGATCTCGACGCTGCCGGCCGTCACCTCCTCGAGCCCTGCGATCATGCGCAGGAGCGTCGACTTGCCACAGCCGGACGGCCCGACGAGCACCATGAACTCGCCGTCTGCGACCGTCAGGCTGACGTCGTCGACTGCAACGACATCGCCGTCGAAGACCTTCGTGATGTTGACGAGCTCGATCGCGGCCATGGCTTCAGGGACGGGAGCATAGACGGAACGGTAGGGAGTTCAAGACCACTTTACGACATCTCCGAGACAAATGGTATTGACCACCTGGTTGCGTCGTGCGTAGACTAGCGCGCATGTCGAACTCCGGGGCAGGCACCCACGCTTCTCTCGACGAGCTGGTCACGGAGGCGCGCAATCCCGACAGTTCCGACCTCGACCTTCGCTCCACACGCGAGCTCGTCGAGCTCATGAGCGCGGAGGACTCCTCCGTCCCGGCCGCGGTGGCGCAAGCGTCAACGGCGATCGCCGCTGCGATCGACGCCGTCGCGGCGCGGCTGAGTGCCGGCGGCCGGCTGATCTACGTCGGAGCGGGTACGTCGGGGCGGCTGGCCGCGCTCGACGCTGCCGAGTGCGAGTCGACCTTCTCCACGTCCCCGGGCCAGGTGGCGGCGCTGCTCGCCGGCGGGCTGCACAGCTCACCCACCGAGCAGGAGGCTGCCGAGGACGACGCCGAGGCGGGAGCGCGCGAGGTGCAGACGTTGCATGTGACGCCCCTCGACGCGGTGGTCGGCGTCAGCGCCAGCGGCCGCACGCCGTACGTGCTCGGTGGCATCGACGCCGCACGAGCTGTGGGTGCACTGACCGTCGCGGTCGTCTCCGTCGACGGATCGCAGATCGGAAGGTCGGCCGAGCACGAGATAGCGGTGGTCGTCGGGCCGGAGATCCTCGCAGGGTCGACCCGGCTCAAGGCCGGGACCGCTCAGAAGCTCGTGCTCAACATGCTCTCGACGATCGCGATGATCCGGCTGGGAAAGACCTTCGGCAACCTGATGGTCGACGTCTATGCCACCAACGAGAAGCTGCACGCACGTGTGCGGCGCGTCGTCCGCGAGGCAACGGGCGCCGATCCGGCGCAGGTCGAGGAAGCACTCACCGCGTCCGGCGGTGATGCGAAGGTGGCGATCGTCTCGCTGCTCGGCCGCGTGGATGTCGCCACGGCCCGATCCCGGCTCGCGGCGGCGGACGGCGTCATTCGCGCCGCTCTCGAAGCGTGAGACTCGGCGTCGAGGCGGCACTCGTAGGTGGTCGCCTGGTCCCAGGGGACCTGGAGATCGTCGGCGGGTGCGTCGCCGCCGCGGGCATTCCGACAGCCGGTGGCCACGGCATCGCGGCTCCGGGCTTCGTCGACCTGCAGGTGAACGGATTCGCGGGCGTCGACTTCCTGGGCGCCGACACCGACGGCTATGCGGTTGCGGGAGATGCGTTGCTCGAAACCGGTGTCACCTCGTTCATGCCGACGTTCATCACGTCTCCGGAGGCCGATCTCGTCGAGGCGCTGCGCGCCGTGCCGGGCGCGCTCCGTGGCCCGCGCATCCTCGGCGTGCATCTCGAGGGCCCGTTTCTCTCACCGCGCCGTCTCGGGACCCATCCGGCCTCCGCCCGCAGGGATCCGGACGCGGCGCTGCTCGACCGCCTCCTCGACGCGGGCCCGGTGCGGCTCGTCACGCTCGCGCCCGAGCTGCCCGGCGCGCTGGAGCTCGTCGACGAGCTCGTCGCTCGCGGCATCACGGTCTCGTGCGGCCACAGTGACGCGACTGCGGTGGAGACGTCGGCGGCCTTCGATCGCGGAGCGAGCACCGTCACGCACCTGTTCAACGCGATGCGACCGTTCAGCCACCGTGACCCCGGCATCGTCGGCGCGGCGCTGGTCCGCCCCGGGGTGATCTTGCAGGTGATCGTCGACGGCGTGCATCTGGCGCCGGAGGCGGTGCTCCTCGCGTGGGCGGCGGCGCCGAACCGAGTGGCGCTCGTGACCGACGCGATCGCCGGCGCGGGCCTCGGGGACGGTTCGTATGCCTTCGGCACGATGACGGTCGAGGTTCGGAACGGCGTCGTACGGCGGGAAGACGGGGTGCTGGCCGGTAGCGCGTTGACAATGGCGGACGCGGTGCGAAACGTGCATGCGCTCGGAGTACCTCTCGACGCGGCCCTGCGCGCCGCCGGTGAGGTTCCGGCGCGCGTGCTGCGCGATCCCCACGCCGGCAGGCTCGGCGATCGGGCTGCCGGCCGACATCGTCGTGCTCGACGACGGCCTCGAGGTCGAGCGCGTTCTCGTCGGTGGAGAGACACGTGTCGCCTGCTGAGGCGCCGTCGCCGCTGCCCGAGGCGGGCGCACAGTTCCTGGCGGAGATCCGCGAGCAACCCGCCGCGCTGCGGCGCCTGCTCGAGCAGGAGGCCGCCATCGCGGCAGCGGCCGACGCAATGCGAGAGCGTGGCAGCCGGCTCGTGCGGCTCGTCGGGCACGGCTCCTCCGACAACGCGGCGTCGTACGGCGTCTATGCGTTCGGCCTGCTCGCGCGGCTGACGGCGATACGAGACTCGATCAGCCTCACCGTGCACTACCGGACGCCGCTCGACATGAACGGCGAGACGGCAGTCGGCCTCTCACAGTCGGGACGAACGCCCGACGTGGTCGACTATCTCGAGCTCGCGCGCACCAACGGAGCGCTCACGATCGCGCTCACCAACGACCCCGGCTCCGACCTCGCGCGCGCGGCCGACGCCGTCGTGCCACTGTGCGCCGGAGACGAGCAGGCCGTCGCCGCCACGAAGACGTATCTGACCACCGTCGCCGCGCTGGCCCTCCTCGCCGGTAACGTCGCCGGCGAAGGCGCACGGATCGCGGACGGCGTGCGACGCGTGGCCGACGCTCTCGAGCAGGCGATCCCGGAGCTCGAGCGAGAGGCCGCCGCGCTCGCTGTCCCGTTCGCGTTCACAGGACGCATGTTCGTCATCGGCCGTGGGGTCGAGTTCGCAACGGCGCGCGAGATCGCTCTGAAGCTGCTCGAGACCTGCTACGTCGCCGCCGAGCCGCTGACGTCCACCGACCTCGCCCACGGCCCGATCGCCGCCCTCGACCCGATGTTCCCCGTATGGGCGATCGCGTCCGCCGACGAGATGCTGCCCGCCGTGCAGGACGCCGCGGACCGGATCCGGGCGATGGGTGCGACCCTCGTCGCCAGCGGTACGGCGGCGGGCCAGATCGCCAACGCCGCGTACACGCTGCCGGTACCGGAGCCGGATCCTCCGCTCCTCTCCCCCCTGCTCTCCGTCGTTCCGGGGCAGCTGTTCGCGTGGGCGCTCGCGCGAGCCAAGGGCCTCGATCCCGACAGGCCGCGCGGGCTGAGCAAGATCACGCTCGCGCGCTGAGCTCACCTAGCCTGCAAGGTTGGGTATCCGCTCCCGCGGACACCCACCGCCGCCTGCGGCGAAGCACAAGCTAAAGGCGTCCGCTTCGCGGCCGCAAAGCTCACCAGCCTGCAAGGTGGGTATCCGCTCCGCGGACACCCACCGCCGCCTGCGGCGAAGCACAAGCTAAAGGCGTCCGCTTCGCGGCCGCAAAGCTCACCTAGCCTGCAAGGGGGTATCCGCTCCCGCGGACACCCACCGCCGCCTGCGGCGAAGCACAAGCTAAAGGCGTCCGCTTCGCGGCCGCAAAGCTCACCTAGCCTGCAAGGTGGGTATCCGCTCGGTGCCTGCAAGATGGGACGCTCCGCAACGGCGCTTTAGAAATTCTCGGGGCACCAGGGTGCGGCGGCCGTGCGGAAGAGCGCATCGGCGCGCGCGAGGCCGCCGCGATGGGCCTCTTCCACCTGCCCGACACGCGCCAGCTGCGCGAAGGAGAAACCGCCCAGGTAGGCCGCGGCCAACGCCTGGACATCGAGTCGCACGTCGGGGCGCCGCCGGCTGCGTCGCGCGACGCCGTCTGCCACCGTCCACGTACCGACATTGTCGGGAAAGAGTGGATCTGACACGACCTCGAGCGTGACGCGCCCGCCGCTGGCGTACCCGCGCGCGGAGAGCGCGGCGTCGACGTCGACGAGGCGCACCCAGATCCCGTCCCATACGCGGGCATGAAGGTAGTTCATGCGCGCCACGAGAAGCTGGAGCGAATGGTCGACCGGCAGCATGGCGGCCTCCAACTCGTCGAACCAGTCGACGGCCAGCAGGAAGCGCCAGATCTCCCGCGTCGCGCGTACGTCGATCCCGAACGCGTCGGACACGCGCAGCGTCGACTTCCAGTCATCCCCTTTGCGTTCCGAAGCCATCCGGTAGAGCGCGTAGCCAGCTGGCTTCCCATCGAGCTCGAGCACAGCGCGCTGCAGCGGCCCGGCCCCGCGGCGCTGCTCGGGCCGGTCGCCCAGCGACTTCACCTCCCACCAGTGGGAGGAGCGCGAGAGAAAGCCGACGGAGCGCTTGCGGATGCGGTCGTACAGGCGCGGGAGCACACGCATCGCCTCGTCGTGGCCGACGAGTCGCACCCTCCCTTCGGGCCCCGGTAGGCCACCGCGCAGCCCGCCACCACGCTGCTCCACCTTGATGTTGTGACACGCCGAGGCAAGCCCGTAGCCGAAGCGCCCGTAGATGGTCTCCTCGGAGGCCCAAAGCGCTGCGATCGGCTCGTCTCGCTCGCGCAGGTCGAGGAGCTGCGCCTCCATCATCCGTCGCAGCAGCCCGCGCCGCCGGTGCGACGGGAGCACGCCCACGACCGTCACCCCTGCACCGCGCAGCGGGCCACCCGGGACCGTGAGCTCGAACGGGAACGCGCCGGCCCCACCCACGATCGAGCCGTCGTCCGTCGCTGCATGAGTGCGGTCGAGCGGCAGGAGGCGCGAGAACCGCTCGGCGTCCTCCTCGCTCGGCTCCCAGCCGAAGTAGTGGCCGAGGCAGCCGACCGCAGCGCGGAACTCGCCGAGATCGCGGACCGTGCGAATGCGAACGGGCACCTGGCGGATCCTACGCACCAGAGGCTAGATCTTGTCCAGCTGCGCGTACTCGAGCATGAGGCGCCGCTCCGAGCCGTCGCCGGCGAAGCGCACCGTGATGATCCCGCCCGCCTCGATGCGCGTTACGACCCCCTCGCCGAGCGAGTCATGCCGCACCGAGTCGCCGGTGTGCAGCTCGGGGCCGACACGCGTTTCGCGTGGTGGCAGCTGCCGGGGGGACGACGCATAGCCCGACCACGACGTGGGCCGCAACCGCTCTCGTTCCACTCCGGGCGGCAACTCGTCGAGGAAGCGCGACGGCAGGTTGTACTCGCGGCGGCCGTACAAGGAGCGGGCGCTCGCGTGCGTCAGCACCAGGCGCTCCATGGCACGCGTCATGCCGACGTAGGCAAGGCGTCTCTCCTCCTCGATCTCGTTGTCCTCGATCGAGCGGGCGTGCGGGAAGATACCGTCCTCCATGCCGATCATGAACACGCCGCGGAACTCCAGGCCCTTCGCGTTGTGGATCGTCATCAGCGTCACGAACGAGCCGTCACCCGCAAGCGCATCCTGGTCGGATACGAGCGACACCTCCTGCAGGAACGCGGAGAGCGTCGGCTCCTCCCGCTCGGCCCGGAACTCCCGGGCCACGCCGACGAGCTCCTGCAGGTTCTCGACGCGGCCGCGCGCCTCGATCGTGCGCTCCGCCTCATAGGCCTCGATCGTCCCGGAGCGCTCGAGCACAGCCTCGACGAGCTCGTCGATCTCGAGCTCCTGGGCGGAAGACATCAGCGACTCCATCGTCGTGCGAAAGCCGCGCACGGCCTTGACCCCCGCGCTCGCAAGCCCGGCTGCGTCGGGGTCTGCCATCGCCTCCCACAGCGAGATCCCGAGTGCGCCGGCGTGCCCGACGAGCCGCTGGAGCGACGTGTCGCCGATCCCGCGCCGCGGCCGGTTCACGATCCGCATCAGGGACACGGCGTCCGAAGGGTTCTCGAGCACGGTCAGGTAGGCGACCGCATCCTTGATCTCCGCCCGCTCGTAGAAGCGTGGCCCGCCGATCACCTGGTAGGGGATCTGCTGTCGCACCAACACGTCCTCCAGGACACGTGACTGCGCATTGGTGCGATAGAAGACTCCGATCTCGCTCGCGGAGTAGTCGGCGCCGACGAGGCGCGCGATCTCGGCGGCCACGAAGCGCGCCTCCGCGTGCTCGTCCTCGACCTCGAGGACCTCGACCGGATCGCCCTGGCCGAGCTCCGAGAAGAGCCGCTTCGGCTTGCGATCGCGGTTGTTCTCGATCACGGCGTTCGCGGCGTCGAGGATGGCGTTCGTGGAACGGTAGTTCTGCTCGAGTGCGATCACCTGGGCGCCGGGAAAGTCTCGCTCGAAGTCGAGGATGTTGCGGATGTCCGCGCCCCTGAAGCCGTACACGGACTGGTCCGGGTCACCGACCGCAAACACGTTGCCGTGCTTCTGTGCCAACAGTTGGAGCAGCCGGTACTGCGCGTGGTTCGTGTCCTGGTACTCGTCGACGAGCACGTAGCGGAACGCCTGCTGCCACTTCTCGCGGGCCTCGGGAAAGCGCTCCATGACCTGCACGGTCAGCATGAGCAGGTCGTCGAAGTCGACCGCGTTGGAGCGATGCAACGTGCGCTGGTAGAGGTCGTAGACCTCGGCCACCGTCTGATCCCAGAACGACCCGACCCGGCTCAGGTACTGCTCCGGCGTCACGAGCGCGTTCTTCGCGTTGGAGATCTGTGCGTGGATCCCGCGAGGGGTGAAACGCTTCGGGTCCTTGCCGAGCTCCTCGAGGCAGTGCTTCACGACCCGTACCTGGTCGGCCTGGTCGTAGATCGAGAACGACGACCGGTAGCCCAGCCGCTCGGCCTCGCGCCGAAGCATGCGTCCGCAGGCCGCGTGGAAGGTGAGGATCCAGAGCGCACGTGACGTCGGGCCGAGCATGCGCTGCAACCGCTCGCGCATCTCGCCGGCCGCCTTGTTCGTGAACGTGATGGCGAGGATCTCGTTCGGCCTCACCCTCACGCCACCAATCAGGTGGGCGACACGGTGCGTGAGCACGCGCGTCTTGCCCGAGCCCGCGCCGGCAACGACCAGGACGGGGCCCTCGGTCGTGACGACGGCCTTTCGCTGAGCCGGGTTGAGCCCGGCGAGCAGCTCCTCGTGCGGTGTGACCGTCACCGTCCGATGCTAGCCGTGTCCGCCGCAGCAGCAACAGGCAATCCTGGCGCCACGATCGTCTACCTGGTCGAGCCAGGCTTCGGGGGCGGCTAGATTGCCCGCGTGATCTCGACCGCCACACTGGACGACGTCACCGGCGCGACCGTGCTGGCGAACGAGGTCTACCCCGACCAGCTGAACACGGTCGACGGCCTGCGCCATCGGCTGACGGCGCTGCCACGGGAAGCGCGCCGCGAGACGTGGAAGGTGGCGGCAGGCGGGGTCGTCGTGGGTTGGGCGAGCGCGCAGCTGCAGGTGTGGGCCACCAAGCCCGGCCAGGCGTCGGTCGGCGTGATGGTGCACCCGGAGTGGCGTGGGCGCGGTCTCGGCACGGAGCTGTGGGACGCAGCGCGATCGCACCTGGAAGCGATCGGCGGCACGCACGTCGTGGTGCAGAGCTGCGAGGACGACGCCTCCAAGCGCTTCTGCGAGGCACAGGGGTTCACGATGAGCTCGACGAGCGAGATGCTCGCGCTCGATCCACGCATGTTGCCGCCTCCGTCTCCCGAGCCACGCGGTGTCGAGCTCCGCCCGTGCTCCGCGTACCGCGACGACCTACAGACGTTCTACCAAGTGGATTACACCTCCGCTCAGGACGAGCCGAGCGACTACGACTTCTCCGGTCTCACGTTCGAGCAGTGGCATGCCATGAGCGTCGGGCATCCGGACTTCGACGCGGAGCTGAGCCTTGGCGTGCTCGTCGACGGCGAGCTCGTCGGCGTGAGCATGTTCTGCGCCGACCACACGCGTGGGCGAGCGATGAACGTCGGCACCGGCGTGCTGCGTGAGCACCGGAATCGCGGGCTTGCGGCGCTGATGAAACGCCACGGCCTGGCACGGGCGGCGAGCGCGGGTATCACGCGCGTGATCACCCAGAACGACGAGACCAACGCGCCCATGCTTGCCATCAACCGCAAGCTCGGCTACGAGCCGTTCGCCACCCGCCACGGGTGGACGCTCGACCGGTGACCTGACGGCAGCCATCCCCCCATCAAGGGAGGGCTCGTACGCGGAAACGGCGATAGGATTCGACCGTGATCCTCCCTGGCATGGCCCGCCAGGTCCGCGGCGACACCCATGGATGGCGTCTGAAGCTCTGATCCGAGAGCTCGAGACTGCCGACCTGCCGTCGTTGACGACGCTCGTGCGCAGCCTGCTCCCGAGCATGGTGGTCAGCGAGCGCGGCCTCGATCACACGCGCAAGTCGACCCGCTGGTGGGTGGTCGAAGAAGCCGGGGCGCTCGCCGCGGCGGGGAGAGCCGGCCGCTTCGGCCGCTGCTGGGTCGGTGTGCGCCCGGCCGCACGTGGACGAGGGGTTGGGGCCGCACTCGCCCGGCACGTCGAGAGCGCGTTGCGCGAGCGCGGCCACGCCGAGGCGACCGCCTGGACCGACGACGACGAGGGCGCCCGCTTCGCCGAGCGCCATGGCTTTCGTGAGGCTCGGCGTAAGCCCGTCTCCGTGATCCGGCTGGAGAGAACAGAACTGCCGCCCCTGGTGGTGCCCGAGGGTGTCGTGCTCGTGCGGCTCGTCGACCTCGCCGACCGCCTGCGTGAGCTGCACGAGCTCGCAATGCTCGCCCACCGTGACGATCCGGCGGATCCGCTGGACGCGGAGCAGTCGTTCGAGGAATGGCTCCGTGACGACCTCGGCGTGCCCGACCTCGACTATCAGGGCAGCGTCGTTGCCGTGACCGACAGCCGCCTCGCGGCGCTCGCGTTCGTCGCGTCGGACGGCGCTGCACGCGCCGAGAACGAGTTCACCGGAACCCACCCGGAGTATCGAGGGCGCGGCCTGGCAACCCTTGTCAAGCTGTCGACTCTGCACTGGGCCCGTGCGAGAGGGATCCGCGAGATCTGGACCGGGAACGACTCGGAGAACGCGCCGATGCTCGCGATCAACCACAAGCTTGGCTACCAGCCGGCCGGCACGCGGCGCAAGCACGTCAAGCGGCTCGACGCACGGGCCGGATAGCTCCGGCCTCGAGCCTTACCAGCGGACTGTCAGCTCGACGGGCGCCTTGATCTGGCCCTTCCAGACGATGCGCCAGGTGTAGGTGCCTTTCGGCAGCGGCTCGTATGCGCCGCGGCAGTAGAACGAGCCGGCCGCACCCTCGCATGGGCCTCCCCCGCCGTACGGCGACGGCTTCGTGTCGATCAGCGGGCCGCCCTTCGGGGCCTTGGCGCCGAGCAGGTAGAGGCGCGCTCTCCCCTGCGTCGGGACGCGCAACAGGATGCGGAACGACGCAGCCTTCTGTGTCTTCATCGTCACCTGGCCGACACCTGTCTTCGGCAGGGTGTCCTGGTATGTGACCCTGGCCAGCGTTGCGGCGGCGGCCACCGACGAGACCGCGAACGCAGCGAGCACGGCGAGGAGCACAAGCGACGGGCGACGTCTCACGGCACGACCATGTTACGCCCGACGCGGGAGCACCGCCATGCGGCCCTCGATCTCGAGCACGCGCACCGACGCCTCGTAGTGCCGTGACAGGCGCTCCTCGGTGAGGACGTCGCCCGGGGATCCGTCGGCGATCACACGACCACGGTCGAGCAGGATCATCCGCTCGGCGTACTGCGCCGCGAGCGTCAGATCGTGCATCGCCGCGATCAACGTGAGGCCGACGTCGTGACGCAGCCCGTCGAGCAGCTCGAGCGCCTGCTGCTGGTGACCGATGTCGAGCGCCGACGTTGGCTCGTCGAGCAGGATCACCGGCGCTTCCTGCGCCAGCGCCCGGGCGACGACCGCCCGCTGTCGCTCACCGCCACTCAGCGTCCCGAGCAGCCGGTCGGCATATCGCATCAGGTCGAGCCGTTCGAGAGCGCGGGCCGCAGCCTCGACGTCCTCCGGGCTCTCCTTGGCGAGGTACCCGAAGTGCGGCGTCCGCCCCAGGAGCACGTACTCGGACACGGTCATCCACGGCGGCGTCGTGGGATCCTGGGAGACGACGGCGATCAGCCGCGCGAGCTCGCGGCGTGGCAGGCCAGAGGTCTCACGTCCGAACAGGCTGATCGACCCGTCGCAGGGCACGAGCCCCGCGACGGCACGGAGGAGCGTCGTCTTGCCGGCGCCGTTGGGCCCGATCACGACGACCCACTCTCCGTCCTCGAACGTCGCGCTCACGTCTGCGACGACTCGGGCGCCGCCTAGCGAGACCGAGACCCCCTGCAGCGCGATCGCGCTCATCCGACCATCCTCCGGCTCGTGTGCAGGATGAGCGCGAAGAACGGCGCGCCGAGGAACGCGGTGACGACACCCACGGGAACCTCGGCCGGTGCGAGCAAGGTGCGAGCGACCGCGTCCGCCAGGACGAGGAAGCCGGCGCCCGCCAGGAACGACAACGGCAGCAGCGCTCGATAGCTACCACCGGTGAGCAGCCGCAGCGCATGCGGCACGATCAGCCCCACAAAGGCGATCAGGCCGACGACCGACACGGCAGCGGCCGTGCCGATGGTCGCCGCCGCGACGAGAGTCAGGCGAATCCTGCCCACGTTGACGCCGAGGCTCTTCGCTTCGTCGTCGCCGAGTGAGAGCACGTCGACCGAGCGCCTCAGGACGAGGATCACGACGACCGACACGCACACGTACGGCAGGATCAAGGTGACGTCCTGCCAGCCGGTGCTCGGCAGCCGGCCGAGGATCCACGAGTAGACCTCCTGCAGCGTGTCGGCGTGCTGCTGCTGCACGAATGCCTGCACCGCGGTGAGGAAGGAGACGACGGTCACGCCGGCGAGCACGAGCACCGCCGGGCCGCGGTCGCTACCGGCCGAGTGTGCGAGCGCGTAGGCCGCGGCGACTGCGACGGCGGCACCGAGAAACGCCGCCGGCGGGACGATCTCGTGAGCGTCGAGAGATCGAGGGAGATACGCGATCGCCAGCGTCGCCCCCAGCCCCGCTCCCGCTGCCACTCCGAGCAGATAGGGGTCGACGAGCGGGTTTCGGAAGACACCCTGATAGGTCGCGCCCGCGAGCGACAGCATCCCCCCGACGAGTGCGGCGAGCACGACTCTCGGCAGCCGGAGCTCCCAGACGATCGTCTCCTCCGTCGGCGACAACGGCGAGACCACGCCGGGGAGGTGCAAACGCGCACCCATCGAGCGGATGATGTCGCCGATTCCGACGTCGATCGGGCCGACGAGCAGGCCGACCGCGAGCGCCACGAGGAGAAATGCCGCCGTCGCACACACCCAGCCCGTCGCGAGCCCGCGCGAGCGGACGTCAGGGGTGTGCGCGGCGGCGGTCTCCACGGTGTCGGCCGGTCAGTCCTGGAGCCGCTTGATCGCGGTCGCCATGGCGCGGAAGAAGTTCACCAGCCGCGGTCCCCAACGGGACGCGAGCGAGTCGTCGATGCGCACCACGGAATTCGTTCGAACGGCCGCGATCCTGCTCCATCCCTGCCGGCCCGCAACGGTCGACGGCTTCTGGCCACAGCAGACGATGTCGGCGAGCACGATCAGATCGGGGCTCGACGCGACGATGTACTCGGCCGACAGCTGTGGGTAGCCGGTGCGGCTCGAGTCGGCCTTGTCGGCGATGTTCTCGAGCCCGAGGCTCGTGTAGATCTTGCCGATGAACGAGTACGACGACGCGGAGTAGAAGTCCGGCGTCAGCTCGTGGTAGACGGTGAGGCCTGCAGCGCGGTCCTTCGACGCCTTCACCAGACGCGCGATCTGCGTCTTCATCCGGGCGATGACCTTCGTCGCACCCTGACGCTGCCCGGTGGCCAGCCCTAACTGGCGAATCTGCTGATAGGCACCCGGGAACGACCGCGCGGCGTCGTGGAGGATGACCGGGATCTCGAGCCGCTCGAGCGCGTCGACGAGCCCTTTCGGGTCGTACGAGATGACGACCAGATCCGGTTCGTAGGCCGCGATCGCCTCGACGTTGGGCGTGAACCCTGACAGGGACGTCTTCGGCGCGCTCTTCGGGTAGTCGGACTGGTCGTCGACGGCGATCACCTGCTTGCCGGCGCCGATGGCGAACAGCGACTCGGTGGCGGTCGGTGAGAGCGAGATGACGCGCCTGGGTTGCCTGGAGATCGTGACCTTGCCGTTGCCGGCGGTGATGGTCACCGGGAAGTCCGCAGTCGTGGCCGCACGACTGCCGGTGGCGCCCGAGACGAAGAGCGAGAGTGCCGCCACGCACGAGGTGGTGAGAACGAGCCAGCGATAGAGCACCTGAATCCTCCTTCCGCGAGGGGTTCGGGACTATGTGCGGAGCGAGGCAGGTCTTCTGACTCGGGGCACCCTCCCCCACCGCCTTCCCGACCCGCGGGCCAGTGGCGTGTGGCGGGGGAGCATCTCCCCTCACAGCGGCGGGACCGTCCCGGACTTGCACCGGGTTCCCTCACCGCGCTCCGTTTGAGAGGCGACCCTATCATCGGACGGTGCCCCCCGACGTCATCCGGCTCTGGCTCCCCGTGGTCGGCTGGGCAGTGCTCATCTTCGCGCTCTCGTCGGTACCTGACCTGGGCACCGGGCTCGGCGGCTGGGATCTCCTCCTGCGGAAGGTCGGGCACGCCGCGGAGTACGCGGTGCTCGGCGCGCTCCTCGCGCGGGCTATCCCGTCGGCGCCGACGGCAGTCGCCTCCGGTGTGCTGTACGCAGTCACGGACGAGCTCCACCAGACTCTCGTGCCGGGTCGTCAAGGCTCATTCCGGGACGTGGCGATCGATTCGGCCGGCGTGCTCGCCGGCGTGGCGCTGGCACGGCGGGTCGGAATGCAGCCCGGGCGTCACACGTGAACGTGTTGCTCGTCGACCTCGACGGGGCGCTGGGCGACACCAGACCGCTGTGGCACGACTGGGTGACGGAGTCGGCGCGCATGCTGGGCGTGGACGCCGAAACGCTACCCGTCGATCGAGCCGAGGCCGCCGCCGCTCTCGACGCGGCCGGCGCGGGGAACTGGCGTACCCTGCTCGACCGGTTCGCCGAAGAGCGGGCGCCGGTCTACCTGCGGCCCGCCGCCGACGCGAGCGCAGCCCTCCGCCGTCTGGGTGCAGCCGGCACCGCCGTCGGAGTGTTCACGGACGCGCCGGAGGAGTTGGCCCGCGTCGCGCTGGCCCAACTCGGCGCCGCTCGGCGAGTGGCGGCGTGGGAGGCGGGGTCGGATGCGTTGGCCAAGCTCCGGTCACGGCTGGGCGCAGACGCGCCGGTGGCACGCACGAGGGATGAGCTGATCCGATTCGCCCCCTAAGATTCCCGATGTGGAGCGACACGATCTTCCCGACCGGCAGCTCGACGCGTTCCTCGAGCGACTCGACCGGATCATCGAGCAACTCGAGTCCATCGACCGCCGCCTCGAGGCGGCCGAAGGGCTCGGACAGGTGAGCCGCGAGATCCGCTCGCTGAACGAGTCGCTCAACGCGCTGGCGTACGCAGCCCTCGGTCAGAGCCCGCAGGTACGCCGCCGCGCCGTATAGCGCGAGCCTGTCTGACCCTGATCCCGCCCGCCGCCCGGGCGAGGCGTCCCTCGCCATGACCTCAGGGCCGTAGGACGAGGCCTCCCTCGCCTGTGCTTATCTGGCGTCAGCCCACGAGGCGATAGACCGGGCCGTCGTCCGACAGGAGGTAGAGCTCACCAGCCGCTCCCTCTCCGAACGACGCAAGGCCGGAGACGTTGATCGCCTCCTTGCGGACCTCGGTGGCCTTCCCGTTCACGAGCCTCAGGCTCCAGATCTCGCCCGAGCAGTAGTCGCCGAAGAAGTACCGTCCCGCGACCCGTGGAATGGAACGCCCGCGGTAGACGTAGCCGCCCGTGACCGAGCAGCCGTCGTCATGGCTGTACTCGAAGACCGGTTGCACCAGCTTGCCCGGCCCGAGGGGCTTGCTCTCGAAGCTCTTGGTTCCCTCGTAGACGTCCCAGCCGAAGTTGAGCAGCCCGGTCTGGCTGCGAGGCACGTAGTCGATCTCCTCGATCTCCCCCTGCCCGACGTCGCCGAGCCAGAGGTCTCCGGTGCGCCGATCGAACGAGAAGCGCCACGCGTTGCGGAGCCCGAGCGCGGCGATCTCCCAGGTCGCGCCGGCGCGGGACACGTTGAGCCGCAGCAGCTTGCCGAACCTCGAGCTCATGTCCTGCGAGCGATTCTCGGGATCGCCGCCGGAGCCGCCGTCGCCGATGGTTGTGTACAGCTTTCCGTCAGGGCCAAAGACGAGGTTGCCGCCGTTGTGGTTCCCGTACGGGTCGGGCACCGAGAGAAGCGTCGCCCGGCTCGACGGGATCGCGGCTGTGCCGTTCGAGCGGAAGCGGGCCACGACGTTCCGGCCGGTCGCCGAGGTGTACGCCACGTAGAACAGCCGGTTGCGCGCATAGCCCGGGTGGAACGCGAGCCCGAGCAGGCCCTGCTCGCCGCCCGCAGTGATCAGGTTGCTCACGTCGAGGAACGGCCTGGCGCGTACCTGGCCACGCTCGGTCACGTACACGAGCCCGTTCTTGTCCACGATGTAGCGCCGGTTGGGCTCGCCGGGCGCGTAGGTCAGGACCACGGCGTGCTCGGCCTTCGAGGCAACCTTCACCAGCTTGAGCGGCGGTGAGGTCTGCGCAGCAGCGACCACGACCGGCACCAGGAATGCCAGGAGCCCAGCGCTGACGACGAGACCCCGGCGCATCGCGTCACAGTAGCCGACGCCGTCCGGCCTGCGCCGGCCTCGTCGGACCGTCGGCCGGGGCGATCAGTCGGTTGGCTCGGAGCCGGAGAGCAGGCGGCGAAACGCGGCGACGTGCGCCACCTTCCCGATCACCACGAGCGTATCGCCGGCTTGGACGACGTCGTCCGGCTGCGCGCCCGAGACGGGCTCCGGCTCTCGCAACATCGCAATCACAGTGGCACCGGTCCGCCGGCGGAAGGCGCAGTCCGCCAGCGAGCGTCCGATCGCCCAGCTGCCCTCGGGCACCGGCACCCACTCGATCTGGAGCTCGCCGAGCGCCAGCTCGAGATCGTCCACGATCCTCGGGCGCTCGTACGTCCCGCCGAGCACGACTGCGAGCTGGCGCGCTTCTTCGTCGTTGAGCTCGAGCGCGATGCCCGGCTCCTCGTCGCGGCGCCGCTGGACGTAGATCTCACGCTCGCCGGACATGTGTTGCACGACGGTCACCTTGACCCCGTGCACCGTCGTGAAGGTGAACTTCACGCCGACGCCGGGCAGACGTGTCTCCTGGAGCTCGACTGTCATGGCGATCTCAGTTTACGCGCGGCCTGAAGAGCCACCGCCCGAGCTGCTTGGACTCCTTCATGAGCACCACTCCGATGGTCGCCGTGATGAGGACGTAGAGGCCCGCGAACGCTGCGATCTGCTCGCGGTCGGCCAGCGCGATCGCGGCGTTGGCCGCTGCCAGCTGCGCGATGATGATCGTGAACTCGCCGTGCGCCACCAGCGCGGCGCCCGCGTTGAGGCCCTGACGCCGCGTCAAGCCGCCGAGCACGCCGGCACCCAGGCCGACGCCGACCTTGCCCACCACCGTCAGGGCGACCCCCACGGCGAGCACCCAGCCGAGGTCGTCGAGCGCCGAGAGGTCGATGGAGAGACCGAAGACGAAGAAGAAGAGCGCCGCGAACACGTCGCGGAAGGCGAAGAAGCGCTCCTCGATCTCCTGCCGCACCCCGCTCTCGGAGAGGACGACGCCGGCCATCAGCGCCCCCACCGCATCGGACACTCCGATCTGCTCCGCCAGCGCCGACATGCCGAAGACGAAGCCGAACACCGCGAGCAGAAAGAACTCGAGATCGAGCCGCGCCAACAGCCGCCCCAACGCGCCGCCGAGAAAGCGGGCCGCGACGAGCGAGCCGGCCACGAACGCGAGCGCCGACCCTCCCACCCCGGCCGAATCGGCGAGGCCGCCGCCGCCGGCGGCGACGAAGCCCAGCAGCACGGCGGCCACGACATCCTCGAAGAGCAGGATGGCCAGGACGAGGTCGGTCTCGTCGTCGGCCAGGCGGCGGAAGTCGGCGAGTGCCTTGACGGCGATCGCGCTGGACGAGACGTAGACGGTGCCGGCGAGCGCGACCGCGGCCAGGTTCGGCCCGAAGAGCAGGAGCCCCAGCAGTGCCCCGATCGCCCCGTTGACGATCAGGTCCGCTGCGCCGCCGAAGAGCACATGGCGGCCGCTGCGGAGCAGACGTCCCGGGCTGAACTCCAGGCCGAGGAAGAAGAGCAGGAAGACGAGGCCGATCTCGGCGACGAAGTCGGTCACTTCCGACTGCTGCACGAGGCTGAGCGCCCTCGGCTCGTTGGGCCCGAGGATGATGCCGGCGAGTAGATACGCCGGAATGGCGGACAGGCCGACGCGGCTCGCCACGAGCCCCAGGCCGCCGAGGAGAGCGACCGTGATGGCGAGCTCGGCGAGAGTCATGGGGAGTCATTCTCCCCCACGGTCTCGCGGCCGGTGTCCGACCGCAGTCGGACGCCGGGGCATCCGAGCGTCAGTCGCCGCCCGAAGCGTGCGCCGCGGCGGCAGGATCCGGGCGCAGGATCAACGTCTCGGTGGGCGCGTTCGTGAGGATCCAGGCCAGCTCGTCCGCGGTGAACCCCGGATCGCGTCTGCGCGGCGCCGCCGCGACGATCTGATCGAAGCTCTCGATCTCCCAGAGCTTCGAGAGAGCATGCACCGGCGTGCGGCCGCGCTCGATCCGCGCGTCGACGGGAATGCCCTCTTCGAGCGCCGCGATCTCGACAGCCTCGAGCAGTGGCATCGCCACGTCGACCTGCTTCGCGGCCGGCGCGTCCGGTGCCAGCTCGCGGGGCACCACGAGCAGGTATGCCGGTACGAGCACCGCGTCCTCGGCCCGGGCGATGCGGATTGCGGCCTCGAGCACCGCCGGGTCGAGCGCGCCACCGGTGAACGGCACCAGGATCCGGCGCTTGCCCTCCAGCACCAGCGCCTGCTTGCGCCGCCTACGCACCAGACCCACCCAGCTCCTTGCGCCGCGATCGGTCGGCGACCACGCGAACGTCGACACCGGGGAGCGTCCGCACGAGCCGCGCCAGTGTCGAGCCGTGCACGATCTCCTCCCAGCGACCCTCCTCCGGTGTCCCGAGCAGGACGTACGTCGATCCGCGGTCGATGACGACCCGCCGTACCGCGTCGAGGAATTCGCTCGACTCCTCCTCGACGAAGTGCGCACCGAGCACGATCGCCAGCCGCCGGAGTGCGGCGACCTGCGTCATCTCCGCCTCGCTCAACTTCTCGCCGGGCCGGCGCACGAGGAGGGCGTCGGTCTCGGCGCCGAGCCGTTGTGCCGAGCGCCAGGCACGCCTCAGCAGCCGCTGCGAGCTCGGGTCGGGCGAGACGAGGGCCAGGATCCGCTCGCCGACGGCCTGGCGGCTCAGCGGATCGAGGACGTCGACGTGTCTGCGCGCCCCGACGTCTTCTGCCACCTCACGCAACGACATCTCACGCAGGGCAGCCAGATTCTCGCGGCGGAAGAAGTTGTCCAGGGCGGTCTCCACACGCGCCGGCGAGTACACCTTGCCCGCCCGCAGCCGTTCCTGGAGCGCCTCGGGCGACAGGTCGACGAGCACGACCTCGTCGGCGTCGTCGAGTATGTGGTCGGGGAAGGTCTCGCGGACGCGCACACCGGTGAGCTCGGAGACCGCGTCGTTGAGCGACTCGAGGTGCTGCACGTTGACCGTCGATACGACATCGATGCCCGCTTCGAGGATCTCCTCGATGTCCTCGTACCGCTTGTGGTGGCGCGCGCCCGGGGCGTTCGTGTGGGCAAGCTCGTCGATCAGCGCGAGCTCGGGGGCACGACGGATGACGGCGTCGACGTCCATCTCCTCGAGCTCGAGCGTGCCGTGTTGCGCGCGCAGACGCGGTGCGACCTCGAGACCTTCTGCGAGCGCCGACGTCTCCGGACGGTCGTGGGGCTCGAGGTAGCCGATCAGGACGTCGACGCCCTCCGCGGCCGCCTGCCGCCCTTCTTGCAGCATCCGGTAGGTCTTGCCCACCCCGGGCGCGGCGCCGAGGAGGATGCGGTATCGGCCTCTCACGACCGCATCCTAGGGACGACTCGCTACGCCCCGAAGACGTTGTGCACGAGCAGGTCGATCAGCTTGATGCCGATGAACGGGAGCACCACGCCGCCGACGCCGTAGATGAGCAGGTTGCGCCGCAGGAGCGCGGTGGCCCCGATGGCGCGGTACTTGACGCCGCGCAGCGCGAGGGGCACGAGCGCCGGGATGACGAGCGCGTTGAACACGATCGCCGAGATGATGGCGCTCTGCGGCGTGCCGAGATTCATGAGGTTGAGGTCGTTCAGCGGGCCGCGCTCGCCGGGTGCCTGCGCGTAGGTGAAGGCGAACATGGCGGGCAGGATGGCGAAGTACTTCGCCACGTCGTTGGCGATCGAGAAGGTGGTCAGCGCGCCGCGGGTGATGAGCAGCTGCTTGCCGACCTCGACGATCTCGATCAGCTTCGTCGGGTTGGAGTCGAGGTCGACCATGTTGCCAGCTTCCTTGGCGGCCGTGGTCCCGGTGTTCATCGCCACACCGACGTCCGACTGGGCGAGCGCCGGCGCGTCGTTGGTGCCGTCACCGGTCATGGCAACCATGCGGCCCTTCGCCTGCTCGTCGCGGATCAGCTCGAGCTTGCGCTCGGGTGTCGCCTCGGCGAGAAAGTCGTCGACGCCGGCCTCCTGCGCGATCACGGCGGCGGTGATGGGATTGTCCCCGGTGATCATCACCGTGCGGATGCCCATGCGGCGCAGCTCGTCGAAGCGCTCGTCCATGCCGCCCTTGACGATGTCCTTCAGGTGCACGACACCGAGGGCAAAGTTGTCGCGCGCCACCACGAGCGGCGTGCCGCCCTGGCGGGCGACGCCCTGCACGATCGACTCGAGCTCCTCAGGGTTGCGGCCGCCGTTCTCGATCACGAAGCGGCCGATCGCGTCCGCCGCGCCCTTGCGCAGGCTGGAGCCGTCGACGTCGACGCCGCTCATCCGGGTCGAGGCGGAGAAGGGCACGAACACGTGCTCGCCGAGGTCGCGCTCGCGGATGTCGAAGCGCTCCTTGGCGAGGACGACGATCGAGCGCCCCTCGGGCGTCTCGTCTGCGAGCGAGGCGAGCTGAGCTGCTTCCGCCAGCGTGCGCTCCTCGACCCCCTGCAGCGGCAGGAACTCCGCCGCCTGGCGGTTGCCGAGCGTGATCGTGCCCGTCTTGTCGAGGAGGAGAACGTCAACGTCGCCTGAGGCCTCGACCGCGCGGCCGGACATGGCGAGGACGTTGCGCTGCACGAGGCGATCCATGCCGGCGATGCCGATCGCGGACAGCAGGGCACCGATCGTCGTGGGGATGAGGGCGACCAGCAATGCGATGAGCACCGTCTGCGAGAGCTCGGTGCCCGCGTACTCCGCGAACGGCCGCAGTGTCACGACCGCCGCCAGGAACGTGATCGTGAGGCCGGCCAGGAGGATGTTGAGCGCGACCTCGTTGGGGGTCTTGCGGCGCTCGGCGCCTTCCACGAGCGCGATCATGCGGTCGAGGAACGACTTCCCCGGCTCCTGCGTCACCTCGATCACGAGCTGGTCGGAGAGCAGGCGCGTGCCCCCGGTGACGGCAGACCGGTCGCCGCCCGCCTCCCGGATGACCGGAGCGGACTCGCCCGTAATGGCCGACTCGTCCACAGAGCCGACGCCCTCGATGATCTCGCTGTCGGCCGGGATCACCTGACCGGCCGTCACGACCACGATGTCGCCGCGTGAGAGCTCGGCCGCCGGTACCTCCTCGAGGCCGCCCGTGTCGGTTCGCCGCCAGGCAGTCGTGGTCGTGCGCGTCGCACGGAGCGCATTAGCCTGCGCCTTGCCCCTGCCCTCCGCGATGGCCTCGGCGAAGTTCGCGAACAGCACGGTGAGCCAGAGCCAGACCGCGATCGTGCCCGTGAACCAGAGAGCCTCCGAGTCGCTTTCGCCGAAGAGGTCGCGCACGAAGATGAACGTCGTGATCACGCTGCCGAGCTCGACGATGAAGATCACGGGGTTGCGCAACAGCGTGCGCGGGTCGAGCTTCAGGAACGAGTCGCCGATCGCGACGAAGACGATGTCCTTCGTGAAGATGCTGCGGGACGGGCCGGTCACGTCGTGTCCTCCGCCAGGTCGTCGAGTGCGAGATTGAGCTCGAGCACGTTCACGCCCGGCTCGCCGAAGATCCCCAGGAAGCGCCCGTCTGTGTGCTCGTCGACGAGGTCGGCCACCTGCTCGACGGTCAGGCCCCGCACCTCGGCCACGCGGGCCGTCTGCAGCCGCGCGTTCGCGGGCGAGATGTGCGGGTCGATGCCGGACGCAGACGTCGTGACCGCGTCGACGGGAATATCCCCGGTCGTGAGCCCCGGGTTGTACGGAGCCTCGAGCGCCATGATCGCCTCCGCCCGCTCTCCCACCGCCTTGGCCAGGTCGGGGTTGGTCGGCCCGAGGTTGGCGAAAGTCGTCGCCGCGGCGTTGTACTCCGGCGCCGTGGCCGACGGCCGCGGATGGAAGTACTCCTTCTTCGTGAACGCCTGCGCCGCGAGCTTCGACCCCACGACAGCCCCGTCGCGCTCGATCAGGCTGCCATCGGCGCGGTTCGGGAACACGAGCTGCGCCACACCCGTGAAGAGGAGCGGGTAGGCCAGCCCGAAGACGGCGGTGAGGACGACGACCGCGAGGACCGAGCGGCCAAGATCGCGGACGACGGTCATGGAGCGAGCGCCTCCACGATCGGGCCGAGCGTCAGGGCGGGGAAGATCATCAGGCCGGCGGTGAGCACGATCACGCCGACGAGCAGCACGCCGAAGGTGCCGCCATCGGTGCGGAAGGTGCCAGCCGAGGCCGGGACCGTCTTCTTCGCGGCCAGCGAGCCGCCGAGCGCGAGCGCTGCGATGAGCGGCGCGAAGCGGCCCAGCCAGAGCCCGATGGAGCCGACGATCGTCGAGAACTCCGTCGCTCCGTAGCCGGCGAACGCGCTGCCGTTGTTGTTCGACTGCGAGTCGTAGGCGTAGAGCGCCTCGGAGAAGCCGTGTGCGCCGGGGTTGTAGATCGAGGCCAGACCACGGTCCGTGACCACGGAGATGGCAGTGAGGACGATGACCATGGTCGGGATGAACAGCGCCCCGATGGCGGCAATCTTGATCTCCCGCGCCTCGATCTTCTTGCCGAGATACTCCGGTGTACGGCCGACCATCAAGCCCGCGATGAACACCGCGATGACGACGAAGAAGAGCATGCCGTACAGCCCGGACCCGACGCCGCCGAAGATCACCTCGCCGGTGAACATGTTCAGGATCGGCACGGCGCCGCCCGTCGCTGTGAGCGCGTCGTGGCCGCCGTTGACCGAGCCGTTGGATGCGTTCGTCGTGGCCACCGCCCAGTTGACGGTGGAGGCGATCCCGTCACGCACCTCCTTGTCGGACATGTTTCCGCCGCTCGAGCCGTCGCCGACGGCGATGTTGACCCCGGAGTCGCGCAACACCTGCGAACCGTGCTGCTCGGCCGGCAGGGCGACCGCGACACCGATCGCGAACATCGCGACCATCGCGCCGAAGATGGGCAGCGCCTGACGCCGCGCGTTGATCAGGCGCCCGAACATGAACACCTGCGCGGCCGGAATGAGGAGGATGCAGAGCATTTCGAGCAGGTTCGTGAAGCTGTTCGGGTTCTCGAAGGGGACGGCCGAGTTCGAGTTGTAGAAGCCACCGCCGTTCGTGCCGAGCTGCTTGATGGCGATCTGCGTGGCGGCCGGCCCACGGGCGACCGCCTGCTCGCCGCCCTCCACAGTGGCCACCTGTGCGGCGCCGTCGAACGTCTGCACGACCCCCTGCGAGACGAGCAGCACGGCGACGATAAGCGCGAGCGGGAACAGTATGTAGACGAGCGAGCGGTAGAAGTCGACCCAGAAGCTTCCGATGGTCCCCGAGGAGCGGCGCGAGAAGCCGCGAATCACGCCGACGAGAATCGCCATGCCGAGCGCGGCGGAGACGAAATTCTGCACCGCGAGCCCGGCCATCTGGCTCAGGTAGGACATCGTGTACTCGCCGCCGTAGTACTGCCAGTTCGTGTTCGTCACGAAGCTCGCCGTCGTGTTGATCGAGACCCACGGCAGCACGCCCTTCAGACCGTCCGGGTTGAAGGGCAGATGACCCTGGAGACGCAGGATCAGGTACAGCAGCACCGCGAAGACCCCCATGAAGACGAGGGCCGTGACGGCGTACTGCTTCCAGCTCTGCTCTGCGTCCTGCCTCGTGCCGACGAGCCGGTAGAAGCCGCGCTCCGGAGCCGTCAGCCACCTCGGCATCCGAAGGCCACCCGAGTAGACCCGAGCCATGTACGCGCCGAGCGGGTACGCCAGCAGCGTGAGCACGATCGTGAACAGCGCGATCTGAAGCACGCCGTTGGCGGTCACAGGCGCTCCCCCCTGAACAGCGCGTACAGGAGGTACAGCAAGACCAGCAGCGAGACGATGAGCCCGGAGAGATCGGACGCCGACATCAGACCCGGTCCAACAGTAGGAGGATCCCGATCGCGGCGGCGAAGCACCCGATCGCGACGACGATGCCCAGCAACTCGACCATCAGCGGCGCGAGTCCAGCGCGCGAAGGGCCGTGTCGATGTCGTCCGGCAGCTCGGCGGCGCGCGCTCTGTCGAAGAGCGGGCTGCGGCCGTCGGTCAGCAGTCGACGCACAAGCAGGATCCCCCGTGCCGACACCGCATCCTCTACGCGCTCGAGCCTGTCGGCGAGCGCGGTCAGCTTCGCGGACTGCGCACGGGCGGCCGGACGGTTGACGACCTGTGCCGTCAACACGACGTCCCGACCGAGTGAGGACACGAGTGAACGCAGCGAGCGAGCCAGCGAGCCGCGTTCGCGCGCTCCAGTCAGCTCCTGCTTGCGCCACTCCAGCTCGGACGGCAGGGAGTTCCCGGCCAGGAGGAGCCTGTCTGCGCTGACGCGTTCCTGCTTCGAGGCGAGGAACCCGAGAGACGCCTGGACGGCGGCGCCGACCACGAGCGCTCCACCGAGCATCAGGGCGGAAGCAGGCCGCACCAGACCGAAGACGCCGGCCACGAGCGGCAGCGCCGCAAGTGCCAGCGGAGCCATCGGCAGGTGCGTCGTCTCTCGCCGCGGTGCCAGCCGGTCTGCCTTGAATCCGTGAATCACGCCATGACGGTACGGCCGCCGGTCTGAAGCCGGTCTAAGGCTTTCTGCCGCCGGTCCAAAGACGGTCTAAGGGTCGCCGGAGGCCGGGCTCGGGTCGACCAGCCTGTACCCCACCCCGGTCTCGGTGAGCAGGTAGCGAGGCCGTGCCGGATCAGGCTCGAGCTTGCGCCGCAGCTGGGAGATGTAGACATGGAGGTAGCTCGACTCGACCTGGTACGCCGGCCCCCACACCTCGCGCAGGATCGCGCGGTGGGTGAGCAGCTTGCCCTTGTTCTTCGCCAGCACGGCGAGCACGTCGAACTCGTGAGGTGTGAGGTGGATCCTCTCGCCGTCTCTCATGACGGCATGCTTTTCGAGGTCGATCTGCAGCGAGCCCACCTGCAGCAACGGCTCGCCGTTCGCCGTCGAACGTCGCAGGACGGCTCGGATGCGCGCGAGCAGCTCGCCGATCGCGAACGGCTTCGTCACGTAGTCGTCGGCCCCGGCGTCGAGCGCGGCGATCTTCTCGACCTCGTCGCCGACCGCCGAGATGAGCACGATGG
Source organism: uncultured Actinomycetes bacterium (assembly GCA_963724995.1). Lineage (GTDB taxonomy): Bacteria > Actinomycetota > Thermoleophilia > Gaiellales > Gaiellaceae > Gaiella. Next base: position 227,250 of record CAVRXC010000004.1, read on the forward strand.
GCGCCGAGCTCCAGCGCCGCAGCTCACGGCACACGTCCGTGCCGCGCAGGTCCGGGAGCACGAGGTCGAGGATGACCGCATCCGGGGGGTGGAAGGTCGCCGCGGCGAGCGCCTCTTCACCGGTCGCCGCCGTGTCGACGACGTACCCCGCGCTCGTGAGGGTCGTGCGGAGCGCGCGGAGCAGCTGCGGCTCGTCGTCGACGACGAGGATGCGGGGCGCCGTCATGGAACGGCGGGGACGGACGTCTCGATTGGGAGCGCGAGGGTGAACGTCGCACCCTGTCCCTCGTGCGACTCGACCCAGAGCCGCCCGCCGTTGGCCGCCGCGAAGCCCCGCGCGATGGCAAGTCCCAGGCCTGCTCCCCCGCCCGTCCCGGCACCCGTGTGGAACGGCTCGAAGATCCTCTCACGCTCGGACTCCGGAACGCCGGGGCCACGGTCGACGACGCGAACGAGGAGCTCCTTCCTCGTCGCCGTCACGCGAAGAGAGACGGGCTCGCCGACCGGGGTCACGCGCAGGGCGTTCTCCAGCAGGTTGGCGAGCACGCGCTGCACCTGGACCGCGTCCACCCGCACCGGCGGCACGTCGTCGGGCACGAGCAGCTGGACCCGCTCGGAGTCCGCGAGACCGTCGAGGGCGCTGGCAGCCAGCTCGTCGGCTGACAGCACCTCCGGCATGGGCGCTGCGGCGCCGGCCTGCAGCTTGGACAGGTCGAGCAGGTTGTCGACCAGCCGCGTCAGCCGCTCCAGCTCGAGCTCGAGGGTGTCGAGCAGCTCCGCCCGGCTCCGTTCGTCGAGCGCGCCCGCGTCGCCGGCCAGGCCGCCGAGCGCAGTGGTCATCGTGGCGAGCGGCGTACGCAGGTCGTGCGAGACGGCCCGAATGACCGCTGTCTTGACGGTGTCGCTGCGGCGCAGAGCCTCTGTCTCGAGCGCCTCGGCCTGCAGTTGCTCCTGCTCTGTGGCCACGGCGAGCAGCGACGCCAGCGCGGGCAGCACCCTGCGGCGGATCGCCAGGTCGGCCTCCTCCCGGTCGGACATGTACAGCGTCCCGACCACCCGGCCGCCGGCCTCGAGCGGATGGGGGTCCTCCCCGACTCATCTGCGCACGCTCCGCACCCATCTCGATCTTGACGCTGGAGACGCGGAGCACCTCCGCCGCGCGGTCGGAGATCCGGCCCAGCTCCTGCTCGACGCGGTTTCCACCGAGGAGCGACGTGGCGACGTCGGCGAGCAGGGATGCTTCGCGCTCGCGCTGCTCGGCCTGACGGGCACGCGTGCGCACGCGGTCGGCGAGTGCCGACACGACGATCGCGGTGGCGACGTAGACGAGCAGTGCGAACCAGTTCGAGCCGTCGGCCAGGGTGAACGTGTGAACCGGCGGCAGGTGGAACCAGTTGAAGGCCAGCATGCTGGCCACGGCCACGGGGATGGCGTAGGCCAGGCCCCAGCCGACCGCCACCACCAGGACGGCGAGCACGTAGAGCACGCCGAGGCTGAGCACCGGCACGACGTCCTTGAGCAGCTCGATCGCAGTCGTGACCAGTGTGACCGCGGCGATGCTGACGCCGATCCCGATCCACGGGCGGCGCGTTCCGTGTGCGCGAGAGCGCATTTGCCTAGCTCTTGAGCAGGGCGTGGCGCAGGTCGTCTTCCTTGCCCGGCTGCAGGATTGCCAGCACTTGGTCGCCCGGCCCGAGGACGGTCGAGCCCACTGCGATCTCGGCCTGCCCATTCCGCATCACCGTGAGCAGGCGCGAGCCTTCCGGCAGCTGCAGCGCGGAGACGGGCTTGCCCGCGGCCAGTGAGTCGGCCTCGATCTGCGCCTCGACCACGACGAGCCCTTCCGTGCGCAGCTCGAGCAGGCGGACGAGGCCGTGCGCGGGCATCTCGTGCTCGACCAGACCGAGGATGCCGGAGGTGGCGCAGACCGTCTGGCTGATCCCGAGTAGGTCGAAGTGCTGCTGGTTGCGCGGGTCGTTGACGCGCGCGATCACCTTGGGGACGGCGTAGCCCTCCTTCGCCACCTGCGAGATGACGAGGTTGTCCTCGTCGTCCCCGGTCACCGCGACCGCCAGGTCGGGTGGCCGGCCGATGCCCGCGCGCTCGAGGACGGAGATCTCAGTCGCGTCGCCGAGCATGGCCACGTGGCCGAACTCGGCCTCGAGGCGCTCGAACGTGTCCCGACGCTGCTCGACGAGCGTCACCTCATGACCCATCGAGAGCAGCGACCGCACGACGTTCGACCCGACCTTGCCTCCGCCCGCGACGATGATGTACATCGCCGTTACCTGCTGCTCGCGGCGCTCCGCGCGCCGACCCTGGAAGCGAGGACGGCGCCGGTCAGCTCCGAGATCGCAGTCTGAGTGGGACAGAACGTGCGCATGCCACGTTGGGCGTAGAACTCGGCGCGTGCCGGGTCGAGGATCCGCACGACGACGCAGTCGACGCCGTACCGGCGCTGCGCCACCTGGCTGACGACGATGTTCGTGTTGTCGCCGTTCGTCGCCACGACGACCGCGTCGGCGTCCTCGATGCCCGCGCGCGACAGGACATCCGTGTCCATGCCGTGGCCGACGACGAAGTTCCCCTTCCACCCCGCTCCGAGGCGTTGTAGAGCATCGTCGCGCTCGTCGACAACGGAGACGTCCCACCCCTCCCCCGCGAGGCGCTTGGCGACGTTCGAGCCGACCCGGCCACAGCCGATGACGACGGCCTTCACGCGGGCAGACTAGCCGACCGGTCGGCGCTCGCGAGCGTCACCCGTCCTCGAAGACGCCGTCGGGGAACGCCACCACCAGCACCTCGCACGTGGCGTTCTTGAGCACGTGGTCGACGGTGGGCGAGAAGAACCGCGACTGCCGCCGCCAGCGTGGCGAGGAGCCGAGCACGATCAGGTCGACGCCGCGCCGCTCCGCCTCCTCGACGATCGCGTAGCCGATCGACCTTGCTCGCACGATCTCGGTGTGCACGTCGACTCCGTGCTCGAGCCCGAGCTCCCGAGCCTCGTCGAGCGCCGCCTCGGCGCGCGCGGCCACGTCCGCCGGCAGGTCCCCCTCCAGCGGGAACGCCCGCGGTACGCGTACGACCGTGATCGCCTCGATCTCGGCATCACGCTCCTTGGCGAGTGCGATCGCGGTCGCCACCATCTCCTCGCCGATGTCGCCCAGCTTCATCGGCACGAGCAGACGCTGGAACGAGGCACCCTCAGGCAATGCCGCCCGCGGGGTGACGTCCTCGAGCAGGCCCCGGTCGTTCCACCACCGCGTGACGAGAAAGATGACCAGCCCGACCGCGAGCCACGCCGGGCCGGCGTAGCGCGCACCCGGATGCGTGATCATCGAGAGCACCCAGATGGCGGAGGTCAGCGTGGCTCCGACGACTGCCGGCAACGGCACCGGCACACCACGCACGACGATGTCGGGCCCGGCGCGGAACGGCCGCGGCAGGTCCGGCTCTCGTCGCCGCAGCGCGATCACGGCGAGCTGCGCGAGGGTGAACGCCAGGAGGACGCCGAACGAGAAGACGCTCGCGAGGAACTCGACGTCGTCGCCGGCGACGACCACGATCGCGATCGCGATCAGCGCGATGGCGATGATCGCCTCCTGGGAGACGAGCGTGCGCCGCTCGAGCCGGCCGAACTCGCGCGGCAGCATTCCATGCTCTCCCATCGAGTGCGCCAGGCGCGTGCAGCCCGACATCGACGTCGTCACGGCGGCAAAGAGGATCAGCGCGGCGGAAAGCCCGACGACGACGCGGAGGAGGTCGACGACGCCTGCGGGGAGGTCTCCCTCGAACGCGGTCACGATGCCGACGATCGGTGCCTCGAGCCATTCGTCCGCCAGCGCGCTCGAGCCGTCGCCGGCCGGAAACGCCGAGATGCCGACCGCGGCGATGAGCACGGTGAGCAGCACGACGAGCCCGATCGCGGAGAACAGCGACCGCGGCAGCGTGCGACCGGGCTCGCGAGCCTCCTCGGCGAGGTTGGCCACCGTCTCCAGCCCCGTATAGGCGAGCATGCCGAGTGGGATGGCGAAGAGGACGTCGCCCCAACCCTGCCCGGGCGCGAGCGTGAGGCCGTCCACGAGCGTCTCGGGGGAGAAGAGGAGCGCCAGGCCGAGCACGACGACGAGTGCCTGGACGACGAGGTCGAGCAGCGCTATCGCGAGCCCGGCAGCGTGTAGGCGCGCCCGCTTCAGCAGCCGCACGGCGGCGATCCCTCCGATGACGACCACGGCCACGACGAAGTCCCACGGGCTGTCGCGGAGCTCCGGGATCGAGAGCGCCGCCGCGACGTAGTGGGGCAGGAACAGCGCGGACAGGGCGATCACGATCAGGTAGTCGAGAAACAGCGCCCAGCCCGTCGCGAACCCCACGAGATCGTTGAAGCCACGGCGGGCGAACGTCTCGGCGCCACCCGTCTCGGGGATGGCGGCGGTGCCTTCCGCGTACGACAGGGTGACGAGCAGGAAGACGAGGCCCGTGCCCAGCAGCACGAGCGGAGTCAGACCCAGGGCGGCTGCTGCGACGATGCCGAGCGCGATGTAGATCGACGAGCCGATCTCGCCGTAGGCGATCGCGAACAGCGCCGGTGCGTCGAGGACGCGCTCGAAGCCACGGACCTTGCGCGCCATCTACCCGGCCCCTCCGCGTCGCCGCTCGAGCGTGAACCGAGCGACGCCGAGCGCCACGAACAAGCCACCGAGCAGATATCCGATCACTCCGCCGCCGGCCGCAGCCGTGATCGCGAGCAGCGCCACTCCGATCCCGACGAACACGACGGAGAAGACGACCACCGCGACGCGGTACCACCTCACGAGGCGGCCTTCGATCGGGAGGCGGTCACCATCACACGGCACGGCGCGTTGCGAAGCACCCGGTCGACGGTGGTACCGAAGACGCCGCGCCGGCGCTCGGTCAGGTCCTTGCGCGGCGACCCGAGCACGATGATCTCCACGTTCCGGCGCGCGGCCTCTGCGACGATCTCCCGTGCTGCGCTCCGGCCCCGCACGAGCCGAGGCGTGACGCGAACGCCGTAGGAGTCGCCGATGGCGACCGCTTCGTCGAGCTCCCGGTTCGAGAGGAGCTCCTCCTCGGGCTGTGACTCGTCGGCGACGAGCTCCCGCGGTGCCTCGACCACGCTCAGGGCGATCACCCGCGCGCCGCGCTCGGCCGCCAGCCGGCAGGCGACGTCGAGGGCGTCGTCGGAGGGCCGGCCGGGAACGACCGGCACGAGGATGCGCCGGTACTCGAGCGCGAGGGCAGGGCCGAGCGCCGGTGCAGCCCTGACCGTCTCACGCAGCGATACGCCGAGGAACCGGCGCCGGTACACGGCGTAGCCGATCAGCCCGGTCACGATCCATCCGATGCCGACCCAGCGTGTCGTGGCGTTCTCCACCACGATGACGAGGAATGAGATCCCGGTCGCCACACCGCCGACGATTGCGAACAGCGGCCACGAGACGCCGCTGATCGTCAGGTTGCCGCGCGCGACGTAGGGAGCCGCCTCCGCGCGGCTCCGGTCGGCCATGCGGATGCGGACGAGCGACGCGTGCGCGACGGTGAAGGACAGCGTCGCACCGAGGGAGTACAGGGTGCCGACGAAGTTCACGTCACCGGGGAGCAGGATCAGGATCGGCGCGATGCCGGCGAAGATGACGAGCGACAGCCATGGTGTCTTGAAGCGGGGGTGCAGCCGCCGGAAGAGCTCGGGCATCTGGCGGTACGTCGCCATCGAGTAGGTGATGCGCGAGGCACCTATCACGCCGGCGTTGGTGGCGACGAACAGGATCGTCGCCGCGAGCACGCCGACGTAGACCTCGAGCCCGTCGAGCAGCAGACCCTCGACGCCGAGGTTCTGCACGAGGCCGAGGATCGGATCGTTCGCGTAGCCACCCTCCTCGGGTGGCAGCGCGAGCAGCGTGGTGTACTCCCCGTCGATCAGCTTCACGGGCAGCGCCGAGAGCGCAATGGCGGGCAGCGTGAAGTAGATCGCGAACACCGCGACGGCGACGAGCTTGTAGGCGTTCGGGACGGTGCGAACCGGGTCGCGCGCCTCCTCGGCGAGGTTCGAGACCGTCTCCACGCCGGTGTACGCCAGCATCGCGACGGGTATGGCAATGGCGAGGTTGGCCCAGGTCGGCGCCACCCCCCAGTGGATATTGCTCGTGAGCACCTCGGGGCTGAACACGAGCACGAAGCCGATCAGCACGAGCAGCACCTGCGTGGCGAAGTCGACCGCGGCAAGCGTGATCGACAGCTTCGCCGCCTCCGCCACACCGACCACGTTGAGCGCCACGAGAACGACGATCACGATCGCGCCGCCGACGATGTCCCATGGATTCGTGCGCAGCGGCTCCCAGAAGACCGACAGGTAGTGCGGGACGAAGAACGCCGACACGGCAACGGTCACGACGTACACCAGCATCTGCGCCCAGGCCGCCGTGAAGCTGACGAGCTCGTCGAAGGCGTGGCGAGCGAAGCTCGCAGAGCCCCCGGCCTCCGGATACCTGGCGGTCCCCTCCGCATACGTCGACGCCGTCATGGCGAACACCAGCCCCGCGACGACGAACACGACGGGCGTCAGCCCGAGCGCGTAGACCGCCGTCAGGCCGAGCGCGTAGTAGATCGACGAGCCGACGTTGCCGTAGGCCGTGGCGAAGAGCGCCGGCGTTCCGAGCACGCGCTCGAGCTCGACCTCACGTCTGCGTCGGCGACCCGGCACGAACGGGGAGTCTAAGCCCGGAACCGGCTTCGCCGGTTCCGGGCTGAGCGCTTACCCGTGAATCGAGGCGATGACAGGAATGATCAGGATCGCGACGATGTTCGCGATCTTGATCATCGGGTTGATCGCGGGGCCGGCGGTGTCCTTGTAGGGGTCGCCGACCGTGTCACCCGTGATGGCGGCTGCGTGGGCCTCGGAACCCTTGCCGCCGTAGAGGCCATCCTCGATCAGCTTCTTCGCGTTGTCCCAGGCACCCCCGCCCGACGTCATCGCGATCGCGAGGAACAGGCCGGTGACGATGGTGCCGATCAGCAGGCCGCCCAGCATCTCGGGCTTGATGATCCCGACGACGAGCGGGATTGCAACCGGGATCAGCGCCGGCAGCATCATGCTCTTGATCGCCGAGCCGGTGACGATGCTGATCGAGGTGGCGTAGTCCGGCAGCGACGTGCCTTCCATGATCCCCGGGTCCTCACGGAACTGGCGCCGCACCTCCTCGACGACCTCGCCACCGACCCGACCGACGGCCGTCATCGCCAGAGAGGCGAAGAGGAACGGCATCATCCCACCCACGAACAGGCCGGCGATGACCCACGGATCCTCGAGGTTGAAGCTGACGTCCAGCCCTTCGTCGGCGAGGCCGCGCACGTACTCGTCGAACAGGATCAGCGCAGCGAGGCCCGCCGAGCCGATCGCGTACCCCTTCGTGACGGCCTTCGTCGTGTTGCCGACCGCGTCGAGCGGATCCGTGACGCCGCGTACCGACTCCGGCATGTCCGCCATCTCCGCGATCCCGCCAGCGTTGTCGGTGACGGGGCCGTACGCGTCGAGAGCCACGATCAGGCCGGTCATCGAGAGCTGCGCCATGACCGCCACGCCGATCCCGTAGATCGACTCGCCGGCGGCGTAGTAGGAGCCGATGATCCCGCCGGCGATCACGAGCACCGGGAGCGCGGTCGCCTGCATGCCGTAGGCGAGGCCGGCGATGATGTTCGTCGCGTGCCCGGTTTGCGAGGCCTCGGCGATCTTCTTGACCGGGCCCCAGCGCGATCCCGTGTAGTACTCGGTGATCGCCACGAGCAGGAAGGTGATCGCAAGCCCGACCAGCGCCGCTATGTAGAGCTCCCAGAACGAGAACGCGCCGCCGTCGAACGCCAGCGTGACGGGGATGAACCCGACCGCAGACAGGACTGTCGCAACGATGACGCTCTTGTAGAGCGCGTTGATGATCGCGTTCGCCCCGCCGCCGATCCGCGCGAAGTACGTGCCGATCACCGAGGCGAGGATCGAGATGCCCCCGAGCGCGAGCGGATAGAGCCAGAGCTGCTCCGCCTCGTAGGCGGTGCCGAGCAGCATCACGGCCACGGCCGTGACCGCATAGGTCTCGAAGAGGTCTGCCGCCATGCCGGCGCAGTCGCCCACGTTGTCGCCGACGTTGTCGGCGATCACGGCAGGGTTGCGAGGATCGTCCTCGGGGATACCCGCCTCGATCTTGCCGACCAGGTCGGCGCCGACATCGGCGGCCTTCGTGAAGATGCCACCACCGAGCCGTGCAAAGACCGAGATGAGCGAGCCGCCGAACGCAAGCCCGATGAGGTCGTCGACAGCCGACTCCGCGCTGTTGCCGAGCCAGTCGGTGAGGATCCAGTAGTAGCCGGCGACACCGAACAGGCCCAGGCCGACGACGAGCAGGCCCGTGACCGAGCCGGCGCGGAAGGCGACCTTGAACGCTGGGCCGACGCCCTCGCGAGCGGCCTCCGCGGTGCGCACGTTCGAGCGCACGGCGACGTTCATGCCGATGAACCCGGCTGCCGCCGAGAGCAGCGCACCCACGAGAAAGCCGATTGCCGTGCCCCACCCGAGCTCGTTGTAGAACCCGATCGCCAGGAACGGCACGACGGCCACCGCAGCGATCGTCGTGTATTGCTTCTTGAGGTACGCGGCGGCCCCCTCCTGCACCGCGCGAGAGATCGCCTGCATGCGCTCGTTGCCGGCCGGCTGGGACAGCAGCCACCAGGTCAGGTACAGGCCGAACGCGATCGCAACGCCCGCGCAGACGAGCGCGAACAGCACGGCATGATCAACGAAGAAATCCATCCATCCTCCGGAACGCAGCCCTCACAAAGAAGCGCCGAAACCGTGTCGGCGCGGGGGATTATGTAGCACAAGTGCACACGCCGCTGCGCGGGCTGTGCGCTAGAAGGGCATCCTCGCGGGTGCCTCTCCGGCCGTCGCCAGCACCTGCTCGCGGTAGATCTGCTCGAGCGTCGCCCCTTCCGCGTGGCGCGCGATCTGGCGCTCGGCCGCGTTGCGCTCGGGCACCGAGAGGAACGGCGCCGCACCGATCTCCTCCGCCACGGGGAGCACCCAGTCCACGAGCCGCTCGATCCTCGTCCGCGCCGGCACGACATCTCGCCTGTCGAGGTCGATCAGCTCGCCTGCGAGGCCGTACCGGATGGCACGCCACAGGTTCTCCTCGATCAGGCGGCGAGGATGGAGAGCGACCGGCTCGCCCTCGTCGTAGGCGCGCGCGAGCCGCGCGACGACCGATGTCGCGAGCGCGGCCAGCGCCTGCGCCTCTCCGAGGTCGGGCTGCCCGTCGCAGATGCGGATCTCGGCGGTCGGGAAGGCCAGATGCGGGCGCACGCTCCACCACAGCTGGGTGTGCTCGTCGATCGAGCCCGTCTCGTACAGGAAACGGACGTATGACTCGTACTCGTCCCAGCCGGGGAAGGTGTCCGGCACACCGCAGCGAGGGAAGAAGCGCGTGAAGATCTGCGTCCGCACCGAGTGCAGCCCCGTGTCGACGCTCTCTGCGAAGGGTGAGCTCGCCGAGACGGCCAGCAGCTCGGGCAGGAAGCTGCGGAGGCCGTTCACGACGGCGATCGCGCGATCGGCGCCCCGGACGCCGACGTGGACATGGAAGCCGAACGTGTTGTTCTTCCAGACCACGTACTTGAGGATCTCGTCGTTGCGGCGGTAGTGCGGCGTGTCGATGATCCGTTGGTCCTTCCAGCTCGCCCAGGGATGCGCCCCGGTCGCGCCGAGAGCCAGGCCGAGCGGCTCGACGAGCATGGCCAGCTGGCGCCGGCGTTCGGCGAGCACGCCAGGGACGTCTGCGAACGTGTCGACGCGCCCGGTCTTGATCTCGATCTCCGAGGCGATCAGCTCGCCGGCGAGGTGGCGATCGGTCTCCGTGCCGCGCGCGGCGTCGACGACGTCCTCGTAGCGGTTGACGAGATCGAGCGTGTCCCGGTCGAGGAGAGCGAACTCCTCCTCGACGGCGACCGTGAAGTCGTCCGCCGCGTCGAAGCGCTCTCTCGCCTCGCGCAAGAGCTGGTCGTACGGCACTCGCTGTGCGTCGCCCATGAACGCGACATTGTAGGGGCGGGATAGACCCCGCCCGGCCGCGATGGCGCGGGAGTCAGGCGTCAGCGATCGCCAGGAGCTCCCGCGCGATCCCGGCCCAGCTCCAGCGCTCGACGGCGGCTGTGCGGGCCGCAGCGCGAACCGCAGCTCTGTCAACCGCCGGAAGCGCGAGCAACTCCTGCAACCCGCTCCGCAACGCGGCTACATCGCCGGTGGTGAACGACGTGAGATGCGCCAGCTCGGGCGGATAGGCGGCCTCGAGACCCGCTGCCACCTCGGCCAAGCCAGAGTGGCGCGCGACGAGCGGCGGGCAGCCGGCTGCCGCCGCCTCTGCGGCGACCATGCCGAACGCCTCGGGGAAGATCGACGGCACCACGCACGCGTCGGCGAAGGCGAGCAGGTGACGCAGGTGGCGATGCTCGAGCGGACCGGTGAACAGGGCATGGACGCCGAGGTCGTCGGCCTGCCTCTCGAGCGTGGCGCGCTCGGGGCCGAAACCGACCACCACCACCTGGGCATCGACTCCCTGGAGCGCCTCGAGGAGCACGTGCACGCCCTTCTGCGGGATCAGCTTGCCGAAGTAGACGACGGTGGGGGCCTGGCCCACGAGGAACCCTCCCAGCCGGATCCCGTTCAGCTCGTCGGGCAGGCGCTCGTTGACGTTCCCGGGGTTCGGGGGATCGTGCCGCGCCTCGTTGAGGAGCCCGGCGAGCGCCGCGTCGCGCTCCTCCGGGGCCCACTCCGTGACGTCGACGCCCGGCGGCACCTCGTGCACGCGCTCTACATGGCCGCACACTTCGTCCAGCACCTGACGGATGTGCGCCGATCCGACGAACGTCGCCGCCGCCCGGCCAAGTGCCTCCGCGCCCCACGCCGAGAGCCAGACGTTGCCACGCATCGCGTACTCGAGCTCGGAGCCGTGCGCCTTCACCGCATAGGGCATGCCCGACGCGGCACCCACCGGGCCGCCCAGCAGCACGTGGTTCGCGAACACGAGCTCCGCCGGCTGCTGCCCCTTGACCGAGGCGACGTTCGCGTCCACCCACCGGTCGAGCTCCACGCGCGTGCAGTCGGGCACCCTCCGCACGTCGTCGAATCCCGCGTACCGGTCGACCACGAACGTGGGCAGGAACCCGCCCACGTCCGGTCGCACAGTGGCCGCACCACCCAGGTCGTACCTCTCGGGATGCGGCTCCTGGGACAGCACGACGACGTCGTGCCCCGCGAGCGACCACTCACGGGCCAGCTGGCGCGTATAGACGTTCGACCCGGTCCCGCCGAGGAGATAGCCGTGCCAGAGCAGGATTCTCATGCAGAGATCCTGCACGGTGTCCAGGCGCCGTGCGCCGGAACCGACCACCGAACCTTCGTCTCCGCACCGGGGAACAGGTGCCAGGCTGAAGCCAGGCACGATCTGACCTTCGGCCGGGCAAAGCCCGGCCTCAGGTCAGATGAAAGTAGAGCGCGTAGAGAAGCTCGACCGCGGGGTTGGACGTGTGCACCTGCACATCGCCCGGCGTGTCGAGCAGCGCCTCGGAGTAGTTGAAGACGATCTTCACGCCCGAGCCGACCAGGGCATCGGCCGCGTCCTGCGCGGAGTCCGCGGGGACGGCGATCACGCCGACGATGATGTTCCGCTCGCGGACGATCTCGTCCAGCAAATCGAGGGGGGTGACCGCGACACCGCCGACACCGCGCCCGAGCTTGGCGGGGTCGCTGTCGAACACCGCTGCGATCGTGATCCCGTGCTCGGCAAAGATCGGCGACGACGCGATCGCCTCGCCGAGTCGCCCCGCCCCGACGAGAGCAATGTTGTGCTGGCCCTGGGTGCGAAGGATCTTGCGGATCTCGCCGAGCAGCGAGTCGATGTTGTAACCGACACCCCGCTTGCCGAACTTGCCGAACATCGAGAGATCGCGCCGGATCTGCGTCGCGTTGATGTTCGTGTACTCGGCGATCTCCTGCGAGGAGATGCGGTCCTTGCCCATCTTCCGCGCCTGCGTGAGCACCTGGAGGTAGCGCGAGAGCCGCGCCGCCACTCCAACCGTCAACCGATCCGCCACGTTCTCTCCATCTCCCTCGGGACCCGACTTTGTGACAACGCGCCATAGTCTGCCGACCGCAGGACCTGCGCCGCCGACGGAACCGTTGCGTGGTCGCGTTCGCCCGTGGCGAATCGCGACTAGAGGAGCGCTGCGCGGAGACCCTCCGCCGTGACGTGGTACGTGAACGCGCGCACGCCGTCGATCTCGACGACAGGGATGTCGGTGCGATAGCGACCCTCGAGCTCCTCGTTGGCCGAGATATCGACGACCGCGAGCTCGAACGGAGTGTCCGCACGGACAGTGGCGATGACCTCCAGGGCGGCGGCGCAGAGATGGCACGTGTCTGCCACGTACACGACGACACGCCTCGTGGCGCTGGGCGAGGCGGGCCCCGCCCCTACGGATTCCGGCTCGGCCGGAATCTCATGGATACAGGCCCCGAATCGTTGTCGCCTCGGCCACCCGCTGCACGGCGAGGCCGTACGCGGCCACGCGCATGCTGGTCGAGTACCGCTCGCGCGCCTGCCATGTCTCCTCGAAGGCGCGCACGGTGATGTCGTTGAGCTTGGCGTTGACCTCGTACTCCTTCCAGAAGTACTCCTGCAGGCCCTGAACCCACTCGAAATAGGAGACGACGACGCCACCCGCGTTCGCGAGCACGTCGGGGAGCACGAAGACGTCGCGATCCTCGAGGATCTCGTCCGCGCCCGGCGTGGTGGGCCCGTTCGCCCCTTCGCAGACCATCTTCGCCCGGATCCGCGGGGCGTTGTCCACAGTGATGACCTGCTCGAGCGCGCACGGCGCCAGCACGTCGCACTCGAACTCGATCAACTCTTCGTTCGTGATCGCGTCGGCACCCGGGAGCCCGTTGAGCATCCCGTGCTCCGCCTTGTGCGCGATCGCGGCCGCCACGTCGATCCCGTAGGGATTGGCGACGCCGCCCTTGGAGTCGCTGAGCGCCACGATGCGCGCGCCCTCCTCCGACAGCAACCGGGCGAGGTTGCGGCCGACGTTCCCGAACCCCTGAACGGCGATGCGGGTGTCGGGCAGGCGCCCACCTTGCTTTTGCAGGGCGGTGCGGATGCAGTAGAGCGCACCCCGCGCGGTGGCGCCGTCGCGCCCCACCGAGCCGCCGAGCGACAACGGCTTGCCGGTCACGACCCCGAGCACGGAGTGGCCGACGTTCATCGAGTACGTGTCGAAGATCCACGCCATCACCTGCGAGTCGGTGCCCACGTCGGGGGCCGGGATGTCCTTCTCGGGACCGATCTCGTTGATGATCTCGGTGGTGTAGCGGCGGGTGAGCCGCTCCAGCTCTCCCAACGAGAGCAGCTTCGGATCGCACACCACGCCACCCTTGGCGCCGCCGAAGGGTAGCCCCATCAGCGCGCACTTCCACGTCATCCACATCGCGAGGGCCTTGATCTCGTCCTGGGTGACGGCCGGGTGGTAGCGGATGCCTCCCTTCGCCGGCCCGCGCGTCATGTTGTGCGTGACGCGGAAGCCGTTGAACACCGTCACCGAGCCGTCGTCCATCACGACAGGCACAGACACCTCGATCGACTTCTTGCACTCCGACAGCACTCGCACGAGGTTCGGGTCGATCCCGAACGTCTCGCCGACGCGGGCCAGCTGAGTGCGCGCCAGCTCGAACGGCTCTTCACGGAGATGGGAGGACGGCGCCTCGGTCGCGCTCATCGCTGCCGTCCCCTGCCCTCCACAACGCTTGGAGTCTACTGCTTGCGCTGCACTGGCCCGCGAGGTGGTCGTCAGCCGACGACGAACGGCACATCGGCGAAGTCGCGAGAGCCCTCGACGGGAGTCGCCACGAGGCGTAGCGAGTACGCGCCTTTCGGCAATCTCGCGCCGCGCGGGCCGCGGCCGGTGATCCCGAATGCGTACCGCCCGGGAAGGACGTCCCTGATGCGCGCCAGCGTTCCGACGCGGCGCTTGCCGCGATAGAGCTCGATGGACAATGTCCTCAGTGGCAGCAGCTGCGGGCGGTCGACCCTCCCGTCGACGCGCCCGGCGACGAGGGACAGCACTGCGGGCGCGACATCGGACGGGGCGAATGTTGCGTTGGACAGCCTGACCCCGGTCAGGAGCGGCTTGCCCGTAACGGGCACGGCGACGGCCCATGGCACACGCAACGTCCCCCCTCGGACGACGCGGACGCGCAGGACGCCGGTCAGCCCGCCGGGGGCGCTCGGCAGCACCGGGACAGAGGCCGTGAGGGTCACCTCCCGCGATCTCCCGGGCCCGAGCACGAGCTTCTGCGGCACGGCGGAGAGCTGGACTGCCGAGGGCGTTGCGTCGTCGATGGCGAACTCGACCGCGAGCGGGCGCCCGGACACGTTGCGGAGCCGGATCGTGCGGCCGACCCGTGCATCCTCGCGGAGCGCGGCCCCGAGACCGACCGTGGGCGGGTCGGCAACCAGCTCGGCAAATGCGGCTGCGCCGGGATCGACGAGCCCCGCCGCGACGCCCGACGCACCCGGGACGGGTCGTGCGGCCGCCACGAGCGCGCCGCGTAAGGCCGCGGCGTCCAGCTCCGGCCTCGCCTGCGCGAGCAGGGCGGCCGAGCCTGCGACGACGGCTGCGGCAGTGCTCGAGCCGGACACGGTGCCGAATCTCCCGGAGCCGTCGTCGGTGCGCCCGGGCTCGGAGGTGGCGAGACCGACACCTGGCGCGCTCAGCTCGGGCTTGGCGCCGTCGGCAAAAGTCAGCCCTTCGGACGAGAACGGTGCCGGCGCAGAGACGCTCGAGTTCTCGTCGAAGGAAGGGGCCCCGACCGCGAGCTCGACGGGTCGGCCCGCGGCGAGTTGCTCGCGCACTTCGAGCGCGACGGCCGGTGGGAGGCCGAGCACCGGTACCTCGAGCGGCTCGGCGATCCCGAGCGCGCCGGCCGGGAGTGGCCCGTCGACGAGCACGGCCTGGGCGCCCGCGGCGGCGAGCTCCTGCACAGCCTCGGGCGTGGGCGGGCCTGGCGGCAGCAGTGCCGCGGTACCGGCGACCCGGCTGAAGCCCTTCGCGTCGAACAGCTGCTGAAAGCCCGCCTGACCCCCGACCACCGCGACGCTCGGTGCCGCGAGCGCAACGACGGGGGCGGTGGCCGGCCTGCGTGGCACGACGGCGCCGCCGAGCGGCTGCTCACCCGCCAGCAGCACGCGCAATCCGGTGCGCAGCAGGACGTGGACGGTGGGGCTGCGACGACGCGTGTCGGCAGCTGCGACGGCGAGGGCGGCGCCACCGGCGGCGGGTGCGCCAACGCTTCCGTAGCTCGGGCCGGCAGGCCCGTCGTTTCCACCGGGCGCGACAACGAGGGTGTCGAGCGCCAACGCTCCCGCCGCGGCTCGGGCCAGTGGTGCGTCCGCGAACGAGACGAACGGCTCGACCAGGCCGACGAGCGCGATCCGCGCCGCGTCATGGGCATCTCCGTCGTGGTTCGGGTCGACGGCCGCCTCGAGCCCGGCGAGGATCTGGTCGGTGCGGGAGTAGATCGACACGCCACCCGTCGCGTCCGGCTGCCAGCCTGCGACACGGATCGGGCGCAGGAATGCCTCGGGAGCAACGCCGTGTAGCCCGGCGGGCCCTTCCGAGCCCACGATGAGCCCTGCCAGCTCGGTGCCGTGACGCTCGAGCCTGCCGGCCTCGGTCGGGCTCTCACCCGGCTCGGCCAGCCCACCGGGGTCGACGATGTCGATCCCCGGGAGGAGCGACTCCGCGATGTAAGGATGGTCGAAGTCGACACCCGTGTCGACGAGCGCGACGGTCACGCCCGAGCCGTCGAAGCCGGCGAGGCCGGCCTCGACCTGGAGGCCACCCACGGGGTCGACCGCTCCGGAATCGACAGCGGCCGGATAGGCGGCCCGGACCGGGTACAGGCCCGCGACTCCTGGGTCGCGTTCGATCACCGAGAGCGCTCCGGTGTCGATCGACGCGGCGAAGCCGTTCAGCACGCGCACGTACTCGTGCTCGGGCTGGACGGGCGCGCCCTTGAACGCGAGCCGGGCAAGGATGCGCTTCTGCGTGATCCGTGCGGTCGCCGTCCACGACTTCATCTGCGCCTCACCCGCGACGCCGCCGGCGGCTCGGACACGGTCCGCGAGCGACCTGGCGCGGAGCACCACGATCCACCGGCCGCCGAGCTGCGGCGCGGGCCTCGAGCCGAGCAGGCCCTGCCAGCCTTCCGCGCCGCTCGCAGCCGTTGTGCTCTCCTGCGCGGAAGCACCACCGGCCGCAACGACGGCCAGGACGACGGTCGCGACCGCGAGGCGGCTCGCCCTACGAGGCATACGCATCCAGGGCAAGGTACTGGGGGTACGGGAGTGCGCGCTCGAAGCGGGCGGCCGAGCCGATCATGGCCGCGTTGTCCGTGCAGAGCGAGAGCGGTGCGAACGTCGCCTCCGACAGCGCCGCGCGAAGCCCCGAGTTTGCTGCGACGCCGCCGACGACGGCCAGCCGCTCGAGCCCCGTCTCCGCGGCAGCCTGGCGTGCCCGCTCGGCGAGAGCCCGGACGATCGCGTGCTGGTAGGAAGCGGCCAGGTCGGCGCGACGCGCCTCTGCCTCGTCCCGAAGGTCGCGCACGGTGTAGAGCAGCGCCGTCTTGAGGCCCGAGAACGAGAAGTCGAGCCCGCGGACACGTGCCACGGGAAACGAGAACGCGCCGGGATCGCCCTCCGCGGCGAGCCGGTCGATCGCTGCTCCACCCGGGTACCCGAGCCCGAGCAGGCGCGCGCCCTTGTCGAACGCCTCGCCGGCCGCGTCGTCGAGAGTCGATCCGAGCCGTCTGGAAGACCCGTAGGCGTCGACGGCCAGCAGCAGCGTGTGCCCACCGCTGGCGAGCAGGCACAGAAAGGGAGGCTGGAGGGGCGCCGGCGCGACCGCGAGCGAGGCGACGTGCCCTGCGAGATGGTCGACCGGGACGAGCGGCAGCCGTCGTGCCCAGGCAATCGCCTTGGCGGCGGAGATCCCGACGAGCAGCGCGCCGACCAGGCCGGGCCCCTGCGTGACCGCCACGCGCTCAACGTCATCGAGTCTCGCGCCTGCCGATTCCAGGGCTTCGCGGATCACCGGCGCAACGAGCTCCAGATGCCGGCGCGATGCAACCTCTGGCACCACGCCGCCGTAGCGGGCGTGCAGGTCCGCTTGCGAGGCGACGATCGACGACCGCACGTCGCCGTCACCCGTGACGAGCGCGGCTGCCGTCTCGTCGCACGACGTTTCGAGTGCAAGGATCACGCTGCAGGCTCCTCCGTCACCCCCGGATCGCGCCACATCACCAGGGCGTCCTCCCGATTGTCGGTGTAGTAACCGCGCCGCACGCCGCGCGCACGGAAGCCAAACCGCTCGTACAACCGGATGGCACCGACGTTGGAGACGCGTACTTCCAGCGTGTACCCGCGGTCGGTGTCCCCCTTCGTCTCGATCAGAAGGCGCCTGAGCAGCGCCGAGCCGACACCGCGGCGACGCCACTCTGGCTCGACGGCGAGATTCATCACATGCCACGCGTCGACGTAGCGCGAGAGGACGAGGTAACCGACGAGATCGTCGTCGTCGTTGAGAGCCGCCATGGAGAGCGAGCTGGGCTTGGCCAGCTCACCCGCGAACATCGCCCGCGACCACGGGGCGGGGTACGACGCTCGTTCGATGCGCTCGACGGCGTCGAGATCCGACAGCTCGAGCCTGCGCATCGTGATGGTCACGCGCGGGGCAGGTCGACGTCGGGAACGCGGACGTAGATGGGCTCGACGAGCTCTGCCGGCCCATAGCCAGTCGCGAGCACCGCGTGAAAGCGCGCACGGGGGTGATGGAGCTCGCTGTCGTCAGGCGCCACGATGGCGCCGGCGGCCTCGAGCACGTCGCGATAGCGGCGGGCGCCGTCACCGACGCACACCGCACCGGGCGGTGCGTCGACATCCGCGGGTGCGACGGCACGTGGCCCGGAAACGAACACCTCGCCGCGGCGCGCGTCGATCACCGGATGGAGCCCTTCGCCCGACGCCGCGAGCGCGTCGAGCGTCGATACGCCGGCGACGGGGACGTCGAGCGCCAACGCAATGCCCCGGGCGACCGCGATCCCCATGCGCGTGCTGGTGAAGCTGCCCGGCCCGACCCCGACGGCGATGGCGTCCACGTCCGCAGCTCGCGCGGACGCCTGACGCAACAGCGCGTCGACGTCCTCGAGCAGGGTACGGGCGATCGACGTCCGCTCTCCGAGCAGCTCGCCGTCGTCGACGAGCGCGCTCGTGGCGATGTCAGTCGCCGTGTCGAAGGCCAGGATGAGCACCTGCGATGCCTTGTAGCAGCGCAGGGTCGTCGGCTGCGATTGTGATCTCGCGCGTGTCGCCACCGGCGTGTGCGAGGACGACCCTCAGGCGAGCGTGCGGAAGTGCGCCCGCGCCCGCCTCCGGCCACTCGACGAAGACCACCGCGCCGTCGAAGTACGGCTCGAGGTCGCCCCATTCTGCGGCCGAGAGCCCGTGAAACCGGTAGAGATCGAGGTGTGACACCTCGACGCGGCCGCGGTAGCGGTGGCCGACGGTGAACGTCGGGCTCGTCACGGGATCCGTCACGCCGAGCGCTCTCGCCGCCCCGCGCACAAGGGTTGTCTTGCCGGTACCCAGCTCCCCGGACACGAGCACGACGTCGTCGAGCGCGAGCGCCTGCGCGAGGCTGCCGCCGAGCGCCTCGGTCTCGGCCGCCGACGAGGACATGAGCACCATCTACAAGGTCAGAACAGGCCGAGCTGAACCGTCTCGGCCTCGATCGCGACGAGCTCGGCCACGTTCGGAACGCGATCGTCGTCGTGGGGACAGTCCCCGTCGGGGACAGTCCCCGGTGTCGAATCAGAACGGCCGAGGAGCTCCGGGATACGCGCAAAGTCCTGCTCCAGCACCGTCAGCATCGACGGTGTGTAGAGGGCCGCGGCCGGGTGGTAGAGCGGGTAGAGCAGCACCCGGCGGGTGCCCAGGGTGACCTCGTGCTCCTGTCCGTGCACGCGCGTGATGCCGTGCGGCTTTCCCGAGAGGAGCTTTGTGGCGAAGTTCCCGAGCGTCGCGACGACGGCGGGCCGGACCAGCTCGACCTGGTGGAAGAGATGCGGCTCGCAGGCGGCGATCTCCTCCGGTTGCGGGTCTCGGTTGCCCGGCGGCCGGCACTTGATCACGTTCGCCAGATAGATGTGGCTCCTCTCGAGCCCGATGCTCGCCAGCAGCCGGTCGAGCAGCTGACCCGCCTGACCGACGAACGGCACTCCCTGCTTGTCCTCGTGGAACCCGGGCGCCTCGCCGACGAGCATCAGCTCAGCGTCGGGATCCCCGGCGCCGAACACGACCTGCGTGCGCCCGGCAGTCAGTGCGCAGCGCTCGCAGGTCGCGGTCTCCTCCGCGTAGGCTCGGAGTGCGGCTGCGCGCTGGACATCCACTGGCACGCCAGTCTACGAGCGTTCCCGGACGCATAGGGCCGCAGACGAGTCAGTGGCCGCAACCGCAGGAGCCGCCGCAGCAGCCACCGCCGCCGCCGGACGGGCTGCTGAAGCTCGGTGCCGACCGCGCGCCGACGACCGCGAACGAGGAGAGCTGCTTGAGCACCTTGGCGGCGCCACAGGAGGGGCAGGTGACGACCTGGTCGTCTCGGCGGACCAGCTCCTCGAAGTGGTCCTCGCACTCCATGCACGCGTACTCGTAGATCGGCATCGCCTCGCAGTGTAATGCTCGGCTTCGTGGAGCCGTGGACTGCACCGATCCTCGTGGGGCGCATCGTGCGCCTCGAGCCCATGAGCCCCGCCCACACAGCGGGTCTCTGGGAGGCGTCGCGCGACCCGCGCGCGTGGAGATGGCTCTCAGTCGTGCAGCCGTCGACCAGAGCCGAGCTCGACGCCTGGGTCGCCGATGCCCTCGGCGCGGCCGAGCGTGGAGCCGAGCTCCCGCTGGTGACGATCAGCCAGAAGGGCGGGCGCGTGGTCGGCTCGACGCGGTTCCTCGCGCTTCGCCCGGAGCATCGCTCGGTCGAGATCGGCTGGACCTGGCTGCACCCGGACGCCTGGGGCACCGGCGCCAACGTCGAGGCGAAGCTGCTCATGCTGCGACACGCCTTCGACGCGTGGGGGTGCCGCCGTGTGGAGTTGAAGACCGACGCGCTGAACGAGCGCTCCCGCAAGGCGATCGAGGCGCTCGGCGCAACGTTCGAGGGCATCCACCACAAGCACATGCTCGTACGGTCGGGCGAAAACCGAGACACCGCCTGGTACGCGATCCTGGACGACGACTGGGCCACCGTCACGGCAATCCTCGAGAGGCGGTTGCCGGCCGGGGAGGGCTAGGACAGGAACCCTCGATCGAGGCAGGCCTGAGGGCGAGGCTGGTCCAGCCCTGTGGGGGAAGCGCTCGCCGGTCACATCCGTCACAACTGGTGTCTGAGACAGGCGACGGGGAGGGCGACCATGACTGCGGCCCAATTCGAGATGCTCACGGATGCCGATGCGGACGAGGTTCTGCGGTGGCGGTTCAGCTTGCTCATCCGCGCCGGCTACGAGGACTGCGAGGCCATCGCGATCGCGTCGAACGCCGCCATCGACCTGCACGCTGCCGAAGATCTCGTCCGCCGTGGCTGCCCATCGGGCACAGCGCTGCGAATCCTGCTCTGAGCCCCACGTAACCGAGCGCGCGGGCCGGTCGTCTAGACTTTGCTCACAGCCCGGTATCCACTGAGGAACTGGAGCACAGGTGATCGACAGCGTGAAGGTGATCGGCGCGCGCGGGCGCGTCGGCATGGCGGTGAGCGCGCGGCTCGCCGAGCGCGGCGTGCATCTGGACGCCGACGAGCCCGAGCTCGTCGTCATCTGCGTCCCCGACCGCGCGATAGCTGAGGTCGCGGCAACGATCGCGCCGGGCCCGTGGGTAGCGCACGTGTCGGGCGCAACCCCGCTTGCAGCTCTCGACTCCCCACACGAGGCGCTTTGGCCTGCATCCACTACAGACGTTCACACATCGGCGCGGCCCCGAGCAGCTCGACGGCGCGTGGGCAGCCGTCTCGGGCGAGAGCCCCGAGTCGCGCCGTGTAGGCACATGGCTCGCCGAGAAGCTCGGCCTACGTCCGTTCGCACTCGACGACGAGCGCCGCGCCGTGTACCACGCAGGCGCCGCGATCGCGTCCAACTACCTCGTCACGTTGCGGCGCGCGGCAGGCTCGCTGCTCGAGACCGCAGGCGTGCCACCGGAGGCGCTCGATCCCCTCATGCGGCGTGTGATCGAGAACGACTTCGAGCTCACCGGAGCGATCGAGCGGCGGGACTGGGCCACGGTCGACCGCCATCTGGAGGCGATCCGCGCCGAGCTGCCGGAGCTCGAGGAGGCATATCTGGCTCTCGCAGCGCTCACCGCGACCCAGATCGGCGCCGAGGTTCCAGCATGAGAACCTGCAGGACGATCGAGGAGCTGCGCGCGGCGCTCGGGTCTCGCCGGCAGGGCTCGATCGCGCTCGTGCCGACCATGGGCGCGCTCCATGACGGCCACCGCTCGCTGCTGCGCGCCGCACGGCGGGAGTGCGACACCGTCGTGATGAGCCTGTTCGTCAACCCCTCGCAGTTCGGGGACCCCGCAGACCTCGACGACTATCCGCGCGACGAGGAAAGCGACCTGGGCGTCGCCGCCGACGAGGGGGTCGACGTCGTCTTCGTGCCTTCCACGGCGGAGATGTACCCGCCCGGGTACCAGACCTGGGTCGAGGTGACCGAGCTGGGGGCCATCCTGGAGGGCGAGTTCCGCCCCGGGCACTTTCGCGGCGTGGCCACCGTGTGCCTCAAGTTGTTCAACCTCGTGCGGCCTGACGTCGTCTTCTTCGGCCAGAAGGACGCGCAGCAGCTCGAGGTGCTGCAACGAATGGTCGCTGACCTCGACCTCGAGCTCGAGCTGCGTGCGCTGCCTACCGTCCGCGACACGGACGGGCTGGCGCTCTCGTCGCGCAACGGTCGCCTGTCACCCGAGGAGCGCGAGCGTGTGCGTGCGCTTCCCCGCGCCCTCTCGACGCGCGATCCCGAGACGGCGCGCGGGATCCTGGACGCGGCCGGACTGGGCGTCGACTACGTCGCGATCGCGCCCTTCCACCCGCCCGTCCTGGCCGCCGCGGTCCGCGTCGGGTCAACCCGCCTGATCGACAACGTCCCACTGGAGGAGAACGCATGAGCACCAGGCCCCGCACCCCTGCCCCGGCCACGCCTGCGCCAGGGAAGCTGCCGATCACGGAGCTCGCCGAGATGAAGGCACGGCGCCAGCCGATCGTCATGGTGACCGCATACGACGCCCCCTCCGGCCGCCTGGCCGACGAAGCGGGCGCCGACATCGTCCTTGTCGGTGACTCGGCTGCGATGACCGTCCTTGGCCACGACTCGACGGTCCCGGCGACGATGGACGAGATGATCGTGCTCACGCGCGCGGTCACCCGCGGTGCGCGCCGGCCGCTCGTCGTCGCGGACATGCCGTTCGGGTCCTTCCAGGTCTCGGACGAGAGGGCTGTCGACAACGCGATCCGCTTCGTCAAGGAAGCGGGCGCGGACGCGGTCAAGCTGGAGGGTGCGGGCGCGATGCTGACCCGCGCCGTCGCCATCGTCTCGGCCGGGATCCCGGTGATGGGGCACCTCGGCCTGACGCCGCAGTCCGCCACCGCTCTCGGCGGCTTCAAGGCGCAGGGTCGCACCGCCGAGCAAGCACGCCACTTGCTCGCAGACGCCCGAGCGCTCGAGGCTGCGGGCTGCTTCACGATCGTGCTCGAAGCTGTGCCGTCGCCCGTCGCCGCCCGCATCAGCGCAGTCCTGACGATCCCCACGATCGGCATCGGCGCGGGCGTCGAGACCGACGGCCAGGTGCTCGTGTGGCACGACATGCTCGGCCTCTACTCGGGCAGCACGCCGCGCTTCGTGAAGCGCTACGCGGACCTCGCGCCGGTAATCCGTGACGCCGTCGCCGCATACGCGGACGACGTGCGCGCACGCCGCTTCCCGGAGGACGTGCACACGTACACGATGCCGGACGGGGAGCTCGAGGCCTTCGAGGCGGAAGCCGGCGACCGCGAGCGCCGGTGATGGTCACCAGACGATGGGCAGGGCCACGAAGACCGCGACGAAGACCGTCGCCAGCGCGACCGCCGTGGCAATGCCGAGCCGGCCGAGCTCGTACGTGAGCCGCAACCCGGCCACGAGGAGCCCGGCCGACCAGGCGACGAACGGGAGCCCGAGAGCCAGTACGACGGCGCCGCTGGACGAGGGCGCCAGCCCACGGAAGTAGTCGACGCCGTAGACGAGCGCAACCGCGGGCGCGACGAGGAAGAACGCTGCTGCAATGGGAACGGCACTGAAGGCAACCAGGTGCCGCGCCTGCCGGAACGTGCCCTCGCCGTTCGCTCCCCGCACGCCCATCATCACTCCGAGCCCGAGGACGAAGTACCCGGCGGCACCGTAGAGGGCGCCCGCGATGAACGTGACGGCGGCCGCGACGAGGCCGTCCACCGTGCGATCGTCGACCAGCGTGCCACCCATGAGCAGCACCGCCGTCATCCCGGCGAGGAGCACGATCGCGAGGATCGGCTCCTGCCGCGCCGCTTCGTCGTCCTCGTCGGTCTCGCGCAGGGCCGTGAGGACCTCACGAGGGCGCCAGAGAACGCGGGGAGCACGTCGCCACCAAAGGCCGACGAGGTGCTCGGCGCGACGCGCCTGTGCGTCACCGGCCGCGTCGGCGACGTGCGCAGGCTTCGAATCCGGGCTCACGGAGCGAGGGTACCTTCGCTTCCAACCGGGGATCTGACAAGGTTTGCCTGTGGCCACGGTGACATGCCATGCCTGCGGCATGGCCAACGAAGAGGGACGGAAGTTCTGCGGCGAATGCGGCCAGCAGCTGACGCTTGTCTGCCCTGCGTGCTCGGCGCCGAACGCAGCCGGCGTCAAGTTCTGCGGCGAGTGTGGAGCTGCACTTGCCGCGCCCGCTCGGGCCCAGGCGGCGGCTCCGCCATCGCAGGCCGAGCGGCGACTCGTATCGGTGCTGTTCGCCGACCTGGTCGGCTACACGTCGCTCTCCGAGGGCCGCGATTTCGAGGATGTACGCGAGCTCCAGTCGCGCTACTTCGAGACGGCACGCACCGTTATCGAGCGGTACGGCGGCACCGTGGAGAAGTTCATCGGTGACGCGGTGATGGCGGTCTGGGGCGCCCCCATCGCCCGCGAGGACGACGCGGAGCGCGCGGTGCGTGGCGCGCTCGACCTCGTCGCAGCGATCCCCGACATCGACCCGGCGCTCCAGGCACGGGCGGGCGTCCTCACCGGTGAGGCGGCCGTGACGGTCGGTGCCACCGCACAGGGGATGGTGACGGGCGACCTCGTCAACACCGCCTCTCGTGTCCAGTCGGCCGCCGAGCCGGGGGCGGTGCTTGTCGGAGAAGCGACGCGGCGCGCAACCGAGGCGGCGATCGCCTACGCGCAGGCCGGCGAGCACGAGCTGAAGGGAAAGGCCGAGCCCGTGCACCTCTGGCAGGCCCTTCGCGTGATCGCGAATCGTGGCGGCGAGGGCCGATCCGTCGGCGTCGAGGCACCGTTCGTCGGCCGTGAGCGCGAGCTCCGGCTCGCGAAGGAGCTCTTCCACGCCACCGCCGACGACCGCACGGCGCGGCTCCTCTCGATCGTCGGCACCGCCGGCATGGGCAAGTCGCGCCTGTCGTGGGAGTTCGAGAAGTACGTGGATGGCCTCGCCGACGACGCCTACTGGCATCGAGGGCGCTGCCTCGCCTACGGCGAGGGCGTCGCCTACTGGGCGCTCGCGGACATGGTTCGGATGCGTGCCCGGATCACCGAGGATGAGCCGTCGGAGACCGCGATCTCGAAGCTCGGCGACGTGATCACACAGATGATCGACGACCCGGAGGAACGCGCCTTCGTCGAGCCGCGCCTGCAGCACCTCCTCGGCTTGACCGAGCGCGTCGCACCCGACCGCGAGGACCTCTTCTCCGCGTGGCGATTGTTCGTCGAGCGAATGGCCGAGCGGTTCCCGGTGATCATGGTCTTCGAGGACATCCACTGGGCCGACGCTGCGCTGGTCGAGTTCATCGAGTCTCTGCTCGAGCGGTCGCGCACCCATCCGATCTTCGTCTTCACCCTTGCGCGACCGGACGTGACCGAGCGTCATCCCGGCTGGGGATCGCGTCTCCGCTCGTTCACGTCGATCACGCTCGACCCGCTCGGTGACGACTCGATCGACGCGCTCCTCCGCGGGCTCGTGCCCGGTATCGACGGCGACTCGCTGGCGCGCATCCGCGAGCGGGCCGAGGGGATCCCGTTCTACGCTGTGGAGACCGTGCGCATGCTCCTCGACCGGGGCCTGCTCGAGCCGGGGGACGCGGGCTATCGCGTGACCGGCGACCTCTCGTCGCTCCAGGTGCCCGAGACGCTGCAAACGCTGATCGCGGCGCGCCTCGACGGTCTCGAGCTCGACGAGCGGCGGCTGCTGCAGGATGCAAGCGTGCTCGGCAAGACGTTTGCGGCACGCGGGCTGGTCGCGGTCACTGGCAGCGACGAGGACTCGCTCCGGTCACGTCTCGATGGCCTGGTGCGAAAGGAGCTCCTCTACCTGGAGACTGACCCGTTCTCACCCGAGCGCGGCCAGTATGGGTTCTTGCAGGCGCTTGTTCAGAGAGTCGCCTACGAGACGCTGGCCCGGCGCGACCGGAAGGCGAAGCACCTCGCCGCGGCTCACTACCTCGCCGAGGAGGCAGGCATCGACCCCGATGAGATCGCCGAGGTGATCGCGGCCCACTACCTCGACGCCGCTCTTGCGGACGAAGAGGCCGACGACACAGCTGAGATCAAGACGAGCGCACGGGCCTGGCTCGAGCGCGCCGGCGACCGCGCGACGTCACTTGCAGCAGCGGAGGAGGCGCAGCGTGCCTACGAAGCCGCCGCCGAGCTGGTGGAGACAGGCCCGGAGCGAGCGCTTCTCCTGGAGCGCGCCGGTGACATGGCTCGCATGGGCGGCCACACCAACCGCGCCGAGCAGCTGCTCACTCAGGCGCGCGATATCTACCTCGAGGCCGGCGACAGCCACGCTGCGGCGCGCACAGCTGCCGCGATCGCCCGAGCGGTGTGGAGGCTCGGACGTACGAACGAGGCGCTCGCCATCGGTGAGGAGGCTTTCACGGCCCTGGCCTCCGACGAGCCCGATGCCGACGTCGGGGCGCTGGCTGCGGAGCTTGCGCGACTGCACTACTTCGCGGGTGGCTCCGAGCAGGCCCTCGAGCGGGTGGACGCTGCACTCGCCATCGCCGAGCGTTTGCGTCTTCCGGCACTCCTTTCGTCGACGCTCAATACGAAGGCACTCGTCCTCGGGCTGGAATCCCCGCACCAGTCGCACGGCCTCCTGCGCGAGGCCCTGCGCATCGCCCTCGAGCACGATCTCGTGTTCGAAGCGCTGCGGGCCTACAACAACCTCGCAGTCGCCCTCGACCGGCTCGATCGGCTCGATGAGGTCCTCCCTCTCCTCGAGCAGGCCCGTGAGCTCGCTCGCCGCCGTGGCGACCGCGAGTGGTCGGAGACTCTCGCGGCGTCCGTGGTGACCGAGCACGTCTATAGAGGTAACTGGCACGAAGCCGAGACACTGGGCAAAGAGTTCGAACCGCTGATCCTGGACACCCCCGGCTTCGCAGCCTTCGTCGATCTCGCCGAGATGGAATGGCACCGCGGCCGATCTGAGGCTACCGGCGCCGCACTTGCACGCACCGCCGCGGCCGAGCCCGACGAGGACGATCGGCAGTGGCACTCGCTCCTCTTGTGGCGCGAACGCGTGGGCGCCGCCATCGAGGGAAACGTGGAGCTCGCGTTCGGTCTGGCGCTCGACGACGTCGAGCGCATGTTGGAGGACCGTGCGGTCGACGCCGAGCTCTCGTCGGCACTGCGCGCCGTAGCCAGCTTGGTGCCCGGATCACCCGAACGAGACCAGGCGGCCGCAGCGGCCGGGAGCGCGCGCGCCGCTTTTCGCGACAACTCACCGCGGCAGATCACGGCGCAGCTCGCTCGACTGGAGGGCGTGCTCGACGCACTCGCAGGCGACCACGACGGAGCCGCGGAGCGGTTCGGAGTGGCCCTCGCTGCGGCACGCAGCATCGACTATGTGCCCTGGATCGCGGAGATCCTGGTCGACTACGCCGACTCGCTCATCGCCGACGGACGCCGCGACGACGCCGAGCCGCTGCTCGCCGAGGCGCGAGAGATCGCCGAGCGCCTTGGCTGGGTGCGCCTCCTCGACCGCATCGCAACACTCGACCCGGCGGTCGGCTCGGAGGTGACGGCCGGATGAGCGACCTCGCTGCGTGCGGCGCTTGTGGCACGGAGAACCGGGTCGGCCGGAAGTTCTGCGCCGAATGCGGCGCGCCGCTCGGGGCGGTCTCCTGCCCCGGCTGCGGGGTTGCGAACGAGCCGGGCGAGAAGTTCTGCGGTGAGTGCGGGGCGGCACTCGCTGCGCAAGCGCAGCCCACGACAGCGGCGGCTCTGCCGCCGCAAGCCGAGCGGCGACTCGTATCGGTGCTGTTCGCCGACCTCGTCGGCTTCACGACCTCGTCGGAGAGTCGCGACGCAGAGGACACGCGCGAGCTCCTCTCGCGCTACTTCGACACCGCGCGCACGGTGATCGAGCGCTACGGCGGCACGGTCGAGAAGTTCATCGGCGACGCCGTAATGGCCGTCTGGGGCGCCCCCGTGGCCAACGAGGACGACGCCGAGCGGGCCGTGCGCGCCGGGCTCGAGCTCGTCTCCGCCGTGCCGACGCTCGACCTGGGCCTGCAAGCGCGCGCCGGCGTGCTCACCGGCGAGGCGGCGGTCACCCTCGGCGCCGAGGGGCAGGGTATGGTGGCCGGCGATCTCGTCAACACGGCTTCACGCATCCAGTCCGCGGCCGACCCGGGCACCGTGCTCGCCGGAGACGCGACGAAGAGAGCGACGGAAGCGGCGATCGTGTACGACGAAGCGGGGCTGCACACGGTCAAGGGCAAGACGGAGCCCCTGCAGCTGTGGCGCGCGCTACGGGTCGTCGCCTCGCGCCGCGGAGAAGGCCGGTCTGTCGGGCTCGAGGCACCGTTCGTCGGACGAGAGCGTGAGTTTCGCCTCGTCAAGGATCTTTTCCACACCTCGGTGGACGACCGTCGCGCATCCCTCGTATCGGTCGTCGGCGTCGCGGGCATCGGCAAGTCGCGTCTCGCCTGGGAGTTCGAGAAGTACATCGACGGGCTGGTCGACAACGTCTGGTGGCACCGTGGTCGGTGCCTCTCGTACGGCGATGGTGTTGCCTACTGGGCGCTCGCCGAGATGGTGCGAGGGCGTGCCAAGATCCTGGAGGACGAGGACGCCGAAAGCTCGGTGGCGAAGCTCCGCGCCACGCTCGAGCTCCACGTGCCGGACCGCGACGAGCGTGAGTGGATCGAGCCCCGTCTCCAGCACCTGCTCGGGCTGGCGGAGCGGTCGGCACCCGACCGAGAGGACCTCTTCTCCGCCTGGCGACGCTTCTTCGAGCTGCTGGCCGAGGAGGGCCCCCTGGTGATGGTGTTCGAGGACATCCACTGGGCCGACGAAGGGCTCGTGCAGTTCGTCGAGTACCTGCTCGACTGGGGCAGGCACCACCCGATCTTCGTCCTCACGCTCGCGCGGCCCGAGCTCGCTGACCGTCACCCGCGCTTCCCGGGGTCGACACGAAGCGCGACGACGCTGCCGCTCGAGCCACTCACGGCCGACGGCGATGGACGATCTGCTCGTCGGCCTCGTGCCCGGGTTGCCAGACGACGTCCGCAACCGTCTTCGCGACGCTGCCGACGGGATCCCGCTGTTCGCCGTGGAGACCGTGCGCATGCTGCGCGACCGCGGGCTTGCTGGAGGAGGTCGGCGGCGAGGTCGTCATCACTGGGCGACCTGACCGCGCTCGAGGTGCCCGAGACCCTGCACGCCCTCATCGCGTCGCGTCTCGACGGCGTCCCCGAGGCCGAGCGACAGTTGCTGCAGGACGCCTCCGTTCTCGGGAAGACGTTCACACGGCGCGGACTCGCGTCGCTCTCGGGGCTCGACGAGCACGAGGTGGAGCAGCTCGTCGTGGGCCTCGTGCGTCGGGAGCTGCTCACGGTCGAGACCGACCCGTTCTCACCCGAGCGTGGCCAACTCGGCTTCCTCCAGGCGCTCGTGCAGCGAGTCGCCTACGAGACGATCGGGCGGCGCGAACGTCGCACGCGCCACCTTGCGGCGGCGCGCTTCCTCGCCGCGGACGCAGGCATCGACCCGGACGAGATCGCCGAGGTGATCGCATCGCACTACCTCGACGCCCATGCGGCCGATCCCGACGCTGCCGACCGCGACGACGTCCGTGCCGAGGCACGCCGCTGGTTCACCCGTGCCGCCGAGCGCGCCGCGTCTCTCGCCGCGTCGCTCGAGGCGCAACGCGCCTTCGAGCGGGCCGCAGACCTGGCCGGGGAGCACGCCGAGCGCGGCCGGTCGCTCGCCCGCGCCGGCGAGCTCGCAGTGATGGGCGGCCGGGTCGAGGAGGCAGTGCCGCTGCTCGAGGAGGCGATCTCGATCCTCGACGCCGCCGGCGAGCGGGCAGATGCGGCGCGCGCCGAGGCCCGGATCGGCGGGGTGTTGTTCGTCACCAACCGCATCGAGGAAGGGGTCGCCCGGCTCGAGCGGGCACTCGCCGCGTACGAGGTCGACGAGGACGAGGGCGCGATCGCAACCGTGGCCGCCCAGCTCAGCAGGCTCCTCTTCTTCGAGGGCCGGAGCGACGAGGCCCTGCCGCATGCCGAGCGGGCCCTCGACCTGAGCGAACGTCTCCGGCTCTCGGACGTCATCGTCGAGGCGCTGATCAACAAGGCGCTCATCCTGCAGCGCCATCCCAACGAGAGCCTCGGCCTGATGCGGCAGGCGCTGGTCCTCGCGGAGGAGACCGGCGCCGACCCAGGCGTCCTGCGCGCGTGTATGAACCTCAGCTACCTCCTGGCCCTCGCGGGCCGCAGAGCCGAGGCAGAGGAGGTGATCGAGCGCGGCCTCGCCCTCGCGCGCCGACGCGGCGATCGTGTCTGGGAGCGGAGCCTGACGACCAACCTGATCAGCTCCTACTACGTGACCGGCCGCTGGGACGACGTCGAACGGCTCTTCGCGGAGATCCCGGAGGAAGGTCGCATCGCCACCGACCCCGTCCAGGCCTCGACCGTGCTCGACCTCGCACAGATGGCGCTCTACCGCGGCGAGGACGGCCGTGTCCGCGAGCTCGTCGCCGAGTTCGCGACCTGGGAGGACAGCGCCAACGTCCAGGGACAGGGTGTCCTGATCTGGGCGCGTACGCTGCTGGCGCAGGCCGAAGGGCGCCACGAAGACGCCCTCGCCATGTGCCTCGACGCTCTCGGGGACCCCGATCAGGCCCAGAACCCGGTCGCAGTGGAGGTCTTCCTCGAGGGCGGCTGCGAGTCCGCGACCGCGCTCGCCTCAACGGAGGGGCTGTCACAGCTGCTCGAACGCGCTGCGGCCGCGCCTGCGGAACGCACGTCCTCCCTCGAGGCACACACGTCGCTGCAGCGGGCGCGCCTTGCCGCCCTCCGCGGCGACGACGAGCCGCCCTTCCCGGCGGCCGTCGCGGCTCTTCGTGAGGAGGGCGAGCCATTCTGGGTCGCATGCGCTCTCCTCGAGCAGGCCGAATGGCTCGCAGAGCAGGGACACTCCGACGAGCTCGAGCCGCTCCTCATCGAGGCCCGCGAGGTGTTCGAGCGCCTCCGCGTGGAGCCGAAGCTCGAGCGTGTCATGCGCCTGGAAGCGTCGGCCGGCGTCGCGACCGGTTGACCGACTACGCGGCCGCGGCAGCGCGAGTCGCGAGCACCCGGCGCAGGAACTGCCCGGTGTAGGACTCCTCGACCTCGGCGATCTCCTCGGGGGTGCCGGCAGCGATCAGCTCGCCGCCCTCCTCCCCGCCCTCGGGGCCGAGGTCGATCACCCAGTCGGCCTGCTTGATCACGTCGAGGTTGTGCTCGATCACGAGCACCGTGTTCCCGGAGTCGACGAGGCGCTGGAGCACCTCGAGCAGCTTCTCGATGTCGGCGAAGTGCAGGCCGGTGGTGGGCTCGTCGAGGATGTAGAGCGTCCGCCCGGTGGCGACCTTCGACAGCTCCGCGGCCAGCTTCACCCGTTGCGCCTCGCCGCCGGACAGCGTCGTCGCGGGCTGCCCGAGGCGGACGTAGTCGAGACCGACGTCGTGCAGCGTCTGCAGTCGCCGCCGGATCTTGGGGATCTTGGCGAAGAAGTCGAGCGCCTCCTCGACGGACATCTCGAGCACGTCGGCGATCGACTTGCCCTTGAAGCGCACCTCGAGCGTCTCCTTGTTGTAGCGCCGTCCGTGGCACGTCTCGCAG
Organism: uncultured Actinomycetes bacterium; assembly: GCA_963724995.1. Classification (GTDB taxonomy): domain Bacteria; phylum Actinomycetota; class Thermoleophilia; order Gaiellales; family Gaiellaceae; genus Gaiella. The sequence continues at coordinate 258,795 of CAVRXC010000004.1, forward strand.
GGCACGTAGACGTCGGGCAGGAAGTGCATCTCGATCTTGATCTGCCCGTCGCCCTTGCACGCCTCGCAGCGGCCGCCGCGGACGTTGAACGAGAAGCGACCCGGCTTGTAGCCGCGCACCTTCGCCTCGGGCGTGAGCGAGTAGAGCTCGCGGACGTGCGTGAACAGGTCGGTGTAGGTGGCCGGGTTCGACCGCGGCGTGCGGCCGATCGGCGACTGGTCGATGTCGATCACCTTGTCGAAGGCGTCGAACCCTTCGACGGCCGCGTGCGCACCGGGCTTCGTCCGCATCCGGTTGAGCCTGTTCGCGAGCGCCTTGTGGACGATCTCGTTCACGAGGGTCGACTTGCCCGACCCGGAGACGCCCGTGACGCAGACGAACTTGGCGATCGGAATCTCGACGTCGATCTCCTTCAGGTTGTGCTCCGCCGCGCCGAACACCTGGAACGAGCCGCGGTCGTCGGTGCGCCGCTGCGGCACGGCGATGCTCCGCGCGCGCGAGAGGAATGCACCGGTGACGGATCCCGCCGTGCCCGCGATCGCGTCTGCCTCGCCCTCGGCCACGACGTGGCCGCCGTGCTCCCCGGCGCCGGGGCCCATGTCGACGATCCAGTCAGCCGAACGCATCATCTGCTCGTCGTGCTCGACCACGAGCACGGTGTTGCCGAGGTCGCGCAACCGCTCGAGCGTCCCGATGAGACGGTCGTTGTCTCGCTGATGCAGTCCGATCGACGGCTCGTCGAGGATGTACAGCACACCGACGAGCTGCGAGCCGATCTGCGTGGCGAGTCGCAACCGTTGCGCCTCGCCTCCGGAGAGTGTCTTCGCGGCCCGGTCCAGCTGCAGGTAACCGACGCCGACGTCGGCGAGGAAGGTGAGCCGCTCGCGGATCTCCTTCACGATGCGGTGGCCGATCAGCTGCTCGGTCGGCGTCAGGTCGAGCTCGTCGAGGAAGCGCAGCGCCTGCGTCACTGACAGCTGCGAGAACCCGTGGATCGAGCTCCCGCCGACCGTGACCGCCAGCACCTCGGGCTTGAGCCGTGCGCCGTGGCACTCGGGGCAGGGGCGCATCGACATGTACTCCTCGATCCGCTCCCGCTGCTGGGTGGATTCGGTCTCGCGATAGCGGCGCTGCAGGTTCGAGACGAGGCCCTCGAACGCCATCGCGTACTGGCGCTTGCGACCCATGCGGTTCTTGTAGGTGACGAGAATGCGATCCCCGTCGGTGCCGAACAGGAACCGGTCCTGCTCCTCGCGCTCGAGCTCGCGCCAGGGCCGGTCGAGGTCGATCTCGTCCCGGTCCGCGATGGCACGCACGACGGACTCGTAGAAGCCACCGTTCGAGACGCCCCACGGCACGAGCGCGCCCTCGGCGATCGAGAGCGACGTGTCGGGCACGAGCAGGTCGGGGTCGACCTCGAGCTGCGCCCCGAGCCCGGTGCAGCGCGGGCAGGCGCCGTGCGGCGAGTTGAACGAGAAGATGCGCGGCTCGAGCTCGGGCAGCGAGACGCCGTGATCCGGGCAGGCGAAGTTCTCGGAGAAGAGCAGCGGGTCGCCGTCGACGACGTCGATGGCGACGAGACCTTCGGCAAGTGCCGCGGCCGTCTCGATCGACTTGAGTCAGCCGTTGCCGAAGGTCTGCCTTCATCACGAGGCGGTCGACGACGACGTCGATCTGGTGCTTGAGCTTCTTGTCGAGGGTGATCTCGTCCTCGAGCAGCCGCTGCTCGCCGTCGACCTTGACGCGCGTGAAGCCGTCACGGCGGAGCTCCTCGAGCACGTCGCGGAACTCGCCCTTGCGATCGCGCACCACCGGGGCGTTCACCGTGAATCGCGTCCCCTGCGGGCAGCGCGAGCACCTGCTCGACGATCTGGTCGAGGCTCTGCCCCGCGATCGGCCGCCCGCACACGGGGCAGTGCGGACGGCCGACACGCGCGTACAGCAGACGCAGGTAGTCGTAGACCTCGGTCACCGTGCCGACGGTCGAGCGCGGGTTGCGTGAGGTCGTCTTCTGGTCGATCGAGATGGCCGGTGACAGCCCGTCGATCGAGTCGACGTCCGGCTTCTCCATCATCTGCAGGAACTGTCGCGCGTAGGCGGAGAGCGACTCGACGTAGCGCCGTTGCCCCTCGGCGTAGATCGTGTCGAACGCGAGCGACGACTTGCCGGAGCCCGAGAGGCCGGTGACGCAGATGAGCGCGTTCCGCGGCAGCCGGACGGTGACGTCCTTGAGGTTGTGCTCACGGGCGCCGTGGATCACGAGCTCGTCGGCGGCCATCTCGAACGAGTCTACCCAGGCGCATCGGATCGAACAAGTGTTCGTTCACAGTCCCTCACAGCCGCTCGGTACGCTCTGCGCCCGTGACGGCGACGCGCATCCGCGGACGTGTCTCGACCACGTGCTCGTGTGCGCGGCAGCGGCGCTTGCTCTCGGCGTCACGGGCTGCGGCGACGACACGCCGACCGCCTCCGAGGGCCCTCCGCAGCCGAGCTTCGAGGACGACGGCACGGTGCCGGTGGACGACTTCAACGCCTATCTCGACGCGGTGGACGAGGCGTGGGAGACCGATGCGAAGCGCGTCGCGATCACGTTCGCGCACCCGGTCGTCCAGGAAGGCGAGCAGGTCGGCGCGACCCTCGGCGCCGGCGACAACGGGACGACCGTCGCGATCGTGACGGTCAACGGGCTTGGGCGACGACTCGGCCGCGGCACGGCGGACGTCCGTCGTGCTCGCGCCGGACGGCGAGGGCTGGAGGCTCGTGCGGGCCGAGTGGACGCACCGCTGCCACGAAGGGCGCGGCCACGAGGACTGGTCGACCGAGCCCTGCGTCTAGCAAGCCGGATCTCGCTTCGCGAGATCACCGAATCCGCTCACGCGGATTCCTTCCGCGCATACCCCTGAAGGCGTCCGCTTCGCGGCCGCAACGGCTCTTTACCGACCGCGAGAAGGCTGGTCCGCGCTGGAGGCGCGGACTACGCCTTCGCCTGGCGCCAGCGGCCGAACACGAGCCCGCCGAGGGTGAAGCCGAGACCGAACGTGCCGAGCGCGAACGCTCCGACCGCGATCGCCTTGCGCCACAGCGACAGGCCACGCCAGTGACCGATCGCCGCGGCCTCCTCCTCGGTCAGCTCCTCGCCGCGCCGCAGCTTGCGCCTCGCGCCGCCGGCCTGGAGGCCGAGGTAGAGGTCGTCGAAGATCTCCGGGCCTTCGGACATCATGGCGAGTGTATAGCCTCGTTCGGCTCGTGCCCTCGCAGCGCAACAACCGCCGGCCGGTCGTCGCCGCCTTCGACGTCGACGGCACGCTGACGACACGGGACTGCGTGACGCCGTTTCTGCGCCACGTGGCGGGTCCCGGCTCGTGCGCGCGCTCGCCAGGCATCCCGTCGCGGTCGCTCGGGCCCTCGTGCGTCGAGACAACGACCGTCTCAAGGAGCTCGCCTCCGCAGCGTTGCGCGGCCTCGACGCAGCGGAGCTGGAGAGGAGCGGCGAGACTTCGCGGGCGAGATCCACCGCCGGCTGGCTGCGCCCCGACACCGTCGCCCGCCTGCGCCGCCATCGAGAGCTGGGTCACGTCGTGGTGCTCGCGTCCGCCTCGTTCGAGGCGTATCTCGCCCCGCTCGGCGGCTGCTCGGCGTCGACGGCGTCGTCTGCACGCGGCTCGAGGTCGGGCCGACGGACGGCTCACCGGCAGGCTGCTCGGCGCGAACTGCCGCGGCCCCGAGAAGGCCCGACGCGTGCGCGAGTGGCTCGATCAGGCCGGGCTCGGCCGATGCCGAGCTGTGGGCGTACGGCGACTCGCGCGGGGACGCCGAGCTGCTCGCGCGCGCCGACCACCCCGTGTGGGTGACGCGGCACGGTGTCGGCGCCCGATCCGCCGACGCCGTCTAGATTTCCTGGTCGTCCGAAGGAGGAACCTGGGTGTCCGACACGCTCGCGAGCTCAAGGACCGGCTCGCGCAGGTCTCCGACCTGCAGACCGCACGCGGCCGTGCTCGAGTGGGATCACCAGGTGTGATGCCGCCGGCGGCGCCGCGGCCCGGGCCGACCACGTCACGACGCTCGAGACGCTCGCAGCACGAGCTCTTCAGCGAGCGACGAGATCGGACGGCTGCTCGACGAGCTGCGCCCGCTCGAGGAGTCGCTGCCGCACGATGACGTCGACGCCTGTCTGATCCGGGTCACCCGCCGCGACTGGGAGAAGGCGACGCGGGTGCCGACCGAGCTCGCCGCCGAGATCGCCCACGTCACCGCCGAGGCCCACGACGCGTGGGTGGCGGCTCGCGCCGCGTCGGACTACGCCGCGTTCCGGCCGTGGCTCGACCGCATCCTCGAGCTCAAGCTGCGCTACCTCGACTGCTTCCCGCCGGCCGACGAGCCGTACGACGTGTTCCTCGACGACTTCGAGCCGGGCATGAAGACCGCCGAGGTGCGCGCGGTCTTCGAGCGGCTCAAGCCCGTGCTGATCGAGCTGTCGGCACGGGCGCGACGTCGTGCCCGAGCCGTTCACGCGCGGGCCGTTCCCGCGTGAGGCCCAGCACGCGCTCTCGCTCGAGCGTGATGCGCGCCTTCGGCGCAGACGAGAGCTCGTTCCGCCTCGATCCGACCGTGCACCCGTTCTGCACGAGCTTCTCGGTCACCGACGTGCGGCTGACGACCCGCTACGCCGAGGACGACCTCACCGGGCACTCGCTCTTCTCGACCATGCACGAGGTCGGTCACGGCCTGTACGAGCACGGGGTCGACCCGTCGCTCGAGCGGAGCCCGCTCGCGCACGGCTGCTCGTCGGCGCTGCACGAGTCGCAGAGCCGGCTCTGGGAGAACGTGGTCGGGCGCTCGCTGCCCTTCTGGCGCTGGTTCTACCCGCGCATGCAGGCGGCACATCCCGACGCGCTCGGCGACGTGTCGCTCGAGCGCGTTCCATCGCGCCGTCAACGGCGTCCGCCCGGCTTCATCCGCGTCGACGCGGACGAGACGACCTACGGCCTGCACATCATCCTGCGCTTCGAGATCGAGCAGGAGCTGCTCGTCGGGCAGGCTCTCGACGGCGGACGTGCCGGACGCCTGGAACGCGCGCTTCGCGGAGTACCTCGGCCTCGACCGTGCCCGACGACCGGCTCGGCGTGCCTGCAGGACGTGCACTGGTCGTTCGGTGGCTTCGGCTACTTCCCGACCTACCAGCTCGGCAACGTCCTCTCGGTGCAGATCTGGGAGCGGCTGCGGGAGGACCTCGGCGACACCGACGCGCTGGTCGAGCGCGGCGAGTTCGCAGCCGATCTACGAGCTGGCTGCGCGAGCACCTCTACGCGCTCGGGCAGCCGCTTCACGCCGGCGGAGACGATCGAGCGCGTCGCCGGCGGGCCGATCGACCCGGAGCCGTACCTCCGCTACCTGGACACGAAGTTCGGCAGCCCGGTGACGGTCGTAGACCGGATCCGGCTACAAGGGCCGGACAGTCCCGCGCTGCTTCGGAGCCGATCGCGTACAACGCGCCGCCGCGCGTGCCGATGTAGACGCGGCCCCGCCACACCGCCGGCGTCGACTCGATGCAGCCCGCCGAGCCGGATCGCCCACAGCCGCCGCGGCCGCCGACGCTCGTCGCGCACGTCGAACGCGTGCAGCGCGCCGAGGCAGTCGCCCTCGAGCAGCACGCCGTCGACCACGACCGGCGAGCCCCAGGTCGGCCCGGGCAGCGGCGACCTGCCAGCGCACGCGCCCCGTCCGGCGGTTGACGGCGACGACGCCACCGGCGTTGGTGGCCACGTAGACCGTGCCGCGATCGATCGCAGGCGTCGACCACGACCCTGCCTTGCCGGCCGCGTCCGATGCCTCGGAGCGGCACCGACCAGACGACGGGATCGCGCGGCCGGCGCGGATCGAGCTTCACGAGCTGACCCACCGCCGCGAGCGCGGCTCGAAGCGCTCCAGCTCGCTCGCGACGTACAGGTAACCCGCGCTCGTCGATGGCGACGCTGGCGTCGGTGTCGTCGCCCGTCCAGAAGCGGAACACACGCCGCGGGGCACGCGCACCGGCCCGCAACGTGCGGCGCACGTCCCAGCCCTGCACGAGCCCGGCCGAGTTGGCGAAGTACGCGACGCCGCGGTGGTAGGAGACCGACGACTCGATCGAGAATGCGCGATCGGACCGGGCGGCGAGCAGCCGCCCGTCCCAGCCGGGCACGCGCGCGATCACGCGCGGCCGCACACGCACCTTGCCGTCCTTCGCCGTAGCGGCGGTTGAGCCTGATCACGTAGAACCACGAGTTCTCGCCGCCGACGAGCAGGTGACCCCGCACGACGAGCGGCGCACCGTCCCAGTCGTCGTTCCACGTGACCGAGCCGCCCGCGTGGCTGTCGAGCGACCAGAGCACGGTCGGCCGGCCGCGGTCGAGCGCGACGACGCGCAGCTTGTTGTCGCGCGAGCCGGCGTAGTAGAGCGGGTAGCCGTCCGGGTCGGACGTGGCCGAGCCCTTGGCGAGGTCGCCGGTCGGAAGCGACGGCCGCACCGGCCGCCGGTGGCGCCGTCGACGAAGTGGTAGGCACGATCGAACGCGCCGACCCGCACCTCGACCCGCCCGCCCGAGCGCGGGATCACGTTCGGCTGGCCGGTCCAGCCGATGCCGCACCACGTCTGCGCCCCCGTCTCGTCGGCGCGACCGCGCGCACATGTTGCCGCGCGCGCGGGTAGCGCCAGACGATGCGCGGCGCCGCCGTGGCACCGGCCCGACACCGTAGAACGCGCGCCGCTCGTTCCCGCGGAACGTCCACAGCCCGCCTTCGGAGCCGCGAGCTCCGACCGCGGTGGTGGCGCCTTCCGCTGCGGGCGCTTGTCTGCCACGCCGAGGCGTCGCGACGATCTCCGACCGGTCAGAACGCCGTGGAGCGCGACGAGGTCGGCGACGCCGAGGATCAGCGCGGCCGCCGGACGGCGAGGAAGAGGTCGCGGAACCGGCGCGCCTCGGATCGGTAGGTGCGCACGCCGCGACGAGGCGCCATTGCTACGTGTGCGTCGCCGCGCCGGGCTTTCCTGCCTCGCCGCCCGCAGCGTCGTTCGGCGCGTAGACGGCGACTGCGAGCCCGGACGCCCGCTCGCGCCCGACCACACGCTCGAGCGCCTCGACGCAGCGCTGGTCGAACAATGCCGTCGTCGCGCAGCAGCGTGATCGCGCGCTCGTGGCTCCACGCCTCGCGGTACACGCGGGGCGAGACGAGCGCGTCGTAGACGTCGCAGACGGCGAGGATCCGGGTGTCGAGGTCGAGCGCGTCCCCGCCGATGCCGTCCGGGTAGCCCGAGCCGTCGAGCCGCTCGTGGTGATGTCGCACGAGGCCGAGCGCCGCGTCGGAGAACCCGCCGAGGTCGCGCAGGAGCCGGACACCGGCCTGCGGATGTCGCTTGACGAGCTCGAACTCGTCGTCGTCAGCGCGCCCGGCTTGCGCAGCACCTCGCCGGGAACGGCCAGCTTGCCCATGTCGTGCAGCAGGCCGCCGAGCGCGAGGCCGCGCAAGCGCGGGGCGGGAAGCCCGAGCTCCTCGCCGACCTCGACCGCGCGGAGCGCGACGCGACGCGTGTGCTCCTCCGTCGAGGCGTCCTTCTCGGCCAGGGAGACGAGCAGCGCGCGCACGTGCGAGCCGAGGAACGCCTCCTCCTGGGTGACGAGCTCGACGGCGCGCAGGTCGCCGACGAGCGGCCGCGACATGCCCGAGCCGCGGTAGAGGTCGAACGCGACGGCGCCGCCGACGAGCGCGATCCCGACCAGCTCGAAGCCGTGACCGAGCCACCAGCCGAGGTTCCTGTAGTCGAACACGAGCGCCGGGACGAGCGCGGCACCGAGCCAGACGATGCCCGACGGCGACGAGCAGGTCCGTCGTGCGCTGCGTCAGCCGGAAGGTGCGCAGCGCACGCACGAGGAGCAGCGCGAAGAGCCCGAGCCCGGCCGCCAGCAGCATCATCGCCGGCGGCGCTGCGCGGATCGGGGACCGACGGCACGAGCCCGGGTCGGACCAGCGCCGCCACCCCGAGCCCGAGGATCACCGTCACCGAGACAGGCCGAGCAGCCACAGGAGCGGTCGCACCGCTCCGGGCCGGCCGACCGCCGGGAGCGCCGAGAGCGCGAGGATGGCGCCACCGATCGGGAGCGTGAGCCCGCCCGTGAGCGCGACGACACCGTTCGGCTCGAACCAGACGTACGGCGTCGTGAGACCGTGGAGGAACAGCAGCGCAGCCATCACCGAGAAGGCGCAGCCGACGAGCACCGCCCGTCCGTCGCGCTGCCGTGCGCCGGCGATCGTCAGGGCGAGGGCCGCGACGGTTGCGATGGCGGCGCCGACGCCGACGCCGATCACGTGCGCCCAGCCACCGAGGTCGACGTCTCCTCGACCCGAGGTACGCGAGCAGGGCGATGGGCGTCAGGGTGGCGAAGGCCGCGAGCGCGAGCAGGTGCAGCGGCCGCTGACTCACCGGCGGTTATCGGCGCGGTAGCGCCGAACGTTAGGGATCAGGCAGACCGCCGAAGCGCGCCGCCGCACGCGCCCGTGCGCGCGCCGCTTCTCGCTCTCGGTCGCGCGGCGGCGCGGTCGTGACGAGGTCGGCGAGCAGCCGCCGTGACGCGCTCGCAACGGTCTCCACGGCGCGCGCGAACGCCTCCTCGTTCGCGCGCGACGGCTTCTTCATCCCCGCGATCTTGCGCACGTACTGCAGCGCGGCGGCGTCGACCTCCTCGTCGGTCGCGGGAGGCTCGAAGTTGTGCAGCGTTCGGATGTTTCGGCACATGCCGAGACCGTAGCGGCTGTGATGCAGCTGGGGGACAGTCCCCCTGCGGGACAGTCCCCGTTCAGGAAGGGGCGCCTGGCGAGCGCCAGTCAGCTCGCGGCGCAGGTCCTTGATCTCGTCGCGCAGCTTGGCCGGCGTACTCGAAGCGAAGCTCCTCGGCGGCGACGAACATCTCCTCCTCGAGCGTGATCGACGAGCTTCTCGATCTCGTCGCGTGACATCCCCTCGACCTCCGTCTTGCCGCGCCGGCGCCGCGTCGGCACCGTCGGCGACTCGAGCGCGAGCAGCTCGGCGATGTCGGAGACGCCCTTGACGATCGTCTCCGGCGTGATCCCGTGCTCGGCGTTGTACGCCAGCTGCACCTCGCGGCGCCGGCCCGTCTCCTCGAGCGCGCCCTGGATCGCCTCCGTCAGCTTGTCCGCGTAGAGCAGCACCCTGCCCGTTCACGTTGCGAGCGGCGCGCCCGATCGTCTGCACGAGGGCCGTCTTGCCGCGCAGGAACCCCTCCTTGTCCGCGTCGAGCACGGCCACGAGCGACACCTCCGGCAGGTCGAGCCCCTCGCGCAGCAGGTTGACGCCGACGAGCACGTCGTAGTCGCCGAGGCGCAGCTCGCGGATGATCTGGATCCGCTCCAGCGTGTCGATCTCGGAGTGCAGGTAGCGCGCCTTGACCCCGGCCTCGAGCAGGTAGTCGGTCAGGTCCTCGGACATCTTCTTCGTCAGCGTCGTCACGAGCACCCGCTCGCCCACCTCCTCGCGGCGGCGGATCTCCGAGAGCAGGTCGTCGATCTGGTTCTTCGTCGCGCGCAGCTCGACCTCGGGGTCGACGATCCCGGTCGGGCGGATCAGCTGCTCGGCGACGACCTCCGAGCGGCGCAGCTCGAACGCGCCCGGCGTGGCCGAGACGAACACGAGCTGGTTCACCTTGCCCGAGGAACTCGTCGAAGCGCAGCGGCCGGTTGTCGAGCGCCGACGGCAGCCGGAAGCCGTAGTCGATCAGCGTCTGCTTGCGCGAGCGGTCGCCCTCGTACATGCCCCCGATCTGCGGCACGGTCTGGTGCGACTCGTCGACGAAGCAGACGAAGTCGTCGGGGAAGTAGTCGATCAGCGTGAACGGATGCGTCCCCGGGGCCCGGCCCTCGAGGATGCGCGAGTAGTTCTCGATCCCGGAGCAGAAGCCGAGCTCCTTCATCATCTCCATGTCGTACTCGGTGCGCTGGCGGATGCGGTGCGCCTCGAGCATGCGCCCGTCCGCCTCGAACCGCGCCACCTGCTCCTCCAGCTCGGCGCGGATCTCGTCGACGGCCCGCTCGACGGTCGGCTTCGAGGTCACGTACTCGGTCGCCGGCCAGACGGCGAGGTTGTCGAGCTTCGAGAGCACCTCGCCGGTGAGCGGGTCGAAGTGCGTGATCTGCTCCACCTCGTCGCCGAAGAACGAGACGCGGTAGGCGGTCTCCACGTTGGCCGGCTGCACCTCGACGACGTCGCCCTTGACCCGAAAGCGGCCACGCCCGAGCACGGTGTCGTTGCGGACGTACTGGCTCTCGACCAGCTTGCGCAGCACCTCGTCGCGGTCGTGCGTCTCCCCCACCTCGAGCACGAGCACGCGCTCGCGCCACTCCTCGGGCGAGCCGAGACCGTAGATGCACGACACGGAGGCGACGACGACGACGTCGCGCCGCGTGAGCAGCGACGAGGTGGCGCCGAGCCGCAGCCGGGCGATGTCGTCGTTCTGCGACGAGTCCTTCTCGATGTAGAGGTCGGCCTGCGGGACGTACGCCTCGGGCTGGTAGTAGTCGTAGTAGGAGACGAAGTACTCGACGGCGTTGCCGGGGAAGAACTCGCGGAACTCGTTGCAGAGCTGGGCGGCGAGCGTCTTGTTGTGCGCGATCACGAGCGCCGGCCGCTGGAGCTTCTCGATCGTCCAGGCCATCGTGGCGGTCTTGCCGGTGCCGGTCGCGCCGAGGATCGTCTGGAACCGGTTCCCGGCGGCGACCGACGCGGCGATCTCGTCGACCGCCCGCGGCTGGTCGCCGGTCGGCCTGTAGTCCGCTGTGACCCGCAACTCGCGCATCCGACGCAGCGTACCCATGCGGTACGGTCGAGCCACGGACGGATCCCCGCAGCTGCCAACGTTGCGTTTCGCCCTCTCCGTGGCCGTCGCCGTCGCGGTCACGGGCTGCGCGGGAAGCTCGATGGAGGTCGGCGGTCCCGCTCTCCCTCGGTGTCAAGAGCGGGCGCCGGCCCGGACTCGCTCGACGCATCGAGCGGGCGCTCCGCGCTCGCCAGGACGTGTGGGGCAACCAGTTGCTCCGCTCCCGCACCGGCCCGACCTACGACGCCGTGCGCCGCTACCTGCCTTCGTTGGTGCTCGCGCGGGCACCCGGTGGCCGGCCGCTGACAGAGTCCGGCGTCCACTACCTCGCGTTCGGACGCCCGGCCGGGCCGCAGGGCTCCGGCTCGGTGCCGCTCCACGTCGCGGACGGTAGTCAGATCGTCTCCCGACGCTGGCAGGGCCAAAAGCTCACCGTCGGAGTCGGGCGCGACGGACGCGAGCGATACGGCTCGTGTCGCTCCCGTCTGGCGGCTCCACGGCTCGTCGGCGGTTACCTGCCCATCCTGCAAACCGCATACGCAGACGCAACAGGCGCCCACTACCGGCAGGAGTCGTTCGTCGCACCACTCGAGGGGAGTGACGCGCTCGCCAGCTTCGTACGGCTCTCCGTGGATGCTCACCGTGCGAGAGGCGCGACGATTCGGCTCACCCCGACCACCGACACGCCGGGCGCTCGTCCGCTGACGTATCCGGTGGGACCGGCCGCCCGCCGCACCGTCCATGCAATCTGGCTGAATTCGGACGCTCCGGGTCGGTTGAGGCCCGTCGATCGAGCGGCCTACGACAGGGCTCGGCACGGCGTGCGCGTGTACTGGGAACGGCGACTGACGGAGGGTGCGGAGATCGTCGTCCCGGAGCGGCGCGTGATGGACGCGATGCGCAACCTGTTGATCCAGAACCTCGTGCTGACCTGGCGCTACAGCGTCGGCAATCCGTACCAGGAGCTCGCCACTGCGGACGGCATCGCCGCGGCCGGAGTGATCGGCGCCTACGGCTTCGCCGACGTGAACCGGGAGATCATCCGTACGTCTTTCCGCAAGCACCCGGCGCCGTTCCCGAACTGGAAGATGGGCGCGAAGCTCGCCGGCACGGGGCTCTACTACAGGCTCTTCCGCGACCGTCCGTTCGTTACCGAGGCCACGCCGGTGCTCTCCGGCTATCTGGAGAAGCTCCGGCGACAGATCGACGTCAGCCCCACCGGCCTGCTCCCGCGTGAGCGCTTCTCACAGGACGTCGCCGCGCCCGTCGTCGGTCTGCACGCGCAGGCCGTCGTGTGGCAAGGCCTGCGGCTGATGGAAGCCGCGTGGGCCGACACCGGCCACCCCGCGCTCGCCGCGACGTGTCGTCGCCTGGCGGCCAGGCTGGGAGCCGCCTTGCGGCGCGCGATTCACGCCTCGGAGAGACGGCTACCCGACGGCTCGCTGTTCATCCCCGTACGGCTGCTCGACCACGAGCTCCCCTACGACGCACTCAGCGCATCTCGTGCGGGGAGTTACTGGAATCTCGTGATGCCCTACGCGCTGGCCTCCGGCTTGCTCGAGCCCGGCGGTCGAGAGGCAACCGGGGTAGCGCGCTACCTGCTCCTGCACGGCTCCCGCCTGCTCGGTCTCGTTCGCACAGGGGCGTACGCCCTGTACGCGGCCGCACCCGCTCCGACATCGGGTACCGATCAGGTCTACGGGCTCAACATGTCGCGGTTCCTGGCCGACAACGACCGGCCCGACCAGCTCGTGTTGAGCCTCTACGGCCACCTCGCAGCGGGCATGGCACCCGGCACGTTCGTCTCGGGCGAAGCCGCATCGGTCGCTCCCCTGCCCGGCGAGACACTCCGTGCCATGTTTCTCCCCCCGAACGGCACGAGCAATGCTGCATACCTCGAGACGCTGCGTCTCACGCTCGTGCACGAGACGACGGATCGGGCCGGCCGGCCGCTTGGCCTCCAGCTCGCGTACGCCACACCCCGGGCCTGGCTCGAGCCCGGGAAGCGGATCGCCGTGCAACGCCTGCCAACGGGCTTCGGGCCTATCTCGTACTCCATCGCGTCCGATGCCGCTGCGATCCGGGTATCGATCGATGTTCCCTCACGCGCACGGCTGGGGACACTTCACGCTGCGACTCCGCGTGCCCACCGGCTCGCGGCTCACAACCGTGTCGCTCGATGGACGACGCGTCAGGCGTCTCGCGCGGGGAGTGGAGACAATCGCACTCCCGACCCGGGCCGGACGTCTCGAGGTCGTTGTAGGCGTCGACCGCGAGCAGTGACCGGCCCGCAGGGCCGACGCGACGAAATGGCCGGTCTCGCTCGCTCATTCGAGGGTTTCCCGGGAATATCCCCCCGACGGGGGACGGCTCGTTTGGCAGAATGCCGACTAGCTTGAGCGCAGATGCACATGAAGCGCGCTCCGGCTCCACTCGTCTCGGGACGGCTTAGCTTCGCTTACGATCAGCGAGGCTTCACTCTCATCGAGGCCACCGTCGCGATGGTGATCTTCATCATCGTGGCGACAGGGCTTGCCGGGCTGCTCGCCTCCGGGGTCAAGCAGCATTCGCTCACGCGGCAGAAGACACTGGCGAAAGAAGAGGCGCTGTCGCAGATCGAGAAGATCCGGCGCTACCCCTACACGGACCTGGGCTTCGTCGCCGGCAACCCCTCCGGGACGATCCCCGCGGCCGAGGCCAGCAAGCAGATCAGCCTCACCACCGGTGGCAGCGGCAGCACCGGCACGATGGTGACGCAGATCAGCTACATCAACGACCCGACCCCCACGAGCTACGCGACCGCCGCCAACTACAAGCGGATCATCGTCACGGTCACGCGCAATCTGGACAGCAAGCAGCTGATCCGCTCCGTGACGTACGTGGCGCCCTCGACGCGAGCGCCCTACGGCGGCATCAACAACGCGATCATCAACGCGACGGTCACCGACTACGCGCTCTCGACCCCACTGCAGAACGCCACCGTCAGCCTCGGGGCGGGCCCGAGCGCGCCAAGCAGCGACGTCACCGGCGCGACCGGCACCGTGACCTTCCCGGCGCTCACGCCGACCACCGGTGCCCAGCCCTACTACGACGTGACCGCGACGCTCGCCGGGTACGACACGATGCCAGAAGATCTCCCGCCCAACGCGCCCGCGCGCTTCGCGCTCGCTCCCGCGCAGACAGCGAACACGACGATCCGCCTCTTCAAGCCGGCCACGATCTTCGTCAACGTCCCGAACTACACCCAGGGTTCTCCGGGCGTCTGCGGACTCTTCTGGGTGTACATCGGCTCGAGCCGCAAAGCCGACCGCGTCGCCTACCCGTGCACGGGAGGCGCCATCACGATCACCACGATCAAGGGCGAGAAGATCATCCCCGGCGTCTCGTACACGGTGGGCGTACTGAAGGAGGTCGGCGCGGGGCCCTCACGCTTCTACGCGCCGTCGACCACGGTCACGGTTCCGGCCGGCTACCCGTCCACCCTCTCGACGACGTTCACCATGACACTCGGCGGGGTACTGGCCAACAACTCGCTGACCGTCCAGGTCCGGAAGAGCGGTAGCCCGGTCCCCAGCACCCGCGTCGACGTCCAGGGCGGACCGTCTCCCGGCTACTACCTGACCGGGACGACGAACGGCAGCGGCAACATCACGTTCGAGGTTCCGCGGACGCTGGATCCCTGCACCGCACCACCCCAGGCCACGGCGTCGTGCTACACCGTGACCGCCTGGAACGCGACAGGGACCGGCACCGGCCAGCAGCTGAACGTCAAGGTGCCGACGAACCAGACGATCACGGTGAACGTCCCGTGAGAGCCCGCATCGCGCGCCTGCGCAGCTGCGAGCGCGGCTTTTCGCTCTCGGAGATGCTCGTCGTGATCGTCGTGCTCGCGTTCATCGGCATGGCGTTCGCGGCGATCTTCTCGAGCGTCGTCAACCACAGCGCCACCATCTCGGACAGCATCACCCTCCAGACGGAGGCTCGTGGATCGCTCGACCGCTTCGCGAGCGACTTCCGCCAGGCCTACAACGGCGACCCGACCTTCCTCAACCCGAGCTCCCCGATCGAGAACGTCACGTCCGGCACCCAGATCACGTTCACGACACCGGACCGGCAGAACCCGTTGCGCCTGCGCCGGGTGTCGTACCGGATCTCGGGCGGAGCGCTCCAGCGGGCCGACGTGTTCTCGACCGACACCGACGGCTGGCCGTGGGTCTGGCCCGGCGGAGGCGCGGTCGGGCCCTACCGAACACTTGTCACCAACATCACCACGGCGGCGCCGTTCACGTTCTACGACGCGAACGGGAGTACGACAACGACCGCGAGCGCGGTCACGGGCGTCCAGCTCGACTTCACCGTGCGGACGAACCGCGGCCGCAGCACCAGGTTCACCGAACGAGTGACTGTGAGGTCAGACATATGAAGCCAATCATGAGCCACGTGCACCGTGAGGATGGGTTCGCCCTCGTGATGGTCGTCCTGCTCACGACCGTCCTCGCCGTGCTGTCGGTGACGCTGATGGCGCTCGCGACGAACGAGCAGACCCGCTCCGGCCAGAACACGCGGCGTGAAGGCGCGTACCAGGCGGCCGAGGCGGGCGTCGAGGACTACATCGCGAAGATGGTCGACGACCGGCTCTACTACCTGCACCAGGTACATGCCGCGGAGGCCACACGGCAGGAGCCCGGCGGCACGAACGTCGCAGGGGGCTCGGCCTGGAACTACGGGCTCAACTGGACGTACCCCAGCGGCTTCAACACCTGGCGAACGCTGCCGAACGGCTACGAGTACAGCCTCCAGATCACGTCGCCGAGCGCGCTCGACCCGACGCTGCGGATCCTCTCCACGGGACGCAGGACGGGAACCACGAACGAGACGCGGGTCGTCGAGACGAAGATCCGGCCGTCCTCGCTCGCCGACTTCTACCGCGTCGTCGACGGCAACGTCTCCTGGGGCTCGGGCGCAACGACGAACGGGAAGATCTACGCCAACGGCAACATCGACCACGACGGCACCGCCGCCGCGAACATGTACGCCCAGGGGCAGATCACGGGCGGGTACACGCTGACGAGCGGAGCCACGATCTACGACGACGACACGAGCCCTGACATCGACTCGGTGATGAACCCGATCAACTTCTCCAACTTCGTCACCTCGTTCGTGGACGTGAAGAGCGCCGCGCAGTCAGGCGGCCGCTACTTCAACGACGCGAGCAAGGCCGCCTGGAAGATCGTGTTCAAGAACAACGGCACCTTCGACGTGCAGTCGTGCACGAAGAGCGGCGGCCTCGACGTGGCCGACCAGCCGCCGAACTGCGGCGGGGTGACCAACTACCCGGTGCCGTCGAACGGCGCCATCTACACCGACCAGACCGCGCTCGTCTCGGGGATCGTCAACGGCCGCGTCACGGTCGCGTCGACCGTCGACATCGTCGCCGGTGGGGACATCGACGTCGTCTCCGATTCGGACGACGTCCTCGGTCTCGCCGCGACCACCGACGTCACGATCGCCGAGTGGGTGTCGACCAACATGAGCTGGCAGTGCTCGGTGCTGGCCCAGAACGGAACGTGGCAGACCTACAACCAGAATGGCGACCACAACAACATGATCTTCCGGGGCTCGTCCGCCACGAAGAACGGTGGCTCGCTGACGATGTTCCAGACCCGCGACTACGGCTACCAGCCGGACCTGCAGTACCTGCCGCCGCCGTGGTTCCCGACGGTGGAGGACGCCTACACGATCGTCCTCTTCCGCGAGCTTCCGGGCACCTGAGCTGAACTCTGCGCCAGGCTGGAATCCGCTCGCGCGGATTCCAGCCGCGCAACACCCTGAAGGCGTCCGCTTCGCGGCCGCACGGCATTGAGTGCCAGGATTGCCGGCATCGGTGCAGCCCGCGTCGTCGCAGGCCGGTGTACCGATTCACTTGCCCGAGCGGCTCCCGGTGAACAGGGGCGACCGCGTTCCGCTCTCCCTGGGCGTGCGGAACGCGACCGCCGCGAAGGGGATCGTCGCCAGGAGCTGCCCCACGGCGACGAGCAGGAACACGGGTCGCGGCCCCCACGCCTCGAGCAGCGGCCCGGCGAGCAGCAGGCCGACGGGCCCGGCGAGCATTGCGGTCGTCAGGACCGCGGTCATCACCTTCGCGCGCAACGACTCGGGGGTGCGCATGGTGATCACCCCGATCAGCGGCGCGTTGACGAGCGGGCCGAACAGCGACGAGAGGGCGAGCGCGGCCATGACACCGGCCACGGGCAGCTCGAGCGCCAGCGCGAAGATCGGCAACGTCAGCGCCACGAACGACACGGCACCGAGACGAAGCGGCTCGTAGCGGCCGACGACGCGTACGGCGATCACGCTGCCGACCACAGCCCCCGCCCCAAACGCAGCGAAGAAGGCGCCGGCCACCCTGGAGCTGCCGCCGAAATCCTCGTAGGCGAGCACCGTGAGCCCGGCGATCAACATCTGGCCGAGGCCGTTGGCAACGAGCGCAGTGAGACCGAGCACCCGCAGCATCCTGTCGCGGAGCAGGAAGCGGATCCCGGCGAGCACTCCGCGGCTGTCCTCGCTCGCCGGCAGCGGCGGCCGCGAGGGCACGAGCAGCGCGATGAGGAGGAACGCGACGAGGAACGTCGCCGCGTCGACGTAGAGCACCGTAGGTGCGCTGAACGACGCAATCAGAACGCCTGCCAGCGCAGGACCGAGGAGCGACGTCGTGCGCTGGGCACCCTCCAGGACCGCATTGGCCTGAGCGACAACGTGCTCGTCGTCACCCACGAGCTCCGGCAGCACCAGCCGCTGGGACGAGAAGTAGGGCGCGATGAACACTCCGACGAGCGCGACGATCACGAGCAGTACGGGGAAGCTCAGCCAGCCGAGCGCATACAGGAGCGGAATCGACGCGAGCAACGGCGCACGCGCCAGATCGGAGAGGACCATGGTCCGGCGCGCACCGAGCCGAGAGACGACGGTGCCGGACGGGATGCCCAGAACCGCGACGGGGACGAGCTCCGCCGCGAGGACGACGCCCATCTTGGTGGCCGAGCCGGTTGTCGAGAGCACGAACCACGGCAACGCGAGGAACGTCATCTGCGAGCCGAGCGAGGAGACGACCTCTGCCGCGACGAGCGCGACGATCGGGCGTTGGCGGAGCGGCGACCGCGCCGCGGTCAACCGTCCAGCACCCAGGCGCCGTCGCGCTGGACGATCTCGCCGTCGAGCTCGATCCGTGATCCGGCCACGCGGAGGTCCTTGACGATGTCCCAGTGCACGGCCGACTCGTTGCTGCCGCCCAGGAACTGAAAGCCCTTGCCGAGCGCGACGTGGACGGTGCCGTCGATCTTCTCGTCGAAGAGGGTGTTGCGCATGTACCTCGTGATCCCGGGGTTGCAGCCGATTCCCAGCTCGCCGACACGCCGTGCGCCGTCATCGGTGTCGAGTGTCTCGAGCAGGAACTCCTCGTTCGTCTCCGCCGACGCGTCGACCACGCGGCCGCGCTCGAAGCGAAGCCGGATGCCCTTCAGCTCGCGACCCTGGTAGACGGCCGGAAACTCGGTGAACGCGATCGTCCCCCTGGCGGAGTCCTCGACCGGCGAGCAGAAGAACTCCCCACCCGGGATGTTCGCGCCGCCGGCGTCGACGAGCATCGACCGCCCTTCGATCCCAAGAGTGAGGTCGGTGTCGTCACCGACGATCCGCACCTCGGCGGCCTCGTCGAACAGGTCGGCGTAGCGGCGCATGCGGTCGCGCTCCGCGTCCCAGTCGAGCAGGCAGGCAGCGTAGAGGAACTCGGCGAACTCCTCGGTCGACATGCCCGCGTCCTGCGCGAGCGCCGGTGTGGGGAACTGACAGCCGACCCAGGGGACCTCGTTGCCGGTGACACGCTCGGTGACCGGGATCAGCGCCTCCTGCAGCGCCTGCTGGCGGTCGACGCCGACCGCCATTCCGTCGCGTGTGTTCTCCGGGGCGTCGACGACGATGAGAGCGTCCGCGTGCAAGAGCGTGTGCAACTCGAGCGACGGAGCCTGGCGCAGCCGCTCCAGCGGCGCCTCGGCCACCCACTGTCGAGGGCCGCCGGCGTTACCTCCGAAGGTCACGCGGAGCAAGGCGTACGCGTCGCGGCGCGCGATCGTGCGCACGATCTCCTCGACGAGTGGCCTGCCTTCGGGTGTGCCGTAGACGACCACCTGCCAGCCGGGCTGTACGCCGAGGCAGGTATCGACGAGCAACTCGGCGTAGCGGCTGATCCTCTCGTCGCGCACGGCCAGCATAATAAGACGGACGTACTGTTTTGTAAAGTCCTGGGCGCCGATGCCGAAGATCAGCGAGACCGAGAAGCAACAGCGCATGGAGCGAATCCTTGCGGGCGCCCGCCGTTGCTTTGCCCGCCACGGCTACGAGAGTGCCACCGTGGCGCGGCTGGAGGCAGAGATAGGCCTCTCGCGGGGCGCGATCTTCAACTGGTTCCCGTCCAAGGAGGAGCTCTTCGTGGAGCTCGCCCGGCGGGACAACGAGCGGCTGCTCGGGCTGTTTGCGGAAGAGGGCTTCGAGGCCCTCGTGCGCGCGATGACCGAGGAGGACGCCGACTGGCTCGCGGTCTATCTCGAGTTCGGACGACGCTTCAGATCCGACGAGGCGTTCCGTGATCGGTGGAAGGACCGCGCCGCACCCGACACCCGCGAGCGTGTGAGGATGCGGCTCGAGGAGCAGCAGGCTGCGGGCATGATCCGCGACGACCTCACAGAAGAGCAGATCGGGCGCTTTCTGGGGCTCGTGCTGGACGGGATCGTCGTGCAGCGGGGATTCGGCTTCGAGCCACCCGACCCGGATATGGTGGTACTGCTCGTCGGCGATGCGATTCGCGCCCGTCCCGGCGACACCCGGCCCTCGGAGCGATAGCCCCACCCCGTACCTGCCCTATAGGCGGAGCGCTTCGCGGTAGGCCCTTCGGTAGACGGCGACGGCGTCGAGCACGTCGTCCACATAGGCGCGAGTCTCCGGGAACTGGATCCCGACACCCTGCTCGCGCCAGCGATCGACGTTTCCCTGACCGGCGTGATACGCAGCGAGCGCCGTGGGGACGCTGCCGTACTTTCGCCTCAGCTCGCGCAGGTACCAGGACCCGTAACGCACGTTGATCTCGGGGTCGAGCAGGTCGCTGACCACAAAGCGATCGCCGCCCGTGCGCAACGCGATTGCCTGGCCGGTCTCGGGAAGGAGTTGCATCAGGCCAAGGGCACCTGCGGATGAGCGTGCGTCGGCGCGGAACCGGCTCTCGGTATAGATCACGGCCGCGAGGAGCGCAGGGTCGAGGTCGTAGTTACGTGCGTGAGTCGTGACGATCGTCTCGTAGCGCAGTGGGTAGCGAAGACGATCGAGCCACACGGGCTCCGACCGCCACACCGCGAGCGCGGCGGCTGCGAGTGCCGCCACCAGCGCCATCGACACCACGATCCGACGCGTCACCGCTGCTCCGTGGGGTCGAACCCCACCGTGCCTCACCCCACCTCGTCCCTTCTCGGCGATTCGGAGTTCAGCTCCTCCATCACGCCGGTCACCCAGCGGTCGAGATCCTCGAACGTCCCCGTGTTCACGTAGTGATAGTCAGCACGCTCGACCTTCTCGAGCTCGGGCAGGAGCCGGTCACCGCGACTGTCGCGGGGGGCGCGGCGTCGCTGCTCTCGCAGCTGCTTCGGCGCCGTGATCACGATCACCCGGTCGAAGCGCTCCTCGGCTCCTACCTCGTAGAGCAGCGGCACCTCCGTGACGCACACGGCCGGCGGGTCGTCCAGCCGGGCAAGCTGCTCACGCCACTCGAGGTACTCCTGGGAGACGAGCGGATGGAGCAGCGTTTCGAGCCACTGCAACGCCACCGGGTCACCGAAGACGATGCCTGCGATGCGCACACGGTCAGGGCGCCCGTCGTCGCCGAGGACCGCCGAGCCGAAGCGCTCCGCCAATGCATCTCGGACGCCGTCGTTCGTCGCGAGCAGGTTGTGCACGATCTCGTCGCTGGAGACCGTCGCGGCGCCGTGGGCCCGGAACGCTGCCAGGGCGGACGTCTTGCCGGCGCCGATGCCACCCGTGATCGCCACAGCGATCGGGCGTGGTGGCTCAGGGCGAGGCAGGCCCCGCCCCTACTTGGGCTCGTCGACCTCGGAGGTGATCTCAGCGGCTGTGTCGACGTCCGGCGTCGCCGCCTCCGGGACGTCGGTCGCGACCACGAGCTCCGGCTCCGCTTCGAGCTCGGCACGACTCGGCCTCGAGCTCGGCCGCCTCGACCTCCGCCTCGACCTCCAGCACCGCCTCGACCTCCGCCCGCCTCCGCCTCCGCCTCGAGCTCCAGGTCGATCTCGGTCTCGGCGTCGGCCTCCGGCGCCTCTGTGCCAAACGCGTCAGCGGCGCCCAGCTCGGATGCGACCGCGGACTGCGGGAAGGCCTCCTCGGACAGCTTCAGATCGGGTGTCGGCGTGTCGTGGACGGACGGGGCGCCATCGGGCCGCGGTAGCGGCTCGGCGCCCTCGTCGACTCGCTTGAGCGAGAGCGAGAGACGGCGGCGCTCACCGTCGATCTCGAGCACGAGGACGTTGACCGGGTCGCCCTGCGAGACGACCTCACGCGGGTTCTCCACATGGTGTGCGGCAAGCTCGGAGATGTGCACGAGGCCCTCGACACCGGGCAGGATCTCGACGAAGGCGCCGAAGGTGACCACCTTCGTGACTCGTCCCTCGACGACGTCGCCTTCGCCGTAGTGGTCGAGCACCTGCTGCCACGGATCCGTCTGCGTCTGCTTGAGGCCGAGCGAGATGCGCTGGCGGTCGCGGTCGATGTCCAGCACCTTCACCTGCACGGTCTGGCCGATCTCGAGCACCTCGGATGGGTGGTTGACGTGCGACCACGACAGCTCGGAGATGTGGATCAGGCCGTCCATCCCGTCGAGATCGACGAATGCGCCGAAGTCGACGATGTTGGAGATCGTCCCTTCCACCACGTCGCCGGGGTTCAGCCGGTCGAGGATCGCCTGGCGCATTTCCTTGCGCTCGTCCTCGAGCACAGCGCGCCGCGACAGTACGACGTTGTTCCGCGAGCGGTTGAGCTCGATCACCTTGCAGCGGAGCTCCTTGCCCAGGAACTCGTCCAGGTCCTGGACGCGGCGGATGTCGACCAGTGACGCCGGCAGGAAGCCGCGCACGCCCAGGTCGAGGATGAGACCGCCCTTGACGACCTCGATCACACGGCCGTTGACGGGCTCGCCGCTGGTCTCGGCCGCCTCGATGGCCTTCCAGGCAAGCTCGAACCGCGCCCGCTTCTTGGAGAGGATGAGCCGGCCTTCGGCGTCCTCCTTCGTCATCACGAGCGCGTCGATCTCCTCGCCGACGGAGACCTCGTCGGCCGGGTTCACGTTGCGCCGGATGGAAAGCTCGGCAACGGGGATGACGCCTTCGGACTTGTAGCCGATGTCGACGAGCACCTCGTCCTTGTCGACGCGCACGACCGTGCCGTGCACGACCTCACCCTCGTTGATGGTCGGGAACGTGCTGTCGTAATCGGGGACGAGCTCGCCGTCGGGACCGGTCGTCCAGACGCCTTCCTCGACCTGTGAGGGCTTTTCTACGGTCTCGTTTGCCATATGGAGGGCGGAGTATAGCTGGGGACGGGCGCCCGTAATCCGCTCGATGGAGGGAACGTGCAGGGGAAAGCTGCCGACCGAAGTCGGATACACCCGAAACGCACGAACCCCGGTGCCTGCCTGAAGGCAGGCACCTGAAACGGTATCGGCGCCCGCCTGCGGCGGACGCCGAGGCTGGCTTTCATTCCTTCGCTTCGGCCCAGTTGTCGCCGACGCCGACGTCCACCGCGAGCGGCGGGTCGAGCGGGTACGCGCCGACCATCTCTCCGCGCACGAGCTCGCGGACGCCGGACATCTCCGTCTCGGGCACCTCGAGCAGCAGCTCGTCGTGCACCTGCAGCACGAGGCGCGCGGTCCTGCCCTCCGCGCGGAGCCGGTCGTGGATGCGCACCATCGCCACTTTGATCACGTCCGCAGCCGTGCCCTGCATGACGGTGTTCACGGCGAGACGCTCGCCGAGCGAGCGCGTCTGCCAGTTCGAGGCTCGCAGCTCGGGGATCGGCCTGCGTCGCCCCAGCAGCGTCGTGACGTAGCCGTCGGCGGTCGCCTGCGCGACCGTCCGCTGGATCAGCTCCTGCACCCGGGGGAAACGGGCGAGATAGGTGTCGATGTACACCTGCGCCTCCTCACGCGGCATCTCCAGGTTCTCGGAGAGCCCGAAGGCGGAGATGCCGTAGATGATCCCGAAGTTGACCATCTTCGCCACGTCACGCTCTGCGCGAGTGAGCTCGGCCCGCTCCTTGCCGAGGACCTCGGCGGCGGTCGCCGCGTGGATGTCCTCGCCCCGCTCGAACGCCTCGCGCAGCACCGGCTCCCCAGAGACATGGGCAAGGATGCGCAGCTCGACCTGGCTGTAGTCGGCCGAGAGCAGCCGGTGGCCGTCGTCGGCGACGAACGCCGAGCGGATCTCCCGGCCGAGGTCGGTGCGGATCGGGATCGACTGCAGGTTCGGGTTGGAGGTGGAAAGGCGGCCGGTGGCGGCGACGGCCTGGTTGAACGTCGTGTGCAGCCGACCGTCACGCTCGTCGATCAGCGTAGGCAGCGGTCCCAGGTACGTGTTGAGGAGCTTCGTCAGCTCCCGCCACTCCTCGAGCACCGGCACGATCGCGTGCTCGTCGCGGATGGTGCGGAGCACGCGCGTGTCGGTCGAGTAGCCGGTCTTGCCCTTCCGCCCGGGTGTCAGGCCGAGCACCTCGAACAGGATGCGCGCCACCTGGGGCGTCGAACCGAGCTGGAACGGCTCGCCTGCGAGCTCGACGGCCTGCGCCTCGAGCTCCTCTACGCGATCGGTGAGCCGTGCCGTGATCTCCCCCATCCGGTACGTGTCGATCCGGACGCCGGCATCCTCCATCGCAGCCAGCACGGCCGTGAGCGGGAGCTCGATCTGGTCGTAGAGTGGCTCCGACCCTCGTTCGCGCACCTTCTCGCGCAAGAGCGGCGCCAGCCGCCGCGCGGCTTCGGCGTGGCGGACCAGCGCCTCGGTCGTCTCCTCCGCGGACGGCTCGGGCACCAGCTCGATGCCGTGCTCCGCCGCCAGGTCGTCGAGCTCGTACCCGGCACGACCCGGATCCACGAGGTACGCCGCGAGCAGTGTGTCGTCGGCCGGGGGCCGGCCGAGGCGCAGGGACTTGGCGTCGTGTGCGACGATCTCGGCCCCGCCGAGTGCACGGTCGAGCTCGTCGAGTCCCGCGCGAGCCACGAGGACCGTGCCGTCCGGACGCGCGATCGCCACACGCTCACCGTCCCAATCGACGGCGATCCTCGCACGCAGCCGTTCGAGCTCCCCTTCATGCCAGCTGACGGTGTCCTGGACGAGATGCAGGTCCGCCGCTGGCAGAGCTTCGTCGAGCGTGTCGACCCGTCCGAGGAGGCCGCGGAACTCGAAGCGCCGGAAGATCTCCTTCAGCTGCGAGCGGTCTGGCGGTGCAGAGACGAGCTCGCCCGGATCGACGTCGAGCGGCAGGTCGCGCTGCATCGTCGCGAGGAGCTTCGAGTCGCGAGCCTGGTCTGCGTGCTCGGTGACGGCCTTGCTTCGCGCGGGCGAGAGCTCGCCGGCGTGCTCGATCACGCTCTCGAGCGATCCGTACTGTGCGATCAGCTGCCCCGCGGTCTTGTCTCCGATCCCCGGGATGCCCGGGATGTTGTCGGACGTGTCCCCCTTGAGCCCGATGAAGTCGGGCACCTGGTCGGGTCGCACGCCGTAGCGGAGCTCGACGCGCTCGGGCGTGTAGACGTTGACGTCCGCCACCCCACGCGGCGTCATCATCAGGCTCACGTTCGCGCTGCAGAGCTGGAAGGCGTCGCGGTCGGTGGACACGACGCAGGTCTTGATCCCCGCCTCGTCGGCGCGCGTGGCGAGCGTCGCGATCACGTCGTCCGCCTCCCAGCCCTCGAACTCGAGGTTGCGGTAGCCGAAGGCCTCCACGATGGGCCTGAAGTGCGGGAACTGCTCGCGCAGCAGGTCAGGCATCGGGCGACGCCCTTCCTTGTACGTCTCGGCGATCTCCGTGCGGTGCACGGGTCGCGTGTCCCATGCGACCGCCACCCCCCGCGGGCCGTAGTCGGAGAGCAGCTTGAAGAGCATGTTGGTGAAGCCGAGCAGCGCGTTCGTCGGCTGCCCGTCGGTCGTCTGCAGCTCCTCGGGCAGCGCGAAGAAGCCTCGATAGGCGAGGTTGTTGCCATCGACGAGGAACAGCTCCGCGTCGCGCACCGGGCCGTCGTCGAGCTCGAGCTCGACGCCGGTGACCGTTTTGGGTGACATCGGTCGAACGCTATCGTCCGCACCGGCATGGCGCGTCTCGAAATCGTCCCGTTCTCCGACGAGCACCTCGACGCCGCTGCTGAGCTCCTCGCGCGGCGGCATCGGCGGCACCGACAGGTGGAGCCACTCCTGCCGGAGCGTTTCGAGGCTCCGGCGGTCGCCCGTGCGGAGCTCGAGGCCGCCTGGCAGCAGGAGGGAGCATCCGGCGCAGCAGCATTCGAAGGCGGCAGGATGACCGGATACCTGGTGGGTGCGCCACGACCCGACCCGATCTGGGGCGCGAACCTCTGGGTCGAGCTGGCCGGGCACGCCGTCGAGGAGCCAGAGCTGGTGCGCGATCTCTACGGCGCTGCGGCGGGCCGCTGGGTCGACGAGGGCCGGAACCGGCATTACGCGATCGTCCCGGCCGGCGACACACCTCTCGCCGACGCCTGGTTCCACGTTGGCTTCGGGATGCAGCACGTCCACGCCGTCCGGGAGCTTCCAGACGAGCCCAGGTCGGAGACGGCGGTGCAGGTCGGGGCGGCCGAGGAGCGCGACGTCGATGCGCTGGTCGAGCTCGCACCGCTGCTCGGCGCAGCACCAGGCGCTGTCACCCGTGTTCGGCGGCCTGCGCGAGGAGGATCCCGAGGAGATACGTACGGAGATCCTCGAGGAGCTCGACAAGCCCGAGCTCGCGCAACCTCGTCGCCGAGATCGACGACCGCGTGG
Source organism: uncultured Actinomycetes bacterium (assembly GCA_963724995.1). GTDB lineage: Bacteria > Actinomycetota > Thermoleophilia > Gaiellales > Gaiellaceae > Gaiella. Next base: position 284,758 of record CAVRXC010000004.1, read on the forward strand.
TCGGCAACTTCGTCGTGGTCCCTGTCGAGCATGTCGTCGATGCACGCCGGCCTGGGCCGGCCGGACGGCGCCGCGTTCCTCGGTTTCGCAGTGACCCAGCCGGAGGTTCGCGGAAGCGGTGCAGGCCTCGCGCTGACCGACGCCTCGTTTCGGTGGGCGCGCGAGCACGGCTACGAGGTGATGGTCACCGACTGGCGGGCGACGAACCTCCTCTCGTCGCGCTTCTGGCCCAGCCGGGGCTTCCGTTCGACGTTCCTGCGGCTGTACCGCTCGATCCCGTAGCGGCGGGGCAAGGGCGAACGGCGGGGTGACTCCATCGCCTCACCCGTGGGCGGCCGCAGGGTCGCACACGCCCGCTGCGGGGCCGAGCGCGCTGGTTGGATAGAGAGGTGCCTCGAGTTCCCCTCCTGTCCGGTAGCCGCATCCTGTCGGTCGCCTTTCCGGACGACGCTGTGCTGCTGTCGGCACCCGGCGCCGCTCGACCCGATCACGGACGTTCACTCGGCGGTCGCCGAGGCTCTGCGTTTTCCGCTCTCGGGTCAGCCGCTCGACGTGCTCGCGACACGCGGTGGGCGGGCGACCGTCGTGGTGGAGCCCTCCGCGTTGCCGATCCCGGACGTGAGAGACGATCCACGGCGAGCGGCGCTGGCAGCAACGCTCGATGAGCTCACCCGCGCTGGAATCTCGCCGGAGCGCCAGACCGTGCTCGTGGCGGGCGGTCTCGGGAGGCGCGCTGGACGGCGCGAGCTCGAGACGCTGCTGTCACCCGCGCGTGCACGCGACTTCCGGGGCTCCGTCCTCGTGCACGACGCCGAGGACGAGTCACTTCGCCCGCTCGAAGGCTCGGAGCGGGCACGCTGGGTCTCCCCCGCCCTCGTCGACACCGACCTCGTGGTGGTGGTGAGCGCCGCCGAGACGGTCGTGCACGGTGGCCCCGCCGTCCTGCTCGGCGCGTGCGCGCCCGACGAGCCTCGAGCCGTGCGCACGCGAGTCCCTGCTCGAGCCGACGGGCTCCCGTGGCTGGGGGCTTGCGCCATCTCGCTCGCAGCTCTGCTCGCGCGACAGGTGCCCCTGATCGGGGTCTCGCTCGTCCTCGACCATCCGCGACCCGTCGGGCCGCTACCGAGGCTGGCCGTGGGAGGAGGAGACGGTCACGCGTCTGGCGCGCGCCCGGCTGCGGCGCCTGCACAACGCGGCCCCACCGGCGATCCGTCACTGGACGCTGCGCGGGCTCGACCGTCGGCTCGACGTGTTCACCGCTCTGGCGGGCCCGCCCAGCGTGGCGCATGCCGAGGCACTGCTCCGCGGCACTGCGCTCAAGGGCGCCGCGCTGGGAGCGCCTCTCGATGCGATCGTGGTTCCGATCCCGTGGGAGACGATGCATCAGCCACGCGCGCCGCTCGACCCGATCAGCGTGGCACACATCGGTCTCGGGCTCGCCTTGCGCCTCTGGCGCGAACGCTCCCCGCTCCTACCGGGTGGCACCGTGGTGCTCCTGCACAGCCTCCGGGCTGCGTTCGGGCGCGCGTCCGCCGCGCCGTACCGCGCCCTCTACGAGGCGCTGCGCGAGACCGGCCCTGAGCACCTCGCCGCCGCCGAGTCTCGCCTGGCGCACGATCGCGCGGCCATCGACGCGTACCGCTCGGGGCGCGCACCGCACCCCCTGCTTCCCTTCGCCGACTGGGCCGCGTGCGAGCCGGTGCTCGCTCATGCGGGCAGGGTCATCGTCGGCGGCTGCCGCGACGCCGTGGCGGCGAGGCGTCTCGGCTTCGTGCCAAGCCACAGCCCGCAGGCCGCGCTCGAGATGGCCGCCGGCGTCGCCGGCGAGGGCGGACGCATCGGGCGTGCTCCTCGCGCCGCCGTACCCACCCGATCGTCGTCGGCTGAGCCAGCCGCCGGACCGCGGCCAGTGCCATCGCAGCGAGGCGCCTGCGCGACGCGCGACATCCAGGCAATCCACGCACTGCGGCCGCGAAGCGGACGCCTTCAGGGTGTTGGCGGGCGGAAATCCGCTCGGCGGATTTCCGCCTCGCAGCTAGCTCAGTCGAGGCCGAGGTAGGCCTTCTGCACGCGCTCGTTGGCCTTCAGCTCCGCGGCCGGGCCTTCGAGCGTGATCTGCCCGGTCTCCATCACGTAGCCGCGGTTGGCGGTGTCGAGCGCCATCGAGCGCGTTCTGCTCGACGAGGAGCACGGGTGTGCCCTGCCTGTTGATCTCGCGGACGATCTCGAAGATCTTCTCGACGAAGATCGGGGCCAGCCCCATCGACGGCTCGTCGAGGAGCAGCAGCTTGGGGCGGGCCATCAGCGCGCGGCCGATGGCGCACATCTGCTGCTCGCCGCCGGACATCGTCCCGGCCTTCTGCGCGCGCCGCTCGTGCAGGCGCGGGAAGAGCTCGAAGACGCGATCCATGTCGGCCTTGAAGTTCTCCTTGTCGCGTGCGCTGGAAGGCGCCCATCTCGAGGTTCTCCGTCACCGACATGCGCGGGAACAGCCGCCGCCCCTCCGGGCTCTGCGCGATGCCGCCCTTGACGATCGCGTGCGGCGGCGCGTTGGTGATGTCGCGGCCCTCGAAGCGGATCGCGCCCTGCCGCGGCCGGTTGAGGCCGTTGATGGCGCGCAGGGTCGTCGACTTGCCGGCGCCGTTCGCGCCGATCAGGGTCACGATCTCGCCGGCGCCGACGCGCAGCGAGACGCCCTTGAGCGCGTGGATGGCGCCGTAGTAGACGTGCGACGCCCTCCACCTCGAGGACGTCGCCGCCGGCGCGTGACGGGCGTGCGAGCTCACGCCGCGGCGCCCTTGCCGAGGTAGGCCTCGATCACGCGCTCGTCGGCCTGGATCTCCTCCGGCGTGCCCTCGGCGATCTTGGCGCCGTACTCGAGCACCGTGATCCGCTCGGAGACGCCCATCACGACCTTCATGTCGTGCTCGATGAGGAGCACGGTCAGGCCCTTCTCGTCGCGCGCGCGCCGCACGAAGGCGATGAAGTTGGCCGTCTCCTGCGGGTTCATGCCGGCGGTCGGCTCGTCGAGCAGCAGCAGCTTCGGGTCGGTCGCCAGTGCGCGCGCGACCTCGAGCCGCCGCTGGTCGCCGTACGGCAGCGTGCCCGCGTACTCCTCGTGCCGTCGCGGCAGCCCGCAGTAGACGAGCAGCTCTCGAGCCCGTTCGCGGGCCTCCGCCTCCTCGCGCCTGACACGCGGGGTGCGCAGGATCGAGCCGAAGATGCCGCCCCGCAGCCGGCAGTGCATGCCGACGAGCACGTTCTCGATGGCGGTCATCTGCGCGAAGAGACGGATGTTCTGGAACGTGCGGCCGACGCCCGAGCTCGACGATCGCGTGCGGCGGCTTGCCGACCACCTCGACGCCGTCGAACACGATCGACCCGGACGTCGGCACGTAGACGCCCGGTGATCTGGTTGAAGAACGTCGTCTTGCCTGCGCCGTTCGGCCCGATCAGCGCCACGATCCCGCCGCGCGGGATGAGCGAAGTCGACGTCGTCCGTCGCGACGAGCCCGCCGAACTCCTTGCGCACCTGCGTCGCGACGAGCAGGTTGTCGACGGTCGCCGCCATCAGTCGTCCGCTCGGATCGCGGTCGGTGAGGGTGCCCTCGGTCTGGACGTCGTAGAACGGCGTGTCGTGCACGCCTTCCTCGAGCTCGATCCTGTGCCGGCGCTCGGGTATCAGCCCGGTGGGCCGGAACAGCATCATGACCACGATGAGGAAGCCGTAGATCCCGAACTGATACTTCGTCGGATCGAAGTCAAGCCCGGTGTCCTGGATCTTTGTGCCGATCGTGGCGAGCCCTTCGATGTTGAGGTAGCCGAGGATCATGCCGCCGGCGATGACACCCCAGATCGACCCCATGCCGCCGAGGATGACCATGCACAGCAGGAAGACGGAGAAGTTGAAGTAGAAGTCGGCAGGGAACGCGCCCCCCTTGAAGCTCGCGTAGAAGGCCCCGGCGACGCCGCCGAAGAAGGCGCCGATCGCGTACGACCACGTCTTGGTGCGCATCAGCGGCACGCCCATCGCAGCCGCTGCTGTCTCGTCCTCACGGATCGCGATCCAGGCGCGGCCAAGCCGAGAGTCGCGCAGTCGGATGCAGCAGAAGACCGTGAAGAGCAGGAGCGCGATCGCTGTCCAGTAGTAGAGGTCGTCGGAGTTCGACTCGTCGCGGAACACGAACGCTCCGATCCCGAGTGAGTCGATCGGGCTGATCCCGAAGGTGCCGTTGGTGAGGTCGAAGCCGCCGATCGAGTCCGCGTTGCGGACGAACTGCGGCACGATCTCGCCGAAGCCGAGCGTGACGATGGCGAGGTAGTCACCGCGAAGCCGCAGCGTGGGCAGGCCGATGGCGATGCCGACGAGCGTCGTGAACACACCCGCGAGGATGAGGATGAGCCACATGGAGAGGTGGATCCCGGTGAGGCTGTTCGAGACCGTCGACCCGATGTGGAGGGTCACTTGCGAGAACTGCTGCGAGGCGAGCCAGCCGGCCGCGTAGGCCCCGGCCGCGTAGAACGCGACGTAGCCGAGGTCGAGCAGGCCGGCGTAGCCGACGACGACGTTCAGACCGAGTGCCATCATCGTGAAGACCACCATCACGACCATGGAGCTCGTGCGCGGGATGAAGTCGCCGATCAGCGGCAGGTCCTTCAGCCCGTCGACGATCAGCGGGTAGACCAGCGCGAGGACGAGCAGGCCGATCGCAATCCACCAGCTCCGCTCGGTCCGCAACCGGCCGCCGAAGCTCGCGAGCGCGCCGCTCACGCCCCCTCCGGTGTACGTTCGCCGAGGATGCCCTCGGGCCGGAAGACCAGCGTCGCGATGAGGATCCCGAACACGATCGACCGGGTCCAATCGCTGCCCGGAGACCCGTCGAGACCCTCGTTCAAGGCCTGCACGAGCCCGATCACCATCGCTCCGAGCACGGCTCCGGTGAGGTTGCCGATACCGCCCAGCACGGCGGCCGTGAAGGCGATCAGCCCCAGCTCGAAGCCGGTGTCGTAGCGCATGTTGAACTGCAGGAGGTAGACGAGCCCGGCGACGGCGGCCAGCGACCCGGCGAGGAAGAACGTCACCGAGATCGTGCGGTTGACGTCGATGCCCATCATCGCCGACGCCTCGGTGTCCTGCGAGACGGCGCGCATCGCCTTGCCCTGCCTCGTCGACCGGACGAACCACGTCAGCACGAGGAGCACCGGTACGACGATGAAGAACACGGAGAGCTTGTTCCACTGGATCGTGACGTCGCCGATGGTGATCGCGTCGGTGCGCGGGATGAAGTTCGGCACCGACTCGAAGCCGACGCCGTAGATGGCGAGGCCGACGTTCTGGACCATGAACGAGACGCCGACGGCGGTGATGAGCGGAGCGAGTCGCGGCGCTCTCCGCAGCGGCTTGTAGGCAATGCGCTCGATCGAGCCGTTGATCGCGGCGAAGAGCGGCACCGTGATCGCGAGCGTGAGCAGCAGGCCGCCGATCACGACGATCACGCTGGCGTCCGCCTCCAGGCCGAGCACGGACACGATGATCGTGCTGGCGACCAGCCCCGAGAGCGCGAAGATGTCGCCGTGGGCGAAGTTGATCAGCTGCAGGATGCCGTACACGAGCGTGTACCCGAGCGCGACGACGCCGTAGATGGCTCCGTTCGTGATCCCGATGATGGAGACGTTGATGAACCGGGACGGATCCTCGGCGAACTTCACCACCAGCCAGAGCAGGAACAGTCCCAGCAGGACAAGCCCGATCGCATCGATGAGGCTTGCACTCCGGACGCGTTTCAGAGTCGCTGCGGCGGCAGTCGCCATCGGTGGAGCGGGACTCTAAACGGGATGCGGCGGGAGGGCAATCCCTCCCGCCGCATCATGCGAATGGGGCTACGCGGCGCCCGCTGCGTCGACGGTCTCCGGCTTCGGAGTAATCGTCGTCTCAGTTTCGAGCTTGGTCGTCGCCTTGTAGATCGTGAAGCCGACGACGGCACCCGACGCGTTCTGTGGGTCACCGTTCTCGTTGAAGGTGAACGAGCCGATCAGGCCGTCGACCACCTGTGACGCGAACAGCTTGGCGATCACGTCTCCACGGGAACCGTCGGAGGCGGCGATCGCATCGAGCATCAGCTGAATCGACTGACCACCGTAGATCGCGTACGGGTCGATCGCCTTACCTGCGAGCGGCCCGGCCTCCAGCCCGTCCTTGAACTCGAGGGCCGATCCCACGAACTCGTCGATCGGCACGCCGGCAATGGACATGTACATGCCGGCCGACGCTGGGCCTGCCTCGTCGATCGTCGACTGCTGCGTGAACCCGTCCGGCGCGAGCAGCTTGACAGCGCCGTCGTTCGGGCCGAGCACGGCCACCTTGTCCTTGATCACCTGGGCACCGTTCTCGTCGGTCAGACCGCCGAGGAAGACAGCGTCTGCCCCGGTGCCTTCGACCTTCTTGAACAGGGCCTCGTAGCTCGACGCCTTCGGATCCCAGGCGTCGAAGCCGACGACCTCGAGACCGACGAACTCGGCAGCCTTGCGGAATGTCGTCGCAACGCCGAGACCGTAGGCCTCCTTGTCGTTGAGCACGTACACCTTCTTGATGCCGATGTTCTTTGCGAACTCGGCCACCGCCGCGCCCTGGTAGTCGTCCGACGGAGCGACGCGCAGGTAGTTGCGTGCACCCGAGGGGTAGAACTTGTCGGGCTCGGCCGGATCGCAGCCGCCGGGCAGGTTGACCGTCAGGCACGGCCACGTGTTGGCCGGCGACATCATGGGGATGCCACCGTCGGCCGCCTCGTTCAGCACCGGGATGATGATCGCGGCACAACCCAGAGTTGAACGTCCCGATGACGCCGATCACCTTGTCGTTGGCGGCGTAGGCGTTCGCGTTCTGCGAGCACTTGCCCGAGTCCCACTTCGCGGCCTGCGCGGTCGCGTCGTCGCACGCCTGGTAGCCGATGTTGTAGTCGCCGGCCTTCCATTGGCGCTCGCCGAGCTCGTAGCGGATCGCAGCCTGGATCTGCTCGCTCTGGGCCCTCGACGAGCCCTGCAGCGGCAGGTCGGACGCGATGATGTAGTCGGCGTCCCCGTCGCCCTCGTACTCGATCGCCGTGCAGGACGACGACGGCAGCGCCTCGGGGGCCCCGCCCCCACTGTCACCGCCGCAGCCGGCCGCCACCAGGGCAAGCGCTGCGACGATGAGGCCGATGAGGAACAGCCCCTTCCTCTTGACCGTCAACCTCTCCTCCTCGTTCGGTTTTTGGACCGACCGTGCGCCACGACATACGCCGAACGCAGGCCCTCCGTTGCGTGGCGCAAGTCTAGGGCAATTCGCTGAGGGAACCACACCCTCGACCGTCGCGTAACCGACTCTTGTCGGCCCGGTAGCCCCGGCCTCCGACAACAGGTGCACTGCCGCTTCGGCGCCAGGAGACGCCACGGGCAACCGCACCAAGCCTCCCGGCCGGACAGGCGGGCCTCCGGCGACAACGGACCCGGTCAGCCCCAAGAACAGCCCAGTACCATCCACACGCCGGCCGGAGTGGCGGAACTGGTAGACGCGCCGGACTCAAAATCCGGTGCCCGCAAGGGCGTGTGGGTTCGAGCCCCACCTCCGGCATGACATCTGGCCTGTCGTCGACCAGGCCGTCTAGGCTGGCGCTGTGAAGATCGGGATCATGACCGGCGGCGGCGACTGCCCTGGTCTCAACGCCGTGATCCGCGCCGCCGCGCGACGCTCGCTCGACCGCGGGCACGAGGTAATCGGCGTCCGAGAAGGCTGGCGCGGGCTCGTCGAAGGCCTGTTCGAGCCTCTCGGGCGTCGTGAGATCTCAGGGCTTCTGCCACGCGGCGGCACCATCATCGGCACGACGCGGACGAATCCGTACAAGCTCGACGACGGTGTCGAACGCGTGCTGGACACGTTCGCAGCCGAGGACTTCCAGGGTCTCCTGGCGATCGGTGGTGAGGACACGCTCGGCGTCGCCGCGCGGCTGTACGCTGAGCACGAGTTCCCCGTCGTCGGGGTGCCGAAGACGATCGACAACGACCTCGCGGCCACCGACTACACCTTCGGGTTCGACACCGCGGTCTCGATCGCCACGGAGGCGATCGATCGCCTGCACACGACCGCCGAGTCGCACAACCGCGTCATGGTCGTCGAGGTGATGGGTCGCCACACGGGCTGGATCGCTGTGATGAGCGGCATCGCGGGCGGCGCGGATGTGATCCTCATTCCTGAGCAGCCCATGACGGTCGAATCCGCGTGCGCCGAGATCGAGCGGCGGCACGCTCGTGGCAAGGACTTCTCGATCGTTGTCGTCAGCGAAGGCTACGAGCTCACCTACGAGAGCGGAGAGCAGCGGCTCGTGGCCGGCGAGGCACGCGCCACCGACCAGTTCGGCCACGTCGTCTTCGGAGGGGTGGGCGACGTGCTCGCGCAGGAGATCGAGCGGCGGACAGGCTACGAGACACGCGTCACCGTCCTCGGTCACGTGCAGCGGGGCGGCACGCCGACTGCCCGCGATCGTGTGCTTGCGACCCGGTACGGCCTCAAGGCAGCCGATCTCGTGCACGAGCGCCGGTTCGGTCGCATGGCCGCGCTGCACGGGGATGCGATCGTCGATGTCTCGCTTGCCGAGGCGACGGCCGAGCTGAAGACGGTCCCGGCCGAGTGGTACGAGGTCGCGAAGGCGTTCTTCGGCTGAGCTGGCCGCAAGGCGGGAACCACTCCTGCCGCCGCGCGCCTTCGGGCCGGATATATCCGGCCCCTACGGGATCAGGAGCGCGTCGGTGGGCGCGTAGGCGTCGGTGAGGAGGGGCACGTCGTCGACACGCAGGGTTCGCTCCCAGCGGTCGCGGATCGCGTCGCTCAGGTCCGGCGCACCGGGTGCGCGCTCGCGAACCTCCTCCCAGCGTCGTTGCAGGAACGCACGCGACGGGGCTGCTCCGTCCGTGGCGACGAGGGCGATGTTGCGGATCTCATCCGGCACGCGGTCGTTCTCATCGAGGTACACGGGATGAAGGGCGACGGTTGGGAAGACCGAGCGGTACGTCTTCGTGATCGAGCGGAGCAGCCTGGACGCGTCGCCCGTGAGCGCACCGATCACGTTCACCACCACGGTGCCGCCCGGGGCCAGCCGCGACCGCGCCAGCTCCACGAACTCGGCGGTGGCCATGTGGAAGGGGATCGAGTCTGCGTAGTACGCGTCGACCACGATCACGTCCCAGCCTCCGTCGTCGCCGCGCAGGAACCGTCGGCCGTCTTCGACGCCGACCTGGAGCCGCGCGTCGCGCGGGAGCGCGAACCACCGGTATGCGGCGCTGACGACGTCCGGGTCGAGCTCGACCACCTGCAGCCGGAGATCGGGGAAGTCGCGCCACATGCGCTTTTGAGCCGATCCGCCGCCGAGCCCGATGAAGAGGATGCGCTTCGCGTTCGGTGTGTAGGCGAGACCGAGATGCAGGTAGTCGGTGTACTCGAACCGCGTCCGGAAGGGGTTCTTCAGATACATGCCGCTCTGGAAGGAGTTGTCGAACCGCAGGTAGCGGCTGTCCTCGTCGTCGACCACGAGCAGCCGGTGGTATCGGGTGTCGCGCGCCTCACGCAACTCGAAGCCGGAGGCAAGCGCGTCCACCGCAGCAGGGTCGAGCTTGCGGGGCGTACGTGTCTCGCGGATCCGGTAGAGGGGCGAGTAGTTGCGAACGGCCGACGCCTCGACGCGACCGCCCGTCTCGGGGGCGAGCGAGGCGACGGCGAGCACCGCGGCGGCCGCTCCGACGATCAGCGCGGCGGCGGGCACGAGCAGCCGCTCGGCCAGCGCGACGACCGCTGCGGCGGCGAGCAGCGCGACGGCGCCGGACGCGATCACCTGGTCGGTGCCGAGCTCGGGCACCAGCCAGAACGCCGTGGCGAAGGTGCCGACGATGCTGCCTGCGGTGGAGATTGCGAAGAGGCGCCCGGCGATCGTCCCGAGCCGATCGATCGAGCGGGCCGCCAGTCGCACCGCAATCGGGGTAGCCGACGCGAGCACGACGCTCGCTGGGCCGAACAGGATCGTCGCCGCGAGCAGCGGGTCGAGCCTCGGTCCGGCGTCCCATGAGACGACCCGGTTCACGACGCGATCGTCCAGTACCGGGACTGCGAGCACGAGCACCGAGCCGAGTGCGAGTACGCCGATGAAGAGGTACGGCGTCGGCCACCTGTCGGCGAGCATGCCGCCCGCCCAGTAGCCGATCGCGAGACCGGTGAGCACGACGCCGATCAGCGCCCCCCAGACGTAGAGGGAGCTGCCGAAGGCCGGAGCGAGCACGCGGCTGGCGACGATCTCGAGACCGAGCAGCACCGCGCCCGAGAGGAAAACGGCGACGCCGAGGGCGAGCCCACGCCGGTCGAGTTGCTCGGGCGTCATCTCTCAGAGGCTAGAGGTCGGTGCTGGTCAGACGTCCGGCGGATCGTCGCCGACGAGGTGAGCGACGCCGCCTGAGACGACCACCGCGTCAACACCTGCTCGCTCCAGTTCCTCGACGTCCGCCCGGCTGGCTGCTGCCAGCTCGGCGATCGCGAGCTTGCCGGCCGGGATGTCGGGAAGGAGCGCCAGCACGCGCTCGATGGGATGCTCGTCATCCTCGGTGTCATCGGAGCAGAGGAGGAGGATCTCGGGGTCGAGGCGCTCGAGCACGAGCTCGAGATCGTCCTCGTCACGCACCTTGAAGACGCACTCGAGACCGAGTGCAACCGCCTGCTCCGTGAGCTGCAGGAGCTGCTCCGGCTCGTCCTCCGCGGAGATCACGACGGCATCGGCAGCTGCGTCAGCCGCGGCGCGCAGCGACGGCCCGTACGCAAGCAACGGCAAGGACGAGACGGAACGGACGCCATCCACGAGCCCGCGCAGGACCAGCCCGTCGGCACCGTCGCCGGCCGCGCCGCGGGCGTGCTCGCAGTCCACCACTTCGACGAGGATCGAGATCCCGTCACCCTCCGATATCGCCTGGCTCAGCCGTCGTGAACCGCTCACGGCGCGGATCGTAACCAGGAGAGACACAACGAGGCATGATCCGGCAGACTCAGGCCGTGGATGATGCGGCACGGGAACGCAAGCCGGAACCGGAGTTGAGTCACGTCGAGCGGGTGCGCATGCTCGGCGCGGAGTCGACGGGTAAGACGACGCTCGCGTCAGCCCTCGCTGCGACCTACGACACGCTGTGGAACCCGGAATACGGACGCCCCTACACGGAAATCGGTCGGGATCCGGAGGCGCCGTGGACGAGTTCCGAGTTCACGCACATCGCGCGGATGACCTGTTGGTACGAGGACTTCCTCGCGACCAAAGCCCGCAGGGTGCTCTTCTGCGACACCGACGCATTCACGACCGCGGTCTTCCACGAGGTCTACCTGGGCGCACCGCCGACAGCGTTCACCGACCTGGTGCACCGGCGGTACGACCTGACGATCGTTTGCGGGCTCGACGTGCCGTGGTCGCACGACGCGGTGCGCGAGTTCGAGGAGCAGCGGCAGTGGATGCACGAGCGGTACCTCGAGCACGCGCGAGACAGTGGCTGTCCGTGGCTCCTCGTCGAGGGGACACGCGAGCAGCGTCTTGCGGACGCGCGTGCGGCCGTCGATGAGCTCCTCGCGAAACAGCCGCGAGTTCGACACGGTACGTGAGCCTGTTGGCACAGTCTCGGCCCACACCGGTCACGTTTTGTTGCCTTTGCAGACGATAGAATAGAAAGTGGGTGGTGGGTTGGGGTGCCCCGACCGGATGACGCTCTTTGCGCTGGCGGGTGACGAGTTCCGATCGTCGTTCAGAGACCTACCGGGTGCCAGACCGTCTTCAGCTCGAGGAACTTGGCAATCTCCCACGGGCTCTGGTCCTCGCTCTGCCGGACGACGCGCTTCACATTCTCCGCAGCAGCACGCTCCAGCTCGGCAACACCGCCGTTGGCGCCGGTGATGTCGATTGCGTTGACGTCCATGTGCGCTGCGAGCACCGGAGCGAGCTCCTCGCGGAGCCCCGTCAGCACGTTCACGACCCCCGCAGGCACGTCGCTCGTAGCGATTGCCTCCGACAGCTCTACTGCGGCCAGCGGGTGGTCCTGCGAGGCGAGCGCCACGACGGCGTTGCCCCCGACGAGCACGGGTGCAAGCCGGGAGACGAGCCCACCGAGCGGCGGCTCGTCGGGCGCGAGCACGGCGACGACACCGGTCGGCTCCGGGATCGTGAAGTTGAAGTACGGGCCCGCCACCGGGTTGGCACCGCCGAGCACCTGCGACAGCTTGTCCGCCCAGCCCGCGTACCAGACGACACGGTCGATGGCGGCTGCGACCTCGCTCGCGCCGGTGCACACCGCCGCCAGGTCGACAGACCGTGCTTCCATCATCTCCGCCAGCCGGTACATGACCTGACCGCGGTTGTACGCCGTCGCGGATGCCCAGCCGGGTTGGGCTCCTCGCGCCACCCGTACCGCGTCGCGCACGTCCTTCCGGGAGGCGCGCGCCACGTTCTGCCCCTCGGCTTCGTAGGTGCGTCCCGACTCGGAGCGAGGGAAGCCCCCACCGACGAACAGCTTGTACGTCTTCCTGACGGGGAGACGCTCGCTCATTACAGCCGCCCCGCCAGGTTCCAGTGCGACGGGCCTGCGTGCCGAGCGCTCATGCGTCGAACCTCAGGTACGCCTCGAGCCCATGACGGCCTCCCTCACGGCCGAAACCTGACTCCTTGTAGCCACCGAACGGCGATGTCGGGTCGAAACGGTTGAACGTGTTCGCCCAGACGACACCCGCACGAAGGCGTTCCGTCATCCAGAGGATGCGCGATCCCTTCTCGGTCCAGACGCCTGCGGACAACCCGTACATCGTGTTGTTCGCCTTCTCCACCGCCTCGGCAGGAGTGCGGAACGTGAGCACGCTCAGCACCGGCCCGAAGATCTCCTCCTGGGCGATGCGGTAGCTCTGCGCCACGTTCGTGAACACCGTCGGCGCGAACCAGAACCCTCGTTCCGGCAGTCGGCACTCGGGCTGGAAGATCTCGGCGCCTTCCTCCTCACCCGCACGAACCAGCTCGGTGATGCGCTCAAGCTGCTGCCGCGAGTTGATGGCGCCGATGTCTGTGTTCTTGTCGAGGGGATCGCCGACGCGCAGTGTCGCCATGCGGCGCTTGAGCTTGGCGACCAACGGCTCGTAGATCGACTCCTGCACGAGCAATCGCGAGCCTGCGCAGCACACGTGCCCCTGGTTGAACCAGATGCCGTTGACGATCCCTTCGATGGCCTGGTCGAGCGCGCAATCGTCGAAGACGATGTTTGCGGCCTTACCGCCGAGCTCGAGTGTGAGCGCGACGTTCCGTCCCGCGAGCTCGCGCTGGATCGCCTTCCCGACGTCGGTGGAGCCGGTGAACGCGATCTTGTCGATGTCGTCGTGCTTGACGAGGTGTGCGCCGGTCGCTCCGTCGCCCGTGACGACGTTGACGACGCCGGGCGGCAGCTCCGCCTGTCTGCACACCTCCGTGAAGAGCAGCGCGGTGAGCGGGGTCGTCTCGGCGGGCTTGAGCACGACGGTGTTGCCACAGGCGAGCGCGGGCGCGATCTTCCAGGCGAGCATGAGCAGCGGGAAGTTCCACGGAATGATCTGGCCGGCGACTCCCAGCGGTCGCGGTCGGCGGTTCGGGAATGCGTATTCGAGCTTGTCCGCCCAGCCGGCGTAGTAGAAGAAGTGCGCCGCCGCCAGCGGCAGGTCGACGTCACGGGATTCCTTGATCGGCTTGCCGCCGTCGAGCGACTCGGCGACGGCGAGCTCCCGCGAGCGCTCCTGCAGGATCCGCGCGATCCGGAACAGGTACTTGGCGCGCTCGGCCGGCCTCAGTTCCGACCACCCGTTGACAAAGGCTTCCCGGGCGGCCCGGACAGCCGAGTCGACGTCCTCGGCTCCGGCCTGCGCCACCTCGGCCAGCACCTCCTCGCTCGCCGGCGAAATGGTGGGAAACCACTCTCCCGTGCGCGGCTCGACCTCTTCGCCGCCGACGAACAGGCCGTAACGCTCCTGGAAGCGGACGATGTCACGCGCCTCGGGTGCGGGCGCGTACTCCCACTCGAGCGGCGCCGGCACGGTGCGGCCCTTCTTCTCCACCTCGCTCATGTCAGTCCATGCCCAGCACGCTCGGCGGCTCAGTCGATCGTGAAGTAGTCGGGGGACTGGTACACGCCGGTCTTTTGCTTGCGGACCTGCATGAGCACGTCGTTGAGCAGCGACGATGCGCCGAAGCGGAACAGGTCGGGGGTCAGCCAGTCGACACCGAGTGTCTCGTGGAGGACGCACAGATACTGGATCGCCTGCTTCGCGTGGCGGATGCCGCCGGCGGGCTTCATGCCGACCATGCGCCCGGTCTCGTCGTGGACGTCGCGGATCGCCTCGAGCATGCACAGGGTCACCGGCAGCGTCGCGGCGGGTTGGATCTTGCCGGTCGAAGTCTTGATGAAGTCCGCCCCGGCGGCCATGGCGAGCAGGGACGCACGGCGCACGTTGTCGTAGGTTCCGAGCTCCCCGGTCTCGAGGATGACCTTGAGATGTGCGCCGCCGCAGGCGTCTTTCACCTGAACGATCTCGTCGTAGACCTTCGCGTAGCGACCGGAGAGAAACGCGCCGCGGTCGATGACCATGTCGATCTCGTCGGCACCCCATTCGACGGCGGCGCGCACGTCGGCCAGCTTCACCTCGAGTGGTGCCTGGCCGGCCGGGAACTCGGTCGCCACCGAGGCAACCTTGACCGTCGACCCGGCGAGGCGAGCTCGCGCGGTCGGAACGAGGTTGGGGTACACGCACACCGCAGCCACGGAAGGGATCGCCGGGTCGGCAGGGTCGGGATTGAGTGCCTTGGAGCACAGCGCCGCCACCTTGCCGGGCGTGTCCGCCCCTTCGAGCGTGGTGAGGTCCATCATCCGCACCGAGAGCAGCAGCGCGAAGAGCTTGGAGTCCTTCTTGATCGAGCGCTTCGCGAGCTCACCCGCCCGCGCCTCGAGGGCGACCGCGTCGATTGATCCGATGCGCGGGATGCGAGGTTCGAGCGGAAGCTCGAAGCCGTGCGGCAGCGCCGGCGCCTGGGTCATGACCTGAGTGTAGTAGCGGCCGTTCGCCGGGCCGAGGGGCCGCTGACGGCGCGCGCGGTCGCGGGCGCGCCATAGGATCGAGGGACGGACGACCCGCGCCCCACCGTGCTCGATTTCAGTGCCGTCTGCGACAAGGCGGGAATCGTCCTCGTCGTCGCCACTCGAGAGGGATTGATCACCTCGATCGGCGACGGCGCGGCGCGGGAGCTCGGATACCCGGATGGGGTTCTGATCGGGCGCCGGCTCGAAGAGCTCTTCGCGCCGGACCGGCTCGAGGATGCACGGCGGCTCTTCCGTGAGCACGATCAGGCCGGAGACGACGCGACGTTCGAGTCAGTGCTGGTGACGAACGACGGACGTCGCATTCCCGTCGAGGTAGCGTCGACCGAGCTGAGACAAGGCGACGCCGCCGTGGGTGTGCTCGTGTTGTCCCGCGACGTCACCGACGCGCATCGAAGCCGGATGGAACGACAGCGCCTCGAGGAGGAGTTCCTGCGGGCGCAGAAGCTGGAGGCCCTCGCACTGCTCTCCGGTGAGATCGTGCACGACTTCAACAACGCATTGACGGCGATCCGGGGCTATGCGGCGCTGGTACTCGATCAGCTCGACCCGGAGAGCCCGGCCGCACGCGACGCGCTGGAGCTGTGCCGCACCGCGGAGCACGCGACGGTGCTGCCGCGACAGCTGCTCGCCTTCGCTCGGCGGCAGACGGCTAGTAGGTCTCGGGAGCTCGACCTGAACGCGATGGTGCAGGAGCTCCGTCCGCTGCTCCAGCACGTGCTCGGCGTCGAGCGCTTGCTTGCCGTGCCGGAGGGGGACGACGAGATCTGGGTGCGTGCGGATCCGGGTCAGCTGGAGCAGGCGCTCGTCAATGTCACGCTCAACGCACGGGACGCGTTGGGGGATGCCCCTGGCACGGTCACGATCGGAACCTGCGTCGTCGACCTCGATGACGCTTCTGCTTCGACTCTGTCCGTCGCACCCGGCCGCTACGGCTCGCTCAGCGTCACGGACACCGGTGTCGGAATGGACGAGGCGACGGTAGCCCGTGCGGCGGAGCCTTTCTTCACCACGAAGCAGGATCGCGGCGGCACCGGGCTGGGTCTCCCCGCGGTCATCGGAGGCATGAGGCAGAGCGGGGGCGCCATACGCATGACGAGCGGATCGGTGCAGGCACGACGGTGGAGATCCTTCTGCCCGTAGCCGAACGCCCTGTCCGCTCGGCACGGTCGGCACCGAGCCCCGACCCCACGCGCGCGGACGCGACGGTGGTCGTCGTGGACGACGAGCCGCATGTGCTGGCCGTGATCGCACGTGTCCTCGAGGAGGCTGGGTACGCGGTCGTTGCCACGCCATCCGCCACGGATGCGCTCGCCCAACTCCACGACATGGCGTCCCATGCGGCCCTGCTGGTGACGGACCTGCGCATGCCCGAGATGAGCGGTCTCGAGCTCGCCAGAGCCGCCCGGCGAGCCGTGCCCGGGCTCCGCGCACTCTTCCTCTCCGGCTTTCCCGAAGACCTACCTGCGGACGATGCCGCCAACCTGCTCGCGAAGCCATTCTCCCCGGAGGAGCTCGTCGCAGCCGTGGAGCATCGCCTGGCGCTGCCAGCCGGCGGCGCAGCGCGGCTCAGTTGATGAGCGACTGACGCATGGCGGTTGCCACCGCCTGGGTACGCGTCGAGCAGCGGAGCTTCGTCATCGCCTTGCGCAGGTGAGTGCGCACGGTGTCCGGTGCGATGTGGAGCGCCGACGCAATCGTCTCGTTCGAGCTGCCGTCGGCGAGGAGCTGCAGCACTTCGATCTCCCGCCGCGTAAGGCGTGCTTCGAGGATTCCCCCGCTTTCGAGCATGAGGTTCGCCAGCGCCGCGTCGATGTAGGGCTTGCCGGTCGCGACGATACGAACGGCGCGCACGAGCTCCACGAGCGACGCGTCCTTCTGGATCACACCGTGGGCGCCCGCCTCGAGCGCGTGCGCAACGAGGGTCTGGTCCCCGACGCCTGTGTAGACGAGCAACTTCGTGTCCGGCACGCGCAACCGCAGCCGTTCGAGGGCCCCGAGGCCCGACAGCCCCGGCATACGCAGATCGATGAGCGCCACTGCGGGCTTGAGCTCCTCGCACACGGCAACAGCGCCGTCCCCGTCGGCCGCGCTGCCGAGCACCGCAATGCTGTTCAGCTCGAGGTAGCGACCGACCGAGTCGACGATCGCAGGGTGATCATCGGCGATGACGACCGTAACCGCCGTCCGGGGGTCATGATCATGACGACCCTTCCCACCAGCGCCGAACTCACGCCGCAGCAACTGCTTCCTCTCGGGTGAGGCGATGACGTCACGGCTCGGCATCCCGTGTGCGTCGCACCCGCCTGTTGTGGGCGCGAGCATACCAGCGGCGGCGGCGCGGGCATAGCGGCTGCTCGGCGGGTCTCCCGATGCCTCAGAGACCGAGGCGCTCGAGCTCGCGCGGGTCGCGCCGCCACCGTGGGCGGACCTTGACCACGAGCTCGAGGAACATGGGTCGTCCGACGAGCGCCTCCACCTCCGGTCTCGCGCGCGTGCCGATCTCGCGCACCATCGCTCCGCGCTTCCCGACGAGGATCCCCTTCTGCGATTCGGTCTCCACGAGGAGGTGCGCTCGCACGGCGCTGTCGGAGAGCTCCTCGACCATCACAGTGACGGCGTGCGGCACCTCTTCGCGCGTGAGCTGCAGAGCCTTTTCCCGGATCACCTCCGCCACCCGCTCTTCGAGCGACAGGTCGGTTGTGCGATCCGGCGGGAACAGCGCCGGCCCTTCCGGGAGCAGCGACACCAGATCGGTGCGGAGCTCGCCGATGCCGTCCTTCGTCTTGGCACTCACCGGATGGAGCGCGTGGAAGTCGCCGAGCGTCGCGGCGGTCTTCATCTGCGACGCGACGTGGCCGTGCTTGAGCCGGTCGATCTTGTTCACGGCGATGATCACCGGAACCCCCAAGGAGAAGACGCGTCGTCCCACGAAGCGGTCGCCGGCGCCGATGCGCTCGCGCGCACTGACGACGAGCAGCACCGCATCGACGTCCTCGAACGAGCCGTCGACGGTGTCCTGCATCCGTCTCGTGAGGGCGTCCAGCGGCCGCTGGAAGCCGGGCAGGTCGACGAGCACGAGCTGCCAGCCGTCGCCGTGCGCGACACCGAAGATGCGTCGACGGGTGGTGTTCGGCACCGTCGACGTGATCGCCACCTTGTCGCCGCACAGCGCGTTCACGAGCGTCGACTTGCCCACGTTGGGGCGACCCGCGACTGCAACCACCCCGGTCCTCACGCCCAGTCCCTCTCGCGGCGCAGCCAGACATGACCCCGCCGGACGTGCCCCGAAGGTGAAGCCCCTGGGGGCCTCCAACCTCCTCCCCACGGGTCCATCCTATCCTGGCAACACCCCGTTGTGGAGATGTCCTTCGTGCAGAGTGCGTGCCGATCGATCCACAGGCAGCGGTTCGCGCCGGACGCGATTCGTGCCTCCAGGGTGACGCTCACGCGGGCAGATCCGACGGGTCGAACTGCTCGGGTAGGAGCTCGTCGACGGTCATCGTGACGGTGCGGCCGCCGTTGCGAAACACGACACGCTCGACACCCATCTCCGCGAACCACTGGCGGCAGCCGCCGCACGGCGACGCCGTCGTCGCAGCCACCAGGAAGTCGCCGGGCCGGTAGCCCTCGGCAACGGCGCGGGAGAAGGCGGTGCGCTCGGCACATACCCCGAGCGGATAGGCGGCGTTCTCGACGTTGCAGCCCTCGACGACACGCCCGTCGCGGGTGAGCACCGCGCATCCGACTTGGAATTGTGAGTACGGCGCGTACGCGTTCGCAGCGGCGGCGTCGGCACGGGCGAGGAGCTCGTCGTCGGTGATCGTCATCGGGCTGAGAAGAGCTGGAAGATCGCAAGCGTGACGAGCGCGCCGATCACGCCACCGATGAGGACCTCAGCGGTGGAGTGCACGCCGGACTCGACACGGGTCTGCGCCACGAGCAACGCCATGATGAAGGCCAGGGACGAGACGAGAAAGCGACGACCGTAGTTGTCGAGGACCAGGGTGATCGCCATCCAGCCAGCGAAGGCGACCGCTGCGTGCCCTGAGGGCCACCCGCCGCGGAGCGGGGTGCCACGACCGGAGGCGGCTTTCAGCGCAATGACGACGATGGTGGTCAGCACGAGCGCGATGAGCGTCAGCTCTGCCGGTGCCTCGGAGAGCTTGTCGAGGAACTCCGAGCTGCGGGTGGCGACTTCGCCCGAGAAGACCAGATAACCGATCGCGACGGCGTTCACGGCTGCGACGAGCACCGCGCCGGCTGCAACGTCCTTCGCGAGCTTGGCGAGGGGATCGAACGAGGTCGAGGCGACGTCCACGGCGGCCTCGACCGCAGAGTTGAGCATCTCCGCGATGAGGACGAAGGAGATCGCAAGGAGCAGCGCGATCAGCTCCAGCCGCGAGACGTCGAACGCGAGTGCGGCGATCAGCACCCCGGCTGCGACCGCGAAGTGGATCCGCATGTTCCGTTGCGTGCGGAGCACGTGAACGACGCCCTCGAATGCGAAGTTGAAGCTCTCGATGATCGAGGGTGCGCGACGACGGCTGCTCATGCGCCTCGGAGTGCATGCTCGCGAGCCGTCATCTCGTCGCCGTGGTCGTAGCCGACGAGGTGCAGGAGCCCGTGCACCAGCGGCTGACGCCACGCCGGACCGACCACCTGTGGGCAGAGAACGACGTCACCGAGCTGGCGCGGCATGCCCGGCGGGATCTCTTCGCGCCCGTCGATCGGAAACGAGAGCACGTCTGTCGCCTCGTCGATCCCGAGATGCTCGAGCTTCAGCGCTCGAATCTCCTCCACCCCCACGAAAGCGATCCCGAGGTCACCACCGTCGACACCCTCCCGCGCGAGGACATCGCGTGCGAGGGCGGCGGCGCCATCCTCGTCCACCTCTGCTCCGCTCCGATTCGACACCTCGACGTGGAGCATCTCGTCAACGCCTGCGCGCGCTGCCGGTCTCCTCGGCGTGGCGCTTGTACGCCTCGACGATCCGCTGCACGAGCTTGTGCCGGACGACGTCCTGGTGCGTGAACTCGACGAAGCCGACGCCCTCGACACCGGCCAGGATGTCGCGTACCTGGATCAGGCCGGACGCTTGCTCTCGCGGGAGGTCGACCTGCGTCACGTCTCCGGTGACGACCATCTTGGAACCGAACCCGAGACGCGTGAGAAACATCTGCATCTGCTCCGGTGTCGTGTTCTGGGCCTCGTCGAGGATGACGAAGGAGTCGTTGAGCGTGCGGCCGCGCATGAACGCGAGCGGCGCGACCTCGATCGTGCCGCGATCCATGAACGCGTTGAGCCGGTCGGCGTCCATCGTGTCGTACAGCGCGTCGAACAGCGGGCGCATGTACGGGTCGACCTTCGCCAGGACGTCGCCTGGCAGGAACCCGAGCCGCTCGCCGGCTTCGACTGCCGGGCGCGTGAGAATGATCCGCCCGACCTCACGCTCGGTCAGCGCCGCCACCGCGAGTGCGATCGCGAGGTAGGTCTTTCCGGTGCCTGCAGGCCCGATGCCGAAGGTGACCGTCGAACCTCGGATCGCGTCGACGTAGCGCTTCTGGGTGATCGTCTTGGGAGCGATCTTCTTGCCACGGTGACGCCAAACGACGTCGTCGAAGACGTCACGGATGTCCTCGGCCTGATCGAGCGCCGCGACGACGGCGCCGACCGTGTCGGGGCCGATCTGATGCCCCTCCTCGACCAGCTCGACGAGCTCGTCGACGACGGCGCGCGCGGCCGCCACCTGCTGCTCGGAGCCATCGAGCGTGAGACGGTTGCCGCGCAGCGAGATCGAGCAGCGCAGCCGGTCACGCAGCGTGTCCAGCACACCGTCGGCGACGCCCGCGAGCTCGGCGGCCACCTCGTTCGGTACGACGAGAACGTCCTGCACGTACCTCAGTCTAGGGACGACCCGGCACGGTGGCCGGGCGCACACCGTGATCGCCTCTACGCAAGCTTCTCTCGGACGAGCTGGCTGACGACCGAGCCGTCGGCGCGCCCTGAAACCTGTGGCATCACGTCGGCCATCACACGGCCGAGATCGCGAATCGAGGTGGCACCCACCTCGGCGATCACGTCGTCGATGATCTCCTCGAGCTCGTCCTCGCTCATCGGCTCGGGCATGAACTCCTCCAGCACGCCGAGCTCGAACTCCTCTCGCTCGGCCGCCTTGTCGCGCCCGGCCGACTCGTAGGCGTCGATGGCCTCGACGCGCTTCTTGCGCTCGCGCTGGAGCACCTGCAGCGACTCGTCGTCCGAGAGCGGGCGCTGGAGCTCTTTCTCCGCGCCGCGAAGCGCGTTGAGCACGAGCGCGAGCGCGTCACGACGGGCGTCGTCGCGCGCGAGTCGCGCAGCCTTGAGCTCCTCTTCGATGCGGACCGCGAGGCTCATCGTCGGAACCATGCCCTATTCGAACCCCGGGAGGCTAGCCCCGCCGAGCAAGTGCCAGTGGAGGTGGAACACCGACTGGCCGCCGCCGGCGCCGACGTTGACCACGACGCGATAGTCACGCAGGCCTGCCTGAGCGGCCGTTTCGGCGACGAAACGCAGCATCCGGCCTGCCTCCTCGTCGGGGAACTCGGCCACGTCTCGGAATGTGTCGACGTGCCGCACGGGAAGCACGAGGAGGTGGGTCTCGGCCTTGGGAGCGAGGTCGCGGATGGCGACGAACCCGTCGGCTGCGTGCACGTGATCACCCTCGCGCGCGAGCCGGCAGAAGAGGCACTCAGGCGCAGACAGCGAGGATTCCCTCCTCCGAGAGACCGGTCGCGCGGGCCGTGACGAACGAGCCGACAGGCGCGTTGACGAACCAGGGCGAGTAGTCGTCGCCGTAGCCGCGGCCGGGCCGGTCGACGAGGACGCGGTCGCACTCGCCGAGCTTGCGCTGCCAATGACGACGACACAGATCGGCGGACAGCCGCCGCAGTGCTGCGCTGCGCTCACGCTTGACGTGTGGCGGCACGGTGTCCGAGCCGGCCGTGCGTGTTCCCGGGCGTGGCGAGTACGGGAACACGTGCACCTTCGTCAGCCCCGCGCGGGCGACGACATCGAGCGTGGCGGCGAAGGCAGGCTCGTCCTCGCCCGGAAAGCCGACGATCACGTCGCTGGTGAGGTTGAAGCCGGCGAGCGGCTCGAGCCTGCGCAGGAACTCGTCGGCCGTGTAGCGGCGCCCCATCGCGCCCAGCACGCGGTCGTCACCCGACTGCAACGGAACATGCAGGTGGGGCGACACGGCCGGCGTCTCGCCCAGCGCCGCGACGAGCTCCGCGGTCACGTGGTTGATCTCGATCGAGGAGAGCCGCAGGCGCTCGAGGCCTTCGATCGCACCCGCCTCGCGAATGAGCCGGGCGAGGGTGTAGCCGGCGTCCCGGTCACGGAAACACCCGAGGTTGACGCCGGTCAGAACGATCTCGCGGTGACCCTGGCCGACTCGGCGCCCGATCTCCGTCAGGACGGCATGGGCGCTCCGGCTTCTGGTCTGACCGCGCACCAGCGGGATCACGCAGAAGGCACACGAGAACGAGCAGCCGTCCTGGATCTTCACGAATGCGCGGACCCTGTCCGACCGGTGCTCCGCCTGCACGCACGCGATCGCGCCGACATCACCGGCCACGAACGACGCCGCGTCCTCCCCGACGCGACCCGTGACGACGACATTCGACGGCAGCCTGTCGAGAGCGCGCGCCAGGTTCGATGCGCAGCCTGTCGCGTAGACCACGGTCGCATCGCGGGCGGCGCGTGAGATCGCCTGGCGTGACTTCGAGACCGCCTCGTGTGTGACGCAGCACGTGTTGACCACCGCGATCTCGCCACCCTCGTCGACCTCCGTGTGCCCTTCTGCGAGCAGTCGCTCGCGGGTCGCCTGAGCGTCGGCGAACGAGACCTTGCAACCGAGGAAGCGCGTCGTGAAGGTTGTCATGCGCGTCCCGAGATTAGACGGTCGCGCGTCGAAAGACGTCGGCCGCCCAGCCATCGAGCTCCACCGAGGCGGCGTGATCCCAGCCAGCATGTGCAGGGAGCTCGCCTGCGAGATACCCGGAGGTGACCGCCACGCCGGCGTCGAGCCGCGGGAGGACCGCCTCGACCGGCGCGCGCAGCACGTTGGCCAGCGCGACGTCGACGGACGGCATCGCACCTTGCAGCGCGTCGGCAACTCGCACGTCGAGTGCCACGCCGTTGGCCACAGCGTTCTCGATTGTCACCTCCACTGCTACCGGGTCGACGTCGATGGCCGTCACCGGGGCGAAGCCGAGTCGGGCGGCGGCGATCGCGAGCACGCCCGACCCGCAGCCCACGTCGAGCAGGCTGCCGCGCTCCAGGCCGCTCAGCAGGCCGACGCAAAGCTGCGTCGTGGGATGCGCTCCGGTGCCGAACGCACGTCCGGGGTCGATCACCACTGTCGGCAGGTCGGTGGGCTGCGGCTCCCACGGTGGGCCGATCCACACACCACCCACGACCACCGGGCGGTGGAAGGTGCGCCATGCGTCCTCCCAGCCGGAGGCGAGAGGTGTTGCGGTCGCGCTCGGAAACACTGCCTGGATGCGGCTCAGGCCCGGTGCATCTGTGTACGCGACGAGCTCCAGGCCGCCTTCTCGCTCGACCTCCTCGAACCCCTCGGGGTGCAGGTCGAGCATCTTGCCCCGACCTGACTCGGCCCTCTCGAGGTCGACGCGGACGACGACGCGCACGAGCTCGTCCATCAGCCGGGCCGGAACCGAGGGCCTGCCGCCCAGCTGTCATCGGCCTGCTCCTCGAAGAGCGTCACCTCGTCGACGCGAAAGCGAACCGGCAAGCCCGGCTCGAGCACCTGCGCGCGGTGTCGGGACCAAGCGCTGCGTCCCGCGAGCGAAGCCGCGATTGCGCGTCCCGTCGCACTTCGTCGACGGGAGGAACGGGAGGACGATCGTCACGTGAGGGACGATCCTCCTCGCGACGGAGCGTGTCGAAGCGGCGGCGGAAGCCAGCCGGCGACGACGGCTCGGCGGCCGGCACGGCCACCAGGTGGGCAGTCCGTCGGGCATGCCCACCTGGGGCATCGTCGACGTCGTCATGCGCTCGCGATCAGCGGAAGGCGCTCTTCAACCGCCGGAAGAAGCCGTCGTCGCTCTCGTACGCGTCGTCGTCGATCGTGGTGCCGAGATGCCGCAACTGCTCCTGCTGCTCGGGTGTCAGCCTGCGCGGGACGCGCACGTCGACGTAGACGCGGAGGTCCCCGGGACGCCCCGTACGGAGCGACGGCACCCCCTTCCCACCGACGACGATCACGTCGCGCGGTTGCGTGCCTGCGGGCACCTCGACCTCGACCTCTCCCCCCGGTGTCGGCACCTGCACGCTCGTCCCGACCGCCGCGTCGATCATCGTCACGGTGACGACTGAGACGAGGTCGTCGCCGTCGCGCTCGAGGCCCGCGGTCGGACGGACACGCACCAGGACGAAGACGTCGCCCGGCGGCCCACCGAGCACTCCTGCGTGACCCTCTCCACGGACGCGGATGCGTTGCCCGTCATGGATGCCCGCGGGAACGTCGACCTCGAGCGAACGGTCGACCAGCAGTCGGCCGGCGCCGTCGCAGGCGTTGCACGGGTGCTCGACGACCTGACCTGCACCGTCGCACTGTGGGCAGCCCGAGGCCCGGACGAACTGCCCGAACACGCTCTGCGACACGTGCTGCACGCGACCGGCACCGCCGCACGTGGGACAGGTGATCGGGGTCGTCCCTGGCTCGGCGCCGGCTCCGTCGCACCGCTCGCACGGCGCGGCGACGCTCACCGGCACGGTCGCGGTCAACCCGGAAACGACCTCGTCCAGTGTGATCTCGACTGCCGCGGCGATGTCCGCGCCGCGGGCCGGACGCGCCGCGCGTGCCGTGCCACCGAAGATGCCGTCCCCGAAGAACGCGGCAAAGATGTCCGAGAGGTTGCCGAGGTCGAACTCGGTCGCGTGGAAGCCGCCTCGTCGCAGTCCGGCGTGACCGAAGCGGTCGTACGTCTGCCGTCGCTCCGGGTCGGACAGCACCTCGTAGGCCTCCGCAACCTCGCGGAAACGATGCTCGGTGCCCGCGGCGACACTGACGTCGGGATGCAGCTCACGTGCGAGGCGGCGGAAGGCCTTCTTGACGTCGGCATCCGACGCATCGCGCGGCACGCCGAGCACTTCGTAGTAGTCCGGCTCGGTCGTCGCCACCCCGGCTCAGCCGCCCTCGTAGACCTCTTCCACGAGCCGCGACAGCTCGAATGCCGCGGCCCGCACGGCGCGGATGGCCTTCTCGTAATCCATGCGAAGCGGCCCCAGCAGCGCGACCGACCCAAGCGACCTGTTGGGCAGTCCGTAGGGCGACCCGACGTACACGACGTTGTGAAGCTCGGCGCCGTCGAGGGCCGGCCCGACTCGGACGACCGTCCGCTTCGGGTCGAGTGCATCGCTGAGCAGCCTGAGCACCGCCGCACGCTGCTCGAGGAGCTCGAGTAGCCGCTGGCACGCCTCCAGCTCCGCGCCGCGCGCCTCGCCCAGCAGGCCCGCTGCACCGCCGACGTACAGCTGCGAGCCGGCGTCCGCCAGCACCTCGGAGAAAGCCGGCCGCACCATCTGGAGAAACGCCCGCTCGCGTGGCGCGAGCGACGGGTCGTCGAAGCGGCGGCGTAGCACCGCCGCGCCGAGGCGTAGTCCCGCCACGGTCTCGTTGAGATACTCGCGAGCCCATTCGACGAGGCCGGCGTCGACGGGCTCTTCGAGCTCGAAGACGTGCTTCCTGACGCCTCCTGCCGCGGTGATCACGACCACGAGGACGACCCGGGGCTGTAGCTGCAGCACCTCGACGTGGCGGACGACAGCGATGTCGACCGCCGGCGCCGAGACGAGCGCGAGCAGACGGGTCGCCTGGGAGAGTGACTCCGTCGTCTGCTGCAGTGCAGTCTCGAGCTCGTTGCGCATCGCCGTCAGATCGAGCGGGAACGGTGCCGGCCGCCCTTCGATCGAGTCGACGAGCTCCTGGGCGTAGACGTCGTAGCCGCTCTCGGTCGGCACTCGTCCGGCGGAGGTGTGCGGATGCGTCAGCAACCCGAGGCTTTCGAGCTCAGCCAGCTCGCTGCGGACCGTCGATGACGAGAGATCGAGGCCGCTTCGATCGACGAGCAACTTGGAGCCCACGGGTTGACCGCTCGCCACGTACTCCTCGACGACGAGCCGTAGAATCTCGCGCTTTCTCGAACCGAGCTCCATCTCACTTCGGATGGTAGCCCTGGACACGGCCGCGTCTGCGCGCTGCACCGGCCACGCGGCGCGCGTCAGATGGGGGCCAACAGCTCGGCCGTGACGGCGTCGCCGAGCAGCCGGCCACGTCGCGTGAGGCGGATCGCGGCACCGCCCTCGACATGCTCGACGAGCCCGTGGGCGACCAGGCGCTCGAGAGCCTCGTGGTCGACCGCCCCGTCGACGGGTCTCCGTGACATGGGCTCGTCGAGCCGTAGCGTGAGCATCAGCAGCTCCCGCCGCTTCGTCGCCTCGTCGAGCTCCTCGACCTCGTGCGGCGCCTCGCGGCCGGCGGCCAGGGACGCAACGTATCGCCCCAGTGAGGCGTTGTTGCGTCGCCTTCGCATGCCGATCGTCGAGACCGCTCCGATGCCGACCCCGAGGTAGTCGTGGCCATGCCAGTAGCCCAGGTTGTGGTGTGCGCGAAGGTCGCGGCCGTCGACGAGGCGGCAGAAGTTGGCCGTCTCGTACCACCGCAGCCCCGCACCGGTCAGGGTCTCGACGACCCGCTCGAAGTACCCCTCCATCGACTCGGCCTGCCGTCCGAGCTCGTCGCCCCAGGCGTGTGTGAACCGTGTGCCGGGCTTGGCCTCGAGCTCGTAGCAGGAGAGATGCTCCGGCTCGAGCGCGAGAGCCTCCGCAAGGTCGGCGTCGAGCTCGGAGGGCCCCTGGCACGGAATCCCATACAGAAGATCGAGCGAGATGTTGTCAAATCCGGCATCACGTAGATGATGCACCGCTCGCCGGATGTCATCGGGGCCGGCACGGCGCTCCAGCACGACGAGTAGCTCCGGCTGAAAGCTCTGCGCACCCAGCGAGACCCGCGTCACCCCGCATTCACGCATCAGTGCTGCCAGCTCCCGCGTCACCGTCTCTGGATTTGCCTCGACGGTCACCTCCGTGGCAACGGGCAGCGCGCTGAGTAGCTCGCCGAACACAGTCGGCTTCGTGAACGTCGGCGTGCCACCCCCGACGAACACCGAGTCGAGTGGCTCCGCCAGGACCTCGCGCTCGCGCTCCAGCTCGGCGAGCAGCGCGTGAACATATGGTGCGTGGTCGTCCGGGCGACCGACGACGGTGACGAAGTCGCAGTAACCGCAGCGGTGGACGCAGAACGGCAGATGAACGTAGAGGTGACGCGCTCCGCTCACGTGGCGTCGGCGTCGCGATGGCGCCCTTCCGACAGCGACGCCGGAGGTCGCGAGACGTCGTCCGGGCCCACGTCTAGCGCCTCTTGTCGTCGCCCAGGTTGAGCACGGCGAGGAACGCTTCCTGGGGCACCTCCACCCCACCCACCTGCTTCATGCGCTTCTTGCCCTTCTTCTGTTTCTCGATCAGCTTCCGCTTGCGGGTGATGTCGCCGCCGTAGCACTTCGCGAGCACGTCCTTGCGCTTCGCCTTCACCGTCTCCCGTGAGATCACGCGTGAGCCGATCGCTGCCTGGATGGGGATGTCGAACATCTGGCGCGGGATCTCCTCGCGCAGCTTCTCGACGAGCAGCCTGCCGCGCTCGTAGGCGAAGTCGCGGTGGATGATGAGCGAGAGCGCGTCCACCTGCTCGCCGGCGACGAGGACGTCGACACGCGTGAGATCCCCCTCGCGGAACCCTGCCAGGTCGTAGTCGAAGCTTGCGTAGCCGCGCGTCCGTGACTTCAGCTGATCGTAGAAGTCGAGCACGATCTCCCCGAGGGGGAGCTCGTACACGAGGTGCACCCGGTCCTCGGAGAGGTACTCCATGTGATCGAAGGTACCGCGGCGCTCGTTGCAGAGCTCCATCACTGCGCCGACGTACTCCTTCGGCACGATGATCGAGGCCTTGATGTAGGGCTCCTCGACCCGCTCGAGCTCGCGTGGCATCTCGGCGGGGTTGTGCACCTCGACCATCTGGCCGCTCTTCGTCTCCACGCGGTAGGCGACGTTCGGCGCCGTGACGAGCAGATCGAGGTCGAACTCACGCTCGAGCCGCTCGCGAACGATCTCCATGTGCAGCAAGCCGAGAAACCCGCAGCGAAAGCCGAACCCGAGCGCCTGCGAGGTCTCCGGCTCGTAGAAGAGCGCGGCGTCGTTGAGCTTGAGCCTCTCCAGGGCGTCGCGCAGCTCCGGGTAGTCGTCGGAGTCGGTTGGGAAGAGCCCCGCGAAAACCATGGGCTTCACGTCTTTGTACCCGGGCAAGGCCGCGACAGCCGGGCGCTTCCGGGTCGTGAGGGTGTCGCCGACGCGGAGCCGCGACACGTCCTTGAGGCCCGTGACGATGTAGCCGACCTCGCCCGCCTCCAGCGCGGCCACCGGCACGCGGGACGGAGACATGAAGCCCAGCTCCTCCGCCTCGAACTCGGTGCGGAGAGCCATGGCGCGGAGGGCCTCGTGCGCGGTGAAGCGGCCGTCGACGACCCGCACGAAAGCGATCACGCCGCGGTACTGGTCGTAGGACGAGTCGAAGATGAGCGCTCGTGCCGGAGCCGCCGGGTCGCCGGCCGGTGGCGGAATGCGTTCGACGATCGCGTCGAGCACATCGTCGACGCCGTAGCCGGTCTTGGCGGAGATCCGCAGGACGTCCTCGGGTGAGCCACCGAGCAGCTTCGTCACCTCCGCCGCAGCTGCGTCCGGGTTGGCCTGCGGCAGGTCGATCTTGTTCGCGACCGGCACGATCTCGAGCTCGTTCTCGATGGCGAGGTAGGCGTTGGCCAGCGTCTGCGCCTCGATCCCCTGCGCGGCGTCCACGACGAGGACGGCGCCCTCGCAGGCCTGCAGCGACCTGGACACCTCGTACGTGAAGTCGACATGGCCAGGGGTGTCGATCAGGTTGAGCTCGTACCCCTTCCACGTGACGCGCACGGCTTGCGCCTTGATCGTGATGCCGCGCTCACGCTCGAGGTCCATCGAGTCGAGCAGCTGGTCTCGCATGTCACGGTCGCTGACCGTGTCCGTGAGCTGCAGCACACGGTCGGCAAGCGTCGACTTGCCGTGGTCGATGTGCGCGATGATCGAGAAGTTGCGGATCTGTGCCTGGTCGATCGGCATTCGGGCCGGATCGTAGCCGCGGTGCCGTTTTTCCTGGATTCGCGCGTGTTCGGCTCTGCCAGCGACTTGACCGCCTGACTGCGTTTCGGTCAACCGTCGTCGTGATGCCTCAACCGGAGCAGCATGTCGAGCTCGCGCACCCTGAGAATGCGCGACGCTCCGAAGTAGACGCCCGCGCCCACCGCCAGAGCACCGCCGACGGCGACGATCTGGCCTCCGATGCCGTCGCCGAGCGCCGAGTCGAGCACCCACCAGGTGCCGTAGGCCGCGGCGCCCAGCATCACGGACGCACTTGAGATTCGAAGCAGCGACATCGCAAGCGGCCGGCCGGCGAGGCCCTCCACCCGCGGGCGCAGAAGCACGAAGAGCGCGAGCGCCCCGGCGAGGTTGGCGATCGACACGGAGAGCGGGATCCCCCAGACGCCGACGCGGTACAGCACGCTGTAGAGGACGATGTTGAGGGCGAGGTTGCCGCCGGCCACAACTGTCGGGATCCAGCTGTTCTGCAGGCTGTAGAAGGCGCGGTTGAGCAGCAGCATCCAGCCGTTGAACACGAGCCCGGCAGCAAACGCGGCGAGTGCGCCGGCCACGACTGTGGTCTGCTCCGGGTCGAACGCTCCACGCTGGTAGACGAGGCGCACGATCGGCTCGGCGAGCACGATGGACACGATCCCCGCCGGCACGAGCAGGAACGAAATCTGTCGCAGGCCGACATCGAGCGTGCGGCCGAATCCAACGCGGTCGTCGCGCGCGGCGAGGCGAGACAGCGCAGGGAACAGGACGGTGGTGACCGCGACGGCGAACATCCCCTGCGGGAGCATGTAGAGGCGAAACGCCTTGTCGATCGCAGCCGGCGCGAGCTCAGGGTCGATCAGCCGGGACGCGAACAGGATCCCGATGACCGCGTTCACGTTGATGAGGCCAAGCGTCAGGGTGACCGGCAGCATGAGCACGAAGAAGCGCTTCACGGCCGGATCGCGCCAGTCGATCACTGGTTGGAGCCGGCCGTCGAGTCCGCGCAGCCAAGGCAGCGGCAGCAGGAACTGGATCAACGTCGCGACGAGCACCGCCCCCGCGTACACGTACAACTGAGCGTCCTCACCGTCGGCCGCGGGCACGCCGAGGACGAGGCCGACGATGATGACGATGTTCCACAGCACGGGCGTCAACGCCGGCACGGCGAACTGCTCGTACGAATTGAGAATTGCGACGATGATTCCGGACAGGCCGAGCAGCACGACGATCGGGAAGAGGACGCGTGAAAGGCCGACGGCGAGGTCGAAGTCACCACCCGGGTCGCCGAACGGACGCAGCAGCAACGGCGCGGCGAGCATGAAGATCGCGGTCAGCCCACCGAGGCCGAGGAGCACGAGCCAGAAGATGGTGGACGCAACGCGCCATGCACGCGCCCGCTCTCCCTTGACCAGAAGCTCGCTGAAGACGGGGACGAAGGCGCCGGATAGTGCCGCATCCGCCACGAGGGCGCGGACGAGGTTGGGGATCTGGAAGGCGACGGTGAAGGCGTTGATCTTGCCCGTCACACCGAAGAAGTAGGCACTGACCATCTCCCGGACGAGCCCGAGCACGCGCGAGAGGGCGGTTGCCGCCGAGAAGATGGCCGTCGAGCGAGCTAGACGGCGTCGGTGCGCAGGTGTGTGCTCACCGGCGTCGCCGGGAAGCATGGGTCCGGGAGCGCTCACCCGTGTGAGATTCGGCACAGAGTCGGCACTGACCTGCGACAGCTTCGCCGATAGCATCGATAGCGGGGAGGAGGAGTGGTGGCCCCCGGGACCGGAGGCAGGAAGCGAGCCAGCGGGCTTTGCTACCATCCTGTCGCCCGCGTGACGCGGGCTTTCTCACGGTATGCCGAACATCAAGCAGCAAGAGAAGCGTGTCAAGATCGCCGCCCGGCAGCGGCTCGAGAACGTGCGGTACCGGTCGACCGTGAAGACGCTGACCAAGCGACTGCAGACCTTGGTCGCAGACGGCGACGCGGAGCGAGTCACGGAGGCCCACCGCGAGCTCGTGCGCACCATCGATCGCGCGGCTGCGCGTGGCGCCCTGCACCGCAACACCGCCGCGCGGCGAAAGTCGCAGGCCGCACGGATCGTCACCGCCGGCGAGTAAGCCGCGGCGCTGGCCTATCCCGCGGGCTTCGTCAGGTCGACGAGGACTCGCTGCAACTCGAGCTCCGGTGCCAGGCGGCTGCCACCCTTGATCGCATGATCGAGGCCGGCGAGCCGGACGAGCGCGTCGTCGAGTTCCCGCTCGCTGTAGTTGCGACCGAACTGGAAGGCACGCTGCGCCTGGAACTCGAACCGCACGCCCAACTCCTTCATCACCTCCTTTGGTCGCGCGCCGCGCTCCTCGGCCCGCTTCGCACGACGTACCGTCACTGCCTGGCGGGCGAGGGCCCCGGCGACGATCGGGACCGACGCGGACACCGGCCGCCCGGATCGCTCGAGCATCGCTTCGGTCGCCTCGAGGAGCCCGGTCAGGTCACGACGGCCCCACGCGTCGGTGATGCGGAACACCGGTGTGTCGGCAGTTGCCGCAACAAGCTCCTCAACCTCGCGCTCACCCACCGGCTCGCCGTCGGCCCAGGTGGCGATCTTCTCGATCTCGCGCGCCAGCGCGCTCACGTCGTCACCGACGAGATGGAGGAGTGCCGCGCAAGCATCGGACTCGGCCCGAACACCATTGTCCCGGAATCGGTCGGCGACCCATTGCTGCAGACCACGCTTCGCGATGTCGAAGATGAGCAGCCCGTCGCGGCCCACCGCCTTCGCCAGCGGCGCATCCTTCTTCACGGCCCGACCGACGAGCGCGAGCACCGTCCCGGGCGAGGGAGACAGGACGTAAGCGACGACAGCCTCCACATCAGCGGCTTTCCAGCCGTTGCGGAGCTGACCGTCGGCATTGGGCCTGCCGTCGACGTCGTCGACGACGACGAGCCTGCTGTCACCGAAGAGGCTTCCGGCGTTGCAGAGCGAGGCGATGTCGGCGCCCGAGCTCTCGACGGCGGAGACGTGCTCGATCGCCTCGGCGGGGAAATGCGATCGCAGGCGTGCCACAGCCGTCTCGATCTTCGGGCTGTCGCTGCCGCTGATCAGGTAGGCAGGCTTCAGCTCGACGTCGGACACGGAGGCAGCCTAGCCACGCGCAGCGGTGACGCGAAGCATCGTCCCATCGGTCTCGATCACGACGCGGCCGTTCGTGTCCGTCCGGTAGAGCCGCAGCCCGGCGACGCCTCGCAGGGCAGCGAGCGTCTCGGCGCGGGGGTGATCGTAGTCGTTTCCCGCCCCGACCGAGATGACCGCGACCCGTGGCCTGAGCACGCGCAGTTGCCGTTCGAGCCCGGGGTCCTCGGAGCCGTGATGCGCGACTTTGAGCACCTCCACAGCACGTAGAGGCAGTGAGCCCGTGACGTCGGACTCGGCGTCGGCCGTCAGCAGCACGTCCATCTCGCCCCACGACGCGAGGATCACGGTGGCATGCCGGTTCGGGTCGTCACCGGGCAGGCCCGGATCGTCCGGCCAGAGCACCTGGAGCGTGAGGCGTCCGAGCCGGAATGTGTCGCCGCGGCGAATCACCACAACAGGCACCTGCCGTCGAGTCGCAACGTCCAGCGCGGCGCTCTCGTCCGCCGAGTCGGACGGGATCGCCGGGTGCAGCACCGTGCCAACCGACAGGCGCCGCAATACGTCAGCCGCGCCCCCTACGTGATCGCGCTGCGGATGCGTCAACACGATCGCCGACAGCGACCGGACGCCCATGCTTCGCAACTGCTCGGCAACACGGGCCTCCGGCGGCCCCTGGTCGACGAGCAACGACGCACGCGGCGTCTCCAGCAACACGCCATCACCCTGACCCACGTCGAGAAAGGTGACCCGCAGGCCCGAGGGTCGCTCCCAGGACGGTCGATCGGCCGTCGCCCACCAACCACCGGCCGCAAGCACACACGCCGCGCCCGCTACGGCGGCCGCGAACGGCGCACGTCGTCGCGCTGGCATCCGCCACAACACCACGACAAAGGCGATCGCCAGCCCGAGGGCGAGCAAGACGACAGGTGAGTGCGCCTGGGCGTACGGAAGCGAGGCAAACAACCGCGCGCAGCCTGCGATCCAGGCGGCGCACCACCCGGCGAGCCACGCGAGCGAGCCAGCCAGCGCCGGCGAGAGGGGCATCGTGGCTGCAGCCGCCAGTGAGAGCGTCAGCACGGCCGGCATGGCCGGCTCGGCGACGAGATTCGCCGGCACGCTCCAGACCGCAATGGCGCCGAAGTGCGCCCAGCTGATCGGAGCCGTCGCGATGCTGCAGGCTCCCGATACCGCCACACCGAGCGCCAGGGAAGGCGGGATCGGGTAGCCCTCGGCAAGCGACCGAGCGCGAGGGACGACGACCAGGATCGCGGCGACGGCGGCGAACGACAGCTGAAACCCCGGCTCGAGCAAAGACGCCGGCTGCCAGGCGAGCAAGACGAGCGCGCCGAGCGCGAGCGCGTGCCAACGATCGTCGGCGCGTGAAGCGAGCCAGGCAAGCGAACCGGCGCACCCGGCGACCGCGGCGCGGACGACGGACGGCTCCCAGCCGACGGCGAGAGCGTAGGCGAGGATCGCGGCGATCGCGGCCAGGTGGATACCGACGCGACCGATGCCGAGCAGCCATGCAGCGGCGCCGATCGCAACGGCCACGATGGCGACGTTCTGACCCGACACTGCCGTCATGTGCGCAAGGCCGGAGGCACGGAACGCCTGCCGGAGACCGGGGTCGAGCGCGGAGTCGTCTCCAAGCACGAAGCCACGCAGGAGCGCGAGCCGTTCACCGCGCGTGCCGCGTTCGAGCGTACGCTCCAGGTGCGCGCGCAGCCCGTCGGCGACGCCACCGATCCCGCCCCGCCGGCCGACGATCTGTGCCTCGTCCGCGCGCAGCACGACGTGGATCCCGCGCCGCGCCAGCCAGGCACGCTCGTCGAAACCGGTCTCGGGCCCACGCGGCGCGACCAGCCGCGCGCGCACGATCTCGAGCACGGCGCCGCGCGGGGGCGCACGCCCGCTACGAATCTCGAGCAGAGCCCGCTCGCGCACGACGAGGCCGGCAAACCGACGCACCTCCACCGGAACGCGAATGGCAAACGGTGTAGAGCGCGGGGGACCGGTGACCGCAACGCGCGCATCACCGGACTCACCGATGCGCCACGCCAGCGCACTCCGGTCGAGAGCGTCGGCTCGCAGGGAGCCCCACGCCAGACCGAGTAACGCGAGGGACACCGCGCACGCAATCAGGCGACGCCCACCCGCGGCCGACAGGAACACGGCGACGAGAGCCCCGGCGGCCCCCGCCAATGACAGCACCGCGGGCAGGGAGACCCAGTTGCCCGCGGCCATCCCGGCGCACGCCGAGACCACGAGTGCGGTCGGCCAGCGATCGAGGACACTCCCACTCACGGGGTTACCAGGTCGCGCAGCTGCTCGATCCTCGCCGGCCCGATCCCGGGCACCTGATCGAGGTCGTCAACGGACGTGAACGGCCCGTGCGTCTGCCGCCAGTCGACGATCTTCTGGGCGGTCACCGGCCCGACTCCAGGCAGCTCGTCGAGCTGCTCGATCGTCGCCGAAGCGAGGCTCACCGGGCCCGACGGGGCGGCTGGACCGCTACCGGTCTCGACCACACCACCAGGGGGCGGTCGCGCGGGAACGACGACCTGCATCCCATCGGCCAGCGGCGCGGCAAGGTTGACGAGCGCCACATCGGCGCGGGCGCTCACACCACCCGCGCGACGGATCGCGTCCGCGACGCGGGCGCCGTCGCGGAGCCGGTACAGGCCGGCCCTGCGCACGGCCCCGACGACATGGATGTACAGCTGCGCCGAGGCCGGCGACGTGCCGGCGTCAGCCGCAGCAACGAGGGGTGCAGCCTCGGCGGGGCCCTCGGCAGCTCCTGTGCGCGCGAGCCGCGTCCCGCCAAGAGCCAGCACCGCGAGCAGCGGGACGACGAGGAGGGCGATCTGTCGCCGAGTGACCGTGATCACAGAGAGAGCGTCACTCGCGACACGTCACTCGAGCGTCGCGACTCTGTGCCGAATGTGTGCCGAAGGGCACCGGTCAGCGCCTCGGGCGCGTCCGAGGCGGCCCCTGAGCTAGATGACCAGGTTGACGAGCTTGCCCGGCACGACGATCGTCTTGGCGGGCTCACCGCCGTTCAGGTGAGCGCGCACCCGCTCCGACGCCAGCGCGAGCCGTACGAGCTCGTCGTCGGGTGTGTCCGCCTGCACGTGGAGCCGGTCGCGCAGCTTGCCGTTGACCTGGACGACCACCTCGACCATGTCCTCGACGAGCATGGTCGAGTCGGCCTTGGGCCAGGGGTGACGCCAGAGGCGCTCATGCCCGAGTGCCTCCCACAGCTCCTCGGCGATGTGCGGCGCGTACGGCTGGATCAGCGACACGGCCGTCTCGGCCGCGAAACGCGCAGCCGGGTCGTCCGGGGCCGCCTGGATCTCGTTGACCAGCTCCATCACGGCGGAGATCGGCGTATGGAACAGGAACCGCCGGTCGATGTCGTCGGTCACCTTTGCGATCGTGCGGTGCGTCTTCCGTGCCAGCGGCGTGTCGACCGCCCCATCCGCGGCCGGCCTTCCCGCCTGGTCGTGCGCCACGCGCCACAGCCGGTTGAGGAACCGCCAGATGCCCTCGATCCCCGCGTCCTGCCACTCCATGTCCTCGTCGGCGGGACCCATGAACAGCGCATACGTGCGCACCGTGTCGGCGCCGTAGCGATCCGCGTACACCAACGGCTCGACGACGTTGCCCTTCGACTTGGACATCTTCGCGCCGTGGTAGTGCAGCATCCCCTGGTTGAAGAGCCGCGCCACCGGCTCGCGAAAGCCGATCAGCCCCAGCTCGTTCATCACCTTGGCGAAGAACCGGCAGTACATCAGGTGCAGCACGGCGTGCTCGATGCCGCCGATGTACTGGTCGATCGGCATCCAATAGTCGGCGAGCTCGCGCGAGAACGGCTCCTCGGTGTTCTGCGGGTCGCAGTAGCGAATGAAGTACCACGACGAGTCGACGAACGTGTCCATCGTGTCCGTCTCGCGGCGTGCCTGCCCGTTGCACGACGGGCACGCGGTCGCGACCCACTCCTCGGCCGCGGCGAGAGGGGAGCGCCCCTTCGGCATGAAGTCCTCGACCTCGGGCAGCAGCACGGGGAGCTGCTCGTCGGGGACCTGTACGGCACCGCACTTCTCGCAGTGGACGATCGGGATCGGGCACCCCCAGTAACGCTGTCGCGACAGCAGCCAGTCCCGTAGCCGGTAGCCGATCGTCTCCTCGCCCAGCCCTTGCTCCGCGAGCCAGGCGGTGATCGCGCGCTTGCCCTCGGGCGCCGGCAAGCCGCTCCACTCACCGGAGTTGACCAGCACCTCGTGCTCCGTGTGGGCGACGAATGCGCCGACCTCCTGCTCCGTACCTTCCGCCGGCGCGACGACCTGCCGGATCGCCAGCGCGTACTTCTCCGCGAAGGCGTGATCGCGCTCGTCGTGTGCAGGCACAGCCATGATGGCGCCGGTGCCGTACTCCATGAGCACGTAGTCGGCGACCCAGATGGGGATCGACTCGCCGTTGACCGGATTGACCGCGTAGCGCCCCGTGAAGACGCCGTCCTTCTCCTTGGCCTCGCGCTCGACCGCCGTGCGCGCAGTCGCATGCCGTACGTAGTCCGCAACGGCAAGCTCGTGCTCCGTCCCCGCGGTCAGCTGGGCGACGAGCGGATGCTCGGGCGCCAGCACGAAGAAGGTCGCTCCGAACAGCGTGTCGGGGCGCGTGGTGAACACGGGCAGCTCCTCGCCGGAACCGTCCACGCGGAAGACGACCCGCGCCCCATGCGAGCGACCGATCCAGTTGCGCTGCATCGTCAAGACGCGCTCCGGCCACTGCTCGAGCAACTCCATCTCGTCGAGCAGAGCGTCGGCGTAGTCGGTGATCTTGAAGAACCACTGCGTCAGGCTCTTGGCCTCGACCTCGGTGCCGCAGCGCTCGCAGTGGCCGTCGATCACCTGCTCGTTGGCGAGCACGGTCTGATCCTTGGGGCACCACTTGACGGGGGCTTCCTTGCGGTACGCGAGGCCTTTCTCGAAGAAGCGCAGAAAGAGCCACTGCGTCCACCGGTAGTAGGCCGGGTCGGCCGTGGAGAGCTCGCGCGACCAGTCCATCGCCCAGCCCATGCGGCCCATCTGCTCACGGATCGTGGCGATGTTCCGGTCGGTCACCTCCCGCGGATGGCGCCCCTCCTTGATCGCTGCATTCTCGGCGGGCAGGCCGAAGGCGTCGTAGCCCATCGGGCGCAGCACCTCGAGGCCGCTGCGACGCCGCAGGTGCACGAGCACGTCTCCGATGGTGTAGTTGAGCGTGTGCCCCATGTGGAGCTCGCCCGAGGGGTACGGGAGCATCTCGACGACATACGTCTTGCTCGCGTCACGCACGGCACCGGGCTCGGGGTTTGGCACGACGAATGCCTGCTCGTCCTCCCAGACGCGCTGCCACCTCGCCTCGATCGCGGCGGGGTCGTATGTGATCGTGTCGTTTCGCTCCATCGTTCTCTTCTTCGCCAGGGGGAACAAAAAAGCCTCTCGGTCGAGAGGCTCAGCGGGAGTCAGCACGGCGTCGCCGCGTCGCTCCCTGGGTCACGCGAGAAGCTGCTGCATGCCTTCTGATGGTAACAGGCAGAATCGCCGGATGCTCGATCTCTTCCCGGATTCCGCGCGCGTCACGGAGGGGGAGCTGGCAGTGGGCGGGGTCGCGTCCTCGACCCTGGTCGAGCGCTTCGGGACCCCCCTCGTCGTGTATTGCGAGGAGACGCTGCGTGCGCGTGCGCGCGGGCTGCGTGCAGCCATCGGGGCGGGCCGGCTCGTCTACGGGGCGAAAGCCTTCCCCAACGCGGCGGTGCTTCGCCTGCTCCGCGAGGAAGGAGTCGGCGCCGATGTCGCCTCCGAAGGTGAGCTCGCCGTCGCCCTCGCCGCCGGGCTCACCGGAGACGAGCTCGTCGTGCACGGCAACAACAAGAGCCTCGCGTTCCTCGCTGCGGCTGCTCGGGCAAGGGCTCCGGTCGTGATCGACGCGCCCGACGAGGCGGAGCTGGCTCAGGGTGCCGGTGTCGAGCGCGTGCTCGTGCGTGTCACGCTCGGCGTCGACGCGGACACGCACGAAGCGATCCGCACCGGCCACCATGGGTCGAAGTTCGGCCTGCCTCCCGACCAGGCAGTCGCGCTTCTCGCCGACGCGCTCAGTCACGGGCTCGACGCGCTCGGGCTCCATGTGCACGTCGGCTCGCAACTCGGGGACTTCGATGCGCAGGGAGAGACGATCGTCAGACTCGCGTCGTTCGCCGCGCGCTGCAGACGCGAGCTGGACTGGACGTCGCGGGTCGCCGACCTCGGCGGAGGCTTCGGCATCTCCCACCATCCCGACGAGCGGGTGACCGACGCGGCCGAGCTCGCGGACTCCGCCGCCGCGACCGCACGTACGGCATTCGCCGAGGTGGGCCTCCCCGAGCCCGAGGTCTGGCTCGAGCCGGGCCGCTCGCTCGTCGGGCGCGCTGGTACGACCCTGTATCGGGTTGGGGCCGTCAAGCGGCTGCCGGGCCGGACGTGGGTCGCCGTCGACGGCGGCATGTCGGACAACCCGCGGCCGCAGCTGTACGACGCCCGCTACACGGCGCTGTCGGCGCTCCGCGCCGGCGAGCGTGCAGACGAGACGGTGAGCGTTGCGGGGATGCACTGCGAGTCGGGTGACGTGCTCATCGACGACGTCGCACTTCCTTCGCCGCGCCGAGGCGACGTGCTGGCAGTACCTGCCACCGGCGCGTACACGCTCGCCATGGCGTCGAACTACAACGGCGTCGGGCGGCCGGCCGCCGTGCTCGTCCGCGACGGTGAGGTGCGACTGATCCGTCGGCGCGAGACCGTCGCTGACCTGCTCTCGCTCGAGACCGAGGCGGTCGAGCCTTGACCTCGTAGTGCATGGTCACGGCGTCACTGTACGCAGCGGCGTCGCCGCGCCTACCGCAGGATCTCGACGGTGTCGCCGTCAGCGACCTGGTGGTCACGACCGACACGCTGGCCGTCGAAGCGTGCAGACGGCCCCCACACGTGTGCACCGCGGCACGCCGCGGCGAGCTCGTGGTGGATCGTGTCGGCCACGCCGACGACCGTTGCCCCGGGATGCAATGCGACGGGCTCGG
The DNA here is from genome assembly GCA_963724995.1 of uncultured Actinomycetes bacterium. GTDB lineage: Bacteria > Actinomycetota > Thermoleophilia > Gaiellales > Gaiellaceae > Gaiella. The sequence goes on from CAVRXC010000004.1 coordinate 324,421, forward strand.
CCTCGACCTCGCCGGCGTGCCGCAGGAACACGCGGATCAGCCCGGTGAGACCCCAGACCGCATCGCGGAAGGCGTCGAGACTGGCCTCGTCGAGCACGGAGACGCCGTGCACCTGCAGATCGGGGAACACTGACGCGAGCCGGTCGAGGTCGCCCGGCGCGGCATCGTCGAGCTTCGTCGCGGCGAGCAGCGCGGGCTTCTCGATCCCGGCTGCGGCCACCTCGTCCAGTGCTGTGCGGAGCTCGGCAGGATCGCCACCCGCGGCCTGGCAGTAGACGATCGCGTCCGCGTTGCGCAGGACACCGAGGAGCGCCTTCCCTCCCCCACGGCCATCGGCGGCCCCCTCGATCAGGCCCGGGATCTCGACCAGCTGAACGAGCACCCCTCGGATGCGCGTCAGCGCCGGTACCGGCCGCAGCGTCGTGAAGGCGTAGTCGCCCGTCTTGATCTGGATCTCCGACAACGCCTGTAGCAGCGATGACTTGCCCGCGTTCGGAGCGCCGACGAGCGCGACCTGCGCCGCCCCCTCCCGTCGCACGGCAAGCGAGTCGCGGTGCACGACCTTGGCACGCATGCGGGTGCGCTCCAGCTCGCCTTGCAGCCACTTCCGCAGGTCGGCGTAGGGGCCATTCCGGTAATCGGGCAGCTCACCGAGCAGCCCGTTGATCACGCGGACGCGCTCCGACCCCTCCGTCCCCTGCAATCTCCGCTTCGCCACCTGGGCGAACGTGCGATGCGGCATCGGCATCGCTCTCCTCCTTCCATCTCGTGCGGGCGCACGCCGCTGCCCCGGTGCCCGGGTCGCGTCGTATCCCCGCCGCTTCCTCCGACGCGGTGTCAGGAAGCGGCGATCAGCCGTTCTTGTTCGAGATGGTGGAGCGCCAGGATGCCTCTGCATCCCGGCCGTGGATGGCGATCACGGAGCCGAGGCTAGCATCCGGAGATGCCGGCCGAGGAATGGGAGCAGCTCGGCTCCGAGCCTGCCTTCGAGCATCAACACTTCGGCGTACGCCGCGACACCGTGAGGCTGCCGAGCGGTCGGGTCGTCGACGACTACCTCGTCGGGGTGCTCGAGGACTACGCCCTCGTCGTGGCTTTGACCCCCGCAGGTGACGTGGTGCTGACCCGCCAGTGGAAGCAGGGCGTGCGTCGCGTCACCCTCGAGCTGCCCGGCGGCAAGGTCGACGACGGCGAGACCCCCATCCAGACAGCGGCACGCGAGCTACAAGAGGAGACGGGCTTCGCCGCACCCGACCTGGAGTTGCTGGCCTCGCTCGACGTAGACGCGTCGAAGGCCGCCAACCAGGGGCACATCTTTCTCGGCCGGAATGCAGAGCGGCTGCACGATCCGGTGCCGCACGAGATGGAGTCGCCGGAAGTCGTGCTCACCCCGCGCGGGCAGGTGACGGGTCTGATCGCCACGGGTGAGATCTGCTCCTCTGCGTCGGTAGCCGGGCTCCTACTCGCGCTCGGCGTCGATGTGGGCTACTCGGGCTCCCAGGAAAGCTCGACGACGTAGCCGTCGGGGTCCCGGCACTTGACGCTCACGTACGCGGGCTCGTCCCGCTCTTCGACGATCTCGATCCCGTCGGCGCGAAGCCGATCGCGGAACGCACGCACTTCTTGCGGGCTTCCGAGCCCGCGGCCGAAATGGAGAAACGGCGGCAGCCTGACCGGTTCGTCGATCGGGCCGAGCGCCAGCGCGAAGCCGTCCGCGTCGTGGAGCATGAGCACGCCGTCGTCGTAGAGGCGCGGTGGCGCGGCGTCGAAGCCCAGGTAGTCCTCGTAGAAGCGCCGTGACCGTTCCTGGTCCCTGACGGCGAGCGCGAGGTGGTCCACGGTCCGGGATGCTAGAGACTCGATGGGCAACCACAGCCGATCCGCCGAGCCAGCGCTCAGGCCCGTCGGCGAGAGGAGGTGGCAATGGCGGGCGAGCCGTCCCATTTCGAGCTCGGTGTCCTGGACGGGCAGAGGGCGCAGGCGTTCTACGGGGCGCTGCTGGGATGGTCGTTTCGGACGACAACGGGCGACAACGCCTGGATCGATACGTCTGGCCTGCGCGGTGGCTTGCACGACGGAGACGACGCCTCGAACATCGTCGTCTACTTCCGCGTGCCCGACATCGAGTCCGCCGTGCAACGCGTCCGCGAGCTGGGCGGCACCGCCGGCGAGGCAGGGCCACCGGAAGCGAGCGGACGGTACGCCTCATGCCGTGACGACCAGGGCGTTGCGTTCGGGCTGCACCAGCCCGCGCGCTAGGACGGCTGGTGCCGGCGGCGGAGCTCGTCCTCGACCGCGGCCGGATCGAGACCACGCGCAGCGAGAAGCACGTAGCTGTGGAACCAGAGATCGGCGAGCTCCTCGATCAGGCGCTCGTCCGACTCGCCCGCGCCGGCCAGCGCCGCCTCGAGGCCCTCTTCGCCGACCTTGCGCGCCGCGGCGGCGGCGCCTTCCTCCAGCAGGCCGGCGACGTACGAGCCCTGCGGCCGAGTTGCGGCTCGTTCTGCGACGACCCGCCAGAGCCACGGTGCGAAACAGGACTCGGCGCCAGTGTGGCACACCGGGCCGGCTGGGCGGACGCGGTAGAGCAGCGCGTCGCCGTCACAGTCATCCCGGATCTCCTCGACCGCGAGCGTGTTGCCGGACGTTTCACCCTTGCGCCAGTGCTCGTGCCGTGAGCGGCTCCAGAACCAGGCCTCGCCGCTCTCGTGGGTGCGGCGCACGGCTTCGTCGTCGGCGTAGGCCAGCATCAGGACGCGTCCGGAGTCGGCGTCCTGCACGACGACGGGTGTCAGATCCGGACGTTCCATCCCAGCTCCTGGAGCTCGGCCTTCAGCTCCGGCAGCCGCTCCGGCCGCTCGTGCACGATCGAGGCGATCAGCGCCGCTTCGGCGCCGGCCGCGAACGCGTCGGCCATGTGCGAGGCGTCGCCGGCGCCGCCGGAGGCGATCACCGGCACGTCGACCGCAGCGGCGACGCGTGCGGTGAGCTCGAGGTCGTATCCGGCGCGTGTTCCGTCGGCATCGATCGAGGTGAGGAGAATCTCGCCGGCGCCGCGCTCGACGGCCTCCGTGGCCCAGCTCACGGCGTCACGACCTCGCGGTGTGCGCCCGCCGTGCGTGACCACTTCGCCGGCGCGCGCGTCGATCGCGCACACGACGGCCTGCGAGCCGTACTCGTCGGCGAGCGCGGTGAGGATCGACGGATCGTCGAATGCCGCGCGATTGACGGCCACCTTGTCGGCGCCGGCCCGAAGCAATGCTTGCGCGTCGGCCAGCGCGGTGATGCCGCCACCGACGGTGAGCGGGATCGTGAGCTCCTGTGCCGAGCGCTCGATCACGTCGAGGATCGGCCCGCGACCCTCGACGGTCGCCGTGATGTCGAGGAAGACGAGCTCGTCGGCTCCGAGCTCCGAGTAACGGGTCGCGAGCTCGATCGGCTCGCCGACGTCGCGCAAACCGACGAAGTTGACTCCCTTGACGACGCGTCCTGCAGCGACGTCGAGGCAGGGGATCACGCGCTTCTTGACCATGCGAGCACGTTCTCGAGCAGGCGAGCGCCGGCTGCCCCGCTCCGCTCCGGATGAAACTGGACGCCGGCCAGGGAGCCGTCTTCCACGGCCGCGACCACCGGGCCGTCGTGGTCGACCGTCGCGGCCGTCACCGCCTCACCCGGCTGGGCGGCGAAGCTGTGCGCGAAGTAGACATCGGCGCCGTCCAGACCGCGAAGGACGCCATCGCCTCGGCTCACCGCGAGAGTGTTCCAGCCCATGTGCGGAACCCGTCGAGCGGGCAGACGCCGCACGTGGCCGGCGAGCAGCCCGAGCCCGCACCCCCCCTCGTCGCTGTCTTCGAACAGGAGCTGCATGCCGACACAGATGCCGAACGTCGGCCGGCCGGCGGTGCGGCGCGAGCGAACGGCCTGGTCGAGGCCGTTGGCAGCGAGACCACGCGCGGCACTCTCGACGTGCCCGACGCCGGCCATGACTGCCAGCGGCGCCCGCAGAACCGTCTCGGCGTCGACGGTGACCACCGGGTCGGCGCCCGCGCGCGTGAGTGCCGACAGCACCGAGCGGAGGTTTCCGGCGCCGTAGTCGGCCAGCACGACGCGCAGGGCGGTCACGCCTCCCCTTTCGTCGAGCGGATCCCGGCGGCGCCGGGCGCCACCGCCTGACGGAGCGCCCGGCCGAGCGCCTTGAAAGCCGCTTCGGCAATGTGGTGGTCGTCGTCGCCGGACGACTCGATGTGCACGGTGCACGCTGCCTCGATCGCGAACCGTTCCAGCGCGTGGATGAGCAGCGAGGGTGCAAGCGCGCCGACGCGATCGCCGCGAAAGGCGAGCCTGATCTCGGCGTGTGGACGCCGCACGAGGTCGACGGCCGCAGATGCTCGCGCCTCGTCCATGGGGACGACCGCGGAGCCGTACCGCGTCACGCCTTCACGCCCGCCGAGCGCGTCGCGCAGGGCGGCGCCGAGGGCGGCGAGAACATCCTCGACGAGGTGGTGCTCGTCGACCGCGAGGTCACCGGCGGCCAGCAACTCGAGGTCGGCGCCTGCATGAAACGCGAAGAGCGTCAACAGGTGGTCGAGGAAGCCGATCCCCGTCGCGACACGTGCGTGCCCGCGGCCGTCGAGCGCCAGCGTCAGTCGCAGAGCGGTCTCGGTCGTGGTTCGGATCACCGTCGCTTCGCGACCGGGCGGCGAGCCGGGCTCGGCGCCGAGCGCGCGTAGCAGCACGTCGTTCTCGGACGGCCGCCGTACCGTGACGCGGATCCCCTCCGCGAAGCAACGTACGACGATGCCCTGCCGCTCGAGCTCTTCCGCAAGGGGGTCAGTGGTGCGGATCCAGACGAAGTTCCCGGCCACGGGCGGAGCGTCGAAGCCTGCCGCCTGCAGGGCCTGACGCACGCGCTCGCGCTCGGTGATCGTCGACTCGAGGTCGAGCAGCCGCGGTTCGGCGAGCGCGGCTGCCGCGATCCGGGCGGCCGGGGCGGAGATCGAGGCGGGCGCACGCCGCGCGTCGAGCAGCGCCGCCGTGGCCGGGTGAGCGAGCGCGTAGCCGACACGGAGCGCGGCGAACCCGAACGCTTTCGAGAGCGTGCGCAGGACGACGAGGTTCGGGAGCTCGTCGACCCACGGCGCCGCCGAGCGCGCACCGAACTCGACGTAGGCCTCGTCGACGACGACCACCGAGCTCGGAGCGCGTCGCGCAAGCTCAACGAGCTCCTCCGGTTCCACGACCTCGCCCGTGGGGTTGTTCGGGTTGCAGCGCCAGTAGAGATCCGCACGATCATCCGCTCCGGTCACGGACGCCGCGCGGAGCTGCGTGGCGATGTGGTACAGCGCATACGTGGGCGGCCGGATCGATGCCTGCGACCCGGGGCCGAGGAAGGTGTGAGCGAGCAGGAGGATGAGCTCGTCGGCGCCGGCACCGATGACGACGTTCTCGGGAGCGAGCCCGACGTAGGACGCGGCCGCGCTGCGAAGGCCGCCGTATGCACCTTCCGGGTACTCGTTCAGCCGCGCCATGCTCTCGGCCAGCGGCACTTGCGGCACTCCCGGGAGCGGCGGGGTGTTCTGGTCGAACTTCAACACGCTCTCCACGGGCAGCCCATGGCGCGCGGCGACCTCGGCGACCGTCGGAGACCAGGCGTAGGGGCCGAAACCAGCGCCGACAGGCTGGGCCTTCGCGCAAACCACCAGCGCTGCCTCGCTGGACATCGCGCTCACGCCTGCGCTCCGGCGGTGCCCGCGATGGCGTCTTCCTCGACAGCGCCCTTCACTGACGCCGCGTGAAACGGCAACCCTTCGACGCGGGCCAGAGGGCCAACCACCTCTGCGGCGCGACGGGCGCCTGCCGGTGAGATCCGCACCACCTGGAGCGGCTTCATGAATGACTCGACGCCAAGCCCCCCGGCGGACCGCGCGAGACCTCCCGTCGGCAGGACGTGCGTCGCGCCGGCCGCGTAGTCGCCGATTGCGGCTGAGCCGCCCACGAACACCGCACCCGCGTTCCTGACCTTGTCGAGCAGCCGTTCCGGATCACCCACGTGCAGCTCCAGGTGCTCGGGGGCGTATGCCTCCGAGCGCTCCAACGCCTCGTCCAGCGACTCCACCAGCTCGACCATGATGTTGTCATATCCGTCAACAAGGATAGTGACGGCTTCGGACAACCGCCGATCGTCGGTGAACAGCAGCGCCTCCGAGTCCGAGCCGTGCTCCGCCTGCGCGAGCAGGTCCGCGGCGACACGCTCGGCCGCTGCGGTGCGGTCGGCTATCACGAGGATCTCGCTCGGCCCGGCAGGAAGATCGATCCGCACGCGCGTCGAGACGAGCACCTTGGCCGCCGTCACGTACGCGTTCCCGGGCCCGACGATCGCATCCACCGCTCGAATCGTCTCCGTGCCGTAGGCCAGCGCCGCGACGGCCTGCGCTCCTCCGACGGAGTACACCTCGCCGATGTCCAGCTCCCGCGCAGCGACGAGGATGGGATCGACCGGGTTCGGGGTCACGACGGCGATGCGTTCCACGCCTGCAACCTGGGCGGGCACGACCGACATCACGAGCGACGACGGCAGCGGTGCACGCCCACTCGGGACGCACGCTCCGACCGATTGGATCGGGAGCCAGCGCCTCTCCGTCACGATTCCGGGCGCCGCTTCGACGGTCGTACAGGATGGGAGCTGGGCCTCGCTGAACCGCCGCACGGCGTCGATCATCAGCCGCAGCGCACCGAGCACGTCCTCGTCGACCTTGGCGGAGGCGATCCGCTCGGGGGTCACGCGGATCCCATCGGGACGAGGGCCGTCCCAGCGCTCCGTCCACTCGCTCAGAGCCGTGTCACCACGCTCGCGTACATCGGCGACGATCGGAGCCACTGCTGTGATCGCCTCGTCCAGCAGCGCCGACCTCACGCGACGAGCCTCTCTACCGGAAGCACCAGGATCGAGCTCGCGCCGGCGTCCTTGAGCGCCGGGAGCAGCTCCCAGATCGCATCGGCGTCGACGGCGGCGTGCACCGCGATCTGCCCCTCGCCGGCGAGCGGCAGGACGGTCGGCGCGCCCATGCTCGGGAGCACGCCGCAGATCGCGGGCAGATCCTCGGTGCGAGCGTTCATCATCACGTAGCGCCTGCGGCGCGCGGCGACGACGCCGAGGAGCATGAGGTCGAGCCGCTCGACAAGCTCCCGCCGCCGGTCGATCGAGGCGCGTCCACCGATCAGGACCGCCTGTGACGAGAGCAGGAGCCCGATCCGCCGCAGGCCGTTGGCGCTGATCGTCGATCCAGTGGAGACGAGATCCACGATCGCATCGGCAAGACCGAGCCGGGGGGCCGCCTCCACCGATCCGGAGACGGGCACGAGCTCGACGTCCACTCCGCGCTCCACGAGCAGTCGCCTCGTCGACACGGGATACGCGGTTGCCACTCTCAGGCCGTGCAGCGCTTCGATCGCCTCGTGTGGCGCGTCCTCCGGCACCGCGGCCTCGAGCGTGCAGCGACCAAAGCCGAGCTCGGCGATCGTGACGACGTCCGCCTCGGCCTCGAGCACGAGGTTCGCGCCGGTGATGCCGAGATCGACGACACCATCCTGGACGTACTCGGGGATGTCGCTCGGCCGGACGAGCAGGAGATCCACCGGTGCATTCGCGCAGGGCACGAGCAGCGAGCGCTCGGTGACCTCGAAGCTGAGGCCGGCCTCGGAGCAGAGCCGCAAAGCGGGCTCACCCAGACGGCCTTTCGACGGGACGGCCAGCGTCAACCGCCCGTTCTCGCCGACGCGTGTGAACGGTGTGGCGCTCATCGCCGTCGCCGGGGGGCTCGCTCGAGCGCGAGACGGTAGCCGCCGGAGCCGTGCCGCACCCACTGCGCGACACGGGTCACGGTCGCGGTCGACGTTGGGACGCGTTGTGCGATCTCGAGGTACGGGACTCCCTCGTCGACGAGGCGCGCGATCTGCCAGCGGTGCGCCAGTGCCTCCAACTCGGTCAGCGTGCAGAGGTCGCGTAGGAACCGCTTGACCTCGTCACCGGTGCTCATCGTCAGCAGCGCGGCGACGAGGTCGTCGAAGCCCGCGACCGGCTCGACCGAATGCTCCGGCGATGTGGCGCCGGCATCTCGTGATCGTGTGCGTGCCATCGACACATATCATGATAGCATGCTAGCGTGATAACACAACAACTCGAGGTGATCCCCGCGGTTGACGTGCTCGCCGGCCGAGCGGTACGACTCCGTGGGGGGCGACGAGAGGCGATCGCGCTCGAGGGCGGCGATCCCGTCGAGCTCGGGCTGCGGTTTGCCGCCGAAGGAGCCACACGCCTTCACGTGGTGGACCTCGACGGCGCGTTCTCCGGATCACCGACGCACGGCTTGCTCGAGCGTCTCGTCGCGGTCGGCCTGCCTGTGCAGGTTGGCGGTGGCTACCGCTCGGTTGCCGCGGTTGCCCGGGCACTCGACGCTGGTGCCGATCGGGTGATGGTCGGAACCGCTGCGGTCTCCCCCACCTTCCTTCGCGACGCGTTGGGCCACGCCGGCGAGCGCCTGGTCGTGGCGGTCGATGCTCGCGACGGCCAGGTCGCAGTCGACGGCTGGACGGACACCTCGGAGCTCGAGCCGGTCGAGCTCGCACGACGCTGCGCCTCTCTGGGGGTCACGCGACTCCTGGTGACGAGCACGACGCGCGACGGCTCCCTCGCGGGGCCCGACGTGGCGTTGCTCGCCGAGGTCGTGGCCGAAGGGATGCCGGTGCTGGCTGCGGGTGGTATCGGCTCCGTGGACGATCTCCGCGCCGTTCGCAGTCTCGGCTGCGAAGGAGCGGTGGTCGGCAGCGCCCTCCTGGCCGGCCGATTCGCGCTCGCGGACGCGATCGAAGCGCTGGCCCGATCGTGACCCGTCCCACCGAGCGCGCCGACGCGTTCGGCACGCATCCGACACGGAGTCGGCGCAGACACGTGACATTCGAAGCGCTAGCGTGACACCAGGGGGCCCGCGTGCCCCCTTGGGGCGCGTAGGACCAGCGTGGCGAAGTCGGCGCTTCGTCGCGAGTACGCTCGCTGCGTGAAGGTCGGCTTCTGCGACGAGCGGGGTGCGGCGGGGTTCTCATGGATCGTCGATGAGCCGGCGACGCGCACCTCGCACGCGCTCGCGCACGACGGGCACGTCTGGCTCATCGACCCGGTCGACTGGCCGCCAGCGATCGAGCGCGCTCTGACCCTCGGCGAGCCCGCCGGGGTGCTGCAGCTCCTCGACCGCCACAATCGCGACTGCGCCGCGCTCGCCGGCCGGCTTGGCGTGTCGCACGTCGTCGCTCCGACCTCGCTGCCGGGCTCCCCGCTGGAGGTGGTCGAGGTCAAGCGCTCCCGTCGTTGGCAGGAGGTCGCCCTCTGGTGGCCCGAGCCGCGCGTGCTCGTCGTCGCCGAGACGATCGGTACGAATGCCTTCTACACGGGCGGGCGCGGCGGCCTCGGTGTGCACCTGCTCCTGCGATTGTCACCGCCACGGCGCCGGCTCGAGGACTTCGAGCCCCAGCACCTCCTCGTCGGGCACGGCGAAGGGATCCGCGGGTCGGAGGCAGCACCGGCGCTGCGCGAAGCGCTCCGTACGTCGCGCACCGGGCTCGTCCACGTGCTGCCGCGCATCCCCAAGCTCATCCTCGACGCACGTCGCCGCCGTCGCGGCTAGACGCGCGAGAAGGCCGTCGCCGCGAGCGCGGCCGGTCGCACGAGCCGCGGAGGGGCCTTCAGGCCCGCGTCGCGCACCGGCGGGTTGATCGGCTCGGCCAGCGGCGCAGCGCCGAACGAGGCCCGCACCTGCTCGCCGGCAGGCACGCCGTACGTCGTCGTCCGCTGGCGTGGGTCGCGGCCGGCGGAGCGGATCAGCGCCTCCATCTGCTCGGGGGGCAGCTCCTGCCCCCACACCGACCCGGCCGCGCGCGAGATCGACTCGTTCATCAGCGTGCCGCCGAGGTCGTTCACCCCGGAGGCGAGCGCCTGGCGCACGCCGTCCGGCCCCAGCTTGACCCACGACGCCTGGATGTTCGTGATCCACGGGTGCAGCGCGAGTCGAGCGACGGCATGCATCAGGAGCGCCTCACCGAAGGTCGGCCCGCGCCTGGCATGACCCTTGAGGTAGATGGGCGCCTCCATGGGCACGAACGGCAGCGGCACGAGCTCGGTGAACCCGCCTGTCTGGCGCTGCTGCTCGCGTGCGCGGATCAGGTGACGCGCCCAGCTGCGCGGCCCCTCGACGTGGCCGAACATGATGGTCACGTTCGAGCGCAGACCGACCCGGTGCGCGGCGTCGTGCACCTCCAGCCACTGGTCGGTGGTCACCTTGTCCGGGCAGATGACCGCGCGGACCTCGTCGTCGAGGATCTCGGCGGCGGTACCCGGCAGCGAGCCGAGACCGAGGTCGCGCAGCTGCGCGAGGTACTCGTGCAACGCCAGCCCGAGCGTTGCGGCGCCCTGCCAGACCTCGAGGGCGGAGAACGCGTGCACATGTACGCCGGGCACTGCGTCCTTGATCACCCGGACCACGTCGGCGTAGTAGTCGCCGGTGAAAGCAGGATGTATGCCGCCCTGAAGGCACACCTCCGTCGCGCCGCGCTCCCACGCCTCCTCCACGCGCCGCACGATCTCCTCGTTGGGGACGAGGTACGCCGGCCCGCGCAGGTTCTCGGCAAGCTTCCCCTTCGAGAACGCGCAGAAGCCGCAGCGGAAGTAGCAGACGTTCGTGTACTGAATGTTCCGCGTCACGACGTACGTCACCTCGTCACCGCATACCTCGCGGCGCAGACGATCGGCGGCGGCGAAGACACGAGCTCGCTTCTCGCCTCGGGCGTCGAACAGGCGGGTGATCTCGTCCTCTCCGAGCTCATCTCCCTCGAGCTCGACCGGTAACGCGTCGCGTCGGACGAGGAACGGCACGACTCCCGGCTCGCCGGGGGCCCAGCTGTCCTCGCGGGCATAGCCGAGCGCGTCGGCGGCGCGGCGGACATGTGGCTGTACCGCCGCGTCGACCCACGTGCCGAGCTCGGCGACGTGTTCCGGGTAGAGCGGCAGGCGTGCAACGAGGTCGAAGCCCTTCGCCTCGGTCCCTCCACGTAGCCGCTCCAGGTCGGGCCACGGCGCCTCGGGGTTGACGTGGTCGATCGTCACCGGCGAGACGCCACCCCAGTCGTCGATGCCCGCATCGAGCAGCACGGGAAACTCGTCGTACGCGAGGTTTGGTGGCGCCTGTACGTGCATGTCCGTGCCGAGCAGAATCCGCGCCACGGCAATCGACCAGAGGTGCTCGTCCAGCGACGCGTCCGGATGCCGGGCCATCCGCGTCCCGGGCTTCGCGCGGAAGTTCTGGACGATCACCTCGCCGACATGGCCGTACTCCTCGCCGAGTGCCCTGAGCGCGAGCAGGGCTTCGATCCGCTCCTCCCTCGTCTCGCCGATCCCGATCAGGATCCCGCTCGTGAACGGCACCCGCAGCTCGCCGGCGGTGCGGATCGTCTCCAAGCGCCGCGCCGGGACCTTGTCCGGCGAAGCCCAGTGCGGCATGCCCTTCACCGACAGCCGGTCGGCGACGGTCTCGAGCATGATCCCCATCGACGCAGAGACCGGTCGCAGCGCAGCGATCTCTTCGCCTGTCATCACGCCAGGGTTGAGGTGCGGCAGCAGCCCGGTCTCCTCGAGCACGAGCCGTGCGCAGCGCCCGAGATACTCGAGCGTCGTCGCGCAGCCGCGCGTGGCGAGCTCCTCCCGCGCCACCTTGTAGCGCAGCTCCGGCTTGTCGCCGAGGGTGAACAGCGCCTCGGTACAGCCGGCCGCCGCTCCGGCTCGCGCGATCGCGAGCACCTCGTCCTCGGTCATGAACGCGCGCTCGCCGCGCCGTGGCGGCCGTGCGAACGTGCAGTACCCGCAGACGTCGCGGCAGAGCGTCGTCAAGGGGATGAAGACCTTGGGCGAGTACGTGATGTGCGTGGGACGAGCGCGCTCGCCGCGCAGTCGCCGAGCCTCGGTCATGAGCTCGTCGAGCGGGGTCTGCAGAAGGTCGGAGACGATGTCGCGCATGCGCGGAGAGGTCGGGTCGATTCGGTTCCGGCCCGGGCGGTCTCCTCGCTCCGGAACTCGGAGCATACGCGACGGCCTTGCGGCCGGCGGGTAGGCGCGGCAGGACGAACAGCGGGTGTCAGCCTGAAGGCAGACACCCCAGGTGTGTCCGGCTCGCCCGCGGGCGAGCCGGACACGCTCTGCTCTAGCTCGCCCTCTGGGACCAGATGCCGCCGAAGGAGCGCCAGTTGCCGTTCGACCAGCGCTGCAGCAGCATCTGCTCCAGTGGGAAGTGGTCGGTCGCGCTCGTCCTGATCGCGATCCCGGGCAGCAGGAACGGGTTCTTCGGCAGGTTCATGGCCGAGGCGGCCTTCACGAGACCGGCACGCGTGAGGTTCTTGCCGACCTTCTTCAGCAACTCGATCGTCGTCCACGCGACCGCCATGCCGTACACGTGGTACACGTCGTTCGCGTTCGCGCCCGACGCGATAGCGCTTCATGATCGACCGGTACAGCTTCATCGTCGCGTCCTTCGCCCACTTCGGATCGGTCGGGTCCTTCAGGAAGACGATCGAGATCGAGCCGTTGACGACCTTGTTCTGACCGCCCTCGGAGGCGAGCGTCATGATGTTCGAGGCCGAGGAGACGGCGTTGTTGATGGTCAGCTTCGGCTTCCAGCCGAGCTTGTTCGCGTACACGTAGCCCTGGATGGCGAACTTCGGCGTCGCGAACAGGGCCAGCACGTCTGCGCCCGAGCCTTTCAGCTTCGCGATCTGCGAGCCGACGTCCGGCGACGTCACCTCGTACGCCTGCGCTGCGATCACCTTCACCTTGGACCGCGCCAGGCCGCGCTTGAGCCCGAGCAGCAGGTCCTTGCCGTAGTCGTCGTTCTGGAACAGCACCGCCACCTTCGCGCCCGGTCGCGTGCGGGCGAGGTAGCGCCCGTAGATGACACCCTCGGCCTGATAGCTCGGCTGGAAGCCGATCGTGCCGGGGTACTCGTCGGCGTCGCTGCCGAAGGTCGTCGCGCCGGAGGCGACGAACAGCTGCGGCACACCCTGTGCCTTCAGGTAGTCACGGGTGGCCAGGTTGTGCTCGGTGCCGAGCGCGTTGAAGATCGCGAACACCTTGTCCTGCTCGACGAGCTGCCGCGTCGCCTGCACCGTCTGCGCCGGGTTGTACGCGTCGTCGACGTACTTGTAGGTGATCTGGCGCCCACCCGCCCCGCCGCGCCCGTTCTGGTACTTGAAGTACGCGTCGGCGCCACGCGCGACCGACGCATACGCAGAGGCAGAGCCCGTCAGCGGCGACGTGCCACCGAGCAGCACCGACGTCTGAGTCACGCCCGGATCGGCGGCGGTTGCAGCGAGCGCCGCGGTTCCGAGCACGAGCGCGGCGGCAGCGACCATCGGTGCGAGCACGAACTTGCTTCTCATCAGTGTCAGCGGCTCCTGTCCAGAGAGGGGTTCAGTCCTGCGGACGATGGTAGCCACGGGTTGTTAAGGAGAGCTCCGGGCCGTCGGCGGGCGAGCATCGAACGCCACTCTGCCGATCAGACCGGCCACGCCCCGTGGGCAGCACGAACATGAGCAGGATCAGCACGCCACCGAACACGACCGCGGGCGCTCCCGGAGAGTCTGGTGTCGAGATCGCCGAGCACCGGCAGCCAGTCGGGGATCACGCTGTCGCCGTCCTGCGCCCACAGCGGCATGAACTGGATGAACACTGCGCCCGGCCAGCAGCCCGACGAGCGACCCGAGCCCGCCGACGACGACGCCGACGAGCAGGTAGATCGACAGCGCGATCGGGAAGGTGTCCGGATTGACGAATGTCGTGCGCGATCGCGAACAGCGAGCCGGCGACGCCGGCGTAGGCCGCGCTGATCCCGAAGGCCAGCGTCTTGTAGCGGGCGAGACTGACCCCGAAGGAGACCGCGGCGGTCTCGCTGTCGCGCACCGTGCGAAACGCCCGGCCCGTCCGCCCGCGCAGGAACAGCCACGCCGCGACGTACAGGACGAGCGCGACGGTCGCCGACAGGTAGTAGAGCCAGTTGTTGAAGTTGAGCTCGCTGCCCGAGGACCGAGACCGGCGTCAGCGACGCGGTCAGCTCCTCCGTAGCCGAACAGGTTGATCCCCTGCCCGCCGCCCGTGAAGCTCTCGAAGCGCTTGATCAACCCGGGTGTCGCCACCGCGACCGCGAACGTGGCGAGCGCAAGGTAGAGACCCGACAGCCGCAGAGCCGGGATGCCGAACAGGAAGCCGACCGTCGCCTGCGACGAGCCCGGCGATCGGGATCGTCCAGACGTCCTTGACGCCGTAGTCGCTCATCAGGATCGCCGTCGTATAGCCGCCGATGGCCATGAAGGCTCCATGACCGAGCGAGATCTGCCCCGTGTAGCCGGTGAGCACGTTCAGGCCGACCAGCGCGATCAGGTAGATCCACACGTAGGCGAACTGCTGCGCGCGGAAGTCGCTCACGAACGCCGGCAGCACGTAGGCCGCGACCGCGAGCGCCGCGAAGGCGACGAGCGGACGACCACGACACGGCGGGCGCTCGCTCATACCTTCCGCACCACCGTGTGCCCGAACAGGCCGGCCGGCTTGATCGAGCAGGACGCCGAGGATGATCGCGAGCGCCGATCGGCAAGCGCAGCTCCTCGCGTGAACCAGTCGAACGCCGAGTACTGGCTCCCCCAGCTGAGCAGGTTAAGCAGCACGCCGAGCGCCAGCCCGCCGACGACCGCACCAACCGGCGAGTCGATGCCGCCGAGCACCGCCGCCGCGAACGCGTAGATCAGGATCGGCTGCATCATCGTCGGGTCGAGGAACACGCTCGGCGCGGTGAGCGCACCGGCCACCGCGCCGAGCACGGCCGCGAGCCCCCAGCCGAGCGCCGAGCATCCACGTCACGCGGACACCGACGAGCCGTGCCTCGCGCCGGGTTGACCGCGGCGGCACGCATCGCGAGGCCGACCTTCGTGAACTGGAAGAACAGCCACAGGAGGACGACGACGCCCAGCGAGACGCAGATCGTGCCGATGTCCTGGTACGCGATCGCCACGTCGCCGACGCGGAACGTCCCGGACGGGAACGGGCTCTCCACCGCGCGCACCTCACCCGACCAGATCAGCTGCGCGAGACCGTTGAGCAGGATCAGCAGGCCGATCGTGACGATCACCACGCGGAGCACGCGAGCCGCGCTCGTTCGGCCGGATCACGAGCTGGTAGATGCCGAGCCCACCGCCGAACGACACGGCAAGCGTGAACGACGAAGCGCCGGCCAGTACGGCCAGCCGTGGTTCACGGTCAGCGTCCAGAGGATGTACGTGGAGAACGTCGCCATCTCCCCCTGGGCGAAGTTGATGATCCCCGTGGCGCGGTGGATCAGGACGAGCGCCAGCGCGAGCGCGCCGTAGATGCCGCCCGCCGCGAGGCCCGAGACGATCTGCTGCATCAGGTCGGACATGCGTCAGTACCCCAGGTAGCTCCGGCGCACGGCCTCGTCCTCGCGCAGCGCGGCGCTCTCGCCCGACGACCGCGACACGGCCCACCTCGAGCACGTAGGCGGTCGACGCCGCACTCGAGCGCGATCCGCGCGTCCTGCTCGACCACGAGCACGGTGAGGCCCTCCTGCGCGTTCAGCTCGCGGACGATGCGGAAGATCTCGCGCACGACCATCGGCGCCAGCCCGAGCGACGGCTCGTCCATCATCACCAGCCGCGGCCGCGCCATCAGCGCGCGCGCCAGGGCGAGCATCTGCTGCTCGCCGCCCGACAGCGTCCCGGCCTGCTGGTCGGCGCGCTCGAGTGAGCCACGGGAACCACGCCGGCCACCCGGTCGACGTCGCTGCTTGATCTCCCGGTCACGCCGCGTGTAGGCGCCGAGCCGCAGGTTCTCGAGCACGCTCAGCTCGGTGAACGTCCCCCTCCCTTCGGGGACGTGCGCGATACCGGCCTTCGCCACCGCCTCGGGCCCGCCGCGCAGGCGTGCTCCGGCAAACCGGATCTCGCCGCCCGAGCGGCGCACCGTGCCGGACACGGCGCGCAGCGTGGTCGTCTTGCCGGCGCCGTTTGCGCCCAGCACGGCGACGATCTCTCCCTCGGGCACCTCGAGGCTGACGCCGTGTAGCGCCTCGACCGGTCCGTAGCGGGCGTGGACGTCGTCGAGTGAGAGCAGCGCCGCCATCAGTGAGCGACCACTACGCTTCCGTCCCGAGGTACGCCTCGATCACAGCAGGGTTGGCCTGTACCTCGGTCGGCGTGCCGTCGGCGATCTTGCGGCCGAAGCTGAGCACGTTGACATGGTCGGAGACGCGCATCACGAGCCCCATGTGGTGCTCGACCAGGAGCACGGTGAGCCCGAGATCGTCGCGGAGCTGCTGCACGAAGCCGCCCAGCTCGTCCACCTCCTCGTGGTTGAGCCCACCCGCCGGCTCGTCGAGCAGCAGAAGCTTCGGCGACGGCCGCGAGCGCGCGGGCGATCTCGACGCGCTTCTGGATGCCGTAGGGCAGCGCAGCCGCAGGCTGTGCGGCGCGTCCGGCGAGACCCACGACGTCCAGCGTCGCGAGCGCCTCGCGCTCGTCGAAGCCGCGACCGCGGGCATGGCCTCCGACGAGCACGTTCTCGAGCACGGACATCGTCCGGAACAGGTTCAGGTTCTGGAAGGTACGAGCGATGCCCCGCTCGACGATGCGATGCGCCGGCGTGCGCGAGCAGCGAGTCGCCGTCGAGCTCGACGTCCCCGCCGTCGGGCCGGTACAGCCGGGTCACGACGTTGAACACCGTCGTCTTGCCCGGCGCCGTTCGGTCCGATCAGCCCGGTGATCGTCCCCGGCTCGACATCGAAGGAGACCCCGTCGAGCGCGACGATGCCGCCGAAGCGAAGCGTCACGTCGCGGACGGAGAGCAACGCCGCCATCTGAGCGTGGGAGCCTAGCGGGTCCTCCGGCTTCCGTGCAAGAGCTGGCGCCACACATCGCCGCGGCGACGATCGCCGGTCGTTTCGGCGCCGCGAAGAGCCAGAAGGATAGGAGACGGCTGCGGAGCAGCCGGTGGGAAACACCAGCCTCGCTCGCGCAGAGCACAGCGCTGCAGGCTGGTGTGTTACTGCCAGCGGCTCTGCCGCTGTCTCGATGAAGCACCGGCGCCGAGCTGCGACGGCGATACGCAGGAAAAGGCGGTACGACCTACGGCAACCGCGGCGCCCAGAGACCGGCGAACAGACCCGCTGCCCCGAGCAGGATCGCCCCCGCTCCGACGAAGGCGGCCGTCACCTCGCGCTCCTCCTCGACGCGGGCGATGGAGGAGCCGAGTGTGTCGTAGACGTCGACGAGACGCTCTGCATCGCGAACCTCGTACGACGTGCCGCCCGTCGCCTCGGCGATCGCTCTGAGCGTCGGCCGGTCGGGTGGCACCGGGATGATGCGCCGCTCCCCGTACCGCTCGGTCTCGATCACGCCCCCGTCGGTGCCGAGCGCGATCGTGTGCACGGGGATGCGCGCCTCGACTGCTTTCCGGGCCCCTTCGTCGGGCGTCAGCAGGCCACGCGTCTGGAAGCCGTCCGAGAGAAAGACCACTGCTGCGAGGGGCTCCACCGCACCGAGACCGTCGCCGGAAGGGGCGCCGGACTCCGATCCGACTGCTTCCGGGTGGGCAGTGACCTCGCCGGCCAGCTCCGCCGAGCGTGCGACGGCGTCGCCGATCGCGGTCCCGAACTGCGGCAGTGCGAGATCGAGCGCAGCGCGGACGGCGTCGCGGTCGCGGGTGGGTGGCGACGCGACGTACGTCTCCGACGAGAAGAGGATCAGGCCCACCCGGACCTGATCGGGCACGCGGTCGAGGAAGCGCCGCATCGCGTCCTTCGCCGCGTCGAGCCGCGTCGGCTTGATGTCCTCGGCCTGCATCGAGCCGGAGACGTCGAGAGTCACGATCACGGTGGCTCGCTCGGAGGGAACCATGAGAGCCATGTGCGGCCGCGCGACTCCGACGCAGAGCAGAGCGATCGACGCGACCAGGAACGCGGCGGTGAGATGGCGCCTCCACTGGCGCCTGCCGCGTGCCACGCCGGCGAGCACGGAGAGGTTCGGGAACGAGACCGCGTACCGGCCGGGGCGCTTTTCGACCCAGAGATACGCGGCGAGCGCGAACGCGGGCACGAGCAGCGTGACGAGCCAGATCGGCGACGCGATGCTCACCGTGCGTCCTTGCGGCAGTGGGCGATCACTTGGACGATCGCGCGCACACTGCCCGGCAGCCGCTGCGGTCGCTGTGGCAGTGGCGACCGCGCGGCCCGCCTCGACCCTGTGAGATGCGGTGACCGAGTCGATCAACGCGCGCGAGGGCGGCGCCGGCGTGCGGAACGCGACCGCGTGGCTCGCGTCGACGGCCGTCTCCCTGGCGCGGCATCTGGCGACGACCACGACGCGGCCACCCGAGGGCACGCGCCGCAGCGCAGTCCGATATGTCACGGGACGGGTCGGCGGCAGCGCCTTGCCGGACGCCGACCCGTTGGCGCTCGTCAGGGCACGCCCACCGCCCCCGGAGGTCGGAACGCAGCCGATGAACGGCCGGAACGTGGTCGGTGCGCGCCGCTCGCCCGCGTAGACGCCCACGAAGACCACGGCGCGCGAGGTCGTCACGCCGGGCCCGACCGGGCTGCCCGTCTCACCGCGGATGAAGACGTCGATGTCGGGGTCGGCCAGCCGGACGTCCGTGCCCGCGACGATGTACCCCTGGAGCGGACAGCGCAGCTCGAACTCGACGCGTGCCGGCTGCGCACCGGTGCGGGCCGGGATCACGACCCACGGCCCCGATACGGGCAGGCAGACCTCGAGCCCGCGGCATTCATCGGCCGCGTGCGCGACTCCGCCGCCCAGGGCGACTCCCACGAGCGCCACCGAAAGCCCGAACAGCAGCGCGCAACGTCTCACAACGGCCTCCTGAACCACAGCATCGACAACGCCGAGCCGACCAGGAGGAGAGCCCCACCGGCCGCCGCGAAGACCTGCGTCAGCTCGCGCTTCTCCTGCTTCGAGCCGAGGCGGGAGCCGAGCTCCGCGTACACCTCCTGCAGGCTGTCGGCGTCGGGTGCCTCGTAGAAGCGCCCTCCGGTTTGCTCTGCGACGGCCCGCAAGGTGGCCGGGTCCGGCTCGACCATCACACGTTGCCGCAGCCCGCCCGGGAGGGGCACCTCGACGACCGCCGCGGCCGTCCCGAGGGCGACGGTGTTGACGGGCACACCGAGCCGCTGCGCGAGAGCTGCCGCCTGGGCCGGGCTCGGCCTGCCCTGAGCGTCTGCGCTCCGTCGGAGAGGAGCAGCACGGTCGCGGGCACGTCGTCCGGGCCCGGCGCGGGCGGTGGGCCGCCCGGGTCGGCGGCTGCGAGCGCAGGTCGGACCGTCTCCAGCGAGCGAACGATCGCATCGCCGATTGCGGTACCCGAGCCGAGCCGGAGCTCGCCGAGCGCGAGCGTGGCGGCCTCCCGGTCGACACTCGGCTGCAGCACGACCTGCGCCTCGGTCGAGAAGGACACGATCGCGACACGGTACTTCTCCGGCACGTGCTCGAGGAACCCGCGCGCCGCCTCCTGCGCCGCCTGCAGCCGGGTCGGCACGCACGTCGTCGGCCGCCATCGACCGCGAGGTGTCGAGGGCGAGGACGATGGTCGCCTCTTCCTTGGGCACGGAGAACGGTCGCCTCCGGACGTGCAACGCCGACGCACCAGCACCGTGAGGGCGGCCAGGGCGAGGGCGAACGGCACGTGACGCCGCCACCCGGGTCGCGCACGAGACGAGACCGGACGACGAGCGCCGGCGCACCGAAGCGCTCCGCGTCGCGCCGGCGTCGGCGTTGGGCCAGCACGTACAGGAGCACGGCGAGCGGGCACGACGAGCAGTCCGACCAGCGCGAGCGGCGAGACGAACGTCACCTGCGCCTCCGCTGCAGGCTGGCCGCGAGCAGGCGCAGCCAGTCGGAGTCCGTCCCGAGGACGACGTGCGTCGCACCGGCGCGACCGAGCTCGCGCGCCACGGCTGCACGCTCGTCCGCGGCCGCCGCCGCGAAGCGGGCGCGCAGTCGCGGGTCGCGCGTGTCGACCCGGAGACGATCACCGGTCTCGGGGTCGGTCAGCCACAGCTCGCCGATGTCGGGGAGCTCCTGCTCTCGCGGGTCACGCACCTCGACGGCGAGGACGTCGTGGCGGCCGGCGAGGTCGAGCAGCGACCGGCTCCAGTCGAGCGCGCCCGCGGAAGTCCGAGACGATCGCCACGAGCGAACGCTGGCGCGCGGCGGAGTCGACGACCCGAAGCGCGTCGGCGAGCGTCGCCGCGGCACCCGGGCCCGCGTCGTCCTGCAGCGCGAGCAGCACGCCGACGAGACCCGGCCGGCCGGGTCGCGGCGGCAGCGGCGCGGTCGGCCCCTCGCCGAACGCGACCAGCCCGACCCGGTTCCCCCGCACGCTGGCGGCGTGACCGACCGCGATGGTCGTCCCGAGCGCGACGTCGTCCTTGCGACGGTCGGCGGTGCCGAATCGCATCGACGCGGTGCGATCGAGCACGATCCAGGTCACGAGCACACGCTCGGCGAGGTGCACGCGGACGTGCGGCTCGCCGGTGCGCGCGGTGACGTTCCAGTCGATCAGACGGACGTCGTCGCCGGGGACGTACGGGCGCACCTGGGCGAGCTCGCTGCCACGACCGAGCAGCGCCGACCGGTGGTCGCCCGCGAGCAGGCCCTCGACGCGCCGCCCGATGGTCAGCTCCAGCGCCCGCAGCAGGGCGTCGGGCATCGGCCCCGGGCCCGGCCGCTCCGGGGTCGCGAGGACGCCGAACGCGCGCGTCAGCGGGGTCATGCCGCGGCCGGCCTCCCGAGCTCGAGACGCGGTTGCGGCACAGCCGCGATCACCGCGTCGAGCACGTCGTCCGCCGAGCGTTCCTCGGCAAGCGCGCGATACGTCAGCACGAGCCGGTGCCGTAGCGCGTCCTTCACCAGCCCGCGAACGTCCGCCGGGATGACGTAGTCGCGACCATGGATGAGCGCGAGCGCCCGCGCCGAGTGCATGAGCGCGATCGGACCGCGCGGGCTCGCGCCGTACGCGACGAGCTCGCGCCAGCGTCGCCGAGCCCGTGCGCCGACGGCTCCCGAGTCGCCGTCTGCGAGGCTGACGGCGTAGCTGATCAGCCCGGGTCGACGTAGACGTCGAGCGCGGCTGCCTGCAGCGCCCGCAGCTCGTCGAGCGTGAGCACCGACTCGACGGCGACGGGTAGCTCGAGCGCACGGTGCACGACTGTCAGCTCCTCGTCGCGCTCGGGATAGTCGACGAGCACCTTGAGCATGAAGCGGTCGACCTGGGCCTCCGGCAACGGGTAGGTGCCCTCGGACTCGATCGGGTTCTGGGTCGCCATGACCAGGAACGGATCGGGCACGAGGTGCGTGTCGTGCCCGATCGTGACCTGACGCTCCTGCATCACCTCGAGCAGCGCCGACTGCACCTTGGCCGGGGCGCGGTTGATCTCGTCGGCGAGCAGGAAGTTGCAGAACACCGGGCCGAGCTCGGTGTCGAAGCCGCTCGCATCGGGGCGCAGGATGCGCGTGCCGACGAGGTCCGACGGCACGAGGTCCGGCGTGAACTGGACGCGGCGGAACGTGCCGCCGAGCACGGCAGCGGTCGTCTTGATCGTCAGCGTCTTGGCGAGACCGGGAACGCCCTCGATCAACAGGTGGCCACCTGCGACGAGGCAGACGAGGACGCGCTCGAGCATCTCGTCCTGACCGGCGATCACCCGCTTGATCTCGACGAGAGCCTGCTCGAGGCGCTCGCGATCGGGACCGTCGCCGCCCGCGCGCCTGTGGCTCGCGCTCCGTTCCGGGCATGGTGCTCCTTCCGTGAGGCGGGCAACGGGCGAATCAGCGCCCGTCCGCCGATGCTAGACCTCGCGGGCAAGGCCACGGTGTTAAGCGGCCGTGAAGGGCCGGGCACGAGCGTCGAGCTACGTGCCTGTGCACTGCGGCCGCGAAGCGGACGCCTTCAGCTTGTGCCTCGCCGCCAGGCGGCGGGTTGGGATCCGCGTGAGCGGATCCCAACCCTTGCAGGCAAGTACTAGTGCGCCGCGCAGCCGCGGACTAGCATCGCCGCGGTGGACTTCCGCGACACGCCCGAGGAGGCGGCGTTCCGGGACGAGCTGCGCGCGTGGCTCGCCGCGAACGTCCCGGAGGAGCTCCGTGGCGCTACGGCTTCGGCGCTGCACGACCGACGACCTCGCGCCCGATGCGCGCGTGGAGCGAGCGCTCTCCACGCCGCAGGCTACGCGGGGCTCACGTGGCCGCAGGAGTACGGCGGCACGGGCGCGCCGATCACCCACCAGGCGATCATGCTCGAGGAGCTCGGCCCGCGCGGAGGCCCCGCGCGCACGTCGGCGTGATCGGGCTCGGCATGGCCGGGCCGACGATCATCGCCCACGGGACCGAGGAGCAGAAGGCCCGGTACCTGCGCGCCGCTCCTCGCCGGCGAGGAGATCTGGTGCCAGGGGTTCTCCGAGCCCGGCGCCGGATCCGATCTCGCGGGCGTCCGCGCGAGCTGCCGGGTCGACGACGAGCCGGTTCGTGCTCGACGGGCAGAAGGTGTGGTCGTCGTACGCGCACGTCGCCGACTTCTGCATCCTGCTCGCCCGCTCCGATCCCGACTCGCAACGTGCACGACGGGCTGACCTACGTGATCGTCGACATGCACGCACCCGGGGTCGAGGTGCGCCCGCTGCGACAGATCACCGGTGACGCGGAGTTCAACGAGATCTTCCTCACCGGTGTCGAGGTGCCGCGAGAGAACCTGCTCGGCGAGATCGGCGGCGGCTGGCAGGTGGCGATGACGACCCTTCTGCACGAGCGCGGCACGCTCGGCGTGGCCCTCGTGTCGCGTCTCGAGGTCGCGGTGCGGAAGCTGATCGAGCTGGCACGCAGCCGCGGTGCATCACCGGTGCAGCGCGACGCGATCGCCCGCGAGTGGATCGAGCTCGAAGGCCTGCGCCTGACCGCCTACCGGTCGCTGTCGGCACTCGCCCGCACCGGCATCCCCGGACCTGAAGGCTCGATCCTCAAGCTGCAGTGGTCGGAGGCGAACCAGCGGGTCACGGGTTGGCGCTCGACCTCCTCGGCCCCGAGGCGCAGCTCGTCGGCGAGCGCGCTCCGTACGCGGGCTGGTGGGCGCAGCAGCAGCTCCGCAGCCGCGGCAACACGATCGAGGCGGGCACATCCGAGATCCTCCGCAGCATCGTCGCCGAGCGGGTGCTCGGCCTCCCGAGGTCGCGCTGACAGGTGGACGCGTCCTTCACACCCGAGCAGGATGAGCTCCGCACGCAGGCGCGAGCATTCCTCGAGGCCACACCGGAGCCGACCTGGGCGCAGCTCGCGGAGCTGGGCTGGACCGGCGTCTCGGTGGCGGAGGAGCTGGGCGGCGCCGGGCTCGGCTTCCTGGAGCAGGCGGTGCTCCACGAGGAGCTCGGCCGGGCGCTGACGCCGGGGCCGTTCTTCTCGACGGTTGCCGTGGCGCTGCCCGCGCTGCCCGCGGAGGAACAGGCTCGCGTGGCGGCAGGCGAGACGAGCTGGGTGCTTGCGCTCGGGCCGTTCGTCCCCGACCTCGACACGGCGGAGCGCATCGCAGTCGCCGAGGGTGACGGTGTCTTCGAGCTGATCGACGCTCAGCGTGAGCCGCTCGACACGAGCGACGAGACGCGACCCCTCGGCGTGGTCGTGGGGGGCGAGATCGGCGAGCGACTCGGTTCCAGCGACGTCCTGCCGGAGGTCCGCCGCCGCTCGCTCGCCGCGCTCGCACTCGAGGCCTGCGGTGTGGGAGGGCGCGCGCTCGAGCTCTCGGTCGAGCACGTCTCCCAGCGGGAGCAGTTCGGCCGCCCGATCGGCTCGTACCAGGCCGTCGCACACCCGCTCGCCACGAGCTACATGGAGCTCGAGCTCGCACGCTCGCTCGCCATCTGGGCATCGTGGTGCGTCGACACCGGCGACGCGGGAACCGACGTGGCCGTCGCAGCCGCGAAGGCGCATGCGTCCGAGGCGGCCGTCATGGCGTGCGAGCGCGCGATCCAGGTGCACGGCGGCGTGGGCTTCACGTGGGAGCACGTGCTGCACCGCCTCTACAAGCGCGCATTGTGGATCAGGTCGTGGGAAGCTTCCGGGGCGGAGTTGCGCGCCGAGGTGGCGTCTGTCCTTCTCGACGAAGGGGAGTGAGATGAAGGGCTTGATGATGGACTACCAGCTCAACGTCCCGGCCATCCTGCGCCGCGGCGACGAGCTCTTCGGCGATCGCGAGATCGTCACGCGCCTGCCCGACAAGAGCTGGCACCGCTACACGTACGCCGACTTCACGTCCCGTGCGAAGCGGC
This sequence comes from uncultured Actinomycetes bacterium, assembly GCA_963724995.1. Taxonomy (GTDB): domain Bacteria; phylum Actinomycetota; class Thermoleophilia; order Gaiellales; family Gaiellaceae; genus Gaiella. Next base: position 348,846 of record CAVRXC010000004.1, read on the forward strand.
TCGCGGTGGCTCTGCGCGGGCTCGGGCTCGAAGACGGAGATCGCGTGGCGACGTTCATGTGGAATCACCACGAGCATCTCGAGACGTACATCGGCGCGCCCGTCGGTGGGTTCGTGACCCACACGCTGAACCTGCGGCTGCACCCGGACGACAACACGTACATCTCGACCCACGCCGGCGACCGCGTGCTCGTCGCCGACAAGGTGCTCTGGCCGCTCGTGTCCCAGTTCATCGAGCGCTGCGGCTTCGAGCACGTGCTCGCCGTCGGTGACGGCGAGACCCCCGACGGTGCGATCGACTTCGAGGAGCTGATAGCGAGCGCCGACGAGAGCGCGTTCTCCTACCGCGACATCGACGAGCGCTCGGCCGCGGCGATGTGTTACACGAGCGGCACCACCGGCCGTCCGAAAGGTGTCGTCTACTCACACCGGGCGATCGCGATCCACGCGCTGACCGCGGGTGGCCTGCTCGGCATGACGACGGCCGATACGTGCCTCCCCGTCGTGCCGATGTTCCACGCCAACGCGTGGTGCTTCCCGTTCACCTGCACGATGATCGGCGCCAAGCAGGTGCTCCCCGGGCCGCATCTCGACCCCGTGAGCCTGCTCGAGGACTTCGAGCAGGAGCGCGTCACCGTGACCGCAGGCGTGCCCACCATCTGGATGGGGATCCTGCAGACGCTCGACGCCAACCCGAACGGCTGGGATCTCTCGTCGATCCGCACGATGACCGTGGGCGGGGCGGCGCCGCCCCGGGCGATGATCGAGGCCTTCCAGGAGCGACACGGGTTGCACGTCACGCATGGCTGGGGCATGACCGAGATGTGCCCGATCGGCACGATCTCGGGTGCTCCCGGCCAGGAGGAAGGGCTCACCGGCGCCGCGGCCTACGACAAGCGGGCCATGCAGGGCCCGCCGATTCCGTTCGTCGAGATCCGCGCGCGCGGCGCGAGCGGGCTCGTACCGTGGGACGGCGTCACGATGGGCGAGCTCGAGGTGCGCGGCGTGGCCATCTCCTCGTCGTACTACGACTCGCCGGACAGCGCAGACCGCTGGACCGACGACGGCTGGTTCAGGACCGGCGACGTCGTCTCGATCCACTCCGACGGCTACGTCGAGGTACAGGACCGAGCCAAGGACCTCGTCAAGTCCGGTGGCGAGTGGATCTCGACCGTCGCGCTCGAGAATGCGCTGATGGGTCACGAGGCTGTCGCAGAGGCGGCGGTGATCGCGGTGCCCGACGAGAAGTGGTCGGAGCGCCCGCTCGCAGTGGTCGTCCTGCGCGAAGGGGCGAGCGCGACACCGGAGGAGCTGCGCGACCATCTGGCGCCGGGCTTTGCCAAGTGGTGGCTGCCCGATCGTTTCGAGTTCGTGGACGAGATCCCGAAGACCGCGGTCGGCAAGTTCCGCAAGACCGCGCTGCGCGAGCAGTTCGCTGCCGTTCCTGTCGCAAGCGACGTGACCGGCTGAGGCGCAGCGATGGGGACATTCGTCTCGACAGAACAGGACGGCTGGGTTGCGGTCGTCACCCTCGACAACCCTCCCATGAACGCGCTCTCGGCCGCGCTGCTCGAGGAGCTCGAGGCGGAGATCGAGCGTCTCGACGCCGACGACGCGGTGCGGGCAATCATCCTGCGAGGCGGTGGCGAGCGAGCGTTCGTGGCCGGGGCGGACATCAAGGAGTTCCCTGCGCTCCGCGAGTCGGCGAGCGCCGAGGCTGGCTCGGCACGCGGGATCCAGAAGCTCGGTGCACGAATGGACGCCGCGCACACCCCGTTCGTGGCCGAGATCCAGGGGTACTGCCTGGGCGGCGGGCTCGAGCTGGCGATGTGCTGCGACATCCGCGTGTGTGCGGAGGACGCAAAGCTGGGACAGCCGGAGATCAAGCTGGGGTTGATCCCGGGCGGCGGTGGCACGCAGCGCCTGCCGCGGCTCGTCGGCCTGGGTCGCGCGATGCTGCTCAACCTCACCGGTGAGTTCGTCGACGCGGCCACCGCGGAGCGCTGGGGCCTGGTCGAGCAGGTCGTGCCGCCTGCGGGGTTGCACGACGCCGCGCTCGAGGTCGCGACGGCGATCGCGGCGAGGTCGCCGCACGCGGTGGCGGTGCTGCGCGAGCTCGCGCGGACGACGCGCGACCTGCCGCTCGAGGAAGGGCTGCGCCGGGAGGCGGACGGGTTCCGACGATGCCTGGCCAGCGAGGACGGTCTGGAAGGCGTGAGCGCGTTCATCGAGAAGCGCGAGCCGCAGTTCACCGGGCGGTGAGTGCGGTGCCGCTCGGGCCCGCTTGCAACAGCCTGTTGCAAGCTTCCACTGGCGACCGCGGCGTGGCAGCGGCGTGAAGGCGGTCGTCCTGGAGGAGGTCGGAGGCCCCGAGGCGCTCTCGGTGCAGGACGTGCCCGACCCGGAGGCGCGGGACGGGCAGTCGGTCGTGGACGTGCGAGCGGTGGGGATCAACTTCCTCGAGGTGCTCGTGCGGCAGGGCCGCTACCCGCAGGCACCGCCTCTGCCGTGGATCCCGGGGGTCGAGATCGCGGGTGAGACTGCGGGGCGCCGCGTGCTCGGGCTCGCTCGCGACACCGGTGGCGGTTACGCCGAGCGTGCCGTGGTCGACGACGACTGGCTCTTCGACCTTCCGGACGGGGCGTCGTTCGAGGAGGGTGCCGCGTTCCTGATGGCGTTCCTCACCGCCTGGATCCCGCTCACTCGCCAGGCCGACGCCCGTGCCGGGAAGCGGGTGCTGGTCACCGCCGCCGCCGGTGGGACGGGCGGGGCCGCGGTGCAGGTGGCGCGCCTGCTCGGCGCGGATGTCGTCGCCGCCTGCGGCAGCGAGGAGAAGCTCGAAACGGCGCGCGCACTGGGCGCGGCCGAAGCGGTCACGTACGAGGCGCTTCCCACCCTCGATCCCGTGGACGTGGTCTTCGACCTTGTGGGTGGCGAGCTGTTCCAGGCCTCGCTCGCGTTGTTGCGCCCGCTCGGCGTGGCGATCGGGATCGGGTTTGCGGGTGGGTGGTGGAAGCCGGTCGACCCGGCGCTCCTGGTCGGTCGCAACATCGGGCTGCAGGGCTTCTATCTCGGTCGCCTGATGCGATACCGGCCCGATGTGGTGCGCGACGCGGCTGCCGACCTCTTGCGCATGTGGGGTCAAGGGCTGCTCCACCCGATCGTCGGCGCCACGTTCCCGCTCGCCGAAGCGGCAGCGGCGCACCGTCTGATCGAGGAGCGGCGCTCGACCGGCAAGGTCGTGCTCGTCCCGTGAACGCATTGGTGACCGGTGGTGCCTCCGGGATCGGCGCCGCGATCGTCGACCGACTGCGCTCCGAAGGCCTCGAGGTAGCTGTTCTCGACCTGGAGACCGGCTTCGACGTGGCCGACCCCGCCGCCTGGGACGCCGTCGGCCCTGTCGACGTCGCCTGTCTCAACGCCGGTGTGCTCGGCGGGCCACCCGACCCGGCAAGCCTCACCGTCGACGGCTACCGCCGCGCGATGAGCGTGAACGTCGACGGCGTCGTCCTGGGCGTTCGCCGGCTCGCCCAGGTGATGCAGGACGGCGGTCGCATCGTGTGCACGGCGTCCCTCGGCGGCCTGACCGCGATGCCCGACGACCCCGTGTACGCGGCGACGAAGCACGCTGTGGTCGGGTTCGTGCGTAGCGCAGCACTTCCGCTCGGGGACCGCGGCATCTCGATCAACGTCGTGTGCCCGGGGATCGCGGACACCCCGATGGTGCAGGGCCCCGCCCGCGCGCGTCTCGAGCAGGCGGACTTCCCGCTCCTGAGCCCGCAAGACGTCGCCGACGCGGTGTGGATCGCCCTCGAGTCCGGCGAGACAGGACGTGCGTGGATCGTGCAACCGGGTCGACCACCGCTCGACTTCCGCTTCCCGAACGTCCCCGGCCCTCGCCGCGAGGGCGAGCAGCCGGTCGGCGCGCCACCGTCGCTCGCGTCGTGAGCAACGCGGTTACGAGAACGACCAGCCGTCGCCGTCGGCGAAGCTCTTGAGGATCCGCCTGGCAACGACCATGCGGTGCACCTCGTCGGGGCCGTCGTAGATGCGGCCGCTGCGGGCGTGGAGCAGCATCGTCCCGAGCGGCGTCTCGTCGGTCAGACCACGCGCACCGTGCGTCTGCACCGCCCGGTCGACGACGTCGTTCAGCGCACGCGCCGCGAAGAACTTCAGTAGCGACACCTCGACCCGGGCCTCCGACCCTTCGTCGATCTTCCGCGCGGCATCCATCGTCAGCAGGCGGCACGCCTGGATCTCGGCAGCCGAGTCCGCGATCCAACCCTGCACCGTTTGCTTCTCGGCGAGCGGCCCCCCGAAGGCCTCACGCTCGAGCGCGTAGGAGCACATCAGCTCGAAGGCACGCTGCATCTGCCCGAGCCACCGCATCACGTGGTGGATGCGGCCCGGGCCGAGCCGCTTCTGCGCCAGGCGGAACCCGTCCCCCACCTCGCCGAGCACGCTCCCTGCCGGCACGCGTGCTCCGGTGAAGCGCACTTCGCAGTGCGTCCCCCAGCCTCGCCCGGCGTGACCGAGCACCGGTACAGGTCGCACGATCTCGACACCGGGTGTGTCCGCAGGCACGAGGATCATCGAGGCGCGCCGGTGCGGCTCCGCATCCGGGTCGGTGACGGCCATCACGATCGCGAACTCGGCGCCGTCGGCCCCGGAGGAAAACCACTTGTGCGCGTCGATCACCCAGTCGTCGCCGTCGCGCACCGCCCGTCCGCGCAGCATGGTCGGATCCGACCCACTGACCTCGGGCTCGGTCATGGCGAAGAACGAGCGCACCTCGCCGGCGACGAGCGGCCGCAGGAACCGATCCTTCTGATCCGGCGTGCCGAACAGGTGCAGCAGCTCGGCGTTTCCCGCATCCGGCGCCTGGCAGCCGAGCACGAGCTGCGCCATGAACGAGCGTCCTATCTCCTCGTTGAGACAGGCGTAGTAGAGGAACCCCTGTCCCGTGCCGCCTGCCTCCGGCGGCACGTGAGGAGCCCACAACCCAGCCGCACGGGCCTGCTTCTGGAGCTCGGCGAGCAGCACGAACGAAGCGTCGTCCTCTCGCTCGAGCGCTCGCTCGTTGGGGTAGACGTGCTCCTCCATGAACGCCCGGTAACGGGCGCGCGTCTCCAGGTACTCGGGCGGGAAGAGCGAGGTGGGCACGCCGCGTAGGATCGTCGGAGCCTTCGGCAACCGCAAGTAGGATCAGGCGGTGCGCCTGGGGCTGCAGCTGGGATACGACGACCCGGTGGCCGCGGTAGCGCTCGCCGAGGAGGCCGATCGGCTCGGCTTCCACTCGGTTTGGACATCCGAGGCCTACGGCGCCGACGCGGTCACCCCGATGGGGTGGATCGCCGCACGCACGTCGCAGATCCAGGTCGGGAGCGGGATCATGCAGATGCCGGCGCGCTCGCCCGCTGCGACGGCAGCGACGATCGCGACGCTCGACCTGCTCACGGGTGGGCGCGCGCTGCTCGGTCTCGGGACGTCGGGGCCGCAGGTGGCGGAGGGCTGGCACGGGCAACGGTGGGGGAAGCCGCTGGCGCGCACACGCGAGTACGTCGACATCGTGCGCGCGATCCTCCGCCGCGAACAGCCGCTCGAGCACCACGGCGAGCACTACGACATTCCCTACACGGGCGACGGCGCCACCGGTCTCGGCAAGCCGCTCAAGCTGATCACGAAGCCTCTGCGGCCGGAGGTGCCGATCTACCTCGCTGCAATCGGTCCGCGCAACGTCTCGCTTGCAGCGGAGATCGCGGACGGATGGCTGCCGATCCTGTTCTCACCGGAGCGCTTCGCCGACGTACACGGCCCGCATCTCGAGGAGGGGTTCGCGAGGCGGGGCGGGCGTCCCGAGGGCTTCGACGTGGCCCCGCTCGTGCCCGTCGTCGTCGCCGACGACGTCGGTCTCGCCCGAGACTTCCTCCGACCCGTGGTTGCCCTCTACGTCGGCGGCATGGGTGCCCGCGGCCAGAACTTCTACAACCGGCTCGCCTGCCGATACGGGTTCGAGGCGGAGGCAGCGCAGATCCAGAGCCTCTTCCTCGACGGAAAGAAGACCGAGGCGAGCGCTGCGGTGCCGGACGCACTGGTGGATGAGATCGCGCTCGTGGGGGATCGCGCGCGGATCGCGGACCGGCTCGGCGCCTGGCGAGAGTGCGGCGCGACGAGCCTGCTGCTCCAGGCCAGGCAGCCCGAGGCGCTGCAGCTGCTCGCCGAGCTCGTCACGTGAGGGACGCGCTCGCGCGAGCGCTCGGGACCGAGCTCGTCGACGCGCGGCTGCTCGCCGGCGGTGCCTCGAAGGAGGCGTGGGCAGTGGACACCGTGGACGGACGGGAGCTGCTCGTACGGCGTGCGCTCGGCGGCGTGATCCACGTCGACACGCTGCCGCTCCGGCACGAGTTCGAGATGCTCGTCGCCGCGCAGGAGGCCGGTGTCCGGGTGCCGGAGCCGGTCGCCTACCTCGGCGAGGTCGACGGCCGCGAGGCGTTCGCGATGACGCGCGTCTCGGGGGAGACGATCGGGCGGCGCATCGTCAAGAGCCCGCCACCGTCGCTCGGGTCGGAGATGGCCGAGGAGCTGTCGCGGATCCACGCCATCCGGCCGGAGCGCGTGGCGTTCCTCCCCCGTCCTGACCTCCTGGGCCGGCTGCTGGAGGAGCTCGACGCGGTGGGCGAGCCGCACCCGGCGATCGAGTACGGCATCGCCTGGTGCACCCGGCGGCTGCCGCTCGAGCGGGCATGGGTCGTCTCGCACGGCGACTTCCGCATCGGCAACCTCGCCATCGACGAGCGAGGGCTCGTGGCCGTGCTCGACTGGGAGTTTGCGAAGCTCGCCGACCCGCTGGAGGATCTCGCCTGGCCGCTGATCCGCGCGTGGCGCTTCGGCGCCGACGACCGCCGCCTGGGCGGGGTCGCCGACGTCGAGCCGTACCTGGCGCGGTACGAGGAGCTGACCGGGCTCGCCGTGCCGCGGGACGAGCTCGACGCGTGGGAGGTGCTCGGGAACTGCAAATGGGCCGTCGGGTCGCTCAACCAGGCACGGCGTCATCTCTCGGGCGAGGAGCGGAGCGTCGAGCTCGCGATCCTCGGCCGCCTCGCGGTCGAGATGGAGTGGGAGCTACTCGACTTGATCGTTCGCATCGAGGGGCGCAGGAAAGCGGTGCCAGGCACCGGGGCACCGGGCACTACGCACGGCGGCCGGCCCTCGGCCGGCGAGCTCGCGACCGCGGTACGGGAGTTCCTCGAAGCAGAGATCCTTCCCACCACCGAAGACCAGCGCCTCCGGTTCCGCACGCTCGTGGCGATGAACGCGCTCACGATCGTGGAGCGCGAGTCCCAGCCACCGCGGCAGCCTGACGCGGAAGAGGTCGCCCTGGCGCGACGACTCCGCGCCGGCGACCTGCGCGACGACGATCTCGCGGCGATCGGCCAACGGGTCGAGGAGCGGCTGCGCCTCGCGAGCCCGCGCTTCCTCGAACGCGTCGGCGGGGCGTAGGCGAGGGGCCGGCTAGCGCCGGCCCCTCGAGGTTAGGTCAGGGCGCTGCCTTGTACGAGGCGCACCTGAGCTTCGTCACGGGCTGGAAGACACCGTCGACGAACTTCGCCAGCCGGAGACAGTCAACCGGCCGCTGGTCGTTGCCACCGGTCTTCTGCTTGTTGCCGGGCAGCAGGAACGGGCTGACCTCGTTCCAGTTCCGATACGCGTTCATGAGCCCCTGGCGTGTCGGGTTCTTCCCCGCCTTGTACATCAGCTGCGTGAACGCATGCGCGGCGGCGAAGCCGTACAGGTTGAGCCCGTCGCCGACGCGACCCTTCGGGTAGTACTGGGCCATCACGGACTTGTAGAGCTTCATGCCTGCGTCGTTGTCCCACGCCGGGCTCGCGGGATCCTTCGCGTATTGAGCCGTGTACGTGTTGTTGACCAGATCGCCTGCGCCCCCCGCTCTCGCGGTCGTGAGGAACGCATCGGTGGCGGAGACGAGGGTCGTGTAGATCACCGGAGGCCGCCAACCGAGCGCGTTCGCGAACACGTACGCCTGGATCATGAGCCGCGGAGTGGCGACGATCACGAACACAGTCGCCCCGGTCGCACGCAGCTTCGCGACCTGGGTGCGGACGTCGGGCGTCGTCACCTGGAAGCGCTCCTCGCCGACGATGTTGCTCGCCTTCGCCCCCAGGCCAAGCTTCAAGCCGCGGAGGTTGTCATCACCGAAGCTGTCGTTCTGGAGCAGCACCGCGATCTTCGCGTTAGGGCTGTTGCGGGCGATCGCCTGACCGTAGAGCCGTGCCTCGAACTCGTAGTCCGGGAGCCAGCCGCCCGTCCACGGGTACTTCTTCGCGTCGCGGCTCCACGTCGTGGCCCCAGTGGCGTTGAGGATCTGCGGCACCTTCCGCGAGTTCAGGTACGGGCGCACCGCCTCGCCGTGCTCGGTACCGAGCGCACCCACGACGGCGAACACCTTGTCCTGCTCGACCAACCGACGGATCTGCGGCACGGTCTGAGCCGGGTTGTAGCCGTCGTCGTAGACGTTGTAGACGATCTGACGGCCATAGACGCCACGCTTCCCGTCGGGTCCCTTGCGCGCGTTGACGTACGAGAAGTACGCCTTCATCGCGGTCGAGATGGTCGCGTACAGCGACGCCGGGCCCGTGAGCGGGTGAGTGCCGCCGATGGTGATCGTCCTGGCGGTGATCCCGTCCACGGCCGGCGCTGACGTCGCGCTCGATGCCATGACCCCGAGCGCCGCAACCAGCGCGGCCGCCGTGAGCACGACTTTCTTCATGCGGGCTCCTTCGATCTCGAGAACGCTGTGACCGGGCGACCTTACCGCCCGTTCACCGGATTGCCAAGATGTAGGACGTCCCGCCGGGTGGGCGGTTAGGTGTCGAGGCCGATCGACGCGGCGAGGCTCTCCGCCTCGTCGAGGTCGACGGCGAGCGCCTCGATGCCCGCGGCCCAGATGGCGGGGTCGGAGAGGTCGAGCCCGACGAGCGCGGCCAGCTCCTCGGGGGTTCGCGACCCGCCCGCACGTAGTAGGTCGAGGTACGGCTCGACCATCGTGTCGCCCTCCTGCGCGTAGCGACGGTAGATCGCCAGCGAGAACAGGTAGCCGTACGCATACGCGTAGACGTACCCGGGGACACCGGTGAAGTGCGGGATGTAGCTCCACCACGGCGTGTACCCGTCGATGTCGACCGCGTCTGCGAACAGCGCCCTCTGTTGCTCGAGCCACAGCTCACCGAAGCGGTCGGGCGCGATCTCGCCCGCCTCGCGGCGCTCGGTATGGACGGCGTGCTCGAAGCGGTTCATGGCGATCTGGCGGAACACGGTGGCGATTGCGTCCTCGATCCGCCCGGCGAGGAGATCGAGGCGGCGGCGCGGGTCCTCCTCGGTGGCGAGGAGCCGCTTGAAGGTGAGTGCCTCGCCGAACACGGAGGCCGTCTCCGCCGTCGTGAGCGGGGTCGACGCGTTGTACAGCCCGAGCGGCTGCGAGAGCGCCCCGTGGAGGCCGTGCCCGAGCTCGTGCGCCAGTGTCAGAATCGAGCGCCGGTCGCCCGTGTAGTTGGTGAGCACGTAGGGGTGGACGCCGGGGATGGTGGTGGCGCAGAAGGCGCCGTGGCGCTTGTCGGGCCGGACCGGCGCGTCGATCCAGCTCTCCTCGAAGAACCGCTCGACGATGTCACCAGCCTCGGGCGCAAAGTCGGCATACGCCTCGACGACGAGCGACCGTGCCTCGTCCCAGGGTGTCTTGCTCGTGTCCTTGGCCACCGGCGCGAAGCGGTCGTAGTGCGAGAGCCGCTCCAGCCCGAGCATGCGAGCCTTGAGTCGGTAGTAACGCTGCGGAACGTCGTAGCGAGAGACGGCGGCGTCGATGAGCGCCTGCACCGCCTCGTCGGTGGTCTCGTTGGCCAGGTTGCGGGAGGAGAGCCAGGTCGCGTGGCCGCGCAGCCGATCGTCGATCGACTTGTCGAGCAGGATCGCGTTGTAGACCGATGCCCGCGTGCGCAGACCGGGCTCGAGGGCGGTCGTGATCGCTTCGGCCGCTGCGCTCCGCACATCCCGTTCGGGGTCGTACAGCTTGGCCATGGCGGTCTCGAGCGCGAGCTCTTCCCCGTCGAGCGACACCCGCAACGACGCGAGCAGCTCCTCGTAGAGGCGCGACCACGCCGAGACGCCCGAGACGCCCTTCTCGGTCAGGATCCGCTCTTCTGGCTCGGTGAGGAGGTACGGCCGGAACTTCCACAGCGATTGCAGCCAGTGCCGCCAGTCGGCCAGCTCCGGCGCGGAGATCAGTGCCTCTGCCTGCTCGTCGTCTATCTCGGCGAGCTCGAGAGTGAAGAACAGGAGCTCGGTGTCGACCGCGGCGCCCTTCTCGGTCAGCCTGGCGACGAGCGCACCGCGAGCGGAGTCCGCCATGTTGGTGGAGAAGTTGAGGTGCGCGAAGTACGCAGCCCGGGTGAAGATCTCGTCGATGCGCTCGCGCTCGGCGATCGCCTCTGCAATCGCGGCAGGGTCGAGCTCGGCGACCTTGCCGTGGTACCGCTCGCGGAACGCGGCTGCTGCTGTCTCCGTATCGCTGATGTCCTGTTCGAGCGCCGGGTCGTCCGCACCCGCGTAGAGATCGGTGAGGTCCCACGCGATCTCTTCCGCACCTGTCACCTCGATCGTCGCCATGTCCTGAGCCTACAGATCGGCCGGATCGGTGACCGGCGCCTGGCAGGCGAAGCGCTCGCACACGAAGACCGCCGGTTGACCGTCGACCAGGCCTTTGCCGGCGAGGAGCGGAACGTCTTCGGCCGGGCCGACGGCTGCGACGGCGCGTGGGCGGAACGGCGTCAGCGCAGCCCGCCCCACCGCGCTCTCGACCGGGCCCACCACGGCGATCTCCTGCGGCGGAGCGAGCCACAGGTCGAGGGCGCAGAGCGCCCAGCCGAACGCCGACGGCACGCGGCGCAGCGACGGCTCGACGAGGCGAAAGACCGACACCGCATGCCGCTCCAGCTCATCGTCGCCCCAGATGCGCGCCAGCCGCAGCAGCACATGGGCGAGCATCGAGTTGCCTGACGGCGTCGGGTTGTCGTCGAGCGGCTTCGTGCGGGCGACGAGCTCCTCGCCGTCTGCCGGCGAGAGAAAGAAGCCGCCATGCTCGCTGTCAACGAACAGGTCGACGGCGAGGAGCGCGAGGCGCCGCGCCTCGTGCAGCCAGCGCACCTCGCCCGTCGCGACGTGTAGCTCGAGCAGGCCGTGGGCGACGTCCGCGTAGTCCTCGAGGAAGCCGTCACCGGAGACCCGGCCGTCCCGCCAGGCGCGACGGAGGCGGCCGTCGGCGCCGGAGAGCGGCCCGAGGAGGAACTCCGCCACCCTACGGGCAGCCTCGACCCAATCCTGTCGCTCGAGCCTGTAGCCCGCATCCGCGAGCGCGGCGAGGGCGAGACCGTTCCACGAGGCCACCGCCTTGTCGTCGCGGGACGGCTGCGGCCTCGCGGCTCGCACCGCGAGCAGGCGAGCGCGGAGCTCCGGCTCGAGCATGCCGCGAACGATCAGGCGCCCGTGCTCGAACGGGAGCAGGAGCGCAGGATCCAGCCCGACCGCAGCCGCCTCCTCCTGCGTCCACGTGTAGGTCAGGCCCTCGACGCCGTCGGTGTCGGCGTCTTGGGCGGACGCGAGCCCCCCGCCCTCGAGCGCCAGCTCGCGCAGCACGTACTCGAGCGTCTCCTCCGCCACCTCGCGGTGACGCTCCTTCCCCGTCACCAGCCATGCGTGCAGGTACGCAGGGGCGAGCAGCGCGTTGTCGTAGAGCATCTTCTCGAAGTGCGGAACGAGCCAGCGCTCGTCGACCGAGTAGCGGTGGAAGCCCCCGCCCACGACGTCGTACATGCCGCCGGCCGCCATCGCGTCGAGCGTCGAAACGGCCATCTCGAGGGCGCGATCCGTCCCGCGCCGCAGGAGCAGCTCGATCGTCGACGCCGGCGGAAACTTGGGTGCATGACCGAAACCCCCGTGCACGGGATCGAAGGAGCGGGCGATGGTCGACTCCGCCTCGACGAGCAGCGTGGCCGTCAGTGGTTCGATCGACGGCGCCATTCGGGCGGACTGGCCGAGCGCATCGACCAGCTTGCGCGCCTGAGCAGCGACATCGGCGCGCTGCTCACGCCAGGCCTCCACCACCGCTGCGAGAAGCTGACGGAAGCTCGGCATGCCGTGCCGCGGCTCCGGTGGGAAGTACGTGCCCGCGTAGAACGGCTCTCCGTCAGGAGTGAGGAAGACGGTCATCGGCCAACCGCCCGAGCCGCTCATGGCGACCGTCGCCTCCATGTAGAGGGCGTCGACGTCGGGACGCTCCTCACGATCCACCTTGACGTTGACGAAGTGCTCGTTCATGAGCGCCGCCGTCGCCGGATCCTCGAACGACTCGTGGGCCATCACGTGACACCAGTGACACGCGCTGTAGCCCACGGACAGCAGCACCGGCCGATCCTCGTCGCGCGCGCGGGCGAACGCCTCCTCGCCCCACTGGTACCACGCCACCGGGTTCTCGGCGTGCTGCAGCAGATACGGGCTCGTCGCCCCGGCGAGACGGTTCATGGGAGTAGCACCGAGCGGACGCCGCGCAGCTCCGTGCGCAGAAGCGAACGCGCGCGCGACGAGTCGAGCCGGCAGTCGAGCGGGCGCCCCGGCGGCGCCGGCGCACGGCGCACGGGCCGGCCGATGACGAGCTCGGCCAGGTCGGCGCGCGAGACATCGTCCGCACCCGCGACGTGGAGCGGCCCCGCGAGATCGAGTGCGGCGAGCTCGAGGAGCGCCCGGGCGAGATCTGTCACCTGCACCGGCGACCGCAGCTCGTTGTCGTAGAAGGTCGCGCCCGGCTCGCCCGCCGCGACCTCGTGCTTGGACGCCGCGTGCCCCGGCCCGCCGACGATGAGCGACGTCCGCACGATCAAAGCCTCCCCATGGGCGGCTGCGACACGCCGCTCCGCCTCAGCCTTCGAGCGGCCGTAGTCGCTGCACGGCGAAGGCTCGTCCGTCTCCGCATACGGCGCCCCTTTGAGCCCGTCGAAGACGACGTCGGTGGACACGTGGACGAGGCGCGCACCGGCTGCTGCGGCCGCCCGCGCGACGTTCTCCGAGCCGACGACGTTGACCTCCCACGCGTCTGGCCCGTCATGACGGTACGCGGTGTGCAGCACTGCCTCCGGACGCGTCTCCGACAGCAACGCAGCAACGGTCGCTGCGTCACGCACGTCGGCACGCTCGCCGGTGGCCAGCGGCGCGAGCAGCATGATCTCCCGCCCGAGAAAGCCCGTCGCGCCCGTGACGAGAAGCCGCACCTCGGTCTTGTAGCCGACGCCGGAGACGAGCGCTTGCACGAGACGCACCCGTGTCGTAGGTTCGCACCATGAAGCGAGGCTTCCTCTGGGCGGTGCTCGTCGGGGCGGTACTCGTCGTGGTGGGCGTCCTGTGGCAGGCGTTCACGATCGCGGCGTTCGTTCGCGGCGCAGGCCAGGGCGCACTGGACGCGCACGGCGGCGGCTCGCTCATCGTCCATCTCGGTCAGCTCGCGATCGTGATCGGCGCGATCGTCGCGTGGTGGGGAAACTGGAAGGCGGTCGGGCTCGCGGTTGCCTTCCTCGTGCTGTCCTTCTTGCAGCTCGCGTTCCTGGGTGACACGGATGAGAAGGGCGGCTGGGTGAACGGATTGCACGGCTTCCTCGCCCTCATCGTGCTCCTGGCAGCCGTCGTGTACCTCGAGGCGGCCGCACGTGCCCTCGGCGTTCGCGGCGGCAGCCCGAAGACGACCTAGGCCCGCGCCGCCCGCCGCCGGCCGATATACCAGCGCACGGCCTCGATCCCGAACGCGACACCGATCGCGATCCCGAAGCCGAGCAGCAGCCCCTTCCAGGGCGCATCCTCGAACTGCTTGCCGCCCAGGTAGCCGAGCAGAGCCGCGTACGTGCCCCAGAGGAGCCCGGCGACGACGTCGGCGACGATGAATCGACGCCAGGTCATGCCGTGCGTGTAACCGGACGCGAACGTGATGGCCGTGCGGCCGCCGGGAATGAATCGCGCGACGATGATGATGTAGAAGCCGCGCGCCTCGAGCTGGCGCTCGGCCCACTCGAAGCCGTGCCGAGCGCGGTCGGACCGGAAGAGCCGCTTCACGGTCCGTTCCCCCGCCCAGGAGCCGAGGAAGTAGCAGATGTTGTCTCCGACGATCGCCCCGGCGCTCGCACAAGCGATCACACCGAGGAGGACGAGGTCGCCGCTGGACGCCAGGGTGCCGGCGGTGATCACGATGCTCTCGCTCGGCACGACCGGGAAGAACGCATCGATCATGGACACCGCGAAGATGACGAGGTAGCTCCACCACTCCCCGGACACCCAGTCCCTGAACTGATCGAACACGCCGCCATCCTCGCATGACCGGCGCGGACGCCAGCGCCCACCGGCGATGATGGGCGACATGGCCCACCAGCCGCTCGCCGGGACGCGCGTGCTCGACGTGACGACCTCGATCGCAGGCCCCTACTGCGCACAGGCGCTCGCTGCGCTCGGCGCGGACGTGATCAAGGTCGAGCGCCCGGATACGGGTGACGACGGCCGCGCCTGGGGCCCTCCGTTCTGGAACGGCGAGAGCACGATGTTCCTCTCGGCGAACGCCGGCAAGCGCTCGCTGGCACTGTCGCTGCGCGATCCGCGCGGACGGGAGGCTCTGCTGCGTCTCGTAGAGGGCGCCGACGTCTTCCTGCAGAGCCTCCGCCCCGGGCTCGCCGAGCGCATCGGGCTCGGCCCCGACGAGGTCCGCGGTCGCAACCCGCGGCTCGTGTACTGCTCCGTCGGCGCGTACGGCCACGTCGGCCCGCTGCGGCATGAGCCCGGCTACGACGCCCTCATGCAGGCCGCCGGCGGATTGATCTCGATGACGGGTGAGCCGGGGCGGGCCGGCGTCCGGATCGGGTCGAGCCTGATCGACCTGGGCACCGGCGCCTGGGCCACGGTGGGCATCCTGGCTGCGCTGCTCGAGCGCGAGCGAACCGGCGTCGGCTCGGTCGTCGACGTGTCGCTCTACGAGACCGCGCTGGCGTACATCGGCTATCACCTGGCCGGGTACCTGGCCGACGGCACGATCCCGGAGGGGCAGGGGACGAGGTTCCCCATGGTGGCGCCGTACCAGGTCTTCCCGACGCGGGACGGAGAGCTGCTGATCGCGGGCGGCAACGATCGGATCTTCGCCGCGATGTGCGACGTCCTCGGGTGCCCTGAGCTCGTCGACGATTCCCGCTTCGCCACCAACCCGGCTCGTGTCGCACACCGGGACGAGCTCTACGACCTCCTGGTGGCGCGACTCCGCGAGGACGACACGGCCGCCTGGCATCGGCAGCTCACCGAGGCGGGCGTCCCCGCGGCCCCGGTGGCAGACGTCCGTGACGTGGTCGAGTCGCCTCAGACGACCGCCTTGGAGATGCTGCAGCCGCTCACGCACCCGCGGATCGAAGGCCTGCAGCTGACGGCGCTGCCCCTCTCGCTCGACCGCGAGCGAATGCTGCTCGCAGGACCACCCCCGGACCTCGGCGAACACACCACCCAGGTGCTGCATGAGGCGGGTTACGGGGACGATGAGATCGCGGCGCTCGCTGCCGACGGAGTGATCCGCGCGTGAGCCACGTCTCCGCGTCCTTCTCGGCGACCATTCGGGTTCGACTCGCCGATGCGCCGGGCGCGTTCGCCCGGGTCGCGCAGGCGATCGGAGACGCAGGCGGGTCGCTGGGGGCGATCGACCTCGTGCGCGCCGAGAGCGATCACACGGTGCGTGACGTGACGGTCGCGGCAGCGGACGACGAGCACCTGCGGCGCATCGGCGAGGCTGTCAGCGCACTCGGCGGCGTCGAGGTCATGCACGTCTCAGACCGAACGTTCCTCATGCATCTCGGTGGGAAGCTCGAGGTCACGTCGAAAGTGCCGCTGAAGACCCGTGACGACCTGTCGATGGCCTATACCCCGGGTGTGGCGCGGATCTGCAGGGCCATCGCGGACTCGCCCGCGGACGCCGCGTGGAACCTGACGATCAAGTCGAACACGGTCGCCGTGGTCAGTGACGGAACGGCCGTGCTGGGCCTCGGTGACATCGGGCCGGAGGCAGCGATGCCGGTGATGGAGGGCAAGGCCGTCCTGTTCAAGGAGTTCGGCGGGATCGACGCCTGGCCCATCTGCCTGGCGACAACCGACGTGGACGAGATCGTCACCACCGTCCGAGCGATCGCGCCCGGGTTCGGCGGCATCAACCTCGAGGACATCTCCGCCCCACGCTGCTTCGAGATCGAGCGCCGCCTGCGCGACGAGCTCGACATCCCAGTCTTCCACGACGACCAGCACGGCACGGCGATCGTCACGCTGGCCGCGCTCGTGAACTCGCTCAAGGTCGTCGGCAAGCGCATCGAGGACGTGAAGATCGTCCTCACCGGCGTCGGCGCCGCGGGCATCGCGACGACCGACCTGCTGCTCGACGCGGGCGCCCGGAACGTGGTCGGCTGCGATCGCGCCGGGGCCGTGCACCGGGAGCGGCCCGGTCTCGACCCCGTCAAGCTCGCCTACGCCGAGCGGACGAACCCGGAGGGCAGGCAGGGTGCAGCGGACGAGGTGCTCGAAGGGGCAGACGTCTTCATCGGGCTGTCCGGGCCAGGCGCGGTCAGCGTCGACGGCGTCCGCCGCATGGCGAAGGGCGCAATCGTGTTCGCCATGGCGAACCCCACGCCCGAGGTGGCCCCCGAAGCGATCCGGGACCTGGTGGCAGTGATCGCAACGGGTCGTTCCGACTACCCGAACCAGATCAACAACGTGCTCGCCTTCCCCGGGGTCTTCCGCGGAGCGCTCGACGTGCGCGCGACGGAGATCACGAAGGCGATGAACGTCGCCGCGAGCCATGCGCTCGCGACCGTGATCCCTGACGAGGAGCTCGGCCCCGACTATGTGATCCCGAGCGTCTTCAACCGCGACGTCACGCCCACAGTCGCCGCCGCAGTCGCCGAGGCCGCCGAGCAGGACGGCGTGGCGCGACGCGTGCGCACGTAGAACCTCAGCGGCGCTAGGCGACCGCGGGCTCCGTCGGCCCGCTCTCGACGCTGAACAGGCGCCACTCGCCGGGGACGCCTTTGAGGGCGGCGGCCCCACGCTCCCGAAACTCGATTCCCGATCCGGCAACGAGATCCTTGACGGTGCTCGAGACCAGCACGTCGCCCGGCGCAGCCTCGGCTGCCACGCGCGCGCCGATGTGCACCGCGATCCCACCCACCTTGCCGTCCATCAGCTCACATTCGCCTGCGTGGAGTCCGGCACGCACCTGGAGACCGAGCTCGCCGACGCTCTCGCTGATCGCGCAGGCGCAGCGGATCGCACGCGCCGGACCGTCGAAGGACGCGAAGAACCCATCGCCCGCGGTGTCGAGCTCGCGACCCCTGTAGCGGACGAGCAGCCGGCGGATGACCGCATGGTGCGACTGCAGCACCTCCCGCCACCGCGCATCGCCGAGCTCCGCCGCCCGGGCCGTCGAGCCGACGATGTCGGTGAACAGGATCGTCGCCAGCACCCGGTCGGGCTCGGCCTCCTCCCAGGCCCGCTGCTTCCAGTTCTCGGCCAGGAACGGCTCGATCTCCCGCAGCACCGGCTCCGGATCGCCGGCGGCGATGGCGTGGTCGCTGCCGGGGAGCTCGACGTGCCGCGCTCCAGGAATGTGCTCCGCGAGGTAGCGCGATCCGCCGGTGATGCAGGGGTCGTCGCCGCTGCGGTTGAGCACGAGCGTCGGCACGCGGATCGCCGACAGCACGCCGCGGACGTCGATCTCCATGTTCATGCGGTTGAGCGCGGCGACCGCGCCGGGGCTCGCGCTCTGCCGAATCGACGTCGCGAGCGCTCGCTTGCTGTCCTCGTCGGCGCTCGGGGCGAGGGCCTCGGCAACCGCGGCAGCGTGCTCCGGCGTGCCCCAGTTTCGCTCCTCCTCCTCGGACTCGCGGCGGTAGTCCTCTTCCCGGTACCCGCATGGGTAGTCGTGTGCCCAGAGCTCGCGCGCGAACGTGCCGAAGAGAACGAGCGCCCAGACGCGCTCGGGGTACGTGGCCGCGAACAGGATGCTCATCGGGCCACCCTCCGAGACCCCGAGTATCGCCGCCCGCTCCGAGCCGACCGCATCCATCACGGCCCGTACGTCGTCCATGCGTGTCTCGAGCGTCGGAGCCCCGCTCACCCGGTCCGACATGCCGGTGCCCCGCTTGTCGAAGCGGATCAGCCGCGAGCACGAGCCGAGACGTCTGGCGAAGGACGCCATGCCGGGCACCTGCCAGGCGAGCTCCACGTGCGAGACGAACCCCGGCACGTGGATGAGGTCGAACGGCCCTTCGCCGGTGACCTGGTACGCGATGTTGACGTCACCGCTGCGGGCGTAGCGCGTCTCCGGCTCCACCGGTGGATTGTCGCAGCGTTCTCGCCTGTGTGAGCAGAAGCCCGTTCACTCGTAGTGCAGCGCCTCGAGGGGGTTCAGCTTCGCTGCTCGCCGGGCCGGGAAGATGGCCGCGAGGATGCCGACGATCACCGCCGCCACCCCGAAGATGATCACCTGGGCAAGTGGGAACGCGAAGTCGACGAAGTCGAGCTTCGCGATCAGCAGGCCGGCGAGGATCAGCCCCAGCACGATCCCGATGGCGGCGCCGATCAACGCCGTGATCACGCTCTCGTGGCGAATCATGCGTCGCGTCTGCCGACGCGTCATGCCGATCGCGCGCAGCATGCCGATCTCGCGCGTGCGCTCGAAGACCGTCAGCACGAGCGTGTTGACGATGCCGAAGAGGCTGACGAGAATCGACAGGGCGAGCAGCACGTAGAGGATGTTGAGCACGGACGAGAGACCCGAGATCTGGTTGTCGATGAACTGCTCCCGGGTCTGCACCTTCGAGTTCGGGAACTCCCGCAGCGCCTTCTCCAGGGCCGACGCGTTGGCAGGCGTGTCGCCGCCTTTCATCTTGAGGAACGAGTAGAGGTCTTTCGGCTGCGGATTCGCCGCGTCCCACGCCGCTGCGGAGATCGTGACCGGTCCGAAGGGCGACCCTCCGGTCGGCGGGTCGAAGATGCCCTTCAGCGTGAACACCTCCGTCGCACCGGTGACGAAGGTGACGGGGATCTTCGAGCCGAGCGAGAGATCGTGGTCATCCGCGTAGCCGTCGTCGACGAACGCGCCGTCCTCGCCGAGCGTCGCGAGCACGTCCTGGGATCCTTCCTTCCAGTCCATCGCGATGACGTCCTTCATGCCCGGCGTGACCGCGGTCGCGAAGATCGTGCTTCGGTAGACGAGCGCGTTGCCCGTGCGGACGCTGCCCACCGCCGTCACGCCCGGGGCCTGCGCCGCGGCCTCGGACACCGTGATCGGGATGGGCGAGTAGTTGTTCTCCGCCGTGATCGCATAGTCGGCCACGAAGAGGTCGTTGACCGCCCCCCGGAACGTCTGCGTGATGCCGGCTGCCAGCGTCGCCACGAGAGTCACGAGCGCCAGGCCGATCATCAGCGCCGAGGCGGTCGAGGCAGTGCGCTGCGGGTTCCGTCGTGAGTTGTCCCGCGCGAGCACGCCTGCGGCTCCGGCGAAGCGCGCGGCCGGCCAGCCGAGGATCCCCGAGAGCACCGGGATGGCGGGCGCGGACAGCATGGCCACGCCGACGAAGACCATCAGCGTGCCGACGATCAGGAGCAGGAGCACCGTCGACGTGCCGTGGGACAGGAGCCCCAAGATGAGCAGCGCGAAGCCGACTGCGGTGAGCAGCGCGGCGACCGGCGTCCTGACCCGCGCGAAGCGGCCGGGCGGCAGCTTCGCGCCCTCGCGCACGGCCGCGATCGGCGGTACGCGGGTTGCGCGCAGCGCCGGGAAGATGCTCGCGATCAGGGTGACGAAGATCCCGAGACCGAGCGAGACGATGATCGTCCGCGTCTCGAGGAGCAACCCGCTGTTCGGGAGCGTGAAGCCGACTGCGTCGAACAGCCAGAAGAGCCCCTTCGCGAGCGCTAGCCCGAGGAAGAGCCCGATCACCGAGGCGACGACGCCCATCGCCAGTGCCTCGACGACGACCGAGCGCCGAACCTGGGATCTGGAGGCACCGAGCGTGCGCAGCGTGGCGAGCTCACGCGTCCGCTGCGCAATGGTGATCGAGAGCGAGTTGACGATCACGAAGGCGCCGACGAAGAGCGCGACCACACCAAACGCGAGCAGGAAGTACTGCAGGAACGAGATGAACTCGTCGGTGCCCTCCGCATCCTCCTGTGCCTGGGCGTCGCCGGTGCGTACCTCCGTGCCGGGTGGCAGGATCTTCCTGATCTCCGAGACGAGTTGCTGGGACGAAACGCCCGGTTTGGCGGCCGCACGGATCTGGTCGAGCTTGCCCTCCTTGTCGAACAGCCGCTGCGCCGTCGGGAGGGCGAAGCCGGCGAGGGTCGCGCCCCCGATCGAGCTGACGGACCCGAACTTGACGAGACCCGAGATCTTCAGGGTCTCGACCGGCCCTTCGACCTGCACGCCGATCGGGTCCCCGACCGAGAGGTCCTCCTTGCTCGCTGTCGACTGGTCGATGACGAGCTCGCCGTCCCCTGGCCACTCGCCCTCCACGAGCGTGAGCGAGTTGAACTCGGGCTTGGTCGGGTCGACCGAGAAGCCGAGGTTGGGGGCGCCGCCGAACACGATCGCCTTGCCGTCCTTCACGAGCTGCGTGTTCTCGCTCGCGACGCCGCCGATCGCGTCGGCGACCTCCGGCAACGCCCTGACTTCCGGGAGCAGCGACTCGTCGAACGGAGCTTCGGTGGAGCCGGAGCCGTCCTCGACGTCGAACGCGGACTTCGGCGTGATCGTGGCGTCCGTGCCGCGGTAGATGTCCGTGAAGATCGTGTCGAACGCCTTGTCGATCGAGTCGGTGAGCACGTAGGTGCCGCTCACCATGGCCACGCCGAGCACGATCGCGACCGCCGTGAGCGTGGTACGCAGCTTCCGGCCGAGGATGCCCTTGAGGGCGAAGCGGATCACGACCGGTTCCTACTGCTCCTGAGGGGAAGGCATCTTCCTCGGTTCCACCTGGTGCCGACGACGGGGCTCACTCGTACGCGATCGCCTCGAGCGGATTCAACTTCGCCGCGCGGCGTGCGGGCATGATCGCCGCCAGGATCCCGATGATCACGGCGACGATCGTCAGCACGATGAGCTGGACCCACGGGATCGCGAAGCGCACGTCGTACTCCGAGAGCGCGGTATTGACGAGAGCCGCGAGGAAGATCCCGAGCGGCAGCCCGATCGCCGCGCCGATGAGTGCCGTGATGATGCTCTCCTGACGGATCATCCGCCGCACCTGGCGGCGTGTCATGCCGATGGCGCGCAGCATCCCGATCTCGCGCGTGCGCTCGTACACCGACAGCACCAGGGTGTTGATCATCCCGAAGATGCTGACGAACACGGCCAGGGTGAGCATCACGTACAGGAACGAGATGAACTCGTTGATGTCCGCGTCCTCGCGGTCGATCCATTCCTCGCGGGTCTCGAGCTGGGTGTCGGGGAAGCCTGCGATCGCCTGCTCCATCTGCGCGCGGTTCGCGGCGCTCGGCTCGCCCGGGACGTTCGCCCAGGTCCAGCGATTGCGGGGGCGGTCGTAAAGGGAGTCGAACAGCTCGGTCGAGACGTTGACGCTCTCGATCAACGGGTAGAACGGCGGCGGCTCGAAGGTTCCCACGACGGTGATCTCCGCGGACCGGTCGGCCGTCGAGCGAAGCGTGAGCACGTCGCCGACGGAGAGGTCGTGGTCCTCCGCGTAGTTCGAGCTGACGACCGCCTTCGTCGTACCGAGCGTGGCGAGCACGGACTCGTCGCCCTCGCGCCAGTCGAAGACGTAGGCCTCGGCGATGGTGTCGGGCTCGATGCCGCCGACCTCGGTGGTCACGCCGTCGACCAAGCCGGCGTCGGAGCGCACACTCGTCACGACCTCGGGCACAGGAGAGGCAGCGAGTGCGTCACCCGCGGCTGCGACGAACGGCGTGTACCCGTCGAGCGACGTCACGACGTAGTCGGCCGCGATCTGCGCCTCGATCGCTTCGCGGTTGGACGCTTTCATCCCGTTGGTAAGCGTCGCAATGAACGAGACGAGCGCGATCCCGATCATCAGCGCGGCCGCCGTCGCAGCCGTCCGGCTCGGGTTCCTGCGGGCGTTCTCTCCGCCAGTGCGAGCGGCCACGCGATCCGGGACCACACTGGGGAACTCCATCGGCCACTCCGGTTCCCACCGACGTCACCGCCCGTCGCAGCCACATGACGAGGACGATCGGCAGGAGCAGCGGATTCAGCAGCGCGCCGCCGACGAAGGCGAGCATGCGGCGCACGGCCGGTCCCGGCCCCCACGCTCCGTAGCGCTGGAGCCAGTACGGGAGGAGGAAGAACGGCCAGAACAGGACGGTGAAGACGAACGCGGCCCAACGGCCGATCGGGCTGCTGACCACCGCGAGCGGACGCACGATGTGCTTCGAGAGCATCGCGACCCCGAGGAACAGCAGGAGGACGCCGGCCGCGATCGAGAGCAGGCGATCGCGCGGTGCCGAGCTCGTCCGTGAACATCGCGCGGGCCAGGATCGCGAGCGCGCCGACGATCACGAGCCCGCCGATCCAGGGCACGAACGGCGAGAACCGTGACTTCGGGAGCGTCGCACCTTCCCGGACCGCCGCGATCGGCGGCACCCGGGTCGCCCTGATCGCGGGAAACAGCCCCGCCGCGAGCGTGATGCCGACACCCACGGCGAGCGCGACGATCACCGTGCGCACTGCGAACACGCGGTCGGCCGTCGGCAGCTCGACCCCGAGAGCGCGGAAGAGCCCTTCGATCGCCTCCGCCAGGAAAACACCGAGAGCGAGGCCGATGAGCGACGCGAGCAGCCCGATGACGAGCGACTCGAGGATCACCGAGCCGAGGATCTGCCGCCGCGAGGCCCCGATCGTCCGCAACGTCGCGAACTCACGCGTGCGCTGGGCGACGGTGATCGAGAACGTGTTGAAGATGACGAACGCGCCCACGAAGAGCGCGATGCCGGCGAAGACGAGGAGGAAGTAGCGGAAGAACGCCGTGAACTCGTCGACCTCGTCGACCGCCTCCTGAGCCTCGGCCGTCGCGCTCACGACCGTTGCGCTGTCCGGCAGGACCGGGGCAATTGCCGCGACGAGCTCGTCCTCCGTGACGCCCTCTGCCGCCGCGGCGAAGATCGCATCGTACTGCCCTTCCCGCTCCAGCAGCTCCTGGGCTGCCGGGACGGTGAACACCGCAAAGCTCGCATTCCCGATGCTGTCGACGCTGCCGTACCGCGCGACGCCGACGAGCTCGAACGGGCGCTTCGGCTTGAGCGTGGTGATCTCGACGGTGTCCCCGACCTCGTACCCGAGGTCGTCGGCGGTCCCCGCGTCGATCACGACCTCGTTGGCCGAGGCGGGCCAGCGCCCCTCGAGGATGTTCAACGGGTTGAACTGGGCGAGAGCGGGATCGGTGTCGATGCCGAACCCGAAGGTCGGCGCACCCTCGGAGCTGGCCGCTTCGCCCTCGCGGTTCAGGATCTTCGTCTCGCGCTCGTCGAGCACCGACCCGGACGCGAGCGCGACCCCGTCGACGCCACGCACCGTCTCGAGGAGGGAAGCATCGACGGGCGGGCTCGGCGGCTGTTCGCCGTCGATCGAGATGTCGAGCCCCTTCCCTGTGACGACCGCGTCGGTCCCGGCGTACGACTCCGTGAACAGGGTCGTGAAGGCACGGTCGATCGTGTCCGTGAGGATGTAGGTGCCGCTGATCATCGCGACGCCGAGCACGATCGCGATCGCGGTCAGGACCGCGCGGAGCTTGCGGCCCGCGAGGCCGCGGAGAGCGACCTTGATCACGCTGCCGCGACTTCTTCCATGACCGTGAGGATCTCGTGCGGGTTGCTCTCGCCGAGCTCACGGACGATCTCGCCGTCGGCGAGGAAGAGCACGCGATGCGCGACCGCGGCGGCGCGCGCGTCGTGCGTGACCATCACGATCGTCTGGCCGTACTCGTCGACCGACCGGCGCAGGAGCTCGAGGATCTCGGCGCTCGTGGACGAGTCGAGGTTTCCCGTCGGCTCGTCGGCGAAGAGAACCGTCGGCCGCGAGATGAGCGCGCGGGCGATCGCGACACGCTGCTGCTGGCCCCCCGAGAGCTCGGACGGCCGGTGGGAGAGCCTGTCCGTCAACCCCACGTCCGAGACGACCTTGTCGAACCACCCGTCGTCCGGCTTCTCGCCGGCGATCGTCAACGGCAGGAGGATGTTCTCCTTCGCGTCGAGCATCGGGAGCAGGTTGAAGAACTGGAACACGAAGCCGATGTGCTCGCGCCGCAGCTTGGTCAGGGCGTTGTCACCCAGCGTCGTGATCTCCGTTCCCGCGATGTCGACGGAGCCCGACGTCGGCTTGTCGAGGCCCGCGAGGATGTGCATCAGCGTCGACTTGCCGGATCCCGACGGGCCCATCACGGCCGTCGCCTGGCCGGGCGCGATCTCGACGGTGACGCCGCGCAGCGCATCCACCACGGTCTCGCCTTCGCCGTAGCGGCGTGTCACGTCCCGGCCGACGACGACGGCTCCGTTGCTTGCCTCCATCTTCACCTCCTCGTGTTTCGACAGCCCCCGCTCGAGGAGGCTATAGCCTGAGCGTCAGTCGGTGGGTGCGGTTAACCCAACGTCCGGTCAGCGACAGTCAGCGCCGTCCATGCGGCGACCGGCCTCGGCCAGCACGTCACCGAGGGTGCCGACGATCTCGTCCATCTCGGCCACACCCGCCACGAGCGGCGGCGAGATCTGGATCACCGGGTCGCCGCGGTCGTCGGCGCGGCAGATGAGCCCGGCGTCGAACAGCGCGCCCGACAGGTAGCCGCGCAACAGCGTCTCGCACTCGGCGTCGTCGAACGTCTGACGCGTCTCCTTGTCCTTGACGAGCTCGATCGCGTAGAAGAAGCCGGTGCCGCGCACGTCTCCGACGATCGGCAGGTCGAGCAGCGTCTCCAGCTTGGCCCTGAAGGTGCTCTCGTGCTCGCGGACGTGCTCGATGATCCCGTCGCGCTTCATGATCTCGATGTTCTTCAGCGCGATGGCGCACATCACCGGGTGCCCGCCGAACGTGATCCCGTGCGACCACATCGCGGTCGACTCGAGGAACGGCTCCATGACCCGATCGGTCGCGATCACAGCGCCGATCACCGCGTACGAGGACGAGAGGCCCTTGGCCGAGGTGATGATGTCCGGCCGGATGTCGTAGCGCTCGGAGCCGAACCAGTATCCGAGCCGCCCGAATGCGGTGATCACCTCGTCTGCCGAGAGCAGGATGTCGTACTCGTCGCAGAGCGCCCGGACGCCCCGCCAGTAGCCGTCGGGTGGAGTGAAGGCACCGCCGGCGTTCTGCACCGGCTCCATGTGCACGAGGCACACCGTCTCGGGCCCCAGGGCAAGGATCGCCTGCTCGAGCTCGTCGAGCAGGAACCGCGTGAACTCCTCCTCGGTTTCCTCCGGCGCCCGGTGGTACCGGTTGGTGTTCGAGACGTGTCGCACCTCGGGGACGAGCGGCTCGAACGGGGTTCGCAACGCCGGGATGCCGTTGATCGAAAGCGCGCCGAGCGTGGTGCCGTGGTAGGCCAGGTGCCTGGCGATCGCCTTGTAGCGCCGCGGCGATCGGGTGGCGGCCACGATCGCGTCGTGTCCCCGCTCCGGCTCGTGCATCGTCCCACGTATCCGCTTCTCACCACGAGCCATGTAGTACTGACGCGCGAGCTTCCACGCCGACTCGACGGCCTCGGAGCCGCCGGAGACGAAGAAGACCCGGTTCAGATCGCCCGGCGCAAGCGAGGCGACCTCGCCGGCGAGCTCGATCGCGCGCGGGTGCGCGTACGACCAGTTCGTGTAGAACGGCAGCTCGCGCATCTGCTCGAGCGCCGCCTGGCCGATCTCCTCGCCGTAGCCGTAGCCGAGGTTGACCGAGAACAGGCCGGCGAGCGCGTCGAGGTAGCGCTTCCCGTTGTCGTCCTCGAGGTAGCAGCCCGTCGCCGCGCACGATGATCGGCACGTCCGCCTGGGTGTACCCACCCATGCGCGTGAAGTGCATCCACAGGTGCTCCTTGGCGATGCGCTGCAGGTCGATGCCTGTTGCCGTCACGCGACACCGGCGCCGTGGTGTGGGAGCTGACGCGGCACTGGGATCGCCTCGGCGATCGGCTCCTCGGCGATGCCACCGCGACGCCGCGAACGGAGCCCCCAGAGCACGTTGCCGATCATCACCGCCACGGCGACCAGGAAGATCGCGCTCGCGATCACGTTCACCTGCGGCGGCACCGAGACGCGCGCAGCGCCCCACACGAAGAGCGGGAACGTCGTCGTCGAGCCGGCCACGAAGTACGTGATCACGAAGTCGTCGATCGAGAGCGCGAAGCCCAGCAGCGCGGCGCTGAGGATCGCGGGCGCGAGCAGCGGCAGCGTCACCTTGCGGAACGTCGTCAACTCGTTGGCGCCGAGGTCCATCGCCGCCTCCTCGAGGTGGCGGTCGAAGTCGATCAGCCGCGCCTTCACCGTGACGACGACGTAGCTGACGATGAACATCACGTGCGCGATGAAGATCGTCGCGAAGCCCGGTCACCACTGCCTCGGTTCAGGAACAGCGTCAGCAGCGAGGCGCCGAGCACGATCTCGGGCGTCGACATCGGCAGGAAGACGAGCATGTTGGTGGCGCCGCGGCCGCGGAAGCGGTGCCGCACGATCGCGAGCGCGATCAGCGTGCCGAGCACCGTCGCTGCGATCGTCGACACGACGCCGATCTCGAGCGACTTGATGACCGCGCTCCTGGATTCCGGGCGGCGCGTCCCAGTTGATCCAGTTGTCGAACGTGAAGCCCTCCCAGACGTAGTTGTAACGGCCGCTCGGCGCGTTGAACGAGAACAGGATCACGACGCCGATCGGCAGCAGCAGGTAGCAGAACGCGAGGAACGCGTACGCCGGGAGGATGTGCTGCGGATCCAGCGCATCGCTAGCCGGTCAGCCTCTCCGTGCCGACGGCCTTCGCGTACACGAGCAGCGCCGCGAGGATCAGCGCCATGAGGATGAACGACAGCGCCGCCGCCGCCGGGTAGTCGAGCACCTCGAGGAACTTCGACTGGATCACGTTCCCGACCATGTACTGCCGCGGCGTGCCGAGGAGCTGCGCGTTGATGAAGTCACCCGCGGCGGGAATGAACGTGAGCAGCGTGCCGGCCACGATCCCCGGCGCCGAGAGCGGCAGCGTGACGCGCAGGAAGGCCTGGCGCTTGCTCGCGTAGAGATCCTCCGCCGCCTCGAGCAGCCGGGCGTCGATCTGCTCGAGCGAGACGTAGAGCGGCAGCGCCATGAAGGGCAGGAAGTTGTAGGTGATGCCGGCCACGACGGCGACCGACGTCGCGAGCAGCCGTCCGTCGGCGCCGAGCACGTGGATGTCGCGCAGGAAGCCGACCACCGGCCCCTCGTCGGCGAGGATGTTGAGCCACGCCAGGGTGCGCACGAGGTAGGTGACGAACAGCGGCGCGACGATCAGGATCAGGAACACGTTCTTCCAGCGCCCCGCACGGAACGCGATCCAGTACACGAGCGGGTACGAGATGAGCAAGGCGAGGACCGTGGCGATCCCCGCGTAGACGAACGAGCGCATGAACTGCTCGTGGTAGTCGGCGATCGCGTTCCAGTAGTTCGAGAACGCCCAGTCGAACGTGAAGCCGGTGTCGAACGTGCCCGACTGGAGCGACTGGTAGCCGAGGAAGCCGAGCGGCGCGAGGAAGAACAGCGCCAGCCAGACGAGTCCCCGGCAGGAGCAGCAGGTAGGGGGTCAGCCCCTTGTGGCGATGCAGGAACGTCACGGCACGTCGTGTCTCAGGCGCCGAGCACCTTCTGCCACTGCTCGATGTACGTCTGGTTGTTGAGCGCCGCGGAGTCGAACTGGTGCGTCTGCGCGAGCATCTCGTCGGACGGGAACACGAGCGGGCTCTTCGCCAGCTCCGGATCGGTCTTCGCGAGCTCCTCCTGCGTGCCCTTGACCGGCGGCACGTAGGCGATGTAGGCGGCGATCTTCGCTGCCACGACCGGGTCGTAGACGAAGTTCATGTAGGTCGACGCCGTCGCCGCGCTGCCACCCGTCGGGATGATCATGTTGTCGGTCCAGATGATGCCGCCCTTCGTCGGGCAACGCCCACTTCAGCTTCGGGTTCGACGGCAGCAGCTGGTAGATGTCGCCCGACCAGGCGATCGCGGCCGCAAGGTCGCCCTTGGCCAGCGGCTGCGCGTAGTCGTTGCCGGTGAAGCGGCGGATCTGACCCGAGTCGACGGCGCTCTGCACCCGCTCGAGCGCGGCCTTCCACGATGTCGTCGGTGACCGCGGCCGGGTCGTCGCCGTTGTCGAGCATCACGAGCCCCATCGTGTCGCCCATCCCGTTCAGCGCCGTGATCTTCCCCTTCAGCTTCGGGTCCTCGAACAGCTGGGTGATCGAGGTCACAGGGCCGGTGATGTCCGGGTTCCAGCGCGATGCCCGTCATCCCCGACTGCCAGGGCAGCGAGTACTTCCGGTCGGGGTCGAACGGCGGGCTCGCCTGCGCGTCGATGAGGTTGGAGATGTTCGGGATCTTGTCCTTGTCGAGCTCCTCGACCCAGCCCTTGTCGATCATCAGCCCGAGGAAGCGCTCGTTGTCGGTGAGGACGATGATGTCGCGGTCGATCGACTGCCCCTGCGAGAGCGGGCGCTGGATCTTCCCGAAGTACTCCGCGTTCGAGTTGATGTCCTCGAAGTAGTTGACCTTGATCCCCGTCTGAGCCGTGAACTCGTCGAGCGTGGGGTGCTTCTTCGTCTTCTCGATGTAGTCGATGTACAGCGGCCAGTTCGAGAAATTGAGCACGTCCTTGACCTCGTCCGAGCCGCCACCACCGCCGCCCCGCCGCCACAGGCGGCGAGCAGCCCGGGGAGCGACAGGAGCGTGGCGCCGGCGGCACCACGCTGAAGCAGCTGACGGCGGTTGAGGATGACGGTCATTCGCTTCCCTCCTCGTTCGGGCGGTCGACGACGAACGTCGACGCCGCAGCCCATGTGACGGTGACCTGCGATCCGAGCGCCGGGACGAAGCCCCCGGTCTCGGCGTTCTGGTGGAAGACGGTGATGTCGCCCACCGGCGTGCCGACGACGATCTCGGTGGCGACACCGATGTAGGCGCTCTCGCGCACGGTGCCCGGCAGGCGGTTCTCGCCGCCCTCGCCGAGCGAGATCTTCTCCGGCCTGACCCCGATCGCGACCTCGCCGGTCGCGCCTGTCGGTGTCGACGCGGACGAGCGTGCCGTCGGCCAGGCGCACCGTCCCGGCGCCGTCGACGACCCCGCCAGGAGGTTCGACTTGCCGAGGAAGCCCGCCACGAACGCGGTCTGCGGCCGCTCGTAGAGCTCGGTCGGTGAGCCGAGCTGCTCGATGCGCCCGCTGTTCATGACCGCGATCGTGTCGGCCATCGTCATCGCCTCTTCCTGGTCGTGCGTGACGTGGACGAACGTGATCCCGACTTCGTGCTGGATGCGCTTCAGCTCCAGCTGCATCTGCTTGCGCAGCTTGAGGTCGAGCGCGCCGAGCGGCTCGTCGAGCAGCAGCACCTGCGGGTTGTTGACGAGCGCCCGCGCGAGCGCGACGCGCTGCTGCTGGCCGCCGGAGAGCTGCTTCGGCTTGCGCGCCTTCGCGTCCTGCGAGGTCGACGAGCTCGAGCATCTCGAGCACGCGGACGCGCACCTCCTCCTTCGGCACGCCGCGCCGCTCGAGCCCGAAGGCGACGTTGTCGAAGATCGTCATGTGCGGGAACAGCGCGTAGCTCTGGAAGACCGTGTTGACGTCGCGCTTGTACGGCGGCAGCCCGACGACGTCGCGGTCGGCGAGGAAGATGCTCCCCGAGGTCGGCTCCTCGAAGCCGCCGATCATCCGCAGGGTGGTCGTCTTGCCGCAGCCCGAGGGCCCGAGCAGCGCGAAGAACGAGCCGCGGGGTATCTCCAGCGAGATCCCGTCGACCGCGTTCACGTCGTCGAAGCGCTTGACGATGTTCTCGAGCCGAACGTCAGCGGGAGCAACCGAGACGGGAGCGGAGCCAGGCTGAAGCCCGGCACCGATGCTGTCACTCACGCCGTCTCCGGACCGCAGACCACAGGCGGCAATCGTAAAGGCCTGGCTACCGGCCTGCATAGGGTGCGTACCGCCGCAGCCGGCGCTGGGAGCTACTGGTCTTCCGGGACGGGGACGACGAGCACGGGCACGCTCGAGCGGTGCAGCAGCTTGTGCGGGACGGAGCCGAGGATGAGACCGGTCAGCGGACGCGCGCTCGCCGTCCCGACGACGATCAGCCGTGCATCACGCTCGGTCGCGAGGTGGAGCAGGCCCTCGGCCGGCCGCAGCGGGACGAGGACGGCCTCCGCCGTGATGCCGGCCTGCGCCGCGCGATCGACGGCCTGCGCCGTCAGCTCGGCTCCCACGCTCCGCGAGCGCCCGCTCGCTCTCGCGCCACTCCTCCCCGACACTGCGAAACGGCGGCTCCGCAGCGTGGGCGACGACGAGCGCGTCGCCGAGCGCGCCCGCGAGCTCTGCCGCCTGGTCGAGCGCAGCGTCGGAGCCGGGAGAGCCGTCCACGCCGACGACGATGGTGCGGCTCACGGCTCACCGCCCGTGGACGCGGACGGGGCCGGATCGCTGTCGCAAGGCGTGGATCAATCGCCTCGAAGGCGCGCCGCCCGAAGAACCGCTCGTTCCCGCCGAGGCGCCACAGCACCATCAGGACACCGCCGAGCAGCAGGAAGCCCGATCCCGATCACGAACGGGACGCCCATCCCGAGGATCGACTGCACCGGAGTACGAGTTCTCCGCGTCCGACAGGTCGATGCGCCGACTTCACGAACAGGAAGCCGAGGATCACCGCGCCCACGAGCGGGCCGACACCGATGAAGAGGAAGTTCTTGACCGACTTCGTGAGCTCGCGCCGGTAGAAGATCACGCACGCGAGGCCCGTCAGCGCGTAGTAGAAGGCGATCATCAGCGACAGCGCCGAGAGCGTGTCGAAGAGGAAGTTCTCCGACAGGGCGTTGACCGGCACGTACCAGCGCGATCGCGAGGCCGGCGATCACCGCGGTCGAGAACCACGGCGTGTGGAAGCGCGGGTGGATCGCGGCGAACAGCCGCGGCAGCGCGGACTGGCGCGCCATCGAGAACGAGGTGCGGGACGCCGGGATGATCGTCGTCTGCGTCGAGGCGATCGCCGACGTGAGGATCGCGAGAACGACGAGCTTGTCCCACGGCGACCCGAGCACGTCGGCACCGAGGGCGGCGAAGATCGCGTCGTCGTCGTCGTACTCCGCCAGCGTCTCGAGGCCCGCGTACGCGACCACCGCGGTCGGTCACGCCGACGTAGGTGACGAGCAGGATCACGGTGCTGACGACGGCCGCCAGCCCGGGCGCGCGCGCGCGAGTCGCGCGTCTCCTCGGTCAGGTTGACGGCGCTCTCCCAGCCCCAGTAGATGAACACGCCGATCAGCAGCGCCGAGATCAGCGCGAGAAGTCGGAGAACGCGAACGGCGAGAACCAGTCGAGCTCCGGCTTCGACGGACCCGGCCGGCGCGTCGTCGCCGTAGACCTTCGACGAGGGCGACGACGGCGAAGAGGATCAGCGCGCCGATCTGCAGCACGATCAGCACGTCCTGCAGCTCGGCGGCGAGCTCGGTGCCGCGGATGCAGATCGCCGTCATCAGCGACGATGTAGAAGACGGCGAGGGCCATCACAGCGGTCTTCGAGCCCGCGGCGTCGTCCCAGCCGAAGAGCTCGTACGTGTAGCGGGCGCCGACGTCGGCGAGCGAGCCGACGACGAGGATCCCCGTCGTGCAGATCGCCCAGCCGCCGATCCAGCCGAGCCACGGGCCCATCGCGCGCGTCACCCAGGAGAAGCTCGTGCCGGCGTCCTGGTCGGCACGGTTCATGTAGAAGAACGCGGCCGCGATCAGGAACATCGGCACGAACGACGCGAGCAGCGCGCCGGGCGCCTGGAAGCCGACGATCACGGTGACGGTGCCGATCACCGCAGCCAGCGAGTAGGCGGGCGCGGTCGATGCGAGCCCGATCACGAGCGCGTCGCGAAAGCCGATCGCGTCGTGATCGAGCTCGGGCGCGCCTCGGCTGCCGGTGGCGTTGCGTCGGCGTCGGCCATCGGTGAGCGACGCTACTGGACCGGGCGCACCTACAAGCCGCGCCTGGGACAGACCCGGTGCGGCAAGACAGGCACCAGGTCGGTGCCTGGCTCTCAGCCAGGCACCATGGTTACCCGGTACCCCGACACGGCACGGCGCGCCCGAGGTCAGCCCTCACGAGCTGCGTCGAGCTCGCTACGCGAGCTTGACGCAGACGTGCTTGATGCGGGTGTACTCCTCCATCGAGTACAGCGACATGTCCTTGCCGTAGCCGGACTCCTTGAAGCCGCCGTGCGGCATCTCCGGGGTGAGCGGGAAGAGGTGCTCGTTCACCCAGACGCGTGCCGAAGTCGAGCTTCGCCGCCACCTTCATGGCGCGACCGACGTTCTCCGAGAAGACCGACGCGGCGAGCCCGTAGCGGATGTCGTTGGCCATCTCGATCGCCGCCTCGTCCGACGCGAACGGCTGCACCGTGACGACCGGGCCGAACACCTCGTTCTGGACGATCTCCGCGTCCTGCGCGACGTCGGCGACCAGTGTCGGCGTGACGAAGAAGCCGCGGTCACCGTGCGGCCGCCGCCGGTCAGCACGGTCGCCTTCGCGTCGACGGCGCGCTCGAGGAAGCCGAGCACGCGCTCCTGCTGCTCGGCGGAGATGACGGGGCCCATGCCGATCTCGTCGTCGGTGCCCGGGTCGCCGACGGTCAGCGACGCGACCGCCTCGGTCGTCCTGGCGACGACGTCGTCGTAGATCCGCTCGCTGACGAGGATCCGTCGACGACGCGGTGCAGTCCTGACCGGAGTTGAAGTAGCCGCCGATCTTGATCGCCTCGGCGACCGTGGCCGGATCGGCGTCGTCGAGCACGACCATCGGCGCCTTGCCGCCGAGCTCCAGGTGGACATGCTTCACGGTGTCAGCGGCGTTGCTGGCGATCAGCTTGCCTGTCGCCGTGTCGCCCGTCAGCGAGACGAGCGAGATCGCCGGGTGCCTGACGAGGGCGTCGCCGACCGGGACACCGTCTCCCGTCACGACCTGGAGCACGCCCGGCGGCAGCACCTCCTGCGCGAGCTCGACGAACCGGAGCATCGTCAGCGGCGTCTGCTCGGCCGGCTTGATGATCTGGACGTTGCCGGCCGCAAGCGCCGGGCCCATCTTCCACACGGCCATGAACAGCGGGTAGTTCCATGGGCAGATCCCGGCCACGATGCCGAGCGGCTCGCGACGGATGATCGAGGTGTAGCCAGCGACGTACTCACCGGCCGCCTTGCCCTCCAGGTTGCGCGCCGCGCCGGCGAAGAACCGGAGGTTGTCGGACATGATGCCCGGTTCGTCCACGGCGACCCACCACGGCTTGCCGACGTTGCTGGGACTCGAGACGAGCGAGCTCCTCGGCATGCTCGTCGATCACGTCGGCGAGCGCGAGCAGGAGCTCCATCCGATCCTTCGGTGTCTTGTCCTGCCATTCGACCCAGGCCTTCTTGGCCGCGTCGACGGCGCGCTCGACGTCGTCCGCCGTTCCGCGCGGCACCTCGGCGATCACCTCGCCCGTGGCGGGGTTGAGCACCTCCATCGTCTCGCCCGACGACGACTCGACCCACTCGCCACCGACGAACATCTTGTGTTGGGTGACCGACACGCTCATGAGCTCCCTCCACTGGTCGGAAATCGCCGCGAGCGTACCACCGTGCCGACGGCCCGGCGCTCGACGGCTGACCCGCTGGTCAGGTAGAACTGCCCGCCATGAGGATCCTCGTCGTAGGCACCGGCGGCGTCGGCTCGGCGTTCGCCCGCATCGCGCAGCGGCGCAACTTCTTCGACGGCTGCGCGCTGGCGGATTACGACCCCGGCCGCCCGCAGGCGCTGACCGCGGCGCTCGACGACGACCGCTTCACCGCGCACGCAATCGACGCCTCGAATCGCGATGCGATCGCCGCAGCTGATCCGCGACACCGGCGCCGACGCCGTGCTGAACAGCGTCGACCCGGTGTTCAACGTGCCGATCTTCGACGCGTGCTTCGAGGCTGGCGTCACGTACCTGGACATGGCGATGACGCTGTCGGAGCCGCATCCGACGAACCCGTACGAGGAGACGGGCGTCAAGCTCGGCGACTACCAGTTCGAGCGGGCTGCCGCGTGGGCGGACAAGGGCCTGCTGGCTCTCGTCGGGATCGGAATCGAGCCCGGCGCCGCCGATGTCTTCGCACGCCACGCCGCGGATGAGCTGTTCTCGGAGATCGACGAGGTCGGGATCCGCGACGGCGCCAACCTCGTCGTGGAGGGCTACGACTTCGCGCCCACGTTCTCCATCTGGACGACCATCGAGGAGTGCCTCAACCCGCCCGTGATCTGGGAGCGCGAGCGCGGGTGGTTCACGACCCCCCCGTTCTCCGAGCCCGAGGTGTTCGACTTCCCGGAAGGGATCGGCCCGGTCGAGTGCGTCAACGTGGAGCACGAGGAGGTGCTGCTCGTGCCGCGCTGGGTCGAGTGCAAGCGCGTCACCTTCAAGTACGGGCTCGGCGACGAGTTCATCGACGTGCTCAAGACGCTCCACAAGCTGGGTCTCGACAACAAGGACAAGATCCGCGTCAAGGGCCTCGATGTGGCGCCGCGTGACGTCGTGGCAGCGGCGCTGCCCGACCCGATGACGCTGGGTGACCGGATGTCGGGGAAGACCTGCGCCGGCACGCTCGTGACCGGTCTCGGCAAGGACGGCAAGCCACGCAAGACCTACCTCTACCACGTGGTCGACAACGAGTGGTCGATGCGCGAGTACGGCGCCCAGGCCGTCGTCTGGCAAACGGCGCTCAACCCCGTCGTCGCGCTGGAGCTGCTCGCGGAGGGGACGTGGTCGGGAGCCGGGGTGCTCGGGCCGGAGGCCTTCGCGCCGCAGCCGTTCCTCGACAAGCTGGCCGCGTTCGGCGCGCCGCACGGCGTCCTCGAGCTCGAGCCGTCGTAGGGCCGGACCTATCAGGCCTACGTCCCGTAGCTCCTGCCGCGCGCACGTTCCGATGAGTTTCCGTCGGCATCGGAGTCTGAGCGCCTAGATGTCGATTCCGCCACCTGGCGTTCGTCCAGAGGTCATGCTGCGTGCAAGGATCAGGCGATGGCGCACGTGAGGCTGCGCGCACCGCTCTCCGAGCTCACCGGCAGCTCCGATCACGAGCTCGGCGGAGCCACGGTGCTCGAAGTGCTCGAGACGCTCGAGCGCGATCACCCGGCCGTGGCGGGGTGGGTGCTCGACGAGCGGCGGCGTATCCGCGTGCACGTCAACGTCTATGTGAACGGTCAACCGGCGCAGGAGGAGGAAGCGGTCGGGCCGACCGACCGCATGCACGTCCTGCCGTCGATCACGGGAGGAGAACGGTGACAGAGCTTCTGGTGGGCACGCGAAAGGGCATGTTCGTGCTGGAGGGCGACCCGGGCGGGCCGTTCGAGGTCACGGCACGGGCGTTCGCCGGCCAGGCGGTCGAGTACGCCACGCGCGACCCGCGCAACGGGCGCTACCTCGCGTCGGTGACGTCGTGGTTCTACGGCCCGAAGGTGTGGGTCACGGACGACCCGTCCGGCGAGTGGCAGCAGGGCGAGGGCCTCGAGCTGCCGGAGGGCGAGGAGAAGGCGCTCGAGCGCCTCTGGGTGATCGCGCCGGGTGAGGAGGACGGTCTCGTCTACTGTGGCGGCGATCCGGGCGTCCTGTTCGAGAGTCGTGACAACGGCGCCACCTGGGCGCTCAACCGAGGGCTGTGGGATCACCCGACACGGCCCGATTGGGGCCCGGGCGCGGGTGGTCTCTGCCTGCACACGATCGAGCCGTGGCCAGGCGACCCGAGCCGACTGATGGTGGCAATCTCGGCGGTCGGCGTCTGGCTCTCCGAGGATGCCGGCGCGAGCTGGCGCTACTCGAACCACGGCCTCGTGCCCGAGTACGCACCCGAGGAGGCGCGTGACAACCCGCTCCAGCACTGCGTGCACGACGTGCGCCGCGCGCCGCAGCGACCCGAGCGCCTCTTCATGCAGTTCCACGGCGGCGTGTACCGCTCCGACGATGCCGGCGAGACCTGGCTCGATGTCGGTGACAGCCTCGGCTCCGACTTCGGCTTCCCGATCGTGGTCGACCCCGCCGACCCGGACTCCGCCTATGTGATCCCACTGGACGGCGCGGGCGACAGGATCACACCCGGTGGGAAGGTCGTCGTCTACGAGACACGCGACGCAGGCGACACCTGGCAGGCACGAACCGAGGGCCTGCCGCAGAAGGACGCCTACCTGACCGTCCTGCGCGAGGCGTTCGACTCGTCGGGTGAGGCGGCCGGGCTGGAGCTGTACTTCGGCGCCACCTCGGGCGATGTGTTCGGCTCGAAAGACGCAGGCGAGAGCTGGTACTCGGTCGCGGAGCGCCTGCCGCCGGTGTACTCCGTGCGAGCCGCCTGACCGTCTTGTGGGGGTCGGACCCGTAGGCCCGACCCCCACACTGCGCGCCGCCGTAGCGACCGCCTAACCTGCCGGCTCGTCGATCCCGTGGGCCTCGGCTCTCTCGACCGCAATGCGGACGGTGACCCGGCGCTCATCCGGCTTGCGGAACGGGTACGGAAACTGCCCCAGGTACTTCTGCGCAAGATTGTCGATCTGGTCGTCCGCACCCTCGTCCACCAGCTCCGTCGTTCCCGAGATGCTCAGCCAGCGGAACGGGTCCTCGGGGTCGACGACCGTCAGCCCGACACGAGGATCGCGTGCGAGGTACAGCGGCTTCGCACGACCATGCGCCGTGTTGAACGAGACGCCGGCATCGTCCACGTCCACCCAGACGACGGTCGAGTGCGGCGACCCGTCCGGGCGCAGCGTGGTCACGACGCCGACGAACGGGCGCTGCAGGAACTCACGCTGCTTGGCTGTGAGCAGGGGCACGCTGGGCTCTCCTTCCCCGATGACGACGGACACTGGAGCACCACAACGGCCCGCACGTCTCAGCTCTTCCCCAACTTCGTCGGTATGTCGCTGATCTCGCCGTCGGCGATCTTCTGCTCCGCCTCATCGACCGCCTCGATGTCCTCCTGCGGCACCTGGTCGCTGACCGTGCCGAGACCGACGCCTTGCTGGTCGAGGCCGAAAACGGCGTTGCCTCCACCCTGCCACGTGCCATCCTGCACCGCTTGGACGGTGAGGAAGACCGCCTGGTCGACACCCTTGAGCGCGCTCGTCAGGATGTGCGGGCCGAGGTACGACTGGTCGGCATCGACGCCGATTCCCCACACGGCCTTGTCCTTGGCCGCCGAGAGGGCGCCGAGCCCGCAGCCGCCTGCAACCTGGAACACGACCTTGGAGCCCTTCGCGATCTGGCCGAGCGCGAGCTCCTTGCATTTCGCCTGGTCCTCCCAGTCCTGGGAGTAGGCGTATGCGACCTTCGTCCCGGGAACCGCCGCCTCGGCGCCGGCGCGGTAGCCGGCGATGAACCGGTCGACAGGCGGCTCCTTGTAGCCTCCGACCGCGCTGACCGTCGATCCTCC
Organism: uncultured Actinomycetes bacterium; assembly: GCA_963724995.1. GTDB lineage: Bacteria > Actinomycetota > Thermoleophilia > Gaiellales > Gaiellaceae > Gaiella. Next base: position 386,608 of record CAVRXC010000004.1, read on the forward strand.
CGCGCGCTCGGCAGCTCAGTGCAGCGAGGGTGCCGACGAGGTAGCCGACCTGCTCCTCACGGAACAGCAGACCCTGGACGTTCGGTGGCATCCCTTTGAGCGTCGCCTGGTCCACGTCGACGATCGCGAACTTGCGGTCGGGGAAACGTCGTGCCGCGGACGCGATTGCACCGCCCTGTGCGTACCCCACACCGATGACGAGGTCGTAGCCCTGCCGCACGAGGGATGTGATGTTCGGCACGTAGTCCTGGGCCGACGTGGACTCGACGACGCGTCCTTCGATCCCCAGCTCGGCCTCTGCCCGTTTCAGCCCTTTGTAGGCGAGCTCGTTGAAGCCGCGGTCGTTCAGCTGCCCGGCGTCCGCGATGAGCCCGACCTTGAGCGCGTCGGATGACCCGCCGCCGCTGCCGCCGTCGCCTCCTCCACAACCCGCCGCCGCGAGGGCGAGCAGGAGCGTACCGGCGACCGCTGCGACCCTTCCGCGCCTCCACCCTGTCATCGTCGTGTTCCTTCCGCTAGTTTTTGCCTATGAGTCAGAAACCTCGGCCCGAGTCTACCAGACCGGAACAGGCCTCTCTCGCGGTGGTGCTGCAGGTGCGCCATGGCGAGCTGGAGGTCCTGTTGTGGCAACGCGCGCGGGACCCGTTCGCCGGGCAGTGGAGCCTGCCCGGCGGCCGGCTCGCCCCGGGCGAGACCCTCGAGGGCTCGATCCGGCGGCACCTTGCAGCGAAGGTGGACGTGCGCGAGGTGGCGCACCTCGAGCAGCTCGGCACCTGGAGCGCGCCGGGGCGCAACCCGGCCGGTTGGGAGCTTGCGACCGCGTACCTCGGCCTCGTGCCGCTCGGCGTCGACCCTCACGTGCCGGCCGACACGGTCTGGCATCCGGTCGACCATCTCCCGCGGACCGCTTTCGACCACGGCGAGATCGTCCTCTCGGCCCGGGAGCGGCTCCGCGGGAAGCTCTCGTACACCAACGTCGGGTTTGCGCTCGCTCCTGCAACGTTCACCCTCGGCGAGTTGCGCGAGATCTACGTCGCCGCCCTGGGGCACGAGGTGTCGGCGACGAACCTCAAGCGCGTGCTGCTGCGACGCGGCGCGCTCACACCGACAGGTGAGCGCCGCGCCCCGGGCCGCGCCGGCGGCCGCCCCGCGGAAGTGTTTCGCTTCCGCGACCGCCGGCTCGCCGTGACAGACCCATTTGCCGCCCTGCGCCCACCGACATAGAGGCTCTCATCTCATGCCGCGCGCGCGCCGATAGATGTGACATGCGGCACCTACCCTCCTGGCTCAAGTTCGTGGCTGTGCTCAGCGTCGTCGCCGAAGCCGCCGCTGCGGCAGCCGTGTTCTGGCACGCAGGCCCTCGCCGGCGCTAGCATCCCCTCGGTCGGTCACCGACGGAAGGAGGCGCACACATGGCAACGACGGCTCGCACCTCCACTCTGCTCGCCGCGCGGTCCGTCTAGGACATCGTCCCGACGGTCTCGCGGCGCCGCGCCGATCTCCGCGGCGCGCGCTTTCATGTACTCGAGACCGAAGGGAGTCGGTTGACCGTTCTCACATCGCTCGGCTGGGATGCCGGGCGCACGACAGAGTTCGCCGAGTACTCGCAGGCCGGGCTCGTGCCCGGGCGCGTCGCCGTCCAGCATCGCGGCGCGTACGACGTCCTCACGGAGGACGGCGAGCTCCGCTGCGAAGTTCCGCAACGCCTCGTGCGGGAAGCCGCGACCCCTGCAGCCCTCCCCGCCGTCGGCGACTGGGTCGCCGTCGAGCCGACCGAGCCCGGTCGCGGCGTCATCCACGCCGTTCTCGAGCGGCGCACGGCATTCTCGCGCCTGGCGTCGCACGATCCCGGATCGCAGACGACGCACGAGCAGGTGGTCGCCGCGAACGTCGACGTGGTCTTCGTCGTCTCCCCGATCGACGACGACCTGGGCGCCCGGCGGCTCGATCGTTACCTGACACTCGCCTGGGAGTCGGGTGCGCGGCCGGTCGTGCTGCTGACGAAGGCAGATCTCGTCGACGACCCCTCCGTCGCTGTCGCAGAGGTCATGTCGGTCGCCGTCGGCGTACCGGTGCATGCCGTCTCGGTGCGCACCGGCGCCGGCCTCGACGCCGTCCTGGCGGAGCTCGAGCCGGGTGCCACCGCGGCCCTGCTCGGGTCGTCGGGGGTCGGCAAGTCGACGCTGGTCAACACGCTTCTCGGCGAGGAGCTGCTCGCCACCCAGGAGGTGCGCAGCGACGGCCAGGGACGGCACACCACCATCCGCCGCGAGCTCATCAAGCTGCCGAACGGCGGGCTCGTGATCGACACGCCCGGTATGCGCGAGCTACAGCTCTGGGTGGCCGACCACGGTCTCGAGGAGGCGTTCGACGACGTCACGTCGCTGTTCCTCGAGTGCCGCTTCAACGACTGCAGCCACGAGGTCGAGCCTGGATGCGCCGTGCTCGCCGCGCTCGCGGACGGAAGGCTGACGCCCGAACGCTGGGAGAGCTACCGCTCGCTCGAGCGTGAGCTGGCGGCGCTCGAGCTGCGGCTCGACAGGCAGGCACAGTCACAAGCACGCCGCCGGTACCGCGCGCTGGAGCGTGCCGCCCGCGAGCGGAGGCAGGAGAAAGGGCGCTAGGCGCGCACGCCGCGGGGGACTGTCCCCGTTCGGGACAGTCCCCCGGCGGCGCTCGGTTCAGCCTGCGTTCGCCGCTCCCGGTGTGGGCGTGGTGGTGAACCTCCAGTCCGCGGCCGCGTCGTTGGTGTCCTGCCCGTCGGGCAGGCGGGCGAGGGAGCCGTTCTCGGTGTTCGAGTCGGCGGTCGTGGCTGCAAGCGCCGTGCCTTCGACGAGGTCGAACGTCGAGCCACCGATGGTGGCCGACCTGATCTCGCCCTCATACGACAGGGCGTCGAGGAGCGTTCCCGCGGTCGAGTCCACGAGCGCCGCGCCGTCGGGTGCCCCGTTCTGCGGGTCGATGTCGACCACGAGGTACGCCCCGGCTGCGAGGGTGCCCGTCAATGCCCTGCGGGCGTACTCGGCGCCGTCGCCTCCGTTCACGAGCACGAGGGCGATCGTGTCGAGCGTCGCAGTCGTGTCACCGGTGTTCGCGATCTCCACGAAGCCGCCGGTGTCCGCTCCGACCTGGTCGTAGTCGACCTCGTTGATCACGAGCTGTGACGGGCCGGGTGGCGGAGGCGGAGGCTCGCCTGCGGAATCACAGCGCATGACGACTGCGTTCTCCGGCGTCAGCTCGAGGTCGACGGTGCCGGCATCCCCCGCGTAGGTCGTGCAAGCGCTGCCGTCGAGCGCGGTGAGTGAGGCAACACCGGGTGGCCCGGCGGGCCCACGCTCACCCTGCGGGCCGGGAGGTCCTTGTGAGCCAGCCTGCCCGGGCGCGCCGGCCGGCCCCGCGCCTCCCTGCGCTCCCGGCTGACCCTGTGGGCCGGCCGCACCGGGCTGTCCCGCCTCACCGCGCGGCCCGCGCACGTTCCACGAGACGGGCATCTCGTTGCGCCGACAGCTCGCGCCCGCTCGCACGATGCGGACGAGACCTGTGCGCGCCTGCTTGCACGCGTGGATGGTCGTGTCGTCGTTCCTGCCCGCGGTTGCGAGCGAGGCCGCGCCGGTGAGCACGGCCAGCGGGAGCGCGACGAGCACGATCGATTGCCTGGTCACCAGGCTTCCTCCTTGGTCGATTGCCGTGGAGGGATACGCGGCAGCCGTGGCGTCCGAAAGTGTCCGCCGGGGACGATGCGGCAACATCGCGTGCATTCATGCGCCCCTGTGGAGCGATCGGCACCAGCTCGGCACACACCGGGTGGCCGCGGGCCTCCTCGTGCCCCAGCTCTACCGAGCGATGCCGAGCCGAGCGATCGCCGAGCCGAGCGACTGCCACTCCTCGGGCGTCATCCGCGTCTCGGCGAGGTACACGGAGAAGCCTGTGGTGTCGGCGCGGTCGAGCAGCGGCGCGTACGCCGCTGCCGCAAGCGAGCTTCTCTGCCCGGGGTGCATGCCGATCGTCGGGTGCACCGCGTCGACCGGGAAGAAGCCGCGGGCGCCTCGTGCGCACGCGGCCGGCGTCGCCTCGAGCCCGAGATCGTTGACGTACGCCTGGGGCAGGAACACGAAGCCGGCTGCGCGCCAGGCGCCCCAGTCGAGGTCGTGCATGTCGGCGCGGCAGTACGAGGAGAGCCCTACGGCGAGCGCAGGTTGCAGGTCGCGGAACGCGGCGACGAAGCGCTGCGAGCGCCGGTATCGCACTCCGTCCGGTCCCGACGGTCCGGTGTACCCGTACTCGGCCTCGGCGTTCGCGATGTAGAAGTCGAGCCCCTGGCGACGCACGAGAGTGTCCGCGAGCTCGGCCTCGAGCCGGGGCTCCGCTCGCAGCACGCCCCAACCCTCCGACCGGCAAGCCGCTCGCGAGCCGGAAGCGCCGCACCCAGTCGGCCTCGACGGGATCCTCCGTCGTGCCGTCGTGCAGGTGGACCGCGACCCAGCCGAAGCCGTTGTCGCGCAGCGCGGTGCCGAGGATGCCCGGGTCGACGTCGGTCTCGTGCCACACGAACGCCCCGGCGGACCGCCACGACATGGGCCGAGAGGGCGGTGGGAGCGGTGTCGCCGGTGCAACCGGAACGGTCTCCGGCGGAGTGGTCTCCACCGGCATCGTCTCGATTGTCGTGTCGCCGGCGCCTCAGCCTCCGTGTGGCTGTCGCCGCAACCGGCGGAGAGCGCGCAGGCGACGAACAGGAGGGCGAGAGCGATCGGCGGGCGGCGCACGACGCCGGTAGAGACACCGGTGCTGGGCGTCGGCGGGTGGCGCGAGCGCACGCCGTCTACAGCAAGTGGCGGCCGAAGTCCCGCTTGAAGTCGCGCCAGACGCTGTGGATGTGGGTTGCGTCGTTCCGTGTGTTGTTGTACTCGAGCAGAAAGGTCGGGCCCTGCAGCCGGTAGTAGTGGAGCTCACCCGGTCGCATGCCTCCCGCCCACCCGAAGCGGATGCGGCCGCGGCCTGCCCGGTCGATGCGAGCCTGCGCGTCGCGCGCCACCGCGAGCGGATGGTTGGCCAGGTACGTGCGCACGATCTCCAGCACGCGGTTCTGGGCCGCCGAAGGCAGCTCCCGCATGAGCACGCCTACCGGTGCAAGCGGCGTGACGCGGACGTCGTACATGGTCAAATGATCCTCCGGCGGCTCCGAGGAGTACACGGCCTTGCGGCGCAGCCGTGGCCCGAGCGAGCGCACGATCTCTCTGGCAGCGTCCTCTTCCCGGGGCATCGTCCTGAAGCCCTTCGCGACCGAGCGGTAGGCCATCCCCGTGCGCGTCGGCCAGGTTCCGAGGAAGAAGGGCTCGGCGATGACGGTGCTGCCGACGACGGTGATGTGGCGCGAGAAGTGGTGACCCTCGAAGCGCCAGCCCCAGGGGGCGTCACCCGGGGTGCCGAAGATCGACACGTAGTAGAGGTCGGGATCCCAGTCACTTTCGGGCTCGATGGTCCGGAGCACCCCTTCCAGCGACATGATCTCGAGCGTCTTGCGGTAGCCCCGCGCCGAGGTGCTCGACCGCAACAGCGCCAGCGCGAGCTTGCGCTGCGTCGCGCTCATGTCCTTGAGCGGCAAGCCCTCGCGCTCGAGGTTGAACGGCGCCGTCCAGTGCCAGACGAAGCGCTGATCGTCCGTGAACGCAAACCTGGCCCGCTCCGCCTCGTCCTGCGACAGCGAGGCGAGAAAGGCTGTGGCGGCGCTGCCCACGGACTGGGCGACGGTCGGCGCCGCGAGTGCGGACCTGGCGCCGAGTGTGAGCCCTGCTGCACCTGCCGCGGCGAGTTGCAGTGCGGACGACCGGGTGAGCCGATGCTCTCGTCTGTCGTCGTTCATGACACTCCCTCCTGGACCGCGTCGGCGACGGCTGTCGCGGGCGTCGCCCATAGGGTGCCACGCGGGAAGGCAGTGCTCCGTTACGCCTCCGTAATGTTGTGCCGTATCGGCCCCGGTCAGGCGGGGACTGCCTCGGCCTCGCGTGCGGGTGAGAGGGCCGTGCCGACGCCCACGCGGTTCCAGGCGTTGATGGCGATGATCGCCCCGATCAGGTTGCCCAGCTCGTCCTCGGAGAAGTGAAGCGCCGCCTCGGCGTAGACGCCGTCCGGGACTCCGGCCACCGGGAGCCGGGTCATGGCCTCGGTGAGAGCCAGGGCGGCCCGCTCGCGCTCGTCGAAGAACGGAGTCTCGCGCCAACCGGCCAGTGCCCAGAGCCGGCGCTCGCTCTCGCCCTTCCGCCGTGCGTCGCCCGAGTGGTAGTCGATGCAGTAGGAACATCCATTGATCTGCGAGGCGCGGATCCTGATCAGCTCGATCAGGATCGGATCGAAGTCCACGCTCGAGTCGAGCGCGTCGATCGCGCGGTGGACGGCCGGGGCCGCCGAGGAGAGTGAGATTCGCGTCGTGGTCATGTGCCTACGATAGGCTGGAAGTGATCCAGTTTTAAGGGCCATTTCGATGCATAGATCATGGACCACTTCGGGACCTGACCTGCAGCTGGCGCTCGACCCTCGCGGGGCGCGCGGCGATGCGATCGAGCAGGCGCTGCGGTCGGCGATCCGTGACGGGCGTCTGGCGGCGGGCCAGCGGCTGCCCTCGACCCGTGTGCTCGCAAGCGATCTCGGCCTCGCACGTGGGACGGTGGTCGAGGCATACGCGCAACTCGCCGCCGAAGGGTATCTCGACGCCCGCCGTGGCTCCGGTACCTGGGTCGGAAACGTGGCTCTGGCCGCTCCCGACATCGCTACTCGTGCGCCCCAAACGTCGCACACTCTGCGGTACAGCTTCCATCCAGGCCTCCCAGACCTCACAGCATTCCCGCATGCCGCCTGGTCGAGCGCAGCGCGCCGCGGGCTACGACATGCGTCGACTGCGAGCCTGGGATACGGAGACCCGCGCGGTCGACCGGAGCTGCGCGAGGCGCTCGCCGCATACCTGGCCCGCGCGCGTGGCGCTGTCGCCGACCCCGAGCTCGTCGTGGTCTGTGCCGGCTTCCGTCACGGGCTCTCCCTTCTCTTGCGTGTCCTCGCCGCACGCGGTCGCGGCAGCGTCGCAATGGAGGATCCTTGCCTCGACCTGCATCGCGAGGTCGCGGCAGCTGCCGGGCTGCGCGTCGTCCCACTCCCCGTCGACGAGCACGGAGCGCAGACGAGCCTGCTGCGCGAGAGCGGCGCCGTCGCGGCGGTCCTCGCTCCCGCTCACCAGTACCCGCTTGGCGCAGTGCTCCATCCGGAGCGGCGCGCCGCAGCGGTCGCGTGGGCACGCGCGACCGGGGGCCTGCTCATCGAGGATGACTACGACGCCGAGCTGCGGTTCGACCGGCCACCCGTGGGCGTGCTCCAGTCCCTCGATGCCGAGCACGTTGCCTACGGCGGCACCGCGAGCAAGACGCTCGCACCAGGTCTTCGCCTGGCCTGGCTACTGGTTCCACCAACGCTCCTCGGGCCGATCCTCGCCCTTCGCGACGTCGAGGACCTCCATGTCCCGGCGACCGAGCAGATCGCCTTCTCCGAGCTGCTGCGCTCGGGCGCCTTCGAGCGACACGTGCGTCGCATGCGAAGTCGCTATCGGGCACGGCGCGACCGAGTCGCGGAGATGCTCTCCACCCGCGCCCCCTCGGTGCGGATGATCGGGATCTCGGCCGGGCTGCGGGTGTTGCTCCTCCTGCCGCGAGACGGCATCTCCGCGGAAGAGCTCGCTGCCCTCGCAGCCGCCCGGTCGATCGAGCTCTTCCCGGTCGGCCCCTACCATCACGATGGCCGCCCCGAGAGCCACGGCGTGCTCGTCGGCTACGGCGCGCTGCCCGAGCACGCGTTCGAGGCGGGTGTCGACGCGCTCGGCGACGTCCTCGCGGAGTCGATCCGCTAGACGCGCATCTCACTCGCGCTCTGCACGACTGGTCTCGAATGCCGCTCGGAGGGCATCGCCCGGCACACGGCTCTGCGCATAGCTCGAGGTGCCGTCGCCGAGCAGCTCGCGCGCGCCTGCGTGCAGCGCTCCGTAGGCGGCCGCTGCCAGTGCGCCGCCGGTCGACACGCGACGCACACCGACCGACGCGAGCTCCGCGACGGTCGGACCGCTCGCCAGCGCGAGGACGTTCAGCGGCACGCCGACGGCCTCGACGACCGAGGCGATCTGCCCGAGGTCATGCAGCCCCGGCGCGTACACGACGTCCGCGCCGGCGTCGCGATAGGCGATCAGGCGGGTGATCGTGTCGTCGAGGTCGTCGACACCGCGGATGTGGTTCTCCGCTCGACCGGTGAGCACCAGAGGATCCGGCAGCCGGTGGGCGGCCTCGGCGGCGATGGCGACCCTCTCCGCGGCGAGGCCGACGTCGTCGATGCGGCCGGTTGCGGGGTCGTAGTCCTCGATCGAGAAGCCGGCTGCCCCTGCGTCCGCGAGCAGCGCCACGGTCTCCGCGACGCCGCCGGGGTCGTCCGGGATAGCAGCGTTCGCTGTCGACGTTGAGCGGCAGGCTCGTGACCTCCGCGAGGCCGGCCACGTGCGCGACCAGCTCGTCGCGGGTGACGGCTCCGTCGAGCTTGCCGAGCGACCACGCGAGCCCGGCGCTCGTCGTGGCGAGCGCCTCGAAGCCGCACGACTCGAGCAGCCGGGCGGAGCCCACGTCCCACGGGTTGGGCATCACGAACAGCTGCTCGCGTGCATGCAGCGCCCTGAAGCGGGCGCGACGATCGTCGGCCGTCATGCCCGGACGACGGGGTCGGTCAATGCGGCTGCGGCACGATGCGGATGTACGGCTTCGGCTCCTCCCAGCCGTCCGGGTAGGTCTCCTTGGCCTCGTCGTTGGACACCGAGCCGGCGATGATCACGTTCTCGCCCTGCTGCCAGTTGACCGGCGTCGAAACCTTGTGCTTGGCGGTCAGCTGCAGCGAGTCGATCACCCGCAACACCTCGTCGAAGTTGCGGCCGGTCGTCATCGGGTAGACGAGGACGAGCTTGACCTTCTTGTCGGGGCCGATCACGAAGACGTTGCGCACCGTCTGGTTGTCGACTGCCGTCCGGTCGCCGGGATCGCCGGAGACGTCGGCGCCGAGCATCCCGTAGAGCTTCGACACGCTGAAGTCGGCGTCGCCGATCATCGGATAGTTCGGCGCATACCCTTGCGTCTCCTCGATGTCGGTCGGACCACTTCGCGTGGTTCTCGACCGGATCGACGGACAGCCCGATGATCTTCACGTTCCTGCGGTCGAAGTCCGGCTTGATCTTCGCCATGTAGCCGAGCTCGGTCGTGCACACGGGCGTGAAGTCCTTCGGGTGCGAGAACATCACGGCCCACGAGTCGCCGATCCAGTCGTGGAACCCGATCCGGCCTTCCGTCGTCTCCGCCTCGAAATCGGGCGCCGTGTCGCCAATCTGAAGGGCCATCTCTCCTCCTCCTCCTCCAACGTGAATGTGACCTCTGCGGGGCTCGCCGCGTTACCTATCCCGCGCCGACAGATGTTGTCTACCAGACGCGGCCATGGCTGGGTTTCATGCCGGACAGATCGACGAGCTCGGCGAGACCGGCGACGACGGGGTCGGCGCCCTGGGCCCGGAGCTCGTCGGCCAGGGCGGCCGGGCCAACGCCGACAATGTGGCCGAAGGCGCCGTTTCGAGCGGCTGCCACTCCGGCGCTGCTTGTCTCGAAAGCGGCGGCATGCTGCGGCTCGACCCCGAGCTGCCGGCACGCGGCGAGAAGCGTGTCGGGTGCCGGTTTCGAGCGCAGCCGCTCGGCGGCGATCGTGTTCCCGTCGACACAACGCTCGATCAGGGCAGCGAGCCCCGCGCGCTCGAGAATCGTCTGGGTGTTGGCACTCGCGGAGACGACGGCGCAGTGCAACCCGACCTCGCGTGCTATCTCCAGATAGCGCCGTGAGCCCTCGAACGCGGTCACACCATGCTCGTCGAGGTGGCGCAGCAGCGCCTGGTTCTTGCGATTCGCGAGCCCGTGCACGGTTTCCGCACCGGGTGTGTCCTCGGGGTCGCCCTCCGGGCAGGCTGATGCCACGGCTGGCAAGGAAGCCACGGACACCTTCGAGGCGCGGCCTGCCATGGATGTGCAGCCGGTAGTCGGTGAGCGGGTTGAACGGCGCGAAGCGCCCACCGGTGCGCTCGATCCGCGCCCAGATGAGCTCATCGAAGGTCTCCGCCCAGGCCGCCGCATGTGCGGCAGCGCTGCCGATCAGCACCCCGTCGAGGTTGAACACGCATGCCTCCACGCCAGATGTGATCCCCAGCAGCCGCTTCAGCTGCGACCGGGGGATCATGAGGCTGAGAAAACGGTCGCTGATCCCCTTCTCCTGGGCGAGCCTCTCGAGCAGGTGCGCGGTTGACGCCCGTTCTGCCGCGAGCCGGTTCCTGCGCTCCCGAAGCTCCTGCGCCGACAGATCGAAGCTCGCCGCGCGAAGCGCATCCTCGGCGGCGTCGAGCGCCCCCCGCCAGCCTGAGCTCACGCGCTCGAGGCTCACCCGCTGCTCCGAGGGCGATGCCCGGCTGGCCTCCCGCCGCGGGGGGTCGCTGACGCATTGCTCGCTCTGCTGCGACAACGCGGCGTGCCCGTCGCGCCGTCCGCCACGGCCCCTCGCGGCCTTCGGCCTCGGGCGGACGGCCGCTGTGATCAGCCGGTCAGCCCTCGCAGCCGGTACCCGCCGGGAGCCCGCGAACGGCGATGGTGGGGTGTTCATATCTCAAGGCTGATACGCGGTCGAGCTACCGACATCCGTAACAGGCCCGACTCTGCGTGCAGGAAACTACGGCGTAGGCACACAGCCTTCTCGACACGCAACCTCACGCATGGGTGCCCTCGTCCGATTCCCTGGAGCGCCGCATGGGCGCGCGGCCGATCGGCTGGGTCGGGGTCGGGCGGTGGGAAGGCGGCGATACGGCGCGGGCTGCGGGTTCGTCTTGTGCCACGACCAACGGCTCCCCGAAATGGGCGATCTCGAGCGGCGCTCCCTCGAGCAGCTGTGTAGGTGGCCTCGTGCTTCGTGACGTCGACCTTGAGCCGTCGTCCTCGAAAGACGAGGCGAAAGGCCAGCCGCTCGAGCCGAGCCGGAAGCCGCGGCGCGAAGCTGAGCGCGCCGTCGTGGTCGCGCATGCCGCCGAAGCCGGCCACGGCCGCGATCCAGGCGCCGGCGAGGGAGGCGATGTGCACGCCGTCGCGGGTGTTGTGCTCGAGGTCGTGCAGGTCGATCAGCGCGGCCTCGCCGAGGTAGTCGTACGCGAGCTCGAGGTGGCCGACTTCGGCCGCGATGACGGCCTGCGTGCAGGCCGAGAGCGACGAGTCGCGGACCGTGAGCGCCTCGTAGTAGGCGAAGTCGCGGGCCTTCTCCTCGGCGGTGAAGGCGTCGCCGCACCTGTGCAGGGCGAGCACCAGGTCGGCCTGCTTCACGACCTGCTTGCGATAGAGGTCGGAAGTACGGGAAGTGCAGGAGCAGCGGGTACTGCTCCGGTGTGGTGTCGTGCGAAGTCCCAGACCTGGTGGCTCGTGAAGCCCTCGGACTGCGGGTGGACGCCGAGCGCCTCGTCCCACGGGATCATCATGTCGCGTCGCAGCGTCGCGCCATGCGGCTGCCTCTTCGAAGTCGGCCGCCGAGCGTTGGCGGCGTGGCGGGGATGGCGGGCGACAGCGTCGGCGGCGCCGCGCAGGTTCCGCTGCGCCAGCAGGTTCGTGTAGACGTTGTTGTCGGCGATCGCGCTGTACTCGTCCGGGCCCGTGACGCCGTCGATGCGGAAGCGGCCCTGCGGCGTCGTGGTGACCGAGCGACCGCCAGAGCCGGGCGGTCTCGACGAGCAGCTCGAGGCCGACGTCGCGCTCGAACGTCGTCGTCGCCGGTCGCCTGCCTGGTAGCGGATCACGGCGTCGGCGATGTCGCGCGTCGATGTGGAACGCGGCCGTGCCGGCCGGCCAGTAGCTCGAGCATTCCTGCCCGCGGATCGTGCGCCAGGGGAAGGCGGCCCCCTCCAGGCCGAGCTGGCGCGGCCCGCTCGCGCGCGAGGTCGAGCGTCGAATGCCGCCAGCGCAGCGCGTCGGCCGGCCGCGTGCGGCACCGTGTACGTCAGCACGGGCAGCACGAACCTCTCGGTGTCCCAGAACGTGTGCCCGTCGTAGCCGGGCCCGGTCAGGCCCTTGGCCGCGATCGCGCGCCGCTCGGCACGCGCGCCGGCCTGCAGGACGTGGAAGAGCCCGAAGCGGACCGCCTGCTGCAGCTCCGTGTCGCCGTCGAGCTCGACGTCGGCGCGCTCCCAGAAGTCGTCGAGGTATGCAGCGCTGCGCGGCGAGCAGCCCGTCCCAGCCGGTGTGCCGCGCCTCGGCGAGCGCTGCGACGACCTGGTCGCGGACCGCCGGCAGTGAGCGCTGGCTCGACCACCCGTAGGCGAGGAACTTGACCACCTGCAGGCGCTGTCCGGCCGCGAGGTCGGCCGTGATCGTCACTCGGCCCACGTCGGCGGCACTCTCGGCTGAGATGTCTGTGCCCGCCGGCCCGTCGACGACATGGTCCATCGCCGCGGCCATGCGCAGGTTGCTCTTCTGCGTCGAGTGCACGAGCACGACCCGGGCGGCGTGGTCGGAGAACTCCTCTGATCGCAGCGGCGACTGCAGAGCGGCCGCGGCTCGTGGGTCTGTCGAGCCGGCTGGTGTCGGTTCGTTCGCCACCAGCTCTGACTGGACGACGACGCGTACGGGACCGTCGCACGGCTCGACCTCGAACAGGATCGCTGCTGCCGCGCGCTGGACGAACGAGACCAGCCGTGTCGAGCAGACGCGCACGGCTGCACCGGCGGGCGAGGCCCACTCCATGGAGCGGCGAAGCACGCCGGCGCGCAGGTCGAGCACTCGCTCGTGCGCCCGCAGCTCTCCGTAGCGGACGTCGAGCGGCTCGTCGTCGACGAGCAGGCGGATGATCTTGCCGTTGGTCACGTTCACGAGCGTCTGCCCGGACTCCGGATAGCCGTACCCGGCCTCGGCGTAGGGCAGTGGCCGCAGCTCGTAGAAGGAGTTCAGGTAGGTGCCGGGCAGGCCGAATGGCTCACCCTCGTCGAGGTTCCCACGCAGCCCGATGTGGCCGTTTGCCAGCGCGAAGACGGACTCGGTCTGCGCGAGCACGTCCAGGTCGAGTCGCCTCTCCCGGACCGACCACGGCTCCACCGCGAACGCGGGATGAGTGATCATCTCGGCGCGAGTAGCTCGGCCAGGTCGGAGACGACGATGTCGGCGCCGCGCCGACGCAACGCCGCCGCCTGGCCCGCTCGGTCCACGCCGACGACGAACCCGAACCCGCCCGCGCGTCCGGCGGCGACCCCGGCCAGGGCGTCTTCGAGCACCGCCGCGTGCGCCGGCTTCACCCCGAGCGCTCGCGTTGCGGCCAGGTAGGTGTCGGGCGCCGGCTTCCCATGCAGATGCTCGCGCTCGGCGACGATGCCGTCGATGCGCACCTCGAACAGATTCTCGATGCCTGCGGCGACCAGGACGTCGCGGCAGTTCGCGCTTGCGGACACGACCGCCCGGTGGAGCCCCGCGTCGCGAACGGCACGCACATACCGAACAGAGCCCTCGTATGGTTGCACGCCCTTGTCGCGAATCAGCGAGAGCACCAGCTCATTCTTTCGGTTGCCCAACCCGGCAATCGTCTCCGCATCCGGCGGATCATCCGATCGGCCCGCGGGCAGGTCGATCGCCCGCGACGCCAGGAACGAGCGAACGCCGTCGAGGCGAGGCTTCCCATCGACGTACTCGTTGTAGTCGGCGGCCGCGTCGAACGGCACGAACGCCTCGCCGCTCTGCGCCGCCCGCGCGCTCAGGAAGCCGTCGAACATCTCCTTCCAGGCCGCGGCATGCAGCCGCACCGTCTGTGTGAGCACCCCGTCGAGATCGAACAGGCAGGCCCTGACCTCGTCTGGCAACCCGAGCGTGCCAGCCCTCGGGTGGTTCGCTCCGGCCGCCACTCCGTCGAGTGTAGGCCGCTCGTTCGAGTATTCGGACTGCGACCGGGCTGTCATCGGTCCTCGACTCATGCGCTTCTCAGCGGGACCATCGCGTCGGCCCTCTTGAGTCGCGAGGCCGCTCCCCGAGTGCTCTCGACCCGATCGCCACCATGACGAGAGCGGGCACGCCCACCATCGCCAGCAGGCGGGTCTGTTGGAAGCCCTGGTAGCCGATCAGCATTGTCTCGATGGTGACGAAGGCGATCAGAATGACGCCCATGACGAGCGCGGCGAGGGCAGCCCATTTACCTGCGATCAACGTGGTTGCCGCGGCGGCGAGCATTCCACCGCCGATGGCGACGATGAGGAAGACACCGGGGACCGTATAGCTGGGAAAGGGCGTTCCGTCGAGCCACGAGTCCTCGACACCGAAGCCTTCCGCGTCGGCGATGAGGTTGTAGCCCCCATACACGGCCCCGATCGCGATGAACCCTTCCAGCGTCGCCAGCAGCGCTCGCGTCGCCCTTCGCAAAGGATGGGCGTGAGGATGGACTCGAGCGGTGGCACTCACGAGGTTCATGACGATCTCCTCTCGCCGGCACCACGACCTTCCCATCGAGCGCGTCCGCGTGCATCCGCAGAGACGTGCATGCCGCCTTCGGGTTGTCCGCACACCGCGGGCATCGACCCGGGCCGCTCCGCCGCAACAAGGAGCCCAGGCCCGGTTAGATCGTCTCCGGCACCATTTCGATCGCACCACAGGGGCATTCGGCGGCGCAGATGCCGCAGCCCTTGCAGTAGTCGAGATCGAATGCGTACGGCTCGTCCGGGCTGCCGGCCAACTTGAGTACGGCATTGTCGGGGCAGACGCCGAAGCAGTTGTCGCACGAGAAGCAGTTGCCACACGAGAGGCAGCGGCGTGCCTCGAAGAGCGCGTTCGACTCGTCGAGCCCGCGGACGACTTCCTCGAAGGTGGAGCGGCGGCGTGCGAGCTCGAGCAGCGGCTGCACCGAGCGCGGCGCGTCCGAGTAGTACCAGGTGTTGAGGCTCGCAAACTCTGCGACTGCGTGCTTCGGCGCCGCCTCGCTCTTCGCACCGCGCAGCCACGCGTCGATGGCCCTGGCCGCCTTCTTGCCGTGGCCGACCGCGACCGTGACCGTGCGCTCGCCCGGCACCATGTCGCCCCCCGCGAAGATCCCCGGCTTGCCCGTCATGAGGCTCGGGTCGACATGCACGACGCCATCGTCGACCTCGAGCCCCGTCACACCGTCGAGCAGCGAGAGGTCCGCCTCCTGGCCGAGGGCGAGGACGAGCGAGTCGGCGGCCAGCTCCTCGAGCTCGCCGGTGGGCTGTGGGAAGCCGGCCTCGTCGAGCTCCATTCGCTCGAGCACCAGGACTCCCGCATCGGCCCGCTTGACCGTCGAGAGCCATTTCACGAGGACGCCCTCCTGCTCCGCCTCTTCGACCTCGAAGTCGTGCGCAGGCATGCGGTCTCGCGTGCGCCGGTAGACCACGATCGCGTCCTCCGCCCCCATCCGCTTCGCCGTCCGCGCTACGTCCATGGCCGTGTTGCCCCCGCCGTACACGGCGACCCGCCTGCCGAGCAGCGGCTTCGACTCGCCCTCCATGCTCCGCAGCACGGCGACCGCGTCGAGAATCCGTGCTGCCTCCCCCGCAGGGATGTACGCCCGCTTGCCGATCTGCGCGCCGACCGCGAGGAACACCGCGTCGAACCTGCCGTCCACCATCGCCGTCGGGACGTCCGCCACCTCGGTGCTCGCCTCGAGCGTCACACCGAGGTCGAGGATCCGCTGCACCTCGGCGTCGAGCACGTCCCGTGGCAGGCGGTATGCCGGGATCCCGTAGCGCATCATCCCACCCGGCTTCGGCCCGGCGTCGCGGAGAGTCACGTCGTGGCCGAGACGGGCGAGGTGGTACGCGGCCGAGAGCCCGGAGGGGCCTGCACCGACGACGAGCACGCGCTTTCCGGACGGTGGTGCGTCGATGTCGACCTGCCAGCCCTGCTCGATCGCCTCGTCGCCGAGGAATCGCTCGACTGCGTTGATGCCGACGGCCTCGTCGAGCTGTCCACGGTTGCAGACCGTCTCGCAGGGGTGGTAGCAGACACGTCCCATCACCGCTGGGAACGGGTTGTCCTCCATCAGCTTGCGCCAGGCGCGCTCGTAGCCGGCGCCCCCCTCTTCGGCCAGATAGAGCCACTCCTGGATGTTCTCGCCGGCGGGGCAGGCGTTGTTGCACGGCGGTAGCCGGTGCACGTACACCGGGCGCTCGGTGCGCCAGCTCCCCGTCTTGTTGGCCAGGCTGGAGCCGACGTCGAGCGTGATCGCGAACGGCTTCTTCATGCCGCGACCTCCTCGAGCAGGCCGAAGCGCCGGATGTTGCGGTCGGCAATCGCCTGCAAGCCTCTCGATCACGTCCGCTCGGGGTGGGTCGCCGAAGAGGTGCGCGAACCGCCGCTGGAGCCTCAGGTACTCCTCGACCGGCGCCTGCCGCCGGATCTGGGAGACGCTCACGATCTCCCCTGCCTCGGCCTCGAAGACCGGGAACAGGCCCGTCTCCTTGGCCAGGCGCGCGATGCGGATCGTGTCCTTCGAGGCGGCGCCCCAGCCGAGCGGGCACGGAACGAGGACGTGGACGTAACGTGCGCCGCGAAACTCCATGGCGCGCTCGATCTTGTCCTCCAGATCGTGCAGGTCGGCGACCGTCGCCGTGGCGACGTACGGGATCTCGTGCGCCATGGCGATCAACGGCGCACTCTTCCCCTGGCCGAACGCGTTTCCAGGCTCCTCGCCGACGGGCTTCGTGTTGGCCGTCCGCGCGGCCGGGGGCGTCGCACCGGAGCGCTGCACCCCGGTGTTCATGTAGCCCTCGTTGTCGTAGCAGACGTAGAGCACGTCGTCGTTTCGCTCGAACATGCCCGAGAGGCAGGCGAAGCCGATGTCGACCGTCCCTCCGTCGCCTCCCTGGCCGATGACGCGGATGTCGGTCTGCCCCTTCGCCTTCAGCGCGGCGGCGATGCCGCTCGCCACCGCCGGCGCGTTCGCGAAGAGGGAGTGGACCCAGGGGAGCCGCCACGACGACTCCGGGTACGGAGTGGAGAAGACCTCGAGACAGCCCGTCGCGTTGGCGGCGATCAGGCGGCCGCCGGCGGCGCGCATCGCGGAGTCGAGGACGTAGCGGGCGCCGAGCGCCTCGCCGCAGCCCTGGCAGGCACGGTGACCGGAGGTGAGCGTGTTCGGGCGCGCCTCCGAGGCCTGCACCGATCGCTCGTCTTCGTCGAGCAGACGGTTGCCGACCGCGAAGCTGCCGACCTGGAAGAACTTGACCGCGGCGCGCGACATCAGTGCGACGCCCCCGCGACGATCCCGATGTCTCGGAGGATGTTCTCGGCGTGAGGGCCCGAGCGGCGTCCGTCGCTCATGCGTTGAAGCTCGCGCTCGACGAGCCCCCAGTCGAGGTCGAGGAAGACGAGGCGATCGGGCTCGAGCTGACGCCGGAGGACGTCGCCGAGGAGGGTATGGAGCGAGCGCTTCGTGATCGCGCGGCCACCGAGCCCCGCGACGACGTCGTACACGTCCGCCGGCGAGCCCGACAGGGAGAGCCTGACGTTCTGGCCGACGATCCCGCCGATCCCGACCGCGAACGCGCGCTCGACGACGACCACCTGCGATGCGTGCGCGAGTGCGTCGCGAAGCTCGGCGAGCGGGTACGGCCGGAAGCACTTGATCCCGACCGCCCCGACTCGCACTCCTTGCTCGCGCAGCTCGTCGACGACCTCCTCGATCGTGCCGAGGACGGAGCCGAGCGCGACGACGATGGTGTCGGCGTCCTCGGTTCTATACCGCCGGAGCAGGCCGCCGGACACACGGCCGAACATCTGCGCGAACTCGGCCGCGATCTCGGGGACGACGTCGAGCGCCTGCATCTGCTTTGCGTGCGCGAGATAGCGCACCTCGGTGAACGCCTCCGGGCCGACCATCGCCCCGATCGTGATCGGATCGTCCGGGTCGAGCACCTGGCGTGGCTCGAAGGTCGGCAGGAAGGCGTCGACCGCGTCCTGTTCCGGCACGTCGACCGGCTCGTACGCGTGAGTCAGGACGAAACCGTCCATGCACACCATCACAGGCAGCGACAGCTCCTCGGCGAGCTTGAACGCCTGGATGTGCAGATCAACCGCTTCCTGGTTCGACTCGGCGTAGAGCTGGATCCAGCCGCAGTCGCGCTGGGACATCGTGTCCGAGTGGTCGTTCCAGATGTTGATCGGCGCCCCGATGGCGCGGTTCGCGACCGTCATCACGATCGGCAGGCCAAGACCCGAGGCGTTGTACAGCGCCTCCGCCATGTAGAGCAATCCCTGGCTGGCGGTAGCGGTGTACGCGCGGGCGCCGGCTGCCGAGGCGCCGATCGCAGCCGACATGGCCGCGAACTCGGACTCGACGAGCAGGTATTCGCACGGTGCGAGCTCGCGCGTCCGCACGAGGTCCGAGAGAGCCTCGACGATGTGCGTCTGCGGTGAGATCGGATAGGCGCTGATCACCTCGGGGCGGCAGAGCGCAACACTCTTGGCGACGGCCAGCGAGCCCTCCATCTGGTCACGCACGAGCCACCTCCGCGCCGGTTCGCGCGACGGCGGCGTAGGCCGCGGTCGCCGCGGCCACGTTCTGCTCGGCGGTCTCTCCGTGGAAGCGCCGCCGGATGGCCGTGCACACGGACTCGATCGTCACGACCTGGGTGAGTCCCGCGAATGCGCCGAGCAGAGCCGCGTTCGGCAGCGGGCGGCCGACGTGCGCACGGGCGAGCTCGGTCGCCGGGACGGTGACGAACCGGCCGGAGGCGAAGCGCTCGGCGAATTCGTCGAGCCCGAGCTCCCCGAGCGTCCGCCCGGTATTGATGAGCACGTACGCATCGGGGCCTACCCCGCCGAAGAGATCGACCTGGTGCAGGAGCGTCGGGTCCTGGACGATCAGCGCGTCGGGCGCGACGATCGGCTCCCGAAGGCGGATCTGCGTCTCGTCGATGCGGCAGAACGAGACCACGGGCGCCCCGGTTCGCTCCGACCCGAAGGTCGGAAACGCCTGGGCATGCTTGCCTTCGAGGAAGGCGGCGACGGACAAGAGCTCGGCTGCCGTGACGACGCCCTGACCCCCGCGTCCATGGATGCGGACCTCGAACATGCACGACAGTGTCGGCGGCGCCCGTGGCGACGGCATCCGAGCGTCCGCTGTACCCCGCTGCGTACTTGTCCGCAGCGGCGGCTTGCGGACAAGCTCCGTCCACGGCCGAGTGCGGACAACCCGAATGCGCCGGCAGCGGATCCGCCGATGGCGGGCCAGTCGAACGGCCGTAGCGTGATCGCAGAGAGAGAAAGGAGCCGGACATGTCCGTTCGGGTTGCGATCAACGGCTTCGGGCGCGTCGGCCGCGCCGCGCTGCGAGCGGCCTACGAGCAAGAGGCAGGCATCGAGTGCGTGGCGATCAACGACGTGGTCGATCGAGTCACCCTTGCGCATCTTCTTCGCCGGGATACGGTCTACGGCCGGTTCGGCTTGCCGGTCGAGGTGACCGAGCGTGGAATCCGGATCGACGGCCTCGAGATCCCCACGTTCGAGGAGAGGGAGCCGCGTGAGCTTCCGTGGGAAGACCTCGAGGTCGACGTGGTGATCGAGTCGACCGGCCGCTTCCGGACGCGCGCGGACGCCGCGCAGCATCTCGAGGCTGGCGCGCGGAAGGTGATCATCTCCGCGCCGGCCAAGGACCCGGACGTGACCGTCGTCCTGGGCGTCAACTTCGACGCCTACGATCCCTGCGCGGCACGACGTGATCTCGAACGCGTCGTGCACGACGAACTGCCTCGCGCCGCTCGCGAAGGTCCTGCACGAGACGGTCGGGATCCGGCACGGGCTGATGACGACCGTGCATGCGTACACGGCAGACCAGCAGCTGGTCGACCTGGCGCACAAGGATCTTCGTCGCGCGAGAGCCGCAGCGCTGAACATCGTCCCCACGACGACCGGCGCCGCGAAGGCGATCGGGCTGGTGATCCCCGAGCTCGCAGGAAAGCTGCACGGCTACGCCGCCCGTGTACCCGTCCCGACGGGGTCGCTGGTCGATCTCACCGTGGAATGCGAGCGCGCGACATCGGTCGACGAGGTCAACGCAGCGTTCCTCGAGCACGCCTCAGCCGGCCCGCTGCATGGGATCCTGGCCTACGGCGACGAGCCGCTGGTCTCCTCCGACGTGATCGGCTCGCCCTACTCAGCTGTCTTCGACAGCGGGCTCACGAGCGTCGTCGACGGCACGCAGGTCAAGATCGTGGGGTGGTACGACAACGAGTGGGGCTACTCGAGTCGGCTCGTCGACCTCGCACAGCGCGTCCTGGTGCCCGTGGCGGCATGAGCAGGGGCCTCATCGAGCAGGGCCGGCGACACCTTCATCCGCGTCGTGCCGGCGGCGCAGATAGACGAACCAGTACACGGCGCCCACCATGACGCCGCCCCCGATGATGTTCCCCATCGTGACGGGCAGCAGGTTGTCGAAGAGGAAGCCGCTCCACGTCACGTTGCTCAGGTCCGGCAGACCGGCAGTCGTGCTCACCCATGCCTCGTTCGTCTTGATCAGCAGGGCGATCGGGATGAAGTACATGTTCGCCACCGAGTGCTCGAAGCCGAGGGCGACAAAGGCGGCGATCGGCGGGATGACGGCCAGGATCTTGTCCGTCGTCGTGTGGGCGCCATACGTCAGCCAGACGGCAAGGCACACGAGGGCGTTGCAGAGAGCGCCGAGGACGATGGCCTGGCCGAAAGCAAGACTCGTTTTCGTCGACGCGATGCTCAGGGCGGTCACCCCGACGGAGCCATCGCCGAACGTGTACTGCTTGCCGAGCCACACCAGGACGGCAGTCCCGAATGCACCGACGAAGTTGCCCGCGTACACGATCGCCCAGTTGCGCAGGAGCGACGCGGAGCTCACTCGGCGACTCGCCCAGGCCATCACGATCAGGTTGTTGCCGGTGAAGAGCTCTGCCCCCGCCACCACCACCAGGATCAGACCGAGCGTGAACGCGAGCCCGACGAGCAGGCGCGTGACGCCGTACGCCATGTCCGCGGTGCCGCTGCCGACGGTGGTGGCGAATGCGGCGCCGAGCGCAATGAACGCGCCGGCCAGCACTGCCAGCACAAATATGTCGAGCGCCGACATGCCTGTCTTGACGACACCGACGGTCTCGGCCTTGCGGGCGACGTCCGCGGGTGGCAGCGCGTCGAGCCCTGTCGGCGTGAAGGGCATCTCTGTCGAGGGCATGGCCAGCTGTTGCGGCAATTCGCCGGGGATCACCGACATCCTCGTGCACGGGCACGGCATGCTCGTCGAGACGCCGTCCGCAAGGGCGTCGAATACCTCTGGGGCGAGCAACGCACCGCAATTCTGACGCACCGCAGAGCCGTCGCTCCGGCGTGAAGTCAGCCTGCGTGCAGCGCGCCCATCGCTGTCTCGACACCCGCGTGTCCGCGGACGACCGCCACGGGGCGCTTGGACTCCGACAGAACACCTCGAGAGACGCTTCCCAGGAGTGTGCTCGCCAGCCGGCCATGTCCCCGCGACCCGACCACGATGAGGTCGGTATCGATGTTATCTGCATAGGCAACGATCTCGTCGACGGTGTTGCCGCTCAACAGCTTGGTGCTCGCGTGTACGCCGTGACGGCCGGCGATGGCCGCCGCATCCTCGAGCACCCGGCGGTCGTCCGTGGTCGGCTCGTGCGGCTGTGCGCTGATCAAGCCGTAGCCGGTCAACGGAACCATGTCCAACGGCCGAGTCACGTGAACGAGAAACACGTGCGCTGCGTGCTCCTCCGCAAGCTCCACGCCGAACTCGACTGCCTCCAGAGAGGCCGGCGAGCCGTCCGTTGCAATCAGGATCTTCCTCATTCGAGTAGCTCCATCGCTGCTGCCTGTCGCTCTACCACCCATGATCGGGACGGACGCGTCGTACCCCATCGGGGTGAGCGCCGATCGGGCTGCGTAGTTGGCCGTAGCCAGGCCACTCGGGAGGAGACCGCCGGCATCGCGAGCCTGGTCAGGCCGCGTCGCAAGGCGAGCAAGGGAAGCGTTCGCCCGGCGCTCACGCCACTATCGGTGACGCACATGACTGCCACGCCCCCTCCAGGGGAGAACCCGACCCTCCGCGCACCTCGGCACCGGCTTCACGGCTGACTCGTGGACGCGCTGACCGTCTTCCTCGCCGCACTCGGAACCGCTCTCGCGACCGGCCTCGGCGCCCTACCGTTCGTCTTCAGGCGCAAGCCGGATCGCAGCTGGCTCGGGATCGCCAACAGCCTTGCCGCAGGGTTCATGGCGGGTGCAAGCATCGGGCTGCTCTACGAGGGCGGCGGCTACGACATCGGACGAACGACGCTCGGTGCCCTCGCCGGCGTGATCTTCATCTGGGTCTCCGGCAAGCTCATCGAACGGCGGCGAGAGCTGCACCTTGGCGTGCTCGAAGGCGCGGACGCTGTGCGTGCGCTGCTCATCGTCGGCGTCATGACGCTGCACTCCTTCGCCGAAGGCGTCGCGGTGGGCGTGGCCTTTGGGGGCGAGGAGACTCTTGGTCTTCTCATTGCGGTCGCGATCGCGGTGCACAACATCCCGGAAGGCCTGGCCATCAGCCTCGTCTTCGTGCCGCGTGGCGCGTCCGTGCGGAATGCGGCGGGGTGGAGCATCTTCTCGAGCCTGCCCCAGCCGCTCATGGCCGTACCCGCCTTCCTGTTCGTCGAGGCGTTCACCGGCTTCCTTCCGGTTGGGCTCGGGTTTGCGGCGGGGGCGATGCTGTGGCTGGCGCTCGCCGACCTGCTCCCGGAGGCGCTCGAAACCACGAGACGCTCGACGGTGGCTCTCACGGTGGCAGGCTCGGCACTCGCGATGCTCGTGTTCCTCCTGCTCCTGCTCTGAGGCTCGGACATCAGGCGCGCCGCGGCGGCATCTGGCCGGCAGCCAGGCGGCTTGCCTCGGCGGCGCGTCGTCGGCGATCCTGCGTAGGGGCATGGCGAAGACGTACAGACGGAGTTTCGGAACGCGGCTGATCAACGTGCTCTTTCGCGCCATGACCCGGCTCGATCTGGGCGCGTCGTACCGACACATCCTCACGGTGCCCGGGCGGAAGACGGGGCGGCTCTACTCGACTCCGGTCGACATCATCGACGTCGACGGCCAGCGCTGGTTGGTCGCCGGCTACGGGCCGGCCAACTGGGCCCGCAACGTCCGCGCCGCAGGCGAGACCACTCTCAGCCGCGGTGGCCACTCCCACCGGTTCAAGGTCGAGGAAGCCGACGCCGGAGACGCCGTCCCGGTACTCCGCAAGTACATCGCCGAGATCCGCGTCACCCGTCCCTACTTCGACGCCACCTCGGACTCATCCGACGAGGAGATCGCGGCAGAGCTGGGAAGACACCCTGTCTTCCGTCTCATTCCGGAGTGAACGACGGTATGAGGAAGGACGTCCGCGAATTCATCCGCCGGCTCGAGGCGCTCGGCCTCACCGTCGAGCCCACGCCCGGCCACTACCGCGTCCTGCGGGACGGGAAGCCGCTCCGGAAAGCCAACGGGATGCCTTTCATGTTGCCGTTCTCCCCAGACACGATCCGCTGGCGCAGGTCGGCAATCGTCGAGCTGCGCAAGCTCGGCATCGACCTCTAGCCCGCCATATGTGCAGACGTAGTCAGACTGTCGTGCATGGCTCTCGAGACGTCTGAGCAAGCGCCCCCGCTGGACGAGGAGCAGCTCGGTCGCGTCGATGCGTACTGGCGCGCAGCGAACTACCTCGCGGTCGGGCAGATCTATCTCCTCGACAATCCGCTTCTCCGGGAGCCGCTGCGCGCGGAGCACGTCAAGCCGCGGCTCGTCGGCCATTTCGGCACGACGCCCGGACTCAACCTGATCTACGTGCACCTGAATCGCGCCATCCGCGCGCGCGATCTGGACGCCATCTACGTCACCGGCCCTGGCCATGGCGGCCCGGCCGTGGTCGCCAACGCGTATCTCGAGGGCACGTACTCCGAGCTGTACCCGAACGTCCGCCAGGACGAGTCCGGGCTGCGCGAGCTGTTTCGGCAGTTCTCCTTCCCGGGCGGCATCCCGAGCCACGCAGCTCCCGAGGTACCCGGCTCGATTCACGAAGGCGGAGAGCTCGGCTACGCGCTTGCCCACGCATTCGGTGCGGCCTTCGACAATCCCTCGCTGCTCGTTGCCTGCGTGGTGGGAGACGGCGAGGCAGAGACCGGCCCGCTCGCGGCGAGCTGGCACTCCAACAAGTTCCTCGACCCTCGAACGGACGGCGCCGTACTGCCGATCCTGCACCTGAACGGCTACAAGATCGCGAACCCGACGGTGCTCGCCCGTATCCCCGGCCGGGAGCTGGCGTCGCTGCTCGAGGGCTACGGTTGGCAACCGCTGTTCGTCGAGGGCGACCAGCCGCTGGACGTGCATCAGCGCTTCGCCGAAGTGCTCGACGAGGCCCTGGACACGATCGCCGACATCCAGGACGCGGCGCGCAGCGGCGTCGCCGGGGGGCGTCCGCAGTGGCCGATGATCGTGCTGCGCACGCCCAAGGGCTGGACGGGCCCAGCCGAAGTCGACGGTGTGCCCGTCGAAGGGACCTGGCGCTCGCACCAGGTACCCCTCCCCGAGGCACGCTCTCCCGAGCACCTGAGGCAACTCGAGGAGTGGCTGCGGAGCTACAGGCCGGCGGAGCTGTTCGACGAGCGCGGTGCGCTCGTTCCCGAGCTCGCAGAGCTCGCCCCGCGTGGCGACCGGCGTATGAGTGCCAACCCGCACACGAACGGGGGCGCGCTTCTTCGTGACCTCGCCCTGCCCGATTTCCGCGACTACGCGGTCGACGTGGCACGGCCCGGAACAACCTCCAGCGAGGCGACCCGCGTCCTCGGCTGCTTCCTACGCGACGTGATCGAGCGAAACCCGACGACGTTTCGCCTCTTCGGACCCGACGAGACGGCGTCCAACCGCCTTGGCGCGGTATTCGAGACCACAAGCCGGCGGTGGCTTGCCGACACGCTGGCTACCGACGAGCATCTCGCTCCCGACGGCCGGGTCATGGAGGTGCTATCCGAGCACCTCTGCCAGGGCTGGCTGGAGGGCTACCTGCTGACCGGCCGACATGGGCTCTTCAACTGCTACGAGGCATTCATCCACATCGTCGATTCGATGTTCAACCAGCACGCGAAGTGGCTGAAGGTGACGAGGCAGATCCCGTGGCGACGCCCGCTCGCCTCCCTCACGTACCTGCTCACTTCGCACGTCTGGCGCCAGGACCACAACGGCTTCTCCCACCAGGACCCCGGCTTCATCGACCACGTCGTGAACAAGAAGGCCGAGGTGATCCGCGTCTACCTCCCGCCCGATGCGAACACCCTGCTGTCGGTGGCGGACCACTGCCTGCGCAGCCGGCACTACGTCAACGTGATCGTGGCGGGCAAGCAGCCCGCGCTCGACTACCTCTCCATGGAGGCCGCCACCGTGCATTGCGCACGGGGACTGGGCGTTTGGGAGTGGGCCTCCAACGACGACGGCGAGGAGCCGGACGTCGTGTTGGCGTGCTGCGGTGACGTGCCGACGCTCGAAACCCTGGCCGCCGTCGCGATCCTCCGTGAACAGTTGCCCGAGCTGAAGATACGAGTCGTCAACGTCGTCGACCTGATGCGGCTGCAGCCTTCGAGCGAGCATCCGCACGGGCTCTCCGACGCCGAGTTCGACACGTTGTTCACGACGGACAAGCCGATCGTCTTCGCGTACCACGGCTATCCGTGGCTCATCCACAGGCTTGCCTACCGCCGCACCAATCACCACAACCTCCACGTCCGCGGCTACAAGGAAGAGGGCACGACGACGACGCCGTTCGACATGGTCATGCTCAACGACCTCGATCGGTACCACCTCGTGATGGACGTACTCGACCGTGTGCCAGCGCTCGGACGGCACACGGCGGGCCTCCGCCAGGAGATGGTCGACCGGCGGCTACGTGCTCGCGCATGGACGCGCGAGCACGGCGACGACCACCCTGACGTCCGCGAGTGGACGTGGCCCTTCTGAACGCCGTCGGCGCGATCCTCGTCGTCAACGCCGGCTCCACCAGCTTGAAACTCCATCTCGTCGAAAGAGACGAGACGGCACACCGGATCGCCGATCTCGAGTCGGTCGACCCAGCGCAGATCGACGCGGTCGGGCATCGCGTCGTCCACGGTGGCTCGCGGTTTCGCGAGCCGGTGGTCGTCGACGCCGAGGTCGAGGCTGCAATCCGCGAGCTGACGCCCTTGGCGCCGCTGCACAACGCGCCCGCACTCGCCGCGATGGAGAAGTCACGGAGGGCGCTACCGGACGTGCGGCACGTTGCAGTCTTCGACACCTCATTTCACGCCACGCTGTCCGAGGAAGCCGCCGCCTACGCCCTGCCCGCCCGTTGGCGAGAGGAATGGGGAGTGCGCCGTTACGGCTTCCACGGCCTGTCCGTGCAGTGGGCCAGCGAACAGGTCCACGCTCGGCGCCTGGTCGTCTGCCACCTCGGCGGTGGATGCTCCATCACGGCTGTTCTGGATGGGCGGTCGGTGGACACCACGATGGGCTTCAGCCCGCTCGAGGGAGTGCCGATGACGACGCGCTCGGGCTCCGTTGATCCGGGGGCGCTCATCTATCTGCTCCGCGAGAAGGGCCTGACGCCGGCCGAGCTCGACGACGTGCTCGAGCGGCATTCAGGCCTCGCCGGTCTCTCCGGTGGCTCGGGTCACGTGCGCGAGCTGCTCGCAGCCGAGGCCGACGGAGACGACCGCGCAAGACTTGCGCTCTCCGTGTACGTGCACCGGATCGCCGCGGCCGTGGGAGCGATGGCAGCCTCGCTGGGAGGCCTCGATGCGCTGGTCTTCACCGCCGGAGTCGGCGAGCGAACGCCGGCGATTCGAGAGCGCGTCTGCGCTCGGCTGGGCTTTCTCGGAGTTGCGATCGACCACGCCGTCAACGCAACCGCCGAGCCTGACGCCGAGCTCGGCACGGCTGGCGCGGCAGTCCGGACCGTCGTCCTCGCCGCCCGAGAGGAGCTCGTGGTCGCACGTGCGGTGCGCGACGTCCTGTCGCCACGGCAACGTCGGAGGCCGTAGTTCTTCCGCATTCCGATCAGGCGACCCGCTGATGCCGCCGCGCTGGGCTGGGCCGACGATACGCACTCGGGCCAAATCCCAAGGAGACACCGATGACAGCCACGACCTCACGATACGACGATCTCGACACGGCGCGGGTGGGTCAGGTCATGCACGCAGGCGTGCTCGTCTGCCCCACGGACACGCCGTTGTCGGTTGTCGCGGAGCTGATGAGCACACACTCCGTCCACTGCATGGTCGTCAGCGACGACCCGGATCGAACGGCGTCGCTCTGGGGCATCGTCTCCGATCTCGATCTCGTCGCCGCCGCGACCGTCCGAGGGCTGGACGAGCAGGTCGCCGGTGGCTCGGCAGTGACGCCGGTGCTGACGATCGGGCCAGACGAGCCACTACGACGGGCCGCGCAGATGATGACGGAGTACGCCGTGTCGCATCTCATCGTGGTCGAGCCGATGCTCCAGAGACCCGTCGGCGTGCTGTCGACGCTCGACGTGACGCGCGCGATCAGCGGCGGCCCGGCCTGAGCGACGGTGCCAGCCTGCTGCTGCCCTGGAGACCGGTGTGGAAGGGGGTCGCCACATTGAGCCGCATCCCGGTTGCTTCTGTGGTGAGCCTGGCTCAGTAGTTGGCCGCTGCCGGGTCCGCGGCGGCACCGATGTCCTGGAAGCGAGCGCAGAGCACGCTTGGGAGCGGCGAAGGAGGAAACCGTGACGGTTCTCGTGGCAGTTGCGAGCAAGCATGGTGCGACCGAGGAGATAGCGGCTGCAATCGGGATCACCTTGGAGGAGCGAGGTCTCGATGTCGACGTGACGATGGTGCAGGACATCACCGATCTCGATCCCTACGAGGCAGTGGTGCTCGGCAGTGCCGTGTACATGGGCCGTTGGCTGGAGACCGCGCGGGCCTTCGCCGAGCAGCATGCAGCCGAGCTCGCTGCGCGGCCGACCTGGCTGTTCAGCAGCGGGCCGCTCGGGTCGCCGCCGAAACCCGAGCCCGACAGGGCCGTGCAGATCGAGGCGATCATCGCGCAGACGGGCGCCAGGGGACACCGCCTCTTCGTTGGCAAGCTCGACAAGAGCCGGCTTGGCCTCGGCATGCGCACCGTGGCTCGCGCTGTGGGTGCGCCCGACGGTGACTTCCGCGACTGGGTCGCGATCGCCGCCTGGGCCGACGGGATAGCGGATGCCCTGAACACGGCCGGGCTGGGCGCCGGCTCAGCGCCGAGACCGTGACCAGAGGCGCTGCGCAAGAATGCGCGAAATGATCGACGCCGTCGACGTCATCCTGCGCGGAGGCGAGACTCTCCGCCTCCGCCCACCGCGTCGCGAAGACGCAGGACGAGCTCGTCGAGTTCTTCGGCGCCCTCTCCACCCGCAGCCTCTACCTTCGTTTTCACGGCTTTCCGAACCTTGGCCCACACCTCGTGGAGCAGGTGCTCGATCCGGACTGGGCCGAGCGCGGCGCTCTGCTCGGCACGTTCACGGAGAACGGGCTCGAGCGCATCGTCGCCGTGGGGAGCTACATCCGCCTGCGGGATCCCAGCGTCGCCGAAGCCGCGTTCGCGGTCGCTGATGCCTATCAGCGCCGCGGTATCGGCACACGGCTCGTCGAGCAGCTCGCGGAGCGCGCAGCAGCACGCGGAATCAAGCGATTCGTGGCTCAGGTGCTCGCCGACAACCGCGACATGCTCGGTGTCTTCGAGGCTCTCGGCTTCGAGCTGACACGTGACCTCGAGGGTGGCGAGATGGAGATCGAGTTCCCGATCGCTGCAACCGAGGATTACGCGGCGCGGGTCGCAGAACGCGACCACGTCGGCGTCACCGCCTCGTTGCGTCCGTTCTTCGAGCCGCGTGCCGTGGCCGTGATCGGCGCGTCGAGCAGGCGTGGCTCGATCGGAGGCGAGCTGTTTCGCAACATCATCGCCGGGGATTTCACGGGAATCGCGTTTCCCGTGAATCGGGAAGGGACGTCGGTAGCGGGCGTGCGTGGCTATCGCACGATCGACGAGATCCCTGACCAGGTCGACCTGGCGGTCGTGTGCGTGCCGGCCGCCGCGGTTGTCGCTGCGGCCGAGCAGGCGCTCCTGAAGGGCGTGCGCGCGCTCGTCGTCATCTCGGCCGGCTTCGCGGAGACGGGCACCGAAGGGGCGGCACGGCAGGAGAGCCTCCTCGCGCTCGTCCGCGGGCACGGCGCACGGCTGATCGGGCCCAACTGCCTCGGGATCGCGGTCGCCGCCCGCCGCTTGAATGCGACGTTTGCGGCGCGATCGATCCCGCGCGGGCACATCGGCTTCTCGTCGCAGAGCGGCGCTCTCGGTCTGGCCCTGCTCGAAGTGGCCGAGAGCCGCGGCCTCGGTCTGTCCGCGTTCGTCTCGGTCGGAAACAAGGCAGACGTGTCCAGCAACGACCTGCTCGAGTGGTGGGAGGAAGACGACGAGACGAATGCGATCCTGCTCTACCTCGAGTCCTTCGGGAATCCGCGCCGCTTCGGGTCGCTGGCGCGTCGTGTCGCCCGACGGAAGCCGATTCTCGCGCTCAAGAGCGGCGTCTCCGCCTCGGGACAGCGGGCCGCGAGCTCACACACGGCCGCGCTCGCCGGTTCGGAGACCGCGATCGACGCGCTCTTCCACCAGGCGGGTGTGATCCGTGCGGAGACGCTCGAGGAGCTGATCGACGCCGCCGCTCTGCTCTCGAGTCAACCACGGCTCGAAGGCCGGAACGTCGCGGTACTCACGAATGCCGGAGGGCTCGGGATTCTCTGCGCGGACGCTTGCGACGCCGCCGGTCTGCAACTACCTCCCCTCACTCGAGAAACGACGTCTGCGCTTCGGGCCGAGCTGCCAGGCGAGGCAAGCCTGGAAAACCCGGTCGACATGCTCGGCTCGGCGACGGCTCGAACCTACGCCGTGTCGCTGCCCCACCTCCTGCGCGACCCGCAGGTCGATGCCGTGATCGTGCTCTTCGTCCCGGCTGTGAGCGCTACGGCCCACGACGTGGCCGAGGCGGTCGAGCGCGCCGTCTGTGAGGCTGACAGCGAGAAGCCCGTACTCGGCGTCGTGATGTCGTCGGACGGAATCCCGCAGGCGTTCCGTGCCAGCGCCACCCGCGTGGCCGCCTTTTCGTACCCCGAGTCCGCCGCACGCGCGCTCGGCCGCTCGGCGGCACGTGCGGAATGGCTACGACGCCCCCAGGGAACGGTGCCGGCAATCGACGGCATCGACCGCGAGGCTGCTGAGGCCATCGTGTCTGCTGCGCTCGCGCGTTCGGACGACACCTGGTTGAGGCCGGATGAGGCGCGCCGGTTGTTGCTCCACTACGGCGTCCCGCTCGTGCCCGAGCGGTTGGCCGAGAGCGTCGACGAGGCCGTCGACGCGGCGCGGGACCTCGGCTTCCCCAGTGTCGTCAAGACAGCAGTCCCGGGTGCGCACAAGACGGAGATAGGTGGCCTGGCACTCGACCTGGCAGACGAGGAGGCGGTGCGGCTGGCCGTCGCACGGGTCGGCCTGCCCGTGCTCGTCCAGCCGATGATGCACGGGGGAGCCGAGCTGCTCGCAGGCATCGTCCAGGATCCCGTCTTCGGACCGCTGGTGGCCTTCGGCCCCGGAGGCGTGTTCGCCGAGCTGATCGGCGATGCCGGCTTCAGGATCGCGCCCCTGACGGACATCGACGCGCAGGAGCTCGTCGAGTCCGGAAAAGCGGGCAAGCTGGTGGCAGGCTATCGCGGGGCACCTGCGGCAGATCGCGCGGCGCTCGAGGACCTCGTTCACCGGCTCGCGAAGCTGGGCGAGGACCTCCCGACCGTCTCAGAGCTGGATCTCAACCCTGTACTGGCGCGATCTGACGGCTGCGTCGCACTCGACGCGCGCGTGCGCGTGAGCGATCGTCAGCCGGCGTCGCGGCGTAAGACCTGGTAGCGGCCCTCAGTAGTTCGCCACACCCTGGCATCGGCTTCGCTGCAGCGAACCGGCGCGGTTCCCCGATGGAACAGACAGCGGCGCGCGCCACGCTGCGACACATACACCACAACAACCCATCGGGAGGTAGAGCAATGACCATCAGAAGGATTCTCGAGTTCGGCGGCCTCCTCGCCGGCGTCGTGCTGATCGCCTTCGGGATCGTGGCGATCTACATGGGTGTCGACGGGCGCTCGACCGTCCGCGACAGCATCAAGCAGGAGCAGATCTTCTTCGGCGACACGCAGGATCCCGCCGTTGCGAAGTACGCGGAGCAGTGGGCCGGACAGCAGGTGCTGACCGGTGACCAGTCGCGCGCGTTCGCAAAGGTGATGCGCGAGCACACGCTCGAGTCGACAGGCGGCCTGGCGTACGCAGCGATGGGCCGGTTCCAGTCGGCGGCGAAGCCGGACGACCCGAAGGGCACGAGCGACGAGGCAGCCGCGGCCAAGGACGAGGCCGGGCAGCCGATCGCCAACGGTGCTCGCAACATCTGGGTCACCGAGACAGCTCTCACCACCGCGCTCAACACGAGCTACATGGCAGAGAAGCTGTCGATCTTCGGGATCGTCGTCGGAGTGGCTCTGCTGCTCACGGGCATCGGGCTGTTCATCCTCGCCCTGGTCGTGCTGGGAGGAGCGCTCCAAGAGAAGCGGGTCGAGCCGGTGAAGCACGCAGCGACGCCGCTCGCGAGCCACTGATCGCTCTGACCTCCCGGAGCGTCCGGAGGGGCGGCGAGAGCCGCCCCTCCGCGTTACAGCGGGCAACTGCGCGCGTCGCCGACCGCGTGTCGATCCGCGTCGACACCGACTCCCACCCGGCGATATGTGCGACGTCAGTAGTTCTCCGCACAAGCGCCGGGGGTGCATTGCGGACGACAGTCGCGCACCCGGACAGCACCATGACGTCATGGTTGCGACCTCCAAGGTCATCGTCGTCGGGTTCGACGGCTCCGACGTCTCGCAGCGGGCGCTGGAGGCGGCGGCCGACCTTGCCGGCTACGGCTCCACACTGACCGTTGTCAGTGTGCGCAATGGCGGCTCGGGACACTCCGAAGGAGCAGTCGCGCATGCCCGCGAGCGACTCCAGCAGCGCGGCATCCTGGCGCGGTACCTGGAACCGGTCGGCGACGCAGCCGAGCAACTCCTCGACGCGGCACACCGGCTCGACGCCGACGTGATCGTGCTGGGACGGCGAACCTCCACCGTCTCGCCTCACCCTGACTCGATGAGCGAGCAGGTCGCACGACGCGCGCACTGCGACGTGCTCTTGGTGAGGTAGCCGGTGTGGCGGCCGCGTGGCCGCCGCACTGCATGTCGATGAACTTCGGCCGCGCGAGCTTGGTGACCTGGATCAGCTCTCGATCAGGCCCTGGTCGAGTGCGTAACGCACGAGCTCGGCACGACTCGCAAGGCCGAGCTTCTGCATGATGTGCGCCCGGTGCGTCTCGGCTGTCCGCACGGAGATGTACAGCATCTTGGCGATTTCCTGGTTCGTGTGACCCAGCGCGAGCAACCGCAGAACCTCGCGCTCGCGGTCGGAAAGAGGATCGGCCTCCGCTCGCTTTCGCTCGGCTGTCTCGGCGGCGACCATGCGGGCTCCCAGCGCAGGATGCACGTAGTGCTCTCCGGCTGCGACCGCGCGGACGGCGCCGACCACCTCCGTATCCGCTGCTTCCTTCAGCACGTAGCCCGACGCTCCGGCCTCGAATGCTTGGCGGACATAGCGCGGATCATCCTGCATCGAGAGCACCAGGACCTTCGCGCCCGGCACCGCCTGCAGCAGCGCCGGCGTGCCGTCGATCCCGGACTTGCCGGGCATCACGACGTCCATGATCACCACATCTGGCGTGCTGTCCATCGCCTCGAACACGGCGCGCTCGGCGTTCTCGGCCTCGCCCACGACCTCGATGTCCGGCTCGCTGTCGAGCACGCGCCGCAAGCCCGAGCGCAGAATCGCATGGTCGTCGACGAGCAGGACGCGGATACTCACTGGAGGGGAACCTCGACCCTCACCGTCGTGCCCGAGCCCGGCGAGGACTCGACCGCGACCTTGCCCCGCACGAGCGCCGCGCGTTCGCGCATGCCCGTCAGCCCCAACGCGTCCTGCCTGGTGACCGTCGCGTCGAAGCCCTGGCCATCGTCCTCGATCACCGCTGTCACCGAAGAGCCCGTCTGCACGACGAGGATGCTGACACGGCTGGCGTCGGCATGCTTGACGACGTTCGTGAGCGCTTCCTGGACGACGCGATACAGGGTCGTCTCGACCGCCTGAGGAAGACGTTCTGCGGGTACCCGGGAGTCGATCTCGATCTCCAGGCCGATCTGCTCTCCGTAGGTTGCCGCAAGCCGATCGAGCGCCGCAACCAAGCCGAAGTCGTCGAGTGCCGACGGCCTGAGCTCGACCGCGAGCCGGCGGACGTTCTGCAGCGTCTCGACGACAAGCCCTCGCAGCGACTCGACACCGTCCTGTACCGCAACTCCGCCGACGTGCTCGATCGACTTCAGCCCAAGAAGGATCGATGTCAGGGCCTGACCCGTCTCGTCGTGCAACTCCCGTGCGAGCCGCTTGCGCTCCAGCTCCTGGGCCTCGATGACACGTCGTACCGCATCCCGGCTCACCCGCTCGGTCAGGTCTACCGCAATCGCCGCCCGCGCTACGAGCGTCTCTGCCAACCGAACGTCACCGTCGGTGAAGCGCGGGCTCGGGCCGATCCTGTCGTGCGCCATGACCACGCCGATGGCACGACCCCGTTGCAGCATCGGCACATAGAGACCGGAATGCACACCAAGCCGGCGGGCGATCTGCTGGTCGATCTCCGGGTCACCCAACACGGAATCGACGCGCTCGCTGCGTGCGCGCTCCAAGACCCGCGCCGCCTTCGACGCCCCGGGCTCGAGGATCGTGCCGATGAGCTCCGCTGAGCCTCCGCCATCGCCAGCGACGACTCGCAGCTTCCCACTCGGGTCTGGGAGGGAGATCAGCACCAGCCGCGCCTCGACGAGCTCCCGCAGGCGCCGCGCGACGAGCGCCAGAAGAGGTTCGAGCTCGAGCTCTTCCGAAAGCGCGTTCCCGATCTCGTTGAGCGTCTCGAGCTGACGCAGCCATCGCGTCGAGGACTCGTAGAGCCGGGCGTTCTCGATCGCCACGGCGGCCTGACCCGCGAGCAGCTGCGTGAAATCCTCGTCCTCCGCCGTGAAGTCGCCGCCGCCTTCTTTCTCGGTCAGGTAGAGGTTCCCGTACGAGACGCCACGCAGCACGATCGGCACGCCGAGGAACGTCTTCATCGCTGGGTGGTTGCGCGGGAATCCGACCGAACGCGGGTCGTCGGCGATGTCATGGAGGCGCACCGACTGCGTCGTCTCTGATCAGCACACCGAGGATCCCGCGCCCGCGCGGTAGCTCGCCGATCGCAGCGTGAGTCTCGGCATCGACCCCGGTGGTCAGGAACCTTTCCAACGACTGGCCCGTCGCATCGATCACGCCCAATGCTGCGTATCGAGCGTCGGTCAGCTCGGCCGCAGTCTCGACGATCCTCTGCAGCAGGGCATCGAGCGACAACTCCGAGCTCAACGCTATGCCGGCGGCCACCAGCGCCCGCAGGCGGCCGAGATCGGTGGATTCACTCATGTGCGGCCTAGCGTAAACCGGCCGGTGCGCCGTGAGTCGGCGGAGGATCGTCTGCAAGCAGAGAACGCGAGTCGCCTTTGCCGCAGCCGGTCTGCGGGAAAGTCACGATGGAGCGCGGCCGCGGCCGTGGGACGCTGGGATAGGTCGAAAGGAGCATCGTGGTTCACGGCACGCCAGTTTCCATCGTGATCGCCGGCGGCGGTGTCGCCGCCCTCGAGGCAGCCCTGACGCTTCGAGAGCTGGCAGGGGATCGCGTCACGGTCGAGATGGTCGCGCCCGATCCGCGCTTTTGGTACAGACCGCTCGCCGTCGTAGAGCCGTTCGGGCTCGGTGACGCGGTGCACCTCGATCTCTCCGCATTGGCTTCGGCCGCGGGAGCCATGCTCACGCAGGGAACGGTGGTCTCTGTCGACGCCGCACGGCACGTCGTGCACACGTACGCCGACGTCGCCATCGAGTACGACTCGCTGGTGATCGCGTGCGGGGCCGTTCCGAAGCCGGTCGTCCGCGGCGCGCTCACCTTTCGCGGTCCGGCCGACACGGCGAAGGTGGCGGAGCTGCTCTCCGAGATCGAGGCCGGGACGGTCCGGCGGGTCGCCTTTGTCGTGCCCTGGGGGGCGGTGTGGGCTCTTCCGATCTACGAGCTCGCGCTGCTCACAGCCCGTCACGTGGGTGCTCGGGGCCTGTCGGGCGTGGAGCTCACTCTCGTCACGCCGGAGGATTCACCGCTGCAGCTGTTCGGCGACGCGGCAAGCGAGACAGTTGCGCGTCTCCTCGACGAGCACGGCGTGACCGTCCGCACGAGGGCATATCCGCTCGAAGTCTCGGGGGGTGAGTTGCAACTCCTTCCCGACGACCCCATCCCGGCGGACCGGGTCGTCGCGCTCCCGCGTCTACAAGGGATGCGAATCGACGGGATCCCGCAGACCATGAGCGGCTTCATACCCGTCGACGCGCACGGCCGGGTGATCGGAGTGCCCGACGTCTACGCGGCCGGAGACATCACAAGCTTCCCGGTCAAGCAGGGCGGCATCGCAACTCAGCAGGCGGACGCTGCCGCTGAGTCCATCGCCGCCGCGGCAGGCGCAGAGCTGATCCCCACCCCCTTCGAGCCGGTGCTGCGAGGGATGCTGCTGACCGGCGCTGCTCCGCACTATTTCCGGCGCGAGCTTGCGGCCGGCGACGAGCAGTCCTTGACGAGCGTGGAGCCATTGTGGTGGCCGCCGGCAAAGATCGTCGGGAGACGCCTGGCTTCTTTCCTCGCAGACCAGGTGGGCACCGAATTCCGATCCGAGCCCCCGCCGAGTGTCGAGGTGCTACCCGTCGAGGTCGCGCTTGGGGACCGCGACATCGATCGTCTCACGGTCCACGCATCGGGTCTGTCGACGGCAGGCGCCGACGCGGCGGCCGAGGAGGCCACGCGCACCGTTGCCGAGGTCATGTCGGAGCCCCTCATCGTTGCGCCGGAGGACACCATCGGAGAGGTTGCCGAGCGAATGCGCGACCGCGACGTGGAATCGGCCCTCGTGTCCGAGTTCGGACGCCTCGTCGGCATCATCACCGCGGCCGACTTGCTCCGCGCACTCGCCGGCCGGGTGCACTCGAGCGAGGCGCGCGCGCGGGCGTGGATGACCGTCGAGCCCTTGTCGGTTTCCGTAGACACCACCCTCGACGCCGCCGCACTCCTCATGACGGAGCACAAGATCCATCATCTGCCTGTGGTCGACGGCGGGCGCCCGGTCGGAGTGGTGGGCCTGGTCGACGTGGCGCGTCCAGGCCTCACAGCACGCCTGTCGGGCGTTGGGCTCGGGTACTGAACCGCTGGAGAACGGAGGGAATCGTGATTGCCAGGCCGATGCAGGTCGAAGAGGTCATGAGCAGGGATGTCGTGTCGGTCAGCCCGGACACCTCCCTCAAAGACGCCGCCGCGACGCTCGTCGAGCGCCGCATCTCCGGGCTACCGGTCTGTGACGCCGACGGCCGCGTGCTGGGCGTCTTCTC
The DNA here is from genome assembly GCA_963724995.1 of uncultured Actinomycetes bacterium. GTDB lineage: Bacteria > Actinomycetota > Thermoleophilia > Gaiellales > Gaiellaceae > Gaiella. The sequence goes on from CAVRXC010000004.1 coordinate 423,312, forward strand.
GGAGGCTGATCTCCTGCGCAAGGAGGGAGGGCCAACGCATGTCGTGGGCGGCATGCTCGGCTGGCTCGTCGAGGTCCCAGACCACGACGACGTGGTCAAGGCACGGGCGCGCACGGTCGGAGAGGCAATGACAGCGCCTGCGTCGACGATCGGGATTCACGACGCTGTCGCCGACGCCGCCGCCCGGATGATCGAGCAACGGATCAACCGGCTGCCCGTCATCGAGGATGGCGCGTTGGTGGGGATCGTCACGCGCGCGGATCTCGTCCGCGCATTCGCCCGCCCGGACGCCGAGATCGAGCGAGAGATCCACGAGCACGTGATCCGCCGCATGAGGTTCATCCGCTCCGACCGCGTGCACGTGGAGGTGAGCGGAGGCTCGGTCGTGCTCCAGGGCGAGCTCGAGAGTCAGTACGGCGCCGAGCTCCTCACCAGGCTCGTGGCACGGATCATCGGAGTGGTCGCCGTCCGCTCCGAGCTCACCTGGCAGGACGACCGGAAGGGGAACCTCATTGCGAAGCAGTGATGGCCCGGTGAATGCGACGAAGGAGAGGAGCGTCCCGTGAAAGTCGAGCAACTGATGACGCGTGAAGTGGTCGCGGTACAAGAGCAGGCGACGCTCAAGGAGGTCGCCGAGACGCTCGTCCGGCATCGGATCACGGGCGTGCCCGTGTGCGATGCGAACGGCGAGGTGATCGGTGTGGTCTCGGAGGCGGACATCCTCTACAAGGAACGCAACCCTGTTGAGCGCCACGGTCTCGTGGGCTGGCTCACGGGCGGCCCGCTTCCTGCCGAGGCTGCCAAGACTGCGGCTCTCACCGCGGCCGAGGCGATGACCGCTCCGGCGATCACAACGACCCCGCAGGAGACGGTCGACCATGCCGCCCGCCTCATGATGACGCGCGGAATCAACCGGCTGCCCGTGCTGGACGGAGGTCGAGTCGTCGGCATCATCACGCGTGCGGACCTGGTGCGGGCGTTCGCGCGCTCCGACGAGGAGATCGCCCACGAGATACGAGAGGACGTGATCCGTCGGACGCTGTGGATCGACCCTGCGCTCGTCGCCGTCGAGGTGGAAGAAGGCGCCGTCCGGTTGTCGGGTCAGGTTCAGACACGAACCGACGCGAGCCTGGTCGAGCGCTTCGCGGCCCGCGTTCCAGGCGTCGTTTCCCTCGAGTCCTCGGTGAGCTGGGCCGACGACAACGGCTCACTTCCGACGACGGCCTAGCGACCCCGTCACGCAGGCGCGCGCACGATGCCGATGTTGAAGTAGTCGGGTGCCCACAGGCTGAGCCAGACGCGAGATACATCCGGTGACGGCGACGGCGCCGACAGTGTCATTACCTCGAACTGGTAACGTCTGGTGTCTGTTGTGTAAACAGACGGGACTTCACCGTATTTTCCCGCAGCCGCCTCCGCATGGGTCCCGATGGAGACAGCGGGGCGCGGCGCATGACGATGGCGGTGCCATGGGGACCCTCCTCTCCGAGCCGAAGATGCATTCGCCGGAGTTCCTGCTACGGGAGCTGGTGGAGCTTCGTGAGCAGGTGGTGGCCGAGGGTGACGAGCTCATCGCGCAGTGGCGGCCGGTGCTCAGGCGACGAGCATTCCTGCCCAGCGCAGTAAACCTCGCGCGCTACATCGCGCTTCGGCGCCGTGACCTGCGCGGTCTGCAGGAGGCGTTGATGCCGCTCGGTCTGTCGTCACTGGGCCGCTGCGAGGCGCGAGTGCTTGCGAACCTCGATGCCGTGATCGCGTCGCTGGCCGCGGTTGCCGGGGAGGAGCTGAGCCTACCTGGGATCCGTCATCCGAGGCCTGCAGCGTTCTACCGTGGCAACCGGTTCCTGCGCCGGCACACGGAGGCAGTGTTCGGGCCGACACCGGCGGGGCGCCAGGTGCGGATCATGGTCACCCTGCCGGGTGAAGCCGCGGCGGACTACGCCTTCGTGCGCGACCTGGTCGAGCGCGGCGCCGATGTGGTGCGGATCAACTGCGCGCACGATACGCCCGAAGCGTGGGCGGCGATGGCGGCAAATGCGAGACGGGCAGCCGAGGAGTGCGGCCGTAGCTGCAAGGTGCTGATCGACCTCGAAGGCCCGCGGGCGCGTACCGGACGCGTGGCCGGGCCGACGAACGAGGTGCGCGTCCGTGTTGGCGACCGCGTCCGCCTTGTCGTCGGCAGGCCCGAGCGAGCGCCGGATCCGCCACAGCTCGAGTGCTCGCTGCCCGAGGCCGTGGCAGAGCTCCGGCCCGGGCACCAGGTGTGCGTCGACGAGGGCCGGATCCGCCTCGTCGTGGAAGCCACGCGCGAGCGCGATGCGCTACTCCGGGTCACGCGCGTCGAGTCGAAAGGACGGCTACGCCCCGACAAGGGCCTCAATTTCCCCGACACCGAGCTGCGACTCGAACCGCTGACGGCGAAGGACCTGGCCGACCTCGACCTGGTGGCGCACAAGGCGGACATCGTCGGTTACTCCTTCGTGCAGAGCGCCTCCGACGTCGCGCGCCTTCAGGCAGAGCTGACACGGCGAGCACCAGAACACAGCCCCGCGATTGCCGCCAAGATCGAGACGCCCCTCGCCGTGCGACGGCTACCCGAGATCATCCTCCAGGGCGCAGGGGCGCAGCCCTTCGCGGTCATGATCGCCCGTGGCGACCTCGCGGTCGAGATCGGCTTTGGCCGGCTCGCCGAGATCCAGGAGGAGATCCTGTGGTTGTGCGAAGCCGCGCACGTGCCGGTCATCTGGGCAACCCAGGTGCTCGACTCGTTCGTCCGCAAGGGAACCCACTCGCGCGCCGAGATGACCGACGCGGCGATGGCAGAGCGCGCGGAGTGCGTGATGCTGAACAAAGGCCCCTACGTCCTCGACGCCGTCACCATCCTCGACGACGTGCTCGGCCGCATGGAAGCCCACCAATCCAAGAAGACCTCGCGCCTGCGCGCCCTGCGCGTCTGGTGAGAAAGGAGACCGACATGGACGTAGGGACACTCAACCGTCAAGTCGATCGACAGCTCGAGAGCATCCGTCGCGAGTTCGCCGACGAGATCACGGCGAATCGGGTGACCGCAGTCGGGGAGGCGTGCTTCGACCAGCTTGTCGCGGACGCGCGAATCAACGACTTCATCCCCGTCCTCGTCTACCGCTACACCCGCGAGCAGCTGGTCAACGCAAGACACGAGGAGCTGCATCGGGCGGCGTGACGGCGCACTCGGCGTCAGGGGTTGACCGTCACCTCAGCGGCCGGGATGTCGGCCTGCGGAGTTGCGGGCGTCAGTGCTTGGCCTGCATCACGTAGGCGGCAACGTCGCCGATCTCGCCCGGTGTGAGGGTGTCGGAGAACGACGGCATGCCACCCTGGCCGTTTGTGACGCGATCGACGACCAGTGCCTCGGTCAGCGCCGCGTTGTCGTCCAGCGATGGTCCGACGGCGCCGGAGGCTCCGGCGTCCGCGAGCACGTGGCAGCCGCCACAGCCTGCGTCCGCGAAGACCTCCTGACCTGCCGCCGCGTCGCCGCCGTCGGCCGGCGTGCTCGGCTGCGTCGTAACCGGCGGCGGGGTCTCACCGCCGGCCGCGGTCTCACGACCGACCACGTAGCCGGCGGCCGCAGATGCGAAGGCAAGCAGGAGTGCTGTGAGCACAACGCCGGCTTCGGCCGCAGGCACCGACCATTCGCGCGGCGCCGCGGGCACGGGGATGCCCCGGTCGTCGAACGCCGCAGCGCCGCCACGACCTCTGAGAGTCTGGAGCACGTTCCAGAAGAACAGGGCCTGCGCCGCTGCCAGCACGAGGACGAACGGCAACGAGACGCGAGTGAGCGTGTCGTACTCCGACGGCAGCACCGACCAGCGCCGGGGCGCCCCGTCGAGACCTTGCACAAGCCAGATGCCGAACACGATCATCCCGGCCGTGAACGTCGCCCACACGTGGATCCACGCCATGCGCTCGCTGTAGAGCGCTTTCCCCGAGAGCTCCGGGAGTAGGGCGTAGACGGCGCCGAAGACGAGCAGGCCGATGTTGAGCATCGCCATGTGGTGGAAGTGCCCGACGATCCAGAGCGTGTTGTGGACGACGACGTCGAAGGCGATCGTCGCGTTGACGATCCCGGACAGGCCGGCGAGGAGCCAGCCGACGAGGCCGAGGAACAGGGCCGTCGACGCAGGCGTCCAGCGGAAGCGGGAACGGTAGATCGTGAACGCGAGGCTGTAGAGCGACAGCGCAGACGGCAGGACCAGAGCGAACGTCATCGGCTGCATCGCTGTGTTGATCTGCGCCTGCACCGTGCCCTCGGGGTAGTCGAGGTAGACGTGGTGCGCCCAGACGAGCACGTTTGCGATCACGGCCACGATCCACGCGACTGCGATCACGTTCCCAGCAACGAGCTCCCGCCCGGCGTAGCGCGGGATGAGCCAGTAGTAGACAGCGACGGCCGGGAACAGCAGCAGATAGACGACCGGATGCCCGAACCACCAGAGGATGTTCTTCGCGAGCAGCGCGTCCGTCTCCCCGACCCACCCGATCGACTGGAAGATCTGCCACAGGAGCAGGCCCGCGAGCGGCAGGGTTGCGACGATCATGTCGAGGCCGATCACCGCCAGCGGGATCACGGGGTACGGCACCGACCGGGGATTGGTGGCGAAGCCGCGCGGCCACAGGTAGCCGAGACCCATTGAGGTCCCGTAGCGACGGAAGATGTTGCTCGAGGCGGTGTGCAGCGCCTCTCCGTTGCAGACCGTGTGCAGGACGCCGAGGCACCAAGTCACGATCGCAAGCCCGGCGAGAAGCACCGAGAACGAGAACAGGCCCGTGGTGAGATTCCCCCAGTCCCCCTGGCCGGCGAACGGGAGCGGGTAAAGGAACACCCATGAGCCGCCGAACTGCATGAGCAGCGTCGTGACAACGACGCCCGCCACGCCCAGCACCATGAGCGCCCAGGTGAGCCTCGCCATGACGAGGCCGAAGCCACGGATCGGGAAGCCGACGCTGACGAGCACCCACCACGAGATGCCCATCACCGCGAACCCCGCCCAGCCCACGAAGGTGCCGAGCCCGTGGGCGGTCATCAGCGCATACCAATAGTTGTCGCCGATGCGCGCGTCCGGGATCGCCTGGCTCCAGCGGAGTACGACCCCGAGGAGCCCTGACGCCGCCAGGATCAGCGTCGACCAGACGATGTACCGCAGCGCCAGCCGTCCGGCGACGGCACGGTCTCGTTCCGAGATCACCTCTCCACGACCTCGAAGGTGGTGTTCATCTCGTGATGCTTCGCGCCGCAGTACTCGAGACAGCGCACGGTGTACGTGCCGGTCTCGTCAAACGTCCAGACGAGCTCCTGCGTGCGCTCAGGGACAACCTGCACCTGCGTGAGCAGCACGCCTTCGGGGTCGTAGACCCCGAATCCGTGGTTGACCGCCGGCTCGCCGTTCACACCTCTCGTATCGAGCCGGAACTCGACGGGGCGGTCGGCGAGCACCTCGCTCGGCTCGATCGCCCAGGCGTACTGGACACCGATCACCCTCACGAGCTGGCGATCCGGGCCCGCGCTCTCGCCATACGGCACGTAGAAGATCGTCGCCATCAGCAGCGCGAACAGGGCGACCACGACGATCGCGAGCCACGCCTTCTCGCGGTGGCCCCAGGCGACCGTGTCGGCGCCGTCCTCACCGGGTTGCGTAGAAGCCCAGACGGCGAACGAGATCGCGGAGCCGATCGCGACGGCGATCACGTAGGCCACGGTGATGACCATCGCCGTCTGGCTCACGGCAGCATCCTTCCGCTGCCGTGACGCCTGGTCAAAGGTGCAAAGCCGCCGACAGTCTGCGGCAAAACCCGTAACGGAGACGCGCGCGAATCCCGCGTCTGGCGGCCACCGCGGTCGCGGGTTTCCCGCAGCGTGATCGGTCTGGACGCGGAAGCCGCGCTATCCCTGGTGACCGATCGTTGAGCGAGACGATGCTCGATCTCTCGAAGGAGCCCATGTGAAGCTCTTCATGCTCGCCGGTGCCTTGCTGGTAGCCGCCGTGCTCATCCTCGTCGCCAGTGTGGTCGCCGCCGATCAGGCCTTCGACGGCGCCGACACGGCCACCGCGACCCATGTCCACGAGGCGACCGGTGCAAATGCACTCTCGCAGAGCTACGCAGGGGTGACCGGGAAGAACGCTGACGAGCTTGCCAAGGCACACGAGCCCTACCCCGCCGCGCTCCCTCCGGTGCCCGCAGGAGACGTGGTCAAGGTGCGCATGGTGATGAAGCACAAGGTCGTGGAGATCGCTCCCGGCGTGAAGTACAACGTGTGGGCCTTCGACGGGAAGACGAGCGCACCGGGCCCGATCGTCCACGTCCGCGAGGGGCAGACGGTCGAGTTCACGCTCGTCAACGGCGGCGCCATTCCGCACTCGATGGACTTCCACGCGGCGAGGATTGCGCCGAACAAGGCGTTCGTCGACGTCGCCCCCGGAGAGTCCTTCACGTTCCGCTTCGTGGCTACCGACCCCGGCGTCTTCATGTACCACTGTGGCACCAAGCCGGTGCTGGCACACATCGCCAACGGCATGTACGGGGCGATCGTCGTCGACCCGGCGACACCGCTCCCGAAGGCCGACCGCGAGTACGTGCTCGTCGCGAGCGAGTGGTACCTGAACGGCGACGGCGTTGCGGAGCCCGCGTCGCTCGACATGGCGAAGGCCCGCGCGATGCAGCCCGACTGGACGTCCTTCAACGGATACGGCGCGCAGTACGTCACGCATCCGCTGACCGCCGATCCCGGCGACCTCGTCCGCTTCTACGTCGTCGATGCAGGGCCGAGCCTGACAACGGCGTTCCACGTGGTCGGGACGATCTTCGATCGTGTCTACCCGAACGGTGACATGAACCCGTCGCACTCGCTGAGCGGGGTACAGACCGTGGACGTGCCAGCCGGCGGTGGAGCCGTCTTCGAGGTCGAGATCGACGAGCCCGGCCTCTACCCGTTCGTGTCGCACGCCTTCGCGCACGTCGACCTGGGCCAAGTCGGGATCCTCAAGATCGGGAATCCCAAAGGGTCGATGGGGCACTAGCCGCGGGCTCGCCTGCTGGTCGCCAAGCCGGCTCGAACGTAGGGCCGGATCAAGCGCTGGCCGGCCTGCGGCGCTTCTCCGAGGATGCGTGCTGGCGAGCGGCGAAAGCTCGACGTTCAGGGGGCGGAGAGACATTGACCCTCGACCGCGCTCGGGAATCGCAGCTATGATGTTTACAGCGCGTTGGCTAGCTTTGAAGCCGTCGGCTTCTTCTTTCCACTTCGACGGTCACACCGGCCCGAGCGCGCAGCAGGGAGTTCGTTCGGATTCTCCTGCCCTGAAGGAAGTACAGAAGGAGCATCACATGTATGCGACCATTCGCCGTTACGACGGTGTGGACCAGAATCGCGCACCGGAGCTGACCCGCAAGGTCAACGAGACCCTCGTGCCCAAACTGGAGAAGCTGTCCGGCTTCGCCGGCTACTGGCTCGTCGACGCCGGCAACGGCATCTTCAGCTCGCTCAGTCTCTTCGACACTCCTGAGCAGGCCAGGGAGTCGACCAAGCTCGTCGCCACGTGGATCCGTGACGAGAAGCTCGACACGATGATCCCCAACGAGCCCAAGATCACGACCGGCGAGGTTGTTGCTCACAGCGACCGCGTCCTGGTCGCGTAACTCGACCGCACTGCACTCGACCGAGGGCCCGGCTTGCCGGGTCCTCGGTCGTTCTTGTCCCGTCGCGCGACGCCGTAGGCGGACACAGCTCCTAGCAGCCGAACTGACCACACGCCCGCTTGGCGGTGATCAGCGAATCCGAGAGAAGTGCCGAACCCAGTGTTCATGCGGGTTCCAGTGATGGAGCTAGCCGGGCTCGAACCGGCGACCTCCTGGGTGCGATCCAGGCGCTCTCCCAGCTGAGCTATAGCCCCGGGAAGGCGCAATTCTAGCTACTCGGGGGTGGCTCCTCCCCGGTCCGGCTCGAACAGCCGGCCGGCGCGGATGCGCGCGGCCATGTCCCACGAGTCCTCGCGGTACGTCGTGCCGTTCTCGAACTCGATCACCGGGTAATGGCGCTGTCCCGACAGCTCGGCCAGCGCATCGCGCTTCCCCTTGCGCTGCGGGCCCTTGACCACCTCGTACTCGATGCCCTCGTCGTCCAGCGCCCGCTGCACACGCCAGCACGGATGCCTGTCGACCTTGACCCATATGTTTCCGCAGCGATGCAGCTTGACTGCCAACTCGACCTCCTCCGGAGGCGACCTAGAAGCCCGATGTGGGATAGGCGTGCGAAGCGGGGAGGGCATGCACCAAGCAGCGTGTCCGGCTCGGTCGGCGTGCAGGCTGCAAACCGCCTGGATGCCGATCGAGACGGACGCGATGCGCCGTGTGCAGGCCCCCAGCCGTGCGTGCGCCTATTCCACATCGGGCTTCTAGGATACGCCGATGCGCGCGGTCGTCCTAGGACCGGACGGGGAACCGGCGCTCGCCGACGTGCCGGAGCCGGAGGGGCCCGGCGACCTCGTCCGGGTGCTCGCCTGCGGGCTCTGCGGCTCGGACGTCGAGAAGCTCGGCAACCCTGCACTTCACGGCGCGGTGCTCGGGCACGAGGTCGTCGCCGAGACCGCCGACGGTCGCCACGTGGCGCTCGTGCACCACTCGTCGTGCGGGGAGTGCGAGCGCTGCCTCGCGGGTCACGAGTCGACCTGCGAGGCGTTCGCGACGCCGACGATCCGGCCCGGCGGATTCGCAGAGCGTGTGCGCGCACAGGGGTGGGTCGACCTCCCGGCCGGCATCGACGATGCGACGGCCAGCGCCGCCGAGCCCCTCGCGTGCGTGCTGCGCGGCGCCGAGCGCGTGCCATCCGGCCGGGTGCTCGTGGTGGGGCACGGGTTCATCGGGCACCTGTTCGCGTGGGTGCTGCGGCGACGAGGCGACGAAGTGTTCGTCGCGGATACCGACCCGCGCCGCGACGGGCCACGCCCCGACGGACCGGTCGACGCGGCCATACTGGCCGGTGGCGGCGGCGTCGAGACGGCGCTCGACGCAGTCGCGCCTGGCGGCACGGTGCTCGTCTTCGCAGACGCCGGCTCGATCCCGGCGGCGCGTGTCTACCGCGGCGAGCTCACGCTGGCGGGCGTGCGGTCGGCCTCACCGCGATACATGCATGCGGCGGTGGAGCTCCTGCCCGAGCTCGAGCTCCCGGCGCCGACGGTAATGCCGCTGGAGAGGTTTGCCGACGGGTTGGCTTCGTATCGCCGCGGTGAGGCGCTGAAGATCGTCTTCGTGCCGTAACGCCGGTCGCACCAAGCCTCTAGGAGTCGTCCGCGCCGACCACCGAGTAGGGCATGAGCGCGTCGACCAGCGACTCTTCGTCGTTCCTGCTGCGCGTCGCCGAGCCGCCGACGAGCGCCTCGAGCTGCACGGCCATGCGGCGTAGCTCCTGAAGCGTGCGCTGCAGGCCTTCCTCGACGGATCGTGACTCCTCGTGGAGCGCAAGCTGACGCTGCCGCGCAGCCTCCTCGATCTGCATTGCAATGGCTTCGGCGGCTTCACGAGTCGCACGCGCCTCGTCCTCCGCTTCGGCCAGCAGCTGATGCACCTGCTGCTCGGCTTCGTGGCGTCGATCCGCCGCGAATGCGTCGACGGCGGCATGGACGTCGACCTCGTATGCGGCGGCGGTCGCCCGCACTGTGTCGGCATCCGCTCGTGCGAGGCGGAGGATCTCCTCGGCCTCGCCCTGCGCGGTGGCCCGGATCTCCTCTGCCGCAGCCTCCGCTGCGCTGAAGACGCCCGCAACCCGTTGACCGATCTCCGAATAGGTGCCCGTCACCGACGTGTCGAGTTGCAGGTCGTCGGCCCGAGCAGCCGGCTGGCGGTTTCTGGCCATCGAACTCCCCCTCTCCCGTTCCCCGCGTACACGATACGGGGAGCGGCGCGACACGGCAACGGGGCAGTATGCGTCCCGTGAGGGCGCTGATCTTCCACGGGCCTGGCGACCTCCGCCTCGAGGACGTCCCGCGGCCCGAGCCACAGGCCGAGGGCGACGTGCTGGTGCAGGTCGAGGTGGCGCTGACCGACGGCACGGACGCCAAGGCGTTCCGGCGCGGGCACCCTGTGCTCCTCGGGCCGCCGCCCAGCCCGTTCGGGCACGAGTTCTGCGGTGTCGACGTGGCGACGGGGCACAGGGTGGTCGCAGCGAACTCCGCGCCGTGCGGGGGGTGCGCACCCTGTCGACGCGGCCAGGAGACCCTGTGCGAGCAGCTGTTCCCACTGCTCAACGGCGCCTACGCCGAGTACCTGCTCGTCCCGGAGCGGATCGCCCGCCGCGGCCTGCTGCCCGTGCCCGACGGGCTGCCCGCGGACGTCGCGGCAATGGTGGAACCGCTCGCGTGCTGCCTGCACGGAGTCGAGGCGGCCGGTGTCCGTGAGGGCGACACGGTCGCGATCGTCGGTCTCGGCCCGATCGGCCTGATGCTGTCTGCCTGCGTGCGGGACGCGGGCGCGACGCCTGTCGGCGTCGGCGGCCGCGAGGAGCGGCGCGCGCTGGTATCGCACTTCGGGGGTGTCCCGGGCGACGGCGAGGGCGCCGACGTGGCGATCGAGGCTGTCGGGGCGGTCGACGCCTGGGAACGTGCGCTCGAGCTCGTGCGGCCGGGTGGCACGGTGCTCGCCTTCGGTGGGCTGCCACGCGATGCGCGCGTGACGCTCGATCCGTATCGGATCCACTACGAGGAGGTGACGGTCCGCGGCGCCTTCCACCACGCGCCGAGGCATGTGCGAGCAGCGCTCGCGTTCCTCGCCTCCGGCGCGTACCCGTTCGAGCGTCTGGTCACGCACCAGGTCGGGCTCGAGGGTGTCGCAACGCTGCTCGCCGATCCGCCGCGCGACTACCTCAAGGCCGCTGTCATCCCCTAGGAGGGTCTAAAGGCCGAAGAGCGTCAGCTCGGGCTCGCGCTCTCCACGGAGCACTGCGAGGTCGACCTCGACGCATGCGATGCCACGGGACTCGGCCAGCACAACCGCCTGAGGCGCGATCCGCTGCGCCGCGAGGATGCCCCGACAGGCGGACTTGGCCGGATCGACCCGGATGAAGTCCAGATACCGGGTCAGCTGCTCGACCGACTCGATCGTCCCCACCCGCTTGATCTCGACCGCGACCCAGCCGTCCTGATCGTCGCGGCACATGAGGTCGACCGGGCCGACGTCGGTGGGCCATTCGCGCCGCACCAGCCGAAGCTCCTCGCCGAGCGTCTCGGGAGTCGCAGCGAGCGCCTCCTGCAGGTCGCGCTCGACGCCATCCTTCTCCAGCGCCGCCGCCTCGCCCATGTCGACCGTGACGTCCGAGAGCACCTCCACGAGCAGGATCTCCAGCCGGTCTTCGCCCTTGCCACCGCGCTTGCGCACGACGATGCGCTCGGCCTTCTCCTCGATCACCGTCGGCGGTGTCATCCAGTTGAGCGGCTTGTACCCACCGGCGTCGGCGTGCACGAGCACGGAGCCGTCCGCCTTGATCAGCAGCAGACGTGTCGACTCGGGCAGCACGGCGTTGAGCCGACCGGTGTAGCGAACCTCGCAGCGGGCGACGACCAGGCGCACGGGCAGGCACCGTATCGTCTTCTCCGGACATGTCCCGGGGGTCTGACCCCTGGACATGTTCCCGTGGCACGTGTCCCGTGAGCCTGTTTAGACTCCGCGCGATGCGCCGCACCGCTCTGCTCGCCGTCCTGCTGCTTGCCGCGCTGGCGCTCGCCGTCGCCGGCTGCAGCGAGGGCGACGTCGAGGCAACGCCTGAGACGGTGGTAGGTGAGATTCCCACCGAGCCCACGGAGACGGGGAGCGAGGACTTGCCCGCGTTGTCCCTCACCGGCGACGCGGCCGCCGGCGAGACCATCTTCGAGAGCGCCGGCTGCGGCGGCTGCCACACGCTGTCCGCCGCGGGCTCGAGCGGTACTGTCGGCCCGAACCTGGACGATGCCAAGCCGTCCTACGAGCTGGCCGTGACGCGGGTCACCAAGGGACAGGGCGGCATGCCGGCCTTCGGTGACCAACTCGAGGCGCAGCAGATCGCGGATGTTGCGCAGTTCGTCGTCGAGTCGACCGGCGGCTGAATCCTCCCTCGCGACTTTCCGACGCCCGTCTCCGCCTTCGCGGTCGATCTCGACCGCACGCTGATCGCCGCCGACGGAGAGCTGCGGCCACGGACGGTCGACGTCGTGACCCGCGCCCGAGCGGCGGGTATCCCCGTGGTGGTGGCCACCGGCCGCATGTTCCGGTCGGTCGCGCCGTATCTGGAGCGCGCGGGGATCGACGACCCGGTGGTCTGCTATCAGGGCGCGGCCGTCGTCGACCCCCGCGACGGGACGCTTCCTGCTACACCAGCCGCTGGCGCTCCCGGTGGCGCGCGAGGCGATCGCTGCGCTCGAGGAGCTGGGCCATCCACCGAACGTCTACGTCCACGACGAGCTGTTCGTCGCCGAGCACACCTCGTACTCGAAGGCCTACGCGAGCTTTCAGCACCTGCCGGTGACGGAGGTCGGCGACCTGCTCGCCTGGCTCGACGCGCCGCCGACGAAGCTCGTCGCTGTCGGCGAGCCGGACGCGTTGCCGGCGCTGCGGCTCGAGCTCCACGAGCGACTCGGCGACCGCGCCTTCCTCACCACCTCGCTCCCGTACCTGCTCGAGGTTGGCAACCCCGCTGTCTCCAAGGGCACGGGTCTCGCTTTCGTCGCCAACTGGCTCGGCGTCCCGCGGGAAGGAATCGTGGCCTTTGGCGATGGTGAGAACGACGTCGAGCTGCTCGAGGCGGCCGCCTTCGGCTACGCGGTAGGTGAGGCGCACCCGCGTCTGCGAGCGGTCGCAGACGCAGAGTGCCCTGGTCCCGAGGAGGACGGCGTGGCGGCCGTGATCGAGGCATACCTCGACGTACACTCAGCGCCATGATCGACCTGAAGGCCGCGCGCGCCGATCCGGCTCGCATCAGAGACGCGCTCGCCCGCAAGGGTGCGGCGGACGCATTCGACGCCCTGCTCGAGGCCGACGAGCGTTGGCGTGCTCTCGTCCCCCGGGTCGACGAGTTACGCAGCCGCACGAAGCTCAAGGGCAAGCCGACCCCCCAGCAGCTCGGGGAGCTGCAGCAGGTCAAGGAGGAGCTGAAGGTGGCGGAGGCCGAGCTCGCCGCCGCGGAGGCCGACCGCGACGCGCGCGCGCTACGCGTGCCGAACCCACCGCACGAGTCTGTTCCGAGCGGCCACACCGAGGACGACGTCGAGGAGATTCGCCGCGCGGGTGACGTACCCGAGCTCGCGGATGCACGAGACCACACCGAGATTGGACGCTTCGATATGGATCGTGCCGCCCGCATCTCCGGCTCACGCTTCGGCTACTGGATCGGGGACACCGCCCTGCTTGCGCTGGCGCTCTACCGGCTGGGGCTCGACCGGCTCGTGGCCAAGGGTTTCGTGCCGGTGCTCCCGCCGGTGCTGGTCCGCGAGCAGGCTCTCGTCGGTACCGGCTGGTTCCCGTCCGACGACCCGAACGTGTACGAGATCGCCGGAGTCGACCTGTACCTCGCCGGCACCGCCGAGATCCCGGTCGGTGGGCTGCACCTGGAGGAGATCCTGGCGGCCGACGAGCTGCCGCTTCGGTATGTGGGCTTCTCACCCTCCTTCCGCAGCGAGGCCGGCGCCGCCGGCAAGGACACTCGCGGCATGTTCCGCGTGCACCAGTTCAACAAGGTCGAGCAGTTCGTGTTCACGCGGCCGGAGGACTCGTGGGCGGAGCACGAGCGGCTCCTCGCCAACACCGAGGAGATCGTGGCGGAGCTCGAGCTGCCCTACAGGGTTGTCGTTCTTCCCGCGGGCGACATGTCCACGGCCTCTGCGAAGACCTACGACGTGGAGATCTGGTTCCCGAGCCAGGGCCGCTACCGCGAGACGGCGTCGATCTCCAACACCACCGACTTCCAGGCCCGCCGCCTCGGGACGCGCTACCGCGGCGAGCACGGGCCGGAGCACGTGCACACGCTCAACGGCACCGCGGTCGTCGACCGCATGGCGCTCGCAATCCTGGAGACCTTCCAGGGTGAGGTGCCCGACGTGCTCCGCGCCTATGGCGCGCCGGCCCGCGTCGAGCGCTGACACCGCCGGGCCGATTCCAGCCACAATGACCGGTGGCGGGGTGCGAGAGCGGCCGAATCGGGCGGCCTTGAAAGCCGTTGAGGGGCAACCCTCCGTGGGTTCGAATCCCACCCCCGCCGTGCGCTTGCTCCGGCGCGAGCAGAGCTATTCGTGCTCGAGGAGCGCCTCGGCCTCGGCCAGGCGAGCGCCGTGAGCCCACAGCTCGACGGCGTTCTCGTAGTCCTCGTGCCGTCCGATGTCCAGCCAGAGGCCCTCGTGCTCGAACGCTCCGACCGGCAGGCCCTGCTCGAGCAGCGCGTGCACGAGGTCGGGGAAGTCGAACGGCCCCTCGGGCGGGATCACCGACAGCACGGTCGGCTCGAGCGCGTAGATGCCCATGCTGACCGTCCAGCTCAGCTCCGGCTTCTCGTCGTAGCCGAGCACGCGGTTCTGGTCGCCGTTCTCGAGGTGGAGCACCCCGTAGTCGAACTGAACACGACGCCGGTGGGTGGCGATGGTCAGCGCGTTGCCGGCCTCGCGGTGGTACTCGAGCAGCGCGCCGATGTCGAGCGTTGTCAGGAGGTCGCCGTTCATGGCCAGGAACGTGGTGTCGAGCCCTTCGACCAGTCGCAGCGGCCCGGCGGTTCCGAGCGGCTCCGACTCCTTCACCCAGGTGATGTCGACACGACTCCCTGGTCCATTGTCGAACACGGCTCGAATGAGGTGCGACAGATAGCCGACGCTGAAGATCAGGTTGCGGAACCCCGCGTCGGCGAGCTGGCCCACGAGGATCTCGAGGATGGCCCGGTTCCCGATCGGCATCAGCGGCTTGGGAAGCACGGAGGTATATGGCTCGAGCCGCCTTCCCCGGCCACCCGCGAAGATGACGACGGGAGTGTCGCGGGGCAGCGGATCGTCGACGGCGGTGCGATGAGTCAGGCGAAGCAACTCCGCCTCGAGAGCAGCGTCGAGATCCGGCATACCTCTGTTGTCGGTCATCAGCGCCCGGAGGTTGAGCCGGTGCCGCTGTCCCGGCGACGGCGCACCGTGAGCTCGCCGGAGTTGCGATTGACCGCGACGTCGACTCGCAGGATCACCGGCAACACCGTCCACACCAGAATGGCCAGATCGCCGCGCACACTCCTCGAGCGAGCGTAGAGAAGCTCGAGATGCACTTTCTGCGGCAGGATACGGCCGACATAATGGCCGACCCGATCGCCGGGATCGAGAACCTCGGCCTCGTTGGCGAAGGCGAGCTGACCGAGCCCGGTCATGCCGGGTCGGACGGAGAGGATCTCCCCATACTGCTCCTCGTAGTGCGCGACGAAGGCGGAGTCCTCGGGGCGCGGCCCGACGAGGCTCATCTGGCCGCGGAGCACGTTCCAGAGCTGCGGGAGCTCGTCGAGCTTTGTCCGTGCGAGGAGCCGACCGATGCGGGTGAAGCGGGGGTCGACGTCGCCCGTCAGTGCGTGGCCCGTGGCGCCGTCGTGCATCTTGCGGAACTTGAGCACCCGCAGCGTGCGGGAACGCCACCCCAGGCGTGTCGCCTTGTAGAACACCGGCCCGCGGCTCTCGAGCTTGATTGCCACGGCGCACACGCAGAACACCGGCAGGAGCAGGATGAGGAGCGTCAGCGAGAGCACCACGTCGACGGTGCGCTTGAACGTGCGATCCAGCAGTCCGGCGCTCGTACGCGCCGGACTCAGGCGTGCGCTCGTAGCCGAGCCGCCTACCCGATCAAGCGAGCCCTCAGACACGGTCCCTCCCCCTCGCCTCCCCGCTGAGGCCGTCGATCACCTCGCTGCTCATTTCAGCGGAAATCGGGGCACTGTCAAGGAAACACGGGCATTCCTAGCCCATGGTGCAGGCCAGGCTGGCCCTTCGTCGGGCATCGCCGCGACAGCGCGGTTGCGAGGTGGTCAACGGGCGACCTGCAAGCACCCGTTCACGTCGCATCCGGCGGGTCGTCGTGCCGTCGGCCAGGCCGGCCCGCCCGGAGGATCGAGGTGGCGTACCGCCCTGGTAGCGACATCTTCAACGCCGCCCGGCGAGCGCCGTCACGCCCGTAGACGCCAACCCGCGGGATCGCCCACCAATCGATCGGCGACTGCCGGCCGGGCAATGCGAAGGCCGCACGGTACCCGGCCGCCCGAGCTGCCGCGCGCACGCGTGCGTTCTGCGAGCCGAACGGGTATGCGAGGAATGGGCACGGACGTCTCAGCTCGTCCTCGAGGCGCTCCTTCGAGCGTCGCAACTCGTCATCGAGCTCCACGTCCGAGAGCTCCGGGAGATGTGGGTGGCTCACGGTGTGTGAGCCCACCTCGATACCGCGCTCGGCCAGGCTTCTGAGCTCGTCCCAGGTCATGGTCTCCAGCTCTCGTCGAGGCTCTCCGGTCTGCTCCAGGTCACCGACCACGAGCGGCCTTCCCTCGTCGGCGTAGTCGGAGCACGCGAACACGGTCGCCGGGACCCGCAGCGAGGCGAGTCGATCGAGTGCGCCGTTGATGCTGCGGAAGGCGTCGTCGAACGTCACGTGGAACCCCTTCGCCGAGTGCAGCAGCGCCTGTTCCGCGGTGAGCGGCGCGTGGCCGGAGCGGAGGATTCGCAGTATCTGCTCCTCGAATGCACGTGGCGGTACGGACAGGGTGTGCTCCCAGGTGTCGGATACAGCGTGGTAGCAGAGGACGAGCGGCCGGAATCTGCCTCTGCCGAAGTGATGCCTGCGCATACGGAACGGATGTTATTGCCGTGCCGGGCTGACCACTCCGAGCTGCCCGAGCAGCGCTTCCCATTCATCCCCGACCGCTCGCGCCGAGTGCACCACGCGGATGTACGTCCGCGCTCGCTCGGAAAGGTCGGTGCGGTCATGCCGTGATGCCCACAGCTCGCGGGCACCCTCGACAAACCGATCCCACGAGCCCTCGGCTGCGATACCGAGCGCGTGCTCCCGGATGGCGCCTTCCGCATCCACCGACAGCGACAACGCCGGCACGCCGAGACTCCAGGCCTCGAGGAACGTGTTCGGCATGCCCTCCGCAGGGGACGTGTTGACGACCGCGACGGCGCCCGCCAGCAATTCGACGAGCTCGCGGTGGGGCAGCGGGTCACGTACCTCCAGATTCGGGATCCGGTCGGCCGCGTCCCGCAGCTGCGCGAGCATCGCTTGCTGTGCCGGTGGGTTGTCTCGTCGGAGGTGTGGGACGAGCACGAACCTCGCCTCCGGCACGTCCGCCGCGAGCTCGGCGTAGCGCAACGGCTGCTTCTCGTCGACGAGGCGCCCCGCCCAGACGAACACCTCCGGTCGAGGCGATGCCGCCTCGACCGGGAGCTCCTCCGCGAAGCTCGGGATCCGCACGAGCCTGCGCACCCTGGGGAGGGTCGCCCTGGCGAGGCCGACCTGATTCGAGGACTGCACGACGACCGCGTCGGCGAGTCTCACCCCGAGGCGGTACAGACGCTGCCGCCGGTAGCGCCACTCGGCAGCCGCCTCGTCGCTGCTCACGTCGAGATCGCTCGCGCTGGCGAAGACGAAGCGGCGGCGGCGCAAGCGGCAGTACAACGCGATGAACCCGACGACCGGGGTCCCCGTCCGTACGACGACGACCCGGCCGTCCGCGGCACCGAGCGCTTGCAGCACGCGCGCGGCTTCGCGGACAGCACCGGCGACGCCACCGCCTCCGACGTGGCGGCCTCGTTCGACCAGGATCAGCCCGCTGCCTGCATCCGGTACCGAGTCGCCCACCTCGTACACGACGAGCGACACACGTGAAGCCGCGCGACGCGAGCTCCCGTGCGAGGAGCAGCATCTGCCGTTCCGCACCTCCGGCTCTCCCGAAGCTCCGCCGCAGCAACCCCGCCGAGAAGGGCGAGTAGATGGTCACGTCACTCCGCGGCATGCCCGTTCGAGTTTCGCAGCCTGCAGTGCAGTCCTGCCTGGCCCACTGGTCCGCGGCCGTACCCTCGGCTACAGTCAGATTCGAATGCGGAGTCGGCGCGCACCCTCGCTCGGGGCACCTGTCGGCACCGGTATCGGCTCGGACGGTGGAACGGTTGCCGCGCCGCTGCCGGCGTACGCTCGGAGACGTCGCAAAGCGTCGTGGGAGGACGCAAGGATCCTGACCCGCGTCGGTGCGGCTGCGGCCGCCCTCGTTGCCGGCCTTGCCGTCGCGCTGGATCCGGTGCTCGCGCTCGCAGCCCTCATCGGCCTCGGGCTCCTCGCGATCGTTCTCACCAACGTCACCGCGGGCCTGATGGTGTTCGTCGCGACGTCCTTCCTGCAAGTAGCCCTGGACGACGCTGGTGCGCCGCCCCTGGCGAAGCTGGTGGGGATGTTCCTGGTCGTCGGATGGCTCGCGGGGATCGTGCTGGACAGCTCGGAGAAGCGGGCGAGCCGGGACCTGCTGGCAGGCAACCCGACGCTCGCGGTGCTGGCCGCCCTCTTCCTCTGCTGGTCATTGTTCAGCCTGCTGTGGGCGGAGGACACCGCGGTGGCACAGGAAACGGGCATCCGCTACGCGCTTCTGTTCGTGCTCTTCCCGATCGTGGTGGCGGCAGTCCGCACCGAGCGAGCGGTCAACTGGCTGTACACGATCATGATCGGTGGCGGGCTCTTCGCTGCTGCCGCCGCGGAGGTCGTGGGCAAGGACACACCGGACGTCGAACGCCGGTTGGGAGGCGCGGGATTCAACTCGAACGAGCTCGGCCTCTATCTCCTCGCAGGCACCGTGCTCGCAGCCACCCTGACCTGCAACCGCTCACTCAGCTCGGCCGGGCGCATCGCCGCAGCCGGCGCTACGGTGCTCAGTGCGGTCGGGCTCGTCCTCACGGGATCGCGAGGTGCCGCCCTCGGCCTGATCGTCACGCTCATCGTCGCGCCGTTCGCCGTCGGTCGCGGGCGTCGGCTCGCGACGCTGGCAGTCGTCGCCATGCTGGCCCTGACCACGTTCGTGGCGCTGGGCGCGTTCGCGTCGAACCCGTCGGTGAAGCGCGTCACCTCGGCCGGAACGGAGGGCGGCTCCGGTCGCGTCGACCTGTGGACGATCGGGCTGCGCGTCGTCCACGACAAGCCGTTCACGGGCCTCGGTGCCGGAAACTTCGAGGTCTCCTCGATCCACTACCTGCTGGAGCCGGGGACGATCATCCACGACGAGTACATCGTCAACCGGCCGCAGGTGCCGCACAACATCTACCTGCAGGTGCTGACCGAGCTCGGGTTCGTCGGGTTGACGATCTTCCTCGCCGTTGTCGTCCTCTGCCTGGTCAGTGCGATGCGCGCCGCACGACGTTTCCGTCGCCAGGGCAGCACCAGGCTCGAGATTCTGTCACGCGGGCTCTTCCTCGCCCTGGTCGGCGTGCTCAGCGCGGAGTTCTTCTCGTCGCAGCTGTACAACAAGCAGGTCTACATCCTCATGGCGACTGCGCCGGCCCTGCTCGCGATATCTCGCCAACGGCCCGAGCGCGCCCAGCTGCCCTAGCCTGATGCGCCGGAAGCGGAGCGACAGCCCCGGGTCGCGCCATCCGGCGACTCGACCGTGGGCGGGGCTGTGACGGATCTGACACCACCGGAGAGCATTCGCAGAAACGCGATCTTCGCCCTCGTCGCGCAGATCACGACAGGGATCTTCACCGCGTTCCTGACGCTCTTCCTCGTCCGGGCGCTCGGGCCGGACGACTTCGGCGTCCTCGCGCTGGCGCTCGGCCTCGCAGGGCTCGTTCGCCTCGTCGCGACCGCCGGCATCCCGTCCTCGGCCGCGCGTTTTCTCGCCGAGGCACCCGACCGATCCACACGCGTCCGCCGTCGTGTTGCGCGACGCGCTGCGGCTGATCCTCGTCGTCTCGTCCGCCACGGCGGTGGCCCTCGTCCTGGCGGCCGGACCAATCGCGGATGCCTACGACAGTGAGGAGCTCGTCTGGCCGCTGCGACTGCTGGCCATCTCGACAGTGGCCGAGGCAGTGCTGGTCTTCTACGTGACCGCATTCAGCGCCCTCGCGCGCGTGCGCCTCACGGTGTACGTCGTCTTTCTCGAAAGCGCTGCCGAGACGGCGGCCACGATCGTCCTCGTGCTCGCCGGGGGCGCGGCGGCGGGCGCCGCGCTCGGACGGGCGGCCGGCTACGCCTTCGGAGCGGTCGTTGCTGTCGTGATCGTGCTCCGCCTATACGGCAGGCTCTCGGTTGCGGTCGGCCGGCGAGCCGCGAAGGAGACGCCGCGGCGTACGCTGGACATCTGGCGCTATTCGCTGCCGCTGTTCGTCATCGACGGCATCTACGGCCTGTACGCACGCATCGACGTGCTCGTGATCGGCGCGATCCTGGGCACGACGGCGGTGGGCGACTTCTCGGCGCCGTTGCGCATGACCGCCCCGCTCGCGAACTTCGGCCTTGCGGCGGCGAGCAGCGTCTCGCCCAGACAGGGCGCGGCCGATCCCAGCGAGCGCAGGGTCGATGTCTTCGTCGCGTCTCTTCGCTGGCTCGTGATCGCACAAGCCGTTCTCGTCGCTCCTTTGCTCGTGTGGGCCGAGCCGATCGTCGACCTGCTGCTCGGCGCCGACTTCGAGGACTCCATCGGTGTCCTCCGGGCACTCGTCCCGTTCGTCTTTCTCAGCAGCATCAGCCCGCTCATCTCCACGACGGCGGTCTTCCTCGGGCGGGCCCGTAGCCGAATCCCCGTGATCGTCGTCGCGCTCGCCGCAAACCTCGTCATCGACGTGACGCTGCTCCCGGTGATCGGCGTCGTGGCAGCAGGGATCGGGACGAGTGTCGCCTACATCCTGTACGTCCCGGGAAACCTCCGCATCTGCCACCAGGAGCTCGGGTTTCCGCTCAGGCCACTGACCGTCACGGTGCTGCGAGTGCTCATTGCCGCCGTCGCGATGGGAGCCGTCCTCTTCGCCGTCGGCGGCACGACCTCGCTCACGCTCGGACGGGCCGCGGCCGCGCTCGTGCTCGCCCTGGTCGCCTATGGGGTCATCCTGATCCTGAGCGGTGAGATCACCCGTCCAGAGCTCCGCCGCGCCCGGGCGTGGCTCTCGGCGGTAGCCGGGCGGACGCGACGGCGAGGCTAGCTACCGAGGACGTGGACTCCCGCCGTCGAGTCGCCGACGCCTCACATTGACGTTCACCTCGGCTACCCTGAGAGGCGGGGGACGTGGGAGCCTGTCGATGCTACGACGACTTTTCCTTGCGATCGCAGTAGCGGCCGCTGTGGCCGCGGTCGTGACGCTCGAGGTCTCGCGACCCGGCCCACTCGTAACGCCTCCGCCCACACTCGGCAAACCGCCGCCACAGTGCACCAGGTTCGCTGCGGAGCACGGGTCCGACAAAGCCCGCGGGACGTGGCGTCATCCGTTCCGCACCGCACAGCGCCTCGCACGCTCGTTGCGTCGCGGCGAGACGGGATGCCTGCGTCGCGGGACGTACACCGCCACGGACGACGAGGGGTTCGTCCTGACGATCCGGGCGTCCGGGATCACGATCATGAGCTATCCGGGCGAGCGCGCGCTCCTGAAAGGGCTGGTCGAGGTGCCGGGTACCGATCGAGTGCGCCTCTCGCGACTGAGCTTCGAGGGCACGGGAGACACTGTGACGATCAAGGCGTGGGGTGACGACTTCGTGCTCGAGGACAGCGACATCACCAACGCCTGGCGCGGGACGTCCTGTCTTCTCCTGGGAAGCGGTGCGGGAGCATCGAACCGCCCCGTCATTCGTCGCAACAGGTTCCACGAGTGCGGCAGTACGGACGACCAGAACCTCGACCACGGCATCTATGCCTCCCGTGTCAACGACGGCCTCATCACCGACAACCTGTTCTGGAACATCGCCGCCTACGCAACCCAGATCTACCCGGACACGCACAGGACGGTGTTCTCCCACAACGTCGTCGACGGGGCGCCTCCGTCGACCCGCGGCGGTGTGGTTCTCGGTGGCGGTGACGACGACACCTCGAGCGGCAACGTGATCGAGTTCAACGTGGTCACCTACGCCGCCACCTACAACCTGACGGCCAACTGGGAAGGTGACGTCGGCAGCGGGAACATCGCGCGCTTCAACTGCCTGTGGCAGGGCGGGAGCGGCGACATCAACATCGGCGGTGAGGTGCAAACCGTGGGAAACGTCATCGCCGACCCGCTGTTCGTCAACCGCGAGCAACGCGACCTGAGGCTGGGACACGGCAGCCAATGCCGAGACGTGGTGCGCTACGACACCGCTGCCAAGCTGAGCGGCAATCCCTAGGCGAGCTGCCGTCCTCGTGCCGCGTCCCACGGATTGCCACCGGCAGGCTCGCCGGGAGGATCCGCCGGGTTGCTACTGGTAGTACGCCGTCTGGGCCCGAGGACCGCCGACCACGACGAAGCCCGTCGGAGTGATGCCCTGATGCACCAGCAGCTCAGCGAGCTCCTCCAGCGCCTTGAGGCGTGTGTTGCCGAGACGCACGACGAGGATGACCTCGTCGACCTGCTTTGCGAGCGGCAGTGAATCCGGGATCATCGTCAGCGGGGGGACGTCCACGATCAGGCAGTTCGCGAGCAGGTGACTCTGGCGGATGAGCCAGTCCGCGCTGGCCGGGGTCATCACGGCCGAGAGCGGTGCTTCACCGGGGCGCTGAGGAAGCACCTGCAGGCGCGGCGCCTCCGGACCGAGACCAATCAGAGCATCGCTGAGCGAGATCCGTCGCGCGAGGACGTTCGTGACCCCGAACTTGGGCTCCAGATTCAACGCCTTCGCGAGTGTGGGGCGTCGGGAGTCGCCTTCGACGAGCACGACCTTCTCCATCTCCGAGATCGCCATCGCGAGGTTGACCGCCGTCGTGGTCTTGCCGTCTCCGGAGGTCGGCCCCGTGATGAGCACCGAGCGATGAGAGCCCTGTCCGGACTCGGCAGACAGCGTCGCACCGAGCAACGAGTAGGCGTCGCGGGTGGCGAGTGAGAGTGAGGTCGGCAGCAACGGCGCGCCCTTGTCGGAGCGCCGCGGGCTCTTCTCCAGCGGGACACGCGCAAGGATCGGCACCCGATACCGGCGCAGCTGATCCTCGCGCCGCAAGCGTGGATCGATGAGCTGCGAGCCGAGCGCGCCGAGGCAACCCACGAGGAGCCCGGCGATGACGGCGGCGGCGATGGTGAGCGTCGGCCGCGGCGATATGGCGCCACTCTCCGGCTCCGCGGGCGTCTCGAGCCGCAGGGTGGGGTCGTTGAGAACACGCAGGGCCTCG
The DNA here is from genome assembly GCA_963724995.1 of uncultured Actinomycetes bacterium. Lineage (GTDB taxonomy): Bacteria > Actinomycetota > Thermoleophilia > Gaiellales > Gaiellaceae > Gaiella. The sequence continues at coordinate 446,629 of CAVRXC010000004.1, forward strand.
AAGTCGCGAAGACGCTCGAGCAGCGCCTCACGGCCCGCCTCCTCGGCTGGTGTGAGGGCCTCGATCTGGCGCCTCAGCCGCGGGATGGCGGAATCGAGCTGCTCGTGCATCCGGTCGGTTCGATAGTCGACGCTCGCGGCGCCGAAAGCGTTGGCGATGCGCGCAGCGAGCTCGGGGTCGTTCGCGCGGGCGGTGATGGTCACGACGTTGCTCTGTGCCACAGGCGTTGCGTCGACATCACTCAGCAAGCCTCGGGGGCTCACGTCGAGCTTGAGGCGATTGACCACCCTGCGTGCGACCGGACCTGTCTCGATCAGCCGCGCGATCGTCTCGACGTCACGCGTCGGGTCGGACGACTCGCGCGGTAGCCCAAGCCCGATCAGCGTCAGGTTGTCCCGCGGGACCGGCGTGATCAGGAGATCCGCGTCCGCCTGGTAGACCCGCTCCGCCTGCGCGAGGTACAGCACGGCAGCGCCGACGCACACAGCGACGGTGGCGATGATGAACCAGAGGTTCGACCGCAGGATCGTGAGGTAGTACGGCAGCCCCTCGCTCTCGGGAGCTGCGGCGAACCAGTCGGCTCTTGCTGCTGTATCGAGGTGCCGCGGGTGATCCGAGCGGTCAGGCAGGCTCACGAACGCGCTCTCCATGCGACCTGCGGCCACACAAAGACAAGGGCTCCTCCAGGAGATCCCGCGGACATGGATCTCATCGTAGATGAGGCGGCGGGGATTGGCTCCCCCTCAACGGGTGACCACGGAATGTCGTGAGGCTAGAGTGAGACAGAGGGGCGACGACGCGAACCGAGGCGAGGATCACCTGACTGCTCGACACGATACGGAGGACAATCGTGCCATCCTGCTGTACGACGCCGACTGCGGCGTCTGCAAGTTCCTGGTCGCGCGCGTCCTCGCGTGGGACCGGCGTCGCAACCTCCGGCCGGCGTCGCTGCAGAGCGCGGAGGCAGACGCACTCCTCGGCCCGATGGACACGGAGACGAAGATGTCCTCCTGGCACCTCGTGACGGCCGACGGCAGCGTCCATTCGGCGGGAGCGGCGTTCCCGCCGCTCCTACGGCGGCTCCCCGCAGGCGCGCCGCTGGCTGTGCTCACCGCACGCCTACCCCGCCTCACCGAACGCGGCTACCGGCTCGTGGCATCGAACAGGAACCACCTCGGGCGCCGGATCCCGAGCGGCTGGAAGCGCAGCGCGACCGAGTCGATCGCGGCGCGCAGCCGGCCGGAGTAACCGTCAGGATCCCTGCTGGGCACCACCGCGGTCGCGCGCCTGGCGGCAGTCGTTCGCAGCCGGCGGCGGGATGTCGCGGAAGAGGAACACCTTGCCGAGGATCGGGTTCGGCGCGTCGGAGAGGAGCGGGTCGTCCCCCGCCCGCGACGCCACGACGCGCTCGCCGTCCCGGACGTACGTGACCGACATGTCGGGGTGGTCGGCGGTGCGCTGGCGCAGGGCGTAGAGCAGCCACAGCCGGTCGTTGTCCGCAGCGCTCGCGAGCTGGCGGTCGTTCGAAGCGACGATCTCCACCGACTCGTCCTGGTACCCGAAGATCCTCATCGACTCGGGAAAGACGAGATGGTTCCAGTGACCGGCCTCCGTCTGCAGGTTGGAGTACATCGTGAACGTGGTCTGCGTCTTGAGGCCGAGGTACGGGGACATCGCGTTCGCGACCACGAGGATCGGGCCGATGAGCCACACCGGGCTCGCGAGGCGGAGGAGCCCGGGGCGATAGCGGAATGGCCGGCCCTGCAGGAGGCAGAGCAGGAACACGCCGCCCAGGGACAGGTAGTAGAGCCCGAACACGAGCTGAGCCGCGTTCAGCACCGCGCCCTCCAGGTTCACATCCTCGGGGCCGTACGTGAGGAGGGCAGCAACGGCCAGCCATCCGGCGGCGGCGAGTGGGAACGTGAGCGGATTGTGGGCCGTCGACCGCAGCATCGAGACCGCACGGTCGATGGCGGGATAGCGCTCGACGAGACGGTCGAAGCGGTCGGGAATGTCGTCCGGGATGAAGAGCGCGTAGAAGGCCAACGCGAAGCCGGAGAACGGCATATGCCCTTCCACGAAGAGAGTGAAGTGGAAGCCCCCACCGACGAGCACTCCGAGCAGGCGCGTGCGGCGGAAGAGCAGGAGCAGCGGGATGGTGAGCTCGATCGCGATCGTCCCCCAGATCCCGAGCGGGTTGAGCGGCGACGCGTCGATCTGCAACGGGCCGGTCTGGAAGATGGTCTGCAGCATGTGGGTGCCGCACGAGATCTCCTCGTCGAGGAAGGAGTCGTTCAGCTTCGCGATCGCGGCGAAGAAGTAGACGAGCAGCACCATCGCCCTGACCGTCGGTGCAATCCCGAGGTACAGCGAGCCGCGGTCGAGGACACGGCGGCCGCGGAGAAGGCCGATGCCGACGGCGATCAGCACCGTGACGTCGACGAAGACGAGCAGCAGCCAGTGGTTGACGTTGAACGGCATCTCGACCACCGCCACCACGAGGTGGACGGAGAGGAGCAGCAGCAGCCGGCGTGGGTCCGAGGGCCGAAGCAGGCAGAAGATCGCGGCCAGGCTGACCAGGACCTCGATGGAGAACACCTTCCAGTCGCCGAGCTGCGCCTGGTGGAAGAGCACCGCCGCCGCAAGCAGAGCGGCGAACAGCGTGAACTGGCGGCTCGCGTTCGAGTCAGGCGCGGCGGTGGCGCCGACCTGACCCGGGTTCGTGCTCACTTCCCCGACCCCGGCTCGTCTGCCGTGAGCCCGCCGTCCTCGAGGATCGTGTCGACCCAGGCGTTCGAGAAGCGGCCCTGCCTGACCGCCGACAGATAGTCGGACTCGGCGCTCCGCTGGGTGAGAAGCCGCTCGAGCAGCTCGACCGCGATGTCGCGGGGTACGACGACGACCCCGTTCAGGTCACCGAGGATGATGTCGCCGGGGAAGACGACGATGCCTCCCACCGAGACGGGGTAGTTGATCTCACCCGGCCCTCGGTGGAGTGGCCCGAGCGGTGTGACGCCGCGAGCGAAGACCGGGAAGTCGCCGAGTGCCTGGATGCCTGGCAGGTCGCGCACCATGCCGTCGACGACGAAGCCGGCGATGCCCCGGTGGTGCGCCTTGGTGCTGACGAGGTCGCCGAGCGCGGCCGTCTCGCCCGAGTTTCCCGTGTCGACGACCACGACGTCGCCGGGCTGGGCGATGTCGAGGCTCTTGTGCACCATCAGGTTGTCGCCCGGGTAGAGCTTCACGGTCAGCGCGGAACCGAGGAGGCGCAGCGACGGGTCGGTCAGGTTCCGGATCGCCGCTGTCATCGTGTACAGGCGGTTCATCTGATCCGAGACGGCAGGCGTCTCGAACTCGCCGAGCGCGCGGACGAGCTCGGGATCCGGCCGCTCGATCTCCGCCCTGATGCGGAACCCCGGACCAGGATGCATTTCCGCCGTCTTCGGCTTGCCGACCTGGCTCATCCCCCACCCCTCACTTCTCTCGGACTGTAGTGAGGGTTCCCCGAGAGGGCAATCGTGCGAGACCCGGGGTTGCCGCGCGACAGGACTGCGGGTATGAAACAGGGTGACCGAGCGACCGAATTCCAGGGGGGAGCATGAAGGTTTTTGCATTCGACCCGGCTGACCACGCCGAGCAGTACCGTGCGCAGGGCTGGGCGCACATCAAGAACGGCGTGGATCCGGAGTTTCTCGCGGTGCTCCAGGCGTTCGCCGAGGAGCAGTTCGGCACGCACGTCGTCGAGGGACGAGGTATCGCCGGTACGAAGCAGCAGGCCCTGTACGAGTTCCCGGCCGAGGTGGAGTTCCCGGGACATCTGTTCGACGTGATCGCTGCGGTCGGCGGGCTGCGCCGGGAGTCGATGACGCTCTCGGAGCGCCACATCAAGGCGTACGACGCCGACACGCCGGTCGAGGTGCCGGCCCACAAGGACCGGCTCTCGTCGCAGATCTCGGTCGGGCTGTCGATCCTGATCCCCGAGGGCTCCGCGCTCGTCGCGTACCCCGAAGTCGACGTGTGGGCGAACCCGTTCAATGTGAGCGCCTCGCTGCGCGAGAGCCTCGCCGAGGACGAGCTGCCCGAGAACCTGCTGCAAGGGAAGCCCGAGGTCGTGATCCACGACGAGCCCGGCGACGTGATGATGTTCCCCGGCGCCTCGGTCTGGCACAAGCGCCGTCAGGCGGCCGGAGCCGTGAATCTCTATCTCAAGTTCAACGACTTCGAGTCGGACCCGCTCGGTGAAGACCCCGAGACGCCACGCAGGCGAGAGCGAACGCTGGCAGCGTTGACGAACGGCCAGCTGGGGTCGCTTCGCGCCGTCGCCTCCCGGCGGCTCGACACGATCACGATCCAGCGCGCCCGCGACGGGAGCGAGTACCGCCAGGCAGACGTCTGGGGCGAGCCGAAGGTCAGGCTGAGCGACCTCGACAGCGCGTTCCTCGACGCCATGGATGGCAGCCGGAGCGTCGAGACGCTGCGCGGCGAACTGGGAAGCGAGATCGACGAAGCGGTGCGAAGGCTCGCCGAGCGAGGCGTCATCGACCTGGTGTGACGTCGCAGGGCACGGCCACACATTCCGTCACCCTCGTCCCCGGAGACGGCATCGGCCCGGAGGTCACGACTGCAGCTCGGCAGGTCCTCGAGGCGACCGGCGTGCGTTTCGACTGGGACGTGCGGCAGGCGGGTGCAGCCGCGCTCGAGGTCGAGGGCACGCCAGTGCCACCGTCGCTCATCGAGTCGATCAGGGAGCGCGGCACCGCGCTCAAGGGCCCGGTCGCTACCCCGCTTGGGGGTGGCTTCAGGTCGGTCAACGTCGCGCTCCGCGACGCGCTCGAGCTCTACGTCGGCATCAGGCCGTGTCGTTCGCTCGCCGGTGCATCGACCCGCTTTCCAGCCGTCGACGTCGTCGTCATCCGCATGACCCGCGAAGACCTGTACGCAGGCATCGAGTTCGTCGCGGGGGAGCCTGGCACGGCGCGGCTGGTCGAGCTGATCGCAGAGCACGACGGGGCACGCCTCCCGGACGACGTCGGAATCTCCGTCAAGCCGCTCGCCCGCTCGTCGGCGCTGCGCGTCGCGCATGCAGCTTTCCGGTACGCGAGGTCTGAGGGGCGCGCGACCGTCACCGCCGTCCACAAGGCGACCGTGATGCGCGCCACCGACGGCGTGTTCCTCGAGGCGGCACGCGAGGCTGCCGGCACGTTTCCCGACGTCGGCTTCGACGAGCGCCTGGTCGATGCCACCTGCCACGATCTCGTCGTCCGCCCGGAGTCGTTCGATGTGCTCCTGGCACCGATGATGTACGGCGACCTGCTCGCGGACCTGTGCGCCGGCCTCGTGGGAGGGCTGGGGCTCGCACCCGGGGCCAGTTACGGCGACGCGTGCGCGGTCTTCGAGCCTGTCCACGGCACCGCCATGCGGCTCGCCGGGACGAACACGGCGAATCCGCTGGCCATGATCCTCTCTGGCGCGATGCTGCTCCGTCACGTGGGCGAGACAGAGGCCGCAGGACGGGTCGAGGCAGCGGTGGCGGCCGTCGTCAGCGACGGGACGACGCTCACGTACGACCTCAGGCCGGGACGGCGGCCGGACGGCGCGGCAACGACACAGGCTGTGGCGGCCGCGGTCATCTCAGCGCTGTGATGACCGCGGGTCGGCATCGCCTCGAGACGAGTGGCTACGGTTCCTCCGATGCGAGCAGCCCGCTCGACGGCCGGCCTCCTTCGACGAGCCAACACTGATGAGCGAGCGACAACCCCCTGCGGTTCTTCTCGGCGGTGACTCCAACGCGCTCTCGGCGGCACGCACGCTCGCTCGCGCCGGTGTCCAGGCGTACGCGGTCGGAAGCGATCGCAGCCCTGTCCGGTACTCACGCTCGCTCGCCGGATACGCGGCGCTCGGGATCGGCGACGGCTCACAGCAGCGGTGGCTCGACTGGCTCGGGGGTGCAGGTCTCGAAGCCGTCCTGATCCCTTGCTCGGACGACGCCGTCGAGCTCGCGGCTCGAAATCGAGCGACGCTGACAGGATGGGGCTACACCCTGCCCGAGATGGACGACGGTCTCGCCCTCGCGATGCTGGACAAGGAGCGGTCGTACGAGCTGGCCCGACGCATCGGTGTGGCGACTCCGAAGACGTTGATCCCCGCACAGCTGGACCGGATCGAGGACGCAGTCGACGTCGTCGGGCTCCCGTGTGCACTCAAGCCGCGGCAGACACCCGCCAGTCCACCGGTGGGGTTCGGCGGCAAGGCGTTCGTCGTGGCCAGCGTCGAAGAGCTCGTCAGCACCCATGCCGCTCTACGTGCTGTCGGGATCGACGTGATCATCACCGAGATCGTCCACGGTCCCGACCACCGGCTCTCGTCCTACTGGTCGTACGTCGACGCCGACGGCAACGTCCTCCTGGAGCTCACGAAGCACAAGCTGCGTCAGCAGCCGATCGCCTTCGGAACAGGCTGCTACCAGATCACCGGCTGGGACGAGGACGTCGCCGAGATCGGCCGCCGGTTCGTCTCGGGCATAGGGCTGCTCGGGTTCTCCGCAGTCGAGTTCAAGCGTCGAGCTCCGGACGGCGATCTCACCCTGATCGAGTGCAACCACCGACTCGTGGACGCCAACGAAGCGGTGCGCGTTGCCGGTGTCGATGTCGCTCGGGTCGTCTACGAGAGGGCGCTCGGCCGACCGGTCCCGAGGCAGGCGCCGGCGCGCGACGGGATCCGCTTTCTGCATCCGCTGCGCGACCTCCGTTCCCTCCGCGCGTATCGCGGGCGTGGCGAGATCACGTTCACGCGCTGGGCGCGAAGCCTGCTTCATCGGCAGACCACGCCCTATTTCTCCTGGCGTGACCCGGCTCCGACGATCATGGTCGCCGCGAACGTGCTCCGCCGCCGTTCCGCACGGTCAGGCGCCGCCACCCCGGCCAAGTCTGGAGGCTACGGATGACCGGCGACCAAGCCGGCAGAGTCGCCGGACGCCCGGCGCGCAGCGGCGTCGGCCCGATCACGGGCGCCCTCGGCAGGTTGGCTGAGCTCGGCAAGCCGGGCGCCTTCGTCGGACGGGAGCTCGACCTGGTGCGCGTGCTCGGTGTGCGACATGCCTGGACGCGGTTGAGCGCCACCGAAGCCGAGCTGCTCGCGCCCACCGCGCGCGCGCGCCTCTATCGACGCATCTGGGAGGACGCGGCTGATCGCGTAGGGGCCGAGCTTCGTGAGCTGCCGAGCGGCTTCCTCGAGATCCGACGTGGCGACCACGTCACCCGTGTCCGCGAGCACCTGGTCGCGATCGACGATCCGGTGACGTTGGCAATCGCCGGCGACAAGCCGCTGGTGCACGGTGCGCTGACGGACGCCGGCCTGCCCGTGCCCAGGCACGAGGTCGTGAGAATCGGGGACACCGATGCGGCAGCGACGTTCGTGGAGACCAGCGCGCCGTGCGTCGTCAAGCCGGCGAGCCAGAGCGGTCGTGGCGACGGGGTCACCGGTTTCGTGGCGAGTCGCTCGGATCTGATCCGCGCGAGCCTGCGCTCGGTGCGCCACGACCCCGAACGCCTCCTCGTGGAGGCTCAGGCGGCAGGTCCGGAGTACCGCGTCCTCGTCCTCGACGGGGAGCCGGTTGGTGCCGTGCAGCGGGACCCGCCCCATGTCACAGGAGACGGCAGCTCGACGATCATCGAGCTCGTCGACGCCGAGAACCGCCGCCGTGTGACGGCCGATGGCGAAGCGGGCCTCCGGCTGCTCGAGTTGGATCTCGATGCGCTGTTCACCATGCGCGAGCAGGGGCTGTCGCTACGCGCGGTTCCACGAGCCGGCCGGCGTGTTCGCGTGCGGTCCGGCACGAGCCAGGGCAGCGAGCAAGATGCGCAGGCTGTACCGGTGGGCGATCCGCACCATGCGGGGATCTGCGCGGCGGCAAGAGAGGCTGCGCGGATCGTCGGCGCTCGACTCGCAACCGTCGAGATGATCACTCAGGATCCGTCGGCGGAGCTCGGATCGAGCGGCGGCGTGATCCTGGAGATCAACACCACCCCGGGCTTGGCGCAGCATTACCTGGTGGCAAACCCGGATGCGGCCGAACCAGTCGCCGAGGTCATCCTCAGCCGTCTTCTGTCCGACTGAGGACCGGGTCAGCCGAGGCGAGAGGCCGTGTCGTAGCCGACCAGGCCGAGACACGGACTGCCTGCCTTGAGCCGGTAGTCGTGCGCAGCCCTGTTGACGAACAGCGGATCGGCTGTGAGGTTGTTCTGCGAGGAGTACCCGCTCGAGGACGCAACGTTCCCGTCGCCACCGCCGAAGACGCAGTTCGAACGGGCTATGTTGCCAGTGCCGACCGAGCCCTCCCAGGATGAGCTGATGTTGAAGGTCGCGGCGTAGGCGATCACGTTGAACTCGACCACGTTGTTGCTCGACGCAGCGTCGCCGTCGCCGCCGAACGCGATGCCACCACGATGCGCGGGCGAGCCGCCGTCGATGACGTTGTGCGCGACGAGCATGCGCTGCGCATTGGGGTAGAGCTGGATCGTGTACCCCATGGTGCCCCAGAACACGTTGTCGACGATCTGACCGTCACTCGCGTTGCCGACGTAGATGGAGTGGTCGAACTTGCCGTTGGCGGGGTTGCCGCATTCGTGGAAGCGATTGCGGCGAATCTTCGGCCGCACCGCCTGGCCTCCGGAGTCGGTACCGAGGATCATGCAGCTGAGCCCGCGCCACAGGTTCGTGACATCGCTGTCCTCGAGGGTGAAGTCGGATGAGTACACCTTGACGGTGTTCGAGCTACCCGTCCCCTCGATGTCGACCGCCGACAGGCGAACGCCGTTGGCGCCCGACTGGACCTGGACGATGCCTCGAAGGCGAGCCCGCTCTCCGGGATAGCTGACGATCGCCACGTTCGACTTCGCGAAGTCGAGAACGTACGAGCCGGAGCCCGTGTACGTCCCGCCTCGCAGGCAGCCGACCTGTCCCGACGAGAGCGACGCGACGAGCTGTTGCGCGGTGCCCTGACCCGGGGAGGCGACCTTCGAGCACGACGTGGGAGGAGGCGGAGGCGGCGTGCAGGCCGCCATCAGCACGGTGAGGTCGGCGCGACCGGAGCGATTCCCCGCCACGTCGACGGCATCCACGCCGAGCACCGGGCTCGTCCCGCAGGTGAGGCCGGTGAAGGTGTGATTGACGGTGGTCTTCGTCGTCACGAGCGTGCCGTTGACGTACAGGCCGTACTCCTTGACCGCGACGTTGTCGGTGGATGCCGTCCATGAGAGGGAGGCGCTCGTGTCCGAGGCGGCCGTCTTCGCCAGGCCGGTCGGCTTGGTCGGTGCCTGCAGGTCCGGAGGCGGAGGAGGCGGCGGGTTCACGCACGAGGCGGTGGAGGCGGTCTGCTCGGCCCGCGCCGAGCGATTGCCGGCTGCGTCCACGGCGTCGACGCCGAACTTCAACGTCGTCCCACAGTCGAGCCCGCTGAAGGTCTTGCTCGTCGAGCCAGTGGTGCCGGCCGGGTTGTCGTTCACGTAGAGGCCGTACTCCTTGACGCCGACGTTGTCGGTCGAGGCCGTCCAGGACAGGGTGACCGAGCCGGAGGTCGAGCTGGTCCTCGTCAGGCCGCCCGGTACGGTCGGCGCCTGGATGTCGTTCTGCGGGGGTGGGTTTCCGTGGCCACCGCCACCGCCGCCGCCACCGCCGCCGCCACCGCCACCACCGCTGGAGGAGGTCGTGACGACGAGCTGCGGCTTGTTCCCGGTCTCGCGGGAATCGAAGCGCACACCGTCGTCGGTGGAGGAGACGAGCACGAACGAGTATGTGCCGGTGCCGCGAACCAGAGAGCTGACATCGAACTCGACCCAGTCGCCGACGTTGATGTTGCCGGTGTCGGACAGCACGCCGGTGTTGCGGCCCGGGCGATTGGCGAACGTGATGCTCCCCTCGCTCCACCCTGTTCCAGTGCCATACACGACCGGGCCGTCATGGGTGCCCGCGATCGCTCGGAGGCGGAGCTTCGCGTTCGTGACCGAGCCCGACAGGCCGCTGACCGTGAAGAGCAGGTAGCCCTCGACGTTCGGGTCGCTGCCGTCCTCCACACGCAGCCACGAGTCGCTCCCGTGGTTCGAGCTCGCGTTCTCCTCCTCGACGCGGGCGTCGGCGGACGCTGTAAAGGTCGTCGTGCCGGTCCCGCCACCGCCGCCACCGCCACCGCCGCCGCCACCACCCGAGCAGGCGCTGGTCGAGCCTGTGGCTTTCGACTCGCTCGAGTGCGTACCGGGAGCGAGAGCCCAGACGCTCAGCGAATAGGACTTGCCGCAGTCGAGGCCGGTGAAGGTGTACGAAGTGCCTTGGGTGGTCGCGACTCGTCTGCCGTCCCGAGCCAGGAGGTAGGCGGTCGCCCCGGCGGAGGCACCCCACGACACCGAGATGGTCGACGTGGACCCACCCGTGACGGTCAGACCACCTGGTGCCGGCGGGGCGAGCGGCCCACCCACGGCGAGGGCCGGGGTGAGGAGCCCGACCACGAGCAGCGCGAGAGCAGCAAGGCGCACACGGCCAGACAGGCGGTTCCAGGTGGAGGCGGCGTTCCACATGGTCTCTCGGTATCGGGCCTCGAGAGGGGGACCCGCTCCCTCGAAAGGGGGGTATTGGGGGGTGAAAGATCCGCTCTCTCTCCCCCGATCGGGGTACACCGAGCCCCTGAGAGGCCCTCCGTGGCGACCCTCGGCTAAGGTGAGAAACGCCTAGCCGAGGTCGTGCGCGGGTGACCCGCAGCCGGGCTTGGAGGCATCACCCACCATGTGCGGCATTTGCGGGATCACCGACTTCACGGCCCAGGTCGACGAAAGCCTCGTCGCGCGCATGTCGTCCCTCCTGCGGCACCGTGGCCCCGACGACGACGGGCTCGAGAGCCCGGGAGCGACGACGCTGGGCTTCCGGCGGCTGAGCATCATCGACCTGGCCGGTAGCCACCAGCCCCTGTCCAACGAGGACGACACGCTGTGGCTGCTCTTCAACGGGGAGATCTACAACTACCGCTCGCTGCGACCCGAGCTCGAGTCGCGCGGCCACCGCTTCAAGACGGTGGGTGACGGGGAGACCATCCTCCATCTCTACGAGGATCACGGCCTCGACTTCGTCGACCACCTCAACGGGATGTTCGCAATCGCGATCTGGGACGTGCGGCGCGAGCGCCTCGTCCTCGTCCGCGATCGGCTCGGCGTCAAGCCGCTGTACTACGCGCTCGGCGACGGCAAGCTCGCCTTCGCGTCGGAGACGAAGGCGCTGCTGGAGGTGCCGTGGGTCACCCGGACACTCGATCCGGATGCGATCGGCGCATTCCTTCGCTATTCGTCGATTCCGGCCCCGCGCACGTGCTTCGAAAGCGTGAGCAGGCTGCCGCCGGGTCATCTTGCCACGTTCGACCGGTCGGGCTTTCACGAGCGCCAGTACTGGGACGTCGAATACGGCGTGGCGGCCGAACCGCCGGAGGCAGAGCTGCTCGAAGAGGTTGAAGCACTCCTCACCGACTCGGTGCGGCTGCGCATGATCAGCGACGTCCCTCTTGGTGTGTTCCTCTCCGGCGGAGTCGACTCCGGGCTCGTGGCGGCGATGATGGCCGGGCTCAGCACGCGTCCGGTCGAGGCTTTCTCGATCGGTTTCGGCCATGAAGGCCGCTTCATGGACGAGTTGCGCTACGCGACCGCGGTCGCGCAACGCTACGAGATGAATCACCACGTGCTCGTGCTGGAGCCGTCCGACCTGCTACAGGAGCTGGATCGCGTCGTCTGGTTCCTCGACGAGCCGTGCGGCGACCCGGCCGCCTTCCTCACCCTGGCGCTGAGCGAGTTCGCCCGCCGACACGTGACGGTGTCGCTGTCGGGCCTCGGCGGTGACGAGACGTTCGGCGGCTACCGCCGGCATCTCGCAATCCGGCATCTCGAGGGCTACCTGCGGCTCCCGGCGACGGTGCGCAACGGGGTCATTCGGCCGATGGTGCAGCGCTTGCCCGAGAGTCGCTCGAGCAAGACGCTCAACTCATTCCGCAAGGCGAAGCGGTTCGTGCGCATGGCCGACGGCGACACGAGGTCTGCGTGGGCCCGAACCGTTTCGTATGCGCCCGGGTACGACGGCGCTGTCCTCGGCGAGGCGCTCGGCGGCTCCGGGATCGCCGCGCCGGGAGAGGCGTTCGAAAGACACTGGGCACGCATCGACTCTCTCGCCGACCCGGTCGACCAGGTTCTCTACATGGACACGAAGATGTACCTCGCCGACCAGCTGCTGCTCGTCCAGGACAAGATGAGCATGGCCGTCTCGCTCGAGGCCCGGGTTCCGTTCCTCGACTACCGCCTCGTCGAGCGCACCGCCGGGATCAGCTCGCGGCAGAAGATCCAGCGGGGCAAGCTGAAGGTGCTGCTCAAGAAGATCGCCGAGAAGCACCTCCCGCGCGAATGCATCTACCGGCCCAAGCAGGGCTTCTCGATGCCCCTGGACGTCTGGCTGCGCGGCACGTTGCGAGAGCGCGTCACGGACGTGCTCGCCGCCGACTCCGTGCGCGAGCGTGGCGTGCTGTCAGTGCGGCTATGTCGAATGGCTCAAGCGCGAGTTCTACGAGCACGGGCGCGAGCTGACGATCGAGCTCTACCACGCCTTTCTCCTCGAGACGTGGATGCGTCTCTTCGTCGACGGGGAAGGGCAGACGATCGCGACCGAGCCGGCGGTGGGTCGCGGCGTCAGCCTGACATGCGCGTTGCTCTCGTCGCGCACACGAGCGTCCCACTGGACACCGCAGTACGTCTCGTACCTCGCGGGCCGCGGGCACGAGGTGCGGGTCATCTCGTTCAGCCGCGAGCCGCTGGACGGCGTCGATGTGGACTACGTCGGACGAGGCACGCCCCGGCGCCTCAAGATCCCTCACTACCTCTCACACGTACCCCGTGTCCGCAGGCTCCTGCGTCGCTTCTCACCGGATGTCGTCCTTGCGACGTACCTGTCGTCGAACGGCATGGTCGCAGCGCTCGCACGGCCACGGGCGCTCGTCGTCTCGGCTCACGGCGGTGACGTGCTCCGGCAGGCCGGCTACCTCCCCGGCGGGTCGCTCCACGGGCGCATGATGCGATTCGTGTGCGACCGCGCCGCGATCGTGCACGCGGTTTCCGACGAGATCGCCGATGGGCTGATCGCGGCCGGGCGTTCCTGCCGAACGGATCCGCTGTTTCCCCGTCGGTGTCGACATCGACTGGTTCTCACCCGCGCAACACGCGCCCTCCGGGGGCGACGACACAGTACGGATCGTGTGCACACGGCGTCAGGAGCCCGTCTACGCCAACGACACCCTGGTCGAGGCCCTCGCCATCCTGCAACGCGAGGCGCATCGATTCTCGGCCACGCTCGTCGGCGGTGGGCCGCTACTCGATGAGCGCCGCGCAGCAGGTGAAGGCGCTCGGCCTCGAGGCGCGGGTGCGATTCACGGGACAGGTGCCCCAGACGGAGGTTCGCCGTGTCCTCCAGGAGGCGGACATCTACGTGTCTGCCTCGAGCAGCGACGGTGCCAGCCTCTCGCTCCTCGAGGCCATGGCGTGCGGCCTGTTCCCGGTGGTCAGCGCGATCCCGGCGAACCAGGCCTGGGTGGAGCACGGCACGACGGGGCTCCTCTTCGAGCCCGGAGACGACCGCCAGCTCGCTGACGGGCTGCGCCGCGCGCTCGGCGACGCCGCCCTGCGCGCGTCGGCGAGTGTCGCCAATCGCGCCCGCGTGGTGCGCGAGGGCAGCATCGCGGCGAACATGGAGCGTATGGAGAGGCTCTTGCTCGATGCGGCAGGCTGAGGCACCCCGAGCCCGCGGCTCGACAGCCTCGCCGGCCGTGCCTACGCTGGGTGGAGAGGGTCGATGCGCGTGAGAGGACGAAAGCTCATCCGGCTGCTGGGGTGGCTGTTCCTCGTCGTCGGGCTCGGGCTCATCGCCTGGGGCTTCGTCGTCTGGCAGTGGGGCGACCCCGTCACGGGTGCATACACGCACTGGCAGCAGCGCAAGCTGTCGGACGAATACAGCCGCCTGACGGCGGAGTACTCGCCGCCACCGGTCGTGCCGTCCGCCACGCCTGCGGAACGACGGCGCCAGCTGCGCCGCGCAGCTGATCGGTTCAAGAAGGCAGGCCGAGGACGGGCATGCGATCGGCCGCATTCGGGTCGAGCGACTCGGGCTGAACATGGTGCTGCTCAACGGCACGAGCTCGACGACGCTCAAGCAGGGCCCCGGGCTCGACGGGCGGACGTACATGCCCGGACAGGGTCAGCTCGTGTACATCGCCGGCCACCGCACGACGTACGGTGCCCCGTTCGCCCACATCGACCGCCTTCGCGCCGGCGACAACGTCGTCATCGACATGCCGTACGGACGTTTCAGGTACCGGGTCACGCGCTGGGTGATCGTCCCGGCGGACGACCTCGGGCGGCTGCGCTCGCGTGGGCGCGAGCAGATCGCTCTGCAGGCCTGCCACCCTCGTTTCTCGGCCTCGCAGCGCTACATCGTCTACGCCGTGCCGACGGGAGCCTCGCCCGGGTCGTCGTCCTAGCGCCGGACCGGCGCAGGGAGCGACGCCTCGACCGCGAAGCCGTGCCCGATGCGCCCGCACGACCGCGAGCCGATCAGCCCCGAGCTCGTCCTCGTCGATCCTGAGCTCGCAGCCCGAGTGCGACCGGTCGCGGTGGCCGGGCCGCCGCTCGACGAACCGGTCGCTGCGCTGCGCGTTTCCGGGACGCCCGCCTCGCCGGAGCCGGCTCCTCCGTCATCACCACCCGCACCCATCGCGGCCGCGCCGCGACCGGCTCCGGCGCCGGTCGCCGCGGCGCACGATCGCCGGACGGCTGGGGTCGATGGTTGCAACGGTTGCGGCGTTGGCCCTGCTCGCGGCGGCCTTCCTGCCTCCGCGGGACGCGCCCCGTCTGACCGACTCCGCCGCGCCCGCCACCGCGGCGCCCCGTCCGTCCGTGACGCTCGCCTGGCAGCCGGCACGGGACGCCGACTACTACCTCGTGGAGATCTTCCTCGGGGCGACACTCGTGCATGCACAGAGCGTGCGCCCGAACCATGTCGTCGCTCCGAGCTGGTTGCGACCCGGCCGCTACACGTGGCGCGTCTTCGCCGGCGAGGGTGCGCCGTCGGCTCGCGACACACGCGGGCCGCTCGAGACCGGTTGGTTCCGCGTCACGCCGTAGCGGGCACCGCCCCGACGAGCAGGCGACGCGGGGCGTCGTCGGTGAGGGATGCCCAGCCGGCCTGGCCGAGCAGCTCCACGACGACAGCCTCGGCCGCGCTGAGCTCGGGCGCGCGGCCACGAGCGTTGTGCGCGTCGCTCGCGACGAGGTCCGCGCGCCCTGCTGCGACGAGCGCCACGGCGGCGGTTCGTGTGCTCTCCCCCCACCGCCCGGTGAGACTCGGCGCAACGACCTGAACCTGGGCCCCCGCCAGCCGGAGCGGATCGAGCATTGCGACGTCCGCCTGCACGGCTCGGCAGCGCTCGGGATGCGCCAACACCGTCGTGAGCCCCGCCGACGCCAGGCGCGAGACGATCGCGGTCACCTGCGCGGGGAGTGACTCTGCGAGCAGCTCGACGATCACCGTGCGGCCGCCGATACTCCGCTCCTTGATCTCCGCCAGCGGTCGCGTTGCCCCGATGACTTCACTCAACTCGGCTGCCACGACGACGTGCAACGGGATCGCCTGCCGCCGTAGCTCGGCGCGCAGCAGCTCGGCTGCGGCGAGCGCGTCCTCGTGAGTGGTGGGAAACTGTCGCGACCAGTGCGGGGTGCAGACGGCCGTCTCGACACCCTGGGCGACGAGCACGCGCGCCAGCTCGATCGCCTCGGGAAGGGTCGCCGGACCGTCGTCCAGGCCGGGCAGCAGGTGGCAGTGTGTGTCGATCAAAGGTCGCCCATGGTCGAGCTCGACCCGCTCGGGAAAGTGCTCGTGGAGCCTACTGGTGAGGACATGTGCGCGCCGGGCCCCCGGAGAGGGCCCGGCGCAGCATCACCTTGGGAGGTCAGCGCAGTGGGACGCTCGTGTCTCGGCGTTCGCCCGGGAGCGCGCCGGTATCGAGCTCGAGACCTATGCCTTGTCGCGACCGAGGCGGCGCAGTCCGACCCCGAAGCCGACGAGCACGACGCCCGCCACCATGAAGATGGCGAGATCGGAGCCCGTGAACGGGAGCGTCGACGGCCCACTCGAGGATGCGCCGGCAGCGGTGGAGCTCTTGCTCCCGGTTGTCCCCTTCACCTGCACGACGGGCTTCGCGGCGCTCGAGCCGTAGCCGCCGAGCACGGTCGACGAATCCGCCAGCGCCGTCGGTACGACAGCGAAAGCGGCAATCACAAACCCAATGACGATCAGCTTTCTCATTCCCAACCTCCCACATCGCGTCCATATGGACGTCCCGAGCCACACAGTAGCCAGGGCACCGGCTGCTGTCTACCGGCCGAGAGGCTGGTATGAGCCGTCCCACGGGCTTGTTTTCGCGCAAATTCGCGGATTTTCGCGACCGGCTCGGCCCGGCCCTGTTGCCGCCTATTGCCGGGCACCGGTGAGGTTGTCCACGCTGCGCACGAACCGCTCGTCCATCTCGGCCTGCGAGGGTGGGTCGCCGCTGCGAACGTGCTCGACCGCGTACCGGATCGTGTCCTCGCGCGGGTTGAGCGCCCGCGCGTGCTCGAGTCGCACGCAGCGCCACCGCCTGGCGGCCTTGACGCGCGTCGATCAGGCCGAGCTCGAGATACGGGTACCAGTTGTGCGGGTTCCGCTCGAGTGCGCGCAGGAGCAGCCTCTGCTGGCGGCCGACGTCATTGCGCTGGGCGGCGATCACGGCGCCGAGCACGTCGGGCTGGTCGGAGAACGGATCGAAGGAGCGGGCGCGCTCGAGATGCTCGTATGCCGCGGCGGGTGTCGCACGCCAGGAGCGCACGGCCACGTCGATCTCGCGCGCGGACAACCATGCAGAGCCCATCGAGACGAGCGCGACGAGCGCAAGCGTGCCTCCTGCGATGGGCGCCCACCAGCGGCCACGGGTGCGCGGCTGCGACGGTGCCAGCGCAACGAACAAACCTGCGGCGGCGAAGGCGGCCGCCGAGAGCGCCGGGATCTCCCACAGCCAGTCGACCGCGCCGTGCACGAGCCAGTACACGAAGAGCAGAAGCGCAGCGCCCGCGATGCCGCGCGCCTCGGGCGGGCCGCGCCGCAGCGCACCCCATCCCGCGACCAGCATGGACGCCGTGAACAGCGCGAACAACGCGGTACCGACGAGACCGACCTGCTGCAACATGCGCAGCGGGAGGCTGTGTGGGTACAGCGGGTTGTCGTCGATCGTTCGCTCCCGGAGGAAGTCGACCGAGAAGTTGTCGACGCCGATTCCGGTGACCGGGTGGTCGACGAACAGCGATCCCGCCACGCGCCAGGCGTCGTATCTCCCTGCCCCGCCGAAGCCGCTCACGATGTGCGGCGTGCCGGGGTCGGAGACGTACTCGTCGCCCTTGAAGCGGTCCCACCAGACCTCGGCCTGGTCGACGGGGTTCCCGTAACGCTCCGCGAACGCGGCCCCCGCGGCGACGGTGGCCGCGACCACCAGCACGGCGGCACCGATGCCAAGCGCACGCGTCACCCGGACGGGCAGCTCCCAGCGCCGGTCGAGGAGCGCCCACGCGACGCCGGCGACGAAGAGCGCGACCGCTGACCAGAGCATCGCCGCGCGCGCATCCGTGACGGCGTCGCGAGCCCCGACCTCGTCGATCACGGCCTCGTAGACGGCCAGCAGCCGCGGGCCGGCGAGCGCGACGACAACACCCACGCAGGTCAGCGCGAGCAGCGAGCGCAGCCGACCGGGGATCACCAGGAAGTAGGCGATCAGGACGAACGGCACCGCGAAGAGCGACATCCTGCTCTGGCAGAGGAGCGCCAGCTCGGCGAGCAGACCGGCGGAGGCGAGGAAGACGCCGCGCAGCACCCACGCCACGTCACGGCGCGCCGCGAGGTGGAGCGCGGGGATCGCCGCAGCCAGATAGAGCGCACAGTTTCCGTTCGCGTATGTGATCGGCTCTGCGAGACGCCCTTCGAGGAAGCCGAGCGTCGGTCTGTCCGCCCGGGCGATCGAAGCCAGTTCCCAGACGCCGATCGCGGTCACTCCGAGCGCGTACGCGCCGAGGAAGGCCGCGGCGGGCCGCGCGCGCCACGGTCGGATCGCGAACAACGCATAGACCGCGAAGTACGCGAGCGTCTTGGTGGCGCCCGACCACGCGTCGGCCTCGACGTCCGCCCACAGGATCGAGAGGAAGCACCATCCGGTGAACCCGGCGAACGCCGCCAGTGCAAGGATCCCCGCCCGCCCGCCCGGTGGCGAGCCGGGCGCAGTCACCGCGACGACGACGAGCAATGCGACGAGCAGCAACGAGCCGGGAGCCCAGACGAGTGGATCCGTGGCCCCGTCCCGCGCCGACCAGAACAGGATCACGGCGAGAGCGACGACGCCGGCCGGTGCAGCGGGGCTCTCGCGGAGCTCTCGCCGCGCACGCTCGAGCAGGCCGCTGGTCACGCGCCTCAGGATAGTGCGGCCGCGGCCGGCGCAACCTGACGTGATCACTCGTCTCAGGGTTGGCGAGTGACGCTGCGCCTGCCGATCACCGGGATAGAGGATGTACGTGCGGCACTCGCTCCGACTCGCGGCGCTCGGCGCGGCTTGCGCCGGGCTGCTATCCGTCGGTGCGACAACGGGCTCCACCGCGGCGCCGCAGCTACTCGCGTATCCCTCGTCCCAGACGATCACGGCGACCGGTGCGCTGCCTCGCGGCGGCCGGGGATCCGTGGCGCTGAACACGGCGATCGGCGAGCGCGAGGGAGCATGGGTGGTCGTCAGGGGCGGCGGCGAGCTGGCGGTCTCCGTCCAGGGAGATGCCCTCAAGCCTTTGCAGGTGTCGCTCGCATGGGGGCACTTCGTGCGCGTCGGAGGGCGCCTGATCCCCGATGCACTGTTGCCGTGGGACGGTGCGGCAAGATCACCCGAGCAGCCGAACCAGGCCGTCTACCTCCGGGTGCACGTCCCGCGGGGCACGGCTCCCGGGACCTACACAGGAGCGGTGTCAGTCTCGTCCCGTGGCGAGGCGACGTCGGTGCCGCTGTCGGTTCGAGTGTTCCCGTTCGAGCTTCCGAACAGCGGCGCGGGCGGTCGCACGCTGCTGACGTCGTTCCACGTGAGTGCTCCCACGTACGTGGGTGCCGTGGCGCGGCTCTACGGCTTCGACTCGCACGCTGAGCGCAGCGCGGCCCATGCCGATCTGTACCGCTTCCTCGCCGAGTACTCCATCTCCCCGTCCTCCTGGGGCTTCGGAGAGCCCCGAACACCGAGCGGGTACACCTCGAGCCGCAAGTGGTGGCTCGACTCGGCCGCGAACATGAAGGAAGCGGCCAAGCATCCGTTCGCTGCGATGCGCGTCCCCCTGTCCAGCAACCGGACCGCCCCCGCGAACCGGATCGCCGGGCTCAACCCGAGCGAGCCGGAGCGCTGGTGCGACTACCTGCATGCGATACGCGGGTTCTGGGACCAGCAGGGCTGGCTCTCACGCTCGGTGCCGTATCTCTACGCATACGACGAGCCCGATCTCGGTGGACAGCGTCTCGTCGCACGCCAGTCCAAGGTCCTCCATGACTGCTGGCCGGGGGCGAGGTCGCTGATGACCGGCAACCCTGACCAGCTCCAACGCCTTCCTCTCCGACGGCAAGAACGGCGACGACCTCGACATCTGGGCCGTGCTGACGCGCCGTTTCTACGGCCGCTTCACATCGCCCGCTGCGCCGCGCAACCGTGAGCGCGAGCTGTCTGCGTCGATCAGCCGCGTGCGACAGACGGCCTCGGTGTGGTCCTACACGTACAGCGGCGTGTCCGGTACGCCGGGCGTCGGCGCCGCCGAGCCGCTGTCGAACCCGCGGGTGCTCGTCCTCTGGAATGCGCTCGAAGGGCTCGACGGGCTCCTCTACGGGCAGGGCACGACGACATACGCGAGCAGCGGCAACCCTCTCGACGCCCTCGCGCACAATGGCGAGTTCGTGCTCCTGTACCCGGGTAGGCAAGGGCCGATCCCGAGCGCCCGCCTCGAGCAGCTGCGAGACGGCATCGAGGACTGGGCTGTCCTCGACGCGGTGCGGCGGCGCTCAGGTCCCGGAGCCGTGCGGGCGATCCTCGGCGGCGCCGGCATCTTCAGCGCGAACCGTGCCGGGACCAAGCTCGCCTGCCACCTCGGCTGCGCGCTCAAGAGCGCCACCAAGTACTCGTGGCCGCGGTGGTCCCACGACGAGACCACCGCCGCCCGCATCGAGAAGGCGCGGGTCGCTGCGTTGCGCGCAACGCACTGAAGCGCGTCCGCGAGACTGTGGGCGATGCCGTCGCCGATCGAGCGCAGCTCCAGCGCGACCGAGGCCGTCGTCTTCGACCTGGACGGCGTCATCGTCGATACCGAGCAGGTGTGGGACCAGGTGCGCGAGCAGTTGGCCGGGGACTGGGGTGGCACCTACTCACCAGAGGCCCAAGAGGCGATGATGGGCATGAGCTCGACGGAGTGGTCCCGCTACATGCACGACGAGCTCGGCCTGCGGCAGTCTCCGGAGGAGATCAACGCCGAGGTCGTCCGCCGCATGCTCGAGCGCTATCGCGACGATCTGCCGCTGCTCCCAGGAGCGGTGGACGCGGTGCGACGGCTGCACGGCGCCGGGCTCCTCGTCGCCGTGGCCTCATCCTCCAACGTGCCGCTGATCGAGGCTGTGCTGAAAGGCGCAGGGCTCACCGAGCTGTTCTCGGCCAGCGTCTCCTCCGAGGAGGTCGCGCGCGGCAAGCCTGCACCCGACGTGTATCTCGAGGCCGCACGCCGGCTCGGCGCCGACGCCGACCCGGTGCGTCGCGGTCGAGGACTCGGCGAACGGGATCAGATCTGCTCACGCGGCGGGCATGCGCGTGCTCGCGCTGCCCGAACCGCCACTACCCGCCGCCCGCTCAGGTGCTCGAGCTCGCCACTCACGTCCTCGGCTCGCTCGACGAATTGGACGTGAGACTGGTCGACGCACGCGAGTGAGTGAGCGGAATCGTGTCGCGCGCCCGGGCTCGAGGTGGAGCAATGACCGATCCTGGGTAAGGTGAGAAGGTGACTCCGCCGCGGTGGATTGTCCCGTTGTCCGACGTCGTCGGCGACGACGAGCTGGTCCAGGCGGCCGCCGAGGCGGTACGGTCGGGCTGGTGGAGCTCGGGCCCCCGCGTGGCCGAGCTCGAGCGTGAGTTTGCCGACTTCACCGGCGCCCGCCACGCGCTGGCGGTGGCGAACGGAACGGCCGCACTGCACCTGAGCCTGCTCGCTCTCGGGGTCGGCCCCGGTGACGAGGTGATCACGCCGTCGCTGACCTTCGTCGCCGCGGCCAACTCGATTCGACTGACGGGTGCGACGCCCGTCTTCTGCGACGTGCGCGGGGAGGACGACCTGAACCTGGATCCCGACGACCTCGAAGCGGCCATCACGCCACGCACGCGAGCTGTCGTCGTACTGCACTACGGCGGCTTCCCTTGCGAGCTGGATACCGTGCTCGAGATCGCTGGCCGCCACGGCATCGCCGTCGTCGAAGACGCAGCTCACGCACTCGGGACGCAATTCGGCGGGCGAGAGTGCGGGACATTCGGAGCCTTCGGCTGCTTCAGCTTCTTCTCGAACAAGAACCTGCCCATCGGCGAGGGCGGAGCGGTCGTCACGGACAAGTGACGATCTGGCCGCCCGGGTCAGGCTGCTCCGCTCCCATGGGATGACGACGCTGACATGGGATCGCCATCGCGGCCATGCCAGCTCGTACGACGTCGCGACGGTGGGGCTCAACTACCGGCTGGACGAGATCCGTGCTGCGATGGCGCGTGTGCAGCTGAAGCGCCTACCGGCGGCGAACAGGCAGAGAGCGCAGCTGGCGGACAGATATGTCGAGCTGCTGCACGGGAGGCTCGGGATGGTCATGCCCTTCGCCGAGGCCGATCGCTCCGCTGCCGCGCATCACCTCGCGGTCGTGGTGCTGACGCCAGGGGTCGACCGTGAGGAGGTGCGGGCTTCGTTGACGGCAGCCGGCGTCCAGACGAGCGTCCATTACCCGCCGGTGCACCGCTTCACGGCGTACGCGGACACGCCCTCGCGACCGCTCCCCCGGACGGAGCAGCTCGAGACGCGCATCCTGACGCTGCCGCTCTTCCCGACCATGACCGACGAGCAGCAGCAACTCGTCGCCGATCAGCTGCTCGCGGCGGTTGCGCGCGCCGGAGCCGTCGAGACCGCGCTCGTCCCCGAGGAGGCCGCGTGACGGATCGTCCGCTCACTCTCGTGACAGGTGGCGCCGGCTACGTCGGCTCCATGCTGGTTCAGCCCCTGCTCGCGACCGGACGGCGCGTCCGCGTGCTCGACCGGCTGCTGCACGGCGTGCTCCCCGAAGCTCTCGACGGTCCCGGCGTGGAGCTCGTGCGCGGAGACGTGCGAGACGCGTCCGCCCGTGCCGCCGCACTCGAAGGTGTCGACGAGGTCGTCCATCTCGCCGCGATCGTCGGCGACCCGGCGTGCGCGCGAGAGCCCGACGAGGCGCGCAGCGTCAATCTCGACGCCACCAAGGCCATGGTCCGCGAGGCGAAGGCCGCGGGCGCGCAGCGGTTCGTGTTCGCCTCGACGTGCAGCAACTACGGCCGCGTCGCGGCGGAGGACGTCGCAACGGAAGAGTGGCCCCTGAGCCCGGTCTCGCTCTATGCGGAGACCAAGGTCGCTGCTGAGCTCGATGTGCTCGATCAGAGCCGCAACGGGTTCGCCAGCACCTGTCTCCGGTTCGCGACGGTCTACGGAGTCTCGCCCCGGATGCGGTTCGACCTGACGGTGAACGAGTTCACGCGCGACGTCGTCCTCGGGCGGGAGCTCGTCGTCTACGGGGAGCAGTTCTGGAGGCCATACGTGCACGTGAGCGATGCCGCGCGCGGCATCGTGACCACGTTGACCGCGCAGGTCGACGACATTCGCGGTGAGGTGTTCAACGTCGGCGACTCCGCCGAGAACTACCGCAAGCTCGACCTCGTCGAGCTTCTTCGCGCCCGCGTCCCGGAGGCTGACGTCTCGTTCGTGCACCGCGACGAGGACCCGCGGGACTACAGAGTCGGCTTCGAGAAGATCAGGCAGGCGCTCGGCTACGAGGTGTCGGTGACCGTGCCGGCCGGGATCGACGAGGTGGCCACGCTCGTCACGAGCGGCGCCATCGACGATCCCTACGCGGAGATCTACCGAAACTGATCGCCCCGGGCGCCCGCTGCGAGATCAGGCAGCGCGCCCCATGACGACACAACCGTTGTGGCCGCCGAGACCCATGGCGTTCGACAGCGCCACCTCGACCTGCACCGTCCGCGCCTCGTTGGGCACGTAGTCGAGGTCGCACTCCGGGTCCGGCGTGCGGTAGTTGATCGTGGGTGGCAGCACGCCGTGGTGGAGTGCGAGCGCGCACATCATCGCCTCGACCGCTCCGGCAGCGCCGAAGCAGTGACCCGTGACGGACTTGGTCGACGACACCGCGAGGCGATAGGCGTGCTCACCGAAGACGTCCTTGAGCGCCCGCGTCTCGGCCGCGTCCCCGAGCGGTGTCGATGTCCCGTGAGCGTTGACGTAGCCGACGTCTGACGGCGTCACGCCCGAGCGGGCGAGCGCAGCGTGGATCATCTCGCCGACGCCGGCCGACGCGGGGTCGGGCTGGGCCATGTGATGCGCGTCGTTTGACGCGCCGTACCCGAGCACCTCCGCGTAGACCCGGGCGCCTCGCGCCGTCGCCCGCTCCAGGTCCTCGAGCAGGAGCACGCACGCACCTTCTCCGATCACGAACCCCGCCCGGGTCGCGTCGAAGGGTCTGGACGCCAGTGTCGGGTCCACCTCCTCGGCGACGAGGCCCCTCATGGCACAGAAGCCGGCCAGGATGAGCGGGTGGATACACGACTCCGTTCCGCCGGCGAGCACGACGTCCGCATCGCCGCGCCTGATCGTCTCCGCTGCCTCACCGACGGCGTGAGACCCGGTCGCGCAGGCCGACACGGGCGCGTAGTTGGGCCCGCGTAGCCCCAGCTCGATCGCGATCTGCCCGCTCGCCGAGTCGACGAGCACGCTCGGGAGGAAGAACGGCGATACGCGCTCCCAGCCTCGCTCGCGCAGCGTGTCGAGCTGCGCGACGATCCCCGGAATGCCTCCGATCGCGGAGCCGAGGAGGATCCCGGCCCGCTCGGGAGCGATCGGGCCGACGTCGGCATCGGCCCAGGCCTCCTTCGCGGCACCGACCGCGAGGAGGACGTTGCGCTCCAGCCGACGCGCCTCCTTGGCAGTCACGACCGCTTCCGGCTCGAACCCGACCACCTCCGCCGCGATCCTCACCGGGAACCCCGTCGGGTCGAAGGCGCTGATCCAGTCGACGCCTGACCGGCCCGCGACGGCCGCCTCCCAGGTGGACTCCGCGTCGAGGCCGATCGGCGTGATCGCCCCCAGCCCGGTGACTGCCACGCGCCGCATGTGGGGAGCCTAGAGGCTTGCCGCCTCCGCTTGCGGGAGAACTAATGTCTGCTTCGTGGCCCGCTCCCGCCGATCATCCGAGCCCGTCGAGCGGCCCGCCGACCTCGACCCGCTGATCCCGTTTCCGCCCATGGAGGCGGAGCTCGTGCGTGAGCTGCCCGACGGGGACGGATGGCAGTACGAGCCGAAGTGGGACGGCTTCAGAGGGCTGCTCGAGAACGGGTCCGGTGAGCTGCGGCTCTGGTCGCGCAATGCGCGTCCTCTGCTGCGCTACTTCCCGGAGCTGCGCCCGCTGGAGGACGCGTTGCCGCCGCGCTCGGCGATCGACGGCGAGATCGTGATCATCCGGGATGGCGCGCTCGACTTCGACGCCATGCAGACACGGCTGCACCCCGCCGAGAGCCGTGTCAACAGGCTCGCGGTCGAGATCCCGGCCACCTTCATCGCCTTCGACGTGCTCGTGTGGAAGGGCAAGCAGGTCTGGGAGCAGCCGCTCCGCGACCGGCGGTCGTCGCTCGAGAAGCTGGTGCAGGGCATCTCCCTCTCGCCCGCCACGCGTGACCGGCCGACAGCGCTCGACTGGCTCGAGCGATTCGAGGCGATCGGGCTCGACGGGGTGATCGCGAAGCGCGTCGACGAGCCGTACCGTCCGGGGGAGCGTGGCGCCGTCGTCAAGGTGAAGCCGGAGAAGACCGCCGACTGCGTCGTCGTCGGCCTGCGCCGGAAACAGGACGGCGCGCGGATCGCAACGCTCCTGCTCGGGCTCTACGCAGACGACGGGACGCTCGACTACGTCGGCTCGGCCGCAGTCGCGCCGGCCAAGCACGACGAGATCGCAGCGCTCGTCAGACCGTTGCTCGAGAATGCACCCGAACGGCGCTTCTCCGAGCCGAATCGCTGGGGCGGTGGGGAGCTCGAAGAGTCGCCTGTGCGGCCGGAGCTGGTGGTCGAGGTGCGCTACGACAAGGTGCAGGGTCGCCGCTTCCGGCACGGGACGAAGCTCGTCCGCTTCCGGCCGGACAAGGACCCCGCACAGTGCACCTGGCGCGAGCTCCTGCCGCCCCGTGCTCCTGGCGACGTGGTGGAGAGCCTGCTCTAGCGACCCGCCCAGAAGTGGCCGCGGCGCACCGACCGGACGTGAAGGAATACGTTCCACGCCCTCGGGATGTCGCGCGGCTCGGTCACGTGCTCAGACTCGATCCGAAGTCCCGAGCGGGCGACCGTCGACCGCCATTCCTTCTCGGAGAGGAAGCAGACGCCGACCCCGGCGGTGTTGGCGCCCATCCTGCCAACGACACTTCGGAGCCTGCGGCTCGACGTGAGGCGGTAGATGATCCTTCCGGGAGCGCCGTCGACCCACCAGCCGTCGTAGAGATTCTCGAAAATGGAGATTCGCCCCCGGTCCGACAGCACAGCCGCCGTGGCGCGCAGCTGGGCCTCGATGTTGGCGCGCGTCTCGCCGTACGTCTCGCCGATCAGATGGTGCAGGACCATGTGGAGGCACGCAACGTCGAAGCGCTCGCCGAGGGTCCCGATGTTCTGCGCCGATTCGCAGAGCAGGGACTTCCGAGGGTTCGATGTGTTTCGGTCGAGCAGCAGTTGAGATGTATCGAGGACGGTGCCGACGCACTCGGGGAATGCGGCCAGCATGCGATCCGCGAACCGGCCGTTGCCGCCGCCGATGTCGATGAAGGTGAATCGTCCGTCCGGAAATGAAGCGGCGATTGCCGGCTCGATCTCCTGCCAGACGTCGTCGGACACGTATTCGTCGTCGAACTGCTCGAGCTGGCTATCGTCGAGGGTTCTCACAGCAGTCGAGTCTCGAGACGTGCGACGTCGGCAGGCCGGACTGCAGCTCCCAACCGCCGTCCGAGCCGCGGTGCGACGGCGCCGGACGTGCCCCACCCTACCACCGGACTCGGGGCTAGCTCCGCCAGCGCAGCAGGCCGAGGCTTGCCAGGTAGGCGAGGCCGGCGATCGCACCGAGCTGCGCGTACGGCGACCCGTCTCGGCCGTGCGCCCACTCCCAGAAGCACATCACGATCACCACGCCGATCAGGATGTGCCCCGCGAGCGCAGTCGCATGGATGTCCATTCGCGCCCAGTACTCGTCGCGACCGTCACCGCGGAGGCCTCTGATCATGTCCGAGCGTCCGAGGAGGACGACAAGAGCGAAGCCGGTCATGAGGGCAAGCGCCGCAACGGCGGCCCAGAGATCACCGCCGATCCAGATTGCCGCGAAGCAGCAGAGCCCGAGCCCGAATGCGAAGGCCGGTACGAACCAGCGTGTCCTAGCGATGCTCGTCATCGAAGATCTCCTCCACCGTGGTCTCGAAGAACCGGGCAACGGACATGGCGAGCGGCAACGAGGGCGTATACCGCTCGGTCTCGATCGAGTTGATCGTCTGGCGCGAGACGCCCAGCTCGGCGGCCAGCTCGGCCTGCGAGACACCGCGCTCGCTCCGAAGCGCCCTGATCGCGTTCTTCATCCATGTAAAGGTAGCTTGACACCAGCTAGATGTCAAGTCCGCTTTACATAGCGGTCTCAGGTTTGCCCGCGGGCCCGCGACGGCTGCACGCGCGGGGGCTCGCCGGGCATCTTGGGGAAGTTCGGCGGGTACGGGGCCTCTCCCAGGCCCTCGCCCTCGTCGCGCTCGACCCACTCCAGCAGGACGCGGAGGTCGCAGACCGCGTCGTCGATGCCGGCCTGGACGTCACCGAGCTCCGCAAACCGGCCGGGCATCGTCGACATCGTGAAGTCCTCGGTCGTCACGTCCGGGAGCTCGTCCCACGTGACAGGCGCAGACACCGTCGCATCCGGGCGCCCGCGCACGGAGTAGGCGGACGCAATCGTCCGGTCACGCGCGTTCTGGTTGTAGTCGATGAAGACGCGCTTGCCCCGCTCCTCCTTCCACCACGCCGTCGTCACCTTCTTCGGGAGCCGCCGCTCGACCTCGCGCGCGAAGGCGAGGGCTGCACGCCGGACGACGGGGAACTCCCATTCCGGTTCGATGCGGCAGGCGATGTGGATGCCCCGGTTGCCGGAGGTCTTCGGCCAGCCGACGAAGCCGAGCTCGGCCAGCACCTCGCGCACGAGCGCGGCCACCCGCTTGGCGTCGCGGAACGTGGTGCCCGGCTGCGGGTCGATGTCGATCCGCAGCTCGTCGGGATGCTCGGTGTCGCGCCGCCGCGACGGCCATGGGTGGAAGTCGACCACGGCCAGGTTCGCGGCCCATGCCACCTGCGCGATCTCGGTCACACAGAGCTCGTCCGCATGTCGCCCGGACGGGAACGTGACCCGCGCCGCCTCGACCCACTCCGGCCGCTTCTCCGGGACACGCTTCTGGTAGATCATCTCGCCCGTGACGCCGTCCGGGAAGCGGCGCAGCTGCGTCGGCCGCTCGTACAGCGCACGGACGATGCCCTCCTCCACGGAGAGGTAGTACTCGACGAGGTCGAGCTTCGTCTTCTTCGCCTTCGGGAAGAGCACCTTGGCCGGGTTCGAGACCCGCACGGTCCGGCCGCCGATCTCGAGCTCGATCGCCTCGCCGGCCATGGCCCAGACGCTACACGGGCCGGTGGGACTGACCGCTTTCCAAAGTGAAGTAACGGGCGTTGCCTGTGGTACGCTCGCGCCCTCGCGGGTTCAGATCTCGACTGTTCGGAGAGGGGTTCAACCGATGCGCAAGGCAGTCATCGCAAGCTTCGCGCTCGCCGCCGCGATCGCGCTCGTCGTCGCCGCCACCGCCACAGGAGCCGGCACTACGAGTGTCGCGATCCCCGGCTGCGCGAAGGGCTCGCTCAACCTGGTCAAGGCGGGCACGCTCACGGTCGGCACCGACAACCCGGCCTACCCACCGTGGTTCGGCGGCGCCGAGAAGAAGCCGTGGAAGATCTCGAATCCGTACAGCGGCAAGGGTTACGAGTCTGCCGTCGTGTACGCAGTCGCGTCGCAACTCGGCTTCGCGAAGGCCGCCGTCACGTGGAAGTACGTGCCGTTCAACAACTCGTACAAGCCCGGCAAGAAGCCATTCGACTTCTACACCGCGCAGGTGACCGCCTACCCGGAGCGCAAGAAGGCGGTCGACTTCTCCCGCGCCTACTTCTTCGACGACCAGGCCGTCGTTGCCCGCAAGGGCACGACGATCGCGAAGGTGAAGACGGTGACAGGTCTCGAGCCGTACAAGCTCGGCGCCCAGGTCGGCACGACGAGCTACAGCTACATCACCAGGTACATCAGGCCGAGCTCGTCCCCGAATGTGTACGACACCAACGACGCAGCGATCCAGGCGCTGAAGAACGGCCAGATCGACGGCATCGTCGTCGACCTGTACGACGGGTTCTACGTGGTCGCTGCCCAGCTCGACGACGGCGTCATCGTCGGCAAGCTGCCGAAACGCGGCCCGACGGAGTACTTCGGTCTCGTCTTCCAGAAGGGCAACACACTGCGGAGTTGCGTCGATCGCGCGATCGGAAACCTGTGGTCAAACGGGACGATCAGGAAGATCCACAGGACCTACCTCGGGGGCGCGGGCGCGCCCGACCTGAAGTAGCCACGGGCGACCGAAGCTCACGCATCCTCGGCGGCGCGACCGTCCACGTCTCGAAGGAGGCGCGGACGGTCGCGATCGCCGTCCTCTCCACGGTCGTCTTCTTCGGCCTCGTGGTCTTCGCGATCACGCGTGCGCCCGGGTGGGACGGAGTTCAAGGCGTACTTCTTCGACTGGGGCCTCTACCGGGAGTCGTTCCCGGAGATCGCGGACGCCTTCTGGGTCAACGTCAAGCTGTTCCTGATCGCCGAGGCGTTCATCCTGCCGGCGGCGCTGCTGCTCGCGGTGCTGCGCAGCCTGCCGGGGCCGGTGTTCTTCCCGATCCGGGCACTGGCGGTCGTCTACGCCGACCTCTTCCGCGGCATTCCCACGATCCTGGTCGTGATGATGCTCGGCTTCGGCATGCCTGCGCTCGGGACTCGCCGGCGTGCCCGATCTCGCCGTTCTTCTGGGCCGTGGTCGCGCTCGTGCTCGTCTACACGGCCTACGTCTCGGAGGTCTACCGCGCCGGGATCGAGTCGGTGCACCCGAGCCAGGAGGCCGCGGCTCGCTCGCTCGGCCTGACGCGACGGCCAGGGCCTGCGGTACGTCGTGCTGCCGCAGGCGGTGCGCCGGGTGATCCCGCCGCTCCTGAACGACTTCATCGGCTTGCAGAAGGACACCGCGCTGGTCTCGGTCCTCGGCGTGGTGGAGGCGTTCCGGCAGGCGCAGATCGTCAACGCGGCCACGTTCAACGGCACGCCGTTCCTGGTCGCCGCGACGCTCTTCGTGCTGATCACGATCCCCCTGGCCCGGTTCACCGACTGGCTGGTCGCGCGCGACCGTCGCCGTCAGCAGGCAGGGCGCCTCGTATGAGCGACGCACTGCGAATCGAGGGGCTGCACAAGTCCTTCGGCAAGCTCGAGGTCCTGCGCGGGATCGATCTCGCGGTCGCCGAGCACGAGGTCGTGTGCCTGATCGGCGCCTCCGGATCGGGGAAGTCGACTCTGCTGCGTTGCGTGAACCTGCTCGAGCCGATCGATGCCGGGCGGATCGTGGTCTCGGGCGAGGAGATCACGGCCCGTGGCGTCGACGTGAACCGGATCCGGCGCGGGATAGGGATCGTCTTCCAGTCCTTCAACCTCTTTCCGCACATGACCGTGCTCGGCAACGTCACGCTCGCGCCGCGCAAGGCGCTCGGGCTGTCGCGCGCCGAGGCGGAGCGCGAGGCGAGCAGCGCTTCTCGAGCGCTTCGGGCTGGCCGACAAGCGCGACGAGTATCCGGATCGCCTGTCGGGCGGCCAGCAGCAGCGTGTGGCCATCGTGCGCGCGCTGGCGATGAAGCCCGACCTGCTGCTGCTCGACGAGGTGACGAGCGCCCTCGACCCGGAGCTCGTGGCGGAGGTGCTGGACGTGATCCGCGAGCTGGCCGCCGGCGGCATGACGATGGTGATCGCGACGCACGAGATGGCCTTCGCGCGCGACGTCGCGAACCGCGTGTGCTTCCTCGACGCGGGCTCGATCCTCGAGGAGGGCCCGCCCGCGCGGATCTTCGGCGAGCCACGCGAGGAGCGGACGCGCCAGTTCCTGCAGCGGATCCGGGCCAGAGACGGCGGGAGCGTCGACGCTTTACGGCTAGCCGTCTCTCCGCCGGCGCCCGCCACTCGCGCAGCCGGTTACGCTTTGTCCGTGGAGCACACGAAGCGAATCGACGTCTCGCTGGAGCCGCTCGACCAGTACATCGTCGTGCAGCCGGTGAGCGACGAGACGGAGACCCGCTCCGGGCTGATCCTCCCCGCCTCGGCGGCGTCGACGGCGGCCTGCCGCACGGGAATCGTCACCGCGGTGGGCGCGGACGCCAACGGCGTCGAGGCAGGTGACAAGGTGCTGTACCCGGGCGAAGCAGGCTACGACGTGCGCCTCGGCGGCATCGAGGTGAAGGTCCTGAAGCGCGAGGACCTCATCGCCCGAGTGCACGACTGAAAGCAGAGCAGCCCCGGCGCAGCCGGGGTTTCCTGGGTGCCTGGCTTCAGCCAGGCACCGGGGTTGCCCTCTGCTCAGGCGGCCGCGGCGCAGCCCGGAAACGGAGAAGGAGGGATTCGAACCCTCGAGGCAGGTTTATACCCACCTAACGCCTTAGCAGGGCGCCGCCTTCAGCCACTCGGCCACTTCTCCGGGCGTGTCCCAGGATATCGGAGGCATCCGGCGCCCCCTGAAGAGACATCCACCTCTGCGCGTACCGGCTACCCTGTCCGCGCTCGGAGGGGTGCCGGAGCGGTCGAACGGGGCGGCCCATTCGTGGTGGAACCTACGGTTCCCCCACGAACCCCCTCCCTCTTCTGAACGCCCCGCCCCATGCGGAACTGCGCCTCCCGGCCGGACAAGCCGGCCTCCGGCGACACATGCCACTCCGCTGCACAGCACCCAGCCCGGCCACGGCGCGCGCCTCTCGTCGACCGCTACCCTGTCCGCGCTCGGAGGGGTGCCGGAGCGGTCGAACGGGGCGGTCTCGAAAACCGTTAAGGGTGCAAGCTCTTCGAGGGTTCAAATCCCTCCCCCTCCGTAGGGAACAAGCCGGAATCCGTGCTCAGGTGCGGGTTCCGGCTTGAAGCTTCGCGGCGCCACCGACGACCTCAGACACGGTTGTAGACCGCGGGAAACCGCAGGAAACCGCTCCAGCAGATTTCGATCAGCCCGTATTCGTCCACACCCGGAGTGGAAGGCAATACGAGACCCGATTTCCCGGCCTGGTCGCGGAGTGAATCGAATTCCGTTGCGCCATTGCACGTGCCGCGCGGTGGCGGCTGACCAGCGAAGCATCGTGCTAGCGTCGCGCCTTGGCTCCCGAGTACCGCGTTCTCGGCCCGCTCGAGGTGCTGGTCGACGGCCGGCTGGCGACGCTCGCAGGTCCCCGCCAGCGCGCTGTCCTGGTCTGCCTGCTCGCGGCCGCCAACAAGGTGGTGCCCGCGTCCTCGTTGATCGACGAGCTATGGGCGGGCGATCCCCCCGAGACGGCCGCGAACGTCCTCCAGAGCTACGTCTCGCAGCTGCGCAAAACACTCGGCAAGGACGCGATCGAGACACGTGGCCGGGGCTACCTGGCGCGGGTCGACCGGCAGGCGCTCGACCTGCTCCGCTTCGAGCGCTCGGCGCACTACGGCAGCACACTGCTCGCCGACGGGCGATCCGATGAGGCATCTCAGGCGCTGCGCGAGGCACTCGGCCTCTGGCGAGGACCGGCGCTCGCGGATCTCGCCGACGAACCCGCGGTCGCCCCGATCGCGACGCGTCTCGACGACCTCCACGTGCTCGCGCTCGAGCGCCTGATCGAGGCCGACCTCGCATGCGGACGCCACGCCGCGGTCGCGACGGAGGCAGCTGAGCTAGCACGCGCGCATCCGCTGCGCGAGCGACCGCGCTGGCTGCACATGTTGGCCCTCTACCGCGGCGGGCGGCAGGCGGATGCCCTCGAGGCGTATCGCCAAGCACGAACCCTCCTCCGCGAGGAGCTCGGGATCGAACCCGGGCAGGCGCTGCAGGACCTCCAGCGGGCGATCCTACGTCATGATCCCGCCCTCGAAGTCGGGGACACGCCACGGCCGCCGACGCCGCCGGCCACGGCTCGAACGATCATCGTCGCCGCACTCGGAATCGCGTCGCTCGACGCCCTCGTCGAGTTGGCAGCACCGCTCGCCCGCGAGTCTCGACGTGAGCTGCTGCTCGTGGAGACGGTCGCCGACGCCAGCGAGGTCGGACCGGTGACCACGCTGCTGCTTCCCCTCCGCTCACGCCTTCTCGGCGACGGTATCGAGGCGCGCACGGCGGCCTTCACGTCGCCCGTGCCGGGCGCCGACCTCGCCCGGCTTGGCAAGGAGCAGGACGCCGACCTGATGCTTGTTGATGCACCCGAGCAGCTCCTCGAAGACGGTCGTGTGGTGTCGCTGCTGACGCACGCGCCGTGCGATGTGGGGATCGTGCTCGGCACCGCGTCAGGGACGGGCGGGATCTTCGTACCGTTCGGCGGAGGAAAGCACGACTGGGCGGCGGTGGAGCTCGGAGCCTGGCTGGCGCGCAGCACTGACGGCACGCTGTCGCTCGCAGGCTCGCTGGTCGGCCCCGACGGACGGGACGCGAGCAGGCTGCTCGCGAGCGCGTCACTTGCAGTGCAACGGGCGCTCGGCGTCCCTGCGGAGCCACTACTGGTGGAGCCTGAGCCTGGCGCTCTCGTCGCCGCCGCATCCCGGTTCGCCGTTGCGTGCGTCGGGCTACCGGACCGCTGGCAGCGCGACGGCCTTGGGCCGACGAGAACGGCGCTCGCGGGCCGCGCCGATGGGCCGACGATCCTTGTCCGCCGCGGAATCCGCCCGGGGGGCCTGGCACCGCGTGGAGCCGAGACGCGGTTCACGTGGACGATTGCCGGCTGATCAACGCGCCCAGGGGGGCGGTGTGGCCTTCGAGCACGAGGGCTCGGTCCACGACGGCGACGCCGACTCGGCACCGAAGAGGCCGCCGAACGTCTGCTCGACCGCGGTGACGTGGCGCAATGTCTCCACTTCGGCACGGCTGTCTGCCTGACGGTTGATGCGCCCAAGCGACGTTCGCACGACCGCCTGTCGATTCGCGTCGAGGCGCACGGGCCCGTACGGGAGATCGAGCTCGAGCGCCGACAGCGCGGCCCTCAGGTCTTTCTGCCCGTCACCGAGCTCGCCGCCCGTTTCTTCGAGCGCCGTCGCGAACGCCTCGACGGCCGCGTACGACGAGAGGGTTGGATCCTGTGTGGCGACGCTCCCGGCGAGCTCGGGGTACGCGCTCTCGAGCGCCGCTCGGAACCCCTTCATCGCCTCGTCGTCGGTGTCGAGCGGCACGAATCCTCCGATCACGACTCCGGTTGTGTCCACGCCTGGTGGGGCGAGCGCGCCCTGGTCGTAGAACGGTGGTCCGGCGACCAGGAGCCGATGCGCCAGATCGGCGCCGGTGACAGCCGCATACGCTTGCATGTAGGCGACCGGCGGGAGCGCTGTCGTGAGCAGCGCGACACCGTCGGCAGCCTTGACGTGGCGCTGTGCGGCCGCGGTCGGATCCGGGGCGAACAACGACAGATAGTCGCGCTCGACGATCTCGCCGCCAAGAGCACAGAA
The DNA here is from genome assembly GCA_963724995.1 of uncultured Actinomycetes bacterium. Taxonomy (GTDB): domain Bacteria; phylum Actinomycetota; class Thermoleophilia; order Gaiellales; family Gaiellaceae; genus Gaiella. The sequence continues at coordinate 480,847 of CAVRXC010000004.1, forward strand.
CTCTGCGACGAAGCCTGAGGTGATCTCCCAGCCGTTTGTGTACCCCTCGGAGACCACGACCGCGCGTCGCCACCCGAGGTCATTGAACGCGTAGGAGCCGAGGCCTGCGACGATCTCGGCTCCGTCGGGCGTCAGCCGGAAGAGGTTTGGCTGCGGGTCCTTCAGCGTGACCTCCTGGGCGACGCCGGGCCCGGCGAGGAACGTGACGTCCGGATAGCGCCGCGCCAGCTCTCGCATTACGACCCCGTCGGGGGTACCGAGTGGACCGACGACGACGTCGGCGCCACGCGATTCCACGAGCCACCGGGTCTCGGCGATGAGCTGCGAAAACTCCGTCACCTCGGTACAGGCCGGGATCAACTCGACACGTCGTCCGGCCACCCGGGCGTCATCGACGTCGCCGGGGGCATCGCCCTTGGTGGCACCGCGATCGAGGAGCGGAAGCGACGCGCCTGCCAGCGCTCCGGCCGCCGTCGGCGCGAACAGCCCCGTGCATTCCGTGAGAAGGCCGAGCCGAATCGTGGCGTCGGAGGGCCCGCAGCCGGTCGTGCCGGTCGCGACGGCTGCCGCCAGCAGAACCGCCGTCAGCCTAGGGGCGTTCATCGACCGTAACCCACACTGCCTCGTCGGTGGCAGCCAGCTCGCCGGGTCGACCACCGACGACGATCTCGTCCCGGACGCTGCCGGTGGCCGGATCGACGCGCGATACCGATCCGTCGAGCTGGCTCGCGACCCAGAGGGCGTCTCCGGAAGCCACGACGCCTGCCGGACCACGTCCGACCGTGACCGTGTCGACGACCCGGTTGGATCGGGTGTCGATCCGCAGGAGGAGATCGTCGAGGGGTGCCGTGACCCAGACCGCGCCCGGAGTCGTCGCGATGCTGCGCGGCGCCACCGGCAGGTCGATTGTCGCCTCGATGCGTCCTGCGGTAGCGATGCGCCAGAGCCGTCGGTCGGCGGCGTCTCCGACTGCCCAGACGTCACCCTCCCCGGCGACGATGTCGCACACACACCATCTGGTGTTGCCCGTCGACGGAGGCTCGAGGAAGGGAATCATGACCGTCGTCGCGACGCTCGGCCGGCCGTGCCGCGTCTCGAGCCCACGCACGCTCTGGCAGTCGGACGCCCACAGGCCCACCGAGACGTGTGCGCCGAGGCTGCAGGCCAGCAAGGCGAGGCCGTCGCCGCGGATCCCGTCGGCGAAATAAGGGACGATGAGCCCCTCGTTGAAGGCCTCCCCTGGCACGGCGACGTACACCGTGTTGCCGAGCGCGGTCAGGTCGTCGATTGCACCCACCGTCTCGACCTTCACGGGCTGACCGCCGTCCGGATCGAGCCTCCAGAGCGCATCGGCGGCGGCGAACCAGACGTCGCCGGCCGCGATCGTCACGTGGGTGGGTACCGACGCGAGTGGATATCGCGCCTCGACCTCGCCCGACACGGTGCCGATCCTGACTAGCGCTCCGGCAGGCGGAGAGGCTCCGGCGCCCGGGTTGCGTGTTGCGACGATCGCTGCGACGGCGATCGCGACGACGGCCGCGGACGCGAGCGCGGCAAGGACGAGCCAGCGGCGCCCCGGTCGGGGGGAGGCCCCCGCGACGTCGAGCGCGACCCGTGCATCTTCGACGAGTGCCGCGCAGGTCTCGTAGCGGGCGTCCGGATCCTTCGCCATCGCGCGGGCGAGCACCGGATCGATGGCGGCGGGCAGCTCGGCCCCTCTCTCGCTTGCCGGCAGGGGCTCCTCCTCGAGGTGGGCGAAGATCGTCGCGACGTCGGAGGAGTGGTCGAAGGGACGCTCGCCGGTGAGCGTCTCGTAGAGCACGCACCCGAGCGCGTAGACGTCCGCGCGACCGTCGACCGCCTCGCCGCGGATCTGCTCGGGGGCGACGTAGTCAATCGTGCCCATCAGCTCCCCGTCCGTCACCGGGCGGTTGCTGATGCTCTGGCTGAGCCCGAAGTCGGCCAGGTAGCAATGCTCGCGCCCCTCCGCGCGATCGATGAGGACGTTCGACGGCTTGACGTCGCGGTGCACGAGACCCCGCGTGTGGGCCGTGTCGAGCGCGCCGGCGAGCTGCCCGCCGATCGACACAGCGCGCGCCGCCGTGAGGGGACCGTCTGTTCTGAGGAGTTCCCGCAGGTCGGTGCCGTCGACAAAGCGCATGGCAATGAAGAGCACGCCGTCCGCCTCCCCCGCGTCGTAGACCGGTACGACATTCGGGTGGTCGAGGCTCGCGGCGAGCCGTGACTCGCGCAGGAGGCGCGCTCGGAACGCTTCGTCCTCGGCGATCCGCGGCGCAAGCACCTTCAGCGCGACTGGCCGCTCGAGCCTGGGATCGAATGCGAGGTACACGTCGCCCATGCCGCCACGACCGAGCAGGCGCGTGATCTCGTAACCAGCGAGTACGCCGCCCGCGGGCGTGTCGGCGCTCGGTGTCATCGGCGGCATTCTGATCTCCCTCGCGACAGACCGCACCTGGCCGGGAGGACCTTGACCCTCCCGGCCCATGCGACCTCGTCAGACCCGGACGATCCCCGCGTAGGTGTGCGCGGTCAAGAAGACCTTCTCCTTGAAGAGCAGAACCCCTGACGCGCCCTCGAGGCCATCGGCGCCACCGACGATTCGCGGTGACGCTCCCGCCGCTCAGCCACGACTCGGGATCTCCGGTCGTACCGGGCTGCTCCAGCGGGCCCGCGAAGTCGTAGAACTTCGTGCCGGGCTTGAAGCGGTACAGGAATAGCCCTTCCAGGTACAGCGTCCCACAGTGGTGCCTCGCGATGCAGCCGTGGAACTCCTGGGGCATGCGCCATGTGAAGAACCCGCTCGGCGTGAGCCGGTAGGTCGCCAGGAACGACGGGAAGGACTCGTCCGTGTCGTCCACCGACCCCTCGAGGCTCCCCGTGAGCTGTCCGTGGAGCGCACTGCCGGACAGGAGATGCACACCGGCTTCCGCGCGAGCGCCTGCGGGGACGGCGAGAGCCAATGCCGCCGCGGCAACCGTCACGGCCAGGACCGCCACTCCCAGGATCCGCCTGATCATCGTCCCACCTCCGTCTCTGCGCGGCCGGATGGCACACGCCCACAGACGGTGCGACACCGGGCTTGAGACCCACTTGAGAGCAGCTGACGGCGCTCGCGATCAGCGAGACGCAGGTCCGGAGAACGCGGTGCTTTGTCCAAGACGGCGAAGCAGGCCCTCTCGAGCGGGATCGCAGGACCCCAAGCCGAGTCGACCACCAGGTGCTGCTGGCGAGCCAACTCCGACGCGATCCGAGCGCCCCCGGGGAGCCGGCCGTTGTCGCTCCCGCATTGTCTGACTAGAGTCAGATATATGGATCCTGTCGCGACGGAGCGCGTACGGGGTTTCAACCGCACGGTGACGCAACGGGTCGGTGCTCTGAGCGAGGAGTACCTGGCGCGCAGTCGTCCGCTGGGCGCATCGCGGGTCTTGTGGGAGATCGGCGATGGAGGTCTCGACGTTCGGTCGCTGCGGGCGCGGCTCGACCTCGATTCGGGCTACCTGAGCCGGCTCCTGCGCAAGCTGGAGAGCGATGGACTGATTGTCGTCGAGCAAAGCCCCGCCGACGGACGCGCTCGAATCGCGCAGCTGAGCAGGGCCGGTCGGACCGAGCGTAAGCTTCTCGACCGTCGCAGCGATGAGCTGGCGTGGTCGCTGCTCGAACCGCTCGACGACGCGCAGCGTGCACGTCTCATCGAGGCGATGGGCGTGGTCGAGCGGCTCCTCACAGCCGGACTTGTGACGATCACGATCGACGAGCCCACGAGCTCCGCAGTTCGGTATTGCTTCGAGTCGTATTTCGCCGAGCTGGATGCGCGGTTCGAGGCCGGGTTCGACCCCGGCCGCAGCATCTCGGCCCAAGAGGACGAGCTCGCCGAGCCTCGGGGGCTGGTCTTGATCGCGCGCGTGCGGGAAGAGTCGATCGGCTGCGGCGCGCTCAAGCTTCACCGCACTGACCCGGCAGAGATCAAGCGTATGTGGGTCTCCCCAACGGCTCGCGGGCTCGGCGTCGGACGGCGGCTTCTGCGTGAGCTCGAGGAGCACGCTCGGCAGCGGGGTGCGACGACTGCGCGCCTGGAGACCAACAGAGCCCTCACCGAGGCGATAGCCCTTTACCGGTCAGCCGGCTACGTGGAGGTCGGACGGTTCAACGATGAGCCATACGCCGACCACTGGTTCGAGAAACGTCTCGACGCCTAAGCGATTGACGGGTCAGGCTTTCCGCGCTGCGGCGGCCAGGCGTCGCCGCATCTCGTGGATGAAGCTCTCTAACGCTCCGTGGTGCTCCGCGAGAACCTGGCCCGCCCGCTCACCGGAGGACGCACAGCGCGATTGCCATAGTGTTGACCGAGGAAACATGGAGACACCCAGTACACGCTCTGAGGGGAGTTGAAGTGGCGCGACCCGTGACTCTGTTCACCGGCCAGTGGGCGGACCTGCCGCTTGCCGACCTCGCAATCAGGCTTTCGGCCTGGGGATTTGACGGCGTTGAGCTTGCCTGTTGGGGTGATCATTTCGAGGTTGAGAAGGCGCTCGCCGATCCGGGCTACGTCAAGTCACGCCGTTCGCTTCTCGACGAGCACGGTCTTGGCTGCTGGGCGATCGGTGCTCATTTGGTTGGTCAGGCTGTCGCTGATCCGATCGACGCGCGCCACCAGGCAATCTTGCCCGCGGAGGTGTGGGGCGATGGCGAGCCGGAGGGTGTGCGCCGGCGTGCGGCGGACAGGATGAAGGACACGGCACGGGCGGCGGCTGCGCTTGGGGTCACGGTGGTGAATGGATTTACGGGCTCCCCCATCTGGCACATGCTCTACTCGTTTCCGCCGAACGACTTCGAGGCGGTCGGGCGTGGCTACGACGAGTTCGCGGAGCGTTGGGGGCCGATCATCGACGTCTTCGACGAGGAGGGTGTGCGGTTCGCACTCGAGGTACATCCCACCGAGATCGCCTACGACTTCGTCACGACCCGGAAAGCCCTTGCCGCGGTCGGCCGCCGCAGCGGCTTCGGGATCAACTTGGACCCTAGCCACTTCGCACACCAGTTCCTGGACGCGGCAGCCTTCGCGGTCGAGTTCGCAGACCGCATCTACCACGTACACGTCAAGGACTCACGACGGCTCCTTGATGGGCGCAGCTCGATCCTCGGTAGCCATCTCAACTTTGGCGAACCCGAACGAGGCTGGGACTTCGTCTCACCGGGTCACGGCGATGTGAACTTCGAAGGGCTCTTTCGTGCGTTGAATCAGATCGGATACGTGGGGCCGCTCTCGATCGAATGGGAAGACTCCGGCATGGATCGCGAGTGGGGCGCACAGGACGCGCTCGCGTTCATCCGTCGAACTGATTTCGCGCCTTCCGTCGTCGCCTTCGACGCCGCGATGCAGAGGAACGAGTAGCGAGTCAGTCTGTCGCCTGGCCGCAGCGCGGGGTCGAGTGGTGAGTCGTCCGTCCTCCTGCTTTCGTGTGAGTCGATACACCGCCACCGGCCGACACCACCCCAGGATGGCATCGTGCTGGCCGTGTGTCACTCGCCTCTAACGCACGCGTCCTGACCAGATACCGGGTCGCGGAGTCTCGAAAGCTCGCTCGTGGCCGCGCGTGCAGCACCAGCAGCGGCCCTGTCTGTCGCGGTTCAGGTCGGTGAGAACGTGGCCCCGCTCGCAGAGTCCCCACCGTTCGACGAACTCGGTGATGAGCCGCCGCCGGAGGGCGGCACGGTAGCGCTCGAGCTCGTCGTTCCTGCCCACGGCGCAAACGGTACCGCTCGGTCCTGAGGGGTCGTGGGCCAGACGGGATCGGGCACCTCCACGCATTTCCGTATGTGTCGGACTCGGCGTAGCGGTCCTTGATCCCCGGATCATCGCCCAGCCAGCATGCGCTCTTCGACTCGTCATATCCGCGGCGTCATGAGACGATCGGCGCCCGTGACGTGGACGGAATTCACGACAGACGACGAGGGACCGCTCATCGCGGGCCTCCGTGCCGGCAGCGGGCCACCGGTTCTCCTGCTGCACGGCGGGCCGGGGCTCGGCTTCGACTACCTCCGCGATCTCGCTGACGAGCTGGCGCAGGAGAACGACGTCGCCTGGTACCAGCAGCGGGGGCTCGCGCCGTCTGCGGTGGAAGGTCCGTACACGGTGGCGATCGACGTGGACGACGCCCGTCGCGTGCTCGACGCTCTCGGTTGGGACAAGGCGTGGGTCGTGGGCCACTCGTGGGGTGGGCATCTCGCCCTGCACATCGCGGAGGCCGTGCCGGAGCGCCTGTTCGGGGCGCTCGCCGTCGACCCGCTCGGATCGGTGGGCGACGGACGCTGGCCGGAGTTCGACGAGGAGATCTTCCGTCGGACGCCCGCTGAGGTGCGCGACCGGGCGCGCGAGCTCGACGCGCTGACGACGGAGGGCGCCGCCGACGACGAGCTGGCGCTCGAAGGGATGCGGCTTGTCTGGCCCGCGTACTTCGCGGATCCGGAGCAGGCGCCGCCGATGCCGGAGCTGCGAATGGCGAGCGAGTGCTCTGCACAGATGTTGCCGTCGATCCTCGCGGAGCTGCCGGTGCTCGAGGCGGGGTTGCCGGGGATCCATGTGCCTGTCGGCTTCGTCCACGGCTCACGGAGCCCGATGCCGGTCGCCGCATCGACGGACGCCGCGGACCGGATTCCCGGCGCGTGGGTGGACGTGGTCGACGGTGCGGGCCATTTCGTGTGGGTCGAGGCCCCGGGCGCGGTTCGCGCCTCGCTTCGACGCCTCACCGCCGCACCAGCTGCGCCTCTCGTCTAGTTGATCCGCCCACACAGGTTGTGAACGGCTGAGGAGTCATCCGGCCCTCCTTTGAGGCTGTGCGGGTCTGCCAGGACCTGCGTCCCAAAGGAGGGCCGTGATGGATCTGCACGCTAACGCCAAGCTCGGACTCGCTGGTCGGCGCGAGCTTGTTCTCGCGATCGAGCAGGGGCTGTCGCTGAGGGCCGCAGCGACGGCCTTCAGCGTTTCGCCGGCGACGGCGCACCGCTGGTGGCATCGTTGGCTTGAGGGTGGTCGTGCTGTTTCGGCGCTTCGTGACCGCTCCTCGCGGCCGCGGAGCCAGCCGCGTCGCCTGACGGCGGCCGAGGAGGAGCCGATCCTGCGCGCCCGACGCGAGACTAATCTCGGGCCGGGGCGGCTGGCGGGGATCGTGCGTCGCGCCCGCTCGACGATCTGGAAGGTGCTCTGGCGGCACGGACTTTCGCGTCGGCCGCGTGGACAGCGGCAAAGCTACCGCCGCTACGAATGGTCACGTCCGGGAGCACTGCTGCATATGGACGTGAAGAAGCTCGCCCGCTTCAGCGTCCCTGGTCACCGCGTCACCGGCAACCGGCAAACGAAGGACCTGCACCGCGGGATCGGCTACGACCACCTGCACTGCGTGGTCGACGACCACTCCCGGATCGCCTACGTCGAGCTGCACCCGCGCGAGGACGCCGACACCAACGTGCGCACGCTCGAGCGGGCGCTCGCCTTCTTCGCCGAGCTCGGCCTCGGATCGCCCGAGGCGGTGATGACTGACAACGCGATGGTCTACCGCAACAGTCGCCGCTTCCAGACGCTGCTCTCCGACCACGCGATCCGCCACATCCGCACGCCCGCCTACACACCGCGCTGGAACGGCAAGGTGGAGCGCTTCATCCAGACGCTGCAGCAGGAATGGGCATACAGCCGCTCGTGGCCGACCTCCAGCGCACGTGCACGCTCGCTTCTAAGCTTCATCCGCTACTACAACCGGCAGCGACCACACAGCTCGCTTGGAGACCGGCCGCCCTCCAGCCGCGTTCATAACGTCTGTGGGCAGGACATCTAGTCGAGACGCGGCGCTAGAGGTCCTGGATCTGCAGGACGAGACGTAGCGTGCCGCGCCGCGCGCCGGTTGCCGCCTCGTAGCGGCTCAGCAGCTGCTCGTGACCAGGCGCCGACACGCGGAGGTGGATGTGCCCGGGTCGACCTTCGTACGAGGGCGGCCGCGGCCCTTCGAGCCGGAACCGTCCCTGCGCGTTCGTGTAGACCGTCGCGCTTCCGGCGCGGACGTAGCGGCCCTGCTTGTTCGCCTGCCAGAGCTCGACGCGGGCGCGCCGGATCGGCTTGCAGTCGAGCGAGGAGAGTACGACGCCGGTGAGGACGTGGCCGGTGCCGATCTTCGCGCGCACCGGTGGCAGGCCCTTGCCGAACGGCCCGAACCCGTCGGGGACGCTCGCGGCGCACGCCGTCGCAGCGGACGCCTTCACCGGCACCGTCGCGAGCACCGCGCCAGCAAGGAGAATCGCCGAGATCAGCAGACGCACGGCGGCTCGCATGCAGACAGTGATAGCAGACCTTTCCGGCGCTTCCCAAGGACGGCCGCAAGTGCCCGCAGACTGGAGCGACGCTGTATTCCGGGCTACAGCAGCTCGAGGTCTCCCAGCGTCAGCGCCCACGACGCGAGCTCGGTCGGGTCGGGCCTGACGGTCGGATCGAGCGGGTAGACGAGCACCTGCTCGCCGGACCCGACAGGCACGAAGCCGCTGCGCAGCGCGGCGCCTCGCTGGACCGATCGCGCAGGGAAATGGCACACGACGAAGTCGGCGGTCGACGCATTCAGCACTCGACGGAGCAGCCGGCGGGCAACCTGACGATCGTCGTCTGCGACCAGCAGCTCGCAAACTCGAATCTTCCACGTCGCTCGGCTCGGCTTGATGCAGAAGATGGCCAGGCCCCGAAGCTGCCCGTCGGTGACCTCACAGATCGCGTGGTAATGGTCGAGCGCATAACGCCAGCGCAGGTAGTCGAGGTCCTTGACGGCGACCAGGCGGTCAGCGGGACACCGTGCCCGCGCGAGCAAGGACGCCACACCCACGCCGTCGTCGAGCACGACCATGGCCAGGGGCGCGTCCACCTGCGGTTCTGGTGCCGGCGCGGCAGAGCGCCGTCGGCCGAGTACGGCGTGGATCGGCCTGAGGATGCGCACGAGGAGCCCGAAGCGACCGACCGGCGTCCGTCCGAGTCGGCGGACCCCACCGATGCTCATGTCGTTCGGGTTGCTCATGCTGAACGACGTTTCGGGTGGCAGATGCGCCGTGCCGGCTTGCGTCAGCGCGGCTGCGATGCCTTGCCCCCGGCACTCGGGCCGGACTGCGATGTCGACACCACGCATGACCAGGAGGTCCCTGCCGCCCGCGACGAATCTGCACGGCAGGTAGGCGATGAAGCCGATCACCCGCGAGTCGCGCTCGGCGACAAGCATGAGCGACTGACCCAGGGGCTCTGCAGGTGCTTCCAGCGGAGATACGCGGCAGGGTCGCCCACCACGATGTCGCCCGGCCACGTCCCGAAGGCGGCCTGCAGGGTGTCGACGACGTGCGACTCGTCCTCGAGTCGATAAGGGCGGATCGACAGACCGGCGGGCAAGTCGCCGGGGTTGCGGTCGGAGCTCACCTCCGGTTTGTACCCGTCTCTAAACCTGCGATCGAGTGCCGGCTTGTCATTGACAGTCGAACGGACCGTCGATTGCACATGCCTGATCATCGCGCACCGGGCCAGCCGAGCTTGCGGACGCTCCACCCTCGTGGCCGGAGCGCAACCCGAGCTCGGAGGGAGAGATCCCGAGCTCGGGTCACGTCGGTGTGCGGCTACGGAGTCGTGATCCGCAGGGGGACGGGCGGAATCTGACCGCGCACCTCTCCCGCGGCATTGCGCGCCGTGTGGACGTTCACGTATCCGCGGCCCGCCTCCAGCGCCGTGAGCACAGCGGCTGAGACGGTCGCGGTGCCGCGGACGCCGCTACGACATGGTCCGCACAGAGGGACTGCAACGGGCCCCGCTTTCCCACGCTTGGCCAGGTGAATGTGGGCAGCGGCGGCGCGGCCAGTGAGCCCGCTGAACGTCAACCGCCACGCAACCCTGCCGCTGGCTCCCGTCTTCGTCACCGTTGCGGTAAAGGTTCCTCGCGCGCGAGCGAGCGTGCCCTTCGGCTTGGGGACCTCCTGTCGAGCGTTGAGCGCCACGGTCGCAAGTGCTCGGACTGCGAGCTGCCCGCGGATCTCACCCGGTGCGTTCGCGGCCGTATGGACGTTCACGTAGGCGCCGCCCGTCTGCAGTGCGCCGAGCACGGCGGCGTCGACGTCCGCAGTTCCACTCGCAGGGCTCTCACACGGGCCGCACAGCGGCACCACCACGGGCCCGGCCTGGCCGGGCACGCCGGTGTGGATGTGCGCAGCGCCCGCCGGGCCGGTGAGGCCGCTGAACGTCAGCTGCCACGTGACCGTCGCGCCGGTATCCGTCTTGGTGACGCTGGCCGTGAACACTCCGCGCGCCGCGCTGACGTCGCCCGTCGGTGTCGGCACCTCCTGCGCGGCATTCAACGCAGCAGTCAGTTGGATCGCGTTCGCCTGGGTACGCGCTACGGCAGCGCCGGCAACGGTCAGCGACAGGCTGAGCAACCCGGCGCCGACGACCAAGGCTGTCGACTTCTTCACGGTGTCCTCCCTCCTGAGAAGTAAGGATCACCCGCTTGACCCCGTTTCACGAGGTCTACGCGTAGCCGGCGACGCCGGATTTCCGACAGCTTCGAGGGGCCCGGCTTGTCGTGCTGCCAGTCCTGCCTACACTGAGATCGAGTGTCGAGGGTGATGCGGCAGCTGGTCCGGATCGGCGTGCTGGTCGTGGCACTGGCCTCGGTGGCCGGCGCGCTCGCCTCCACTCAGTCGTGGACGGTCGTCAAGCGAGGGCAGACCGCCGGCGCGGGCCAGCTCGCCCTCGTGGGAGCGATCGTGAGGCGCCCGAATCGCGTCGCGATACGCGTCGTCGTGTCGAAGCCTCGGACGATCTCTCTCCAGATCGTGATGTCGTGCCGCAGGGGCATCAGGACGGGGATCGACCGCACCCGCCTCACGGGCCGGGCACCGTACACCAGGGCTCTGGTCCTCCCCCTTGGCGGAGCGGACAACTGTGCAGTTTCCGCCACCGGCATCAACCCGGCCGGCGTGCTCAGGCTCGAGCTTCTGCGGAGCGGGTGACCCGCGAGGAGAGAGGAACTGCGGTGCCTGGCTGAGAGCCAGGCACCTAGTCGGGAGCCCTGGGTGGCAGGGCTCCGCTCTTGGCTGCCCGGAGCGAGGGGAACTTGGCAGGAAGGTCGGCGGCCTCCACCTGGTAGAGCTCCTCCGCGTCCCGCAGGCCCTGAAACCGCCAGGCACCGAGTCTCCTCAGGCTGACTCCGTCTGCGAGCGCGGGGAGTACGGCCGAGCGCACGGCAGCCGACACGACGATCTGACCGCCGTGTGCCGCGGAGCAGATGCGTGCGGCCGTGTGCACCGAGAGGCCGACGTACCCGGTGTCGGTGAGCGTGGGCCGCCCGCGATGGATGCCGATCCGCACGCGCACGTCGACTCCGTCGGGCCATGTCGCCGTCAGCATCGACCGCTGGATCGCCAGCGCAGCGTCGAGTGCCGCCGGGGCTCGTTCGAAGGCGGCGAAGAGGTCGTCCGCCCGGGCGTCGACCTCGCGACCGCCGGCACGCCGCACCGCGGCGCGCAGCAGGCGCCGCACCTGCGCCAAAAGCGGCGCGTATCGATCGTCGAGCTGTCGGAGCAGCTCCGTCGAGCCCTCGACGTCGGTGAGCAAGAAGGTGACCTGCCCCGTGGGCAGCTTCTTCTGGGGTTGCAACTCGGCGCTGACGAAGCCGATGGGGACGATTCCGTGCTTCTTCGCGGCCCGCAGCAGTCTCGTGCGGGCCTTGTCCCGCGCGCCCTCGTCCTCGAAGGCCACCTGACTGAAGCGCGCAAGGGCGTTCCGGACGTGCGCCGCGTCGTGGATCGGCAGACGGCGCCTGCCGCGCGCGTCGATGTAGGCGAACGCACTGTCGGGAAGCTGTGCACGCTCCTTCGCACCAAGCGGTGGCATGCACGGATGATCGCAAGAACGGACGGCTACCCTATGCCTCCTCGGAGAGGTGTCCGAGTGGCCTAAGGAGCGCGACTGGAAATCGCGTACGTGCTGAAAGGTGCGTCGCGGGTTCAAATCCCGCCCTCTCCGCTGCGCGAGCGCCGGGTGCCTGGCTTCAGCCAGGCACCGCGGTGGATTCAGGATCCGGCAGCTGACGAGACGTAGGCCGCGACGTCGGCGATCTGCTGCTCGGTCAACTGACCGGAGAAGGGCGGCATCACGCCCATCCCGTTCGTGACACGCTCGACGACGAGCTCGGCCGGCGGCTTGGCGTCATCGAGGTTCGGGCCCACGGCTCCGCTCGTCCCGGCGTCCGCGAGGGTATGACAGGTGCCGCAGCCGGCGGAGGTGAAGACCTCCTTGCCGGCAGCCGGGTCTCCTGCGCCGCCGGTCGGCTCCGTCGTGGATCGGCTCGGTCGGGGTGGTCTCCGCGGGAGTCGTCTCCTCCCCACCGCCTTCGACCTCGCCCGCGGCCTCGTGCTCGACCTCCTGCGTCCCGGTGACCCAGACCACGGCCCCCATCTGCGCGACGAACAGTACTGCCGTGATCACGATGTAGAGGTTGAGGTCGCGCGGGAAATCCGGGTGCTTCTTCGGCACGATCATCGCCGTGTAGAGCGCCCACGCCATGAACGTGATCGCGACCACGAGCAGCACGGTCTTCCCGAGCGAGGTGATCTCCGCGAGCAGCTGCGGCGTCAGGTCGGGCACGCGGCGGACGCTACCACGGCACCCGAGGACGGCAAGCAGGAACGGACGTGCGGCGGATCCCCGCGATAGGCTCGCATGCGTGACTGCGGCGGAGCGCCTCGACGCGTATGCGCGTCTGGCGGTCGAGGTGGGGACCAACCTCCAGGAGGGGCAGGTACTCGACGTGCTCGCGTTTCCCGAGCACGCTCCCCTCGTGCGCGCTGTCGGGCGAGCTGCGTACCGGGCCGGCGCGTCGTACGTGACCGTCGAATGGCGCGATCCTGGCATGAGACGGGCGATGGCCGACCTTGCCCCCGAGGGCTCGCTCGACTGGTCGCCACCCTGGGAGATCGCCAAGCTGGACTGGCTGAGCGACAACAGGGGCGCGATCCTGGCCATCTTCGGCGACCCGGATCCGCGCGCGCTCGACGGTGCCGATCCCGCCCGGGTGGCGCGTGCGATCCGGCGCGCGTATGTGGAACGCAGCGTCCAATCGGACAACGAGCGCACCGTCAACTGGTCGATCGTCGCCTTCCCGAACCCAGGCTGGGCGGAGCGAGTCTTCGGCGAGTCGGACGTGGAGCGGCTCTGGGATCTCGTGGCACGGGCCGTTCGGCTCGACGAGCCCGACCCGGTCGGCGCGTGGAAGGAGCATGTCGCCATGCTTCGCGCGCGCGCCGAGCAGCTCGACGACCGCCGGTTCGATGCCATTCGCTTCCGCGGTCCCGGTACCGACCTCTTCGTGGGTCTTTCGCCGCTGTCACGATGGAAGGGAGCCGTCGAGGAGACGGCCTACGGCCTGGAGCACGTCGTCAACCTCCCCACGGAGGAGGTGTTCACGACACCCGACAAGCGTCGCACCGAGGGCACGGTCCGGTGCACGCGGCCCGTGGCGCTGCCCGGGAAGGTGGCCGAGGACGTGGAGGTCACATTCCGCGACGGTCGCGTCGTCGACGTGCGTGCCACCACGGGAGCAGACGACCTGCAGGAGCAGTTTGCCTCCGACGATGGCGCCTCGATGCTGGGCGAAGTCGCGATCGTCGACAGCAGCTCGCGGGTGGGGCAGCTCGGCGTGGTGTTTGGGCGCGGTGGTGGTCGAGCCGGCCGTCGGACGGCTCACCGGCGTCGACTCCGGCAAGGGCCGCCTGCCCGAGCTGGAAGCGGTCCTGTCCTTGCTGCGGCGGGTGCTCGTCCGGGGCGCCTCCGAGGCGACGGCAGCCGATCTGGCCGGGCGGCGCGTCGTCGTCTCGGCCGGCGGCACCCGAGAGCCGCTGGACCCGGTCCGCTTCCTGGGCAACCGCTCCAGCGGGCGGCAGGGGTACGCGCTCGCCGAGTCCGCGGCCGCCCGCGGCGCGGCGGTCGTCCTGGTCGCGGCCAACGTCGCACTGCCCGACCCGGCCGGGGTCGAGGTGGTCCGCGTGGGTACCGCCGTCGAGCTGGGCACGGCCGTGCGGTCGGCCGCTGCCGCGGCCGATGCAGTCGTCATGGCGGCCGCGATCGCCGACTTCAGGCCCGCCCACCCGACCCGGGTCAAGATCAAGAAGGGCGCCGAGGAGCCCAGCCCGGTCGAGCTCGCCCGCAACCCGGACGTCCTGCGCGGACTCGTCGACGATCCACCGCGGGCCGGGCAGGTCGTGGTCGGGTTCGCCGCGGAGACCGGCGACGACGGCGCCGACTGGCTGGCGCACGGCCGCGCCAAGCTCGCCGCCAAAGGGTGCGACCTGCTGGTGGTCAACCGGGTCGGGGACGGCGTCGGCTTCGAGGTCGCCGACAACGCCGCGGTCGTGCTCGGCTCGGACGGCAGCGAGACGGACGTACCGCTCGGCCCGAAAGAGGACCTCGCCGACGTCGTCTGGGACCTGGTCGCAGCCCGGCTGAGGTCCTGACCTGCCCCGGCAGCGTGGTCCCGCCGCGACAGCTGGCACCTGAACGAGCGCTGCGACCCCGTCCCGGTGGATCCTGCTCGAGCGGCACGCTCACGGGCGGGTGAGCCAAGACCGTGCCCCGGTCGCTTGCGTGCCGGTTGTTGCTGTCGGTCCGTCTTCAAGCTCGGGCCAGCAGATCGCGGACGAGCGAAACGACCTCGTCGGGACGCGAACGGACTTCCTCCCAGCCATCCGCCTCCACGACGATTCGGGCGTCCACGAAGAGGAAGTCGACCCGCGCAACGAATCCGTGCTCGTCCGAGATGACTGCCTGCATGGTCGGCTGTAGTCCGGCACGGGTGAGCACCAGCCTGAGCAGGGACTCCAGAGCGCTCTTCGAGCACGCATCCGCGGCGGCCACCGCCGCGCGCACAGCCGCTGCGCCCGGGCCCCGGGCAGCTGCTGCGGCCCGCTCGAGCTCGGCAACCGGGAGCCCAGCCCTCAGCGCCGAGTCCATCAGGACCACCGACTCTTCCCACGGCAGGCTGCGACCGCAGTCGACGAGCGTCCGGGTCGAGCTCGTGACCCACAGGCCGGACCGTCGGCAGCGGTCGTAGCCCGCCACGGCAGCGCGGTGCATCGTCACCCCGGGCTCCGCGGGCCTGACGCGATTCGGCGCGCTCACGTGCATGCCGGGCTCTCGGAGGAGGTCGAAGCCGTGCAGCCCGGCGGCCGTCGTGTGCGAGACGGTGCCGTGCCGGGCCGCGACGGCCAACAGGCCGGGAGGTGACCCCGGTGCCGCGTAGAGCCCCCGGACGCAGCCGCACCAGCTGGCCGCGGCGCGCCCCCCGGCTGAGGGCGGACCGGGACGCGCCGGCCCGGACGAGGTCCGCGGACGAGGCGAGGTCCAGCGCACTGCACGCCGCGAAGGCTTCGGGGGGACGCACCGGTGGAGCGTTCCGGCCAGCAGCCCTCGAGGCGAGGTCGTCGGGGCGGGTCGTGGACGCGTCGGCTGCTCCGCCGACGCCTGTGGGCGGCCGTCCTTGGCACGGATGGCACGTCACCGGGGCAGCAGTCTCTCTCGGCCTGACTTCCCTCCGTGTGGCGAGCGATCACTGCGATCGGGCGTGTCCCTGACGCGTGCCAGGTGTCGCGTCGCCCGGTTGGCGCGGCGTGTGCTGGCGGCGCAGGCAGGGGAGCGCGGCGGGTGCCGGATAGACTCCGGGCGCACTCAGTCGCCGCCAGCCGCAAGGAGCACGTCGTGTCCCGTCGCCTCTTCACGTCCGAGTCGGTCACCGAGGGCCACCCCGACAAGATCGCCGACCAGATCAGCGACGCCGTCCTCGACGCGCTGCTCAAGGACGACGCCCGCAGCCGGGTGGCCGTCGAGACCCTCGTGACCACCGGGCTCGTGCACGTCGCGGGCGAGGTGACGACCGACGCGTACGCCGACATCCCCACGATCGTCCGCGACAAGATCCTCGAGATCGGCTACGACTCCTCCAAGAAGGGCTTCGACGGGCAGTCGTGCGGTGTCTCGGTCTCGATCGGCGCGCAGTCGCCCGACATCGCCCAGGGCGTCGACGACGCCTTCGAGGAGCGGGCCGAGGGCAGCTGCGCGACCCGCTCGACCGCCAGGGCGCCGGCGACCAGGGCCTGATGTTCGGCTACGCCAGCAACGACACCCCCGAGCTCATGCCGTTGCCGATCATGCTGGCCCACCGGCTGGCCCGGCGCCTCGCCGGCGTGCGCAAGGACGGCACCATCCCGTACCTGCGCCCCGACGGCAAGACCCAGGTGACGATCGAGTACGACGGCCACAAGCCGGTGCGCCTGGACACCGTGGTCGTGTCCAGCCAGCACGCCGGCGACATCGACCTCGCCACCCTGCTGCAGCCCGACGTCGAGGAGTTCGTGGTCCGCCCCGAGCTCGAGGGGCTGACGCATCGACACCTCCGACTACCGCGTCCTGGTGAACCCGACCGGTCGCTTCGAGGTCGGCGGCCCGATGGGCGACGCCGGGCTGACCGGTCGCAAGATCATCATCGACACGTACGGCGGCATGGCCCGGCACGGCGGCGGCGCCTTCTCCGGCAAGGACCCGTCGAAGGTGGACCGCTCCGCGGCGTACGCGATGCGCTGGGTGGCCAAGCACGTCGTCGCGGCCGGTCTGGCCGAGCGCTGCGAGGTCCAGGTCGCGTACGCGATCGGCAAGGCGCACCCGGTGGGCCTGTTCGTCGAGACGTTCGGCACGGGACGCCTGCCCGACGCGCAGATCCAGCGGGCGGTGACCGAGGTCTTCGACCTGCGTCCCGCCGCGATCATCCGCGACCTGGACCTGCTGCGCCCGATCTACGCCAGACCGCGGCGTACGGCCACTTCGGCCGCGAGCTGCCGGACTTCACCTGGGAGCGCACCGACCGCGTCGACGCGCTGAGTGCCGCCGCCGCGGGTTCCTGACGCGCCGTCCCCAGCGAGCCGCAGCCCGCGCGCCGCGGGTCGGCCCCGGATGGTAGGACCGGCGGCGTGAGTGTCGAACCGCGCGAGCAGCAGCTCGCGCTCGTCCGGGAGCGGGTGCGCCGAGCCCGCCCGCGCCCGCCCGAAGGGCTCGCGCCCGCCCGGGCCGTCGCGCGGGTCGCCGTCGACGTCCCGCACGCACACCTCGACCGGTTCTTCGACTACCTGGTGCCGAGTCGGCCGACGCCGATGCCCAGCCGGGCGCACGGGTACGGGTCCGGTTCGCCGGCACGGCTCGTGGGCGGGTTCCTGGTCGAGCGGGTCGAGCAGACCGCCGACGCCGGGGCCGGGCGCCGGCTGTCCCGGCTGGACAAGGTGGTGTCGTCGGAGCCGGTCCTGGCGCCGCAGATCCTCGCGCTCGCCCGAGCGGTGGCGGACCGCTACGCCGGGACCCTCGCCGACGTGCTCCGCCTTGCGGTCCCGCCCCGGCACGCCCGGGTCGAGGCCGAGCCTTCGGCCGAGCCGCTGCTGCCGCCGGCGCCGCCCGGGTCCGACGAGGTCGAGGCGGGCTGGGGCCGCTACACGGCCGGCCCGGCGTTCCTGCGCGCGGTGGCGACGGGTTCGGCGCCCGGTGGCCGTGTGGACGGCCCTGCCCGGCCCGACCTGGCCGCAGGAGGTCGCCACCGCCGTGCGCGTGGCGCTGGCCGCCGGGCGTGGCGCGCTCGTGGTGGTGCCGGACCACCGCGACGCCCGCCGGGTCGGCGAGGAGGTCGAGCGCCAGTGCGGCCCGGGTCGCCACGTCGTGCTGACGGCCGAGTCGGGCCCGGCCAAGCGCTACCGGGCCTGGCTGGCGGTCCGGCGCGGCGGCGTGCGCGCCGTGGTGGGGACGCGGGCGGCGATGTTCGCCCCGGTCCAGGACCTCGGCCTCGCCGTGGTCTGGGACGACGGCGACGACCTGCACGCCGAGCCGCGGGCCCCGTACCCGCACGTACGGGAGGTGCTGCGGCTGCGGGCCGCGTCCGAGGGCGCCGCGCTCCTGGTCGGTGGGATCGCGCGCACCGCCGAAGGGGCGGCGCTGCTGGCCGGCGGGGAGGCGCACCCGGTCCAGGCGCTCCGGGCGACCGTACGGGCGGTCGCCCCGGCCGTCCGGGTCGCCGGCGAGGACGCGGACCTGGCGGACGACCCGGCGGCCCGCACGGCTCGGCTGCCCACGGCGGCCTGGGACACGGCCCGGCGGGGACTGCAGGCCGGCCCGGTCCTCGTCCAGGTGCCCCGCCGCGGCTACGTCCCGGCCCTGGCCTGCGTGCACTGCCTCGCGCCGGCCCGATGCTCCGCGTGCTCGGGCCCGCTCGCGGTCGGGTCGGAACGCGCGGGTGCGTCCTGCACCTGGTGCGGCCGGCTCGCGGCCGGCTGGCGGTGCCCGTCCTGCGACGCCGACCGGTTCCGTGCCGTGGTGGTCGGCGCCCGGCGGACGGCGGAGGAGCTCGGCCGGTCCTTCCCCGGCGTCGCCGTACGGACGTCCGGACGCGAGGGTGTCCTGGAGTCCGTGGACGAGCGGCCGGCGCTCGTGGTGGCGACGCCCGGGGCCGAGCCGGTGGCCGACGGCGGCTACGCGGCGGCTCTCCTGCTGGACGGCTGGGCGCTGCTCGGCCGCCAGGACCTGCGCTCCGGGGAGGAGACCCTGCGGCGCTGGCTGACCGCGGCCGCGCTGGTCCGGCCCGCACCCGACGGCGGCCGTGTCGTGGTGCTGGCCGAGTCGACGCTGGCGCCGGTCCAGGCGCTGCTGCGCTGGGACCCGCCCGGGGCGGCCGACCGCGAGCTCGCGGACCGTGCCAGGCTGCGGTTCCCGCCGGCCGTCCGGATGGCCACGCTGACGGGAACGGCGGCGGCGGTCGCCGACCTGCTGGCCGGCGCCGAGCTCCCGGTGACGGCGGAGCTGCTCGGCCCGACCCCGACCGACGCAGGTGCTCGGGCCCTGGTGCGCGTCCCGCTGGCCGACGGCGCCGCCCTGTCCGCGGCGCTGAAGGCCGGCCAGGCACTGCGCAGCGCGCGCAAGGCCGCCGACTTCGTCACCGTCGCCGTCGACCCGCTCGACCTGGGCTGAGCGCTGCCCGCCCGGAGCGACCCGGCAGGATGGGGTGGTGAGCCGCAGCACGAACGCGATCGACACCGTCGTCTTCGACCTGGGCGGCGTGCTGGCCGACTGGGACCCCAGGTACCTGTACCGCCGCCTCTTCGACGGCGACGAGGACGCCATGGAGGAGTTCCTGGCCACGGTCACGACGCCGGAGTGGAACCTCGCGATGGACGCCGGCCGGGAGCGGGCCGACGCGGTCGCCGAGCTCGTCGCCGCGCACCCCGGGCACGAGGCTCTGATCCGGGCGTGGGTGGAGCGGTGGGAGGACATGCTCGGCGACGAGATCGCCGGTACCGCCCGGCTCGTGGAGGACCTGCGCGCGGGCGGGCGTACGGCTCCTCGCGCTGACGAACTGGTCGGCCGAGACCTTCCCGCGGGCTCGCGTCCGCTACCCCTCGTTCGGCCGGTTCGAGGGCATCGTGGTGTCCGGCGAGCACGGGTTGGCCAAGCCCGACCCCGCGCTGTTCCAGATCCTGCTGACCCGGTTCTCCGTCGACCCGGACACCGCGGCGTTCGTCGACGACAAGCCGGACAACGTCGTGGCCGCGGCCGCACTGGGGTTCACGGGCATCCTCTTCAGCACGCCCGAGGCGCTGCGGGAGGACCTCGTCCGGCTCGGGCTGCTCCCCGGCGCGACCTTAGGATGAGACCCCACCCATCAGCCCTGCGCGAGGTTTCGAGAGGACTGCCGTGCCCGTCCAGCCGATCCGGCTGTTCGGCGACCCGGTGCTGCGCACGCCGGCGGCGCCGGTGACGGACTTCGACAAGGAGCTGCGCACCCTGGTCAAGGACCTCACCGAGACGATGCTCGACGCGCCGGGCGTCGGCCTCGCGGCCCCGCAGATCGGCGTCGGGCTGCGGGTCTTCACCTACGACGTGGACGACGTGGCTCGGCCACCTGGTCAACCCGACCCTGAACCTGTCGGACGAGGAGCAGGAGGGCGAGGAGGGCTGCCTGTCGGTGCCCGGGCTGACGTCGACTCCGTGCGGCGCGATACGGGTCGTCGCCAGGGGGTTCGACATGTACGGCGAGCCGGTCATGCTCGAGGGCAGCGACCTGCTGGCCCGGTGCGTCCAGCACGAGACCGACCACCTCGACGGGATCCTGTTCGTCGACCGGCTGGACACGGCCACCCGGAAGGTGGCGATGACGCGCGATCCGCGAGGCGGACTGGTTCGGTGACAGCGTGCCGGTCGTCAAGGTCAGCCCGCACCCCACGTACGGCACGACGCTCAGGCCGCCGTGCGGCTGCTGTTCGCCGGCACCCCGCGGCCGCCGTGCCGTCGCTGGCGCGCTGGTGGCCTCCCGGCACGAGGTGGTCGCGGTGCTCACCCGACCGGCGGCACCCTCCGGCCGTGGCCGCACTCTCGTCGCGTCCCCGGTAGCCGGGGCCGCCGGAGGCGGGGATCCCGGTGCTCACCCCGCCGACCTGGCGAGCCGGCGTTCCTGGACCAGCTCACCGACCTCGCGCCCGACTGCGCGCCGGTCGTCGCCTACGGCGCGCTCGTGCCGCCGGCGGCGCTGGTCGTCCCGCGGCACGGCTGGGTCAACCTGCACTTCTCGCTGCTGCCGGCATGGCGCGGCGCCGCCCCGGTACAGCACGCGCTGCTGGCCGGCGACGACGTCACCGGTGCGACGACCTTCCGGCTCGAGGAGGGTCTGGACACCGGACCGGTCTACGGCGTGGTGACCGAGCCGATCGGGCCCGACGACACCGCCGGCGACCTGCTCGGCCGGCTTGTCGCTGAGCCGGCGCGCGGCTGCTGGTCACGACCCTCGACGGGATCGAGGACGGCACGCTGCGACCCGCGCCGCAAGCCGCCGACGGCGTCTCGCTACGCGCCGAAGCTCAACACCGCGGACGCTCGGGTCGAGTGGGACGCACCCGCACTCCGGGTGGACCGGCTGGTGCGGGCCTGCACGCCCGGCGCCGGGCGCCTGGACCACGCTGCGTGGCGAGCGGCGTCGGGCTGGGCCCGGTGCGGCCGGCCCCGGACGCGCCCGCGGTCCTGGCCCCGGGCGAGCTGGCGGTGAGCAGGACCGAAGTCCTGGTCGGCACGGGCACGCCATCCGGTCCGCCTCGGCGAGGTCCGGCCGCAGGGACGGCGCGCGATGCCGGCGACCGACTGGGCCCGTGGTCTGCGGCTGCGCCGGGGGAGCGGTTCGAGCCGTGAGCGGCGACGCGGCCGGCCGGGGGCGCCGGAGCCGTCCGGGCCGCCCGTACCGGCGCCCCCGGCCGGACGCGCCGCGCCGCGCGGCGTTCGACCTGCTGCGCGCCGTCGACGAGCGGGACGCCTACGCCAACCTGGTGCTGCCGGCCCTGCTGCGCGAGCGTCACCTGGACGGGCGCGACGCGGCGTTCGCGACCGAGCTGGCGTACGGGACGCTGCGCGGCCGGGGCACGTACGACGCCGTGCTGGCCGCCTGCGTCGACCGGCCGCTCGACGCCGTCGACGCGCCGGTCCTGGACGTGCTCCGGCTCGGTGCGCACCAGCTGCTGGCGATGCGCGTGCCCGACGCACGCCGCCGTGAGCGCCGACGGTCGAGCTGGCCCGGGCGGCCGTCGGCGACGGGCGCGCGACGTTCGTCAACGCGGTCCTGCGCAAGGTCGCGGTGCAGCGACCTCGACGACTGGGTCGCCGCGCGTCGCTCCCGACCCGGACGCGGACCCGGTCGGCCACCTGCGCCGTGGCCACCTCGCATCCGCGCTGGGTCGTCGACGCGATGCGGGACCGCTCGGGTCGCTCGCCGCCACCGAGCAGCTGCTGCGCGGCGGACAACGTGCCCGCCGAGGTGACGCTGGTCGCCCGGCCGGGACGGACGGACGTCGCGGCCGCTGGCGGCGGCGGGTCGCTGCCCGGCCGGTGGTCGCCGTACGCGGCCCGGTGGCCGGCCGGCGACCCGGCGGGCGCTGGCGGCGGTGCGCGACGGGGCGGCCGGCGTGCAGGACGAGGGCAGCCAGCTGGTCGCGGTCGCGCTCGCGACGGCCTGGCTGGACGGGCCCGACCGGCGCTGGCTGGACCTGTGCGCCGGGCCCGGCGGCAAGGCCGCACTGCTGGCCGGGATCGCCGCCGGGCGCGGGGCGGCGCTGCTCGCGTGCGAGCCGCAGGAACACCGGGCCGCCCTGGTCGCGCGGACGCTCGGCGTCGCGGCCGGACCACCGCGGCAGTGCCGGGTCGTGCGGCGCGACGGCCGGGCCGGGCCGTGGGCGTCCCGGTCCTTCGACCGCGTGCTCGTCGGACGTGCCCGTGCACCGGGCTCGGCGCGCTGCGCCGACGGCCCGAGGCCCGCTGGCGGCGCAGCCGGCGGACGTCGCCCGGCTGGCACCGCTGCAGCGCTCGCTGCTGTCGGCCGCGGTCGACGCGGCCCGGCCCGGTGGCCTCGTCGCGTACGTGACGTGCTCGCCCGCATCTCGCGGAGACGCCGAGGTGGTGGTCGACGACGTGCTGCGCGGCGCGCGACGACGTCGAGCGCCGTGGACGCGCGGCCGTTCCTGCCGGCCGTCCCCGAGGCTCGGACCTCGGCCCGTCCGACGTGCAGCTGTGGCCGCACGTGCACGGCACCGACGCGATGTATCTCGCGATTCTGCGCCGCACCCGTTGACGCGCCATCGCTAGCCTTCGGGGCGTGGGCATCCAGATCGCGCCGAGCATCCTGTCCGCCGACTTCAGCCGGCTCGCCGAGGAGGCCGCCGCCGTGGCGTCGGCCGACTGGCTGCACATCGACGTCATGGACAACCACTTCGTGCCGAACCTGACGATCGGCCTGCCCGTGGTCGAGGCGCTGCGCAAAGTCTCGCCCGCTGCCCCTGGACTGCCACCTGATGATCGAGGACCCGGACCGTTGGGCGCCCGGCTACGCCGAGGCCGGTGCCGGCTCGGTCACCTTCCACGTCGAGGCGGCGCGACGCCCCCGTCCGGCTGGCCCGCGAGCTGCGCCGGACCGGCGCCCGGGCCGGGATGGCGCTCAAACCGGCGACGCCCGTCGAGCCCTACGAGGACCTGCTCCCCGAGCTGGACCTGCTGCTCCTGATGACCGTCGAGCCCGGGTTCGGCGGCCAGGCGTTCCTGGACGTGGTGCTGCCGAAGCTGCGGCGCGCCCGCGCCATGGTCGACCGTTGTGGCACGAAGGTGTGGCTGCAGGTGGACGGCGGGGTCTCGCTGGAGACGGTCGGGCGTTGCGTCGAGGCCGGCGCCGACGTCCTGGTGGCGGGCTCGGCGGTCTACGGCGCCGACGACCCCGACGCCGCCGTCGCCGCCCTCCGCGCCGCCGCCGCGTCCGCCGCCGCGTCCGCGCGCCCCCACCCGCCTCGTTGATCTTGAGCCGCACGCCGGCACACGCCTGCGACACGCCCTGACCTCCAGTGACCTGCGCCCAAGATCAACGCGGCGATGCGGCCGCAGGGCGCGCGTGGCACACTTCAGGGGACAGTACGAACAGCTCGCGTGCTCCGGGGTCGGTGAAAGTCCGAACCGGCGGTGACAGTCCGCGACCCGGCCGAAGCCATCGGCCGGTTGACCAGGTGGAACTCCTGGACCGACGGTGAGAGTCCGGATGGGAGGCGCACGCGGCGGGTCGTGCCGGGACGGTACGAGGTCGGGAGGCGCGCGAGCGCCGGCACCGGCCATCGCGTCCCGTCGGCCCGCGTCCCCGGAGCCCGCGGACGACCGCGACAGGCTCCGAGGAGAACCGATGGTGACGCCGGCCGAGAGCGCCGCGATGCGCCGCGCGCTCGAGCTCGCGGCGTCCGGGGCGTACCGCGCGGTCCCAACCCGCGGGTCGGCTGCGTCCTGCTCGACGTCACCGGCCGGACCGTCGGCGAGGGCTACCACCGCGGCGCGGGCACGCCGCACGCCGAGGTCGTCGCGCTGGCCGCGGCCGGCGGGCGCGCGCGCGGCGCCACCGCCGTCGTCACGCTCGAACCCTGCAACCACACCGGACGCACCGGCCCGTGCGCAGCGGCGCTGATCGAGGCCGGCGTCGCCCGGGTCGTCGTACGCGCAGTCGACGGACCCGACCCGGCGCCGCGGCGGGGCGAGCCACCCTGCGCGCCGCCGGGGTCGACGTCGAGGGCGGCCTGCTCGCCGACGAGGCGGCTGCGCTCAACCTCGCCTGGACCTTCGCGGTGACGCACGGCCGCCCGTACGTCACCTGGAAGTTCGCCGCGACGCTGGACGGCCGCGTCGGCGGCGGCCGACGGCACCAGCAGGTGGATCACCGGGACCGCAGGCCCGCGCCGACGTGCACGCGCTGCGCGCCACGGTCGACGCGGTGGTCGTCGGCACCGGCACCGTGCTCGCCGACGACCCCCAGCTGACCGTCGCGGCGCGGCGGCAGCGACGGTCCGCGATCTGCCGCGGAGCGGCAGCCGCTGCGGGTCGTCGTCGGCGCCGCCGGTCCCGGCGGGGCCGCGCGTCCTGGACGCCACCGCCCGCTACGTCTGGCGCTGGCCACGCATGACCTGCGCCGACGTGCTCGCCGCGCTGTTCGCCCGCGACGTCCAGCACGTCCTGCTCGAGGGCGGTCCGACCCTGGCCGGCGCGTTCGTGGCGGCCGGGCTGGTCGACCGGGTCGTCGCCTACGTCGCCCCGGTGCTGCTCGGCGCCGGTCCGGCCGCTGCTCGGGCCGGCGGGCATCACGCACGATCGGCGACGCGTTGCGGCTACGACCCACGGACGTCACGCCGGCTCGGGGACGACCTGCGGCATCACCGCACGAGTGCTGCGCGGCCGGCGAGGAGGCCTGATGTTCACCGGCATCGTCGAGGAGCTCGGCGAGGTCGTGGCGCTCGAGCCGACAGCGGACGCCGCGCGGCTCACCGTGCGCGGCCCGCTCGTCGTCTCCGACGCCGCACCACGGCGACTCGATCGCCGTCAACGGCGTCTGCCTCACGGTCGTCGACGCCGGCGCCGGCACCTTCACCGCGGACGTGATGGCCGAGACGCTGCGCCGCTCGTCGCTGGGCGCCCTGGTCGCCCGGGAGCCGGGTCAACCTCGAACGGCCGGTCACGCTGGCGGCGCGGCTCGGCGGCCACCTCGTGCAGGGCCACGTCGACGGGATCGGCGCAGATCCTCGAGCCGCGAGCCGCGGCGAGCACTGGGAGGTGGTGCGCGTCTCGCTGCCGGCGCGACCTCGCCCGCTACGTGGTCGGAGAAGGGCTCGATCACCGTCGACGGGGTCTCGCTGACGGTCGTCGACGTCGTCGACAGGGCCGACTGCGTTCACCGTCGAGCCTGATCCCGACCACGCTCGAGCTGCACCACGCTCGGCACGCAAGCAGGTCGGTGAGCCGGTCAACCTCGAGGTCGACGTGGTCGCCAAGTACGTCGAGAACGGCTGTTGGGCACCGCACGACGACGATGAGCATGCACGAGCCGCGACCGCGAGCGCCGGAGCAGGCATCGACGACGAGCGCAGCGAGGGCCGTTCGCCATCGATAGGACGTTCGACGTGGCTGCGATCGACGCGCGATCAGCCATCGCGGCCGGCCGGCCCGTCGTCGTGGTCGACGACGAGGACCGCGAGAACGAGGGCGACCTGATCTTCGCCGCCGAGCGACGGCGACCCCCGAGCTGGTGGCCTTCATGATCCGGTACACCTCGGGGTACGTCTGCGTGCCGATGACCGGGGCGCGACGCTGGACCGGCTCGACCTGCCGCCGATGACGCACACCAACGAGGACCGCCGCGGCACCGCGTACACGGTCACCGTCGACGCCCGCGACGGCGTGTCGACCGGGATCTCCGCCGCCGACCGGGCGCACACCATCCGGGTGCTGGCCGACCCGCGCGACCGAGCCCGTACGACCTGACGCGCCCAGGTCACGTCTTCCCGCTGCGGGCGATGGACGGCGGCGTGCTGCGCGCGGCCCGGGCACACCGAGGCCGCGGTCGACCTGCCCGGCTCGCCGGGCTGCCCCCGGCCGGCGTGCTCTGCGAGCTCGTCAACGACGACGGCACCATGATGCGGCTGCCCGAGCGCTGCGCGAGTTCGCCGACGAGCACGACCTCGCTGATGATCTCGATCGCCGACCTGGTCGCGTACCGCCGCCGGCACCGAGCGGCAGGTCGAGCGGGTCGCCGAGACCCGGCTGCCCGACCGAGCACGGCGAGTTCCGCGCGGTCGGCTACCGCAGCACCGCTCGACGGCGCCGAGCACGTCGCGCTGGTCGTGCGGCGACCTCGGCGACGGCGAGGACGTGCTGGTGCGGGTGCACTCGGAGTGCCTGACCGGCGACGTCTTCGGCTCGCTGCGCTGCGACTGCGGCCCGCAGCTGGACGCCGCGCTGGCCGCGGTCGCCGAAGAGGACCGCGGGGTGGTGCTCTACATGCGCGGTCACGAGGGCCGCGGCATCGGCCTGCTGCACAAGCTGCAGGCGTACCAGCTGCAGGACCGCGGGCGCGACACCGTCGACGCCAACCTCGAGCTCGGGCTGCCCGGCGGACGCCCGCGACTACGGCACCGGCGCGCAGATCCTCGTGCGACCTCGGCGTGCGGTCGATGCGGCTGCTCACCAACAACCCGGCCAAGCGGGCCGGCTGGAGGGCTACGGGCTGCACGATCATCGGCCGGGTGCCGCTGCCGGTCGCGGCCACGACCGCACAACCTGCGCTACCTGCGCACCAAGCGGGACCGGATGGGCCACGACCTGCCCGACGACATCGGCTCGGACCTGTGAGCGGCACGGGCGACCCCGCGGCTGACGGTCGAGGGCGCGGCCTCGATGCGAGTCGTCGTCGTCGCGTCGCTGTGGCACCAGCAGGTGATGGACGGTCTGGTCGCCGGGGCCGCCCGCGCGCTGGCCGAGGCCGGCGTCGCCGACCAGCTTCGTGCGCGTGCCGGGCCGTTCGAGCTCCCGCTGGCGGCCCAGACTGGCTCGGGCCGGTTGCGACGCCGTCGTCGCGCTCGGGGTGGTGATCCGCGGCGGCACGCCGCACTTCGAGTACGTCTGCTCGGCGGCGACCGACGGGCTCACCCGGGTGGCACTGGACACAGGCGTGCCGGTCGGCTTCGGTGTGCTGACCTGCGACGACGAGGCCCAGGCCCTCGACCGCGCCGGCCTGCCCGGCTCGCGCGAGGACAAGGGCTACGAGGCGGCGCAGGCGGCGATCGCCACGGCAGTGACCCTGCGCGGCGTCACCGCCGACCGCCTTCAATAGGCTGCGCGCCCATGAAGAGCTTCGAGGAGCTGTACGTCGAGCTCCAGGACCGAGCCGCGTACCGACCCGACGCACTCCTCGACCGTGGCCGCCCTCGAGGCCGGCGTGCACGCGATCGGCAAGAAACTCGTCGAGGAGGCCGCCGAGGCGTGGATGGCGGCCGAGCACGAGGGGCGCGAGCGTGCCGCCGAGGAGATCGCCCAGCTGCTGTACCACGTCGCAGGTCCTCATGCTCGCGTGCGACCTGAGCCTCGACGACGTCTACGCACGGCTGTAGCCGGCATGCTGCGCATCGCCGTCCCCAACAAGGGCTCGCTGTCCGACCCGGCTGTGCAGATGCTCGTGGAGGCCGGGTACCGGCAGCGCTCCGACCCGCGCGAGCTGATGCTGCAGGACCCCGAGAACGACACCGAGTTCTTCTTCCTGCGCCCGCGCGACATCGCGGTGTACGTGGGATCCGGACAGCTCGACGTCGGGCGTCACCGGGCGGGACCTGCTGATGGACAGCGCGGCCGACGCCGACGAGATCCTCCCGCTGGGCTTCGCCGCCTCGACGTTCCGGTTCGCCGCCCGGCCGGGACGGCGGGTGATGTGCGGGGTCTGGCCGGCCTGCGGGTGGCGGCCGCCTACCCCGGGCTGGTCGCCGCCTACCTCGAGCAGCAGGGTGTGGCCGCGCAGGTGATCCGGCTCGACGGGG
>CAVRXC010000005.1:0-511906 GCA_963724995.1 uncultured Actinomycetes bacterium
AGGAAGATCCAGAAGGCGATCAGCAGCAGGATCGGGAGCAGTCCCGTGAGCAGCGACCACCAGGCAGAGGAGCCGATCCCCTTCGAGTCGAAGCGGACGTTCTGCTCCTGCAAGACCTCCTGAAACGCGAACTGCGACTGCGCCGTCGGGTAGTTGACTTTGACCTTCTGGCCGCCCGCGAGCTCGGCGTTGATCTGCTGGCGGTTGGGGACGAACGTCACGTTGTTGACGTCGCCGGCCTCCGCGCGCTGGATCAGCTCGGAGTAGGTGATCTTGGCCCTGTTCTCCTTCTTCGGGATCAGCACCTGGCTCGCCAGGTAGACGAGCAGGACGATCACCACGAGCGGGAACAGCGCACTGCGAAAGAACCTGTTCACGGCCCTCTGAGCGTAGCAGCACCCTCCTTTTTCGCCGACCCCTGGCGCGGAGTGTTAACCGACCGTTCCCTGGCCGAAGCTACGTGACAGACGGCACGAAATCGGGGTGCAACACGCCGATGTACGGCAGGTTGCGGTACCGCTCGGCGAAGTCGAGCCCATATCCGATCACGAACTTGTTGGGAATCTCGAAGCCGACATAGCGCACGGGGACGTCGATCTCGCGCCGCTCGGGCTTCGTCAGCAGCGCGCAGACCTCGAGCGACCCCGGCCGACGCGCTTTCAGGTTGCGCATCAGGTACGAGAGCGTGAGACCGGAGTCGATGATGTCCTCGACGACGAGCACGTCGCGACCGGCAATGTTGACATCCAGGTCCTTCAGGATCCGTACGACACCGGACGAGTCCGTCGCCGCGCCGTAACTCGAGATGGCCATGAAGTCGATCTCGCAGGGCACCGTCAGCCGGCGCATGAGGTCGGCCATGAAGAACACGGCGCCCTTGAGCACCCCGACCAGCAAGAGGTCGCGGCCCTCGTAGTCGGCCGAGATCTCGGCTGCGAGCTCGGCGACGCGCGCCTGCAGCGTCGCTTCGTCGAGGAGCACCTCCCCGACCCCGTGCTCCACGCCGTCGGGCCCCTCGCCCGCCCCGGCACCCACGAGCGAGGTCATCGGCCCTTTCGCGCCGTCACGGCGCCCTCCCAGCCCGGCGCGTCGGCGATTCCGGGTACGGCGACGACCTCGTCGCCTTCGACGACGATCGGCCAGCTGTCGCGCTCGGCCCGCGGCACCTTTGCGTCCACGAGTAGATCCTGCACCTTTCGGCGGCGTCCTGCGAGCCGGTCGCCCGGCCGGCGAGTGCGGACGGAGAGACCGGGGCGGTCGGTGGCGAGGTCCCACGGCCCCCAGGTGACCGTGCCTTCGAGCCGCAATGTGTCGTACTCGCGCACGGCTCGCACGCCGTCACCGAGGTCGGCGGCCCTTGTGCCGTCCCGGCTCGAGAGCAGCTCGACGAGCGACCGCTCCAGCGTGCGGGGGAGGCGTGGCGGGTCTGCGGCAAGCGAGAGCAGGTTGGCCTCGGCGCGCGGATCGAGACGGCGGAGCAGCGGGAGCAGCTCGTCGCGGATCAGCCCGCGCTTCGTACCGGCATTGGTCGCGTCGACGCGGACGTGTAGGCCGCGTTCGAGGCAGTAGGCCTCGGTCTCCTCCCGGGTCACGTCGAGGAGCGGCCGCACGACGCCGTCCTCGCGGCGCGCCTTGATGCCACGAGTCGATCCGCTCGAGACGATCCTGTAGAGCACCGTCTCGATCTGATCTGGTGGCCGTGTGCCCTGTGGCGCGAGCACCGCGGCCCTCGGTTGCGAGGTAGCGCAGGTCGCGCATCGCCGCCTCGGTCGCCGCGGGCTCGACCCTGACCACCTCGGCCTGCATCAGCGCGGCACAGTGGCGGGCGTCCTCGTCGGCGGCTACGCCTCGCGTGCCGTGGTGCACGTGGACGGCGCCGACGCGGTAGCCGAGCTCGCGGAGCGAGTCCCAGAGGCAGGTCGAGTCGGCACCGCCGGAGACGAGGCACATGACTTCGCCGCCGGGCGGGATCAGGTCGTGCGCGGCGACGAACCGCTCGAATGCGTGCGTGCAGCTCGTGCACGCGGCCATTGTTACCGAGGCAGGCGGGCCAGCGGGTCTGAAGCGAGGGGAGAGCGCCAGTGACGTCGGCCGTCTCGGTCGGGAGCGGGAGCGTGATGTGCACCGGCTCTCCGTAGTCGAACATCTCGTAGCTCATCGACGCCGAGGCGGTCTGCGTCGTCCCGGGCTGGGTCATCGACATCGTCATCTCGAGCTTGCGGACGAGGCCGTCATCGCCGACCCACACATCGACCGGGATCTGCCGCAGCCCGGTCTGCCGGACGAGCTCGTCGAGCATCGAGCCGAGCTGCTCGCGTTGGGCCTCCGGCACGAGCTTCGCGTACTTGGCCAGGTCGACGTTCGTGCGGTAGTGCGTCGTCGAGACGCCGCGTAGCTCGTCCACGCCGACCGTCTCGATCGTGCCGGAGACTGCCTTCAGGTACTCGAGCGTCGAGTGTGGGCCGTTGTTCGCGAACTGGAGGAACTGGTCGAGATCGAGACCTGGCACCTGGCTCGCCGCCTGGCGAAGATCGACCTTCACCCAGTCCTTGCCCTCAGGGAGCTTGTCGGCGAGGAACGGGAAGCGCAGGTACATCACGAGGCCGTCCATCACGGCGTCGAGCTTGAAGTCGTCGGCATCAAGCCCGGTGTCGACACCGCTCCCGCCGAGCGAGCCTGCGAGACCCTCCATCAGCTTCAGGAACGACGAGAGGTCGAGCGACATCTCCGTCTTGTCGACAACGGTGTCGAAGGCACCCTCGCCCGTGAAGTCGAGCGACCCCGGCAGAGGCGGAATCGTCATGTTCACGGAGAAGGTGAAGCGGCCGCTCGACGCGTCCGCGCTCCGGCGCGCCGAGTCGGCGAGCGCGCCGAGCGTCGTCGGAGCCGCGACCGTCGTCCCGGAGCCGCCGCCGCAGCCAGAGGCCAGAAGAGCAAGGCCGGCGAGGAGCGCGAGGAGCGCACGGGTGCACGAAGACGAGCCATCAGCCCTTCGTTCATCGGCATCCAGCTGTTCACGCTTGAGATCGCCCCGCGAACACAGGGGTTGCGCTCCAGCGCCGCAGCGCACGCGCCGCGGCGGCCACGCTTGCCGAGGTCAGGCGGTGCGGCACGGCATGCTCCACCGGGGCGATCCGCGCCGTTGGGAGGCGCCCGTCGGAAGCATCGAGCACGTACCTCACGGGAAGCGCATGACCCACCGCCAGGATCGCCTCTTCGGGCCGGAGGAGCAGCATCTCGAGCACTCCCGCCACACGGGTCGCGACTGCTGCCCGGCTCTCTCCTCCACCCGGGCAGACCACATCCGCCGGAGTCGTCCATGCCCAGTCCCGGTAGGCCGCGAGCGGACCGGCCTCGAAGCGTCCGAAGTGGATCTCGTTCCACTCGGGCAGGACCAGCCGCGGCACGTCACGAGACCCGAGGGCCAGCTCGAGCGTCTCCTGCGTGCGGACGAGCTCGCTGGCCACTCCCAGGTCGATCTGGTCGGCGGCGAGCACTTCGCGCAGAGCCAGTCCCTGTTCCACTCCCCGGTCGCTCAGGCCTTCGCCCGGCGGCACGCAGCTGACGGCATCGCGGACGTTCGACACGGCGTGGGCATGACGGACGAGGATCAAGCTCTGCATGACTCAGGGCGGGATATGTCCCGCGCCTACAGCAACACGCTGCGGTAGTAGAGGACACGCCGCATGCCGATCGTCTCGTACAGGGCGATCGCGGGCAGGTTCTCGGCGCGCACGAAGAGACACACGTGCGGCGCGCTGTCGAGCAGCAGGCGAACGAGATCACGAAGACCGCGGCTCGCATGGCCCTGGCGACGGGCCACCGGGTCGACCCAGACCTGTTGCAGCTGCACCGCCTCGGGCGTCCACGCTGACGCCTCGGCCTTGAACAGGATCACCCCGTCGGACTCCCACAGCCACGAGCGGCCCTCCTCGATCTGCGCCCGCGTGCGCCAGCGAAAGCCGTTCGCGTCGCGCGCGAGCGGGTCGACGCCGAGCTCCTCGGCATGTGAGGCTGCGCAGGCCGGGAGGAGCAGATCGAGGTCGCGGAGCTCTGCGGGGCGAAGCCCAGACCCCCCGGGCGGCGGCGGGTCGTCGATCACGTAGACCGGCTGACCCGGTCGGTCGGCGCGTGGCGGCGGCAAACGGCGGCGTGCGGCCTCCCAGAGCTCGCCGACGGCCTCCTGCTCGCCGATCAGCATCCTCGCCCCCGATCGCACTGCGAGACCTGCGAATGCAGCGCAACCGCGACCGGATGGGACGAGGTTGGAGCCGAGGTGGCAGAGCCCGACCAGCTCGCCCTGCTGCTCGAGCGCCGCGAAACGGCCCTGCCCCCGCCTGGCCACGTCCTCGAGGAACACCCGCTCGACGGGATCCTCGGCGCAGAAGCGGAGGATCTGGCTCGGGGACGGGTCGGTGAGTTTCGTGCTCACGCGCGAAACTCTAAGCCGCCGATCCGCAAGCGCGCGTTCGCTCGGCCGAAAGCCGTAGGCTTTCGCGCTAATGCCGATCCACGTGAGAGCGAACCCGGGTGACTACGCGGAGGCCTGCCTGCTCCCCGGCGACCCGTTGCGGGCGAAGTACATCGCGGAGACCTTCATGGAGGGTGTGGTGCAGCGCAATGCCGAGCGCGGCATGCTCGGCTACACCGGCACGTTCAACGGCACGCCGGTCTCGGTGCAGGCGAGCGGCATGGGCTGCCCGTCGGCGGCGATCGTGATCGAGGAGCTCGTGCAGCTCGGTGTGAAGAAGCTCATGAGGGTCGGGACCTGCGGTGGGCTACAGCCGGACCTGGCGATCGGCGAGCTCGTGATTGCGCTCTCGGCCACCGCAGCCGACGCGACCGCCAGCCACTACGTCCGTGGCGAGCCGCACGCCCCGACGGCCGACTTCGGGCTCGTGCACGAAGCGGTGCACCAGGCAAAGCACCTGGGCAAGCCCGTGCGCGTGGGACCGATCGTGTCCAGCGACATCTTCTACCAGCCGGACACCGACCAGGCTCGACGCTGGTCCGAGCGCGGGATTCTCGCCGTGGAGATGGAGGCGGCGGTGCTGTTCACGGTTGGCGCCATGCGGCGCATCCAGGCGGGCTGCATGCTGATCGTCAGCGACGTGATCGTCGAGGGCGAGTTCGTCCGCATCTCCGACGAGGACATGCGTAAGGCCGTCGACGAGATGACCGAACTGGCGCTGGTCACCGTGACCTCGCAATGAGGCGAGGGCGAGGCAAGCCTCGCCCCTACGAGGCTCTTCGATGACGGAGAAGGTCGTCTTCCTGGTCAACCCTGCCAGCGCCAACGGGTCGACCGGGAGGCGCTGGCCCGAGATCGCCCGCAGAGCGGGGGTCGTCGGGCTCGAGGGCGACGCGCTGATCAGTGAGCGCCCGGGCGATCTCGGCCGCCTGGCGCGCGAGGCGGCCGCGGGCGGCGCCGAGCTGCTCGTCATCGTCGGTGGCGACGGATCGGTGAACGAGGTCGCCAATGGCCTCGTGGCGCTCGACGAGCGCCCGCCGATCGCGATCGTGCCACGCGGCACGGGCTGGGACTTCGTGCGCACCTTCGGCATTCCGCGGAACGTCGAGCAGGCGGCCCGAGTGGCTCTCGCCGGCAACGAGCGCGAGGTCGACCTCGGGCTGGTCACATACCGCGCCTGGGCAGGCGACGAGGCACGTGCGGCGTTTGCGAACGTCGCCAGCGCCGGCATGAGCGGTGCGATAGCCGCCCGTGCCAACGAGACGACCAAGGCACTCGGCGGGAAGGCGAGCTACCTGTGGGCCACGTTCCGCGTCTTCGCAGCGTGGTCGCCGACCGCCGTCAGGGTAACCGTCGACGGGGAGCGGCGCGAGGGACGGATGACAGACGTCGTCGTCGCCAACGGGCGCTTCTTCGGGGGCGGCATGAAGATCTGCCCCGAGGCCGAGCCTGACGACGGCCTCCTCGACGTGCTCACCATCGGCGACGTGACGAAGCGCGACCTCATGGTGACGATGCCGAAGATCTACCGGGGCACCCACTTGCCCCATCCGAAAGGAGAGCTGCTGCAGGGGAGCGCCGTCTCGATCGAGACGGACGAGCCACTCCCGATCCAGCTCGATGGGGAGCAGCCCGGCACGACCCCGGCTCGATTCCAGGTGCTGCCGCGGGCGCTCCGGGTCCGGGTCCCTTGATTACGCGGATTTGCGCGTGGTCGTCGTCTTCGGCTTCTGGGCCCGCCTGAGCGCCGCGAGCTCCTTCTCGAGCTTTGCGACACGCGCCTCGAGCGCGTCGATGCCGCGTACCTTCTTGCTGAGATCGTCGACCCGCGTCCGCAGGTCGTTGAACGCATTGAGCGCCCTCGTGCCGCCAGGCAGGTCCGCCAGGCGGGCGAGCGTCGCCTCACCCTTGCTGGCCAGCCGGGTGAACGCGTCGTACTCGCCCTGTTTGGTCTGCTTCGTCGTCGCCATGTCGACATTCCTAGCAGGCCTGAGCCCTGCCGTCAGCTGCGGATGAGCACCGGCGTGCCCTCCTCGGCGTGCTCGTAGAGCCGCAGCAGGTCGGCGTTGGCGATCCGGACGCAGCCGTGCGAGACGGCGAGGCCGAGCTTGTACGGGGTGTTGGTGCCGTGGATCGCAATCGGGCCGCCCTGCGCCCACTCCTGCAGCGTGGGCGAGAACGCCGAGATGCCGACTGCGCCGGGCCCGAACGGTCCCGCCGGGTCGGGCGCACGCAAGCGCTGGTTCACGTAGTACCGGCCGGTCGGAGTCGGCGTTCCGGGTTGCCCGATTGCCGCCCTCGTCTCCAACACCGGCCGTCCGTCGCGGAACAGCGTCACGCGCCGGTCGGAGAGGTCGACGAGGATACGCGTCGTCACGCGCCGCAACGCGACATCGGCAGCCCGCACCCAGCCCACGGCGCCGTTGGGTCGGACCGGGAGCTGGACGCGGTACCACGTCGGGTCGCACGCCGCGTCGCGTCGTACCGCCAGAACGCCGAGCACGGTCCGGACGCCGTTGACGTTCGTGCGCTCGAACCGCGCGATTGCACCGCCGCCGGGGCGATACAGCGCTGTCGTCGAACGCAGCACGTGAGCGCCGAACGCAGCCTCGGTGCCGCCAAGCTTGCTCACGCCCGTGGTGCAGGCCGGCGCCGGAGTCGGCTCCGGGACGTCTGGGGCCGGCGCCGGAGCAGCGGCCACGCGGCGCGGGCTCGTCACTGCCACAGCCTGCGACGGCCAGGAGCATGCCGAGTAGGGCGATCACCGCAGCCTGACGCGTGCGCACCGTCATTGAGCGGATGATGCCCGCAGCCCGCCCGGATAGCTAGGCGCCGTCCGATAGCGAGGCGCCGTCCGGGGCGAGCAGGCTCGCGACCCCTTCCAGCGTGCTCCCCGCCGGCCCGTGCACGACCACGGTCGCCCGCTCGTCGTACGACGTCGGCTCGCTGTTCAGGATCGCGACCGCGCCACCGCTCGCAAGCGTCTGCTCCGGAAGCCCCGCCACGGGCCACACCTGCAGCGAGGAGCCGACGACCAGCAGGAGCGCAGCCGCGCGGACCAGCTGCTCGGCCGTGGCGAGCGCGTCGAGCGGCAGCAGCTCACCGAAGAGGACGACATCGGGCTTGAGAGCCTCGCCACACGAGCGGCAGGTGGGCACAGGTACGCGATCGAGCTGCTCCAGCACCCCGTCCAGCGGCTCCGGAGTGCCGCAGATGAGACAGACCGCCTGTCTCACCGAGCCGTGCACCTCGACGACAGTCACGCTCCCGGCGCGCGAGTGGAGCGTGTCGATGTTCTGCGTCACGACCGCCTCGACGAGCCCGGCCCGCTCCAGCCGGGCGAGCGCGTGGTGACCGGCGTTCGGCTCGACGTCGAGGAACGAGCGGATGCGTGGCCCGTACCAGCCCCAGACGCGCTCCGGGTCGCGCCGGAACGCGTCGATCGTGGCCACCTGAGTCGGGTCGACCTCCCGCCAGATACCGGCCGCGGAGCGGAAGTCGGGGAGGCCGCTCTCGGTGCTCATGCCCGCCCCGGTGAGGACGATGCACGGCTGCCGATCGCGGATGAGATCGGCGAGGTCGAGCACGCTGTGCATGCAGAGATCGTAGGGGCGAGCTATATCTCGCCCGAACGACATGGACGGCTTCGACTTCTCACACCAGGTTCGCGTCCGCTTCGCGGAGACGGACGCACAGGGGATCGCGCACCACGCCTCCTACGTCGTGTGGCTCGAGGAGGCCCGTGTCGCGTGGCTCGACGCGTTCTCGGACGGCTACAAGGGCATCCAGGAGCGCGGCGTCGAGGCGCTCACGACCGGCGTCCACCTCGATTACAGGGCGGCGGCCGGGTTCCACGACGTGCTCACGGTCTGGACGCGCTGCGCGTGAGATCCGCGGCGCGCGGTTTCGCTACGAGTACCGCATCGTGCGTGGCGACGAGCTCATGGCCGAGGGGTACACGACGCACGCCACGGTCGACCGCGGGAACGCACCGGCCGATCCGCGTGCCGGACTGGTTCATCGCGCAGGTCGAGGCCGCGCAAGCGTCCTGACGCCCCGTGGCGCAAGCGAGACTGGCACTGGCCGACTGTTCGCTACAGCTCGAACGTCGAGGCTCGGCTGTGGCAGGTGCCGTCGTGCTGGACCGCACGGGGGCTCTTCACGTGGGCCGGAGGGCTCTTCGCAACGGGGGCCAGGAGCACCCTTGACGAGGCGGGTGCGGCCTTGCCATCAGAGTTGCCGATCTTCGCGCTCACAGCGGTCGGGACGACGAGGGCGAGGACAGCACCGATGACGAGCGCTCTTCCCTTCACGGCTTCAGCATACGCCTTGTGACAGTCCGCACCAAGCGCTCGGACGAACAGCCCCCGGCTCAGAACACGAACAGCTCGACGCCGCCGGAGACGTTGAGCTCGATGCCGGTCACGTAGCCCGCGAGGTCGGAGCAGAGGAAGGCGATCGCGTTGGCGATGTCCTGCGGCTCGCCGGGGCGCTTGAACACGGTGCGGTTCGCAATCCGCTCGTTCATGGCCGCGTTTGCCATGTGGAAGGCCTCGCTGCCGATGATGCCCGGCACGATCGCGTTGCACGTGATCCCGTGGCGACCGCCCTCCATCGCGAGCGTGCGGGTGAGCCCGAGGATGCCTGCCTTGGTCGTCGAGTAGCTCGCCTGGCCAAACCCACCGAGGGTGCCGGCCACCGAGGCCATGTTCACGATTCGCCCCCAGTGCCGTTCCTTCATGTGCGGCCAGACGGCCTGGGCGCAGTTGAACGCGCCGGTCAGGTTGACGCGCAGATCGCGGTCCCAGAGCTCCGGTTGCTGATCGTGGAACTGCCCTACGTGGTCGAGCGTGCCGGCGTTGTTGATCAGGATGTCGACGGCACCGAGCTCCTCGACCGTCCGTGTCACCGCCGAGCCGACCTGCTCGCGGTCGGTGACGTCGCACTTGACCGCGATCGCGCGGCGGCCCAGCCCACGGATCTCCTCCACTGTCGACTCGGTGTGCACCATCCCTTGCGCCACGGCAGCCTGGGCGAGCACGCCGTACGACTCCGCCGCCGAGGTGTCGGACTCGACGAGGATGTCCGCGATCACGACGTCGGCACCTGCCCGCGCGAGCGTCAGCGCATCGGCGCGGCCGAGCCCTCGCGAGCCGCCGGTGACGAGCGCCACGCGGCCGGAGAGGTCGATCTCGAGCGCCACGCGCCCGATCCTACGCGCACCTCGGCTGCTAGAACGCGTCGCGTGCACCGGATCGACGTCGACGAGCGGCGTGCGCGCTTGGCGCTCCGGCACCGGTTGACCGGCGACGCGAGAGCACGGAGCCCGGTCGACGCGGCCCGCGCCGTCGTCGCGCTCCACTCGAGCGACCCGGCGACCGTGTACCTCTCGGTGTGGGCCCGGTCGATGCCGTTCGAGGTCGGCGACCTGGAAGCCGCTCTCTACGAGGAACGGAGCCTCGTTCGCATGTTGGGGATGCGGCGCACGCTGTGGGTCGTCCCTCGCGACCTCGTCGGCGTCGTCGAGGCGGCCTGCACACGCGCGATCGCGGCGCGGGAGCGGCGCCGGCTGGAGGGCTTCGTCGCCGCCAGCGGTGTCTCGACCGACCCGGTCCGGTGGCTCGATTCCGCGTCGGCCGCCGCACTGGAAGCGGTTACCACGCGGCGCGAGGCGTTCACCTCCGACGCCAGCAAGAGCAGCCCTCTCCTCGCCACGAAGCTGCGGTTCGGTGCGGGCCGCTGGGAGACCGAGGTCAGCGCAGCCTCACGCATCCTCCCGTTGCTCGCTGCAGAGGGCGCGCTCGTCCGCGGTCGTCCGCGGACGACCTGGCTCAACGGTCAGTACCGCTGGGTGCTCACCAGGACGTGGCTCAGCGCCGAGCCCAAGCCTGTCGAGACCGCAGCGGCGCACGCCGAGCTCCTGCGTCGCTGGCTCGCCGCTTTCGGCCCCGCAACCGAGACGGACATCCGGTGGTGGACCGGCTGGACGGCCCGGGAGACGCGGGCGGCGCTCGCCTCCGTACCGCATGCCGCCGTCGAGCTCGACG
Source organism: uncultured Actinomycetes bacterium (assembly GCA_963724995.1). Classification (GTDB taxonomy): domain Bacteria; phylum Actinomycetota; class Thermoleophilia; order Gaiellales; family Gaiellaceae; genus Gaiella. The sequence continues at coordinate 10,519 of CAVRXC010000005.1, forward strand.
GCGCCACGGGCGTCGTCCTTGCTGACGACCTCGACACGACGTCGCCGCCTGGGCCGTGGGCGGCGTTGTTGCCGACCCTCGATCCGACGACGATGGGCTGGAAGGAGCGCGCCTGGTACCTCGGCACCCACCAGCGCTCCCTGTTCGACATCGAACGGCAACGCCGGCCCGACGGTCTGGTGCGACGGACGGGTCGTCGGCGGCTGGTCGCAGCGCCCCGACGGCGAGATCGTCGTACGGCTACTGGAGGACGTCGGGGGCGACGCGACGCGCGCGATCGAGTTCGAGGCCGAGCGCTTGCGGGCCTGGCTCGGCGACGTGCGCTTGAAACCGGGCTTTCTGCCGCCGTTTCAGCGGGAGCTGGCGGTCGGTTGAACAACGCGGGCCCAGACACGGCGGACGGGGGCACGCTCCATGCTGGGGAAACCTCCCGGTTTCCCCAGACCCCTTCCACTGGTCCGCTTCGCGGACAGGCCGCTTACGCGGCCGGCAGGAAGATCTCCTTGGCTATCACGAGCCGCTGGATCTGCGACGTGCCCTCGTAGATCTGGAACAGCTTCGCGTCGCGCATCAGCTTCTCGACCGGGTATTCCTTCATGTAGCCGTAGCCGCCGAACACCTGCACGGCGTCCGTGGTCACCTTCATCGCCGTGTCCGCGGCGAAGCGCTTGGCGAAGGAAGAGAACTTGGTCGCCTTGCGGCCCCAGCCCTGGTCGATCATCCAGGCCGCCTGCCAGCAGAGCAGGCGCGACGCCTCGATCTCGGTGGCCATGTCGGCGATCAGGAAGCTGACCCCCTGGTTCATGGCGATCGGCATCCCGAACTGCACGCGCTCCTTCGCATAGTCGACCGAGAGCTCGTACGCGGCCTGCGCCACGCCGACGCCGCCCACCGCCGTGCCGGGGCGCGTGAAGTCGAGCGTCTGCATCGCGATCTTGAACCCGTCGCCTTCCGCGCCGAGCCGGTCCGCAGCCGGGACGACCACGTCCTGGAAGGCGATCGCAGACGTGTCCGTCGAGCGCTGGCCCATCTTGTCGAGGTGCTTCTCGACCGTCACGCCCTCGGCGTCCATCGGCACGACGAACGCTGACAGCCCCTTGTGACCCTTGGCGCGGTCGGTCGATGCAAAGCAGACGATCCACGACGCCTTGCCGCCGTTGGTGATGAACATCTTCGAGCCGTTGAGCACGTACTCGTCGCCGCGTGGCACGGCGGTCGTCTGGATGCCCGACACGTCCGAGCCGGCGCCCGGCTCCGAGAGGCCGAAGCAGCCGAGGATCGGCTCCTCGACGAGCGGCCCGAGCCACTGCTTCTGCTGCTCCTCGCTGCCCGCTATGAGGATCGGCCCGGCAGCGAGGCCGTTGGCGCAGATCGCGGTGCCGATGCCGGAGCAGCCCCAGTTCAGCTCCTCGCCGACGAGCATGCCGTCGAAGCACGGCAGCTCCGGGCCGCCCAGCGACTCCGGCAGGTGCACGTTCATGAGCCCCACCTCGTGCGCCTTGGCGATGATGTCCGCCGGGTGGGTCTGATGCTCGTCGTACTCCGCCGCCTTGGGGCGGATCTCCTTCTCCGCAAACTCGCGAGCGAGCGTGCGCAGCTCGCGCTGCTCTGCGGTGAGGGCGAACGACACGCCTCCCGCGATTCCTGTCTCGACCGTCGTCATCTCCGGGGCTCCTGGAAAGTCGATTGACTAGTCAGTCAACCAGTCTAGGCGACGCGGCCTCGCCGCGGTCAAGACATCGCTCTCTGTCTTGCAGGTGTCTCGGTCTGGCGGTGGCATGCCGGCTCTGGCACGCGCGTGTCGATCCTCGAAGCGATCGACTGGGAGGTGCGTGCCGGTGAGCGCTGGGCGCTGCTCGGGCCCAACGGCGCCGGCAAGACGACCCTCCTGACGATTGCGGGGGCGGTCGAGTTCCCGAGCCGCGGCACCGTGACGGTCCTCGGCCGGACGCTCGGTCGCACCGACGTCTTCCGCCTCCGTGAGGAGATCGGGTTCGTCGATGCCCGCGCGGGCGGTCGCTTTGCACCGCCTCCTCACGGTCGAGCGAGGTCGTTCGCACTGGCGCAACGCAGACGATCGGCTACTTCGCCGAGCGGCGTCAGCCCGGCCGAACGGGAGCGAGCCGACCACCTGCTCGGCCTGTTCGGCCTCGCGCGGATCGTCCAGCGCCGCTTCGCGGACTGCTCGCACGGCGAACGCACGCGGTGCCTGATCGCACGAGCGCTCGTGCCGCGCCCGAGGCTGCTGCTGCTCGACGAGCCAGGCTCAGGGCTCGATCTCCCCGGGAGGGAGACGCTGCTCGCAGCGCTCGATCGGCTGGTCGACGACGATCCCGGCCTGGCGCTGGTGGCAACGACGCATCACCTGGAGGAGCTTCCGGCGTCGACGACCCATGCGCTTCTGCTCAGAGGAGGCGAAACCGTCGCCCGAGGTCCGGCCGCGACGACACTCAGTGCCGAGACGCTGTCCAGCTGTTTCGGCCTGCCGAGTGTCGGTGATCCGAGAGCGGGGGCGCTGGTCGGCAACCGCGAACGTCTGACCGTCAGGCCGTTCGCGATGCGGTCTCGAGGCCGGACGCGTCCCACCCACCGACGCCTCCGACGAGATCGACGACGCTGCGGACACCGTGCCGACGGAGCAGGCTGGCGGCGATCGACGAGCGGTAGCCCGAGCTGCAGTGCACGACCACCACCCGATCTGCAGGAAGCTCGTGCGCGCGATCGGCGAGGTGGTTGAGCGGCATGTTGAGGCTGTCGGCGATGTGGTGCTCCTGCCATTCGGCCTCACTGCGAACATCCAGCAGGAGCGGAGGCTGGAGCGAGCCGAGCTGCTCGGCGAGGCTCGTCGGCGTGATCCTCTCGATCCGCTCGACGAGATCCGGCCGCGGCGCCAGCGCGAGCATGCCTCCGTCCAGGTATCCGGCGACGACGTCGAAACCGATGCGGCCGAGCCTGAGCGCAGCCTCGTCCTCGCGTCCCGGCTCCGCCACGATCACGATCGGCTTCACCTGGTCGAACATCGTTCCGGCCCACGTCGCGTAGCTGCCACCGAGGCCGACGTTGACGCTGCCGCTCCAGTGAGCTCCCTCGAACTCGACCGGGTCGCGGGCGTCGAGCACCTGGGCGCCGCCCTCGCTCGCGAGTGCCATCGCCTGCTCGAGGGTCAGGGGCCGCAATTGCCGCTCGAGCGCCTCTTCGAGCGTCGGCCGCTCCTTGGCGTTGAGAATCGCGTCGTAGGTGAAGTACGCAGGCGTCTCTGGCTGGTCCGCCGTGACGATCCGGACGAACTCCTCCTTGCTCATCGGCTGCAGCGCGTAGTTGTAGAGCCTCTGCACGCCGATGGTGGAGACGGTGTCCGTGCTCAGGTGCTTGCCGCAGAGCGAGCCGGCGCCGTGGGCGGGGTAGACGAGCGTCTCGTCGGGCAGCGTGAGGAGCTTCTCGTGCAGCGAGTCGTACAGCAACCGGGCCAGCTCCTCGGCACTCCAGCCCAGAGCCGCACGGAGGTCGGGCCGCCCGACGTCGCCGATGAACAGCGTGTCACCGGTCAGCACGGCGTAGGGCGCGGCCGGGTCGTCCCCCGGGTCGTGGACGAGGATCGAGATCGACTCGGGAGAATGCCCCGGGGTCTCCCGCACTTCGAGACGCACTCGCCCGAGGAGGACGGAGTCGCCATCGGCCATCGGCTGGAAGTCGTACTCGGCCTGCGCACGGGCGCCGAGGTGGACTCTGGCACCCACGCGGTCGCGCAACTCGAGGTGACCGGCAATGAAGTCGGCGTGGAAGTGGGTGAGGAACACGTCGCGGATCGTGCAGCCCAGCGCGGCGGCATCGTCGACGTACTGGTCGACATCGCGCTGCGGATCGACGACAGCCGCGATGCCGCTCTCCTCGTCCGCTACGAGGTACGACGCGTGAGCGAGGCAGCCGAGGTAGTACTGGCGCAGAATCAACGGATCATGTCCATTCCGGCACACATGAGGCCAAGTCGGGTTGCGCTCGCCACGACGCTGATCGTACTCGCGGTGTCCGGTGCCGCACTCGCTGCGCCACCTGAGGCCGGGGTGCTCGTACCCGGCGAGAGCCTCGGCGGCGTCCGGCTGGGCTGGACGCTCGAGCAGGTCGAGCGCGCCTGGGGTCGGAGGAGCGGACGCTGCCGCAGCTGCGCGACCGAGACGCGCTACTTCAACCGGGTCGACTTCCGGCCCGAAGGCGCTGGGGTGACGATGCGACACGGACGGGTCGTGGCCGTGTTCACACTGTGGGCGCCGCGAAGCTGGCACACGAGCCGCAGCCTCTACGTGGGCGAGCCCGAGCGCCGCGTGCGCGCCACGCACGCCATGGCACGCCGTGTCCACTGCCGGGGCTACGACGGGCTCGTGCTACGGGCCGGGGGTGCTGCCCGCACCGTCGTCTATGTCGTCGACGGCGACGTATGGGGCTTCGGGCTGGCGCTCGCGGGCGAGCCCGTCTGCCATTGACTCCGCCCGCATGAGCGACCAGACCAGCGGCACGACAAGCAGGATCGGGATGCCGAGAATGGGCCAGAGGGCCTGATAGCCCGCGGTCTCGCCGAGCGCCCTGCGCAGGAGGTCGATGCAGGCGCCGGCGACGAGCGGGCCGATGATGAGCCCGATCCCCTTCGTCGTCGTGGCGAGACCGGCAATCGCACCGCGGTCGTTCGCAGGCATGAGCTTGAACAGGAGACCCCAGGCGAGGGTCATCACGGCGCCGCCCGCGATGGCCACGAAGAAGATGATCGCCAGATACCAGGCGTGCCATTCGGTGGCGAGCCCACCGCCGAGCAAGCCGAGACCGTAGACGAGCGACGCACCGAGGATCACGCGTGCCAGCCCGAAGTGGTCACCGAGTGGCCCCGCAACGAGCGCCGCGACGATGTAGCCGCCGGCGACTGCGGCCAGCACGGTGCTCGACGTCGAGAGCGACTCGCCCAGGCCGACCGTCACGTAGAGGACGACGAACGTACGCGCTCCGGCGAACGTGCCCTCCCAGGCGGAGTTGGCCACGAGGAACTTGACCACGTCGGGGTCGCGCCGCAGGACACGCCAGGAATGCCGCAGGTAGACGCGGACCCCTTCGAACACGCGACCGTGGCCACCGTCCTCGCGCACGAAGACGATCGGCACGAGGCACGCGGCGGTGACCACGACCGCGGCGAGCAGGAACGGGGCCGGCTCCCAGAGATGGAACAGGAACCCGCCGCCGACGAGCGCACCGGCGATGGCGAGCCCGCGGAAGAGGTGTTGCACGCTCTGCGAGCGGCCGTAGACCCTCTCGTCCAGAAGATCTGGGTACAGGCCCCGCCACGGCGGCTCGTACACGTAGTAGGCGAAGAAGAAGGCGCACACGACCAGGGCGGTCGTCCAGAGGCTCGGCATGAAAGCGAGCAGGGCGAGGCAGAAGCCGAGTGGGCCGACCGCGACGAGCATGAACGGCCGGCGCCGCCCGAGTGGCGTGTGGAAGCCGTCGCTCCACGGTCCGATCACGAGCGGGAGGCTGAGCGCGAACAGGCCCTCGGCAGCGATGACGAGCGCGATCAGGGTCGTCGACCCCGTGAATCGCTCGAGCAGAGGGGGCAGATAGGCAGCGGTCGTCGTCAGCGACCACGCGAGCCCGAGCGCCCCCACGCCGAGGACGACGACGGTGCGCGCCTGTCCGTCAGGCTGTCGCCGGGGCGCCGGCGGCGAGACCACCGCAGACGACCTCGACCACGGTGCGCTCGGCACGCGCGACCTCCTCCTCACCGTCGGGGAGCTGGCCCATGACCCAGCCCGTGAGCAACTCCTCCAGGGCGCCGTAGAAGACCCAGCTCGCGAACCGAGGATCGATGTCGGCCCGGAACGTTCCCTCGGCCTGACCCTGCTCGATGACGCGCTGGATGGCGACGAACCCCTGGTTCACTTCGTCCACCTGTTCCTGCAGGTGTGGGCTGCGCGCGACCTCACGCACCATCACGGTCACGAGCGCGGGGTCGTTCCGCCAGGTGCGGAGCAGGATCTTGGCGATGCCGCGGAGCTTCTCGTCGGCCGGCTCGTCCGACGCCTCGACGGCGTGGAAGCGCTCCAGCAACTCGCCCCAGTTCTCGCGGAACACCGTCGCCAGCACCTCCTCCTTGGAGGAGAAGTAGTGATACATGAGCCCGTGGGCGATCCCTGCCTCCTCGGCGATGTCCCCGACCCGCGAGGTGTGGTAGCCGGCACGCGCGAACACCTGCACGGCGGCGGACAGGATCAGCTTCCGCTTCTCCTCGCCCGATGCCTGGCGCTCGCCCTGCGGGCGCGAACGTGCGATTGAACGGTCAGTCAACGCGCCTCAGAATAGGCGGCGTGGAGGAAAGGACGCAACCGCTGGCAGGAACCCTCGTCGTCGAGCTCGCCCGTTATCTCCCGGGGGCGTACGCCGGGCGTGAGCTGCTGCGGCTCGGCGCGCGCGTGGTACGGGTGGAGGCACCGGAGGGCGACCCGATGCGACAGGGTGCCCCTGCCTGGGATCGGGCGCTCCGCGCCGGCAAGGAGTCCGTGACCTGCGATCTGCGGGACGACGCGGCATTCGCACGTGCGCTCTGCTCTCGCGCCGACGTCGTGCTGGAGGGGTTCCGGCCCGGGGTGGCTGCAAGGCTGGGCGTTGGCCCTGATGACGTGCCGAGAACGACGGTGTACTGCTCGATCACCGGCTTTGGCGTCACCGGCCGGCACGCGCAGCGCGCCGGCCACGACCTCAACTACCTCGGCTGGGCGGGCGTGCTCGAGGACACACCGGATGCCAGCCCGCCGGTGCAGGTCGCCGATCTCGCGGCCGGGTCGCTGGGTGCGGTGACCGAGGTGCTGGCTGCGCTGGTGCGGCGGGCTCGCACCGGCGAGGGTGCGCGCATCGTGGTGTCGATGACCCATCGAGCGCACGACCTGGTTGCGCATCGCCTCGGCGGCGACACGTTGCCGCGCCAGCTCACGGGTGGGCTTGCGTGCTACCGCGCCTACCGCACCGCGGACGGCCGCCATGTCACCGTTGCCGCGCTCGAGCGCGCCTTCTTCGTGCGGCTCGTCGAGCTTCTGGAGCGGCCCGACCTCGCACACCGCCAGTTCGACGCCGACCAGCGAGCGTTGGCGACCGAGATCGCAGCGATCGTCGCGTCGCGACCACTGGCCGACTGGCTCGCGGCCTTCGACGGCGAGGACGTCTGCGTCGGCCCGGTCGCGACGCGGGCGGAGGCCCACGCCGACCTGGGGCCGTGGCAGGACGCCGCGGACGACGTGCCGCTCGGCGCGCACACTGCCGCCTGGCGTGCCGAGCTAGGGGTTTAGGCCCAGCGCGGCGGGGAGCTCGGCGAGCGACTGGATCGCACCCTCCCACTCCGGGTGTGCGCCGTCCCTGTCGAGCAGCACTGCCTGCATGCCCAGCGCGCGGGCGCCTTCGATGTCGTCCTCGGCCGAGTCGCCGACCATCGCCGCTTCTACCGGCGTCACGTCCAGCGCCTCGAGCGCGGCCTCGAAGATCGAGCGGTGCGGCTTCACGTATCCGTGGTGGAACGATCCGACGCAGACGTCGACGTCCAGCTCGTGGTGCTCGGCGAACTCCTCCAGGTCGCGCTGTCCGTTGGAGACGAGCCCGATCCGGAGGCCGTGCGATCGCAGGGCGGCGATCGCCGGTAGCGCGTCGTCGTAGAGCGAGAAGTTCTCGTGGCGCTCCCACTCCAGCACGATCTCGACCGCACATGCACGTGCGGTCTCGCCGTCACCGCCCATGCCGCGCACGATCGCCTCGGTGAACGCGATCCAGATCTCCTCGTCGTGCTCGAGCTCGGGATGCCGCTCGAGGCGTGGCGACGGCGGTCACTCGCGCGTCGTCGTAGCGATCGGGATCGAGCGTCAGCCCGTGTCGCTCACCCGCGCGGCGGTAGCCCTCGGGCCCGAGCTCCGGCCCGGGCTTGAAGAGCGTGAAGTCGACGTCGAGGAGCACCGCGCGCAGCATCCCGCGAGGACGATAGCCCGAGCGACCAGCGCACGCGACCGGAGCGCAAGCGATTGGTCGCCGGAGGCCGGCTCGCCGGCGGGGAGGCACGAAGCGCCTCGCTCAGGTCACGCACGCGAACCAGGAGGGGGCACGTGGGGGAACCTGGGTTCCCCCACGCTAATCGGGGTGCCCAGATTCGAACTGGGGACCTCTCCGACCCGAACGGAGCGCGCTACCAGGCTGCGCTACACCCCGAGCGAGTGAAGGGTACCGAAGCCCTCGCCGTCCGTCGGACCGCTGCCTCGTAGAATCGCGTCGTGGCCAACCGGGATGAGATCGTCCGCTACGCGAACGAGCTGCTCGAGACGGCGAAGTGGCCCGAGTTCGCACCACCGGGCCTGCAGGTGGTCGGCGCGGAGGAGGTGACCACACTGGTGTGCGGCGTCTCCGTCTCCCGCGACCTCCTCGATGAGGCCGTCGGACGCGGTGCGGAGATGGTGCTGGTGCACCACGGTCTCTTCTGGCGCAACGAGCCCCTCGTCGTCGACGCACGGCTGCGGGGGAGGCTCGAGGCGCTCTTTCGGGGCGACGCGTCGCTCGTCGCCTACCACCTGGCGCTCGACGCGCACGCTGAGCTCGGCAACAGCGCGCAGCTCGCGGCGCGGATCGGCGCCACCGACGACGGCCCGTTTGGCTCGTTCGGCCGGGGCTGCTCGTTCGACGATCCGGTTCCGATCAGCGAGCTCGTCGACCGCGTGCGCCGGGTGGTGGAGCGGGAGCCGCTGGTGCTGTCCCACGGCCCCGACGCGATCCGGCGCATCGCGGTCTCGACCGGCGGCTCGGGGCACGACCTCGTGCAGGCAGCGCACGAGGGCTACGACGCCCTGCTCACGGGTGAGCCCGAGGAGCCGAACGCCGCGGCCGCCCGCGAGCTCGGCGTGCACCTGATCGCGGCAGGCCACCATGCAACCGAGCGCCTGGGCGTGCAGGCGCTCGCCGCGCACCTCGCCGACCGCTTCGGCCTCGCATGGGAGTACGTCGAAGTCGACAACCCGGTATGACCCGTGCCATCCGCGAGAGCGGATGCCCACCTTGCGGGCTGGCCAGGGACGTTGCGGACCGTCGCCGCTCAGGGGTACAGTGCGTCTGTCATGGTGACTTTCGGGAGGCGGGCCCGTTGACCCCCGCCAGCCACAGGAGAGCGTCGAGTCGGCCCGATCGAGCGCATTGTGCGCCGCGGGCTTTTTTGATGCTCGAAGGAGGACCCAGGGAATGGCGAACCACCTGACGCCGGAGGAGCTGGCCAAGGAGACCGGTCTCACGCGAGAGGACGTCATCCGGATCTGCGTCGAGGAAGGCGTACCGATCTACCAGGGCAAGATCGACAAGACCCTCTTCCAGGCTCAGTTGACGGCAGTCGGCGCGGGAGCAGCGCACGCGGGATAGCAGCGCGCCACGCAATCGTCTGGTCCGAGGTCGGGTACATGCCCGGCCTCGGCCGTTCGTAGCCCGGTGCCTCGCACCGCTTCTCAGGCGGACTTGGCGGTGCGCTTGCGCGGCTTGGCAGCCGTCTTCGGCTGGGCGGAGCCACCCTTGCTCTTCGCAGCGGCGACGCTCGCCTTGAGCGCCTCCATGAGGTCGATCACCGGTGCCGTCTCGGCGACCGGCTCGGGCACCGCGATCTCCTCGCCGCTGAGCTTGGCCTCGAGCAGCGCACGCAAGTCCTGTCGATAGCCGCTCGTCAACGAGGCCGGGTCGAACGAGCCTGCAAGCCCGTCGATCAGCTGCTGCGCGAGCGAGAGCTCGGTCTTCTTCACCTCGGTCGCCTCCACCGCCTCCTCGATCTCGGCCTGCGAGTAGACGTCCTCGGCGAGGAAGAGCGTCTCCAGCACGAGCGCGTCACCCCTGGGGCGCACGAGGCACAACGACTCACGACCCGAGCGGACGAACCGGCCGATCGCGCCCACGCCGGCATCGCGCATCGCCTGGAGCAGCAGCCGGTAGGGCCGGCGCTGCGCCGGTGCCTGGGCGGGCACGAGGAAGTAGGTGCGGTCGAGCCAGATCGGGTCGACCTCGGTGAGCGGTACGAACTGAGAGACCTCGATCGACCGTGAGTCGTCGCGCTGCTCGAGCGCCTCGAGCTCCTCTTCCTCGACGACGACGAACTGGCCCTTGGTGACCTCCCAGCCTTTGATCAGCTCGTCGGGGCCGACCTCTCGATCGTGGTACGGGCACCAGCGCTTCTGCTTGATCGGCGTCAGGCACTCACGGTGCAGCAGGCGGAACGAGACGTCCGACTGGCGAGCGGCAGGCTTGGTGGCCGGCGCGAGGCCGACCGGAATCGTGACCAGGCCGAAGGTGAGAGATCCGTTCCAGGTAATTCGCATGGATATCGCCCGCAGTGTAGGCGGACCAACCCATTTCTCCCCAGGATCGAGAATCCCTACACCGGGTCCGCACGACCTCGCGCGTGAATCTACAGTCACGGGATGGATCAGCGACGAACGATCGCGCGCCTTTGGCGAGATGCCGCCGCACGCTGGCCCGCCGCCGACACGGCCTACCTGACACGGGAGGGTGCAGGCTGGCGCGTGGTCACCTGGGGCGAAGCCGCAGCGACCGTCGAGGCTCGGGCCAACGGCTTCCTCGCGCGCGGTCTGCGCAAGGGAGACCCCTACGCGATCCTGGCCGGCACCACGCTCGACTGGGCTCTGACCGACTTCGCGCTCGCACACGTCGGGGCGATCACAGCCCCGATCTACGCCACCTCCTCGCCGCACGACGTCGCGTATGTGCTCGAGCACTCGGGCGCGGTCGGCGTCCTCTGCGAAGACGACGACCAGCGCGCGAAGGTCGAGGCAGCACGGGGTGCCTTGCCGCACCTGCGCGAGGTGCTCACGTTCGCAGACCTGAGCCGCCTCGACGCGGAAGGAGCCGCTCACGCGGCAAAGCACCCGCGCGCGCTCGACGACGCAGTGGAGGAGATCGACGAGGAGGACCTCTACACGTTCATCTACACCTCGGGCACGACCGGGCCGCCAAAGGGCTGCATGATCCGCCACCGCAACTACTACGAGATGGCTGCGGTCGTCGAGAGGATGCCGCGCTACGTCGAGCCGGGTGACGTGTGCCTCCTCTATCTCCCCCTGGCCCACAACTTCGGCCGGCTCGTGCACCTCGCCGGGCCGCTCCACGGCTACGCGGTCGCCTTCGAGCCCGACCCGTATGCGGTAGCCGACGCGCTTGCGGGGGTTCGTCCGACGGTGTTCCCGAGCGTGCCGCGTGTCTACGAGAAGGTCCACACGGCGATGGTCGGCGCGTTCGACGAGGCGACGGGCGCGAGGCGCCGGCTGGTCGACTGGGCGCTCGCAGTCGGTCGTCAGGTCGGGAGCCTGCGCCAGAGCGGCGAGCCGGTACCACGCGGCCTCGCGCTGAAGCATCGCGTCGCCGACCGGCTCGTCTACGCGAAGGTGAAGGCGCGGCTCGGAGGGCGGCTACGGCTGCCGATCTCGGGCGGAGCACCCCTTGGCAAGGACGTGGCGGAGCTGTTCGACGCGCTCGACATCCGGATCATGGAGGGGTACGGCCTCACCGAGTGCACGAGTGCCGCCACGTCGAATCACCTCGAGGCGTACCGCTACGGAACGGTGGGGAAGGCGCTGCCGGGGTTCGAGCTGCGCCTGGCCCCGGACGGCGAGCTCGAGATGCGCAGCGAGACGATCTTCGCCGGCTACTACAAGGACCCGGCGGCAACAGCGGAGGTGCTCGGCAGCGACGGCTGGCTGCGGACGGGTGACATCGCAACGATCGACGAGGACGGCTTCGTCACGATCACCGACCGCAAGAAGGACATCATCGTCACCGCGGGTGGCAAGAACATCGCACCGCAGAACCTCGAGAACGACCTCAAGGCCTCCCGCTACGTGTCACAGGCGCTCGTCGTAGGTGACCGGCGACCCTACCCCGCGGCCCTGATCACGCTCGACCCCGCGGAGATCGCGAAATGGGCCGCCGAGCACCAGGTGGACCCCACCGTCGAGGAGCTGGCACGCGACGAGCGCGTCGTTGCGCTCGTGCAAGGCATCGTGGACGACGTCAATCGCGACCGCACGGGCTTCGAGCAGATCAAGCGCTTCGCCGTGCTGCCGCGCGACTTCGAGCCGGAGCGGGGAGAGATCACTCCGACGCTCAAGCTGAAGCGGCGTGTGTGCGTCGACCATTTCGCGGCGGAGATCGAAGCGCTGTACAGCCTCGAATCGCAGAGCGATTCGAGGCTCACCGAGCCGGCCGGTTAGTCCGCGACGAAGTCGCGGACCTACAGCAGCCGGCGCGCGCCGACGTAGCCGTTGTACGAGGACAGCGCCGAGATCTTCACGACGTCCCCGGTGTGCGGCGCGTGGATGAACTGGTCGCCGCCGATGTAGATGCCCACGTGACCGAGCCCGTGGAAGAAGACGAGGTCGCCGGCCTCGAGCTGGTCATACGCGACGGGCACACCGTAGCCGTACTGCATGGCGGCGTTGTGCGGCAGCGAGACACCGAGCTGCGCGTACACGTACATCACGAAGCCCGAGCAGTCGAAGCCGGATGGGCTGCCGCCGCCCCAGACGTACGGAACGCCCAGGTACTGCATGGCGATGCCGACGACCCCCGTGTACTTCGACGGCGGCACGTCGTAGCTGCTGCTGTCCAACCCGTACTCCGTCTGTGCGTCCGCCGCGGCGACTGACGCCGACTGGGCCGCGGTGCGCTGGGCGGCGAGCCTGTGCACGCGCCTGTGCCTCGAGCAGCACCTGCCGGCGGCGCTCCTCCGCCTGCATCTGGCGGATCTCGTCTTGCACCGACGCGAGCAGCTGCCGGCTCTCCGCCAGCTGCTGGTCGGCGTACTGCTTCTGGGCGGCCTTCTCGGAGACGAGCTGCGCCTGCTTCGCGCGCGCCTGCCTGAGCTTGGCACGGCGGCCCTGCACCTCGCGCCTGAACTGCTTCACGTTGCCCAGCACCTTGGCGTCCTGCTCTCCGACGCGCTGGGCGACATCGAGGCGGGTCAGGATGTCGTCGAGGCTCTTGGCGCCGAGGATGATCTCGACAGCACCCTCACCGTCGCCGTTGACGTAGAGCGCACGAAGGCGCTCCGCGACGCGCACCTGCGCGACACCGAGGCTCTTGGTCGCGACGACAAGGTGGCGTGCGTTCGAGCTCAGGTCGGCGTCGAGTTGCTGGAGCTGGACGTTGGCGAGGTTGTATGCCTCGGCTGCCCTCTCGACGCGCAGGTAGATCTGCTCCACCTCGGCTTGGATCCGCTGCGCCTCGGCGCGCTTGGAGTCGACGGTGGGGTCGGCGCCGGCCGCGGTGACGCCAACCACGAGCGTCGCGGCCAGGGCCGCGAGGATGAGCAGCGTGATCCGGGCCCGTCGCGTTCTCGAACTGTTCATGGACTCTGTTCGACCGTCGACAGGCAAGCCGGTGGCGGCGTTACCCGTCACGAGCATGAGACCGTACCAGCCCCTCCGGAGGGCTGCAACCATGAACCGCTCGAAAATGTCTGCAAAGGGGCGCTTTTTCGCCTTCTGAGCAGGGGTTCTGTGGTACGTTTCCGCCCCTTGCGACGGCTGTTCAGACGCTGTGCGCCGCTTGCCGCGGGGCTCGCGGCGGGGGCATTCCTGGCCGCTTCACTGCCCGCTGCGGGCACCGCCGAGACGGCACCCGACCTCCGCGCCCGTGCCGCCGAGCTGCAGCAGGGCCAGGCCGAGCTCCAGCGCACGCAGCACGGAGCGCTGCTGGCTCTGTATGCCGCCGAGACCTCGCTCGGCAGTGCCCGGGCCGAGCAGGGGCGCCTCGAGACGAGGGCACACGCGCTTGCCAGGCAGGAGGTGTCCCTGCGCCGCCGCGCGGAGACGGTGCAGACGTCGTTGGCCGCGTCCCAGGAGCGAGTGGCGCGGACGCTACTCGAGCTCTACATCTACGGCGAGGCCGATCCGCTCGCCGTGGTGCTCGGCGCCACGTCGCTCGACGAGGTTCTAGCGGCCGTCGAGAGCCTGGAGCGAGCGACCACGCAGAACAGGCGGCTCGCGGTGGAAGCACGTGAGAGGGCGCGTCACCTCGATGCAGTGCTGGCAGTGCTCGGCGCCCGCCGTGCTGCCATGAACGCTGCGCAGGACGCAGCCGCGCGGGCGACCGTCCGTCTCGAGCAGGCCGCGGGCGACCAACGAGCAACGGTGGCGGCGATCAGGGCCCACAGCGCTCGGACGGCGGCCCGTGTCGGCGAGCTCCTCGAACAGGCACGCGCGGCCGAGCGGGCATCTCAGAAGCTGGCGGCGCGCGCGGCGGCCGAAGCCGATACGGGGGCGGCCGAGCAGGGGACAGGGGACGAGGCAGCTGCAGAGCTACCGCCGGTAGCACCGGGTACACGGACGCTCGTCGTCGACGCTGTCGCGTACCACCTCCGCGGCAGGACGGCGAGCGGGTTGCCCGTCGGTGTCGGCGTGGTCGCGGTCGACCCCAACGTGATTCCGCTCGGCACGCGCATGTTCATCCCCGGCTATGGGCCGGGGATCGCCGCCGACGTCGGGTCGGCGGTCAGAGGCAACATCATCGATCTCTGGATGCCCTCGACCGCGGCCGCACGCCTCTGGGGACGGCGGACCGTCACGATCACGATCTACGGTTAGCACCGTGCGAGCACGAGCCGTCCTCGTCGCCGTTGTGGCCGCGTTCGCGCTGCCGTTCGCGGCAGCCGCCTCGACCTCGTCCCTGCGAACCGATCTCGCCGCTTCGCTGCAGGGGCAGTGGCTGTCACCGGGGCGTACAGCGGCGTATGCAATCGACCTCCACACGGGCCGCGTCCTGTTCGCACACAACGCCTCGTCCCCGTTCGCGCCCGCGTCGAACGCAAAGCTGCCGGTGGCTTACGCGGCCCTCGCCCGTCTGGGGGCATCGTTTCGCTTCACCACGGAGGTTCTCGGCGCCGGCGATCGCGCGGGACGCTTCTGGCGCGGAGACGTCGTGCTTCGTGGGCACGGCGACCCGACGCTGACGGCCGCAGACCTGGACGCTCTCGCAGCCACGATCCGCGCGCGGGGGATCACACGGATCACGGGCTGGATTCGTGCCGACGAGTCGGTGTTCGACACGCGCCGGGGTGGCCACGGCTGGAAACGCGGCTGGGTGGGCATCGAGAGCCCACCTCTGTCCGCCCTGGCGGTCGACCGGGCTTCCGGCTGGCCCGTGACGTCGCCTCCGCTGCTCGCCGCAAAGGCCTTTCGGAACGCGCTGCTCGACCACGGCGTCTCCGTGGCCAACGGCGTCCGCCTCGGCCGTGCGCCCGCGGAGGTGCTGACGCTCGCCACCGACCGGTCGGTGGCGCTCGCGCACATCGTCCGTGACATGGACCGCGACAGCGACAACTACACGGCCGAACTGCTGCTGAAGGCGCTCGGAGCCAGCACGGGAGCGGTTGGCTCGACCGCAGCGGGAGCTCGAGTCGTGCTCGAGGAACTGGAAGCCGCCGGCGTCGACACGAGCGGCGTGCGGATCGTAGACGGCTCCGGCCTCTCGAGCCTCGACCGCCTGACGGCGACCGCCCTGGTCGAGGTGATCGCGGCCGCTCTACGGCACCCGAAGGTGCGTGGGCCGTTCCTGGCCTCGCTCGCCGTCGCCGGCCGCAACGGAACGCTCCGCGACCGTCTGCCCGCACTCCGCTGGAAGGTGCGCGGCAAGACAGGGACGACGAGCATCGCGTGCTCGCTCTCCGGCGTCGTTGCGGGCTCGATCGCGTTCGCCGTGATGCAGAACGGGGCGCCCGTCGCCTCCTGGGCCGCGCGAGGGGCACAGGATCGCTTCGTCACCGTGCTCGCAGGTCGCTAGTCGCTGAGCAGCTTCCGCAGGTCGGCCTCGGTGAGCACCGGCACGCCGGCCTTCTGGGCCTTCGCGAGCTTCGTGCCCGGGCTCTCTCCGGCGATCACACCTGCGGTCTTCTTCGAGACCGAGTCGGACACCTTGGCGCCGAGCGCCTCGAGTGCCTGCTTCGCCTCTTCGCGAGAGAGCCCTTCGAGCGTGCCGGTGATCACGTACTGGCGCCCACTGAGCGGCCCGTCGACGGGCTTCTCTGCCTCGCCGGACGTGAAGGTGAGCCCGAGCGAGCGGAGCTCCTCCACCAGGCGACGATTGTCCTCGTCGGCGAACCACTCGGCCACGAGCTCCGCACGGTCCGGACCGAAGCCCTCCACCTGCTCCACGTCCTCCTGGCCCGCGGCCATGAGCGCGTCCACCGTGCCGAAGTGGCGCGCGAGGTTACGGGCGAGCACCCAGCCGACCTTCGGGATGTTGAGGCCGAACAGCACGCGCGAGAACGCCTGCTCCTTGGAGCGCGCGATCGCCTCGACTGCGCGGCGGGCAGAGATCTCACCGTAGCCCTCGATCTCGACGAGCTGCTCCACCGTGAGCCGGTAGAGGTCGGGCATCGACCGCAGCAGCCCTTCGTCCCACAGCTTTCGCACGAACTGCTCGCCGACGCCCTCGATGTCCATCGCCGCGCTCACCCAGTGGATCAGCGTCTCGAGGCCACGCGAAGGGCAGGCGCGGTTCGGGCAGCGATGCATCACCTCGCCCTCCGGCTTCACGACGTCGACGCCGCAGAGCGGGCACTGCGCGGGCATGGCGAACGGAACCGTCCCCTTCCTGTGGGCTCCGGCAGGACCGACCACCTGCGGGATCACGTCGCCGGCGCGCTGCACGATCACGAGGTCGCCCTCGCGAATGTCCTTGCGGTTGATGTCCTCCTCGTTGTGCAGCGTCGCCGTCGAGACGGTCACGCCGCCGACCTGCACCGGCTCGAGCTGTGCCCACGGGTTGAGCGCACCCGTGCGGCCCACGCGGATGTGGATCCGCAGCAACGTCGTCACGGCCGTCGACGGCGCCCACTTGTACGCCCGCGCCCAGCGGGGCCGCTCGTGCAGCGCCCCGAGGCGCCGCTGCTGGTCGACGTCGTCGACCTTGATCACGATCCCGTCGATCTCGTAGTCGAGCTCTGCGCGCCGCGCCTCCCACGTCCGGCACACCTCGGCGACCTCCTCGATCGACTCCAGGCGCTCCGTGTGCGGGTTCGTGCGGAAGCCGTGCTCGCGTAGCCACGCGAGCAGCTCCCACTGCGTCGTGGGGAAGTCGCCCTCGCGCGCGCCGGCGCCGTACACCCAGAACGAGAGCGGGCGCTCGGCCGTGATCCGCGAGTCGAGCTGGCGCAGCGACCCGGCTGCCGCATTGCGCGGGTTCGGGGCGGGTTTCTTCCCCGCCGCTTGCTGCGCCTCGTTGAAGCGTGCGAAACCGGAGAGGGGGAAGTAGATCTCGCCGCGCACCTCGACGAGAGCGGGGGGTGCCTCGTCGTCGGCGACCCTCACCCGAAGCGGCACGGCGTCGATCGTGCGGAGGTTCTGCGTCACGTCCTCCCCGCGCTCACCGTCCCCGCGTGTGGCGCCGCGGACGAAGACGCCGCGCTCGTAGACGAGCGAGATGGCCGAGCCGTCGATCTTCGGCTCGACGACGTAGGCGACCGGCTCGTCGGTGCCGAGCCGCTTTCGCACGTCCTGCGCCCACTTGTCGAGCGCTTCGGGGGTCGTCACCTTCTCCAGCGACCCCATCGGCTGCAGGTGCTCGACCTTGCGGAAGCCGGCCGCAGGCGCTCCGCCGACACGCTGCGTGGGCGAGTCGGATGTGACGAGCTCGGGATGCTCCTCCTCGAGCGCTTTCAGCTCGTCGAAGAGGACGTCGAAGGCGCTGTCAGGGATCTCCGGATCGTCGAGCACGTGGTACCGATAGTTGTGGTGCTCGACCAGCCGGCGTAGCTCCAGCGCCCGCGCCGCAGCATCAGAGGAGGGCATACAGCTCCTCGGGCGTCTGCACGAGTGCATCCGGCTCCTCGTGCAACAGGCGCTCGTCCGGGTGGATGCCACCCCAGCCCACCGCGACGGCCAGTACCCCCGCAGCCCTGGCTGCGCGGATGTCGAAGGGAGAATCACCGACGTAGGCCGCCTCGTGCGTCTGGGCGCCCAGACGGCGCAGCGCCTCGAGGATCGGATCCGGCTCAGGCTTGTGGCGCTCGGTGTCCTCCGCGCCGATCACGACATCGGTCGTCTCGCGGAGCACCGGAAAGCGCTCGAGCGCCAGCTCGACGGTAGTGAGCCGCTTGGCCGTGACGATGCCCAGCCGACGACCTTCCGCCCTGAGGCGGATGAGCAGCTCGAGCACGCCGTCGAACGACTCGAGCGTGTCGTGCAGCGGCTCGTTGTGCAGGCGGTACGCCTCGACGAGCTCGTCGACACGGTCGGGGTCGAGATCGCGCATCTGCGCGACGAGCCCTGGGCCGCCGATCGCCGCGCGGACGAGCTCCTCGTCCGGCTCGCGCCCGAGCACGGCGACGGACGCATGCCGCATCGACGCCAGGATGATCGGCCCGGAGTCGATCAACGTGCCGTCGAGATCGAAGAGGACGACGGAGTACCGCACGCCGTCGATCGTAGCCATGGCGTGAGGCGGCCTTGATGTGATCGGGGAGCGGCGCGGCCGCGAAGCGGACGCCTTCAGGGATCTTCGCGCGACCGGAATCCGCGCGAGCGGATTCCGGTCTTGCGCCGCTAATAGTCGACGCGCTCGAGGTACAGGCCCCAGGGCGGAGCCGTCATGCCTGCCTCGGCACGCGGCCTGCCGGTCAGCAGTGTCGGGACGCACTCTGGCGCATCGTCGCCGAGCTCGAGCATCGTGCCGACGAGCGTCCGCACCATATGGCGCAGGAAGGAGTCCGCCGTGATGGTGAAGTGGAGGTGGTCGTCTCGGCGCTCCCAGGCGGCCGCGGTCACCTCCCGTACGAACACGTCGTGCTGCGTCTCCGTCGGGGTGAAGGCGCGGAAGTCATGCTCGCCGCGCACGAGCCGCGCGGCGTGCGACAGGGCGTCGAGGTCGACGGGGCGCGGCCACCACAATGCCCGCCGTGCCTGGAGTGCAGATCGCTCCCGCCGGTCGAGCACGACGTAGCGGTACGAGCGCGCCCGGGCGGAGAAGCGCGCATGGAAGCCCGGGGGCGCCCCAACCGCTTCGACCACGGCGATATCGACCGGGAGTGCCGTGTTCAAGGCTTCCGCCGCCTGCTCGGCAGGCGGGCCACCCTCGACCTCCACCGACGCCACCTGCCCGGTGGCGTGGACACCGGTGTCCGTGCGCCCCGCCACCGCAAGCGCGTCCCAGCGAGGGTAGACCGCGGCGAGCGCCTCGCGCACGACCGCCTCGAGCGTGTTCTGCCCCGGCTGGCGCGCCCAGCCGCGGTAGCGGGTGCCGTCGTACTCGAGCGTGAGGCGGAGGATCATGCGCGTAGTCTCGCGTACGAAAAGGGCGCAAATTGCGAGATCGGTCGGCACGCGGCCTTGCCACGAGCAGGCGACAACCGTAGATTCCACGCACTGAGCCGGTGGGCCTTCGGGTTCGCCGGCTCGGTGTCTGTATGGACCCGCTCCGGCTGCCAGGCAGGTCAGTCGGGGAGCTGAACGGTGCCGTCGTCGCGCAGGGTCCAGTACGGATTGTGACCGACCTCCCAGCGATGACCGTCGGGGTCGGCGAACACCCCCGAGTAGCCTCCCCAGAAGGTCTCGGCTCCCGGCCGGGCGATCGTCGCACCCGCCGCCTCCGCCTCCCTCAGGACGGCGTCGACCTCCTCCCGCGAGCGGACGTTGTGGGCGAGCGTGATGCCGCCCCAGCCGCCTCCGTCGTCACGTACGACACTGTCGGCCGCGAGCTCCGCCCGACCCCAGAGCGCGAGAACGATGCCACCTGCCTGGAAGAAGGCCACATCGGAGGCCGGCTCGACCGCCGTGGCCCAGCCGAGGCGCTCGTAGAAGACGCGCGCGCGGCCCACGTCCGCGACACCGAGCGTGATCAGGCTGACGCGCTGCTCCATGCCACCCCCATCATGACCGGTCGGGCGACGGGCCCGCAGACGGCTCGACCTCGAGCAGGAGCCCGTCCACGGACCGCACCACCACGTGCTCGCCGCGCTCCACTCGTGAGGTGCTCCGCGCCGCCCAGAGCTCGCCCTGCACGCGCACCTGCCCGTCCGGCACCAGCGGTGACGCCGCCACGGCTGTCAGCCCCACGAGAGCCTCGACCCCGACCGCCGGTCGTCTCCGCCGCGACCACCAGACGAACCCGGCTGTCTCGATCACGTCGATCACCGCGGCGGTGATCACGATGAGCCAGTTCCACGGCGACGGCAGCAGGAACAGCGCCGCCAGGAGCGCGATCAGCGTGAGCACCGACGAAGCGTAGAGGGACGATCACGTCGGCGGCGCCTGGCGTCCGGCGCGGCGCGAGGCGGAAGGCGCTCGATACATGCTGGGGGAACCTCCCGGTTCCCCCAGACCCCTTCCCCCGGTCCGCTTCGCGGACGGGCTCGTGTAGCAGCCGCTTCGCGGCTACTACACGGCCGGGTCGAAGACGATCACGTCGGCGCCGCCTGGCGTCCGGCGTGTCGCTGCGCGTGCCCGGCCGGAGGGGATAGTGCGTGAGCACAGACCCGGAGAGCCGGGTGCGCGCAGCGGCGCGAGGCGGGCGGAGCCGGGCTTCGCCCGGCGGGAGCCCGCCGGCCGGGCGTCAGGCGGCGGGATCGAAGTCGACGAGCTCGAGCAGCGCCATGTCGGCGGCGTCGCCCTGGCGCGGGCCGAGCTTGACGATGCGCGTGTAGCCGCCGGGCCGCTCTGCGAACCGGGGCGCAACGTCCGAGAAGAGCTTGTGCACGACGTCGTTGGAGCGCAGCTGGGCCATCGCGAGGCGGCGGGCATGGAGATCGCCGCGCTTGCCGAGCGTGATCAGCTTCTCGGCGTACGGCCTCACAGCCTTCGCCTTCGCCTCGGTCGTCTCGATGCGTCCGTGGGTGATCAGCGAGCCGGCGAGATTCGCATACAGAGCGCGGCGATGCGATGCGTCGCGGCCGAGCTTCCTACCCGACTTCGCATGCCTCACGCAGGCAACTCCTCGCCCTTGAGGGTGAGTCCGTGCGCGGCGAGTGTCTCCCGCACCTCCTCGATCGACTTGCGGCCGAAGTTCGGGATAGCCGCCAGCTCACCCTCGCTCTTCGAGGTGAGGTCCCCGATCGTCTCGATCCCGACACGCTTGAGGCAGTTGTAGGAGCGCACACCCAGCTCGAGCTCCTCGATCGGGAAGTTCTCCATCCCGTGGGCGGTCGACGCCTCGGCGATCTCCGCCTGCGCAGCCTCACCGAAGCCCTCGATCCTTGCAGGATCCGCGAAGATCCTGAGCTGGTCCATGAGAAGCTCGGCGGCGCGGGCGACCGCGTCCCTCGGCGTGATCGAGCCGTCGGTCGTCACGTCGAGCACGAGCTTGTCGTAGTCGGTGCGCTGCCCGACGCGCGCTGCATCCACCTCGTAGGCGACGCGTCGCACGGGCGAGAAGATCGAATCGATCGGAATCACGCCGATCGACGTCTCCGGCCCACGGTTCTGCTCGGCCGGGACATAGCCACGGCCGCGGCCGATCGTGAGGGTGATCTCGAGCTTGCCCTTGTCGGCGAGATGGGCCAGCTCGAGGCCCGGGTTGAGGATCTCGAGGTCCGCCGGCGCTTCGATATCGGCGGCCGTGACGACCCCGGGGCCCTTCTTCGAGACGTGCACCTCGATCTCGGGCGACTCGCCGTACAGCCGGCACACGAGGTTCTTGAGGTTGAGGATCACGTCCGTGACGTCTTCGCGCACGCCCGGCAGCGTCGTGAACTCGTGCGCGACGCCCTCGATCTTGACGGCCGTGACCGCCGCCCCCTCGAGCGAGGAGAGAAGGACGCGCCGCAACGAGTTCCCGAACGTGTAGCCGAAGCCGCGGTCGAGCGGCTCGATCACGAACACCCCGTGCTCGTCGTCTTCGAGGGTCTCCGAGACGATGCGCGGGATCTGGAACTCCATCAGGTTGGTACGGGTGGCCAAAGCGTTCCTTTCGGGTGGTCCTTCGGGCCGGATGCATCCGGCCCCTACGGGTTACTTCGAGTAGAGCTCGACGATGAGTGACTCTTGGACGGGCGTGTCGATCTCGGCGCGCTCGGGCCACTTCAGCATCTTGCCGGTGAGGCCGTCGTGATCGGCCTGTAGCCAGGGAGCGACGGACGCGGTCAGGTCGGTCGCGTCGCGGACGATCGTCTCCGCAGCGCTGCCCGGCTTCATGGTGATCACGTCGTTCGGCCGGACGCCGAAGCTCGGGATGTTGACGCGGCGGCCGTTGACGTGGAAGTGGCCGTGACGGACGAACTGCCGCGCCTGGGCGCGCGAGCCGGCGAAGCCGAGCCGGTAGACGACGTTGTCGAGCCGGGTCTCCAGCATGCGCAGGAGGTTCTCGCCTGTCGGCCCGGAGCGGCGCGACGCCTTCTCGTAGGTCGTCCGGAACTGCTTCTCGAGCAGCCCGTAGTACCGGCGTGCCTTCTGCTTCTCACGAAGCTGCAGGAGGTACTCGCTCTGCTTGATCCGGCCGCGCCCGTGCTCGCCCGGCGGATACGCCCGGCGCTCGATGGCGCACTTCTCCGTCAGGCAGCGCTCGCCCTTGAGAAACAGCTTGATGCCCTCCCGCCGGCAGATGCGGCATTTGGGGCCGAGGTCGCGTGCCATGTGTTAGACCCTCCGTCGCTTCTTCTGGCGGACGCCGTTGTGGGCCTGCGGCGAGATGTCGCGGACCGCGAGGATCTCGAGACCCGCGGCCTGGAGCGAGCGGATCGCCGTCTCACGCCCGGAGCCCGGGCCCTTGACGAACACCTCGACCTTCTGCAGCCCGTGCTCCATCCCCTTGCGGGCGCAGTTGTCGGCGGTGACCTGAGCGGCGAACGGCGTCGACTTGCGCGAGCCCTTGAAACCGGCGGAGCCGGCGGACTCCCAGGCGATCACGTTGCCCTCCTTGTCGGTGAGCGACACGATCGTGTTGTTGAAGCTCGTCTTGATGTGCGCCTGGCCGATCGCGATGTTCTTCTTGACGCGGCGACGGGTGCGGCCGCGGGCCGCGGACTTGCGAGGAGGTGCCATCTACTTCCCTTTCTTCCCGCGTCCGACGGTCTTCTTCGGCCCCTTGCGCGTGCGGGCGTTGGTCTTCGTCCGCTGGCCGTTGACCGGCAGGCCGCGGCGGTGGCGCAGGCCCCGGTAACAGCCGATCTCGGAGAGGCGTTTGATCGCCTGAGTTCGCTCCCGGCGCAGGTCACCCTCGACTTCGAGGTTCTGGTCGATGTACGTGCGGAGCTTCGTGACCTCCTCGTCGGTGAGGTCCTTGACCTTCTCGTTTCGGTCGAGACCGAGCTCGTCGCAGATCTTCTGGGCGGTCGACTGACCGATGCCGTAGATGGCCGTGAGGCCGATCTCGAGGCGCTTCGTGTTCGGGAGGTTGACTCCGGCGATGCGTGCCATGACTCCTAGCCCTGCCGTTGCTTGTGTCGGGGGTTGGTGCAGATGACCATGGTGCGCCCGTGCCGCTTGATCACGCGGCAGCGCTCGCACATGGGCTTGACGGAGGGACGTACTTTCATGGGAGATCCTTACTTGAGCCGGAACGTGATGCGGCCACGGGTGAGGTCGTAGGGAGAGAGCTCGACCTTGACCCGGTCGCCGGGCAGGATGCGGATGTAGTGCTTGCGCATCTTCCCGGAGATCGTCGCGAGGACGCTGTGACCGCTCTCGAGCTCGACGCGGAACATCGTGCTCGGGAGGGCCTCGACGACCTCACCTTCGACCTCGATCTTCTCTTCCTTGACTGCCACCTCATGCAGCGCCCGCGCCGGTACTTTCCTGCACCAGGTGTACCGGTGGTCGCGATCGTCGTGAACAGAAACAGGCCACGGCAAACGGCCGCGCCGCGGGACTGTGCAGTCTAGCAAACGAACCCCTGAAGGCGTCCGCTTCGCGGCCGCAAAGCAGTCGCCACAGGTTCGGGGCGGCCGCTAGGTGCTTCGTTGCCATGCGGGCACGAGGTCGGGGTCGCTCGGGGTGCCGGCACCGAGGTCGACGGCGATGCCAACCCGCGGCGTGAGCACTCTCGGGCCGTTCACCGTGATCGCCACCGTGTGCTCGAAATGGGCGGACAGCGAGCCGTCGACCGTGGAGATCGTCCAGCCGTCCTCGTGCAGGATCACATCGGGGCTGCCGGACGTGATCATCGGCTCGATCGCGATGGTCATGCCCTCCGCAAGTCGCGGGCCGCGGCCCGGCTGACCGAAGTTCGGGACGTGCGGATCCTCGTGGTAGTGACGGCCCACCCCGTGACCGACGAGGCTGCGCACGACCGAGAAGCCACGCGTCTCGACCACGACCTGGACGGCGTGCGAGATGTCGCCGACCCGATTGCCCGGCCGCGCCTGCTCGATCCCCGCCCAGAGCGCTGCCTGGCATGTGTCGAGCAGTTGCCGCGTCCGCTGGTCGACCGCACCGACTGCGTACGTGTAGGCGCTGTCGGCGATGGAGCCGTCGAGCGTGACGCCGACGTCGATCGTGACGAGATCACCGTCCGCGATCTGCAGCGCACCCGGGATGCCGTGCACGACGACGTCGTTCACAGAGATGCAGATCGCACGCGGATAGCCCTTGTAGCCCCTGGAGGTCGGCACACCGCCACGGTCCTGGATGAACGTGTCGGCGATGTCGTCGAGCTCGACCGTCGTGATCCCCGGCGTGATGCGCTCGCCGACGTGAGCGATCGTCTCGGCGACGAGCGCCCCGGCGCGGGCGATGCGCTCGAGCTCGACGCCGCCCTTGCGGATGATCACGCGACATCCCTCGCAGAGTTCGGATCTGCACAGGCAGATCCGAACTCGCGACAGACCCTGAAGCGGCCGCTGGCGCGGCCGGCGGCTATCTGAGTCGAAGACGCGGTCGCTTCCCTCACGCGACCTCGCCTCCGGGCGCGGCGGCGACCGCCGGATCGAGGAGTTGCAGGACCTCCTGGATCTCTCCGTAGACCGCGTCGATCGGACGGTCCGCGTGGAGAGGGACGACCTTCCCGGTCGTGCGGTACCGCTCGACCACTGGTGCGGTTTGCTCGTGGTAGAGCTCGAGGCGCCGCCGGATCGCCTCGGGCGCGTCATCGGGCCGGCCCTCGTGCGACGCGCGCCCGAGCATCCGCTGCTGTCGCGATGTCGTCGGCCAGGGAGAAGTACAGGATCGCGTCGAGTGTGCGCCCTTCCTCGCCGAGCATGGCGTCGAGCGCATCGGCCTGCGCGGTGTTGCGCGGGAACCCGTCGAGCACGAAACCGGCGGCTGCGTCCTCGCGGGCGAGCCGGTCGCGGATCAACGCCACGGTGAGGTCGTCGGGCACGAGCTCGCCGGCGGCGAGAATCGTCTCGACCTGCGTTCCCAGCCCCGATCGCTCCGCGATGGCTCCGCGGAACATGTCGCCGGTTGCGATGTGCGGGATGCCGTAGTCGGCGGAGATCCGCTTCGCCTGGGTGCCCTTGCCGGAGCCCGGCAGGCCGAGAACGAGGAGGTCCATGGTCCACCCTCCTAACGGAGGAAGCCCTCGTAGCTGCGCATCATCATCTGCGACTCCATCTGGCGCATCGTGTCGAGCGCCACGCCGACGGCAATCAGCACCGACGTACCGCCGAGGGCACCGGCGCTGGCCTGCGAGAAGCCGCCGTAGGCGATGAAGATGCTCGGTAGGGTCGCAACAACGGCCAGGAACAGCGAGCCCGGCAATGTGAGCCTGGTCAGGACGCGGTCGAGGTACTGGGCAGTGGGCGGCCCGGGGCGGATGCCCGGGATGTAGCCGCCGTACTTGCGCAGGTTGTCCGCCTGTTCCACGGGATTGAACTGCACGGCGGTGTAGAAGTACGTGAACAGCACGATCATCGCGCCCTGGAGCAGGAGGTATGCGATGTCGTTGGGCTGGAAGTAGTCGTTGACGAACCCCTGGGTGGCGGGGAAGTACTGCGCGATCGTGGGCGGGAAGGCCAGGATCGCCGCGGCGAAGATGACCGGGATCACGCCGGCCATGTTCACGCGCAGCGGCAGGTAGGTGGAGCCGCCGGCGGTCATGCGGCGACCGACCATCCGCTTCGCGTACTGGATGGGGATCTTCCGCTGCCCTTCCTGGACGAAGACGACGGAGGCGACGACCGCGAGCCCGATGAGCGGGAAGAAGATGCGCTCCATCGGGCCGCCGTTCCACCAGGCGGCGATGCCGATCGGGAGACCGGTCAGGATCGAGGCGAAGATGAGCAGCGAGATGCCGTTCCCGACGCCGCGCTTCGTGATCTGCTCGCCGATCCACATCAGCAGGATCGTGCCGGACGTGAGCGTGACGACGATCAGCACGAGGCGCCCTGTGTTCGCGTCGAGCACGTTCTGGCTGCGGAAGAGAAACGCGTAGCCGACCGCCTGCGCAGCTGCGAGCGCGACCGTCAGGTAACGCGTGTACTGGTTGATCTTGGCGTACCCGGCCTCGCCCTCCTTCTGGAGCTCGGCAAGCCTCGGGATCACCACGGTCATCAGCTGCACGATGATCGACGCCGTGACGTACGGCATGATCCCGAGCGCAAAGAGGGAGAACTGCGACAGCGCGCCGCCGGAGAAGAGATTCAGCAGGTTGAAGATGCCGCCGGTGTTGGACAGGTAGTTGTCGATCTGCTCCGCGTCGACCCCCGGGGCGGGGATCCAGGAGCCGAGGCGGTAGATGAAGAGCGCGAACGCGGTGAACAGCAGTCGTCGTCGCAGCTCTGGCACGCGCCAGGCGTTGGCAAGCCAGCTGAACATGGGCGCGAGCGCACGCGCTGCGCGCGTGCGCTAGTCCGAGGCCTCCTCGGCCTCGGTCGCCTCGGCGGTCTCCTCGGTCTCCGTCTCGGACACCTCGAGCTCGTCGTCGTCGTCGTCGGCTGCGGAGACCGGCGCTGAGGGTCGCTTCTTCTTCGCCTTCGGAACGGGCTCGCCTCGCAGCCAGGTCACAGATCCGCCTGCGGCCTCGATCTTCTCGCGCGCCGACTTCGAGAAGCCGTGAGCAGTGACGGCGAGGCTCTTGGTGAGCTCCCCGACGCCGAGGATCTTCACGTCGGTGCGAGTGTTCTTCAGCAGCCCGACCGCGACGAGCGCCTCCGGGCTGACCTCCTCGCCGGCCTTGAAGCGGGCTTCCAGGTCACGCACGTTGACGGGCTGGCTGTACGTGCGGAACGGCCCGATCGGCATCGCGTCCGCAGACGTGTTGCCGCGGAGCTTTGGCATCCGCATGTCGATGGGCATCTGTCCGCCTTCGAACCCGGCCGGCATCTTGTGGGAGCCGGAGCGTGACTTCTGGCCCTTGATGCCGCGACCCGAGTAGCGGCCCTTGCCCGAGCCGAGCCCGCGACCGACGCGCTTGCGCGCCTTACGCGGCTGCGCCGGCTTCAGATTGGAGAGGTTCAGCTCGTCGGACATGGCCCTATGCGTCCTTGCCGTCGACCCTGACGAGGTGCGCCACGAGGCGCAGCTTTCCCTCGAGCTCCGGGCCGGGCCTGTGCTCGGCGGTCTGGCCGATGCGGCCGAGCCCGAGCGACCGCAGCGTGCCGCGGTGGCGCTGCGTCTGCCCGATCACGCTCCGCACTTGAGTCACCTTGACTGTCATTCCGCAGCCTCTACGGTCGCGGCCGCGACGTCGCTCACGGCTGGTTCTGCGGCCGGCGTCACGACCGGAGGACGATAGGGCAGGACTTCCATGATCGTCTTTCCGCGGCTGCGGGCCACGTCCTCGGGCCGGCGCAGGTGCTTGAGCCCGTCGACGGTCGCCTTCGCCATGTTGATCGGATTGGTGGTGCCGAGGCTCTTTGCCAGGACGTCGCGGATCCCGGCCAGCTCGAGCACGGCGCGCACGCCGCCGCCGGCGATGACGCCGGTTCCCTCGCTCGCGGGGCGGAGCACGATCCGGGCTGCATCGAACCGGCCCGTGATCTCGTGCGTGATCGTGGTGCCATGCTTCGGCACCGCGAAGAGGTTCTTCTTCGCGTCGTCGACGGCCTTCGAGATCGCGAGCGGCACCTCGCGGGCCTTGCCGTACCCGACGCCGACACGGTCGACCTCGTCGCCGATCACGACGAGCGCAGTGAAGGAGAACCTCCGGCCGCCCTTGACCACCTTGGCGACGCGGTTGATCTCGATCACGCGCTCCTTCAGCTCTCGTGTCTCGGGTGCTTCGACTGACGACATCAGAACTCCAGACCTCCCTCGCGGGCACCCTCGGCGAGGGCCTGCACGCGTCCGTGGTACAGGTAGCCGCCGCGGTCGAACACGCAGCGCGTGACGCCGGCCGCCTTCGCGGCGGCGGCGAGCGCTTTGCCCACCTCGGCAGCCTGCTCCGACTTGGTGCCGCTGTACGGGCGCAGGGTGAGCCAGCTGGCCGACGCGACCGTGACGCCACGCTCGTCGTCGACGAGCTGGGCGAACACGCCCTTGTTGGAGCGGAACACGACGAGCCGCGGCCGCTCGGCGGTGCCCGACACCTTCCCGCGCACGCGGCGATGACGCCGCCGCCGTGCTTCGTTCTTGGTCAGGGTGCTCATGCTCGCTTGCCGACCTTCCTGCGGACGTGCTCGTCGCGGTAGCGGATGCCCTTGCCCTTGTACGGCTCGGGCGGGCGGACCTTGCGGATCTCGGCGGCGAGCTGGCCGACTGCCTGCTTGTCGGTGCCCTTGACGACAACCTGAGTCGGCACCGGCACCTCGAAGGAGACGCCCTTGCGCGGTACGATCGTGACCGGGTGCGAGTAGCCAACCGCGAGCTCGAGCTCGGTGCCCTTGAGCAGCGCGCGGTAGCCGACACCCTGGATCTCGAGGTGCTTCTCGAAGCCGTTGGTGACTCCCTCGACCATGTTCGCGATCAGCGTGCGAGTGAGGCCGTGCAACGATCGGTCCTCGCCGCGGTCGGTCGGTCGCGCGACCGTGAGGACACCATCGTCCTGCGCGATCTCCATGCGCAGCGGCACCTGTTGCTCGAGCGTGCCGAGCGGCCCGGTGACGGTCACGCTGCCGCCGGGCGACACGTCGATCGTGACACCGGAGGGGATCTCGATGGGTCTCTTGCCGATTCTGCTCATGTCAGTTCTCTGTTGGCTCTCGTCCGGCGGCCGTAGGTTCACCAGACGAAGGCAAGTACTTCGCCGCCGACGCCACGCTCGGCGGCCTGGCGGCCGGTGATGACACCGGACGACGTGGACAGGATCGACGTTCCGAGCCCGCCGAGCACCCGCGGGAGACGGTCCTTCTTGGCGTAGACGCGACGGCCCGGCTTGGAGACCCGTTTCAGGTTGGTGATCACGCGCTCTCGGCTCTTGCCGTACTTGAGCTCGATCACGAGCTGGGCCACCGGCTCGGCCTCCACGATGCGGAAGCCCTTGATGTAGCCCTCGTCCTTGAGCAGGCGCGCGATCTCCTCCTTCATGCGGGAGGTCGGCATCGAGGCCGTCTCGTGCAACGCCCGGTTGGCGTTGCGGATCCGGGTCAGCATGTCGGCAATCGGGTCGGTCAGCATCGCGTTCCCCTACCAGCTCGACTTTGTCATGCCCGGGATCGCGCCCTCGTGGGCGAGGTCGCGGAGGCAGATCCTGCAGAGCAGGAACCTGCGGTAGACCGCGCGGGGGCGCCCGCACCGGTTGCAGCGCGTGTACGCCGAGACCTGGTGCTTTGGCGCACGCTTCTGCTTCGCGATGAGCGACTTCTTGGCCACTATTGATCCCTTCTCTCGGTCGCGAACGGCAGGCCCAGCGCCTGCAAGAGCGCCTGGGCGTGCTCGTCCGTCTCCGCCGTGGTGGTGATCGCGATATCCAGCCCGCGGACGGCCGGGACGCTGTCGTAGTCGATCTCCGGGAAGATGATCTGCTCCCGGATACCGAGCGAGTAGTTGCCGCGTCCGTCGAACGAGTCGACGCTCAACCCTCGGAAGTCGCGGATGCGGGGCAGCGCGATGGAGACCAGCCGATCGAGGAACTCGTACATCCGCGCCCCCCGGAGCGTCACGCGCGCGCCGACCGACATGCCCTCGCGTAGCTTGAAGCTGGCGATCGACTTGCGCGCCTTGCGGACCTGCGCCCGCTGGCCGGCGATGGTCGTCAGCTCCTCGATCGCAGCGTCGAGCGCCTTGGCGTCCGTCTTGGCCTCGCCGACGCCCATGTTCAGCGTGATCTTGGTCACCCGCGGCGCCTGCATGATCGAGTCGAGGCCGAGCTCGTCCTTGAGCGCCGGACGGATCTCCTGGTCGTAGCGCTGCTTGAGGCGCGGCACGTAGGTCTCGACAGTGCTCACGCTCGCCCCCAAGATCGCGAATCTGCAGGAGCAGATTCGCGATCGGGACAACCACTGAAGCGGCCGCTGTCGCGGCCGGCGGCGACGGCCGACGGAAACGGAACCGACAGACGGCGTCTCACGAGTCGATCTCCTGGCCGCAGCCCTCGCTCTTACAGACGCGCACGCGCACGGTCTCGCCCTTGATCTCCTTGTGGACGACTCCGACACGGGTCGCGTTCTGGCAGGTAGGGCAGACGAGCATCACGTTGGACACGTCGAGAGGCATCGGCTGGTCGATGATCCCGCCCGGAACGATCTGCTGGCCGCCCATGCGGGACGAGTCCCTGATCGGCTTGGGCTTCGTATGCCGGCGTGCCACGTTGAGGTTCTCGACGAGGACGCTGCCGCGGCTCGGACGCGCGTCGAGAACGCGGCCGCGCTTGCCGCGGTCCTTCCCGGCGAGGATCTGCACCAGATCCCCTTTCTTGATCTTCATCTTGGCGGCCATGTCCTTAGAGCACCTCTGGGGCGAGACTGACGATCTTCATGAAGTTCTTCTCGCGGAGCTCACGCGCGACGGGCCCGAAGATGCGCGTCCCGCGCGGGTTCATCTGGTTGTCGATGATGACGGCGGCGTTCTCGTCGAAGCCGATCAGCGTGCCGTCGTCGCGACCGAAGGGCTTCTTCGTCCGGACGACAACCGCCCTGACGACCTCGCCCTTCTTGACCGAGCCCTGCGGCGTAGCGGCCTTCACCGTAGCAACGATGATGTCGCCGACGCGCGCATAGCGCCGGTGCGAGCCACCGACGACTCGGATGCACAACAGCTCACGGGCGCCCGTGTTGTCCGCCACCTTGAGCCTCGACTCCTGCTGGATCACGGACGCCTCACTTGGCGGCCTCGATCACTTCGGTGAGCCGCCAGCGCTTCGTGGCGGACAGCGGCCTCGTCTCGACGATGCGGACGATGTCGCCGACCTTGGCCACATTGCCCTCGTCGTGCGCGTGGAACTTGACGCTGTGGCGGACGACCTTCTTGTAGCGACGGTGGGCTTTGACCACTTCGACCTTGACGACGATCGTCTTGTCCATCGCGCTCGAGACGACCTTGCCCTGACGCTCCTGCCGGCGGCCGCGGTCGGCCTCCGGCTTGGGCAGCCGCACGATCGGCTTCCGCTCGGCGCTCTGCCCGCGCTTGCGCTTTGGTCGTGCTGGGCGCAGCGCGCGTGGGAGCCGCTTCTTCTTGCGCTTCAGCTCGGGCTGGGCCGTAGCCTCCTCTGCCTGGGGACTGTCCCCGGAGGGGACTGTCCCCCCGTCGACCTCGACCGCCTCCTCGACGACGGCGGCGGCCTCGACCTCTGCGGCGATCTCCTCGGCAGCCGCCTCCTCGATGGCGTCCTCGACCACCGCGGCGACCTCGACCTCCTCGGCGATCTCCTCGGCGGCGGCCTCCTCGACAGCGGCTTCGATCGCGCCGCCTTCGGCGGGCGTGATCTCGCTTGCGGCCACGGCCTCCTCGACCGCAACCTCGGCCTCGGCGACCTCCTCCACGATCTCGGCGGTGTCCTCGGCGACGGCCGCCTCTCGACGACAGCCTCGACCTCGGCGACCTCTGCGGCCGTCTCGACGACGTCCTCGGCCACGGCCTCGTCGACGACGCCGTCCACCGGGGTCTCGTTCTCGTTCTGTTCCTTCTTCTTTGCCATCAGGTCACACCTTCTCGAGCGCTGCCCGCTCGTGCTGGATCGTGAGGATGCGGGCGATCTGCCGCTTCGTGAGCCGCACCCGTGCCCCGTTCTCGAGGGCGCCCGTGGCCGACTGGAAGCGCAGGTTGAACAGCTCGCGCCGGGTCTCCCCGAGCTTCGCGTCGAGCTCTTCGTCGCTCATCGCACGCAGCTCCTTAGCTCTCAAAGAGATCAGCCTCCCGCTTGACGAACTTCGTCCTCACCGGAAGCTTCTGGCCGGCGAGACGCAGCGCCTCCTTGGCCAGGGGCTCCGAGACGCCGCTCAGCTCGAACATGACGCGACCCGGCTTGACGACGGCCACCCAGCCTTCGGGCGAGCCCTTGCCGGAGCCCATGCGGGTCTCGGCCGGCTTCTTCGTGAACGGCTTGTCCGGGAAGAGGTTGATCCACACCTTCCCGCCACGGCGGATCTTGCGGGTCATCGCGATACGGGCTGCCTCGATCTGGCGGTTGGTCACCCAGCCTGCGTCGAGGGACTTGATCCCGTAGTCACCGAACTGCACCGTCGTCTGGCCCTTGGCGGTCCCGCGGCGGCGTCCGCGGAACGTCTTGCGGTGCTTGAACTTGCGCGGCAGCAGCATCAGGCGTCAGCTCCGGTCTCGACGTCTGCCTTGACGTCGGCCTCACCCTCTGCAGCCTCTGCCGGCTCTGCCCTGGGACTGTCCACGGAGGGGGCTGTCCCCTCCTTCGTCTCGGGAGCAGCCTTCGGCACCGTGGTCTCGGGCGCTGCCGTCTCGGGCGCCGCACTCTCCACGCCGGCGTCCGTCGGGGGCGCCTGGGTCACCTCGGGCTCGACCGGCGGCGCGTCCTGCTGCGGCGCGCGATCGCGCGGTGCACCCTGGCCGCGGCCACGACCGCCACCTGGGCGACCCGGCCCGCCTGGCCGGCCGGGCCGGCGCCGGCGCTGCAC
Source organism: uncultured Actinomycetes bacterium (assembly GCA_963724995.1). Classification (GTDB taxonomy): domain Bacteria; phylum Actinomycetota; class Thermoleophilia; order Gaiellales; family Gaiellaceae; genus Gaiella. Next base: position 43,397 of record CAVRXC010000005.1, read on the forward strand.
GAGCCCCAGTCCCTCACGGTCCTGACTGCGACCCCGGCCGGCCTCGCGGGAGGCGCCGAGACCTTCGGTGACGGCGCCACGGCGGCGGCGGGAGCTGTCGCCCTCGGACGTGCGCTCGCGGCCGAGACCGCCGTCGAAGCCTTCGGGCATGATCTCGCCCTTGTTGATCCACACCTTGACCCCGATCGTGCCGAAGCTCGCCTTGGCGACTGCGAGGCCGTAGTCGATATCGGCGCGGATCGTGTGCAGCGGCACACGGCCCTCTGTGTAACGCTCGGAGCGACTCATCTCGCCACCACCGAGCCGGCCACCGCACTGGATCTTGATCCCCTGTGCGCCGGAGCGCATCGCTGACGCGAGTGAGCGCTTCATGGCCCGCCGGAACGCGACCCGGTTCTGGAGCTGTTCGGCGATCGACTGCGCGACGAGCTGCGCATCGAGCTCGGGGCGCTTGATCTCGTTGATGTTGATGTGGACGCTCTTGCCGGTGATGGCATGGAGCTCCTTGCGGAGCGCGTCCACCTCGACCCCCGACTTGCCGATCACGATGCCCGGCCGGGCGGTGTAGATGTCGACCGTGATCCTCTGCTTGTCCTTGCGGATCAGGATGTCGGACAGGCCCGCGTGGGCGAGCTTGCCGTTGATGTGGTCGCGGATGCGGATGTCCTCGAGGATGTAGTCCGCGATCTCCTTCTTGCCGGTCCACCAGTTCGACTTCCAGTCGTGGATGACACCGACGCGCAGGCCGCCGGGATGCACTTTCTGGCCCATTACGCGGCCACCTCCTTCTTCGCGGCGCGCTTGCGCGCGGCCTTCGGCTGGTCCGCGGTCTTCGGCTGCGGACTGGCAGCCTCGTCGGGAGTCGCCGCTTTCTGAGGTCTCCTCGGTCGTTGTGTCTCCGCCGGAGACAGAACGAGTGTGATGTGACAGGTGCGCTTGCGGATGCGGTTGACACGGCCGCGGGCGCGGGCGCGCCAACGCTTCAGCGTCGGGCCCTCGTCCGCGTAGGCGGCCACGATCACGAGCTCGTCGCCGTCGAGCGCGTGGGCCGACTCGGCGTTGGCGACGGCCGAGCGCAGCACGCGGTCGATCTCCCGCGCTGCGGCACGAGGCGTGAACGCGAGGATGGTGCGCGCCTCCGGCACGGTGCGGCCGCGGACGTGGTCGAGCACCACGCGCGCCTTGCGTGCAGACATGCGCACCCACTTCGCCTGCGCGCGGATCTGGATCTGCCCGGTGTCGGTCCCCGCGGCCACTAGCGCTTCTTCACCACCTGGGTCTGCCTGTCGCCCGAGTGACCGCGGAACGTCCGCGTGGGCGCAAACTCGCCGAGCTTGTGCCCGACCATCTGCTCGCTGATGAAGACGGGCATGTGCTGGCGGCCGTTGTAGACAGCGATCGTGTGCCCGACCATCTCCGGGAAGACGGTCGACGCGCGCGACCAGGTCCGCAGCGGACGCTTCTGACCGGCGGCGTTCATCTCCTCGATGCGGCGCATGAGCCGCTCCTCGACGAAAGGCCCCTTCTTGCTCGATCTGCTCATTGCTATTTACGACGCTCCTTGCCGCGGCGGCGGCCTCGGACGATCAGCTGGTCGGATTCCTTGTGCTTGCGGCGGGTGCGCTTGCCAAGCGTCGGGACACCCCACGGTGTCACCGGGTGGTGGCCCTTCGACTTTCCTTCCCCGCCGCCGTGCGGGTGATCGACCGGGTTCATGGCCGTGCCGCGCACGGTCGGGCGCTTGCCGAGCCAGCGGCTGCGGCCGGCTTTCCCGCTCTGCTCGTTGGAGTGGTCGGAGTTGCCCACCTGCCCGACGGTGGCGCGGCAGGTGATCGGCACGCGACGCATCTCGCCGGAGGGGAGGCGCAACACTGCGTGCGGGCCGTCCTTGGCGACGAGCTGGACGCCCGAGCCTGCGGAGCGCGCCATCTTGGCGCCCTGGCCGGGTCGCAGCTCGACCGCGTGCACGACTGTGCCGGTCGGGATGGTCTCGAGCGGGAGGGCGTTGCCAGGCTTGATGTCCGCGTTCACGCCGGATTCGACGACCTGGCCGACGTCGAGCCCGGCCGGCGCGAGGATGTACGACTTGGCACCGTCCGCGTAGTGGAGCAGGGCGATGCGTGCAGACCGGTTTGGGTCGTACTCGATAGCGGCGACCTTGGCCGGCACGCCGTCCTTGACCCTCTTGAAGTCGATCACGCGGTACAGGCGCTTGTGACCGCCACCGCGGTGGCGGGTGGTGATGCGCCCCTTGTTGTTGCGGCCGCCTGTCTTCGTGAGCGGCTCGGTGAGCGACTTCTCCGGCTCGGTCTTCGTGATCTCCGAGAAGCCGGAGATCGTCATGCCGCGGCGCCCGGGGCTGGTCGGCTTGAACTTCTTGGTGGCCATGATGGCTAGACCTGCGCTCCTTCGAAGACGTCGATCGTCTCGCCCTCGCGCAGCTGCACGATGGCCTTCTTCCAGCCGGGGCGCGTGCCGCTGTAGGCACCGCGCCGCTTCGGCTTCGGCTGCACCTTGACGATGTTGACCCGCTCGACCTTGACGCCGAACAGGGTCTCCACCGCCTGGCGCACCTGGGTCTTGTGGGCGTCCTGATGCACCTTGAACGTGTACTTGCGATCGGCGAGACCGGAGTAGCTCTTCTCCGACACGACAGGCGCGAGAAGGATCTCTCCCGGATGGAGGCTCACGCGGCCTCCTCTCCGTTGCCGTAGCCCGCCTTCGCCTCGACGTGCGGCAGCGCCGCCTCGCTCACGAGCACGGAGCGCGCCCAGACGACGGATGCCACCTCGAGCTCGGCGGACACCGTGACGAGCACGCGAGGCAGGTTGCGGAACGACTTCGCCAGCGCCTCCTCGTCGGAGTGCACCACGACGAGCAGCGGCAGGTCGTTCCCCCAGCCGGCGAGCAGCTCGGCAGCCTGCTTCGTCGACGGCTCGGCGAAGGAGCCGCCGCCGACCAGCGCCAGAGTGCCGTTTGCGACGTGATGGCTGAGCGCGCCGCGCAGGGCGGCACGACGGGCCTTGCGGTTGACCTTGACCTCGAAGCTGCGCATCCCGGGCGGGAAGGCGACACCGCCGCCCGCGAACTGCGGTGCGCGGTTCGTGCCCTGGCGGGCGCGGCCTGTGCCCTTCTGGCGCCACGGCTTCGCGCGACCGCCGGCCACGAGGCCACGGCTCTTGGCGCCGCGCGTACCCGCGCGGGCGGCGTTCTGCTCGGCGCGCACCGTCTCGTGCAGGAGATGCGGCTTGACCTCGGCCTCGAAGACCTCGGCCACGAGGGTGGCGTCCTTCGCGGCTCCCCCGAGCACCTTGACCTTGACGGCCATCACACGTGATCCTCCGTGTAGCAGTTTCGCGCCGCTGTCGCGCGAGGTGCAAGCGAGGCGAGGACGCAGGGAGCGCCCATATGAGGACATATGGGCGCGACTGAGGACGAAGCATCGCGCCGCAGATCGCGCGACAGCGGTGCCCTAACTGCTGCGCGGAGGATCACGAGACCACCCGAATCTCGACGAGCGCGTTCTTCGGGCCCGGCACGGAGCCGCGCACGAGCAGCAGGTTGCGCTCGGCATCGACCTCGTGGATGACGAGCCCGCTCTGGGTGACGCGCGCGGCACCCATGTGACCCGCCATGCGGCGGCCCTTGAAGACGCGCGACGGCGTCGCGGAGGCTCCGATCGAGCCCGGCTTGCGGACGTTGTGCGAGCCGTGCGAGACGGGGCCGCGATGGAACTTGTGCCGCTTGATGGTGCCCTGGAAGCCCTTGCCGATCGACACACCGGCCACCTTCACCTTCTCGCCGGGCTCGAACGACTCGACGGTGACCGTGTGGCCGACCTCGAGCTCGGTCTCGCCGCGGAACTCGACAAGATGGCGGTGCGGCGTCGCGCCGCCCTTCGCCAGGTGGCCGAGCTCGCCCCGCGTCAGCTTTCGCTCGGCGACCGCGCCGAACGCCAGCTGCACGGCGTCGTACCCGTCTGCAGCCTGGGTACGGACCAACACGACAGGGCATGGCCCGGCCTCGATGACCGTCACGGCATCCACGGCGCCGGTCTCCTGGTTGAAGACCTGGGTCATGCCGAGCTTCTTGCCGAGAATGCCCTTCACCACGACCTCAGAGCTTGATCTCGATGTCGACGCCTGCAGGGAGATCGAGCCGCATCAGCGAATCGACCGTCTTCGGCGTTGGGCTGTGAATGTCGATCAGGCGCTTGTGCGTGCGCACCTCGAAGTGCTCCCGTGAGTCCTTGTCCTTGAACGGGCTCCGGATCACGCAGTAGATGTTCTTCTCGGTGGGCAGGGGCACCGGACCGGTGATCGTCGCACCGGTGCGCTGGGCCGTCTCCACGATCTGCGACGCCGAGCGGTCCACCTGCTGGTGGTCGTAGCCCTTGAGCCGGATTCTGATCTTCTGCTGCGCCATGTCTTATGCCGTGGTGGGAAGGGCGGGATGTATCCCGCCCTTACAGCCACGTCTCATTTCTGGATCTCCGTGACCACGCCCGCGCCAACGGTGCGGCCGCCCTCGCGAATCGCGAAGCGAAGGCCCTGATCCATCGCGATTGGCTGGCCGAGGTCGATCTCCATGTTCGTGTTGTCGCCCGGCATCACCATCTCCTGGCCCTCCGGGAGCTTGATCGAGCCGGTCACGTCCGTCGTGCGGAAGTAGAACTGCGGCCGGTAGCCGTTGAAGAACGGCGTGTGGCGCCCACCCTCCTCCTTCGAGAGCACGTACACCTCGGCCTTGAACTGCGTATGCGGCGTGATCGAGCCCGGCTTCGGCGAGCACCTGGCCGCGCTCGACCTCCTCGCGCTTGGTGCCGCGAAGCAGCGCCCCGGCGTTGTCGCCGGCCTGCGCGAAGTCGAGCGTCTTGTGGAACATCTCGAGGCCCGTGACGACCGTCTTCTCCACCTTCTCGTGGATGCCGACGATCTCGACCTCGTTGCCCGTCTCGATCTTGCCCTGCTCGATGCGCCCGGTCACGACCGTACCGCGGCCGGGGATGGTCATCACGTCCTCGATCGGCATCAGGAATGGCTTGTCCACGTCCCGCTGCGGCTCGGGGATGTACGCGTCGACGGCCTCCATCAGCTCGAGGATCTTCGCGGTCCACTCGGGGTCGCCCTCGAGCGCCTTCAGCGCGGACACCTTGACGATCGGGATGTCGTCGCCCGGGAACTCGTACTTGGAGAGGAGCTCGCGCACCTCCATCTCGACGAGCTCGAGCAGCTCGGGGTCGTCGACCATGTCGGCCTTGTTGAGCGCCACGACCATCGCCGGCACCTCGACCTGGCGGGCGAGGAGGATGTGCTCACGCGTCTGCGGCATTGGGCCGTCGGCCGCCGAGACGACGAGGATCGCGCCGTCCATCTGGGCGGCGCCGGTGATCATGTTCTTGATGTAGTCGGCGTGGCCCGGGCAGTCGACGTGCGCGTAGTGCCGGTTGGGCGTCTCGTACTCGACGTGCGCGGTGTTGATCGTGATGCCGCGCTGCTTCTCCTCCGGCGCCTTGTCGATCTCGTCGAAAGAGGTCGCGGCCGTGCCTGTGCCGGCCTCGGCCAGCACCTTGGTGATCGCAGCCGTCAGGGTCGTCTTGCCGTGGTCGATGTGACCGATGGTGCCGACGTTGACGTGCGGCTTCGTGCGCTCGAACTTCTGCTTCGCCATCCTGTCCTCCGGTCTCCTTCTCTCCCTCGGAACCTGTTGTGTTACCCGGTCTGCGCGTCGACGATCTCGGACGCGATCGACTGGGGAACGTCGTCGTAGCGGTCGAACTGCATCGTGAACGTGGCCCGCCCCTGCGTCATCGAGCGCAGGTCGGTGGCGTAGCCGAACATCTCCGACAGGGGCACGCTCGCCTTGATCGACTGCGAGTTGCCCACCGGCTCGAGGTGCTCCACCCGCCCGCGGCGGCTCGAGAGGTTGCCCATGACGTCCCCGAGGTAGTCCTCGGGCGTGACGACCTCGACGGCCATCACCGGCTCCAACAGCTTCGGCTTGGCCCGCTTCATCGCGTCCTTGAACGCCATCGAGCCGGCGATCTTGAACGCGCGCTCGCTCGAGTCGACCTCGTGGTACGAGCCATCGATGAGCTCTACCTTGACGTCGACGACCGGGTAGCCGGAGAGCACGCCGGCTCCGAGCGCCTCCTGAATACCGGCGTTCACCGCCGGGATGTACTCCTTGGGGATCTTGCCGCCGACGATCTTGTCGACGAACTCGTACCCGCCGCCCGCCGGTTGCGGGCTGAGGTTGATGATCACGTCGCCGTACTGTCCCGAACCGCCCGTCTGCCGCACGAACCTGGCCTGTACCTTCTCGACCGCCTGGGAGACGGTCTCGCGGTAGGCGACCTGGGGCCGGCCGACGTTGGCGTCGACCCTGAACTCGCGCAGCAGCCGGTCGACGATGATCTCGAGGTGCAGCTCGCCCATGCCGGCGATGATCGTCTGGCCCGTCTCCTCGTCGGATGTGACGCGGAAGGTCGGGTCCTCCTCGGCGAGGCGCTGTAGCGCGGCGCCGAGCTTGTCCTGGTCGGCCTTCGTCTTCGGCTCGATGGCGACCGAGATCACCGGATCGGGGAAGGTCATCGACTCGAGCACGATCGGCGCGTTGTCGGCGGCGAGCGTGTCACCCGTGGTCGACTGCTTGAGGCCCACGACGGCGGCGATCTCACCGGCGCCGATCTCCTCGCGCTCCTCACGATGGTTGGCGTGCATCTGGAGGATCCGGCCGATGCGCTCCGTCTTGCCGCTGGTCGCGTTGAGCACCCGGTCACCGGTCTTGACCTGGCCAGAATAGACGCGGCAGTAGGTCAGCTTGCCGACGAACGGGTCCGACATGACCTTGAACACGAGCGCGGAGAACGGCGCCTCCATGGAGGCGGGCCGCGTGATCTCCTCGTCGGTCTTCGGGTCGACGCCCTGCACGGCGGGGACGTCGAGCGGGCTCGGCAAATAGTCGACGACCGCGTCGAGCAGCGGCTGCACGCCCTTGTTCTTGAAGGCGGAGCCGAGCAGGACCGGCGTGAGCGCGTCGGCGAGCGTGCCGGCGCGGAGAGCGCGCCGGATCATCTCCGGTGTAACGGTGCTCTCATCCGTGAGGTACGCCTCCATCAGCTCGTCGTCGTGCTCGGCGATCGAGTCGATCAGCGCGTGGTGATACTCGTCCGCCTGCTCGACGAGCTCGGCAGGGATCTCTCCAACGGTGAACTGCTGACCGAGCTCGTCCTCGTAGACGACCGCCTTCATCTCGACGAGGTCGACGACGCCCCGGTGGTGCTCCTCCTGGCCGATCGGAATCTGCACCGGCACCGCGTGGGCGCCGAGGCGGTCGCGCATCGACTGCACGGCGGCGAAGAAGTTCGCGCCGGTGCGGTCCATCTTGTTGATGAAGGCGATGCGAGGGACGCCGTAACGGTCGGCCTGCCGCCAGACCGTCTCGGACTGCGGCTGCACGCCGGCCACCGAGTCGAACACGGCCACGGCACCGTCGAGCACGCGCAGGCTCCGCTCGACCTCCATCGTAAAGTCCACGTGCCCGGGCGTATCGATAATGTTGATGCGAAAGTCGCGCCACGTCGCGGTCGTCGCCGCCGACGTGATCGTGATGCCGCGCTCCTGCTCCTGCGCCATCCAGTCCATCGTGGCGGCGCCCTCGTGGACCTCGCCCAGCTTGTGGGTGCGGCCCGTGTAGTACAGGATGCGCTCCGTCGTCGTCGTCTTGCCCGCGTCGATGTGCGCCATGATCCCGATGTTGCGGACGTGGTCGAGCGCGACGCGTGTCTCCGTGGTGCTCAACTGGACCTCCCCGCAGATCGCGCATCCGCAGAAGCGGATCCGCGATCGCGACAACCACTGAAGCGGCCGCTGTCGCGGCCGGCGCCGATGGTCGACGTGAACGGAGGCATCGGGCGTCTCATCCTGTCCCCTACCACCGGTAGTGCGCGAACGCCTTGTTGGCCTGCGCCATCCGATACATGTCGTCCTTCTTCTTGAACGCGCCGCCCTGCTGGTTGACCGCGTCGAGGAGCTCGCCTGCGAGCTTCGCGGGCATGCCCTTCTCGCGCCGCTCGCGCGCGTACGTGACGAGCCACCGGATCGCGAGCGTGCGCGCGCGGCGCGGCGCGACCTCGACGGGTACCTGGTAGTTGGCGCCACCGACCCTGCGGGAGCGCACCTCGAGCACGGGCGTGACCTGCTTCACGGCCTGCTCGAGCACCTCGGCGGCCGCCTTGTCGGACTTCTCGGCCGCGAGCGCGAGCGCGTCGTAGACGATCTGCTCTGCGACCGACTTCTTCCCGTCGAGCATGACCCGGTTGATCAGCTGCGCGACGAGCTGCGAGCCGTGAACGGCGTCGGGCGCGGGCTGGCGGGGGGTGATCTCGGCGCGGCGGGGCACGGCTAGCTCTTCTTCGCTCCGTACTTGGAGCGTGCCTGGCGGCGCTCGGAGACACCCGAGGTGTCGAGACCCCCTCGGATCACCTTGTAGCGGAAGCCCGGCAGGTCCTTGACGCGGCCGCCACGGATGAGCACGACCGAGTGCTCCTGCAGGTTGTGACCCTCACCCGGGATGTAGGCGCCGACCTCCATGCCGTTGGTGAGCCGGACGCGCGCCACCTTGCGCAGCGCCGAGTTCGGCTTCTTCGGGGTCGTCGTGTAGACGCGCGTGCAGACGCCGCGCTTCTGCGGAGCCCCGCGAAGCGCCGGTGTCTTCGTCTTCTCCGGCTTGACTCGCCTGCCCTTGCGGACGAGTTGATTGACTGTGGGCACGCTGCTCCTACGTTTGGGGTCGAAGGTTGCTCAGACAGAAAGGAAGGCAGGGCATACGCCCCGCCAACCGGGGAAGCCAACGATAGCGGACCGTCTGACCCCTCGCAACGCGAGGCTACATCGGGCACTCGTTGCTCTCGAGCCCTCGTCAACGACCTCCTCCGCGCGTAGAGTGCGTCTGGGGGATGGGGACGACTGCTGCGGTGGTGACCGCCGTGGGAGCGGCGGTTCTGGCGCTCGCCTTTGCGGCGTGGGCAGCAGCACGCGCACGAGCGCATTCCGACCGTCGTCTGAATGCCACGCTGGGCCGGATCGGGGACAGCATGGATGCGCTCTCGCAGGGACTGCTGGCCGTTGTCGAGGGCGTGGAAGGGGGGCGCACGCCCGGCATCGATCTCGGGCTTTCGCTCGACCTCGGCGACGTTCTGCAGGAAACGGCGCGGGCTGCGGCCGCGCTCGTCGGCGCGGACGGGGCGGGCGTCACTGTGAGCCGCGAGCGCGGGGAGCCGGCCACCGCCACGTTCGGCATCGGTGTCGCGGCGCCGACCCAGAGCGGTCTCGAGCCACCGGACTCCAGCGCCTGGAACGCGGTGACGGTGCAGTGGTTGCCGGATCCCTCGGAGAGCGACGGCACCGTCCGCTCTGCGCTTGCGGTTCCACTCCTTCACGACAGCATCCGCCTGGGCACGTTGTCCGTGTACTCCAGGTCCGCGCGAGCGTTCACCCAGGAGCAGGCGGTCTTGCTGGCCACCCTCGGTGCAGAGGCGGTGCCGGCGATCGTCAACGCCAGCCTGCATGAGGCGACGCTGGAGCTCGTCCGCACCGACGCGATGACGGGCTTTCGCAACCGACGCGGCTATGACGAGTCGCTCGAGCTCGAGATCGCCCGTGCCCGGCGCGGTGCGCGGCCGCTCACCATCGTGCTCCTCGATCTCGACCTCTTCCACGACGTCAACGCCCGTTTCGGCTACCAGGTCGGGGACGCGGTGCTCGTGGCGTTCACCGAGCTCGTGCAGACCGTGGCCAGAGCCTCCGACGTCTTGTGCCGGCGCGGCGGCGAGGAGTTCGTCGTCGTTCTCCCCGACACCGAATGCCGCGAGGGCATGCGCTTCGACCTCCGCCTGCGTGCCGCGGTCGCAGCCACGGAGTTCCCCACCGGCGAGCCGGTGACCTACAGCGCGGGCTTGACCGAGCTCCGCGACGGAGACGATGCCCAGCGCATCGACGAGCGCATCGGTCGCATGGTGCTGTCCGCGAAGGCGAACGGCCGCAACCGGCTCGTCCACGATTGCGAGCTTCGCACCTGAGCGCGCAGGGGTGGCAGACACCCGCGCGGCCTCCTACCCTGCGTGAGGGGGTTTCTCAATCGTGACGATCGGGGTCATCGCGCTCGTCGCCGCGCTAGCGGCGCTTGCCATCGTGCTTCTCGTCGCCGTCGGTGGCAGGCGGACGCACGCCGACTCCGAGCAGCGGATCACGACGGCCCTGCGCGAGCTCGGCACGCGCATGGACGTACTCGCCGAAGGGCTGTCGGAGGCGATCGAGGGTGCCCGGGAGGAGGGTCTGCGCTCCCGCGCGCTGGGCGAGCTCGGAGGCACGCTCGACCTCGACGAGGCGCTCGCCCGCACGGTGGAGGCGACCGCGGCAGTGAGGGGCGTGGACGCTGCGGTGGTCCGCGTGATCGGCCTCGACGGCTCGCCGCTCGTCGGCGCAGCCGGTGTGCCGCGGGACGAGGCCGAGAGACAGATGGTCTCCGGCCCGCCGGACGGGCGCGGTGCTCGTGCGGTCGAGATCACCTACGTGTACGGCGACGGCGAGGAGCCGCCGGGCGCTCTGCGCTCGGGCGTCGTCGTGCCGCTCGAAGGGGACGGCGAGCCTCTGGGGTTCCTCGCCGCGTACTCCCACGACTCCACGCCCCGTCTGGCCGCGGACTCCCTCGTGCGGCTCGAGGCGATCGCGGCCGCAGCGGGGCCCACGATCGACACGGCGCGGCGCTTTCGCGAGGCGCGTGCGGCAGCCGATCACGACGCCGTCACCGGTCTACCCGGCCGCAGCAGCTTTCACGACGCGCTGGCCCGCGAGGTGGCCCGGGCTCACCGCTACGAGCGGAAGCTGGCGCTGCTCGTGCTCGACGTCGACGACTTCCAGGGGCTCAACGATCGGCTCGGCCAGCTCGGTGGCGACGAGCTGCTCGCCGCCACCGCAGCGCTCGTGCGCGGCGCATTGCGCGAGGCGGACGTCGCCTATCGCACCGGCGGCGACGAGTTCGCCGTCCTGCTCCCCGAGTCGGCGCGCATCGACGCCGAGGGGTTGTTCGCTCGCGTGCTCGCCACTGTGCGGCGCCACCAGACGGGTCTCTCGTTGTCGGGCGGCATCGCCGAGCTCCAGCCGGAGGACGACGCTCTGACGCTCTACGAGCGTGCCGAGGAAGCGCTGCACCGCGCCAAGTCGGTCGGCAAGGGGACGGCCGCGTAGAAAACCCTGGTGCCCGGCTGAAAGCCGGGCACCAGGCGCTTCATCCCGCACCGGTGCCTGGCTTCAGCCAGGCACCGAGGGGTCGTCCTACGCTTCGTCTCCGTCCGTCTCGGGTGCCGCGTCGGCGTCGAGCTCGTCGACGAGTGCGTTCTCGTCGAACGCGAGCCCGAAGGATGCGAGATCGATGCCGTCTCCGTCGCCGATCTCCTCCAGCGCTGCGAGCAGCTCCGCCTCGGTCTCGCCACCGAACATCTGCAGCGGCAGCGGCTCGGTCGGCTCGATCGTGATCGAGCGGTACTTCCTGAGACCCGTGGCCGCCGGGATCAGCTTCCCGATGATCACGTTCTCCTTCAGCCCGTGCAGCCGGTCGGTCTTGCCCTCGATTGCGGCGTCCGTGAGCACCTTGGTGGTCTCCTGGAACGACGCTGCCGAGAGGAACGACTCGGTTGCGAGCGACGCCTTGGTGATGCCGAGGATGAGCGGCTCGAAGGTCGCCTGCTCGCCCTTCTTCGACTTCGCCACCACTGCGTTCGCCTTCTCGAGGATCACGCGATCGACGAGCTGACCGGGCAGCAGGTCGGTGTCGCCCGCTGACTCGACGCGCACCTTCTTCAGCATCTGGCGCACGATCAGCTCGATGTGCTTGTCGTGGATGTCGACGCCCTGCGACTTGTAGACCTTCTGCACCTCGCCGACGAGGTACAGCTCGGTCGGGGTCGACCCCTTCCCGGCAGCGGCGTGCAGCGCGAGCAGGTCCGACGGGTTGAGCGAGCCCTCGTTCAGCGGCTCGCCGGACTCCACGGTGCTGCCCTGCTTGACGAGCAGGCGCGTGCGCCGCGGGAAGGAGTACTCCTTCGGGTCGATCACCTCGCCGTCAGCGTCGAGCGCCGTCGGGACGACCGTCACCTTGACGGTGCGCTCGCCGTCCTCGACCTCGATCTTCCCGCCGACATCCGCCAGCGTGGCGGCACCCTTCGGGTTCCGGGCCTCGAAGATCTCCACCACACGCGGCAAGCCGTGTGTGATGTCCGCCCCGGCGACGCCGCCGGTGTGGAACGTGCGCATGGTCAGCTGTGTGCCGGGCTCGCCGATCGACTGTGCGGCGATGATGCCGACGGCGTCCCCGATCTCGCACATGTCGCCGGTGGCGAGCATGATCCCGTAGCAGGCTCGGCACACGCCGTGCTCCGACCGGCACTTGAGCACGCTGCGGAGCGGCAGGAGCACCTCCTCCACGTGCTCGGCGAGCTCGTCCACGATCTCGCTGACGCGGCGCATGGAGAGCACCTCGCCCTTTGTTGCCAACACTGTCTTGCCAGGCTTCCCGTCCTTGAGCGGCTTACGCAGGTCCTCGCCCACCATCTGACCGCCGGCAGACGGGTTCAGCTGCCCGTCGACGATCGCCGGCACCCAGACGAACTCGTCCGAGCCACAGTCCTCGTCCCGGACGATCACGTCCTGTGAGACGTCCACGAGCCGCCGCGTCAGGTAGCCGGAGTCGGCGGTGCGGAGCGCTGTGTCGGCGAGGCCCTTGCGGGCGCCGTGGGTCGAGATGAAGTACTCGAGCACCGTCAGGCCCTCCATGAAGTTGGCCTTGATCGGGCGCTCGATGATCTCGCCCTTCGGGTTCGCCATCAGGCCGCGCATGCCCGCCAGCTGGCGGATCTGGTTGAACGACCCGCGGGCGCCGGAATTGGCCATCATGAAGACGGGGTTCGTCTCGTGGAGGGTGTCCTTCATCGCCTCCGCGACCTCTTCGGTTGCCTCCGTCCAGATGGCCGTGACACGCTCCTTGCGCTCTTCCTCGGTCATCAGGCCGCGTTCGTACTCTCGCTCGACCTTCGTCACCTGCTCCTCGTAGCGGGCGAGGATCTCCTCCTTGTTGGAGGGGATCACGATGTCGTTCTTCGAGATCGTGACGCCGGCCCGCGTTGCGTAGCGGAAGGCGAGCGACTTGATCGTGTCGAGCGTGGAGGCAACGGCGTAGGGGCCGTACTCGCCGACGAGGCGGTCGATGATCCCGTCCAGCTCACGCTTGGTCAGCGCGCGGTCGACCGGAACCTCCTCGTGCACGTCGCCGAGCACTGCGTCCCTCAGCGAGCGCTCGATCTCGGCTCCGAAGATGACGCGACCCGGGGTGGTGAGCCGCGTCTCGCCGCTCTGGCGGTACTCGATCGGCTCCTGCAGGCCAACCTGCTTCGCATCGAGCGCGAACTCGACCTCTTCCTCCGACTGGAACCGCTGCAGGCCCTTCAGCTTCAGCTTCTTGGCCAGGTCCGCGGCCGTCGTCGCCGGGAGGTCGTGCTCGCAGTACGTGAGGAAGTAGGCGCCGAGGACCATGTCCTGTGTCGGCGTCGCGAGCGGGCGGCCATGGGCCGGCGAGAGGATGTTGTTGGAGGACAGCATCAGGATCCTGGCCTCCGCCTGGGCCTCCGCCGACAGCGGCACGTGCACGGCCATCTGGTCGCCGTCGAAGTCGGCGTTGAAGGCGTGACAGACGAGCGGATGCACCTGGATCGCCTTGCCCTCGACGAGCACCGGCTCGAAGGCCTGGATGCCGAGGCGATGCAGCGTCGGGGCCCGGTTCAGGAGCACCGGATGCTCCGCGATCACCTCTTCGAGCACGTCCCACACCTCCGGGACCATCGACTCGACGTGCTTCTTCGCCGCCTTGATGTTCTGGACGGACTTCCGCTCGACGAGCCTGCTCATGATGAACGGCTTGAACAGCTCGAGCGCCATCAGCTTCGGCAGCCCGCACTGGTGCAGCTTCAGCTGCGGGCCGGCCACGATCACCGAGCGGCCCGAGTAGTCGACGCGCTTGCCGAGCAGGTTCTGGCGGAAGCGGCCCTGCTTGCCCTTGAGCATGTCGGAGAGCGACTTCAGCGCCCGGTTGCCCGGGCCCGTGACCGCGCGGCCACGGCGGCCGTTGTCGAACAGCGCGTCAACGGCCTCCTGCAGCATCCGCTTCTCGTTGTTGACGATGATCTCGGGCGCACCGAGGTCGAGCAGCCTCTTGAGGCGGTTGTTGCGGTTGATCACCCGGCGGTAGAGATCGTTCAGGTCGCTCGTGGCGAAGCGGCCACCGTCGAGCTGCACCATCGGGCGCAGCTCCGGCGGGATCACCGGTACGGCCTCGAGCACCATCCACTCCGGCTTGTTCTCGGAGGTGATGAACGCCGACACGACCTTCAGCCGCTTGATCGCCCGCTGTTGCTTCTGCCCCTTCGACGTCTTGATCGTCGCGCGGAGCTCCTTGGCCTCCAGCTGCAGGTCGAGGTCGCGGAGCAGGTCGCGGATCGCCTCCGCTCCCATGCCGCCGCGGAAGTAGACACCGAACCCGTAGGGCGAGCCGAAGCGGTCCTTCAGCTCGCGGAAGAGCTGCTCGTCGTTGACGACGAGCTTCGGCTCGAGCTCGCGGAACAGCTTCCACGTCTCCTCCAGCCGGCGCACGCCCTCGACCGATGCTTCACGTGCGTCCTCGCGGCGCTGCTCGATGTCCTGGGCCATCTCGCGCACCTTCATCGCCCACTGAGTGACGACGTCGAGGTCGTCCTTGCGGGCGCCTTCGACGAGGCACAGATCGGAGGCATGCTCGCGTACGGCTTCCGCACCCGTCTCCGGGCTCTCGTCCAGCTTCTTGAGCAGCTCGCCCAGGATGCCGTTGCCGGCCTCCCGCGCCCGCTCGAGGTTCTTCACGTCGACCGCGGCCACGAGCTCTGCGTCCTCGCCCTGCAGCTCGTTGCCCGTCAGCAATGCGTCCTGGATCTTGTGCAGGCGCTTCGTGAGCGCGCCCTTCTTCGAACCGGAGGCCTTCTCCAGCTCGGTGCGGATCGGATCGAGTGCCTGCAGGATCTGCTCTGCGGCGACCGCCACAGACTCCAGCTCGCGAGGCGCCAGGCGCCGGTCGTCCCTGGTCGCGGAGGAGCGGACGAGCTCGCGGATCTTCTTCGCGTCCTCGAGCGAGATCGACTTGGCCAGCGACTTGAAGACGCCGCCCGCCAGCGTGCGCACCTCCTCCAGCCCGGGCAGGACCTGATCCTCCGCCCAGTTGTTGAGGCTGCGCACCCAGAACTCGTCGTCCTCGTCGAAGGAGCGCTCCTTGCCGGCAGCCAGATAGTCACGCCTGCGCGTGAGCCGCCCCTCGAGCGCTGTCAGCTGCTCGTCGCGGTCGACGTAGATCTGCTCGGACTCCGAGCGCACCTTGTCCTCGAGATCGGCGAGGTCCGCGGCCCGCTTCTCGTTGTCGACCGCCGTGACGATCGAGGCGGCGAAGTAGAGCACCTTCTCGAGCTCGCGTGGCGCGATGTCGAGCAGGTAGCCGATGCGGCTCGGGACGCCCTTGAAGAACCAGATGTGCGACACCGGCGCAGCGAGGTCGATGTGCCCCATGCGCTCGCGGCGCACCTTCTGGCGCGTCACCTCGACGCCGCAGCGCTCGCAGATGATGCCCTTGTATCGGACGCGCTTGTACTTGCCGCAGTAGCACTCCCAGTCCTTCGTAGGACCGAAGATGCGCTCGCAGAAGAGCCCGTCGCGCTCGGGCTTCAGGGTGCGGTAGTTGATGGTCTCCGGCTTTGTGACCTCGCCCATCGACCAGTCACGGATCTGCTTCGGCGAAGCGAGCCCGATCTTGATTGCGTCGAAGTCGTTGATATCGATCTGTGCCACTGTCGGCTGTCTCCTCCGGCGAATGCCGACTGAGTGTCGGCGCCCGCCTTGCTCGAGCGTTCCTGTCCCGTTTGACCTTTCCGCCTAGCGAAGCGCACGCGGAGCGCGCGCTTCGCTCACTCCTCGACCTCGACCTCGACCTCGACGTCGAGCTCCCCACCGTCCGCCTCGTCCGCCTCGTCCTCCTCGGCGTCGAGATCGTCGATCGCCTCGTCGGTGGCCACCGCCAGGTCGCCGTCGGCCGCCTCGTCCGCGCCCTCTTCGAGCTCCTGGGCGCTCGGATCGACGGCAGCTGCACGCACGGCTGCCGGTGAGAGGTCGATGCCGAGCTCCTCAGCTGCGCGCAGCAGCTCGTCGTCCTCCTCACGCACCTCGACCTCGCGGCCCTCGTCGGAGAGGACGTGGACGTCGAGCGCGAGGGACTGCATCTCCTTGAGCAGCACCTTGAAGGACTCGGGGATCGACGGCTCGGCGATGTTCTCGCCCTTGACGATCGCCTCGTACGCCTTCACGCGTCCGATCGTGTCGTCGGACTTGATGGTGAGCATCTCCTGCAGCGTGTACGCGGCGCCGTATGCCTCGAGCGCCCACACCTCCATCTCGCCGAAGCGCTGGCCGCCGAACTGGGCCTTGCCGCCCAGCGGCTGCTGCGTCACGAGCGAGTACGGGCCTGTCGAGCGAGCGTGGATCTTGTCGTCGACGAGGTGGAGCAGCTTGAGGATGTACATGTAGCCGACGGTCACCTTCGACTCGAAGGGGACGCCGCTCTTGCCGTCGAACAGCTGCACCTTGCCCGAGCAGCGACGGCCCTTCGGCCTGCTGTCGTCGACGTTCATCTTCACGACCGCTCCGGGCGCGGACGCAAGCTTTGCGAGCGCGTCGTCCACGTCCTCCTCGGTCGCGCCGTCGAAGACCGGGGTCGCGACGGCCCGCGGGTTGGGAGCGTTGATCGGCGCCCGCTCGTTGACAGGATCGCCGTCGGCGAAGACGCCGTGAGCGGCCGCCCAGCCGAGGTGGGTCTCGAGGATCTGGCCGATGTTCATCCGGCTCGGCACGCCGAGCGGGTTGAGCACGACGTCCACCGCGCGGCCGTCCTCGAGGAACGGCATGTCCTCCTCGGGGACGATCTTCGAGATGACGCCCTTGTTGCCGTGGCGGCCGGCGAGCTTGTCGCCCTCCGCGATCTTGCGCTTCTTCGCCACGAACACGCGCACGAGCTCGTTGACACCCGGCGGCAGGTCGTCGCCCGCAGAGCGCGAGAACGTCTTCACTCCGATCACCTTGCCGCCCTCACCGTGCGGGACCTTGAGGGAGGTGTCGCGCACCTCGCGCGCCTTCTCCTTGAAGATGGCGCGGATCAGCTTCTCCTCCGCCGTCAGCTCGGTCTCACCCTTCGGCGTCACCTTGCCGACGAGAAGGTCGCCCGAGCCGACCTCGGCCCCGATGCGGACGACGCCGCGTTCGTCGAGGTTGGCGAGCGACTCCTCGGAGCGGTTCGGGATATCGCGCGTGATCTCCTCGTCGCCCAGCTTCGTCGAGCGCGCGTCGATCTCGTACTCGTGGATGTGGATCGAGCTCAGGACGTCGTCCTTGACAAGGCGCTCGGAGAGCACGATCGCGTCCTCGAAGTTGTAGCCCTCGAACGGCATGAAAGCGACGAGGAGGTTGGCGCCGAGCGCCAGCTCGCCACGGTCCGTCGAGGATCCGTCCGCGAGGACGTCGCCCTTCTGCACCCTGTCGCCGAGCTTCACGACCGGCTTCTGGTGGATGAGCGTGCCCTGGTTGGAGCGCATGAACTTGGTCAGGTGGTACTCGTCCCGGCTACCACGGCCCTCGACGACGATACGCTCGGCGTCGACGTCGATCACCGCGCCCCCGTTGCGCGCCATGACGACGTCCCCGGTGTCGACCGCGGCGCGGTACTCGAGCCCGGTGCCGACGAGCGGTGCCTGGGGGATCATCAGCGGCACCGCCTGGCGCTGCATGTTCGCCCCCATCAGTGCGCGGTTCGCGTCGTTGTGCTCCAGGAACGGGATCAGCGCTGTCCCCACGGAGACGATCTGCGCAGGCGAGACGTCCATGTACTGGACCTGGGCCGGCCGTGCGGCGACTGCCTCGCCCGCCTGCGAACGGCAGAGCACCTGCTCGTGCAGGAACTTGCCGGTCTTCTGGTCGACCGGTTCCGAGGCCTGCGCGATGGTGTACTGCGCCTCCTCGGCGGCGTCCAGATAGACGATCTCGTCGGTCACCCTTCCCTTCGTGACGACGCGGTACGGCGTCTGGATGAAGCCGAACTCGCTCACGGTGGCGAACGATGCGAGCGACCCGATGAGGCCGATGTTCGGGCCTTCCGGCGTCTCGATCGGGCACATGCGGCCGTAGTGCGTCTGGTGCACGTCGCGAACCTCGATCGGCGCCCGCTCGCGGGTGAGACCTCCGGCGCCGAGCGCCGAGAGACGGCGCCGGTGCGTGAGGCCGGCCAGCGTGTTCGTCTGGTCCATGAACTGCGACAGCTGCGAGGAGCCGAAGAACTCCTTCAGTGCAGCGACCACGGGCCTGATGTTGATGATCGTCTGCGGCGTGATCGTGTCGACGTCCTCGGTCGTCATCCGCTCGCGGACGACGCGCTCCATCCGGTACAGGCCGACCCGGAACGCCTCCTGGATCAGCTCGCCCGTCGTGCGCAGCCGGCGATTGCCGAAATGCTCGTATTCGTCGAGGTCACCCCGGATCGGCTCGCGGCCCAGCACGGCGGCCTCGGCGGCGAAGTCCTTCGCATCCTCGGGCACGCCGAGCTTGGCCGGCAGCTCGACGAGCTTGCGAACGAGCGCGATGATGTCCTGGGTCGTCAGCACCCGTGTGTCCTCGGGTACGTCGACGCCCAGCCGCTGGTTCAGCTTGTAGCGGCCCACCTTGGTGAGGTCGTACCGCTTCGGGTCGAAGAAGAGCGACCGCAGGAGGTTCCGCGCGTTGTCGAGCGTCGGCGGCTCACCCGGGCGCTGCTTCTTGAACACCTCGATCAGGGCCTCCTCCTCGCGTGTGGAGGGGTCCTTGTCGAGCGTGTACTGGATGTAGCTGCGCGTCGACTCGTCGAACAGGGCGAGGATCGCCTCGTTCGAGCTCGTGTCGAGCGGGAAGCCCGGTGCTCGGATCCTCGGCCGGGAGGGCGCGCAGGAGCGTCGTGATCGGGAGCTTGCGCTTGCGATCGATGCGCGCGTAGACGACGCCCTTCTTGTCGATCTCCAGCTCGAGCCACGAGCCGCGTGACGGCATCAGGTTCGCGGTGAAGACCTGCTTCGTCGCGTCCTTGGGCTCCATCAGGTAGGCGCCCGGAGACCGAACGAGCTGCGTGACGATCACGCGCTCGGTGCCGTTGATGATGAAGGTGCCCCATTCGGTCATCATGGGGAAGTCGCCCATGAAGACGCGCTGCTCGCGGATCTCGCCCGTCTCCGTGTTGACGAAGCGAACGGTCATCGATAGCGGCGCCTGGTAGGTCAGGTCCTTCTCACGGCACTCCTGGATCGTGAACTGCGGCTCCCCGAACTCGTACTCGCCGAACTCGACGGCCAGGGTGCCGGTGTAGTCCTCGATCGGCGAGATGTCGTCGATCGTCTCCCGCAGCCCTTCCGACAGGAACCACGCGAAGGAGCCCTTCTGGATGTCGATCAGGTTGGGGAGGTCGAGAACGTGCTTCAGGCGCGAGAAATTTGTGCGCGCGCGCGGCGCGACAGCGGTGCTGCTCAAATGCAACAGCCTCCCTTGAACGTGCGAGTTGGAACGGCGGGCAGAGTGAAAGCGGGCAGGGTTGGACGAGCGGACGCTCGGCGAACCCTGGATGATACAGGACGCGCATGCTCCGCCGCAACCGCGATGCTGCGGCAGAGCCTTGTTCGAGAAGGATAGCACTCCGCCGCAGGGCGGAGTGCTCCTCTAGGCAGAGCCCGCCTTTGGCGGGCTCGGTTCTTGCTCGCGGCCGGGCCAGGCGCTACTTCAACTCGACGGACGCGCCGGCCTCCTCTAGCTCCGCCTTCAGCTTCTCCGCCTCGTCCTTGTTGACGCCCTCCTTGATGGCGTTCGGGGCGCTGTCGACGAGGTCCTTGGCCTCCTTGAGGCCGAGGCTCGTCGCCGCGCGGACGACCTTGATCACCGCGATCTTCTGACCGCCGGCGGCGGTGAGCACGACGTCGAAGGTGTCCTTCTCCTCCGCTGCAGCGCCGGCGTCGGCGCCGCCCGCCGGCGCGGCTGCCGCGACCGCCATCGGAGCCGCTGCTGTCACGCCCCACTCTTCCTCGATCGCCTTCTTCAGCTCCACCAGCTCGAGCACGGTCATCTTGCCGAGCGTCTCGAGCACCTTTGCAGTGTCGGTTGCCATTACGCCTGCTCCTCCTGGGTCTCTTCGGTCTCTTCGGTCTCTTCGGTCTCTTCGGTCTCGTCGTTCTCGTCTGTCTCGGGGATCTGTTCGGTCTCGGGGCCGGCCGTCGCGTCGTGGCTGGCCTCGGCGACCGGTTCGACGCTCGCCACCTCGGGCTCGACCGCCTCTTCGGTCACTGCGGTCTCGTCGGCGGCCTCGGCCGCGGCTTGCGCCACCGGGGCCTCCTCGACGACGGCGGCCACAGCCGGCTCATCGTCAGCCTGGCCACCGAGCTGCTCGATGCGGGCGTCGAGCAACCCCATGAGGTCGCGAAGCGGTGCGGACAGCAGCCCTAGGAGCTGCGTCATCGGCGCCACGATCACACCGACGATCTGGCTCTTGAGCACGTCCTCCGGCGGGAGCTTCGCGAGCGCTTCCACGTCGGCCGCCTCCATCGCCGTGCCGGAGAGGATGCCGCCGCGCAGCGAAAGGATCTTCGTTTCGGTCGCCGTGTCGGCCAGTGCCTTTGCCACCGCGACGGGGTCACCGTCGGCCTCGACGAACGCGATCGCCGTCGGCCCCTCGAGCAGGGCGAGCAGCGACTCTGCGCCCGCCGCCTCAGCGGCGCGGCGCGTGAGCGTGTTCTTGACCACCGTGAGCGTCGCCCCGTGCTCGCGTAGCTTCGCTCGAACCCCGGCGAGCTGCGCGTTGGTCAGCCCGCGATAGTCCGCCACGATCAACGAATCGGTTCCTTCGAGTCGCTTTCTCAGCTCCTCGACGACCCGTTCTTTCTCAGTTCTGTGCACGTGTCATTTCCTTCGGAAATGACTAGACCCGCCTTGCGGCGGGTCACGAGCCGCGACCGTTGGTCGCAGTCCTGACGCGCCTAGACCGGTCCTCTGCCTCGCGGCTGCCGGTTGTCTCGGGCGGTGCTAGCCGGGTTTGCCTGCGCTAGACGGTAGCAGCCTCTCTCGTCGCATCCGAGTCGGCCACGATGTCCCGAATGCGGGTCGGATCGACGCGCAGCCCGGGGCCCATGGTCGTCGTCAACGTGATGCCCTTGATGTAACGGCCCTTTGCGGCCGCGGGCTTGGCCCGCACGATCTCCTCCACGAGTGCCGCGTAGTTCTCGAGCAGCTTGCGCTCGTCGAAGCTCTTCTTCCCGATCGGCAGGTGCACGTTGGCACCGCGGTCGGTGCGGTACTCCAGCTTGCCGGCCTTGGCGTCCTGCACGGCCTTGCCGACGTCGAATGTCACCGTCCCCGTCTTCGGGTTCGGCATCAGCCCACGTGGGCCGAGCACGCGACCGAGCTTGCCGACGTTGCCCATCTGGTCGGGTGTCGCGATCGCGACGTCGAAGTCGAGGAACCCGTCCTCGATCTTCGCGGCGAGGTCAGCCGAGCCGATCAGGTCGGCGCCGGCCTCCTCCGCCTCGCGGGCCTTGTCACCCTCGGCGAACACGGCGACGCGAACGTCCTTGCCGATCCCGTGCGGAAGCATGATCGTGCCGCGCAGCTGTTCGTCGGCGTGACGGACGTTGAGGCCGAGACGGAAATGCGCTTCGACGGTCTCGTCGAACTTCGCCGCCGGGAACCCCTTGAGGATCCCGATCGCGTCGACGGGTGCGTACAGCTTCTCGCGGTCGATCGCCGCGCGCGCCGTCGCGTAGCGCTTGCCGTGCCCGCTCACGCTTCCACCTCCACGCCGTTCTCTGCGGACTCCGGGCAAAGCCCGGCGCCCGCCATGCGGGAAACCGCAATGTTTCCCGCACCCTTCCCATGGGCGCTCCGGTGGAAGCTCACGCTTCCACCTCCACGCCCATCGACCGGGCCGTGCCGGCGATGACGAGCATCGCGGCCTCCACGTCGTTCGCGTTCAGATCGGGCATCTTCGTCTCCGCGATCGAGCGCAGCTGCGCCCGTGTGAGCTTGCCGACCTTGTCCATGTTCGGCTCGCCGCTGCCCTTCTCGATCCCGAGCGCCTCCTTGATGAGCACCGCGGCAGGCGGGGTCTTCGTGATGAAGGTGAACGACCGGTCCTCGAAGACCGTGATCTCCACCGGGATGATGCGGCCGTTCTCGTGCGCGGTCTGCGCGTTGAACGCCTTGGTGAACTCGACGATGTTGACGCCGTGCTGACCGAGCGCCGGGCCTACGGGCGGGGCCGGATTGGCCTGCCCGCCGGGGATCTGCAGCTTGATGAGTGTGAGTACTTTCTTGGCCATGTGCGTGAGTCCATACGGGGCGCCTTGCCCCTCCTCCCGTCTTGTGGGTCAATCGATCTTCTTCACCTGGTCGAAGCCGAGCTCGACCGGGACCTGGCGCTCGAAGATGTCCACGAGCACCTTCAGCTTCTGCTGATCGGGGTTGACGTCGACGATCTCGCCGTCGAAATCGGACAGCGGGCCCGAGGTGACCTTGACGGACTCCCCCAGCGAAAACTCGACCTGCGCCTTCTGCGACGGCGCGCCTGCGGCGGCGCCGGCGTGCAGGATGCGATCCACCTCGGCCTGCGAGAGAGGCACCGGCTTGGCGCCGGCTCCTACGAACGCGGTCACGCCGGGCGTCCCCTTGACGACCGTCCACGCTTCGTCGTTCAGGTCCATGTTCACGAGCACGTACCCGGGCAGGACGCGCTTCTCGATCTGCACCTTCTGACCGTCCTTCGTCTCGATCACCTGCTCCGTGGGAACGACGACCCGCCGGAAGCGTGGCTGCTGCCCCATGGACATGATCCGGTGCTCGAGATTCTGCTTCACCTTGTTCTCGTGCCCCGAGTAGGTGTTGATCACATACCAGCTGAACATTGGTCTCCCGCCTCCTCAGCCGCCCAGGAGGACTTCGCGGACGAACGGCTGCAGCACCTGGTCGAGCCCCCACAGATAGGCGCCGACGATGGCGCACGCGATGATCACCACGATCGTGCCCTGGATCGTCTGGCTCCGGTTCGGCCACTCGACCTTTTGGAGCTCGGCCCACGACTCACGGATGAAGCCGCCACGGCGACGGGGCTCGTCGTACCCACCGACCGCGGTCACGCCGCCCCCGGCGCTCCCACCGGCTCCACCGGCGGCCGCGGCGGGCGCAGCCGCCGGCTGCTCGCCGGCGGCGCGGCGGGCGTCGCGACGTTGCCTACGCGTCTCGCGTTCCATCAGCGCGTCTCGCGATGGGCCGTGTGCCGGCCGCACCAGCGGCAGTACTTCTTGAACTCGACCCGGTCGGGTGAGTTCCGCTTCGACTTCTCCGTCTGGTAGTTACGCCGCTTGCACTCGGTGCAGGCGAGCGTAATCGCGACTCGAACTCCGGTGGCCATTCTTCTCTCTGCTTGTATGGATGAAAGGCGTGCGAGGTAGCGGCGGTAGGACTCGAACCTACGACACGCGGATTATGATTCCGCTGCTCTAACCAACTGAGCTACGCCGCCGCGGAGTCCCCGAGTGTAGCAAGGACCCAACGGCCGCTCGGCTCAAAAGCACCGTCCGGAACCGCTGGAAACCACCGTGTTCCGCTCCGGCCGACCGCGACCCTAGCATCACGCACCGTGATCCGCGTCCCTCCACAGCGTGGCGGTTGGCTCGAGGTCGTCTGCGGCCCCATGTTCAGCGGCAAGAGCGAGGAGATGATCCGCAGGTTGCGGCGGGCGGAGATCGCGGGTCTGCGCGTGCTCCTCTTCAAGCCGCGCATCGACGACCGCTTCGACGTGGCCGACGTCGTCAGCCACGCGGGTGTGCGCATGTCGGCAGTGCCCGTCGACGGTGTCGCCGAGCTCGTGGCACGTGCACGCGGTTGCGATGTGGTTGGCATCGACGAGGTGCAGTTTTTCGAGACGGGTGTCATCGACGCTGCTCTGGCTCTCGCTGACGGCGGCGTCAGGGTGATCGCCGCCGGGCTCGACCAGGATTTCCGCCGCTTGCCGTTCGGGCCGATGCCCGAGCTCCTCTCACGAGCGGAGTTCGCGGACAAGCTGCAGGCCGTGTGCCACCGCTGCGGCGGGCCCGCCACCACGACGCAGCGTCTCGTCGACGGCCAACCTGCCCCGTATTCCGGCGACACGATCGTGGTCGGCGCAGCCGAGCAGTACGAGGCCCGCTGTCGCGACTGCCACCAAGCCGGTGCGGACGCGATCGCCGCCGCCGCGTAGTGGGGTCTGACCCCACTCAGCGCCGCACCAGGTCGACGGCGGCAGACACCCCGACGAGCGCCGCCGTGACCAGCACGATCGTGCCACCGGGCGGCAGGTCGCCGTAGTAGGCGAGCGTGAGGCCGGCAAGCACCGACGCCACCCCGATCGCGATGGAGAGCCCGAGCGTCGAGGCCAGGCTCCAGGCCACCCGATTGGAGGCGACGACTGGCAGCACCATCAAGGCGGCGATGAGGAGGATGCCGACGATCTGCATCGACAACGCCACCGTCAGCGCCGCGAGGACCGCGACCACGCCGTTCAGCAGGTCGACCCGGACGCCGGCCACCCGACTTCCCTCTTCGTCGATCACCGTCCCGATCAGGCCGCGGTAGAGCGCTCCGATCGTCGCCAGACCGACGGCACCGAGGACGACGACCACCAGAAGGTCGGTGCGGGTCGTCGTCAGGATCGAGCCGAAGAGGTACTGGAACAGGTTGACGTTCAGCTGGCCCGCGAGCGACACGAGCACCACGCCGAGGGCGATACCGACGTAGAACACGAGTGCGAGGGCCTGGTCGCCGGCGGTGCCACCGCGAGACCGAAGCCATTCGATCGCCAGCGCGCCGATGACCGCGAAGACGAGTGCCGCGGCCACCGGCGAGACGTCGAGCAGGTACCCGGCCGCGACCCCGGCGAACGCGACATGGCCGAGCCCGTCGCCGATGAGCGCCTGGCGCCGCTCGACGAGGAAGAACCCGACCGCCGGAGCCAGCACTCCGATCACGAGGCCGACCCCGAAGGCAAGGCGCATGAACTCGAGCTCGAGCATCGTCAGTGGTCGTGGTGGTGGGACGGGTCGTGCCAGAGACCGGGAAGCTCGCCGGGCGGGCCGTCGAACACGACCCCGCCACGCACGAGCACGAGGCGCTCGACGACGTGCTCGACCGCGCCGAACTCGTGCGACACGTAGAGGATGGTGACGCCGAGCTCCGTGCGCAGCTCCTCCAGCAGTGCGGCGAGCGACTCCTGGGACTCCGCATCCACCCCCGTGGTGGGCTCGTCGAGGGCGAGCAGCGACGGCTCCGCGGCGAGCGCCTTGGCGATGAACGCCCTCTGCTGGAGCCCTCCGGAGAGCTCCCGCAACGGCGTGTCGACGCGGCTCTCGAGCCCGACGCGGGCGATCGCGCCCGCAACGACGTCACGGTCGGCCCGACGCAACGGCCCCACCACGCCGCTCGGTGCCAGCCGGCCGGCCGACACCACCTCGCGCACGGTGGCCGGGGCGTCCCCGCCGAGCAGCGCACGTTGAGGGAGGTATCCGATGCGTGGCCCACCACGCCTGCCCGCCGCGCCGCCGAACACGGTCACGGTGCCCTCGAGCGGACGCTCCAGGCCGAGGACGAGGCGCAGGAGGGTCGTCTTGCCGCCGCCGTTCGGGCCGGCGATAGCGACGAACTCGCCTGCCGCCACGCGCAGCGAGACGGAGCCCAGGACGAGGACACCGTGCCGATAGGAGAACGAGACGCCGTCGAGCTCTACAGCCAGGGGGAGGCCCGGGTCGAGGCTCACCTGCACCCGAGCGCCTGCCGCAGTGTTGCGAGGTTGTCGCGCATCACCGAGAAGTAATCGGCACCGTCCTCGAGCTGCTCCTCCGTGAGCCCTTCGACAGGGTTGAGCACTGCCGTGGTCGCCCCGGCCTCCCGCGCGACCGTCTCGGCCAGCTTCGGCGAGACGAGGCTCTCGAAGAACACCGTCGTGGCGCCCGAAGCCTCGACCTCCCGAACGAGCCTCTCCAGGTCGCGCGGGCTCGGCTCTGCCTCAGGCGTGATGCCCGTGAGCGGTATCTGCTCGAGCCCGTATCGCTTCGCGAGGTATCCGAACGCAGCATGGCTGGTGACGATCTGCCGCCGCTCGCAGCTCGCGAGCCCCTGCTGAAAGGCCGCGTCGAGCTCGGCCAGCCGTGCCGCAAGAGCATCCGACGACGCGCCGGGCCCGAGCGCGTCTGCGATCAACCGGGCCTGGCGTGAGTAGCGCACCGGGTCGAGCCAGACATGCGGATCGACCTCGCGCATCTCGCCCGCGGCGTCGGTCGCGACCTCGCCCTCCAGCAGGTCGAGCGAGGGCCCGTCGCGACTCGCAACGGCTTGCTCGACAGCCGGCTGGAAGCCACCGCCCAGGTAGACGACGAGGTCGGCGTCCTCCACTGCCCGCGCATCACCCGCGCTCAACTCGAAATCATGCGGCTCGGAGCCCGCCGGCGTGAGGTTGCGGACGCCGACCGAGTCGCCGCCGACCTGTTCCGCCGCATAGGCGAGCGGGTAGAACGCTGCCACGACCTGCGTCTCGCCCGTGGCGTCGGAGGAGTCGCCGCAGCCGGCGGTGACGAGCACGACGATGACGAGAACGATTCTCGAAAACACCCGCCTGACCGTAGCACATCTTTGAGAGTCGGTATCATCAAGGCGTGGCTTCCAGCACCTGGAGCGACCAGGCACTCGACGACCTACGCGCGGCCGGCTTCCGCCGCGGTGTTGCCCGGCGGGCGGTGGTCGACTTCCTCGGCCGCCAGCGCTGCTGCCTGTCGGCGCAGGAGATCCACGACGGCGTTCGCGACGCCGGGCGCGGCGTCGGCATCGCGAGCGTCTACCGGGTGCTCGACACCCTGTTGGAGCAGCGACTCGTCCAGCGCGTCGACCTCGGCGACGGTGTGGCGCGCTACGAGCCCGCACAGCCGGACGGGCACCATCACCATCACCTCGTGTGCGACGACTGCGGTCGCGTCCAGCCGTTCAGCGACGAGACGCTCGAACGGGCGCTCGAGTCGACGGCAGGGAAGCTCGGCTACGCGATGGATACGCACGAGGTCGTCCTCCGCGGCGCCTGCGGCGATTGCCGCTAGGGCTAGCGCAGCCGGGCCCGGAGGCTGTCCCACAGGTCGTCGGGCGCGACGGCATCGGGGAACTCGCGCGCTGTCCGGCGACGCAGCACCTCGAGCCCGACGATGGCGAGCACGCCGATGATGGCGACGTTGAGCAGCTGGACGATCGGCGACCACCAGACGAAGAGCAGGAAGAGGACGAGTAGTGCGGCGTACGAGACGTCCGCCCGGCGCAGGTAAGGAGCCAGCACTTCCCGCACGCCCGTAGCACGACGGCCCGGTCCGGCCAGCCACAGCCCGATGAGCGCCAGCACACCGACGATGAACCCCGTCCAGCCCGAGGCGGCAAGGCTCTCGGTGATGATCGACCAGGCGTTGTTCGCGGCCGGCTTGACCGAGTCCGAGACGACGAGGTTGTCGACGATGTAGTTGCCGGCTGCTCCCCGGATCGCAACCACCGCGAGCCCGACGATCACGAACCCGATCGCGATCGCACGCAATTCGAACCGGCGCCGGCCACGTGCGAGCCAGATCGCTGCCGCCCAGGCCAGGATCGCCAGCACCCAGATCCAGTTGGCGACGACCTTGAGGAGCTGGGTGAGATCCTGAGCGAGCCCGAGCTGGTCCGACTCCATGATGGTGATGCGCGCCTTCTCCGCGGGGATCTGCGCCGCGAGATCGTCGACGAACTGGTAGCGGGTGCCGAGCTCGATCACCAGCGGGCGGATGTCGAGCACCACCTTTCCATCCGTCGTCTCGAGCGCGGCCGTATCGCCTTCGAGCACGTCGATGAACTGTTGGTGTGCGGCGCTCGTCACGTTGACCCAGGTCTCCTGGACGCGCGGCCGCTGGAGCAGCTCGTTGGCCGCACGATCGGCGACCTCACGCGTCAGGCCCGCGATCGGCCCCGCGAGCGCTTGCAGATCCGGGGGCAGGCGCTGCTCGAGCTCGGCGGACACGTCGACGCTGGAGTAGAGCGTCTCGACCATCACGTTTGCGACCTCGGCCTGGATCGCCGGGTCGGCGATCAGGGCCTCCGAGGTCTCACGGAACTGGTCCGTGTCGAGCGCCTCGCGCTTGACGAAGTTCGCCAGCAGGCTGACGACGACGAGCAGCACCCCGACCACGGTCAGGACGCGGGCCAGCACGATGCGCATGGAGCCGGCGCGCGGGGGTGGCGCGGGCGGGGGTGGAGCCGCCGGCGGCGGCTCGGGGACGGCACTCACGGGACGAGTATCTCATGCCACGATCGACAAGCCGTACTACGGCGGAGCGATGGTACGCTCGGGCGCGTGCGAATCGCGGTCGGAATCGTCATCGCTGCAGTTGCCCTTCTGGGAGCGGGTTGCGGCTCGTCGGACTCAGGCGGCGGGACGGAGGCCTGGGCGAACGACCTGTGCTCGTCCCTGCAGACGTGGTCGGAATCAGTTCAAGCCGCGGGCGCGACACTGCAGGACACGAGCTCACTCTCACCCGACGCGATCGGCGGGGCGATCGAAGGCGTCGTCGACGCGACCTCAACCCTCGCCGACGACGTCAAGCGCCTGGGACGGCCCGATACCGAGTCCGGTGAGCAGGCCGAGGAGACGGTGACCGCGCTGGCGGACACCCTGCAGACCGACGCCGACACGCTGCAGAAGGCCCTCGACGATGCGGGCGACGCCGGGCTCACCGGCCTGCTGGAGCAGATCTCCACCATCACGAAGACACTCGGGTCCATGGCCAGCGCCGTCGGCCAGGCGTTCACCGACCTGCAGGAGCTCGACGTGCAGGGCGAGCTGGAGAGCGCGTTCACCGACGCGGACTCCTGCGCCGACTTCGTGAGCTGAGCCAGAGCCAGGCCGGATATATCCGGACCCTAAAAAGGCGCTCAGCATCCCGCGGGGGTACAGCAAGAGAGGACCCGACAAGTGCATTGCGGCCGCGGAGCGGACGCCTTCAGCCTATGCCCGCCGCGAGGCGTGCGGTGTGGGATCCGCTGGAGCGGATCCCACACCTTGCATTATTCGATCAGCGTCAGCATGCGGAACATCGGCAGGTACATGGCGACGACGATGATGCCGACCATGAAGCCGACGCCGATCATCATGATCGGCTCGATGATCGAGGTCAGCGCCTGGATCGACGCGTCGACCTCGTCTTCGTAGAAATCCGCGACCTTGGTGAGCATCTTCTCGAGCTCACCGGTCTCCTCACCGATCTTCACCATCTGCGAGACCATCGGCGGGAAGACGTCGCCGTCGATCAACGGCTGGGCGATCGTGGCACCCTCCTGCACCCGGGCGCGCACGTGGTTCGTCTCGTGCTCCACGACCCAGTTGCCCGACGTCTGCGCGGTGATCTCGAGCGCCTTGATGATGTCGACGCCCGACGCGATCAGCGTCGACAGGGTGCGCGACCAGCGTGCCATCGCAACCTTGCGGACGACCGAGCCGATCTGCATCGGGATCTTGAGCTTGAAGCGATCCCATGCCTGGCGACCGGTCTCCGTCCGCTTCCAGCGGAAGAAGGCGAAGATGATGATCGCGAAGAGCGGGAAGAGGATGTACCACCAGTCGCGGAGCGCATTCGACGCGACCAGCACCCACTGCGTCAGCGTCGGGAGCTCGCCGCCGAGCGAGTCGAACACCTTGACGAACACCGGGACGAGGAACATCAGCATCCCGACCAGGACGAGCGTCGCGAAGCACAGCACGACCGTCGGGTAGATCATCGCGCCGCGGACGCGCCGCTTGATCTTCTGCTCCTTCTCGATCTGGGTGGCGACGCGATCGAGCACCGTGTCGAGCACACCCGCTGCCTCGCCGGCCTCGACCATCGAGACGTAGAGCCGGTTGAAGACCGCCGGATGCGTGGCCATCGCCTCGGACAGGAGAGCGCCCGACTCGACCTGCTCACGAACGTCGTCGATCACAGCGCCGAGCGCCGCGTCATCGGTCTGCTGCTCGAGGATCACGAGCGCCGTGACGACGGACAGCCCTGCCTCGATCATCGTCGCGAACTGCCGCGAGAAGATCTGCAGCGACTTGGCCTTCACCTTCTTGGCGCGGCCGAACATCCCCTTCGTGTCCGGCGCCCCTTCTGCGGAGCGCTCCTCGAGCCACTGCGCCAGCAGGCCGTTGCCGCGCAGCGCGTCACGTGCGGTCATCGCGTCGGGTGCCTGGATCTCACCGGTGCTGATTGCACCCTGGGCGTTGATGGCGCTGTAGGCGAAGGACGGCATCTGGTTCCCCTATCGGCGTCGCTGGCTGGCTACGTGACCGCTCGGACGGGTCAATTCTTCGGCTCCTCCGCCTGCGTGAAGCCCTCCACCTCTTCCGGCTGGTCGCCGACGAAGAGAAGCTTCAACGCATAGCGGGCTCCTGTCGCCGTGTTGACGAGCGTCAGGTTCTTGCCGAGCTTGAGCGTGATCGTCTGACCGTCGGTGAACGCACCGCCGGAGACTGCGATCTTGGCCGTCTTCCCCTTGAGCGAGAGGAGCACGAACAGGTCCTCCTGCTCCGGGAAGAGCTGCTTCACCTTGAGAGCCTCCGCGTCGCCGTTGACGGCGATGGTCGCGAAGGTGGGCGGTGCCGCACCGGGTGCGGTCGTGCCGCCGCCGCCGCCTTCGGAACCACCCTTGCCCGGGTCGCCCGACGCGGGCGGTGCAGCAGGCGTCGCCGCTGTGGGCTCCTTGGGCAGGGTCTGGACGAACGGATCCTTGGCCGTGAACAGGGTGAAGGCACGCAGCTGCCCCTCGCCCGGCTTGAGCAGGGCGCCGCCGCCGACGGGGACACCGACGAGCACCGCACGCGGCACACCGGCCGGAAGGACGCTCGTCTGCGTGGTCGAGCCTGCGGTCGTCGAGCCGGCGCTGCCGGGGACAACAGTCGTCCCGGCCGACGTCGAGCCGGCGGGCGCTGCCGCGGGCTGCGGCTCGTCAGAGCCGCCCAGCAGCTTCGGGCCCTGCAGCGCGGCCACTCCGAGGAGCACCACGCCGAGGACGATGAGGATGATCTTCTGCTGGCGCTGCTTCTGCTCCACGATCTTGTTGGTGGTCTTGGCCATCAGGGTGTCGCTCCTGCCGCGACCGTCCCGGTCGGGGTCGTCGTTGTCTGGGTCCCGTCGGCGCCGGGAACCGGCGTCGTCGGCGCGAAGCTGTAGGCGTTGACCGTCACGGTCGCGCGTACGACCGGGAACGTTTCCCCGCCCGCGGGCTGCTCGAGCGTGACGTTGTCGACCGTGTACACGCGGCCCTTCACCGCGAGCCGCCCGCTCTGGATGCCCACCAGCTTGCGGACCTCGCGCAGGAACTTCGAGACGCTCGTGAACCTGCCCTCGAGCACCACCGTGTAGGGCTGTTGGAGCATGTCGGTGGTCGGCACGGGTTGCGCGGGGGTGAGCCCCCAGAGCGTGAGCTTGTTCGTCTTTGCGAGGCGGTCGAGGTCGAGGAGCACGCCGGCCGAGTCGATCTGGCCAGGCAGCGCCTTCGAGAGGCGGAAGAGATCGTCCGCCTTGACGCGTACTGCGGCACTCGGCCGCGCGAGCTCGGCCTGCTTTTCGGCCAGCTCGACCTGCGAGGCAGCCACCTTGGCGGCGAGCTCGTCGGCCTGCTTGCGCTCGGGAGCGATGACGAGGAGCCAGCCGGCTGCGAGCACGGCTGCCAGCCCGGCGATCCCGGCGACGATCATGCCCTTCTTCGTGTTGAGGAAGGCTCTCACTGGGCACCTCCGGGCTGCTTGATGTCGGCGAGGACGATGAACCTCACGATCGGCTTCTTACCGATGACCTCGCGTGTGCTGGACTCGAGCTGGACGTTGGTGAGGCTTGGCACCGTGCGCAACCGGGCCAGAAGGCGCGCCACCGACGCCTGGTCCTTGGTGTAGCCCTGCACCGTCACTCCGGTCGCGAGGACCGGGGCGACAGGGGCCGGGGTGGGTGCCGGCTCCGTGCCGGGCACCACCACGGGTGCCGGGGGCGGCAGCTGAGCTGCGAGCCGGGTCAGCGAGACGTTCCCGGGCAGCACCAGCGACACGTCGCGCAGGACGCCGTCCCAGGAGATGCGACCACCGAGGACGCCTGCGAGCGCGACCGCACGGGCCGCCTCTCCTGCAGCGACATCGGCGTCGATCACGGGCCGCTTCGGCTTGGGCAGCGCGGCGATCTGGGCCTGCACCGCGTCGAGCTCGGACTGACGATTCGAGACGGTCTTGTTGGCGTCGAGGAAGAGGAAGCCCAGCGCTGCGATCGACGCGGCGGCGGCGACGGGCACGGCCACCTTGATCCAATCGGGCTTCGCACGAGCTGCGCGCATGTCCGAAGGAAGCAGGTTGACCGACCGGACCGCCTCGTCCTCGATCGCGAGACCGATCGGCACGGCAAGCGAGCCGATGGTCGCCTCGAGGGCCGGATCGAGCGCCGTCCGGGCGACGACACGCTGCAACGGGTCGCCGACGCGGACGTTCACGCCGATCATCTGGTGCAGCGCGTCGGCGAGCCCGACCAGGTGCGATGTGCCACCCGTGATCACGATCTCGCCGATCCCGAGCGACTCGGGCTGGGTCTGGTAGAACTGGAGCGAGCTGACGAGCTCCCTGGCAAAGGGCGTCAGCTTCGAGCGGATCGCGTCGACCGCCTTCTGCCGAGCTTCGTCGTCGAGCGATGCCAGCTGCTTCGGCGTGCCCGACAGGGCGAGATGACGCAGGATCGTGGCGGCCTCGGCCGCGTGGACGTCGAGCTCCTGAGCGATGGCCTCCTGGAGCACTCCACCGCCCCAGTCGAAGACGCGGGTGAACTCGCAGGCGCCGCTACCGGAGACGAGGAGCGTCGAGGCCTCGTGCCCGATCGAGACGACGACGGTTGCGGTGTCGTCGGCGGTGCGAACGGTGCGGGGCTCGACGAAGGCCCGCAGGAGACCGAGGGCCTCGAGGTCGACGCCAGCCAGCCGAAGGCCTGCTTCCTTGCAGACATCCAGATACGGCTCGACCTGGTCGCGGGGAGCGACGACGAGCAGGACGCGCCGCACGGGCTCGCCCTCCTCGCTCGCGCGCTCGTCGATCACGCGGTAGTCGAGCACCGACTCGTGCACCGCCACCGGCAACACCTCGTGCGCCTTGAAGCGCACTGCGTTGTCGAAGCGCTCCGCGTCGTCGATCCCGACCACGTCAGTTGCCCTGACGCCGATGCGGTTGCTCGCGAGGCCGATGCGCACGTCCTTGCGTGGCAGCGCGTTGTCGTCGAAGAAGGCCTTCAGCGCGTGTGCCAGCGCAACCCGATCCTTGACGTCGCCGTCGACGACGATCCCGGGCTCGAGCGGGACACGGGCAGCCTGCACGAGCTCCGAGCGCCCGTCGACCTGCTGCACGACCGCCGCTGCGAGCTGCGACGCGCCGATCTTGAGACCGACGACCTTGCGGCCGCTGCGATCGCCGCGGCCCGAGCCGCGCTTCTTCGGCTTCGGTGTATCCGACCGCTGCCGCGACGAGCGTCCGTTCTTCGCGGCCGGCTCTGCAACTGCTACGACGACGGGCTCGGCATCGGGCTCGGGGAAGAGCTCGTCGGCAGCCGCCGGCTCGGCGTCAGCGTCGACAGCGGCCCCCGTGGCGGGCTCGTCCTCGTCCCACAGATCGCCAGCCTCGGCATCCGACCCGTCTTCGGCCGATGCATCGTCAGCGTGGTCATCCTCGTCGGCAGCCGCCTGCGGCTCGTCGTGGATCTCGTCCTCGACGAACACGTCGGGAACGTCGATCGCTTCCGGCACGTCCGTCACCTCGGGCACCTCGATCTCGACGGGCTGCTCGATGGCGATCGGCTCGACCACCTCGGTCGGCTCGCCCGCGTTGCCGTTCGTGCCCTGCTTCGCCTTACGGCGGAAGATGCCGCGCTCTTTCCGCTCGGACGGTGCCTCGGGCGCGATCTCGTGCGGCTCGCCCGGCCACAGTTCCGATGTGGTCTCGGCGGCGGGAGCAATGTCGACCGGCGACCCTTCTCCGGCATCCGGTGCGGTCTGACTCGCGTCTGCCCGCATGATCGGCAACTGCCTCGCGTTGCGCCTGAAGGAGAGCTCGGTGCGGAACACAGGCTCGAGCCCGTGCTCGAAGGGGTCGGAGACGGCAGGAGCCGGAGCGGTCGGAGCAAAGCCGAGGTGCGGCCGCTGCGCCGGCGGCGCGTCCGCGATCGCCGGCATGGCATGCGAACGCACGTCGGTGAATCCCAACGGGTAGCGGGGCGACTGCATGTCGTCGGGCACAGGCGTGGTGCGCGGCTGCGCGAGGTCCGAAAGCACGGAGAGGGGGATCCACGGGATCATTTGGCGGCTCAGCTCCCGGCCACCCGCAACGCCGAGCCCAGGGCGGGCGACGCCGGGGTGCCATCGGTTGACATGGACGGAAGGGAGATACCGGCCCGCTCGAGCGCCGATACGAGCGCCTCGGGTCGGCTCGACCGGCTGATCGCGTCGGGGATGGAGATGAGGCGCTGCTGGATGAGCTCAGTCAGCGACTGCTCCATCGTCTGCATCCCGCGGCGTGTGCCGGTCTGCATGTACGAGTAGACCTGCTCGATCTTGCCCTGGCGGATCAGGTTCCGAATCGCGTCGTCGAGGAAGAGGATCTCGAGAGCGCAGGCGCGGCCCGAGCCGTCGATCTTCTGCAGCAGCGTCTGAGTGACGATGCCCTGGAGCGAGTTGGCGACCTGCATGCGGATCTGGTCCTGCTGGGCCGCCGGGAAGACGTCGATGATACGGTCGATCGTCGAGGGCGCGCTCTGCGTGTGCAGCGTCGCGAACACCAGGTGGCCGGTCTCGGCGGCGGTGAGCGCGGTCGAGATCGTCTCGAGATCGCGCATCTCGCCCAGGAGGATCACGTCGGGGTCCTGACGGAGGGCTGCGCGCAACGCGTCCGAGAACGACGTTGCGTCGTGCCCGATCTCGCGCTGGTTGACGATGCAGCGCTTGTGGTTGTGCAGGAACTCGATCGGGTCCTCGATCGTGACGATGTGATCGGTGCGAATCCGGTTGATCTCGTCGATGAGCGAGGCAAGCGTCGTGGACTTGCCCGAGCCGGTCGGCCCGGTGACGAGCACCAGACCGCGCGGCTTCCCGGTGAACTCGTGGAGGCTCGACGGCAAGCCGAGCTCCTCGAGGCTCTTGATCTCCGTCGGGATGGTGCGGAACGCTGCCGCGATCGACTCCCGCTGGTAGTAGGCGTTGACACGGAAGCGGGCGAGCCCGCGGATCCCGTAGGCGAAGTCGAGCTGGCGGTTGAGCTCCATCAGCTTCTGCTGCTCGGTGGTCGTGACGCGGTAGATCAGCTCCCGCGTCATGTCCGGGTCGAGCACGGGGAAGTCCTCGAGCAGCTGGATGTGGCCGTGCAGGCGGACTGCCGGATGCGACCCCGCCGTGAGGTGGAGGTCGGATGCCTTGAGCTCGACGGCGGCCTGTAGTAGGGCGTCGACCGAGAGCGGGGCGGCTGTGGTCTCTGAGAGCTCCACGGGGGCACCTATCGGCAGCAGTGGCACCCACCTTGAGCTTCTCCACACACTCGGGGAATGGCCGCTTCACGGCCCGGACGAACAGCCGCTCGCGAGGTAGTGAAGGAAGGCCGTTGAGGAGGAAGGCGTGTGCCGGCCGTTGCACGGAGCGACGGCTCGGAAGCTCCCCCGGCCTGGGTTGGCCCGATACCCCAATTCAGGGGAGGTCGCTCACCCGCCTTTCAGCCGATGGATGGGTGCCCGGATGCATTCCCACGGAAGGAAACTGCGCATGCATTCCACCACGACCAGCCGGATCAGCCGGTTCCATGCCCTGCGCCGGAGACGGTCGCGCCACGAGGCCGGCTTCACGCTGATCGAGCTGCTCGTGGTGCTCATGGTGATCGCTGTGCTGATAGCCACGGCGGTGCCCTCGTACCTCGGCTTCAAGACGCGTGCCGAGAAGAGTGCCGCCCAGTCGAATGTCCGCTCGGCGGTCCCGGCCATGGAGGCGTACTACTCCGACAACAAGACGTATGTGGGCGCGACGCTCGCGGCGCTCAGGTCGATCGACACCGGGCTCGCCTCGGTTACGGTGAGTGCGCTCAGCCCGACGACGTACACGATCTCGTTCACCAGAGGGCAGTGCTCGGCGAGCGTGAACGGCCCCGGCGGCCAGGTCACCTCCAACTGCTAGCTGATGGGCTCGCGCGCCGTCTCCAGGGTGCTCGGCTCGGCGCGGCGACGCCGTCGCGCCGTGCGGATGCTGCACCTCCTCTTCACCATCGACAGCGACGCGACCGCCCTGCCGGCCGAGACCGGATCCCCCACGGCGGGGGATGCCTCTCACCCCTGGAATCACCCTAACGGGGGTTACCGCGTTTCGAGAGTCGCTCCGATAGTCCGCCTGTCGGTTCCACCCCGTCCCACCCGGAAGGAGCACATCGAATGATGTGGATCAACAGGAAGCTGCAGACGCGGCTTCGCAAGGAGGAGTCGGGCTTCACGCTCATCGAGCTCCTCATCGTGCTCGTGATCATCGGCGTCCTGCTGGCGATCGCGGTGCCGTCGTACCTCGGCTTCAAGAAGCGCGCCGAGAAGAGCGCGGCCCAGTCCAACGTCCGTGCGGCGATCCCGGCCATGGAGGCCTTCTACTCCGACAACGGGACCTACCTCGGTGCGACTCCCACGGCTCTTCGCTCGATCGACACCGGCCTCGCGTCGGGTCTCGTGACAAGCGGTCTGAGCGTCAACACGTACACCATCTCGTTCACGCAGGGCGCGTGCTGGGGCAGCACGACCGGCCCCGGCGGCTCGATCACGACGAACTGCTAGTCGACCGATCGACTCGCGACTTCGAGGGCCCGGGAAACCGGGCCCTCGTCGTTCTCTGTCTGCAAGGGTTGGGATCCGCTCACGCGGATCCCAACCCGCCGCCTGGCGGCGAGGCACAAGCTGAAGGCGTCCGCTTCGCGGCCGCAGTGCACTCGTTGTCGCCGCTGAGTGAAACCGGACCGTTCATCTTGTACGAAGCTTGGGATCCGCTGAGATCGCGCCGGCGACTCCGGCGTCGCCGCAGCCGTTCAAGCCGGTGACCGCTTCGGCCGATACGCCGAACGTGGCTCTTCCCTCCCCTGCCGTGACCGCGCCGAGCCGGCCGGCGATCCTGACGCGCATCACGCCGGCACACCTCGTGCTCGCTTCGATCGTCGTCGTGAGCGCGGTGGTGCGGCTCATCGCCTCCTACCCACGAGCGACTCCGCGCTACCTCCCTGACGAGTTCCTCTACACCGAGCTCGCACGCTCGATCGGCAGAGGCGACGGTGTCTCCGTCCTCGGGCAACCGACCTCGTTCCCGGCCCTGCTCGAGCCGCTCCTGACCGCGCCGTTGTGGACGGCGGCCAACGCCGAGACGTCGATCCATCTGACCCAGGCCTTTCACAGCGTCGCCATGGCGCTCGCCGCCATCCCCGTCTACCTGCTCGCCCGACGCCTCAACCTTTCCAGCGCGGCGGCGCTGGCGTGCGCGGCCGCGACCGTCGTCGCGCCCGGGCTCCTCTACGCGAGCTACATGACGGCGGACGCCATCGCCTATCTGCTCGCGCTCGTTGCGGTGCTCGCTGCTGTCCGCGCGCTCGCCCGACCAACGGTGGCGACGCAGGCGTGGTTCCTGCTCGCGGCCGGTCTGGCCACGTTCGCGCGGCTCCAGTACGCGGTGCTCGTACCCGCCTTCATGGGCGCA
Source organism: uncultured Actinomycetes bacterium (assembly GCA_963724995.1). Lineage (GTDB taxonomy): Bacteria > Actinomycetota > Thermoleophilia > Gaiellales > Gaiellaceae > Gaiella. The sequence continues at coordinate 81,361 of CAVRXC010000005.1, forward strand.
GCGCTCGTCGTCGAACGCTGGCATGTCGTGCGGGCGGTACGGAGGTTCGCTCTGGTAACCGCTGCCGTCGCGGCTGCATGCCTGCCGGCCGCGGTGCTCGGATCTCGCGTCCTCGGCCGCTACAAGGCTGTCACCGAGTTCGGCCTCTCCCAGTCCACCGGTGGCTGGGTCGTCTCGACGGCGGCGCTCCTCGCCGTCGTCGCGGGGGCAGCGCTCGTCCCGGGCGCAGTCGCGTGGATCGCTACGTCTTTCGTGCGCCGGAACGCCGACCGTGCTCGAACCGGCTTTGCTGCGCTCACCGGTCTCACGCTGCTCGGCCTCGTGGTCGCGTCCGCCGTGATGAGCGTCGACACAGGCTCCGACCGGTTCCTCGAGCGGTACCTCATCGGCGCGTTCCCCCTCGTCACGATCGCGTTCTGCTGCTGGGCGGACGACGGCCGCCCCGGGCGCTTCGTGGTGATCGGTGTGGCCGGGCTCGTGATCCTCGCCGCGGCGCGGGTGCCCGTCACCGGCCAGCTCACGGGCCAGGGAAGCGCGGACTCGCCCACACTCCTCGCCCTGAGCAGGCTGGGTGGGATCGTGGGCCTGGCGGAAGCGAGCATGGTCGCGGCGCTCGTCGTCTCGGGTTGCGCCGTGCTTGCGATGGCGGCGGCGCTGAGCCGCCGCGTGCCCACCTCGACTCTCATCGGCGTGACGCTCTCGCTCTTCGCCCTCGTTGCCGTCGGGGCGCATGTCGCCGACCTCCGTGCGGCCAAGCGCGCCTATCGGGCGACCTTCGGTGGCGAGCCCGGTTGGATCGAGGCGGAGCACCCCGGTGAGGTGCTGCTCGTGCAGACACCCGGGAGCAGCCCGTACCTGCCCATGGTGACCGCGCTTCAGAACCCGTCGATCCGGCGGGCAGTGCCGCTCGGGAAGCGGGACATCCTCACGTTCGACGGTCTCGGCAAGGATGCGCTTTCGATCACACGCGACGGAACGCTGACCGCGGCCGGACGGCCGGTGACCCGGGCGATCGTGTTCGCTACCGGCGGTACCGCGATGCTCCCCGCGCAACCCGCACGGATCGTCCGCGACCGCTTCTTCACCCTCGTCGTGCCCCAGGGGGCGGTGCGCCTCGCGGGCGTCGCGGAGGGCGTCAGGGCCGAGGGGACGCTCGCCCCGACGGGTCGGCTGACCGCGTATCCGGCCGCTGGGGGTGGCTGCACGCGGCTCACCGTACGCCTCACACTCCCACAGGGGTTCCCGCCGACGTTGCTCGCGTTCCGCGACGCATACGGCACCGAGAGGAAGGTCCCCGTGCGCGCAGACGCGACGGCACGGTTCGAGATCGTCTCCAGTAGCGACAGGTCACACGCGCTTGCGTACCGGACGCTCGAGGTCGGCGGTCACGCTCCGGGGCCGTTCGTCTCGACCGTCGCCAGCGCTCGCGTGGCGACCACAAACGTCCCTTGCGCGAGCGCTTAAGGCGACAACGGTTCGTGCCGATACCACGGTCATGACCTCCGCGCTCCCGATCCCCACCCGCATGCTCGTGATCGTCGGCGTCGCCATCGCGGCGCTCGCGGCCCTCTTCGTCGCCAGGCCGCTGTTGCTCGACGACTCGGGCTCGTCGTCCGCCGCTCCGGCGGCCGTGACCCCCGCCCCCACCGCCGCGAAGCCAACCCCGGCGCCCGCCGCCAAGCCCACGCAGCCGAAGATCGTGCTGCTGCCGGGCCTGCCGACGAAGCTCGAGAACAGGCTCCGCCACTCCAAGGTTGTCGTGATGTCCGTCTACGCCGGCACCGACGCGGGCGACCGCGCCGCGGTCAACGAAGCCCGCCGTGGTGCCAGGGCCGCCGGCGCCGCGTTCGTGGCCTTCAACGTCCTCCACGAGAGCACGGCCCGCCAGGTGCAGCCGTTCATCGGCACCGCCTCGCCGCCCGTCATGTTCGTCGTGAGGCGCCCCGGCAAGGTCGTGGCGCGGTTCGACGGCAGGGTCGACGAGACCGTCGTGGCACAGGCGGCGACGAACGCCGGCGCACGCAACGGCAAGTAGAGCCCGTGAGCGTCCCTCTCCGCGGCGCGAAGCGAGCTCCGAAGACCGCCGCGGCGAAGCCCGGCAAGGACGGGACGCTGTTCTCCTACGAGCTGCGCCGCGAGGGACGTCCGCTCGCCACGCTCCACGGTGTGGTGGCGGATGGGAATGTGATCGTGGAGGCGGAGATCCATCCGATTGGTCGCCCACCCGGCGACCCTCCGGTTCAACGGGGGTTCTCTTTCACCTCCGTCGAGGCGGCGCACCGGTTCGCGGACGAGAGCCTCATGGCGCTCGAGTACCTGAACTGCGAGCTGGTCGAGTAGTGCTGCGACGCCCGACGGCGCGGGTGCCGGGCTTCAGCCGGGCACCACGGGTTCCGTCGAACCGCCCCGCCTGAGCTGCAGAAACCCCAGGTGCCAGGCTAAAGCCTGGCACTGTCTCGATGTGAGGGGGCATGCCCCCTCACATCGAGACGACGCGCGCGAGCTCTTCGATGGACGTGAGACCGGCTGCCGCCTTGGCGATGCCGTCGTCCCACATCGAGCGCATGCCCACCGTCGCGGCGGCCTTCTCGATCTCTTCCCGCGGCGCGTTCCGGGCGGCAAGGCCTTCGAGCTCGTCGTTCATGACGAGCAGCTGAAAGACGCCGATGCGACCCTTGTACCCGGTGCGTCCACAGCGCGGGCAGCCGACCTTGCGGTACAGCACCATGCCCTCACGGGCCTGCGCGGACTCGGGGGCGAGCCGGGCCGAGACGAGCTCCTCGACGGTCGGCACATACATCTCGCAGCAGTTCGTGCAGAGCTTGCGGGCGAGCCGCTGTGCCAACACAGCCGACACGGCCGAGCCTGTCAGATAGGGCTCGACGCCCATCTCGTTGAGACGTGTGATCGCACCCGGGGCATCGTTCGTGTGGAGCGTCGTGAACACGAAGTGACCCGTGAGCGCCGCCTCGATCGCGATCTTCGCCGTCTCGGTGTCGCGCACCTCGCCGACCATGATCACGTCGGGATCGGAGCGGAGAATCGTGCGCAGCGCGGTGCTGAACGTCAGCTCGGCCTTTGTGTTGATCTGGATCTGGTTGACCCCTGTGAGCCGGTACTCGACCGGGTCTTCGACGGTGATGATGTTGATCTCCGGCCGGCTGATCTCGGCGAGTGCCGCACACAGCGTGGTCGACTTGCCCGATCCGGTCGGGCCGGTCACGAGGAGGGCCCCCGTCGGCCTGCGGATGATCGTCGCCAGCTGTTCGCGCATCGCCTCGGAGAGACCGAGCGACTCGAGCGTCGGCGTCTGCCGCGACTTGTCGATCAGACGCATCACGACCTGCTCGCCCTCGACGGTGGGCAGCACGGCGACCCGGATGTCGAGCAGGCGTCCGACGGCGCGCGCGTTGAGGGTGATCCGGCCGTCCTGAGGCTTGCGACGCTCGGCGATGTCGAGCTTGGCGAGCACCTTGAGCCGCGTCGTGACACCGTTGGCCATGCGCTTCGGGATTCGCTGCGTCTCTGAGAGCACGCCGTCGACGCGTGTCCTGACCATCAACACGTCGTCCTGAGGCTCGAAGTGGATGTCGCTGGCGCCGTCTCCGGCGGCGCTCATGATGATCGAGTTGACGAGACGCACCAACGGCGCATCCGACACTCCGTCGTCGACCTCGAGATCGTCCTCGTCCTCGACGACCTCGAGCTGGTCGAGTACCGACTGCGTCTCGGACACCTCCGACTGCTTGGACAGACGGTCGAGCTCGTTGGCGATGTCCTCGCGGTTGGCGACGAAGAGCTCGATCGCGTGCCGCGTCGCAATCTTGAGCTCGTCGATGCCGAGGATGTTCGCCGGGTCGGCGATCGCGACCTTGAGCTTCTCGCCGTCGAACGCCACCGGTACCGCGACGACGCGGCGCAAGGTCGCGTAGCGGGATCAGCTCGGCTGTACCCATCGGGATCCGGGTGTCCGCAAACTCGAGGTAGGGCAGGCCGTGACGGCGTGCGAGCGACCGCGCCACGCCCGAAGCTTCTGCGCGCGCCTTCGTCGTGCAAGGCCTGAGCGAGCGACCCGGTTCCGGCGCGCCCGCGGGCTGCAGCAAGGCGATCCCGTGTGACGAGGTCGGTGAGCTCGACGAGCTCGGCGACGAGATCGGCGATCGTCTCGTAGCCGCCGTCGGCCTGCTGGCCGTCGCCGTTCTCGAGCTCGCCGAGGTTGGTCGAGGTGCGCAGCGGCGCCGCGGGCTCGAACTTCACGGCGTTCTCCCCGGCCCGGTCAGCGGAGGATCTCCAGGTACCAGTCGAGGATTGGGCCGCCGGCGAAGAGCGCCACGACGGCTCCCAGCGCCAGGAACGGGGCGAACGGAAGCGCCATCTTGCGCGCCCGTCTCCCGTGGCGGAGCGCCAGGATCGCGGCCGGGACGAGTGCGAACAGCAGGCCCAGCATCAGCCCGACGGCGACATTCCGGCCGAGCATGGCGCCCAGCAGGAGCGCCAGCTTGACATCGCCCATGCCCATCCCCTGCGGATAGGCGAGGGCGGCGGCGAGGAGGAACCCGGAGGCCGCGACGGCGCCGAGCGCCCACTCGGGGCTCGGCTCGATCGCGGTTTGTGCGACGAGCACGACGACGAAGCTCGGCAGCACGATCCTGTTCGGGACGATGCGATGCTCGATGTCGATCGCCGAGAGTGCAACCAGCACGGAACAGAAGAAGGCGGCCACGGCCGCTTCGGGCGTGAGACCGAAGCGGAACACGCAGGCCACGATCAGGAGGGCGGTGAGCGCCTCGACGACCGGGTAGCGGATCGGGATCGCCGCCTTGCAGCTGCGGCACCTGCCACGGAGCAGCGCGTACGACAGCAAAGGGACGTTGTCCCACGCCGCGATCTGCGTGTTGCAGCTCATGCAAGCGGATCGATCGAGCACGAGCCCCCTACGCTCCGGGACGCGTGATGCGACAACGTTGAGGAAGCTGCCGATGACCAGGCCCGGCGCCGCGACCACAGCTGCGAGCGCAACGTTCATGTGCGTGTCAGGAGCTCAGCGCAGACCGGTGCCGAGCTTCGTCACCGTCGCTCGCCCCGAGGTCTCCGCCGCCTCCTGTTCGTCGGCACGCTTGGCCTTCATGGCCTGCTCGAGCGCGACGAGGAAGTCGTGTCGGTTGGTGGCGGCGTTCGCAGCGACTTCACGATCGATGTCGCCTCTCAGGACGAGCTCGATCAGCGCGACCGAGAAGGTCTGCATCTCGTAGAACTCGCCTGCGGCGATTGCGTCGGTGATCTCGTCCGGGCGGTTCTCGCGGATCAGGTCCTGGATGCGTGCGTTGGTGACCATCACCTCGACGGCCGGCACGCGGCCGCCGTCGGTGCGCGGCAGGAGCCTCTGACTGACGACCCCCTTGAGCGTCCCGGCCATGATCGACCGGATCTGCGGCTGCTTGTCCGCCGGGAAGAACTCGATCATGCGGCCGAGCGTCTCGGCTGCGTCGATCGTGTGCAGTGTCGAGAAGACGAGGTGACCGGACTCAGCCGCCTGCAGGGCAGTGTGCGCGGTCTCTGTGTCGCGCATCTCGCCGATCAGGATGATGTCGGGGTCCTGGCGGAGCACCCGGCGCAGCGCCTGGCTGAAGCTCTCGGTGTCAAGCCCGATCTCGCGCTGGTTGACGATGCACCCCCGATCGGGGTGCAGGATCTCGATCGGGTCCTCGACCGACACGATGTGATGCCGGCGCGTGCGATTGATGTAGTCGAGCATCGCCGCCAGCGTCGTGGTCTTGCCGGCGCCCGTGGGACCCGTCACGAGCACGAGTCCACGATGCTCCGACGCGAGGCGCTTGACCCCCGGCGGCAGGCCGAGCTGTTCGAAGCTCGGGATCTCGCTGGGGATGACGCGGAATGCGAACGACGTTGCGCCGCGCTGCCGGAACCCGTTGACGCGGAACCGAGGGAGCGTCGGATAGGAGTAGGCGATGTCGAGGTCGCCGCTTTCGTCGAACAGGTCGCGGCGCTTGGGTGAGATCTCCGTCACCGTGTCGAGCACGGTGAGCAGGTCTTGCTCCGTCATCGCGGCCCAGCCTTCCATCGGCTCGAGCTCTCCGTCGATGCGGATCACAGGTGGCTGGCCAAGCTTGAGATGGACGTCGCTGGCTCCGGCGTCCACTGCACGGGTGAGCAGGCTGACGAGATCCATACAAGGTGGTTGATCGGCACGAAGCGTCCCTCGCTTGAGGGTCTATGCGACGTGTGTCAGGAGGCGAGGCGACCGAGGAGTCGCAACGGGGGTCGCGCAAGGCCGCGGGCCTGGCTCGGGTGCGCCGACGTCGCCTGCGAGCAACCCTGCCACGACGGAGAACACACCGGGTGAACGAGCCGCCCAGAAGCAGGCGCCGGCGCTCCTGTCCATGGCGCGCTTGGCGGCCCAGGACGCCGCGGCGTGGTGATCGAGCGCGGTCGAGAGCGCCGCAGCGTAGCCCTCGAGATCGTCGGCCAAGATCGACCGGGCCGCGAGGCGCGCGGAGACGAAGGCCTCGTAGATCCCGTCTCCGGAGAGCGGGTCGACGAGGCCGGCAGCGTCCCCGACCAGCAGCACCGGGCCGAGGCGCGGAGCTGCCCCGGGACGCCGCATGGGCAGGCGGTGGCCCTTCACGTCGGTGAGCGAGGCGAAGGGCACGCCGTGGGCCCGCGCCAGCCGGGCCAGGTGGTCGCGCAGCCGCGGGCCCTCGCTCCCCCACCCACCGACGCCGAGGTTGACGTGATCGCCCTTCGGAAACACCCAGCCGTATCCACCGGGGACGACGCCGAGCTCGATCACGGCGGTCTGCGCGTAGCGCGCGTGGCCGAGCGGCTCCCAGCCCACGTTGCCCTCCAGCGCCACGCCGTGCGTGATCTCCGTGCCGAGACCGGAGGTGCGCGCGACGATGCCGTTCGCGCCGTCGGCGCCGACGAGCACCTTCGCGCGCAGGCTCTCGCCGCCGACCCGCGCGACAACTCCCTCGTCGTCGAGCGTCATGCGGTCCACGCCGTCGCCCAGCCGGACGTCGGCGCCGGCGGCTGCGGCCTGCTCGGCGAGATACGCGTCGAGATGCCGCCGTTGCGTCATCAGGATCAGTGGCTCGCGGTGGCGCCGGGTGAAGGCGCGGCCGTAGCGCAGACGAAGCCGGAAACGGTCGACGACGTGCTCGACGACGGGTGAGACGTCACATGGGGCGTTACGCAGCGCGCGACCCGTGAGACCGCCGCCGCACGGCTTGTCGCGCGGGAACCGCGCCTTGTCGGCGAGCACGACACGCGCGCCGCCCTGCGCGAGATGGATTGCCGTGGCGGATCCCGCCGGTCCCGCGCCTGCGACGAGGACGTCGACGTGCTCCATCGGCCGAGTGTACGACCGATTGAGGGTGCCGGGCTTGTAGGGGCCGGATCTCTCCGGCCTTTACCGACCGAGCGCCGGACAGTGCTCGCTCGCCCCGCATCGGCGCAACACCGTCACGAGCGGCGGCGTCGAGCGGCCGAGCGGCCACGTGAGCCGCAGCCGCACGGACGCGGTGTTGTTCGTGTAGCTCGATTCGCGCACACGCCGGGTCGGGTTCGCGCGGTGCACAAGGACGTATGTGCCGGCCGGGACGCGCGTGACGTCGATGTCCTGCCCGTGGAAGAAGGCCGGGTACCGGTCGACATAGCCGGGTGAAGAGCCCTGCTCGACGCGGCGCAGCTCACGCTGGCCGGCGCCGCAGTTGGTGACGAACCGCGGTGGGCCCGCGTTCGGCACGCGCCGGGACGAGCGCCCGTAGCGATCGATCAGGCAGAAGCCGCTCTTGCGGTCGCGGCCGACGAGGACGTGATCCGACGCGCGTCGCAGCTCGTAGCTCTCGAACTGCTGGAAGTGCCAGTGCAGGTGCGGCGGATGCGTCTGATAGAGGAGCGTGCCGACGCCCTGCACGAGGACAGGGTCGCCGTCACGCCGCTCGATCAGCTGGTCGGCGCGCATGGTGCGCCGACCACCTGGCCGCAAGCCGCGGATCCGTAGCGGCCCGCGGCCGATGCTGTCCACGGCTGAGGTGAAGCCGAGGTGGAACCCGCCCCGCAAGGACAGCACGACCAGGTCGGTCGGCGCCTGCTGATCGAGATCGGGGAGCAGCTGCTCGGGACCGGGCGCGAGAGCGGGTGAGGCGACCGCCCAGTCCGGTCCGAGATCGCCCACGGTGCCGTCGACCGGTGTCGCCGGTCCTCCCGCCACGCGCGACACCCACGTCCGCGCGCGACCTCGGTCCGAGCGGGTGAATGCGAGGTGCGTGCCATCCGGCGACCAGTCGGGTCGCAGATCGGCCTGGGCGGCGACGGTGATCCGGCGCGGGACGAGCGTGGCGAGCGGCGCAACCCAGATGTCGGTTGCGCCGCCGGCGGTGAGGCTGAAGGCGAGACGCTTGCCGTCGGGGCTCCAGGCGGGCGCGCGCGCGTCCCCGGCGGTGTCGAGGAGCAGCTCGGCGTCACCACCGCGGCCCGGCGCCGCCCACACGTCGAGACCACCACCGCGTGTCGAGGCGAACGCAATCCTCGCGCCGTCAGGTGACCATGCCGGGTCGACGTCGTCTCCCGGGCCGCCGGCGACGAGCCGCTTGCGCGTCCCGTCAGCGCGCATCACGTACACGTTCCATCGTCCGGGGGAGCCGCTCTGCCAGGCGATCCGGCGGCCGTCGGGGGACCAGGCGGGGTGTCGGTCGTCGAGCCCGCGGCTCGCGGTCAGCCGCCGCACGTCGCCGCTCGACGCGTCGGCGACGTAGATCTCGCTGCTCCCCGTGCGCGCGCTCGAGAAGGCGAGGCGGCTCCCGTCGGGCGAGACGGCGGGGTCGTGATCCCCGGGGAGGAGCCACGGAAGCTCCGTCCGGGCGGAACCGTCGGGGCGCATGGCCGTGGCGCCGAGCCTTCCCGCAGCGATGATCGCCGCGTGCGGCCGTGGGGCCGCGGCCTCGCCGCGCTGTGCCAGGAAGGGCACGAGCACGAGGGCGACGACGACAGGCCCGAGCCAGAGGCCCAGAAGGCGCGGAAGCGGCATGCGCAACTCATACCTGCACCGCGAGCTGCGAGTGGCCATGAGCCCATCGCATCGGGTGCTGCTACGAACTGCTCCAACGACTGACCGAAGGAACGCCACTCGCGGCCGGAGGCCGGCTCGGCCGGCCGGGAGGCCAACCGACCCTGGCCATGCCGTGCGCAAGGAGGGGGCTCGTGGGGGGAACCTTGGTTCCCCCCACGCGTTGCAGGGGAGAGGATTCGAACCTCTGAAGGCTGAGCCAGCGGGTTTACAGCCCGCCCCCTTTGGCCACTCGGGAACCCCTGCGGGAGCGGGAAGTGTAGCCGCGTAGGGTCGGGGTAGACTCGCGTCCGATGCGGTTCCGCAAGGGCGCGCGGCTGGATCCGTCCCAGGTGGAGGACTACCGCGGGGCTGGTGGAGGGCGCCGGACCGGCGCGCCGGTGGCGCTCGGTGGTGGGGGCATCGTGACGATCGTCATCGTGCTGGCGATCATCTTGCTCGGCGGCAACCCGCTCGGTGGCGGCACGTCGGGCGGGCTGGGTGACCTCGTCGGGCAGACGGTGGGTCCCGGCACCGCGTCGACGGAGCTGCAGCAGGAGTGCCGCACGGGTGAGGACGCGAACGAACGGGAGGATTGCGCGATCGTGGGCGTCGTCAACAGCGTTCAGGCGTACTGGTCGCAGGCCTTGCGCGGCTACGAGCCGGCTCGGACACGGTTCTTCGAGGGCAGCATTCGGACGGGCTGCGGTACCGCATCGTCGGCCGTGGGGCCGTTCTACTGTCCGCGTGACCGGTACGTCTACATCGACCTCGGCTTCTTCGAGGAGCTCCAGTCGAAGCTCGGGGCGCGTGGCGGGCCGCTGGCAGAGGCGTACGTGCTCGCGCACGAGTACGGCCACCACGTGCAGAACCTGACCGGGGTGCTCGGGTCGGCCGACCGTGACACGGGCCCACAGGGAGGTCAGGTGCGCCTCGAGCTGCAGGCGGACTGCTACGCCGGGCTGTGGGTGGGCAAGGCGCTCGGCACGGGCTTCATCGAGGACATCACCCGTCAGGACGTGGCGGATGCGCTCGACGCCGCCGCGGCGGTCGGCGACGACCGCATCCAGGAGCGCACGCAGGGGCGCGTGACGCCGGAGTCGTGGACGCACGGCTCGGCGGAGCAGCGGCGGAGCTGGTTCGCACGCGGCGTCGAGGCCACGGGCCCACAGAGCTGCGACACCTTCCGCGGGCGCGTCTGACGCGATACAACGAACGGGTGAGCGAGGTCTTTTCGTGGCCTGACGCGGTCGGGCGGATCTTCGAGGCCATCCCCGACCTGGCCGCACCGGCGCAGGTGCAAGCGGGGTTGCGGGACATCCTCGCCGACCCCGCGCTGGAGCTGTACTGGTGGGATTGGGAGCGCGACTGTTACGCCGACGTCGACGGGACTGACAGGGACGTCACCGAGACGCCGGGTCGTGCCGTGACGCCGGTCGAGTACGAGACCCGGAGGATCGGCCTCATCGCCCACGACGAGCGGCTACTGGAGATGCCGGAGTTCCTCGGCCTGTTCATCCCGATGATGCGAATCGCGATGGAGCGCGACCGCTTGCACCGCGATCTCGTCGCGAAGCTCGGTCAGCTGAAGGCCTCACGCCTGCGGATCGTCGAGGCTGCCGACGAGGAGCGGCGTCGCCTCGAGCGCAATCTTCACGACGGGGCCCAGCAGCGGCTGGTTGCCGCCCGGCTCGACCTGCGCGGGTTGGAGACCCGGCTCGGGGACGATCCCGAGCTGGCGCTGCTCGCACGCCGAGCGCGCGAGGCGCTGGAGGGAGCGGTGGAGGATCTCCGCGAGCTCGCCCGAGGTCTTCATCCGCCGCTGCTTGCGCACAGGGGCCTCGAGGCGGCGGTGCGAGCGGGAGCTGCACGCTCCTCTCTGCCGGTCGAGCTCGACCTGCGGCTCGATGCCAGCCTGCCGCCGGCGGTCGAGGCGGCGGCTTACTACGTCTGTGCGGAAGCGGTTACGAACGCGATGAAGCACGCGCAAGCGTCGACCGTGTGGCTGAGCGTGGTGCACGGTGGAGCCTGGCTCACCGTCGAGGTGCGCGACGACGGCGTTGGCGGCGCCAGCTTCGACTGTGAGGATGCAACCGGGCTGGGTGGCCTGAGGGATCGTGTCGAGACCCTCGACGGCACGTTCGAGATCGACAGCCCGGCTGGGGCAGGCACGCGGCTGGTGGCCGCGTTCCCGGTCGAGCCCTCGTGACGCCGTTCCACTGCGACATCGCAGTGGTGGGGGCCGGCACCGCGGGGTGTGTCGTCGCCGGGCGGCTGGCCGCCGAGACCGACGCGGAGGTCGTGCTGCTCGAAGCCGGCCCCGACTATGGCCCTCGCGAGGGTGGGACCTGGCCGGACGACCTGCTCGACGCCAGCGCACTCGCCGCGTCGCACGGGTGGGGGTACGGATCCGGGGACCTGCCTGGTCGAGAGCCGATCGACTTCTCGAGGGCGCGGGTGGTTGGCGGCTGCTCGGCGCACAACGGTTGCATCGCGGCCGTCGGTTGCGTCGAGGACTACGACGGCTGGGCGCGTGTGACCGGGGACCCTGCCTTGGGTGCCGACGCGATTCGCCCGCTCATCACACGTGCGCTTGGCCGCCTTCGCGTGCGCCACTACGCGGACGGCGAGATCGGGCCGTTCCATCGCGCATGTCTCACGGCGGCGGCAGCGCTGGGGTATCCGCGGGTGGACGATCTCGACGACCTCGACGGCGGTGTGGGCTTCGGTACCGAGCCCGTCAACGTCGAGCACGGCGTACGGGTCAACGCCGCCTTTGCGTATCTGGATCCCGCGCGCGGCCGGACCAACCTTCTCGTGCTCGACGACACGCTGTGCGACCGTCTCGTGCCGGGCGGCGACGCGACGGTCGTTGTCGGTGTGCGCGCGGGTCGCGAGGTTCGCGTTCACGCCACGACCGTGGTGCTCGCGGCGGGGGCGTACGGGTCGCCTGCCGTCCTGCTCCGGTCGGGTGTCGGGGATCCCGTCGAGCTGAGACGGCTGGGGATCCCGCTGGTGGACGCTTCACCAGGCGTTGGGATGAACCTGCACGACCATCCCCTGGTCGAGCTCGAGCTCTCCGGGAGCGTTGGGCTGCGCGAAGCGTTGCGAGAGGCCGTCGCGGCGGGGTTCGTCCCGGAGGAGCAGACGCTGGGCAAGCTTCGGTCGAGCCGCTCACACGGGCCGTACGACCTGCACCTGGTCCCGGTGGCGGCCCATGAGCACAGCCTGCTCGGTGGCAGGGTGCTGCTCGGGGTGGCGGCGCTCGAGCCTCGGTCGCGTGGCAGGCTCAGCCTCTCGAGCGCCGATCCGCACGAGGCGCCGCTCATCGAGCACGGCTACCTCGAGGACGCCGAGGGACACGACCTTGCCGTTCTCGTCGAGGGTGTCGACCGTTGCCGCGAGCTCGCCGCGACGGAGCCGCTTCGCTCGCTGGTAGGGAACGAGATCGTCCCGGGCGTGGGATCGGACCTGCCGGAGGCGATCCGCCGCACCCACGGGCACTACTTCCACCCGGTCGGGACATGCGCCATGGGCTCCGCCGGCGACCCGTTGGCGGTGTGCGACTCCGCCGGCCGTGTGCGAGGGCTCGCCGGGGTGCTGGTCGCCGACTGCAGCCTGATGCCGCTGGTGCCGCGCGCCAACACGAACGTGCCCGCGGCGGTAGTGGCGGAACGGGTCACCGATCTCCTGCTCGCCGAGCTCGGCTGAGGGGCCTTCAGCGCTCGGCCGCGGCCAGCGTTCGAGCGTCGTCGTGCACGGCGCTCCGCATGGCGCGTTCCAGATCGTCCGGCGCGGTCGAGTACGCCCGGAGGTCCTCCGGCAGCGCGGCGATCGCTGCCCGGTAGCAGCGAAGCGGGTATGTGCCCTGGACGTGTCCGTCGTCCACCCAGTCGTCGGTCACTCGGGCGGCGCAACCCGCTGCCGAGCGCTCGAGAGGGGCGGGCACGATCGGTTCCGGCTGCGGAGCGCCCGGCAGCGTCGCGGCCGCTGCTAGGCAGGCCGAGGCCGCCAGGGCCCCGAGGCCGACGCTGACGACCCGGTGCCACCGGCCGTTCATGACGCTCTACCGCCGCCGGGCGACGCCGCGCGGCTCCGTGCCTGAGATCCGTCCACCTGACACGCTTTGCCGGAGGGGTGGACGAGCAAACGCACCCGAACAAAGTGCTTACCTTTGCGCGCAGGCGGGCTCGCCGCGGAGGGCGTCGGCCCGAGCCCTCCTTGCGGGCTCAGCTGCGAGCAGGAAGCTGCTGCACCGCCCAGCCGTTGCCGTCCGGATCGCTGAAGAAGAGGAACGAGCCCCAGTCGAACTCCTGGACCTCACCGACCTCGACCCCGCGCCCGACGAGCTCCGCGCGCGCGGCGTTGATGTCGGAGACCACCAGCTGCATGCCTTGCACGGAGCCCGGCGTGGCGCTCAGGATCCCTGTGCCCAGCGCAATGGAGCATGCCGACCCGGGAGGAGTCAGCTGAACGAAGCGAATCTCGTCGCTGACCGCGTGGTCGTGATCGGCGTTGAAGCCGAGCTGCTCGGTGTAGAAGGTCTTGGCACGGTCGACGTCCGAGACGGGAATCGCCACCAACTCGAGCTTCCAGTCCATGTGCGTCCTTTCGTCGGCAGGGTTCGCAACAGGCGCAGCGCCCTTCGCCCTCGAGGGCACGGTATCGGGCGGGTGCACCGGAAGCACCGAAGCAGAAGGCTTGATCGGGCTGGCATCCTGCTTCGGTGGAGCGAGAGCTCGCCATCCGCCTGCGAGCCGTCGTAAAGCGCTACGGCGCGATCACCGCGGTCGACGGGCTCGACCTCGACGTGCCGGAGGGGACGTGCGTCGGACTGCTCGGCCCAAATGGAGCGGGCAAGTCGACGACGATGCGCCTGCTGACGGCCCAGTCGATCGCCGACGAGGGTGAGCTGGAGCTGCTCGGCTTCAAGTTGCCCGACGAGTCCAAGCAGGCCCGCGCCCAGCTCGGCGTCGTGCCGCAGCTGGACAACCTCGACACGACCTTGACCGTCGCTCAGAACCTGCTCGTGTTTGCACACCTGTACCGAATCCCACGCGCCGAGCGCCGTGACGCGATCGAGCGGGCGCTCGAGATGGCCAAGCTGGTCGATCGGCGCGACTCGCGCGTCGACAAGCTGTCGGGAGGGATGCGCCGGCGCCTCCTGATCGCGCGCGCTCTCGTCCACCGTCCCCGTCTCGTGCTCATGGACGAGCCCACTGTCGGGCTCGACCCACAGGTGCGCCAGGAGCTCTGGGCGCTGATCGACGCGCTGCGTTCCGAGGGCACGACGATCCTGATGTCCACGCACTACATCGAGGAGGCGCAGCGCCTGGCGGACACGGTGCTGATCATGTCGCACGGCAGCGCGGTGGCCGCCGGCCCGCCGTCCGAGCTGGTCATCGAGCACGCCGGCCACGAGGTGCTCGAGGTCTACGGGCCACCTGCGCGGCTGGCCGAGGTCGAGGCCGAGGCGGGGGCAGCAGGGATGCGCACCCGGCGGACGGGCACGAGCATCTCGATCCTCGGCGTCGAACGGGGCAACGGCTTCGCGATCGACGGCGAGCGGCGCCCGGCCAACCTGGAGGACGTGTTCGTCCTGCTCACGGGTGAGGAGATCGGATAGTGGCGGCCGTCGACCCTCAGGGTGCCCGTCTCGGCAGGCTCGAGCGCTCGGCAGTCACCGGGGTGCTCGTCCGCGAGGTCGTGAACTACTCGTCCTACTGGAAGTCGAGCACCTTCTCCTCGACCGTCGAGCCGACGATCTATCTCCTGGCGTTCGGCTTCGGCTTCGGCTCGCTCGTGAGCACGATCGGCGGCTACAGCTACGTCGACTTCGTCGGGACGGGGACAGTGGCGACGGCGGTGCTGTTCTCCAGCGCGTTCCCCGCCATGTTCGGAACGTTCGTCAAGTACCAGTTCCAGCGCACCTACGATGCGATCCTCGCGGCACCTGTCGACACCGAGGAGCTCGTCAGCGCGGAGGCGCTCTGGATAGCCACACGGGCCGGCGTGTACGGCTGCGTGCCGATGCTGGTGGCGATCGTGTTCGGGCTGGACCCGTCGTGGGGGATGCTTGCGGTGCCCTTCATCGGCTGGATCGCCGGCTTCGGCTGGGCCTGCTTCGGGATCTCGATCGCCGGGTTCTCCAAGTCGTTCGAGAACTTCAACTACGTCATCAGCGCGGTGCTCACGCCACTGTTCCTCCTTGCCGGCTCGTTCTTCCCACTCGAGGAGTTTCCGCCATGGGCGCGGGTCCTGGCCGCCCTCAATCCGCTCCGCTGGTGCGTGGTGCTCGTACGCGACGCCGTGTTCGGCCTCCTGGGCTGGGACGACCTCGTCAGGGTGGGCGCGCTGGTCGTCTTCGGGCTGGTCATGTGGCGTATCGCGATCCACGCGATGACGCGCAAGCTGATCGACTAGTCCAGCCGGCAAGCGGGCTCTCGCTGACGCGAGAGCCACGGATCCGCTCGCGCGGATCCTTCCGCGCACACACCCTGAAGGCGTCCGCTTCGCGGCCGCAGGGCCATCTGCTCACACCAAGCCGAGCGGCAGCCGGCAAGCGGGCACTCGCTGACGCGAGAGCCACGGATCCGCTCGCGCGGATCCTTCCGCGTACACTCCCTGAGGGCGTCCGCTTCGCCGAGGCCGCCGACCCGACGGGGACGCGGTTCAAGCTGGTTTCCGACGCCAACGCCTAGCTCGAGCCGAGCAGGACGGGAACGGGCGACGGCGTTCCCGTCCCGATTCCGGTCTCATCGAGCTGCTGGCCCCTGCAGGGGCCAGCATCGTCTCTACGCTCGCGCGCCGGCGTGTACCTCCACGATCGGTGCCTCGTAGAGGTCTGCCGAACGCACCGTGCCGCCCATCCCGCGCACGATCTCCTCGCGCTTGGGCCCGAATTGGCGTTCCGCCTCGTCTGCGCTCTCCTTCGTCTCCCAGAGCACCACGGACCGCGCGCGGCGGTTCTCCTCGTCGACGAGCGAAATGAAGCCGACGAATCCGTCGATCTCCTTCAGCCCGGGAATGATCCGGTCCCGCATGATCGCCAGGACCTCTTCGCGCTTGGACGGGTCAACGCCCTCGATCTCGACCAATCGTCCGTACATTGCGCCTCCTCTCATAGAACGTCTCGGCGATCGTACGCTCGCCGGGGGTGGCTGCTCAACCATGCAGGGGCGGTGCCGCTCACCGCCGGCCGGCGAGCCGGCTTCTCGGAAGCCCCTACGTGCCGTTCAGCCTTCGAGCTCCGCCCGCCGCCGCTCGAGAAAGCGCCGCTCTGCGTCCGAGTGAACGAGCTCGAGCGCGCGGTCGTAGGCCGCGCGGGCGTCCTCGGTGCGATCGAGCCGGCGCAGCAGCTCCGCGCGCGTCGCGTGCAGGTAGTGGTAGCGGTCGAGGTCGAGGCGCTCCACCACGGCGAGCGCAGCACCGACGTCGCCCGCTTCGGCCATGGCGGCGGCGCGGTTGAGCTCGACGACCGACGACCCGCTGATCCGGGCGAGCTCACCGTAGAGGGCTGCGAGCTGCGGCCAGTCGGGTGGCTCGTCAACGTGCAGGGAGGCGATCGCCGCCTGCACCACGTAGGGATCGCGGCCGCCGAGCGCCAACGCGCGGTCGAGCGCGACCCGTCCCTTGGCGATCTGGGCGAAGTCCCAGAGCGATCGATCCTGATCGCGGAGGAGGACCACCGTGCCGTCGGCGAATCGCGCGTCGCGCCGGGCATCGTTCACCATCATCAGCGCGAGCAGCCCGTGCACCTCCGGTTCGTCGGGCATCAGCTCGGCGAGGGCGCGCCCGAGCCTGATCGCCTCGGCCGCCAGGTCTCCACGGCCGCCGTAGCCCTCGTTGAAGATCAGGTAGACGACGGCGAGCACCGCGGCCAGCCGATCCGGCAGCAGGTGGGCCGGCGGCACGCGAAACGGGATCCCGGCGTCCTTGATCTTGCGCTTCGCGCGGACGAGCCGCTTCGACATGGTTGCCTCGGCGACGAGGAAGGCGCGGGCGATCTCGTCGCTGGTCAGCCCGCCAAGTGTCCGCAGCGTCAATGCGACCTGCGCGTCCAGTGCCAGCGAGGGATGACAGCACGTGAAGATCAGTTCGAGCCGCTCGTCCGGGATCGTCGTCTCGTCCACGTCGTCCTCCACTGCTTCCTGCAGGTCGAGCAGCCGGGTCTTCGCGGCGAGTGTGCGATCGCGGCGGATGCGATCGATGGCGCGGTTGCGCGCGGTCGTCACCAGCCAGGCGCGCGGGTTGACGGGCATCCCCTCGCGCGGCCACCGCTCGGCAGCGATCGCGAACGCTTCCTGTGCGGCTTCCTCGGCGAGGTCGAAGTCGCCGAGGAAGCCGACCAGGCCGGCGAGGACGCGGCCCCACTCGTCGCGGAAGACCTCTTCGAGCGTCTCTACCACTCCACGACCGGTCGCACCTCCACCGCACCGCCCATGCTGGCCGCCGGAATGCGCGACGCGAGCTCGATCGCCGCGTCGAGGTCGTCTGCCTCGAACACGAGGAAGCCGCCCAGCGCCTCCTTGACCGCGACGAACGGCCCGTCTGTGGTCAGCGTCTTGCCGTCCTTCACGCGCACGGTTGTGGCCATCTCGGGGGGCTGCATCCCGACCCCCGGGGTGACGCCGGGGGTCTCGTTGATCTCCCTGTAAGCGTCGTACACCGCCTTCTGCTCGTCCTCCGACAGGCGCCCCCACGCCTCGGGCGAGTTGGGCGTCGGGGTGTCGCCTTGGTGGATCAGGAGCAGGTACTTCATGGCGCTTCCTCCTCTTCGTGGTGCATGGTCGCCTCAAAGACGAACGGCGGGACGAGCAGAGGACACGTGCATGCTGCACGTCTTCCCGAGCAATTGAGGCAGCTCGAGTTGAACAGGTCACCAGCTACCGGTGCTTGTGGTGCGTCACCCGACATAGGATCGGTCGGTGGTCTCGCACGGTCCGACCGTGGCGCTTCGCGGAGCCACTCCGCACGATGCGAAGGGCATTGCCGAGATCTGGTATCTCGGCTGGCAGGATGGCCATCTCGGGCACGTCCCGGAGGAGCTGGTCGAAGCACGAACCGAGGATTCGTTCCATGACCGGGCAGCGGAGCGGGTCGCCGACACGACGGTGGCCACGGTCGACGGAGCAATCGCCGGCTTCGTCATGGTCGTGGACGACGAGGTCGAGCAGGTGTACGTCTCGGCACGTCATCGGGGGACCGGCGTCGCCGCCGCCCTCCTGGGTGACGCCGAGCAGCTAGTACGGGCGAACGGATACCGCACGGCCTGGCTCGCGGTCGTTGCCGGCAACGCCAGAGCCCGGGCGTTCTACGAGCGAGTCGGCTGGGCCGACGAGGGGCCTTTCGAGTACGCCGCCGCAGTGGCGGAGGGCTCGATCGCGGTGCCATGCCATCGCTACACGAAGACGCTGCAGGGAGACGAATCGTGAGCCTCACGCAGTACTACACGGCGACCACGCTCGACGGCTTCATCGCCGACCCGGACAACTCGCTCGACTGGCTGTTCACCCGCAAACGCGAGGACGACGGGCCGTTGAACTACGGCGAGTTCATCGCCGACGTCGGTGCGATGGCGATGGGGTCGACGACATACGAGTGGATCCTCGACCACGAGTTCGCGGACAAGGATCCGGCGGACTGGAAGTGGCCCTACGACATCCCGTGCTGGGTCTTCACGCACCGGCAGCTGCCGATCGTCCCCGACGCGCGGATCGAGTTCACCAGCGCGGACATTGCAACCGTGCACGAGCAGATGGTCGTCGCCGCCGGTGACCGGAACGTGTGGATCGTCGGCGGGGGTGACCTGGCCGGTCAGTTCGCCGACGTGGGACTGCTGGACGAGGTCATCGTGACGATTGCGCCGGTCACGCTCGGCGGGGGCGCGCCACTGCTGCCACGCCGGATCGAGCTGCGGCTGGACGAGCTCGGACGGAACGGCGACTTCGCCTGCGCCAGGTACTCCGTCGTGCCCGCACCCGCTCGATCCCGATCCGAGGGTCGTCCCGAGCGTGGGTAGGCTCACGCGGCAGACCGCGATCTCGATGACGTACACCGGGGCATGAGCAGGCTGATCGTCTCGACGGCGATGACCGTCGACGCCGTGATCTCCGTCTCGGACTGGTACGTGTCCGAAGGCGAGCACGACGCCGCCGGCCGCGCGCAGTTCGAGCAATCGGAAGCAATGCTGCTCGGGCGCACGACGTACGAAGGGCTTGCGGCCTACTGGGCGCCCATCACGGGTGCATGGGCGGACCTGATCAATCCGATGCCGAAGTTCGTCGCATCACGAACCCTGACCGGGCAGCTCGCGTGGAACGCCAGCGTGATCGAAGGCGACGTCGCGGACGGAGTGTCGAGGCTGAAGGAGGAGCTCGACGGCGACCTGATCATGGTCGGGTGCGGCGAGTTGGCCACCTACCTCGTCATGGCCAACCTCGTCGACGAGCTCAGGTTCTGGGTGCACCCCGGCGTCTGGGGCTCCGGCGAGCGACCGCTCCAGGGCGACCCGAAGCTCCGGCTGCGGCTCGTCGGCACGGAGACGTACGACTCCGGCGTCACGCTCCTTCGCTACGAGCCCGCGCACTGACGACCTTCACCCAGTAGGACAACGGGCCGTGCCCATCGGTCGAGCAGCCCGCGTCGTCAGACATGCGCAAGCACGCGGTCGAGCGGTCGAGGCACCCGATCGGGATCCAGAGCGCTGACGAGCGACGCGGCAGATTGAGCCTTCCGCCCGCTGTGAGTGCCTATGAAGCGCCGAAGCTGCTCCTCGGTCGTCCGACCTCGCCACGCGGGCTGCTTCTGGAATGTGCGGAACGAAGCAAGCTCGCCCTGAGCGTCGATGACCTGTTCCACCGAGGCTGCGCCGAGCGCGCGGATCAGCTCGTCCTCGAGGTCCGCGACGCAGACGTAGAACCCGAGTCGTTCCATGTCGTCGCGAGTGAGGTCGACGCCGAGGCCCGCCCGTTCAAGAGCGCGCCGGAAGTCGCCCTCCTCGCCGGCGTCGCAGAGGCCCGCCAGTCTGACGTCGAGCCCCTGAGGGCCGAACAGGTCCAGGAACCTCCCGATGGCCTGCGCACCGCCGATCGACACGATGGAGATGCCCTCGTCGTCGAGATTCCGACCACGGCGCTCGGCGAGCGCTTCGAGCGCGCGCTGGTCGCTGACCCCTTCGACGAGGACGACGGCACGAGCGCGGCGGGCCGCGTGGGTCGCAGCCAGCATCTCGTGGTCGAGTGCCCCCAGGGCTTCCATGACGCGCATTGTGACCGCGGAACGACGCGAGATTCGCGGGGAGCCCGAACACATGTCGGCGATTCGATGACTTCGGTGGGACGGCATCGTCTGATGGGATGACATAGGCATCGACCACTCCGTAGAGGAGAAACCATGAGGAAGATCAGCGCAGGCATGTTCATCTCGCTCGACGGCGTCGTGGAGGCGCCCGATCAGTGGCACTTCCCGTACTTCAACGACGAGATGGGCGCTGCCGTAGGCGCCACCCTCGGTGAGGCCGACACCATGCTGTTCGGTCGCACGACCTATGACAGCTTCGCCGGGGCATGGCCCGAGCGGGAAGCGGCCGGTGAGGAGGACGCTCACTTTGCCAAGGCGCTCGGCGACGCTCGCAAGATCGTGGTGTCGAACCAGCAGCTGAGGTTCACCTGGCGCAACTCCGAACAGCTGCAGGGCGACCTCGTCGAGGCCGTCACCGCGCTGAAGAACGAGCCCGGCGACGGCATCATCGGCATGAGCGGCTCGGTCTCCGTCGTCCGCCAGCTGCTGGCCGCGGGGCTGCTGGACGAGCTGCACCTGTTTGTGCACCCGATCGCCGTCCGCAAGGGCTTGCGGCTGTTCGACGAGGGCGAGCCCCCGATCCCGTTGACACTGGTGTCGTCGCAGACCTTCACGACCGGTGTGTTGAGCCTCGTCTACGCGCCGGCCGAGTCGGCCGGCAACGCCGGCTATGAGGACGCCAAGAACCACCTGCCCCAGCCCGATCAGTAGAACCGGCGACTGGTCAGGCCGGCACTTCCTCTTCGTGCTTCGCGGCGAGCTCAGGCTGGTGCCCGGGCACAGCCTCGCTCACGCGGAGCACGACGTTGCCCGTCTTCTGGCCGGTCTCGACATAGCGGCTCGCGTCGACGACCTCGTCGAGCGCGTACTTCCGGTCGATCACTGGCCGGTACCCGCCCGCGTCGACGAGCTCCTTGACGAGGAGGAGGTCCTCCCTGCGATAGCGGCCGATGCCGAGCGTCGCACGCCTGCTCCCGACGAACCGCGTGATGAGAGCGAGGAGCGGCACGTGGAACATGAATCCGAGATCCGCCGAGATGTAGATTCCGCCGGGTTTCAGCGAGTGCCGGCTGCGGCGGAACGAGTGCTTGCCGACCGCATCGAAGATCACGTCGTACGTCTTGCCGTTCTTCGTGAAGTCCTCGCGAAACCGATCGAGGACGTCCAGTGCGCCGAGCGACCGCACGAGCTCGACGTCCTTCGTGTCGCACACCGCGGTGACCTCGACCTCGAAGTGGTGGGCGAGTAGCTGGACCGCGGCCGTTCCGATGGAGCCTGCGGCGCCGTAGACGACGACGCTCTTCCCCCGCAGCGGATACGCCGCTCGCATGCAGGTCAGCGCCAGCAGCGAGCCGTCGGCGACGGCCGCAGCCTCCTCGAGCGTCAGTCCTGTCGGCTTGTGTGCGATCACGCCGCTCTCACGCAAGGCCACGTACTCCGCGTGCGCGCCCCCCTCGATGCCGAAGACCTCGTCGCCGACCCGGAAGGCGGTCACGGCGCCGCCGACCTCCTCGACAACGCCCGCGAACTCCATGCCCGGGATCGTCTTCTTCGGGCGGCGAATGCCGGTGATGAGACGGGTGAACGGGTACTCGGCGCCGCGCAGGCCGGTGTCGGTGCGGGTAACCGTCGAGGCGTGAACCCTGACGAGCACCTCGTCGTCCTTGGGCACGGGACGCTCGACTTCGGCGATGCGCAGCACCTCCGGAGGTCCGTACCGATCCTGAACGACTGCTCTCATGCGGTCACTTCCTCTCAGCGGTTCCGCTGGATGCGATGGATGGGTGTGCCGTGTTTCCAGGCCCGCCCGGCCCGGTAGAGCTCAGCGGGCCTTCCGCCGCTCGGCCCTGATCGCGCCGTGCGGCCGGTCGGGACCACCCAGCCGTCCTCGCCCACGAGGCTCCGGCGGAAGTTCGCGGCGTCGAGCTGCACGCCCCATACCGCTTCGTACACCGCTCGGAGCTCGGCCATGGTGAAGGTCGTGCCGACGAAGGCGGTCGCGATGCCGGAGACCTCGAGCTCGACCCGGACGCGCTCGACCGCGTCGCGGACGATGCGCAGGTGGTCGAATGCGAGCTCGATCCTCTCCTCGAGGATGTCCGAGACGGGGACGAGCGCGGCGTGCGCTGCGTCGGTGCCGGCGACGATCGCTCCCACGTCGCGCAGGACGGCGAGGTACCCGACCGTGACGACGTTCATACGCGGGTCGCGTCCGGGATCGCCGTAGGCACCGAACTGGGTCAGCAGGCTCGGGACGTCGACGCCGGTCTCCTCGGAGAGCTCGCGTCTCGCCGCCTCGTCCAGCGTCTCTTCAGGTCGCTTGAACCCACCGGGAACCGCGGACATGCCCTTGAACGGTTCCTCCCCACGCCGCACGAGAAGAACCTGCAGCCTGCCCTCCGCCATGGTGAAGATGACCACGTCTAACGTGACGGCGAAGGCCGGGAACGTGCTCGAGTCGTATCCGTGTGGCGCGTTCGACCGCTGCGTTCTTGTCTCTATGACTCTTACCCTTTCACACGGTTCAAGTCATGTCAACCAAAACGGCCGTCGGCAGGACCGCCGCGGAGCCTGCTGCGGAGAACGACGCTCCTTCGTTTACAAAATGGACACCGCACGGTCATCATTTCATCCCTTGGCGCTTGGTCGGAAACTGTCGCTCGCCCGCGGCGTGCCCTCGGATCGCTCGCCAGCTCGTCTGCAGGGCTCAGTAGTTTCGAGCAACGCCATCGGTGCCAGCGCTGATTCGTACTGAGCTTGGTCCTGGGATCATCCCCCGTGGAAGGTGAGCGGCGCCGAAGGAGGTGCAAAGTGTTCACCTATGTAGGACTGATCCAACTCACGCCCGAGGGGCGAGAGAACCTGGAGAAGTCACCCGAGTACCTCGACAGGATTCGCCATATCGTCGAGGAGGAGGGTGGAGTCCTCGAGCACGTCTTCGCGATGATGGGTCCTTGGGACTTCTTCGCGATCGTGAAGTATCCCGACAACGAGACCGCGTTCCGCGTCCTCGCGAAGATCGGGCTGCTCGAGGTCGTCAAGACGGAGACCTACCCGGCAGAGCCGGTAGAGATCTTCATGAAGGCACTCGCGTAAGCGAGTCCACGCCGGGCCAACTGCGGGGCCGCACCACGCGGCCCCGCAGGTCGGGTGGCCCGGCGATGTGCCGACTCGGCAAGCCGACCGACCGACTTGCCGGAGTCGACGAGCCGGTCGAGCAGGCCGAGTAGCTGCTCGGCGTCGGCGAGGTGCAAGCCTTTGGTCGGCTCGTCGAGGACGTAGACGTCGCCCTTCTCCGAGTGTCGGTGCCCCGGCTCGAGCCGCTGCCGGCAACGCCCATCGTGCCCCAACCGACGATCCCGATTGGGCCGTGGGCCCGGACCGAGCCCAGTCCCCTCAGCTCACCGCTTTCGTCACGAGCGCGCCGATCCCTTGCCTCTGCGGCGGCCGTCAGCTTCTCCAGCGCGAAGGACGTCGGCGGCATGGCGCGTGGCCTAGCCCTGCGGCATCAGCTCGGCGAAGCGCGGATCGTCTCGGATGGAGTCCAGGTCCTCGTCCGTCGCCATGAGCTCCGTGATCCGCCCGGTGATCTCGACCGCCCGCCGCAGGTGCTCGATCGCCTCGTCGGCATGCCCTCCACGTGCCGCGAAGCACCCGACATTGAAATGCGCGACAGGATCGTTCGGCCGCTTCTCGACGACGACGAGCTGTTTGGCCAACGCGGTCTCGTAGTCGCCAGCGCCGTAGGCGGCGAACGCTTCGGCGGCTTCGACCGGGGTCGGCTCGTACGCCTTGCCCGGCGTGCCGCCGACGACCAGGACCGTCGTTCCATCCTCCTTCGCCGTCGCCTTCCTCTTCGCCGTGGGCTGCACGTGGACGAACGAGCCTGCCGGCGCCTCGATCGACTCGCCGTCGATCTCGAAGGTCGCGGCGCCGCTCAGGACGATGTACAGCTCCTCCTGACCTGCCTCGCCCAGCTTGGTCTCGTCGTGCTCACGGACGACGTCGACTCCGCTCGGCGCTCTGAAGGCCTGGATCCCGAACGAGGTGACGTCGAACCGTCGTCGGACGTCGAAGCGCTGCCTCCCGTCGTCCGTCGCCCCGGGGGCGAGGATCGGCGTAGGCTCCAGCTGGTCGAGCCTCGCGAAGACGTAGTCCTTCTCCGTTGCGGTCGTCATCGACTCCTCCTCTTCGTCCGCGCTAGGGCGGCGACGTAGTTCTTCGACGTCGACATTCTCGATGTCGAACTATTCCCGACGATTGTGTACCACGGGATGGTTTGACGTCAAGACAAATCCTCGACGCCTGCATAGGCCCCTCGATCTAGGCTGGCCTCCGGATGGACTTCTTCGTCTTCAGCCGGGATGCGCCGGGCACGGAGGCGCTGCGCGACGACCACGGTCTGCTCGAGGAGCACTGGTCGTACATGGATGGCTTCGCGGATGCCATGATCGCGCGCGGGCCGACGCTCGCACCCGATCGCGAGACGGCAACGGGCAGCCTGCACGTGCTCGACCTACCGAGCGTTGCGGCAGCGAACGAGTTTGTCGAGCGCGAGCCCAACAACCGCGCCGGCGTGTACGCAGAGCATCGAATCTGGGCGTTCGAGAACCTGCTCGGCCGCAGCATGTGGGAGTTCGAGGGCGACGCCGACGAGCCTCGCTTCCTGATCGTCGCCCATTCAGGTCATGGTCAGCTTCGGCCCGCACCGCCGCGACCGGTGTCGCCGGCGGAGCTCGGAGCTGGACCTGCGCGAACGACTGATCGTGTACGGCGCCTTGACGGAGCCGGACAGCGGGGAGACGGTCGGCGTCGCACTCGCGCTGCACGCGGCCGACAAGGACACAGCCGTCGCGCTCCTGCGGGACGTGGCGGCGGAACTCGACGCGTTTCCGTGCCTCGAGGTGCACGACTGGGAGCTCGGCGGCCGCCGCTGACGCCGAAGTGGCGCTCTGTCCCGTGTCCGTTTCCCGATGACCACGATCGTTCTGCGTGGCGGGGTCGAGGTCGACGATCCCCTTCGGGTAGCGCTCGCCTTTCTCGAGGCGTATTCCGCGTTTGAGGCGCGGCGAGCCGTCGCCTCCCATGTCGTTCGACGAGAGCGATCTGAGGCTGGCGAACCGTGGTGGTGCCAGAATCTCGGCCGCCGAGATCGCCGCGACTCTCGATCGCCGCGTCTCGATCGAGCGCGCCCTGCGGAGGATCCCACCTGACATGTCCCTCGCGGGTGACGCGAGCTCGATTCCCTGGATCCCGTTGACCCGGCTCTTCGACGCGTTCGCGGGCATCCGCGGGATCGGCTTCGCGAAGATGACGAAGGCTCTGCACCCGAAACGTCCGGCCCTGATCCCGATGCTCGACAGCGTCGTCCAGGCATACCTGCCTCGGGACGAGCACGCCTCGGACCCGCGCTCGTTCGGCGAAGAGGCGACTGCCCTCGTGCGCAGCTACAAGCGCGAGCTGGACACGAACCGGGCAGCGCTGCGCGAGACCCAGCGGCAGCTCGCACGCCGCGATCACAGGCTCAGCGAGGTGCGAATCCTGGACCTCGTGATCTGGTCGGTCTCGACCGGCCGTTGATGCGCGACACGGGCCGTCTTGAACTCCTTGACCTAGAGTGCACTCGAAGTCCTATCGTCAAGGCATGGCCACGGTCACCGAAGCCACGGAGCGGACACTGAGCATCGCCGAGGCGGCCGAAGCCTCCGGGCTGAGCGCGCACACACTTCGCTATTACGAGCGGACGGGGTTGCTCGAACCCGTGACCCGTAACGGGAGCGGCCATCGCCGGTACCGAGCGGCCGACCTCGAGTGGATCTCGTTTCTCACGAAGCTTCGCGCGACCGGCATGCCGATTCGCGAGGTTCGCCGGTACGCGGAGCTCATGAAGGCTGGCGACGCCACGAACGAGGAGCGTCTGGCGCTTCTGGAAGCGCACCGCGAGGCGGTGCTTGCCGGGCTCGAGGCGACCGCCCGCAATCTCGAGCTGGTGGAGTGGAAGATCAGTGTCTACAAGGAAAGGCAGGGACGAGCATGAAGCGGCGTACGCTTCGAGACTTGGAGGTATCCGCCCTCGGGCTCGGGTGCATGGGCATGTCCGCCTTCTACGGCCCGACCGACGAGGACGAGGGCGTGAAGACGATCCGGCGCGCCCTCGAGTTGGGCATCGACTTCGTCGACACGGCACAGCTCTACGGTCCGCTCACGAACGAGATCCTGGTCGGCCGCGCGATCAAGGGCAACCGCGACGCGTACGTGATCGCCACGAAGTTCAGCCGCCGGCTGGACGACGCCGTCCCGGGCGACATGAGCAGCGTCGGGCCACAGGACGGCTCGGCCGAGCACGTGCACAGGTCGATCGAGGGATCGCTCGAACGGCTCGGGACGGACTACATCGACCTGTATTACCAGCACCGCGTCGATCCCAAGGTGCCGATCGAGGAGACCGTCGGCGCGATGGCCGAGCTGGTCCAGCAGGGCAAGGCCCGCCACATCGGCCTGAGCGAGGCGGCACCGGAGACGATCCGCCGGGCGAATGCGGTTCACCCGATCACCGCTGTGCAAACCGAGTACTCGCTCTGGAGCCGCGACCCCGAAGCCGAGATTCTGCCGACGTGCCGCGAGCTCGGGATCGGGTTCGTGCCCTACGCCCCGCTCGGGCGCGGGTTTCTGGCCGGTCGGTTCACCGCGCCCGACGAGCTTGACGAGCACGACTTCCGCCGTAGCGGCCCACGGTTCACGGGTGAGAACCTCGAGGCGAATCTCGAGCTTGCCGGGAAGATCGGGGAGATCGCCGCGGAGAAGGGCGTCACGCCGGCGCAACTGGCGATCGCGTGGGTACTTGCACGCGGCGACGATCTGGTCCCGATCCCCGGTACCAAGCGCCGCACGTACCTCGAGCAGAACGCCGGCTCGGTCGACGTCGAGCTGACACCGGACGACCTGGCGCGCATCGACGCGGAGCTTCCCCATGCCGCGGGCGAGCGCTACGACGAAGCCGGTATGAGGGCCGTGAACCTGTAGGAGCACTGACGCAAGCCACGTCCACGTAAGCCACCACCTGATTCCTCCTCGGACGCAGAGGGCTTCGATGACGAGCGTCGGCGGCGGGCGGAATACGGCTGCTGCCCGGGCTGTACGTTGTCCAGACGGTAGGCCGTGTCGCGGCCTCAGGCCAGGGTCGGCGAGAGCTCGTGGTTGGCCCGGATCATCCCGTCGGGATCCCAGCACCGCTTGACCTCGGCGAGGCGCTCGCAGGTCGCTGGCGGGAGGATCTGCTCGAGCGTTGCTGGTCGCTCGATCATGTTGAAGAATCCGCCGGGCGCGGCAGAAGAGGTGACCGGGGAGGCGCTCACACGCTCGGCGTCGTACCCGCGGCGATCTGAGCAACTAGCGCACGAGCTCGCCCGCGCCGAGCAGCTCGAGTACGGCCGGCCCGCCAGACACGATCGGTGAGGCGATGCGCCTCTCGGCCGAGACGAGCACCGCCATCGGCGTGCCGTCGGCGCCGAGCGCGGCCGAGACCGTCCAGTCCGGATCGAGCAGAACGGTGCTCGTGAAGCCCTCCTCCTTCACGTCGGCCGGGTCGCCGCTCGAGACGACGACGAGTGCGGGAGCGTTCTCGGGCGCAGCCGCCTCGAACGCGAGCAGGTCCTCGTGGAGCGACCGGCAGAAGCCGCAGCCGGGGTTCCAGAAGAGGAGCACGGAGTCGCGCTCGACGGCGTCGACGAGCGAGATGTCCTCTCCGGCTAGCGTCTGCGCCTGCAGGTCGGGAAGCTCGGCTCCGAGCGGCAGGCCCCGCATGCGGCCGGCGCCTGAGAGCGCCTGCTCGACGACCGACTCGATCCAATCGGAGCCGGCGGCGAGCCAGCTGGCGACAGTGCCGTCGTCTCCGACGAGCACTGCGCTCGGCGTACCGTTCGCCCCGTAGGCCTCGTACGTCGCCAGCGCCTCGTCGACGAGGACGTTCGTCAACCTGTGCTCGGCCGCTTCGGCGCGGATCGCGTCCGGGCCGCCGTCGCTCACGAGTGCGATCGTGAGCTCGTCCCTCGTGCTCGCGCTGCCACTCGGCGATCGTCGGCATGAGGACGGAGCACGGCCCGCAGGTGGGGCTCGTGAAGAGCAGCAAGATCGGCTTGCCGGGCTTGCGGAGGTCCTCGAGCGAGACACGTCCACCGTCGATCGAGGCGAGCTCGAACGTGGGCGCCGGCGTCCCCGGAGCGAGACCGAGCTCCGGCACGTCGTCCGGATCCTCGAGGTCGAACCCGGCCGCGCGTAGTCGCTCCTCCACCGCCTCGAGGCGCACGAGCACGCGACCGTAGCTGCTCATGACGTGTGCGATGGCGATGCCGCCGACCGCGACGACGCCGACAAGCGCGATGGCGAGACCGAGCACGAGCCACTCGGCGCGGTCGGGCTCCAGTGCCCAGGCGAGGGCACCCGCGCCCGGATCGTCATGGCCTGCGACCACGACGAGGCCCGCGAGCGCTAGGAGCAGGACGTTGCGGGCCAACGTCCTCCAGCCGGCCGGGGCCGAGTGGAGCTGCCCGAAGCAATGGCAGTCAGGCGCCTTGCCGCGCGCCATCGCCGCCGCGATGGCGGCGCAGAACCCGAGCAGGAGAGCGAGCGCGGCAACCGCCGCCCACCAGCGGGTCGCGGTCGGAAGCAGCAGGAGGGCGATCGTGAGCTCCCCGAGCGGGAGACCGGTTCCGACGACGCCGGCGAGGCGAATCGGGGACGCCGAACGATCGCACGGCGGCGCGCGACCCGCTGCGATCGACGCAGCTTCGCGATACCTGCGATCGGCGAAGACTGCTGACAGCGCGAGCGAGCCAAGTGTGACTGCAGTGCTCATCGTTCCTCCCGTTTCACGCGTCTCGAGGGTTAAGGGATGCGAACGCAGGCGCCGTTCACGCAGATCTTCCCCAGGCTGCCGCAGGCCAGCACGTTGCCGACGTTGTCGCGCGGCGGGCAGCAGGTCGAGCTCTCCCGGGCGACAGCAACCCTGTTCCGCCCGCGGAGCGCCACGGTGCCGGCCGGGCAGCAGCAGGGGAGGCCGAGACGTCTTCAGTGCTCGCGCGTTCGGACAGCACCGGAGGCCGCGCTGCACCTCGGTGCACTGCTCCCCTCTTCCGGCGAAATCGCAGCACAGGTTTCCGCAGCAGCTGGTGCTTCTTCCGGCAGCACCGGTTCTCGCAGCACTTCTCGTCCCGGCCACAGCACTTCTCCGCGCCGTTGGCGACCAGCCGGTCGGCGGCGTCCCGTTCGAGGCAGCTCGAGCAGTGCTCGCCCTTGTTGCAGCACGTGCTCCCGCATCCCTCGCGGCCGCCGGAGCACGGCACGCATTTCCCCTTGCCGGCGCAGCGATGGCCCGGAGGGCAGCAGTACCGTCCGCAGTCGATCGCCGCCCTTTCCGAGCAGCAGCTTGCAGTCGGGGAGGCACAGATCGGGGTGCCCGGGATCGCAGCGGGAGAACGGCTCCATGCAGCAGGCGTGCTTGGTCCTGTCCTTTGCTGACACACAGGGCGTCTGCTTCTTGCGTATGGACGGACGGGACACTCGGTTACACACGTGCCCGCGCCCGGTCCAATCACCGGGCCGCACACCTGCGGCCACTCGCAGCAGTAGAAATCGAACTTCCGTTCGGGAAGGTCGTTTGTACACCTCAGCTGACCAGGACCGCACGTCTGTGCGTGCGTCTTTGCGACCGCCCGTGCCTTGCGCGGCGAGACGCCCGGAATCGCGATCGCTGCGAGCGAGGCGCCGATGACGCGCATCGCACGACGCCGCGGCATCGGCTGCGCGAGCGTCCGAGCGAGGTCGTCGAGGAAGCGTTCTGCGCTCATGTGCGTTCCAGCCTAGGACCGGGGGGCCGATAGCGCACCAGGGAAACCCCTAGGCTTCCCGCGAGCGATCGATCAGGATTCGCGCGTGCGAGTCGTCGACGCAGCGGTCGTCGGGCGCGAGAGGGAGCTGGCGCGGATCGCGGCGTTCGCCGCCTCTTCGGCCGACGGACCGGCAGCACTCGTCATCCAGGGCGACGCGGGGATCGGAAAGACGACGCTCTGGCGTCACGGCTTCGCGCGTCTCGACGAGAGCGGGCTTCCGGGTGCTGAGCGCGACGCCAGCGGCCTCGGAGCGGTCGCTCCCGCTGTCGGCGATCACCGACGTGTTCGAGGACGTGTTCTCCGAGGTGCGATCCGTGCTGCCCGCACCCCAGCGGCACGCGTTCGAGGTGGCGCTGGCAGTGCCGAGTCGACCGATCCGGACCACGTCGTCCGACCGCGTGCTCCGCGCTGCCACTCGCAGCGTGCTCCAGGCCCTCGCGCAAGGGCAGGCCCGTCGCACTCGCAATCGACGATTGCCAGTGGCTCGACGCCGCCTCGGCGGCTGCGCTTCATGTACGCGTTCCGACGCCTCGACGGCGAAGCCCGTTCGCTGTCTCTTCGCAGTGCGTGCCGGCGAGACGTCCCACTTCGACCTCGGCCAGCTGGGAGACGTGCCGGTCGACGTCCTCGAGGTCGGCCCGCTCTCGGTCGGCGCAACCCAGCGATTGCTCGTGGACGAGCTCGGCGTCACCTATCCGCGACTCGTGATCCGTCGCCTCGTCGAGACGTCGGGCGGGAATCCGTTCTACGCGCTCGAGCTTTCCCGCGGGCTCGAACGGGATCGCGGCGTGCGCAACGACGGTGCGCTCGTCCTGTCGCGGCCTCTGGACGAGCTCGTCTCCGACCGGCTCGGCGGCGTCTCGGAGCGCGCTCGGAGGCTCCTCGGCCTCGTCAGCCTCGTGCCGTCGGCGACGCTCCGACTGCTCGACCGCGTCGAGGCGCTCGACGGTCTCGACGAGGCTGTGACGGCGCGGTCTGCTCGAGGTCGACGGCGAGACGGTTCGCTTCACGCACCCGCTGCTCGCCGCGGGCGCTCAGGCACGGCTCCGGCCCGGAGGAGCGCCGCGAGCTGCACAAGGTCCTGGCAGGCGGCCTCGAGGATCCCGTCGACCGCGCGCTCCAGCTCGCGCAGGCGAGCGTGTCGGAATCGGAGGAGACGGCGGCCGAACTCGCAGCGGCGGCATCGATCGCGTTCAGGCGCGCCCAGCCGACGATCGCCGCCGAGCTGGCCGCGGCGGCCGTTCGTCTCACTCCCGGTTCCGAGCCCGATCGGCGAACGGAACGGCGGCTGCTCGCTGCGAGGTCACACGCCCAGGCCGGCTCGCACGTTGTCGCAGGCGAGCTCCTGGATGAGCTGATCCCGCAGCTCCGACCAGGCGTCGAGCGGGCAGGCGCTCTGCGGCTTCGGGCGAAGGTGACGTCGGACATCGGCGCCCAGCAAGAACTTCTCGTGCGAACGCTCGAGGAGACGGACGACCTCGCGATACGCGTGGAAGCCAACGGGCTCCTCGTCCGCAACCACCTGTACTTCGGCGATCTCCCGAGCGCGCTCGCCGCTGCGCGGGAGGCCGACGCGCTCGCGCACGAGATCAACGACCCGCTTCAGGTCGCTGCGGCGACGACGATCCGCGGGATGATGGAGATCTGGGCGCGGGGGGCCGCTGACGTGGGGGTCCTCGAGCGGGCACGCAGACTCGTGGAGGCGGGCGACGACCTCCCTGCCGACACGTACTCGAACCCGCACACCCTGCTCGCCGTCCGCAGCCTGTACCGCTACGAGGTCGAGGAGGCGCGGCGCGAGTACGCAGCCGCCGTCGAAGCGGCCGAGCTCGCGGGCGACGTGGACTCGCTCGAGACGTACTGGTGGGGGCTCGCGCAGCTCGAGGTGAGAGCAGGGCGATACGAGGCGGCAGAGGCGCTCGTCGCCCGGTTACGAGAGGGCGTGGAGACATACGAGCTTCGTCGGAAGAGCCTGCTCTGGATCGAAGGTGTCCTGGCGACCTATCGAGGGCGTGCGGAAGAGGCCCGCGACGCACTCGAGGAGGTCATCGAGCGCGCCGAGACCGAAGGAAACTGGTTCTTCGTCGTCTACGCCCGCTCTGCGCTGGGGTTCCTCGAGCTCTCGATCGGCGATGCGCTGGCCGTGATCGCCGCGGTCGACCCGGTGCTCTCGCTCCCGTTCGTCGTCGACGGCGACCCGGGGCAGACGGGGATTCTCCCGATCGCCGCCGAGGCCCTGGTCTCGACAGGCGAGCTCGACCGGGCAGCGGCCATGGTCGAGCACCTCGAGACGCGAGCGAACGAACTGAGCCACCCGTGGTGCGCCGCATCTGCGGGTCGCTGCCGGGGGCTGCTGCACGGCGCGGACAGGGAGTTCGAGCAGGCCTTCGCAGCGTTCGACGACGCGCTCGCGCAGCACGACCTGGTGCCTGCGCCGTTCGAGCGTGCACGGACGCTGCTCGCGCTCGGGTCGGTGCAGGGACGTGCGCGGAAGCGCCGTGCGGCCCGTGAGTCGCTCGAGATGGCGGAATCGATCTTCGAGAGATCTCGGCGCGCCGCTCTGGGCGCAGAAGGCTCGGGCGGAGCTCGACCGCGTCGGAGGACGCGCGGAGGCGCCGGGTGAGCTCACGCCGCACGAGCGCCGCATCGCAGGGCTCGTCCGCGAGGGGCTGACGAACAAGGAGGTCGCCGCGGCGCTCTTCGTCTCCGACCGCACGGTCGAGTCGGCCCTGACCCAGGTGTACCGGAAGCTCGGCGTGCGTTCCCGCACGGAGCTCGCCCGGAAGCTCGGCAGCGACGACTGAGCGAAGCCCAGGGGTTTCCACGGTGCCGGCCCGTCCCGTCCGGGGCACGCTCGCCGTGTGCAGAGCTTCCTCGTCGAGACGTACGTCGCCGACGACCCCTCGGCGCACGCAGAGGCGGAACGGCTGGCGACGCAGGCTGCGTCGCTCGCAGTCGACGTGCGGCTCGTGCGGACGACCTTTCTGCCGTCCGACGAGCTCGCGCTGCACCTCTTCGAGGCGCCTTCCGCCGAGGTGCTCGACCGTGCCGCCCGACACGCGGGGCTGCGCTACGACCGGATCGTCGGCGCGCGAGAGCGGATCGACGCACCGCACGCGGAGGCGCCTGCACACAGACCGACGCCGCACGGCGTGGAACCGAAGGAGGAAACGTGAACGGTCGCAGAGTGAGCATGGTGGCAGCGTCAGTCGTCGCGGCTGCCACGCTGGTCGCAGCCGCGACGGCGGGCAGCGAAGCAACGACTGGCGGTGCCTCGTACAAGATCGTCGGGAAGTGGGGAAAGCTCGGCCCCGGCAACGGCCAGTTCGGGGGCAACGCTCTCGGGGTGGCGACGGCGAAGAACGGCGACGTCTACGTGGCCGACAGCGACAACCGTCGCATCCAGCGGTTCTCCGCGAGCGGCGCGTTCAAGGCCAAGATCCCGTTCGGCGACTTCGTCCCCGACGTCGCAGTCGACGCGGACGGAAACGTCTGGGGGACTGCGGACACCGCGGCCGAGGCGAGGCGGTTCGCGCCGGACGGCAGGCCGCTCACCTCGGTCACGACGCCGAAGCAGGCGCTCGGGATCGGAGCCGACGCCGAGGGGAACATCTACGTCGCAACCTCGAGTGACAACGTTCACCTCGTCGTGCGCTACGACAAGTCCGGCGACGGGTACGTGCAGGGGAAGTCGTGGGGCGGCTTCCAGGTCCCCGGTGACGTCGAGGTCGCTGCGGACGGCACCATCTGGGTCACGGACAGCACGTCCCTGAACGTCAAGCGGTTCGACGCGAACGGGAAGCTGCTGAAGACGATCAAGGCCGGCCCGTCGAACCCGATCGGAATCGGGGCCGATCCCGACTGCAACCTCTGGGTGACGAACATCGCCCAGCGGCGTCTCGACCGGCTCTCGCCGTCCGGGAGACTCCTTGGAACCGCGTCGTCCCCGGACCTGACCGCCCAGGACGTCGCCGTCGGCCCGCAAGGTGACGTGTACGCGTTCGACGGCGGGACGCACAGCATGATCCACTTCGCCGCGGACAGGTCGAAGCCGGCGACGGCGAACATCCCGGGCGCGCTCACGGCCACGAAGGGCATGGTGAAGATCGCGTACACGCTGAGCGGCGTCGCGTGTCCGAGCGTCGTTCCTGCAACCGCCACCCTGACGGGGTCAGGGATCTCGGGCAAGGCAGCGGGGCTGAAGCTCAAGGCCGGCGCGAGGAACACGATCTCGATGAGGCTGACGAAGGCCGCGAGCGGGAAGGCGACGTTCAGGATCGTGCTCAAGACGAACGGGCGTCCGACGACGGAGACCCGAAGCGTGACCCTGGTCTCGAAGTAGCGATTCGCGGGCCGTTGATGGCGTGTGTCGTCGCAGACGGCGCGCATCATCGTCGGCCCGCGCCAACCCCCAGAGACGAGAACCGCCCGCGAAGCCCTCTGACTAGCCCTCTCAGGCGGGCGGACGCTCGCGCACCCGAGCGGCGCCTCGGCGGGCAAATCTCGGAATCGCGCGGGTCTGACCCAGGGGCTGCAGCGAGGCGCACCTAGGAGTTGGTCGAGCCGAGAGTATCTTGACCGCTTGTTCCGCCTGCGTGTTCGGCACTCGCACGAGGTATCGGTCGCCAGCGGAACGGATCGGCGCCACGGTCACCGAGACGCCCGGCAGTCACGCCGTCTACGTCTCCAACCCCGCGGTCGTCGCCGGCCTGATCGCGCAGGCCGCGGGTCGGCCCTCCGCGAAACGGCAGCCGTCGCCTGACCTCACAGGTTGACACCACACCGGTCGGCAGGGTGCTCCCCTCGCGTCCTGCCGACCCTCCTCACCCTTGCCGAAACGCTGACCCTCGCCGGGGCGGCACGCAACAGGAACGTGGTCAACGCTCGGAGGGGCTACGTTCGGGAATGACGCCATAGGATTGTGCCGTGCCGTTCACGCTCCGCAACATCAAGGAGGATCTGGAGGACATCGGCCCTAGGTTCGACGGCGCGCCTGACCTGGAGTTCCGCGCGGCGACCAAGGCGCTCGGGCTCGAGAAATCCGCCCTGAGCTACCAGCGCGTCCCGCCCGGCTATCGCTTTCCGTACGGCCACACGCACATGAAGCAAGAGGAGGTGTACGTGGTCCTGCGCGGGAGCGGGCGGATGAAGGTCGACGACGAGATCATCGAGCTCAAAGAATGGGACGTGGTGCGCGTCCCGCCCGGCACGTGGCGAGGCTACGAGGCCGGGCCGGAGGGCCTCGAGATCCTCGTCATCGGCGCCCCCAACCTCGGCGAGGACCCGCGCGAAGACGTCGATGGCCAGCGCGACTGGTGGACTGACTAGCCGAGTTGTCCGGACGTTTGATCGTCTCGGTCGCAGCGCGAGCCGACGCTCGACATCGAAGCCGTGACCTCGACCAATCGGAGGTGTAGCGCGTGCGAAAGATCGTCGTGTACGAGTTGTTGTCCCTCGACGGGGTTGCCGAAGACCCAGATGGTTTCTTCGACGACTGGGACGACGCGATGGACGCCAACCTTGCCGCGGTGATCGCGACACAGGACGCGGTCATTCTTGGCCGCCGTAGTTACACCGAGTGGGCGGCGTTCTGGCCGAGCAGCCAGATCCAGCCATTCGCGACATTCATCAACGGGGTCACGAAGTACGTCGCGACATCGACGCCCCTTGACCGAGATTGGGCCAATGCGGAGGCGCTCGACGGCGGGCTGGTCGAATTCGTTCGGGATCTCAAGCAGCAGCGCGGACGCGAAGTCGGCGTGCACGCAAGTATCTCGGTCGCGCAGGCGCTGCTCGCCGCCGACGTTGTCGACGAGCTCAGGCTCGTGATAGCGCCGAGGATCGCCGGCCGCGGACGACGACTCCTCGACGGCTTGCCATCGATTCAGCTCGAATCGATCCGAAGCGAGATCTCACCGACTGGCTATCTGCTCGTCGACTACCGCGTCATTCGTCAGAGCTCGGGCCCCTCGTCGGCCATGTCGCCCGAGCAGGGATCTTGATCTCGATCCATCGGGTGTCAACGAGCGCCTCAATGTGGTGCTCGATTCCGGCCGGGTGGAGTACGGCATCACCGGCCCTGAGCTCCCAGGTCTCGGCTCCAACCGTCGCGCGCACGCGCCCCGATAGGAAGTAGACGAGGCTCTCGTGATCGTGGAAATGCGGCTCCGCATCGAAGCCGGCGGGCGCCCTCACCTCGACAAGCACAGCCTTCTCGCCCCACAAGAGCTCATGTATCGCCAACGCAGCACGTAGCGGTCGCCCTTCGAGCTCGCGGAGCTCGATTACCGGCGCATCGCTGCCCCTCGTGATCGGTGCGTGCTGCATTTCCTCCTCGTTCCATCTCGTTCTGAGGCGTAACCACGATCGTGACAGACGTCTAACGCCCACGCACCAACCGAGTCCTGCGTCGGGTGCGCCAGTTGTCACGAATGTCCCCTGAGCTCGGGGCTGAGTACGGACGAAGGATCCGTGCGCCCCCCGATGGCGCATCGCGCGAGCAGGGGGATGATCTGGACGGAGGTTCGCCCATGTTGACAGGTGCGCACCCCGCGCCTCGTCGGGTTCATCGCTGGCGTGGGTGGGTTGTTTGGTTCTTGGTCGGTCTGGTGGCCGCCGCCGGCATCAGTGCTGGTGCCGCCGTCGTCGTCGACCAAGCGTTCTTTTCGGGCGAAGCGCGGTATTCGTGGCCGCCGGAGCCGTGCGTGGTGCAGGGGATCAACGCCCGCTGCGGCACCTTCGTCGTCCCGGAGAACCGGGCGGAGTCGAACGGGCGCACGATCGGGCTCCACGTCGTCGTCGTTCCTGCTTCTTTCGAGGGGAGCCCAAGGGTCGCGGTCACGTATCTCACCGGCGGCCCGGGAGACGCCGCCACCGAGGAGTGGTTTGCCCAGGGCTGGCAGACGAGCAGGCTGAACACGTTTCGCGACCTCCTGCTCGTCGACCAGCGCGGCACCGGTCGATCGAATATCAACGACGCCGACATGACCCAGTACGGGACGCGAATGGCGATGGACGACCTGGACGCGGTGCGGGCAGCGCTCGGCTACCGGCAGCTCGACGTGTTCGGCAGCTCCTACGGCGCTACAGCGGCGCAGGTCTACGTGAAGCTCCATCCCTCGAGGGTGCGCACGCTCATCGTCATGGGCGCGACGGCGATCGACGTACCCATCTTCGACAGGTGGGCAGTCAACGCCCAGCGCGCCCTCGACCAGCTCGCGGCACTCTGCGCCTCAGAACCCGCCTGCCGGAAGGCATTCCCGGCATGGGAGCGACAGTTCGGCGAACTCGTCAGGGCATGGAACGCCGACCCGGGGCCGATGACGGGCGACGAACTCGCCTCGGTGGTGCACGTCTTGCTGCTCGATCTGGAGAAGGCGGTCTCGATCCCGCTCGTCGTCAGCCGCGCCGCGAAGGGCGACTACGGGCCCCTCAAGCGCGCGGGCTCGGGCGATATCGACATCGGCGACCTAGACGTCATGGGCTCCTCGATCTGGTGCAACGAACCCTGGGCCGGGATCGACGCGAAGGGCCCATGGGGCACCGACTTCGACGGCTACGCGACCGCGAAGACCGCGGCGTTCCGAAAGGAGTGCAGCCCCGTCCCGAGGCGCGCCGAGCCGCACTCGCTCTGGGCGCTCCCCGTGTCCAGCCGCGTGCCGGTGCTGGCGTTCGTGGGCGGCGCCGATCCGCAGGATCCCATCACCAACCTCCCCAACTTGAAGCGGCAGTTCCCCGACAGCCGCGCGGTGATCCTCCCGCACACCGGGCACCGCTTCTACATCGGCAGCTGCGTCGATCAGATGATGGCCGACTTCGTTGCTCACGGCACCACGAAGGGCCTAGACACGACACGCTGTGACGGCTTAGTCGTGGTGCCGCCGTTCCCGCTGACCGACTGACCCAGGCCGAGATACGTCGGGCCGCACCACTGTCGGCTGCGCGAGCGTGCTCTCGCCAGAAGGCACCTCGTGGCGTGCCGGACCGACGAGCGCGACTGGGCGAGCAACCCCCGCCCCGTTTCCATTTCGTTTCCATAAGGGGCACTCCACGCGCTGCCCACGACCGACGTTCCCGCAATCCGAGGAACCACGCGGATCTCGCCAAGCCCTCTGACGGACTCGAACCGTCGACCCCCTCCTTACCATGGAGGTGCTCTACCAGCTGAGCTAAGAGGGCACTCGGGCTGAGTCTAGCCGCCGGGCAGGGCTACCCTTGACCCGTGCGCGTCGCCGTCGTTTTCGTGTCTTGCCTCGCACTGCTCGGCGCGTCGTCGGCCCAGGCTGCGCCTGCGCCACACACCGCACTCCACGTCGGCGACTCGCTCGCCTATGGGACGTCGCTGTACCTGCGCCAGTACCTCAAGGGCTGGCGCATCGAGGATGACGTCGACGTGAGCATGCAGTCCTATTCCGTGCCGAAGGAGGTCGCCGCCTACGGAGCAGCCTTGCCGCGCGTGCTGATCGTCAGCGCGGGCACCAACGGCCATCCCGCCGCGATCGCGCAGTTCAAGGGGGACGTGCGGCGGGTCTTGGCGCTCGCCGGGCCGCGGCGGTGCGTGATCTGGGCGAACATCGTGCGCCCCCCGTACCAGGGCGTCAGCTACACGAGGCTGAATCGAGCGCTCGCGCAACTCGACCGGACGCATGCCAATCTCGTCGTCTTCGACTGGGCCACGATGGTGGCGCGCCACCCCGGCGCGCTGTCGAGCGACGGCGTCCACGTCGACGTGCCCTTCTACCGCGTGCGTGCGCAGGCCCTCGCCGCGCTGGCGAAGCGCTGCCGCTGACCTGCCATGTCGACGCCGCATCTGCCACCTACCGCAGACGACTCGATCGGAGGCGTGGAGCGTCGAGGACGCCGCGGCCGAGTCACCCGACGCGCCGGATGAGCCCACGCCGGAGCGGGCGGCACGCCCGCGTCGGCCTCCGCGCCGCGAACGCGCGGATGTCCCACGCCGCCCGCGCCCGGCAGGCCATGCACTCGTCATCGTCGTCGCCGCACTGCTGCTCTCGCTCCTCCTCAACGCGCCCGGCCTGCACAAGTCCGCCTCCGCGCAGCCCCCCGGCTGGCAGCGCGACATCGCGCTCGGTGTCACAGGTGCGCTCGACAGCCTCAGCGGAGCTCTCCTGCTCGACCGCCCACGCGCGGCAGTCAAGGCGTTGATCGGACGCTCGGACGACGACACCATCGACACCGCGGTGGAGGTCCCGGCCGCACCTCCCGCCGTTGCGACCTCCCCCTCGGGCACGGGGGCCACGGCGAAGCGTGTCTTCACTCGGAAGCGGCCGATGCGCCTCTGGGTCGCCGGCGACTCGCTGATCGTCGTCCCCGGCCAGTCGATCGTGCGCGCCGCGGGCGCCTCGCCCGTGATCGAGCCGGCAGGCGGCGTCGACGGTCGCATCGCGACAGGTCTGGAGAGACCTGACGTGTTCAACTGGTTTCGCTACCTCCCCGGACGCATGCGCACGTTGCGCCCGGACGTCGTGGTGCTCGGCTTCGGCGCCAACGACGACCACGGCTACATGACCGGGCTACCGGATGGCGTCACGATCGACGGTTTCGACACACCGTCCTGGAGGAAGGAGTACGGCCGCCGCGTGGGCGGGCTGATGGACGCGGTCATCCGCACGGGCGCATACGTGATCTGGATCGGTCTTCCGATCACGCGCAGCGAAGGGCAGACGCTGCGCTTCGACGCGGTCAACGCCGTCGTCGCCACCGAGGCGCGTAAGCGACCACGGCACGTCGCATACCTCGACACGTACACGAGGTTCGCCGCGAGCACCGCCGGCGGCTACACCGAGTACCTCGACGACTCCTCGGGCCGGCTGATCAAGGTACGTGCCGCCGACGGCGTCCACTTCGAGCGCGAGGGCGGCGACATCATCGCCCGCGACGTGCTGCGCAAGCTGAACGCCGTCTTCGACCTCACGAGCTGGCGCAAGAAGGCGAACGCGGCCACCGCGTAGGCGGCGAGGTCGCCGCGCCGTCGGGTACCTTCGGCGGCGATGGCCCGCAGGGCTCACCCGGCGCCCAGCACGAGGACACGCGTCAAGCGCGTGCCCGAGAACGCGCGGTACGACCGCGTCACCGTCGACGCCATCCTCGACGCCGCCCTGATCTGCCACCTCGGGCTCGTCCACGACGGCCAGCCGATCGTGATCCCCACACTGCACGCGAGGGTCGGCGACGAGGTCTTCGTCCACGGCTCGGCGGCCAGCCGGGCGCTGCGGACGATGCGTGACGGCGTCGACGCGTGCCTCACCGCGACGCTGCTCGACGGGATCGTGCTCGCACGCTCCGTGTTCGAGCACTCCGTCAACTACCGCTCGGTCGTCGTGCTCGGGCGCGCGACCGCCGTCGAGGGCGCCGAAGACAAACTGGCCGCACTGGAGGCCTTCTCCGAGAAGCTCCTCCCGGGCCGCTGGGGGGACGCACGGCGACCCACGGCGAAGGAGCTCAAGGCGACGTCGGTACTCCGGCTGCCGCTCGACGAGGCGTCAGCGAAGGTGCGCGTCGGGCCGCCGGACGACGGTGACACGCCCGACGCCGAGCTCGACATCTGGGCGGGCGTGATCCCACTCGTGATGCGGGCACTTCCGCCGGTGCCCGATCCGTCGCTCCGCCCCGGCATCCCCGTCCCCGACTACGCCCAGGGCTTCGGCCGACCGGGCCTGACCGAGTAGATGCCCGCCGCGGAGCAGAGACCCAGGGCACCCCGGACAGTGGTGATGAAGTTCGGCGGCTCATCGGTGGCCGACCCCGAGAAGGTGAAGCTCGTCGCGAAGCGTTTCGTGGACGCGAAGCGCAGCGGCCTCGATGTCGTGGGAACCGTGTCCGCCATGGGGAAGACCACCGACCAGCTGATCGCCCTCGCGAGCGAGGTCTCCCCCACCCCCGACCCTCGCGAGCTCGACATGCTCCTCTCCACGGGAGAGCGGATCGCATGCGCGCTCGTGGCGATGGCGATCCACGATCTCGGCGGGGAGGCCGTCTCGTTGACGGGCTCGCAGGCCGGGATCCTCACCGACGCCTCCCACAACAAGGCCAAGATCCGCGAGATCCGCGCCGATCGCGTGCACGACGCGCTCGCCAAGGGCAAGATCGTCCTGGTCGCCGGCTTCCAGGGCTTCTCGCGGGACACGATGGAGATCACCACCCTCGGCCGCGGTGGCACCGACGCGACAGCAGTCGCGCTCGCGGCGGCACTCGGCGGGGCTTGCGAGATCTACTCGGACGTCCTCGGCGTGTTCACTGCCGACCCCCGGATCGTCCCGGAGGCCCGCAAGCTGTCTTTCGTCTCGTACGAGGAGATGTTGGAGATGTCGGCCTCGGGCGCCAAGGTGCTGATGCTGCGCGCGGTCGAGCTCGCCCGCAACCACGGCGTGCGCGTGCACGCCCGCTCGACGTTCTCCGACGAGGAGGGCACCTGGATCCAGGAAGGAGATGGCATGGAGGAACCCATGGTCTCGGCCGTGACCCACTCGGAGACCGACGTCGTGTTCACGCTGACAGGGATCCCCGACCGCCCCGGCGTGGCTGCGCTCGTGTTCGACACCGTCGCCGGCGCCCACGTCAACGTGGACACGATCATCCAGAACACGGTGCACGGGAAGGCCGAGATGTCGTTCTCGGTGCCCGCGGAGGACGTGCCGGCGACGAGACAGGCGATCGAAGCGACGCAGCAGGAGCTCGGCAGCTACCACGTCGAGGAAAACCACGGGCTGGGGAAGGTCTCGCTGATCGGCGCCGGGATGCGCTCGCATCCGGGTGTGGCGGCCAAGATGTTCCGCACCCTCGCCGATCTGGAGATCAACCTGCAGATGATCTCCACGTCGCCGATCCGGATCTCGTGCATGATCGCGCAGGAGGAGATTCCGCGCGCCGTGCAAGGGCTCCACGAGGCGTTCGACCTCGACCGCGAGCCCGAGGTCGAGCAGGTTCGTTCCTAAGCCGCGCATGCGCGAGAGACCCGCGGTGCCCGGCTGAAGCCGGGCACCAGGCGTGCGAC
Source organism: uncultured Actinomycetes bacterium (assembly GCA_963724995.1). GTDB lineage: Bacteria > Actinomycetota > Thermoleophilia > Gaiellales > Gaiellaceae > Gaiella. The sequence goes on from CAVRXC010000005.1 coordinate 123,629, forward strand.
CCCGGCAGGCACCGGGCGCGCGGCGCCGAACCCCCTAGCCGATGGACGAACGCTGGGTACGCGTGCTCGTCACCACCGCGATCTGGGTCGTGGCGGTCGTCATCCTGCGCTGGCTCCTGCAGCGGGCGTACGCCTCCTGGGAGCGACGCCATGCCGAGACCGACCCGGCCGTCGTGGCTCGCCGCCGGACGACGTTCAGCTTCCTCAGCCGCATGGTGATCGTTCTCGTGACCGCGATCGGGGCGTGGAGTGTTCTCTCGATCTTCCCTCAGACCGGTGAGGTCGCACGAGCGCTGCTCGCCTCGAGCGCAGTGCTGGCGGTCGTTGCAGGCCTCGCCCTCAGCACCCCCCTCGGAAACCTCGGCGCAGGTGTGCTCGTGTCGTTCACGCAACCCGTGCGCATCGGCGACCGCGTCACCATCGGCGAGCAGACCGGGTTCGTCGAGCAGATCAGCATGATCTACACGACGCTGGTCACCGACGACGAGAAGCGCGTCTTCGTGCCGAACACGCAGCTGACGACGACAGCGATCGTCAACAGGTCGATCCGCGATCCTCGCCGCGCCGTCTCGGTCGAGTTGCCCGTCCGCCTCGACGGAGTCGCGAAGGCTCGTGCGGTTCTCGCCGAGTCTGCTCGGAAGCCCACGCATGTCGTCGATGCCGTGGTGCGCGTGACAGGCGTCACCGATCAGCTTGCGTGGCTCACCGTGACGGCGTACACGCCGCTCAGCGCCGACGTGAGTGCCGTCGCAAGCGATGTGCGAGAGCATGGGCTCGCGGTGCTCAGCCGCGACGGCCTGCTGCCCGCCTGAGGGCCGCGACATTCGAACCAACAGCAGGGTGCCTGCCTGAAGGCAGGCACCCCATCTGTTTCACACGCAGTCGCGCAGCCCCTGTGCCTCGGGCAGGCCCTCGAGCTTCTTCAGCGTGTTGTTCTCGATCTGGCGGATGCGCTCCCGGGTGACACCGAAGGCGCGGCCGACCTCCTCGAGCGTGCACGGAGGCTCGCCGTTCAGCCCGAAGCGGAGCTCGATCACCTTCCGCTCCCGGTCGGGCAACGAGCCGAGTGCGAGATCGATGTCCTCCCGCCGGAGTGACAGCGAGGCGGAGTCGAACGGCGACTCGGCCTGCTCGTCCGGAACGAAGTCGCCGAGCGAGGACTCCTCTTCCTCGCCGATCGGCTTCTCGAGCGACACCGGGAGCTGCGCCATGCGCAGGATCTCCCGCACCTCGTCGGTCTCCATCTCCAGCTCCTCGGCGATCTCCTCCGGTCTCGGCTCGCGACCGAGCCGCTGCACGAGCTGGCGCTCGATGTGGACGACCTTGTTGAGCTTCTCGACCATGTGCACCGGGATGCGGATCGTGCGGGCCTTGTCCGCGATGGCGCGGGTCACGGCCTGACGGATCCACCACGTCGCGTACGTCGAGAACTTGTAGCCCTTGCGGTAGTCGAACTTCTCGACGGCGCGGATCAGGCCCAGCGACCCCTCCTGGATGAGATCGAGGAACGACAGCCCACGACCCAGATACCCCTTCGCGATCGAGACGACGAGCCTGAGATTCGCCTCGATCATGTGCTGCTTCGCCGCCATGTCACCACGCTCGATGCGCTTGGCCAGCGAGACCTCCTGATCTGCCGTCAGGAGCGGTACCTTCCCGATCTCCCGCAGGTAGAGCCGCAGCGAGTCGAGCGACGGCTCGACGGTGAGATCGAGCTTCGGTGGCGCTGCCTTCTCGTCCTCGGCCGCCGGCGGCGGCTCGGCGGAGGGCAGCGACTTGTGCTGCTCGCCTTCGACGAGCTCGACGGAGTGGTCGATCAGATAGGTGGTGAAGTCCTCTATCTGCTCCTTGGTGAGGTCGACGTCCTCGAGCGCGTTGACGATCTCGTCATAGGTGAGAAACCCCTTCTCCTGACCGTCCTTGACGAGCTTGTGCAGCTCTTCGATGTCCGGAAGGGCGATGTCGACGGAGAGCATGAACCTCGCTTCCTCGCAGTTGACGGAGACAGAACCCTCGAACGAAATTCGAGCCGAGCTCCCCTGCCCCGGCTCTGACCCATCAGGCGCCGCATCGTATACGAGGACGTGTCCGAGTGGAACAGGCCGAAACAATCGATCAGCGAGAATTTCCGCCTGGGCGACACCGGTGTGTCAAGCGACCCTGAGGGCTCCGACGCGCTCGCCGCGACTGTTCTCGACCGGTGTCTCTCCCAGCCCGGCCGGGTCGACTCCCAGTCGCCGCAGCACCTCCGCGAGCGCCGGTAGCACAGCCCTGAAGGCGCCGTCCTCCACCTTGAGGGCCAGCCCGACCCCGTCCTGGGAGCAGGCGCAGAAGAGGCCCTCCGCTCCCCCCTTGGCCGCCCAGCCGTCGTGCGACTGGATCAGGAGCGCATCTGCAGCGACCGGCCCGCGCAGCATCTCTGGATGCGCTCGCATGGCCGCGACGACGCGCGGCCCGCCGTCCAGGGACGGCAGTCGGCCGAACATCGCGGCCGCCCGCCAGAGCGGCAGCGCGAACGTCGCCACGCCGCAGCCGTCGACTTCGGTCACGATCGCGTCCTGCTCGACAGCCGCCGCGGTGGCGACCTCCTCCAGCATTGCCTGCTGGCACGGGTGCGAGCGCAGCCGATAGCCGGCGGAGGGCCAGCCGTTGGCGCGACAGAGTGCGAGGAAGCCCGCGTGCTTGCCAGAGCAGTTGTGCTCGACCGGCGAAGGATCGGCACCGCACTCCAGCTCCTGTTCCTCGGCCGGCGCCATCGCGAGCAGCCGCCGCACCGCGGCAACCTGCTCGGGCCGAGCCAGGTGTGACGCGCACGCGATCGCGACCAGCTCGTCGTCGAGGTCCGGCTCGAGCCCGAACGACAGGGAGCGCCTGAATCGGCTTCGCGGATGAGCGGAGAAACGTGACGAGCTCGGCGTCCCCGGCGACGAGGACGCGACGCTCTCCGTCGACGACGACGGCATGCACCCGGTGTCGCGCCTCGACGATGTCGCCGCGGGTTGCCAGGACGGTGAGCGGCGCCGGCATCTGCGGGACAGTAGTTGCACCATGTCGAGCCCAGGGGCAAGCGGTTCGTACGGAGGGGGCGCGTGGCTCGTGGTCGCTCGCGACCCGAGGTGCCCAGCACGAGGGATGGCACACCCCCTCTTTGGGGGACGTGTGCACCCCCGATCCGGGCGATGTTCAGTAGGCGCGTGCCGCAACAATCGATCTGAAGGGCGCATCGGTGAAGTCAGGACGCATGGCCGGGACCAGGCAGGAATCAGGCTTCACTTTGATCGAGTTGCTGATCGTCCTCGTGATCATCGGGATTCTCCTGGCGATCGCGGTTCCCCAGTACCGCGGCCTGAAGAATCGAGCCTCCGACAACGCGGCGAAGTCCAGCCTCCGCGCCGCCGCGGCGGCCGCCATCGTCTACGCCTACGACAACGGCGGCCGCGCAGGCGACGCCGACAACAACGCCGCCACCAGCATCTTCCAGGGCATGACCACCGCCCGCCTGCGAGTGTACGACCGCGGCATCAAGACCGCGCCGCAGCAACCGGCGATCGTCGTGCAGTCCGCCACACTGACGAATTACTGCATCAGAACCGTCGTCTCCGGACGGAACTGGAGCCTCAAGGGGCCGAACATCGCGCCCACCTCGTACCAGAACAACACGAACTGCGCGGGAGCCCCCTGACGCGGGCAGGACAGGCACCATGCGGTCATGCCCGAGCTGCCCGAGATCGAGGCGTGGGCGCGCGAGCTCGACCCGCTCGTCTCACGAGCCGCCATCGACCACGCCGGCCCCACCCATGTCGCCACGCTGAAGACGATCACACCGCCGCTCTCGACGCTCGACGGGCGGCGCCTCGCCGGTGCCGGGCGCCGCGGCAAGAACCTCCTCTTTCCCACCGCCGACGGTGAGCTCGTGCTGCGCGTGCACCTGATGAGCGCCGGACGGCTGCGATACCTCGCACCCGGCAAGAAGAGGCCCGCAAAGCCGATGTTCCGACTCCGATTCGGCGACGGCGGTGAGCTCGTGCTCACCGAGGCAGGGTCGAAGAAGAGAGCCGGAGTGTGGCTGCTCACACCCGAGGCGCTCGACGAGGAGCTCGCTCACCTCGGCCCCGACGCGCTGCGGATCGGCGCGGCAGGGCTGGCGGCGCTGCTGGGAGCCGAGCGTCGGCAGCTGCACCCGCTCCTGCGTGACCAGCGCGCCCTCACCGGGATCGGTCGCGCACACGCAAACGAGATCCTCTGGCGTGCGCAGCTGTCGCCCTTCCGACTCTCGACCGACCTCGACGACGAGACGGTCGCCCGGCTGGCAACCGTGATCGACGACGACCTCGAGCGCGCGCTCGAGCTGCGCGTGCGAGGCAAGGGCGACCGTGACGTCTACCAGGTGCACAACCGGCTCGGTGAGCCGTGCGCGCGCTGCGGCGAGGCGATCAGGCGAGTCGACTACGAGGAGCACACGATCTACTACTGCGCGCGCTGCCAGACCGCGGGCAAGGTACTCAAGGATCGTCGGCTCTCACGCTTGCTCCGCTGACGCTGCAAGACTGAGCGCGTGCCGCACGTCGGAGACACCGCTCGACGCACCCGCACCGTGACCGCGCGCGACATCGAGCTGTTCACGGAGCTCACCGGCGACCGCAACCCCCTCCACTACGACGCGGCGGCCGCAGACCGGTCGCGCTTCGGCGGGATCATCGTGCAGGGAGGCGTCACGTCTGGCCTGCTCAACGCGGTCGTGGCAGAGGACCTCCCGGGACCGGGCAGCGTCTTCCTGCACGTCGACTGGAGCTTCCGGGCACCGGTGCGACCCGGCGACGAGATCACCGCGGAGGTGGAGGTGCTCGAGGCGCGCACGGACAAGCCGATCACCAGGTTGCGGACGTCGATCACCACCCGTGACGGGACGGTCGTGCTCGACGGCACGGCGCTCGTGTGGACCGAGCCGCTCTGAACGTCGAGCCTGTCGGTCCCGGCGCCGGGCGAGCGCTCGGGCTGCTGTCGCTCGCGCTCGTCCTCTCCATGTCGACGTGGTTCTCCGCCTCGGCGGTGATCCCGCAGCTACGGGAGGCGTGGGGCCTGTCGACGAGCGCAGGCGCGTGGCTGACGATCGCCGTGCAGCTCGGTTTCGTGGCGGGCGCCTTGCTCTCGTCGGCGCTGACGCTCGCGGATGTCCTGCCACCGCGGCGCGTCATCTTCGCGGGTGCGCTCGGAGCCGCGTGCGCAAACGCGCTGTTGCTCGCCTCGCACGGGCCCGCGACCGCGATCCCGCTGCGGGTCGCAACCGGCTTCTGCCTCGCCGCGGTGTATCCGCCCGCGCTGAAGCTGATGGCGACGTGGTCTCGCAGGGGTCGCGGAACGGCCCTCGGAGTGCTGGTCGGCGCGCTGACGGTCGGCTCGGCGCTGCCCTACCTCGTCAACGGCGTCGGAGGGGTCGACTGGGAGCCCGTGATCGTCGTCACGTCGGTCCTGACCGTGACCGGCGGCACGCTCGTCCTCCTGGGTGTGCCCGAGGGGCCGTATCCGTTCCCGGGTGCCGTCCTCGACCCCGGCCAGATCGGTCAGACCATCGCCAATCCGGGTGTTCGCCTCGCGTCGCTCGGCTACTTCGGGCACATGTGGGAGCTGTATGCGATGTGGACCTGGTTCCTGGTCTTCGCCCGGGATGTCCTCTTCGACAGCCGCTCCGCCGCTGCCCTTGCGACGTTCGCGGTGATCGGCGTCGGAGGTCTCGGCTGCGTCGTCGGCGGGTTGCTCGCAGACCGGTTCGGCCGCCCCGAGGTGGCCGCGACGATGCTGGCGTGCTCGGCCTCCTGCGCCCTGGTGATCGGGCTAATGCCGGCCCCCGTCGCCGTCGCCGTCGCGCTGGTCTGGGGGTTCGTCGTCATCGCGGACTCCGCGCAGTTCTCGGCGATGGTCACGGAGCACGCCGACCAGGCCTACGTCGGGACCGCGCTGGCGCTGCAACTCGCGCTCGGCTTCACGCTGACGGTGGTGACGATCTGGCTGGTTCCGTATGTGGAGTCGGCGGTCGGGTGGAGGTGGGCGTTCTCCTTCCTCGCGCTCGGCCCCGCGCTCGGGATCGTTGCGATGCTGCGCCTGCGCGCCCTGGAACGCAGGCGGCCGCTGCTAGCGTGACCGGCGATGACCGGAGTGCGACACGCGGACGACGTGCAGGCTTCCTCGCCGCCGGTCGGGCTGGCACTGTCGCGCGCCGGCGTGACGGGCGTGCAGAAGGCGATTCGCATTCGCCGCGGCGACCAGGAGACCGTGATGGCCGCCGAGATCGAGTGCACCGTCGACCTCGACGGCGGTCAGAAGGGCGTCCACATGTCTCGCTTCGCCGAGCTGTTCGACGAGGCGATCGAGGAGGTCGTGCTCGGTGACGCGCTCCTCGTCGAGCTGCTGGCGGAGCGCATCGCGCGGCACATCGTCGAGCGGCAGCGGGCACTCCGGGCGGAGGCGCGCATCACCGCCCGGTGGCCGATCCGGCGTATGACACCCGTGACCGGGCTTCCCACCCAGGAGATGGTCTCCCTGATCGGCATCGCCGCTGCGACCGGAGCTGGCGCACGGCGCGTGGTAGGCGTCGAGGCGACCGGGATCAACGCCTGCCCCTGCGCGCAGGGCCTGGTACGCGGCCACGCCTCGGAGCGGCTGCTCGAGGCAGGCTTCGAGGACGGTGACGTGGAGAGGATCCTCGAGCTCGTTCCTCTCGCGACACACAACCAGCGCGGCCGCGGCACGATCCTCGTTGGCACCGACCGCGAGCTCGACGCCGAGGATCTCGTCGGGATCGTCGAACGCTCCATGTCCGCTCCGGTGCTCGCTCTCCTCAAGCGGCCGGACGAGCTGTTCGTCGTCGAGCATGCGCACCTGCAGCCTCGTTTCGTGGAGGACTCGGTGCGCCTCTCGCTCAAGGGCCTGCTCGAGGCACGACCGGATCTCGAGGACGCCGACTTCGTGCTCGCGCGACAAGTCAACCTGGAGACGATCCACGACCACGACGTGCTCGCCGAGCGCTGGGGCACCGTGGAAGAGCTCCGAGGTGAGATCGAATCGGGCAGGCCGGCCCGGTACCAGACCTCGCTGGCCGAGTGGCTCGCCGGCGCCTAGGTGAGGTGCTTGCGGCGGGCGAAGGTCGCACGGGCCGTAGAGGCCTTCTTCATCGGCAGCGTGCAGACCGGACGTGTTCCGCGGCACGTGCCCGACCAGGCCTTGAACCTCCACCCCTTGGCGGGCGCGGCCACGATGTTCGTGGCCGTGTAGGACGGGAGGGCGACGACGCAGCGTGAGGGGCAGGAGAGGCGGCCCGAGCCGCCACGCACCGTCCCCTTGCCGCTCACGGCGATCCTGAGCCCGTACGTGGGCGGGCCGAACAGCGCGCTGACCTGCGTCGCTTGCGCAACCGACACGGTGCAGGCTGGTGCCGGCCCGGACCCGGCGCAGCCACGGCCCCAGCGCACGAAGCGCTGCCCGGCGGCGGGCGTGGCGGTGAGCGTGACGCTGGTGCCCGTGTCCCACTGGGTCGCGCACGTCGTCGCGCAGCTGACCCCCGGGATGTCGCTCGAGACTGAGCCCGTGCCGGTCAGAGTCAGCGCCAGCGACCCCTGCGCGTCGAGACGCCGCAGGAACCGAGTGTCCTGGATGTCGATCCACGTGCCCGAGTGCGCGTAGTAGTCGTCGCGGTTCACATCGAGGATCAGCGACGAGAACGGCACGAGTGTTGCGAACGGCCACATGATGTCCACGTTGGAGTCGCATGCGTGCGCGGGATCCTCCGCGCCGCACGAGTGCTGCGGGCCTGGCGAGGGAACCGCGCCCATGGCGTGCAAGAGCTCGTGGGCTGCGGTGGCGGCGCTCGGCTCGCCGTCGCATGCGCCGACGTAGACGACCGCGACACCGGGACCGTCGTAGATCCCGCCGCCCTGTCCGCACAGCCGGTCCGTGTCGAGCGGCCCGTCGTAGTAGACGAGGTGCTTGTAATGAGGCACGGAGCCGTCCAGACCCGTGACGGCGTTGGCGATGGTGTCCCACGTCGTGTCGGTGACGCTGAGCTGCGCCGAGCTCTGCTGCATCCGCAGAAGCTCGACGTCGGCCTGTGCGCCGCAGGCGAAGACCGCACGATCGAAGCGGGGTGTGCGGGTCGAGTCCTGGCTCTGCCACCAGGCCTCGATCGCATCCACGTCGGCGGATATCTGGGGGACCACCGAGGCACTGCGGTCGGCGCCGTCGGACGGGATGACGTACACGACACGAATCTGCGGCCCGGCGACGGCCGGCGGGCGGTCGTCGCTTCCCGGGGTGCCGCACCACGGCGCGGCGAGCGCTGGATCGGCCTGCAGCAGCGCGAACGCCGCGACGGCAGCCGGAAGCAGCGCGGCAAGACCCGCGCGACGACGGTGCGTGCGGGTCAGGTCGTTGCCCTCCGGTTACCGCGGCTGAACCGCGGCTCGTTGCCGGCGACCAGGCGGCGGATGTTCTGGTGATGAAGGGCGATGACGGCGATAGCGGCGAGGGTAGCGAAACCGACCACGGGCGGCGGTGCGTCGAACAGAAGGCAGAAGGGCGGTAGTGCGATCGCGGTGACGATCGACGCCACCGACGCGTAGCGCAGGACGGCGAAGCAGACGATCCACACCACCAGGCAGCAGAGCGCCGCGAGCGGAGCCAGCGCGAGGGTGACACCCCCGGCCGTCGCCACCATCTTGCCGCCCTTGCGGAACCCGAGGTACACCGGCCTGGCGTGACCCAGCATCGCCGCGGCACCCGCGAGCACCCCTACCCAGTCGCCGGCGAGGAGAAATCCTGCCAGCGCGGGGACGAAGCCCTTGAGAACGTCGAGCACCGCCACCGGGATGCCGAGCGACTTGCCGTAGGTGCGCCAGACGTTCGACGCGCCGATGTTGCCGCTCCCCTGCTTCCGTATGTCCTCCCGCCGGGCCAGCCGTACCACGACGACACCGGACGGGATGGAGCCGATCAGGTACCCGGCGAGGACGAGAAGCCCGTCGGTGAGCACGGCGCCAGCTTACGTACCGCCGCGGCGGATGCCTCCCGCCAGGTGCCGGCACGCTTTCTCAACGCCCTACGACGGTATCTCGTACGCGGCGACCCAGCCGTTTACCACACCCCAGTCGAGGTTCTCGAAGAAGGCTTCGACGTACGAGGCGCGGTCGGTCTGGTAGTCCATGAAGTAGGCGTGCTCGTGCACGTCGAGTGCGACGAGCGGGGTCGCGTTCCAGACCGGGAACGTGTTCTGGCTGTCGCCGAGGAAGTTGAACAGCCGCCGTTCGTCCCAGTCGTACGCCGTCCACGCCCAGCCCCGGGCGGCGATCGCAGTCGCGGCGAGATCGACGCGCCACTCTCCCGCCGAGCCGAAGTCACGGTCGATCAGCCGGCCGATGGCACCGTCGGGGTCGCCCCCGCCCCCGCCCAGGTGCTCGAAGTAGACCTCGTGGTTCTTGATCGCGCCGAGCGCGAACGTGAGATCGAGCTTGAGCGAGCGGTACTCCGAGTAGACCTGGTTTGCCGCTCCGGCGTCCGCCTGCCGCAACAGCCCGACGATCTCGTTCCGCTTCGCGACGTACCCCTGGTACAGCCGGTAGTGAGCCTCGACGGAGACGCGCGAGATGCCGTTCAGCCGATAGAGCTCCGGCTTGAGCGGGCGGGCAGCGATCTCCTCGGACATGGGGCGCCTCCTCAGGTTCGGCTCGGGGACGGGCCGGAGCATATCCTTGGCTACGACCCCACCAAGGAGACGAACGATGGCTTACACGCTGCCCGACCTCCCGTACGCCCACGACGCGCTGGAGCCGCACATCGACGCGCGCACGATGGAGATCCACCACGGCAAGCACCACGCCGCATACGTCACGAACCTCAACGCCGCACTCGACGGCACCGAGTGGATGGACCGGCCACTGGAGGCCGTGCTCGCGAGCCTCGACCTGATCCCGGAGGAGAAGCGAGCCGCCGTGCGCAACAACGGCGGCGGGCACGCGAACCACTCTCTGTTCTGGGAGATCATGAGCCCGGACGGAGGCGGCGAGCCCAGTGGCACGCTCGGCGCCGCGATCAACGACACGTTCGGCGCCTTCGACGTGCTCAAGCAGCAGGTGATCGACGGCGGCATCAAGCGGTTTGGCTCCGGGTGGTCGTGGCTCCTGTGGGACGGCACCGGACTTGCCGTGCGGTCGACTCCGAACCAGGACACACCGCTCATGGAGTCCGACACGCCGCTGCTCGGGATCGACGTCTGGGAGCACGCCTACTACCTCAACTACCAGAACCGCCGACCTGACTATCTCGAGGCATGGTGGAACGTGGTCAACTGGGACGCCGTCGCGGCGCGCTACGACGCCGCGCGCGCGTCGTAGAGCGACTGCCAGAGGGCCGGCCGGCGCCGGCCCTCCAAACCGCCGTACCCGGGGATCCGTAAGAACGGTGATGGAGGCAGTCGTTCACCTGCGCTTGCCCACCGCGCCACGAAGCGCCAGCATCTTCCCTGTGAGCGACGACACTGCCCCATCGGACGCCGCGCTGCTCGAGCGCGTTGCCACGCGCGATCACGACGCGTTCGTCGAGCTCTACCGCCGCTACGCACGTGCCGTGTTCGGTCTCGCGCTCCGACGACTCGGCGACCGCGGACGAGCGGAAGACGCGACGCAGGAGGCATTCGCATCCATCTGGCGGTCGGCCTCGCGGTACGACCGGGCACGCGGCCCGGGCGCTCCGTGGCTCTTCACCGTTGCGAGGAACGCGATCGTCGACGGCCTGCGTCGCACCCCCGAGCCGGCGGCCGAGATTCCCGATGTTCCGAGTGCCGAGCCGGGCCCCCCTGACCGGGCCGAGGCCGCCTGGGCGGCCTGGCGGGTACATCGAGCGCTGGAGACCTTGCCACGGACCGAGCGCGAGGTGATCGAGCTCGCGTACTGGAGCGGCCTCTCGCAGAGCGAGGTTGCCGAGTTCCTCGGAATCCCACTCGGCACCGTGAAGACGCGCACGCGCAGCGCGCTCAACCGTCTGGCCGACGAGCTCGGGGAGGAAGCAGCGTGAGTGGCTTGCCGCCACGTCTCGACGAGCTGGTCGGAGACATCGACCCGGCGGAGCGCGAGCGCCTCGAGCGTGTGCACGAGCTCCTCGTCACGGCCGGGCCGCCACCGGAGCTGCCACCACAGCTCGCCGAGCCACCACACGAGCCACGCGCAACAGTGATCCCCTTCCCGCGCCGCTACCGCTGGGGAGCGCTCACTGCCGCGGCGATGCTGGCCGTGGCGCTCCTCGGCGTGGGATACGCGATCGGACGCGGCGCCGGCCCGGACGAGTCGTTCACCGTGCAGATGACAGGGCAGGGCAGCGCCGTGGCGGAGATCGTCGTGTTCGATGCCGATGAGGCGGGCAACTGGCCGATGGAGCTCGAGGTGCACGGGCTACCGCCGCTGGCGCGCAACGGCCGCTACGAGCTGTGGCTGACGAAGGCGGGCGAGCTGGTCGAGCCGTGCGGCTCGTTCGCCGTTGCGGAGGCCACCACCCGAGTGCCGCTCAACGCCCCCTACGTCCTGCGCGACTACGACGGCTGGGTCGTGGTCGTGCAGGGATCGACCACACCCGTCCTGCGCACGGCTGAGGTGTAACCGCTCCACTGCCACACCCGCTGTGCCGCTGTCGTGCCGGGCTCTCAGCCTGGCACCGTGGGGTGCCGGCCATCACCAGCCTCCGGCCCAGACGGTATCGTCGAAACGTCGTGCCCGAGCAGGCTCCATCGGCCGTCCGGACGCAGTACGAGGACTTCGCGCGCCACGTGCTCACCACGGGTGTGCCGAAGCGCGACCGGACGGGAACCGGGACGGTCAGCGTGTTCGGCTACCAGATGCGCTTCGACCTGACCGAGGGGTTCCCCCTGGTCACGACGAAGAAGGTGCACTTCCCCTCGATCGCCTACGAGCTGCTCTGGTTCCTGCGAGGTGAGCGAAACGTCCGCTGGTTGCAGGCGAACGGCGTCACCATCTGGGACGAGTGGGCCGACGAGGACGGAGATCTCGGCCCGGTCTACGGGGCGCAATGGCGCAGCTGGCCGACCCCCGATGGCGGCCACGTCGATCAGATCGCCGAGGTCGTCCGCCTCCTGCGGGAAGAGCCGGACTCGCGCCGCATCGTCGTCAGCGCCTGGAACGTTGCCGATCTTTCGAGAATGGCGCTCATGCCGTGCCACGCGCTCTTCCAGTTCCATGTGGCGGACGATCGTCTGAGCTGCCAGCTCTACCAGCGGAGCGCGGACGTCTTCCTGGGCGTCCCGTTCAACATCGCAAGCTATGGGCTTCTGACGCACATGCTCGCTCAGCAGTGCGACCTCGAGGTGGGCGACCTGATCTGGACGGGCGGCGACTGCCACATCTACGACAACCATCGCGAGCAGGTGGAGACCCAGCTGCAGCGCGATCCCTACCCCTACCCGTCGCTTGTCCTGCGTAGGCGTCCGGAGTCGATCTTCGAGTACGCCTTCGAGGACTTCGACGTCGTCGGCTATGTGCATCACCCGGCGATCCGCGCGCCGATCGCGGTGTGAAGGTCTCGCTCGTCGCGGCGGTCGCGCAGGGCGGGGTGATCGGCCGCGACAACACGATCCCATGGCGGATCCCGGAGGACGTGGAACGGTTTCGGGCTCTGACGATGGGCCATCCGGTCGTCATGGGCAGGCGAACGTGGGAGTCCATCTCCGACCGCTTCCGCCCTCTCCCCGGGCGCCGGAACGTCGTCGTCACCCGTAACCCCGGCTGGCATGCCGACGGCGCCGAGCGGGTCTCCTCGCTCGACGATGCGCTCGACCTGCTCGGCGACGCCCCGCAGGTGTTCGTGATCGGCGGCGCGGAGCTCTATGCCGCAGCGCTGCCTCGTGCCGACGAGCTGCTGCTGACGGAGATCGACATCGCCGTCGACGGCGACACGATGTTCCCGCCATTCGATCGCACGGAGTTCGAGGAGGCGTCGCGCGAGTCCCACGTATCGGCCGATGTGCCGTTCTCGTTCGTGACATACGTGCGGCGCCCCGACTCGTGAGCGTTCGCGTCGGGACGAGCGGCTGGTCCTATCCAACGTGGCGACCGGGCTTCTACCCTGCCGCAGCCGACCCGTCCGAGTTCCTGCGCCTGTACGCGGCGCGCTTCGACACGGTCGAGCTGAACAGCACCGGCTACCGGCTTCCGTCGGAGGAGCAATTCGCCAGGTGGGCGGCCGATGTGCCGGCGCATTTCCGCTTCGCGGTGAAGGCGCCACGCTGGACGCTCCATCGCATGGACACGGTTCAGGAGCGGGTTCGAGTGCTCGGCGACCGGCTCGGCTGTGTTCGGCTCGTCGTCCCCACCCCGCGCGACGACGGGCTCCTCGAGCTGCTCTTCGGCTCCATCGACCCCGGCATCCACTGGGCGCTCGATCTGCGTGACGCCTCGTGGGACGGAGTCGAGGCCCGGCTGGCCGAGGTCGGTGCCGTGCGCGTGGACGACTGGGAGGCGCCGGCCGGCTGGCGCTATCTCCGCTTTCGCGACCCGCCGTACGACGAAGCGGCGCTCGCCGGGATCGCGGAGCGGCTGCGCCCGCTCGCCGGCGCGGGTCTCGACGTGCTTGCGTTCTTCCGGCACGAGGACGAGCCCACGGCGCCCGTGTACGCAGAGCACCTGCATCAGCTCATCGAAGACGCCCCCTGACAGCCGCTGACTCGACTTGCCCGGCGAGCGTCTACTTCGGCGGGAGGTCGACGCGCCCGACGAAACCGGCGTTGCCGGTCACGATCCAGAGCTTCCCGAACCCGGAGGCGATCTGCGACGTGTTGCCTGGAATGGCAAAGCTCTTGACGACTCCCTTGGGGGTGACGCGCACGAGCTCCGCCGTGTACTCGACGACGCCCCACACGTTGCCGTCCGGTCCGGTTGCGATCGAGCCGACGCCACCCGCGACCCTGAACTGCTTGTACGAGCCGTCGGCGCCGACTCGGGCGATGCCGAGCTTCTGAGGGCTGTTGCGGTCGGCGAGGTAGATCAGGCCGTCGGCGCCGAGCGTGACGTCGACGAAGTTGTGGCGTCCGGCCGGCTCCCACGTCCGTGTTGTGGTGCCCGTGATCCGGCCGTAGCCGCGGCCGTAGACGAACCACATCGCTCCCGCGCGATCAGCCGCCCAACCGAGCGCCGCCGCAGTCTGCGGGAAGCCGTTCGTGACCGGTGGGAGCACGGAGCCCGACGTGCTCACCCGGCCCGCCTTGTTCCACCAGATGCCGTAGAACAGTGGCCCCCCCTTGCGCGTACCGAGACCCGCGATTGCGTCCCTGCCCGAGAGGTTGGGCATGCCGAGGTCGATCACCTTCCCTACGCCGTTCGGCCTGACCCTTGCCACCACCCACGCGTCCGACGTCAGCCCGGTGATCCAGATGTTGCGATCAGGCCCGTAGACGATGCTGTTGCCCGCCGCGCTGTTGTCGGACGAGATCAGCCCGGGCACCTTCCACCGCTTGACTGCTCCGGCCGGCGTCACACGCCCGAGGTTCGTGGGCCCACCCGCCTCCGAGAACCACATCCCGCCGGGGCCGGCGGTGAGCGCGAGGACGTTCCCGCCAGGGACTGGGAACTGCTTCACCTTCAGCGCCGGCGGTGCGCCTGCCGCGCTGGCCGCACCGAGCAGCCCGACGATGAGCACACCCACCGCAGATGCGCGCAGCATGCTGCGAGTCTACGCCGTGCCGCGACCCGCGCAAAGCTCGTGCTACGAGGGCCGGGCCAGCTCGAGCACCGCTTCGCGGAAGACGTCCGTGTGCCGGTCGACGTCCGCCGCGGTCGTGGCGGGCGACATGAGTGCCATGTTGTGGAACGGCGTCAGGAGGATGCCGCGATTGAGAGCGTAGAGGTGCAGGTAACGCTCGAGCTCGAAGTCGGTTGCGGCGGCCGCCTCGGTGCCGTTGCGCGGCGGAGTCGGCGCGAACAGGTACTCGGCGCGGCAGCCGAGCCGGGTCACGTGCCACGGCAACCCGGACTCCGATATGGCGTCCTCGACACCTGCCGTCCAGCGCTCGGCCATCGCGATCATGCCCACGAACGCCTCGTCGGTCAGCACCTCGCCGAGCGTGGCGCGCATCGCGGCGAGCGACAGCGCATTCCCGGCCAGCGTCCCGCCGATCCCACCCACGTCGACGTCCTCCAGCTCGATCGAGCTCGCGACGCGACCGGCCAGCTCGGCACTGAACCCGTACGCCGCCGCCGGGAGCCCGCCGGCGATCGGCTTGCCGATCGTGAGTGCGTCCGGCTGCAGACCGTGGGCTGCGGTGAACCCGCCGGGGCCGCAACAGATCGTGTGCGTCTCGTCGATCACGAGCAGCGTCCCGGTGCGACGGGTCAGCTCCCGCAACGCGTCGTGGAACCCCGGCTCGGCATGCACGATGCCGATGTTGGTCAGGGCCGGCTCCGCGAGCACGCAGGCGACATCGCCCGGGGCGAGTGCCGCCTCCAGGGCGTCGACGTCGTTCCACTCGACGACCTTCGTCGTCTCCGACGGCGGCACCGGGGGCCCGAGGTTGCCGCGTCGCGCGACGACCGTGTCCCCCTCGAGCGCGGCGAACGTCTCGTCGACGGTGCCGTGGTAGCACCAGTTGAAGACGAGGATCTTCGGACGGCTCGTGACGTGGCGGGCGAGCCGAATCACGAAGCGGTTCGCGTCGGTCGCGGTGAGCGCGAACTGCCAGGTCGGCAGGCCGAAACGCCGCGCCAGCTCCGCACCCACCCAGGCTGCGTCCTCGGTCGGCAGCATCAGCGTGATCCCGCGGGCGGCTTGCTCGGCGAGTGCCCGCACCGTCGGCGCAGGTGCGTGCCCCGTCATTGAACCGGTGTCGCCGAGGCAGAAGTCGACGTACTCGTGCCCGTCGACGTCGACGAACCGGCTGCCGCCGGCCGTCGCCACGTACACCGGGAACCCGCCGGCCCACTTGGTCATCCAGTGCATGGGCACGCCGGCGAGCAGGTGCTCGCGGGCGCTCGTCGCGAGCGCGAGCGAACGCGGGTGCGCCGCCTCGAAGCGGGCCCGCTCGCGCTCGATCAGGTCCGGCAGCCTGGCGCGCAGGCTCATGCGCGCCTGATCGACCTCAACGTGGCTTTCCAGGAGCCACGCGGGGCCTCCACCTCGACCACGTCGCCTACCGCGGCGCCCATGAGCGAGCGCCCGAGAGGCGAGTCGGGCGACACCCCACCGACAGCGGAGATCGTCACCTCCATCACCTCGCCGTGCTCGTCCACGATCTCGACGATCGAGCCGGCGCCGACCTGCTCGTCGGTGTCGTGCTCCACGACCACCGCTTGATGCAAGCGCGTGCGGAGCCTGGCGATGCGCGCCTCGAGCATGCCTTGCTCGTTCTTCGCTGCGTGGTATTCGAAGTTCTCGGAGAGGTCGCCGAACGAGCGGGCAACCTTGATCGCATCCACCGCAGCCAGGCGCCGCGGGCCCTCGAGCTCGGCCAGCTCCGCCTGGAGCTCGGCGTGCTGCTCCGGGGTCATCACCTCGTGGCGGGCCTCGCTCACCGCGGGAGCGTACTAGCGCCCCGGCCCTCCGCGCCGGGCCCGCTAAGGCAACAGACTTGCCCCCACGGCATCGGTACGCCCCGTGTAGTGTCCGGCACGGGCAGGTCGAGAGATTCGCCGCACCCGGCTTCCCGCTGGCGGCGACGAGGGAGAAGGAGGATCGGAGTGGCCACGAAGGACAAGCCGCCGCGGCGCCCGTCCGGCACGAGGTCGACGCCGAAACGGGGCGGCACCGATCTCGAGCGCTTCGTCTCGGCAAAGGGGCGCGACGAGCTCATCAAGGACGTCCGGCAGCGAATCGACGCCGAAGGCGTCACGTACGTCTACTACCAGTTCATCTCCGTCACCGGCCGCGTAATGGGCAAAGGCGTTCCTGCCGCGCATTGGGAGTCGATGGCGCAGAAGGGATTCCAGCTCGTGTACGGCTCCACCGCGAATCTCTTCATCGACCGGCATGGCGAACTACATCGGCTACGGGCCCGAGGCCGCGGAGCTCGTCGGCATCCCGGAGCCGGAGACGTTCGAGGTGCTCCCGTGGGACCGCCAAGGTCGCCCGGGTCTGGTGCACGTGCTTCCGCAACCGGGAAGAGCGCGAGGACCCAGCCGCCTATCTCACGTCCGACTGCCGCTCGAACCTGAAGCAGATCCAGGCAGCGTTCGAGGCCAAGCACGGCCTCCACCTCCGGGCCGGAACGGAGCCGGAGATGATGTGGCTGAAGCTGAAGGAGGACGGCACGCCCGACGTCGACGGCGTGACCAAGCCCTACTGCTACCACATCGACCAGTTCTCGGAGCTGCAGCCGATCATCCACAAGGTGATCGAGTACGGGCAGGCGCTCGGGCTGGACATGATCCAGGGTGACCACGAGGACGCGCCCGGCCAGATCGAGCTGAATTTCAACTTCGACCGGGCGGAGAAGACCGCGGACAACCTGTCCACCTTCCGCCAGGTCTGCCGCCAGGTCGGCCGCGAGCTGGGTGCGTTTCCCTGCTTCATGCCGAAGCCCTTCATGGGAGTGTCGGCGAACGGCTGCCACCACAACATCTCTCTCTGGCGCGGTGAGGAGAACGCGTTCATGCCGGAGGGCGACGATCAGCAGAAGCCGAGTCAGATCGGGCTGTGGGCGATTGGCGGCATCCTCGAGCACCTCTCGGCCCTCACGGCCGTCACCGCCTCGACCGTCAACTCCTACCGGCGGCTGTGGGACACGGGCTTCTGGGCACCGGTGTTCTCGGACTGGGGCTACCAGAACCGAACGACCGCGCTCCGCGTGTCGGCTCCCGGCCGCTTCGAGTATCGGTCGGTCGACTCCGCCGTCAACCCGTACCTGTCCATGGCAGCGCTGATCAAGGCCATGGAAGACGGGATTGAGCGCCAACTCGACCCGGGCGAGCCGGAGGAGCGGAACATCTACGAGGCGATGGAGGCGGGCAAGGAGGTCAGGAAGATCCCCATGACCTTCGGTGACGCCCTCGACGCGCTGGAGTCCGACGAGGTCGTCAAGTCGGCTCTGCCGGGAGAGATGTACACGGTGTTCTGTCACTACAAGCTGGACGAATGGGAGCGGTACTGTGCGACCGTGACGAACTGGGACGTCGAGGAGTACCTAGACGTTCTTCCTTGACGGAAGAACGTCTAAAAGGGCGGTCACATGTGTGGAATCGCGGGGATCATTTACAGGGACGGCGCCGCTCATCCGATCGGCGACGAGATGACGCGGATGCTGCAGTCGATGAAGCACCGCGGCCCGGACTCGACGGGGTATGCGCTGTACGGAGTGCCGTCGAACGGCGCGCTCGTGATGCGGTTCAAGCTCGCCGACGCGAACACCCCGCGTGACTTCGAGTACGAGGAGCGCCTCCGCAGGCACCGCGTCGAGGTCGAGAACCGGCTCGGAAGGCTGGGCGCGCAGGTGCACGAGGTCGAGGAGGAGACGCCGTACGCGTTCCGGGTCTCGTTCGACTACGACGGCGACCTGAAGCGCCTCGCCGACCTGGTCGAGGACATCCCCGAGGCCGAGGTGCTGTCGCTCGGGAGCTCGCTCGAGATCGTCAAGGATCTCGGTGACGCCGAGAGCGTGCACGAGCAGTACGGGCTGGGTGACTTCAACGGCACGCACGCGATCGGGCACGTGCGCATGGCGACCGAGTCGGAGGTGGATATCGCGGGTGCGCACCCGTACTGGGCGTATCCCTACTCGGACGTGGCGGTCGTGCACAACGGCCAGCTGACGAACTACTTCTACTGGCGCCGCAAGCTCGAGCGGGCGGGGCGCCGCTTCATGTCGGAGTGCGACTCAGAGATCATCGCGGTCTACCTGGCGCAGGAGATGAGCGGCGGCCTGACGCTCGAGGAGTCGATGCGGAAGTCGCTCGACGAGCTCGACGGCGTCTTCACCTACATCGCGGTCACGAAGGACGAGCTCGGCGTGGCCAAGGACGAGCTTGCGGCGAAGCCGCTCGTGCTCTACGAGTCGGACGAGCTCGTGGCGATCGCCTCGGAGGAGATCGCGATCCGTCAGCTCCTCGACCGCGAGATCGAGACCTACGACCCCTACGAGCGCGAGGTGCTGGTGTGGCAGCGGTAGGCGAGCGGCAGATCAGCTACGACGCCCGCGGACTGGCGGAGCCCTTCGCCGAGGCACCGCACACCGCCGTGATCGATGGCGGTGTCGCGACCTTCGACGCGAAGGAGCTGACGACGCGGACGATCAACCTCGAGCTGCGCAGGCTCCTCTACGAGGAGGGCATCCGGGAGGTCGTCGTCCAGAATCCGCAGGCGCGCCACTCGCTCGGGGTCGGCATCCTGACCCGCTGCAAGATCACCTTCGAGGGCTCGCTCGGCTACTTCGGGTGCGGGATCATCGACGGGCCCGAGATCCACATCAAGGGCCGGGTCGGCTGGTCGGCGTGCGAGAACATGATGTCGGGTGTCGTCGTCGTGGACTCGAACGCCGGCTCGCTCACGGGCGCGGCGATGCGTGGCGGCGACCTCGTCGTCAAGGGCCGCGTCGGCGCGCGTACCGGGATCGACCAGAAGGGCGGCACGATCATCGTCTGCGGCGACGCCGGCTCGATGAACGCGTTCATGATGCAGCGCGGCCGCCAGATCATCCTCGGCAACGTCGGGCACGGTCTCGGCGACTCGATGTACGACGGGACGATCTACGTCGGCGGCACGGTCAAGTCGCTCGGCATCGACTGCGTGCCTGGCGCGTGGACGGACGCCGACACGGAGTTCATCGAGCGGAAGTTCTCCATCTACGGCCTCGGTTCTCCGCCGGAGCTGCAGAAGTTCGTCTGCGGGAAGGTGCTCTACAACTACGACTCGCTCGAGCCCGCCGAGCGGAAGCTGGTGATCTAGGCATGGCCGACGCACCCGGCAGGAAGGACGTCCTCGGACGCAGCCGCATCTTCACGCCCGAGGTGATCAACGACATCCACATCAAGTCAGAGCTCGGCCGCTACCGGATGCGTGGCTTCTCGGTCTTCAAGCCGATGCCGCACTGGGACGAGCTCGTCTTCCTCCCCGGCACCCTCACCCGCTTCGTGATCGAGGGCTACCGCGAGAAGTGCGAGACGAAGACCGTGCTCGGAGCCCGCTTCGCGAAGAAGCCGATCGAGCTCGACATCCCCATCTACATCACGGGCATGTCGTTCGGCGCGCTCAGCCTCGAGGCCAAGATGGCGCTCGCCAAGGGCGCCTCCATGGCGGGCACGGCCACCTGCTCGGGTGAGGGCGGGATGATCCCGCCCGAGCGCGACTACTCCACCAAGTGGTACTACCAGTGCATCCAGAGCCGGTACGGGTTCAACCCGCACCACCTGATGCTCGCCGACGCGGTCGAGTTCTTCATCGGGCAGGGGTGCAAGGTCGGCCTGGGCGGGCACCTGATGGGGCAGAAGGTGACGGAGCAGGTGGCGGAGATGCGCTCGCTCCCGGCCGGCATCGACCAGCGCTCGCCGGCGCGGCACCCCGACTGGCTCGGCCCCGACGATCTCTCGCTGAAGGTGCAGGAGATCCGGGAGGCGACCGACTACCAGATTCCGATCCAGCTCAAGCTCGGCGCCTCCCGCGTCTACGACGACGTGCGGATGGCAGCCAAGTGCGGGCCGGACATCATCTATCTGGACGGTGCCGAGGGCGGAACGGGAGCCGGGCCCCACATCGCCACCGAGGAGACCGGCATCCCGCTGATGGCCGCGATCCCCGAGGCGAGGCGGGCGCTCGAAGACGTCGGGCTCTCCGACGAGATCGACCTCGTCGTGGCGGGCGGGATCCGCAACGGCGCCGATGTCGCCAAGTGCCTCGCGCTCGGTGCCAAAGCGGTGGCGATCGGCCACTCGGCGCTCATGGCGCTCAACTGCAACAAGGAGATCCCCGGCGTCACCGACTACGAGGGCACCGTCGGCGTGCCGGCCGGCCAGTGCTACCACTGCCATACCGGCCGCTGCCCCGTCGGGATCACGACACAGGATCCCGAGCTGCGCAAGCGGCTCGTCGTCGAGGACGCGTCGCTCCGGGTCTACAACTTCCTCACCACGATGACCATGGAGATGCAGATGCTCGCGCGCGCGTGCGGGAAGACGAACGTGCACTCGCTCGAGCCGGAGGACCTGGCCGCACTCACCGCCGAGGCGTCTGCGATGGCGAAGGTGCCGCTCGCCGGCACCACCTACACGGTCGGGCAGACCGAGCACGAGATCCTCGCCGAGGTGAAGCGGCTGCTGGCGAAGAAGGCCGAGGACGACCTCGAGGCGAGCCAGACCGCAAGCGTCGCGGACCTTCGAGCGGTGGAATCGTGAGGCGCGCCGCACCCAGGCAGCGAAGTCGCCTCGAGGGTTTGCCGCCACAGGCGGGTCCCGCGGAGGGGATCCGCTCCTGCGGATCCCCTCCTTGCGGACAGGCGGCGGTGGAGTCGTGACAGAGCAGACGCACGACCCGGAGTTCGCATACGCCGAGCCGGAGAAGATCACGTCGCTGGACGCGGAGTTCCTGGCCGGGAGGCGCTTCCCGTATCAGGAGGACCTGGCGCTGGTCGAGGATGTCGACCTGCTCGCGGCGACGCCGGGCGAGGACATCAACTGGCTCGAGGACATTCACCTGCTCGAGGAGGACGGCATGCCGGCCGTCTTCGACCGCTACTCGAACTCGTTCCTCAAGATCTACTTCTCCATCCCGAACGGGCGCGAGGACGAGCTCGCCCGCAAGGTGCTGATCACGCACCTGCAGTCGGGCAACTCGTACGGGATCCAGCTGAAGGAGAAGCACACGAAGTTCCCCCAGCCCGAGCTCGGCCCCTGGGTCGAGGGCTCGCGCACGGTCGGCGGCGACTGGCACGCGCCCGTGCTCGAGGGCTGGGAGCGGCCTGCGGGGCACTGAAGCAAGAGGCGAAGCCCGGCGACGCCGGGCTTTCCTTCAGGTGCCTGGCTTCAGCCAGGCACCGGGGTTACCTCCCGCCAGCCGTGCGGCAGCCGGACCCCATGGTGCCGGGCTGACAGCCCGGCACCGGCCGCAGTCAGCGGCGAGAATGCAGCGATGGAGATCCTCGTCCTCCAGCACATCGCCTGCGAGCCGCCGGGCGTGTTCGAGGACGTGCTCGTCGAGCGCGGCGCCACGATCCAGCGCGTCGAGCTCGACGAGGGCGAGCCGCTCCCCGAGCGCCGCGACTACGACGCCGTGATCGCCATGGGCGGCCCGATGAGCGTCAACGACGAGGACGCGTTCCCGTGGCTGCGTGACGAGAAGCGACTCATCGCCGAGTCGGTGCGCGCCGGCACGCCGTTCTGGGGCGTGTGCCTCGGCGTGCAGCTGCTCGCGTCGAGCCTCGGCGCGCGTGTCTACCAGGGGCGCCGCGCCCGAGGTCGGGCTGCTGCCGGTCGAGATCACGCCCGAGGGACGCGGCGACCCGGTGTTCGGCTCGGCTCCCGACGGGCTGGTGACGCTGCAGTGGCACGGCGACACGTTCGACCTGCCCGGAGGGTGCAGTGCGGCTCGCCGGCTCGCCCGCGTATCCAAATCAGGCTTTCCGGGTCGGAGCGCGCGTACGGCGTCCAGTTCCACCTCGAGGTGACCCCGCGAGATGGCGCAGGAGTGGGCGACGGTGCCCGAGTACGCCGAGTCGCTCGAGCGCACGCTCGGTCCCGGCACGGCCCCGGGTTTCCTCGCCGGGATCGAGGAGCGTGCCGACGAGATGCTCGGCCACGGTCGAGCCCTGTTCGAGCGATGGCTCGACCGTGTCGTGGCGCCAAGGCGCGTCGGCGTGCGCGCGCCGACGTCGTCTACGTAACGGGTCGCATCTCCTCCTGGATCAGTGCAGCCTCGACGGCATCCGGCATCGTCGGCGTGTCTTCGCGCCAGTGCGGCCGCTCGCCGTCCTGGACGATCCGGCGGAAGAGGAACAGCAGGATCGCGATCGCGAGCACCGACACGCCGATGATCTTCTCCTTCGTGCCGCCGTAACCGCCGGCGGCAACCTGCATCCAGCCGAAGCCGACGATCGTGAGGATCAGGCACCAGACGGCGAGAATGCCGGCGATCGGCGTCCAGACGGCTCCCAGCCTGATGGGTCGCGGCCAGTTCGGCCGGTCACGGCGCAGGAGCACGAAACCGGACAGCGCGAACATGTGCGCGAGCACGTAGCCGAGGTTGGACGCGGCGAGGATGCCGAAGTTGTTGCCGATGAACAACAGGAAGGCGATGTTGACGGCCATGTCGAGGGTCATCCCGTTGCCGGGCACGTGGTAGCGGTTCAGCTTGCCGAGCCACTTGATCGTCATCCCGTCCCGCGAGATACCGAGGAGCGCGCGGCCCCCGTCCGCGGTCGCAGTGTTCATCGAGATGATGAAGCTGACGCAGAGACATACGAGTAAGAAGTCCGTGAGCCGAGTCGAGCCGATGATCTCGTCCATCGCCTGCGGGTAGAGGTAGCCCGACACGAGCTCGGCCGTGCCGCCGCCCACGAATGCGATCGGCAGCAAGATGTAGACGAACATCGAGAACACCGCGGCCGAGCGCAGGGCCATCCTCGTGTCACGCGCGGTGTCCTTGTACTCCGGGGCGAAGGTCGCACAGACGTCCACCCCCCACGCCGACCAGCACATGATCCACAGCCAGACGAGCGCGAGCTGCGTGCCGCCCCACGCGAGCCCTGGGTTGTTGAGGTTGTAGGTCAGCTGGTCGCTGTCGAAGCTTCCGTTCAGGAACGGCAGGATCATCATCACGAACAGGGGGATCATCAGCACGGCGCCCGCGACGTAGCCGAACGCCATCCCGATGCGCACCCCGAAGACGTTGAACAGCCAGACGAACAGGACCAGCCCGATGCCGATCAGCTGCGGCAGGCCGACCTCACAGCCTCCCGTCGAGAAGTAGCCGTCGCCGAAAGGGCTTCCGATCGGCTCGCTGGGAAACCAGTTGGCCTGGATCAGCTGCCCGGTGAACAGACCGAGGAACGAGAGCACGACCGACCAGCCGATCCAGTAGCCGAAGGTCGCGATCGGCCCGACGAGCGTCGTGTACTTCCGCCACGCCTCGTGCGCGTAGAGCGAGAGACCGCCCGACTTCTCGGGAAACATGGCCGCGAGCTCGGAGTAGATCGTGTTGATGAAGACCGCGACAAAGGCTGAGATGGCCCAGAGCAGGGCCGCGCCCCAACCGCCGAGGTCGGCGACGGAATAGCCGAGCGACCCGAGCAGGAAGCCGGGGTTCGCGAGCGCAATGACGAAGCCGTCGTACCAGCGAAGCGTCTTGAGGAGGTGCCGTTCCTCGACCTGTGCTACCGCCACGTTTCACCCTCCGTCTCCGGGGCCTGCGGCCGGTCCGCAGCCGTGCGCGGCGACCGTAACACGACAGCCTGACGTTTCCAACAACAGGGCAACGGTGTTGCCCCAACCGCGGATCTGGCCCCACGGCGGTACGATCACCCGGTGCGCGGGCCGCCGATCACGCTCACCTGTGATTGCGGGTCACGTGCGAGCGTCGCGTACGGCGACCGCTGGACATGCCCCCAATGCGGCAAGACCTGGAACACCGCGCAGATCCCGCGCGAGGAGTACGAGGCGCTCCTCTCGGGGATCAGGCGATACAGGCTCCTCGTGTTCGTCCCCGCGATCGCTCTCGCCGTGGTGATGGTGCCGCTCGCCGTGCTGGTGGACGTTCGCTTCGCATTCTTGCTCTTCATCCTGGAGATGGCGTTCGCGCTGATGGTGATACCGCCGCTGAGGCGCCGTGCGTCCATGCACGTGTTGACCGAGACACCCAGCTGGAAGCTGTCGCCCGAGTGATGCCGGTCGGGCGTAGGACGACAGGGGTCTCGAGCGCGATCGAGGTGCCGTCCGGTGCGCGTCCGGTGCTCCTCGCCACGTTCGACGTCCCGTTTGCACCCGAGGCCGCGGCGTTGGCCGTCGAGTCGGCGGTGGAATCGGGGCAGCCACTGCTGGTCGTCAACGTCGCCCCCATCTCGATCCTCCCCATCTCGCTCGCGATGGGCTACGAGTACGCCGGCACCGACGAGGTGGAGGCATCGTTACGGCAACCGGCTGAGCTCGCGTACTCGCTCGCCGTCCCGGTCGAGCGGTTGCGTGTCTCGAGCCCCCATCCCGTCGACGCGCTGCTCGAGCTCGTGTCCGAGCGAGCGCCAGGATTGCTCGTCCTCGGCCCAGACCGGACGAAGGTGCGGCGACGGCTGTACCGCAAGGCTGCGAAACGCGTCTCGAGCGAGGTGGCGTGCCTCGTCTGGCTGGCGCCCGACTGACCGCCCGCGCAAGACCGGAATCCGCTCGCGCGGACTCCGGTCGCGCAACAGGCGTCCGCTTCGCGGCCGCGCCGCGCTCCCTCACACAACGCGCCTACCCCCGCGCGGCGCTCGGGTATCAGGCGACGACCCAACCGAGCGTGGACGAGAGAGCTGCAGCCGCGGCGAGCAGCGGCCGCCGCGCGTCGTGCATCGGCCCTTCCCCGAACCTGCTCGCCGGCCCCTGGACGCCGAGGACGGCGACCAGCTCGCCGGCCGCGTCGCGCACCGGCGCGGCGATCGCGTTGAGGTCGTCCTCCCGCTCGCGCACAGCCTGCGCCCAACCCTGCGCGCGCACCCGTGTGATCTCCCGCTCCAGCTGCGGTCGCGCGACGATCGTGTTCGCCGTGTACGCGCGAAGCGTGTCACCCGGCAGCGAGACGTCGCCAAATGCGAGCAGCACCTTCCCCGCGGCCGTGGCGTGTGGGACGCTGGGACGGCCGATCTGCGCCACGCTCTGCACGGAGGCGGGGCTGCGGACGAAGTCGACGGTGATCGCGAACTCCTCGCCCGGCACGGAGAGGGTCGCCGTCTCGCCGGTGGCCGCCACCAGGCCACGTAGGTGTGGCCGAGCCAGCTCGCGGAGGTCGAGGCGGGCGAGGGCTGCGTTTCCGAGCTCGACGAGGCGCAGACCCAGTCGGTAGCGCCCCGTCTCGTCGACCTGGTCGACGAGCCCCGACGCAGCCAGCGTCGCCAGCAGGCGCGAGACCGAGCTGGCGTTGATGCCGGTGCGGCGGGCGATCTCGTTGGTGCCGAGCTCGACCGCCTCTGCGAGCACGTCGAGGACGGCGACGGCGCGCTCGACGGCCTCGACCCGACGGGCGCGTGGACGTGTCGGCCGGGTCATGGTACCCTCGATATTGAAACACCATTGCCGCTAAGGCAACATAAGAGGTGAAAGCAACAGGGGAGATCGGCGTGGAGCTGCCGCGTAGGTCCAGGTACATCGTGATCGGGGCCGGGATGCACGGCCTGTCCACCGCCCTTCATCTCGCACGGGAGCTTCGCACGCGCGGGCTGGGCGAGGGAAGCGACATCGTCGTGCTCGACAAGTCGACCCCAGGGTCGGGCGCGACGGGCATCGCCTGCGGCGTCGTGCGCAACAACTATTTCCAGCCCGCCATGAGCGAGCTCATGCAGGCCTGCGTCGAGGTCTGGGAGTCCGACCCCGCGGCCTATCACTACAACGGGGTCGGCTACATGGCACTCGGCCCGAAGGTGCAGGAGCCCGACCTGGTCGCCGTAGCCGAGCGGCAGGAGCGGATCGGCTACCGCTCCGAGCTGATCGTCGGCGAGGCGGAGGTCGACGCGTACATGAAGCGCCTCTTCCCTGACTGGCGCGCTCAGGGTGTGACCGTGTGCCTACACGAGCACCAGGGAGGCTTCGCCTTCAACCTCGAGTCGGTGCGCGGTCTGCGCGACAAGTGCCTCGCCGAGGGCGTCCAGATCCACGAGCACACCGAGGTGACCGGATTCGAGCTCGGCCCGGACGACGCCGCGACCGGCGTCGAGACGACCAAGGGCCACATCGAGGTCGACGAGGCAGTCGTCGTCGCTCCGGGGCCCTGGGCGAAGGTGTTCTGGTCGATGCTCGGGCTGCCCGACCGGATCGACGTGCACACGCCGTCCGGTGACGTCGCCCGCGACCAGCCGATGTGGACCTACTGGAACCTGCAGGAGGGCGAGATCACCGTCGACCCGCTCATGTTCGACACGGTGGACGGTGGCGCACCACCGGTGATCCACCTGGACACCGATGCGCCGCTGTACACGGACGACGGTGTCGCTCGTCACGGACGAGCTGTGGGGCATCTACTACAAGCGCGACCGGCACGGCGTGCAGGGCGGCGCCTCGCCGCTCACGGTCGACGGCGACGTGCAGCTCGACCCCTACCCCTCGACGACGGACGTCGACCCGACGTTCCCGGACATGTGGTGCGCCGCCCTCTCCCACGCGATGAGCCGCTTCGAGGGCTGCCGCTCGCAGTACAGGATGGCCCGCTCGGGTGGGGTCGGCGCGTTCACGGCGGACAACTTCCCCGTCTTCGACTGGCTCAAGCCGAACGTCTACGCGGTGCTCGACTCGAACCACGGCTACAAGATGATCGGCGTCGGTCGCGAGGTGGCGAAGGTGCTCATGGGCGAGTCCGCACCGCTGCTGCATCCGTTCCGCTTCGAGCGTTTCGCGACCGGAGACCTGCACCCCGTCTCCAACTCGCCCTATCCCTGGAGCTAGGGCGGCCCGCCGGCCGTGGTCGTGAGTTGCGCGGAGCGCAAACGCGGGCGAGGATGACCCCGTGATCATCGTCCTCCTGCTCGGCTTCGCGCCGTGGGTGATCCTGCTCACCCTGGCGATCGCGCTCTACCTCACTGTGATCGAGCTCCTCGAGCTGCGACCCAACTACGGCTGGTGGGTCTGGTGGCTGCTGCTCGTGTTCCTGACCCACTTCGTCGGCTACCTGATCCTTCGTGTCTACTCCTTCATCGAAAAGCGCCGACGACTCGCCGGCACCTAGCGCGCCGGTCGATCTCCGCGACAGGTGGTGGTTTCGCATCGCCGCGGTCGTCGTCGCCCTCGTCGCCGCGCTTCTCTTCGCACGCGGCTGCGGCTCGGAGGGCCGGAACGTCACGGACGACGAGGCCGTCGCGCTCGCCAAGGAGGAGGCGACCTTCACGGCCGAGCGCCACCAGGTCCGCTTCGTGCAGCAGGGGATCCCTGCCCATCCGTTCTGGGCCGTGTCTCTGTACGACCAGGGCCCTGGAGGCCGGACGACTCGTTACGAGGTGTACCTCGTCGATGCGACGACGGGAGAGGTCACCCTGCAAGGCGTCGGTCCCTGACCTCCGCGGGCAGGCCGGCGGGAACGTCGTATGTAGGAAGGCTCCACACCGCCGGGATCAAGCCCGTCGGCTCTCTACATGGCCCGAGCGGAGGCCGTTTCGTAGGTTTGCGCGGTAGGCCTGCCCAGCGGCCCAGGGAGGGCGCCGAATGATCTCGTCCATGTTGTTGCTCGCCGAGACCGTCCAGGAGCAGATCAAGGCGCTCCAGGACAAGCAGGCGCTCGATTCGGCGATCCTCACCGAGACGTTCTACTTCTGGACCGTCGTCGTCATGTGGCTGATCCACGCCGGCTTCATGGCCTACGAGGCGGGTGTTGCCAGACGGAAGAACATCATGTCCACGGCGATGAAGAACATCCTCACGATCGCCGTCGTGACGCCGACGTTCTACTACTTCGGCTGGTACATCTACGGCTGCTTCCAGGAAGGCTGGCCGAAGAGCGGGCACGCGAGCCCCGACCTGGGTTTGCCGGGCTTCTGCGGGTTCACCGCTCCATGGAGCTCCGGGATGGCAGGGAACCTGCAGGACCACGTCAGCCTCGTCTTCTTCCTGGCCTTCCTCCTCTTCTCGTGGACGACTGCGTCGATCATGTCCGGAGCGTTGATCGAGCGCGTGCGCCTCTCCGCCTTCCTGCTGCTCGCCGTCG
Source organism: uncultured Actinomycetes bacterium (assembly GCA_963724995.1). Lineage (GTDB taxonomy): Bacteria > Actinomycetota > Thermoleophilia > Gaiellales > Gaiellaceae > Gaiella. The sequence goes on from CAVRXC010000005.1 coordinate 152,465, forward strand.
TGCTCGGATCCGTCGTCTGGATCATGGATGCCGCCTGGGGCTGGAGCTCGGGTGGCTGGCTGACGACCCGGTTCGGCTTCCACGACGCGATCGCGTCGCTCGTCGTGCACGGCGTCGCCGGGGCGTTCACGCTCGGCGTCCTTCTCAACCTGGGCCCACGCATCGGCAAGTACGACTTCAAGGGCCGAGCGCGCGCCTTCAGGCCCCACAACACGCACATGACGCTGATGGGGCTGATGCTCATCTTCACCGGCTTCTACGGCTTCTACGCCGCCTGCCTGGTGATCCAGTCGACGACGTTCCCCGGCTGGCTCAACATCTACCTCTCGTACACGACGCTCGGCACGATCGCGATGGTGATCACCTTCGGGTTCGCCGGCGGCTTCACCGGCGGATGGTTCGCCTCGAAGGGTGACCCGTTCTGGACACTGTCGGGAGGCCTGGCCGGTGTGATCGCCGTCTCCGCGGGCGCGGACGCGTATCACCCGGCGCTCGCCTACGTGCTCTCGTTCACGGGCGGCATGCTCGCCGTCTGGGTCGGCGGCTTCATCGAGAAGCGGCTGAGGATCGACGACGCCGTCGGTGCGGTCGCCGTCCACGGCTTCTGCGGCTTCTACGGGGTCTTCCTCGTCGGGATCTTCCTGGGCGGCTACCCGACCGGGGTCAACAACATCCCGGTCTCCTTCGGCGGCCAGCTGATGGGAATGATGGCGTTCCTGCCGCTGGCATTCCTCCCGGGCTACGTCTGCAGCTGGGCCCTCAAGAAGGCGAACCTGCTGCGCGTCCCCGGGGAGGTCGAGCTCGAGGGCCTCGACCTGGCCGAGTTCGGTCAGGACTTCTACCCCGAGTTCGAGAGGCTCCCCGAGGTGATCGTCACGCCCGACGGCGAAGAGGTCGAGGCAGGCCCGATCCTGCTCGAGGACTTCAAGGCCACCACGCAGGGCAGCCGGCCCAAAGTCGGCGTCTAGGAGAGGAGGCGACCGGTGTTCAACAGCTTTCCGTACGACGAGTGGAGCGAAGCGGTCACGGACTTCTGGACGTGGGGCGGGCACAACTCGACCGGGACGTATATCCAGCTCGCGATCGGCTTCGTGCTCATGGTCGCCGCCCTGATCGCGTGGGTGCGGATGGAGAACGGCAAGCTCGAGCGCCAGGCAAGCATGCTCCGGCAGGCCAGCGCCGGCTACGCCCCCGGACCCGACCCGACCACCCCGGCGTAGAGAGGAGGGACGATGGCCGGCAAGCAGATCGACTTTCCGCCGATCCAGAAGGAAGACCCCAAGGTCGCGCCGTTCATGATCGGGCTCTCGCTCGTCTGCATCGTGATCGTCGTCGTGATCCTGCTCAGCGATCTCGACGGGGCGTTCATCGGTCCGTGGGGGTAACCTGAACGCATGGCGAGGCTCTACCTGCATTGCGCCATCTGCGATCGCAAGCAGGCAGACGGGCTCCTCTCGGGGGCGGCTTGGGGTCGCTACGACGTCGACCCGGCCGCCGTGCAGGGTCATCCGGCGCTGAAGGGAACCGCGCTGCGGGTGTGCCCGACGTGCGTCGGACGGCACCCCGACTGGCAGGAGAGACTCGCGGCCGCGTTGGGTCTCGACGGGAGCTCCGGTCACGCCTTTGAGGCGGCTCGGTAAGAAACACCGCGATCGATCGGTGGAGACCACGATGCCGCCGCGCCTGCCGGCCTGAACAGTCCGGGCACAGACCACTCGGAGGAGGACAGCAATGGGAACCATCGTTGTCGCGTATGACGAGTCTGGACCCTCGGAGCGCGCGCTCGAGCGCGCAGCGGACCTCGCGCGCCGGTACGACGACCGGCTGGTCGTCACGAGCGTCATCCCGGTCCTGATCGGAAGCACGGACGGGCGCCCGGGGCAGGAGCTCCGCGGCGCCGGCGAGCACCTCGCGAGGCTTGGCATCGAGGCCGAGCTCGTCGAGGCGATCGGCGACCCGGGCCAGGCGATCGTAGAGGTGGCGGAGATGCACGACGCGCAGCTGATCGTCGTCGGCACGCGGGAACCCAGCCTCGTGGAGCGGTCCCTCGGGATGAGCGTCAGCGAGCGCGTTCAGCGTCAGGCTCGCTGCGATGTCCTCATCGTGCACTGAGCCCGACGTACTCGGACGTCTCGACAAGCCTGAGCCGCCGGGCGAGAGCGCCCGCAGTTGTCGCCTGGACGAGTAGCGTCGTCACGACGGCGAGCGCGACCATCGCAGCAACGATCTCGGCGCCCTCGACGTCCCGAGCGAGGAGCACCCCCGCCACCGCGGCCGGCACGACGCCCGTCTCGCGGCACCACGACAGGAAGACGATCTCCTCGCGGGTCCAGCGGCCACGCCGGTCGGGAAGCAGACACGCCAGAACCGTGACCGGCCGCGCGACGAACAGGAACACGACCATCACCACGAGCCCGCCCCACAGGTGGTCCCACAGCGCGTCCAGCGGCAGGTTGATGCCCAGCGTGACGAAGACCGCGAGCACCGCGATCTCGGAGACCTGCGTCATGAAGCTCGTCGAGTTGCTTCGCGTGGTCGGCGTGCCGGCCCAGGCCGAGCCGCTCCATGTTGCCGACGATCAGGCCCATCACGAACGCGGCCAGGTACGCCGGAGCCGCCGAGCTCGTCGGTCGTGAAGTAGGTGAGCGCGATGATGCGCCAGGATCGCCACGGCAGGCGACTCGCGCCAGATCCCGACCGCGTGCGACGACAGCATGGCGGCGAGGAGCAGCCCTCCGCCGATGCCGAGAGCCGCGCCGAGCGACGAGGCTCTTGGAGAAGTCGGTGAGGGGCTCGGTCGCGCCCACGTTCCCGGCTTCGACCACCGCCTGCGACGGTCAGCACGAGCACCGTCGCCGGTCGCGTCGTTGAACGCCGACTCGGCGATCACCGTCTGGGCGACCTTCGGCCGCAGGCGGAGCCGGTCGAAGAGCGGGATCAGGATCGGCGGGATCGGTCGCGGCGAGCGCCGCACCGACCAGGAGAGCGACGGAGAACGGCAGCGAGAAGACCGGCATGGCGACGAGCGCCACCACGCACGGCCGTGATCAGGATGCCCGGGAGCACGAGCATCCCGAGACCCACCGCTGTGCGCGAGATGACGCGCAACGAGATCCCGACGCCGCCGTGGAAGAGGATCAACGAGACGCCGAGGGTGAACACGAGCTGGGCGCCGAGCCCGTCGACCGGGTTCTCGACCAGGTCGAGCACCGACGGCCCGACGAGCACGCCGGCTCCGAGCAGCACGACCATCAACGGCAGGCGAAGCAGGACCGCGACAGGAATCGACACGACCCCGGCGAGCAGGATCAGGCCGACGTCGCGAAGGACGTCCTGCGCGTCCACGCGGGCAGCCTACGGGGCGTGGCGGCAGGCGGCCGGCTCGGGCACCGCGGAAACGGCGCGTACTCGCCACCGAGCTCGACCTGATGCGCTCCTACGCGAGGCTGGCACGTCGCACGTAGACGTGCCGCTGGAACAGCAAGCGTCGCGATACCGCCGACGACGATGCAGGCGAGATTGAGCGCGAGCTGTGCGGCGGCTCCCCCGACCTCGTCCCAATCGGCATATGCGGTCGCCACCCCGACGTTTGCAGCCGCCGGGATCGTGGTGACAGAGATGAGGACGCCGATGAGAGCGCCTGACTTGGCAGTCGACAGCGAGAGCATGCCGGCGACACCAGCGAGCGTTGCCACGATGGCCGAGAAGACGTTCGGGTGGGAGATGAAGAGCGTGGCGGGATGGGGCCCGAGCGCCTCCGGGCCACGGTCGACGGCACGAAGGAGCAGCGTGCCGGCCGTCGTGGCGGCAATGGCGACCGGAAAGCCGACCGCTAGCGCGAGCAGCGATCGCCTGGCCAGCGGAAGCCGCTTCTGCACCACGGCTACGCAGAAGCCGGCGAGCGGCCCGAACTCCGGCCCGACGACCATGGCGCCGATGATCAGGATCACCGAGTCGGTCAGAATCCCCGCACCCGCGATGAGCGTCGCAAGCACCATGAAGGCGAGGAAGCTGGCCGAGAGCTCTGCGCTCTCAGAGGTTCGGCTTTCGACCTCTTCCCAGATGACCGCGTCGGCCGGCGATCCGACGGCCGCTCGCTCCGCGGCCTGAGCCGCGTCGGAGATCGACGTGTCTATCGTCTCGAGCGCGATCGAGCCGTCCCGCTCGAGGCCGAGCTCGCGCAGGTCGTTGAGCACGAGGCTCGCATCCTCGCGCGCAACGTCGCAGAGGATGAGGTCGCCGTCGGGCTTTCGCGCTACCCCGGGCAGATGAACGATGTTCAGCACGGAGGGCCGTGCAAGTGCGGCGAGCACTCGCTGCGCCAAGTCCGGCGGTGAGACGAGGCGCAAGTGGACCATCGACGAGGTTAGAACAGACCTACGGTGTTGCCGTCGGCGTCGATGTCGATCGCGTGCGCGGCCGGTGTCTTCCCGAGGCCCGGCATGGTCATCATGTCGCCGCACAGGGCCACGATCCAGCCGGCGCCGGTGTAGGGCCGCAGGTCGCGGACGGGCACGGTGAACCCCGTAGGCGCGTTGCGGAGCGTGGGATCGTGTGAGAGCGAGAGGTGGGTCTTCGCCATGCAGATCGGGAGCGAGCCGAGGCCCGCCGACTCGAACTGCGCCGCTTTCTCCTTGGCGGCCGGGAGCAGCTGCACGTCGTCTCCTCCGTACACGCGCTGCACGATGGCGCGGATCTTCTCCTCGATCGGCGCATCGATGGGGTAGGCGAAGTCGAAGGTGTTCGGCTCCTCGGCCGCTGCGATGACCGCCTCCGCGAGCGCGACGGCGCCCTTGCCGCCGTCCTCGAACGCGCTGTTGATCTCGGCCGCGTAGGCGCCGTGCTCGACCGCCAGCCGGCGCACGAGGTCGAGCTCCTCCTGCGTGTCGGTCGGGAACTTGTTCACGCCGACGACGGCCTGGAGCCCGAAGCCGTTGATGATCCCGATGTGACGCGCCAGGTTTGCTGCACCGTCCTCGATCTCCGCGAGACCGCCGTCGAGCGAGCCGCCGTGATGCTTGAGTGCCTTTACGCTCGCGACGAGCACGACCGCGCTCGGTCGCAGGTCGCCGATGCGGCAGGTGATGTCGAAGAACTTCTCCATCCCCATGTCCGAGGCGAAGCCGGACTCGGTGATCACGTACTCGCCCAGCTTGAGGGCCACGCGGTCCGCCACGAGCGAGTTGTTGCCGTGCGCGATGTTCGCGAAGGGGCCACAGTGCACGAACGCCGGCTGGCCCTCGAGCGTCTGGACGAGGTTCGGCTTGATCGCGTCCTTCAAGAGCACCGCCAGCGAGCCCGCGGCCTTCAGCTGCTCCGCCGTGACCGGCTCGCCTCCGTAGGTCTGGCCGACGGTGATGCGTCCCAGCCGCTCGCGCAGGTCGGCCAGGTCGCGTGCGACCGCGACGAGACCCATGATCTCGCTGGCCGCGGTGATGTCGAACCCCGTCTGCCGCGGGTAGCCGTTGGCGCGGCCACCGAGGCTCGTGACCACGTCGCGCAACGAACGGTCGTTCATGTCCATGCAGCGACGCCACGAGATCGTGAGCGGGTCGATGCCGAGCTCGTTGCCGTGCAGGACGTGCGCATCGATCAGCGCGGAGAGCAGGTTGTTCGCCGCGGTGATGGCGTGCAGGTCGCCGGTGAAGTGAAGGTTCAGGTCCTCCATCGGCACGACCTGTGCGTAGCCACCGCCGGCGGCCCCGCCCTTCACCCCGAACACCGGCCCGAGCGACGCCTCGCGCAGTGCCAGCACGGGCTTGCGGCCGAGCCGCCCGAGGCCCTGTGTGAGGGACACCGACGTGGTCGTCTTCCCTTCACCCGCAGGTGTCGGAGTGATCGCGGTGACGTTGATCAGCTTGGCGTCGGGCCGGTCGGCGAGCCGCTCGATGATGGAGAGGTCCACCTTCGCCTTCGTGCGCCCGTAGGGCTCGAGCTCGCCCGGCTCGATGCCCGCGTCGGCGGCGACGTCGGTGATCGGCCGCAACGTGGCGGCCTGCGCGATCTCGAGGCTCGAAAGCATCCTGTCCCAGGCCTTCCCTTCGTTCAGTGGCTCACGGCGGCTGCCGCCAGCTCGGAGACGAGCGTGTCGGTGTAGAAGCGCTCGAGCGAGAACGGCTCGATCAGCGCAGGAGTCTTCCCGGTCGCGATCAGCTCCGCAAGCGTCACGCCGACGATCGGCGCCGCCTTGAAGCCGTAGGTGCCCCAGCCGCAGTCGACGAGGAAGCCCTCCAGCTCGGTGACACCGATGATCGGGCTGTAGTCGGGGCTCATGTCGCAAAGACCGGTCCAGTGGCGCAGGATGCGCGTCGCGTGAAGCTGCGGGAAGAGCTCCAGCACGTGACGTGACGCGTACTCGAGGAACGGGAACGTCCCCTTGTTGGAGTAGGTCGGGTACGGCTCGACCTCTGCGCCGATGAGAAACTCGCCGCGATCGGTCTGCGACACGTAGATGTGCATCTGCGCCGAGACGATGATCTTGTCGAGGAACGGCTTCACTGGCTCGGTCACGAAGGCCTGCAGGATGCTCGTCGTGATGGGCAGCGGCAGACCGGCCATCTCGGCGACGATGCTCGACCAGCCGGCGGTCGCGCTGACCACGACACCCGCCGTCACGTCGCCATGGCTCGTCTTCACGCCGAGGATCCGGTCGCCGTCCCGGATGAACCCCGTCACCTCGGTGCCCTGATGGATCTCGATCCCCGCCTTGCAGACCTGCTTCGCGTACCCCCACACAACGGCGTCGTGCCGGATGATCCCACCCGGAGGGTGGTACAAGGCGCCGAGGATCGGCCAGGTCACCCCGTCGTGGGAGATGTTGATCTCGGGGCACAGCTTCTTCACCTCGGCCGCGTCGATCACGCGGCTGTCGACGCCGAGCAGCCGGTTCACCTCGGCGCGCTCGGTCTGCACGACCAGCGAGCGATCGGAGTGCGCAAGCGTGAAGTGCCCGTGCTGCGAGAACATGACGTTGAAGTCGAGGTCGGCCGAAAGCTTCTCGTACAGCTTCACGCTCTCCGAGTAGAACGCGGTGCCCTCCGGCGTGCGGTAGTTGGCCCTGATGATGGTCGTGTTGCGGCCAGCCGCACCCGACCCGATGTAGCTCTTCTCGATGATCGCCACGTCGGTGATCCCGTGGTGCTTGGCGAGGTAGTACGCCGTGGCGAGCCCGTGCGAGCCGCCACCGATGATGACCACGTCGTAGTGGCGCTTGAGCTCGCCCGGCTGCGTGAGGATCTTCTTCTTGAGGAAGACGTCCTTCATGCGCTCGCCCGCAGCGCATCGACGCCGACAGGGCCACCGCCGAGTGCGGACGCGCGGTCGATCGCGACCTCGTACAGGTAGTGGCCGTACTCCTGTGGGAACACGATCCAGTAGCCGCCGTCGCGCTCCAGCACGTGCGCCGTGACATGGGCCACCTCTCCGCCCGAGGGGAAGTGGTGCAGGTGCGTGAGGCGCCGGATGCACCGTCGGCGCCTCCGGCCCCACGATGGCCAGGATGCCGTGCTGCGCGGTCACGTCGAGCACGAAGCTCGAGTCGGGCAGCGCCCCTCGGACGACGGTCTCCAGGCGGCAGGGAAGAGCAGCAGCCCGCGGCGCGGCGGAGATCGCGTACGTGACGACACCGGCGCCGGCCGGCGCGGGCGCCGGTCGCACCTCGAGCTTCGACAGGTGCGACAGGTCTGCGACCCCGACGGCGGCGTGCGTCGTTTCGCCGGGAACCGAGACGGGCACGTGCCAGCCGTCGCGCTCCTCGAACGTGGCGCCTGCGTCGCGAAAGCGTCGCTCCATCGAGGAGCGCGCAACGGGGTGAAAGTCGTCCGTGTCGGAGCGCGCGCGACGGCGACAGGAAATCGAGGACGCCGCTCATGCTTTCAACCGTTCACCGGCCGGATCGAAGAATGCACCGAGGTGGACGACCATCGCCTCGAGCCGGTCGCCGATGCGCACGTCGAAGCTCTTGCCCTCCTCGGCGAGCTCGATCGGGACGACGGCGAGGCCGATCACCTTGCCCAGCTCGGCGCTCGAGCGCACGCTCGTCACGCGCCCGGCCGACTTGCCGTCGACGACCACCTGGCCGCCCTCGACCGGCATCGCGCCGCGCGGGCTCTCGAAGCCGACCAGCATCCACCTGAGCCCACGCTCGGCGACCTGCTCGACCGCCCACTTGCCGACGAAGTCCGGCTTGTCGGACTTCACGATCCAGGGCATCGCCGCCTCGAGCAGGTTCGACTCGGAGTCGGTGTCCTGGCCGATGATCACGTGGCCTTTCTCGAGCCGCAGGATCCGCTGCGGCTCGAGGCCGAACGGGGCGACCTCGAGATCGACACCACGCTCCAGCAGCGTGTCCCAGACGTGCTCGCCGTGTGGGCTCGGGAAGTGGAGCTCGTAGCCGAGCTCGCCGACGAACCCGATGCGTAGCGCCAGCGTGGGCACGCCTGCGACCGTGACGTGCCTGGCGTCGAGGTAGGCGAGACCCTCGTTCGAGAAGTCGTCGGAGGACACGCGCTCCATCAGCGTGCGAGCCCTTGGGCCGGCGACGTTCACGGCGGCCACCGCCCCGGTGACGTTGTGGAACTGGACGTCCATCGCCCAGACCGCGTTCCACCACGTGAACCACTGGTACACGGCGTCGGCTCCGGTCGACGTGGTCGTGACGTAGTAGCGCTCGTCGTCGAGGCGGGCGACGGTGCCGTCGTCCATGATGCGGCCGCCGTCCGAGGTGATCACGCCGTAGCGGATCCGTCCGTGCTTGAGATCGGAGAAGCGATTCGGGTAGATGCGGTCGAGGAACGCGCCGGCCTCCGGCCCGGCGACGAGGAGCTTGCCGAGCGTCGAGACGTCGATCAGGCCGACGCCGCGGTGTACGCGCTGAGCCTCCGCACCGGCGTCCGGCCCGTACGAGTGCGGCCGCCGCCAGGCGCCGGTCCACATCATGGTGCCGCCCGCGTCCTTGTGCCGGTGGTGCAGCGACGTGCGCTTGGCGGGCTCGTGCGGAGGCCCTGCGAGCAGCCCGAGCGACACGGGTGCGTACGGCGGGCGCGCCGTCGTGGTCCCGATCGTGTTCTCGTCGAGGCCGGTCGTCTGGGCATAGACGCGGATCGAGTTGACATGGCAGAGGCGACCCTGGCACGGGCCCATGGTCACCGTCGTGTACCGCTTGGCGAGCTCGATCGAGTCGAAGCCCTCGGCGATCGCGTAGCGCAGGTCCTTGACGCTCTGGTCCTCGCAGAAGCAGACGAAGCACTTGTCGCCGTAGCTGCCGAGCACCGGCGCGGGCACCGCCGTCCCGCCGATGTCACCGGCGACCGAGCCGGCCGCGTGCACGTGCGCGGGCAGGTCGGTCGGCACGAAGATCCCGCGCGCGGCGTCGAACTCGACTCGGGCTCCGGCCTGGGCCAGGAGCTTGTAGTTCGGTTGCGCGCTGCCACTCATCACGATCAGGTCGCATTTCACGGTGCGCATGTCGAGCTGGATGCCGGTCACGTGCCCCTTGTGGCCGATCGCGGACACGATCGCCGGCGTCGTCTGCCTGAAGTCGACGATCTCCGCCACCTGAACACCCGCCTCTTCGAGATCCTCGGCCGCCCGGTGGCCGCGGTCGTCGACCGTCAGTACGACGGCACGTTTGCCCGGCGCGAGCGACCAGTAGTTGACGAGCCGCCGCACCGCGTCGGGGAGCATCACGCCCACGAGGTCGTTGCCGGGGAAGACGAGCGGCTGCTCGGCGATCCCGCTCGCTACGACCACGTCGTGCGCTCGGATCTTGAGGAGCAGGTTGCCCTGCGCGACGGGAACCAGGCCCTGCTCGAAGAGGCCGATCGCCGTCGCCGGCGCGAGGATCTCAGCGCCCGCCTCTCTTGCCGCATCGGCGAGCGCACGCGCGCGCGGGGCGCCGTCACGTTCGGCCAGCAGCGACCCACCTGCCTCGGGCCCTTCCTCGACCACGATCACCGAGCGCCCCTGCCCTGCAGCCTGGATGGCAGCTTCGAGACCTGCTTCGCCGCCCCCGATCACGACTGTGTCGACGTGGCGGTGCTCGACGTCGACACGCTCCTGCCGCGCACCGTGCTTGTCGAGCTTCCCGAGACCGGCCGCGTTGCGGAGCATCTTCTCGTACAGGGGCCACAGCTTCCGGGGCCGGATGAAGGTCTTGTAGTAGAAGCCGGGCGGTGTGAACGGGCCGCCCAGCTTGTCGGTCACCGCCATCAGGTCGCGCTGCAGCGACCCGACGACGTTCTGCGGCTTCACGACCGCGCCCTGGCGAAGCGGCGTCACACAGACGCGGACGTTCGGGATGCCGTCCACCGTCATCTGACAGTTCGGGCAATGGCCAGAGCAGCACAGCAGCCCACGTCGCCGGTGGTACTTGAAGCTGCGCGAGAAGATCCGCTGACCCGACGCGAAGAGCGCAGAGCCGATCGTGTCCCCCGTCAGCCCTTCGCGGATCTTGCCGTCGAAGGTGAAGCTGACCGGCCGAGACCGGTCGATGCGCTCGTTCGGCCGCTCGGGAAGCCTCATGCCGGCAACCACGTGCGCCGGACCTCGTTCGTCACCGTGTCGCGCTCGGCCAGGAACCAGTCCTCGCAGGCGCGGCAGAACCACCACTCGCGGTGGACGCCTGCGACGTTGCCGCGGAAGTAGATGTACTCGTTCAGCTCGCGGACAGTAGGAGTGACCTGCGGTCGGGTCGTGACCTCACCGGCGCAGCGCAGCTCCTCCACCTCGCGCGGGCCGCAGTTGGGGCAGGTGACGAGCATCGCCATGTCGATCTAATTGCGACAGACGCAATCGCATGCCGTCTGTGGCGATAGACTATCTCCCGTGCCCCGTACCGGTCAACCATCGACACGCGACGTCGAGGCCACCGTCCGCGCCGTCGCCATTCTCGACGCACTCGCCGACGGCGGCGAGTCGGGCACGACCGATCTCGCGCGCAAGACCGGCATCAGCGCGAGCACCGTATCGCGCCAGCTCGGCACACTCGTGCGGCTGGGTCTCGTCGAGCACGTCCCGGCGACGGGTCGTTACCGGCTCGGCGTGCGCGTGCTGCGGCTTGCGAACGCAGTTCTCGGCCGCCTCGATCTGCGCGACGTCGCGCGACCACACCTGGAGGCGCTCGTTGATGCAGTCGGCGAGACGGCCACGCTCTCGATCCCTGGAGACCGCGACGCGATCACGGTGGACTTCGTCCCCACGGATCGGTACGTGCAGGGTGTCACTCGGCTGGGTCGGCCGAGCGTGGGCCATGCGTCGTCGGCCGGCAAGGTGTTGCTCGCCTTTGGCGACGTGCCCCTCCCGAAGGGGAGGCTTCGGCGCTACACGCCGAAGACGATCACCGACCCCGACGTGCTCGCCCGGGAGATCGAACAGGTACGCGAAGAGGGCTGGGCAGCCGCGATCGAAGAGCGTGAGCCGGGCCTGGCCGCAATCGCGGCTCCGGTCTGGGACGCCTCGAGCTCGCTCGCGGCCATCGTCGCGCTGCAGGGCCCCGCGAGCCGCTTCGACCGCACCGCCATCACCAAGGCCGTGCCGCTCTTGCTCGAGCGGGCGAGCGCGACCTCGCGGGGGCTCGGAGCGAAGGCCGCGTAGCGGTGTTGTTCGCCGGGGCTGCCTGGCTGAAGCCAGGCACCCGACAACGCTCTATTTCACCCAGGCGCTGACCTCTTGGCGTTGGTCTTGACCCACATCTCGGCGGCCTTGTCCTTCTCCAGCTTCTTGCCCGAGATGAGGTTGGCCACGTAGTTCTGGTCGGCCGACGTCCAGTTGAACCGCTGACCACCTTGATGGCCGGCGAGCCGCTCGTCGCGAACTTGCCGCTCACGACCTTGTCGAGCTCGTACGAGGGGTACTCGCACGCGTACTTCTTCGGATCGCCGCCCTTCTTCTCGTCGTCCTCGCAGCCGTCGAAGCGCGTCGGCAGCTGGATGCTGGACGAGCTTGTACGTCGCGTTCAGGTACTGCGGGTCGTACCAGTAGAAGAGCACGGGCTTCTTCTGCTTGTAGAGCTGCGTCCAGCGTGCGACCTGCGCGGGTTCCGCGCCGGCCACGACGTGCTTGAGGTTGAGACCGAGATCCTTGATCAGCGCCCGGTCCTTCTGCACGTACGACGGGTCGCCGCCGAGGAACATCCCCTGCGAGCCGGACTCAGGCGACTTGAAGACGGACTCCTTGCCCTTCAAGCCCTTCCAGGTCTTGAACGCCGGGTACTGCTTGAGCAGGTACGCCGGGATGTACCAGCCGATCACGCCGGTGATCCCGATCGATCCGCTAGTTCACGACCGTCTTCGCCTTCGTACGTACTGCTTGAAGCTCGGCAGCGTGCTGCCAGTCCTCCAGCACGACGTCGATCTTGCCGTCGGCCATCGCCTGGAAGCCCGGCTGGCTCTCGGTGATGTTCGTCACCTTGACCTTGCAGCCGAGCTTCTTCTCGAGGACGTACTTGAGCGACGTAGATGTTCGCCGTCGAGCCGACCCACGAGTTCTCGTTGAGCACGACGTTCCCGCACGACGTCGCCGACTGCCGCGAGTCGCCCGCCATCGCGGCCGCCGCGACGACGAGCGCCGCGAACGGCGACGACAGCGAGCCCGGCCAGGCGCACGCGCCTGCCAGCGAAATGCGACATCCGACCCTCCTTGGAGTTGTTCCTGTTGACTTGACTCACTCGATGCCCTCCTTCCGCGCCCGCCGCGTGCCCTGTGTGACACGGTCGAGCGCAATACCCAGCGCGAGGATCGCGACCGACGCGATCACGCCCTGGCCGAACTGCCCGCGAACGAGCCCCTGGGCGACCTCGTACCCGAGCCCGCCCGACCCCACGAGGCCGCCGATCACGACGACCGCGAGCACCATGATGATCCCCTGGTTGACGCCGAGCATGATCGCATCGCCGGCCAGCGGGATCTTGACCTTGGTCAGCGGTCTGACGCCGCGTCGCGCCGAACGCTCCCGCCGCCTCGACGGTCTGCGGGGCGACGTCCTTGATGCCCCGCTCGACGAGCCGCTCGACGACCGGGAACGCGTAGAGAACGGCGGCCACGATCCCTGGGACGATGGAGACCGGCATCAGATAGATGAACGGGATGATGTAGACGAGCTGCGGCAGAGTCTGCAGCACGTCGTTGATCGGTCGCAGCGTCTTCGACACCTTGCTGCTCTCGGACGCCCAGACGCCCAGCCCGAGGCCGACCAGCCACCGCGATGAGCGTCGCCACCAGCACCTGGGACAGCGTGTCCATGGCGAGCGCCCAGACACCCGGTGAAGCCGATCAGCGCCAGCATCAGGAACGTCGTCACAGCCGGGCGAAAGCCGGAGATGACGAAGGCGATCAGCGTCAGGCCGCCGAGGGTCGTGAACCACGGCGCCTCGACCAGGAAGCCCTGCAGCGGGAGAAGCAGCTTCGGTGAGGATGAAGTTCCCGACCGGCTCCGTGATCTGGAAGACGAACGACGTCGGGTCCTGGACGTAGTCGAGCACTTTCTGGATCTGCGCGAGCAGCCACTCCTGCGCCGTGACGCTGCGCTGCCTGACACCGGCGTAGTCGGGGTAGTCGCCGCTGACTCCGATGATCTTCGCGACGACCACCGTCGCCGCGATGACCGCGGCAACGGCAAGCGACTGCAGGCGCAGCCGTCGTTTGGCGGCGTCGTCGAGGTGGCGCTTCGTCGGGTCGGTGCGATCGGCGATCGGCCTCCGTGATCGCGGTCGAGCGCCATCGCCATGATCACGATCACGACGCCCGCGAGGAGCGCGAGCGCGGGGTTGGAGTAGAGCCCGCTGTTCACCACCGCACCGAGCCCGCCGCCGCCGATCAGCCCGGCGATGACGACCATCGAGAGGGCGAACAGGATCGTCTGGTTGAGGCCCGAGCAGGAGCATCCGCCGTGACAGCGGCAGCTGCACCTTCTGCAGCATCTGCCGGCGTGTCGACCCCATCGAGGCGGCCGCCTCGACAGTGTTCACGGGGACGCCGCGGATGCCGAGCGCCGTGATGCGTATGCAGGGCGGGATCGCGTAGATCATCGTCGCCACGACGGCCGCGGCGTAGCCGATCGAGAAGAACAGCACGACGGGCATCAGGTAGGCGAAGGCGGGGATGATCTGCGCGGCGTCGAGGAACGGGCTGATGGCCCGGTTGAAGCGTGCCGAGCGACCGGCCAGGATCCCGAGCGGGATGCCGATCAGCGATCGAGAGGCCAACCGCGGTCAGCATCAGGGCGAGCGTCTCCATGCTCTCCAGCCAGAGGCCCGACACGGCGAACGAGGCGAATGCAGCAAGCGCCCAGACGGCAGCCGCGCCGCAGCCGCCGAAGCGCCAGGACGAGCAGCGTGCCGGCAACGGTCGCGCCGATCCAGGTCATCCAGACGAGCGCGTCGTTGAACCAGGCGACGAGGTTGTCGACGAAGATGCGGAAGCCGTCGAAGACCGAAAACACGATCCCGCCGTCGCCCGTCAGGCGCTGGTCGATGAGCCAGGCCTGGAACTCGTCCAGCTCGAACGTCAGTTGGTTCCACGACCAGGTCGTTCGGCCACGGGTACTCGAGCCTCCACGCCCGATAGGCCAGGTACATGAGTGCCACGATTCCCGGCGACCTGCACGAGCTTGCCGCGCCACCACGGCGTGTGCGCGATCACCGGTGTGACGGTGACGGCCTCGACGGTGGTGGTCGTCATCCGCCCTCGCCGGCGATCGCTTGCAGCACCGCAACCCGGTCGACCACGCCGACGACCTCGCCGTTCGCCATCGCGCACACCGGACGCTCGTTCGCCGCGATCAGCGGCACGGCGTCGCGCACGGTCGTCGTCACGTCGAGCCGCGGCCCGTCGAGCGCCTCACCGGGCTCGGGCGGGCGCATGATCCAGCGCAGGGTGAGCACGTGGCTGCGCGGCACGTCGCGCGTGAAGTTCTCGACGTACTCGTCCGCGGGTGAGCCGACGAGCTCCTCGGGTGTGCCGAGCTGCACGATGGCGCCGTCGCGCATGATCGCGATCCGATCGCCGAGACGAAGCGCTTCGGGCAGGTCGTGGGTGATGAACACCATCGTCGTGCCGATCTCCATCTGCAACCGGCACACCTCGTCCTGCATGTCTCGGCGGATGAGCGGGTCGAGAGCGCTGAACGGCTCGTCGTAGAGCATCACCTGGGGGTTGACCGCGAACGCCCGCGCCACCCCGACGCGCTGCTGCATGCCACCCGAGAGCTGATCGGGGAAGCTCGACTCGACGTCCTCGAGACCCACGAGCTGCAGGATGTCGCGCGCCCGAGCATGCCGCTCCGACTTGCCGATGCCCTGGATCTCGAGCCCGAAGGCCACGTTGTCGATCACGCGGCGGTGCGCGAGCAGGCCGAAGTGCTGGAAGACCATCGACACGGTGTTCCGCCGAAGCGCGCGCAACTCCGCCTGGCTCGCGCCTGTCACGTCGTGACCGGCGATCGAGATCGAGCCGGCGCTGGGCTCGATCAGCCGGATCAACGTCCGGACGAGAGTGGACTTGCCCGACCCCGACAACCCCATCACGACGAACACCTCTCCGGGCCAGACGTCGAACGAGACCTCGCGGACAGCGGCCACGCAGCCGGTCTTGGCACGCAGCTCTGCGCGTGGGAGCTCCGCATCGGGGCTGCCGACGACGCGATCCGCCTTCGGGCCGAACACCTTCCAGATCCCTTCGGCGCGGATGAGCGGATCGCGGCTGCGATCGACGCGCGGCTTCTCGGGGCGCGATCCCGTCGCGGCAGTGGTCGTCACGGATTCCCCACGGGCCCGCCGATGATGACCGCTCGCGTGCGATGACTCAAGGTCAGAGCACCGCCCGGATCGCCTGCTCGAAGCCGACGATGTGGCGTCGCATCGCGTCCTCAGCCGCTTTCTCATCGCCGTTGCGGATCGCCTCCAGCAGAGCGCGGTGCTCGTGCACCGCGTCGTCGAGGCGCGCGACGCGGTCGAGCGCCATGAACCAGATCCGCAAGGTGAGCACGTAGTAGCCGTCGAGCGTCGTCTCGAGGAACGGGTTGTGCGTGCAGCGGTAGACGTGGCGATGGAGGCGCTGGTCGAGGTCGATCAGCGCGCGTCCGTCATCGAGGGGGAGTTCGAGCTCCGCGAGCAGCCGCTCGGTCTCGATGAGGTCCTCGGCGGTGCGGCGCTCGGCTGCCAAGCCCGCCGCGAAGCTCTCCAGCCGGGCGCGCACCTCCGACAGAGCAGCCAGGTCACCCACCTCCACGCTCGAGACGAACATGCCTCGGCGGGCGTGCACCTCGACCAGGTTCTCGCGCGCGAGCTGGCGCAGCGCCTCGCGCACCGGTGTGCGCCCGATGCCGAGTGAGGCCATCAGCGCCCGCTCCTCGACGATCGATCCGGGCGCCAGCTCGAGCGACACGATCAGCTCGCGGATCCGGTAGTACGCCTGGTCGGAGAGCGACCGTGCCGCGACGGCCTGGGGTTGCAGAAGTGGAGGTGAGCTCGCCACTGGGGACTGTCCCCGCAGGGGACTGTCCCCGACGAGCACAGAGCGATATATATTACTCGCGCCTGAACTCATATATCAACCTGGAGACCGCATGAGCACGTTCCCCACCGAGGCGCGCGCCGTCGTGATCGGCTGCGGCATCGTCGGCAACTCACTCGCGTACCACCTCACCGACCAGGGCTGGTCGGACGTCGTCCTGCTGGACAAGGGGCCGCTTCCGAACCCCGGCGGCTCGACCGGGCATGCTTCGAACTTCATCTTCCTCGTCGACCACTCGAAGGAGATGACCCAGCTCACGGTCGAGAGCGTGCGGCAGTACGACGAGATGGGCGTGCTCACGGTGTGCGGCGGGATCGAGGTCGCGCGCACCGAGGAGCGCATGGAGGAGCTGCGCCGCCGCATGGCGTCCGCGAAGTCGTGGGGCATCGAGCCCGTCTCGCTGGTCACGCCGGCCGAGATCAAGGAGCTCGTCCCGTACATCGACGAGACGATCCTGCTCGGTGGCTTCTACACCCCCGGTGTCGGCGTGGTCGACTCGCTCCGCGCTGGGACGATCATGCGCGAACGGGCGACAGAGTCGGGCGCTCTGAGCGTGTTCGCCGGAACCGACGTCAGCGGCCTGGAGGTGGAACGGGGTCGTATCCGCCGTGTCCACACGTCGCGTGGGACGATCGAGGCCGAGACGGTGGTGATCGCGTGCGGAGTGTGGAGCCCGCTCCTCGCCCGGATGGCCGGTGCGCACATCCCGCTCACACCGATGGTGCACCAGATGATCGACATCGGGCCCGTGCCGCGCTTCGAGAAGTCGAGCAAGGCGATCGAGTACCCGATCGTCCGCGACATGGACGTCTTCATGTACGAGCGACAGGACGGCGTCGGGCTCGAGATCGGCTCGTATGCCCACCGCTCGATCCTGCACGACCCGGAAGAGATCCCCTCCATCGAGGAGGCGGCTCTGTCGCCCACCGAGTTCCCGTTCACGCAAGCCGACTTCGACCCTCAGATGGTGGACGCTCTCGACCTGATGCCGGAGATAGTCGGCGACGAGTCCGTGGGCGTGAAGTACGCGATCAACGGGCTCATCTCGCTCACGCCTGACGGCATGCCGATCCTCGGCGAGACACCCGAGGTGAAGGGGCTCTGGGCGGCCGCAGCCGTATGGGTGAAGGAAGGGCCAGGCGTGGGCAAGTCCGTGGCCGAGTGGATGGTGCACGGCGAGTCGCACATCGATCTCCACACCTCGGACATCAGCCGCTTCCACGCGCATCAGAAGACCCGTGCGCACGTCCAGGCACGCACGTTCGAGGCGTTCCCGAAGACGTACGGGATCATCCACCCGGCCGAGCAGTGGGGATCCGACCGGGGCATTCGCATCTCGCCGATGCACGAGCGGGAGAAGGAGCTGGGTGCGGTGTTCTTCGAGGCGGCGGGCTGGGAGCGGCCGCAGTGGTACGAGGCGAACGCTCCGCTGGTCGAGCGCTATGGCGTCGAGGCTCGGGATGCCGAGTGGGACGCCCGCTGGTGGTCGCCGATCGTCAACGCCGAGCATCTCGCGATGCGGGAGCACGCCGGCCTGTTCGACCTGTCCGCGTTCGCGATCTTCGACGTACAGGGCCCGGGCGCGCTCGACGCGCTGCAGGGCGCCGTGCTCGCACAGATGGATGTGCCGGTCGGGCGCGTGGTGTACACGCCCGTGCTTGGCCCGGGCGGTGGCTTCAAGTCGGATCTCACGATCATGCGCCTGGCGGACGAGGAGTTCCGCGTCGTCACCGGCGGCGCCCACGGCATGGCCGACCGCAAGCTGTTCGCAGACCAGCTGCCCGCTGACGGCTCCGCGACGCTCGTGGACGTGACCACTGCGTGGACGACGATCGGGCTCTGGGGGCCGCGCGCGCGCGACATCCTCGCGGGTCTCACCCGTGACGACGTCTCTCACGAGAACTTCCCCTTCGGCACCTGCAGGACGGTCGAGATCGGATCGCAGCTCGTGCTCGCTTCTCGCATCTCGTATGTGGGCGACCTCGGCTGGGAGCTGTACGTGCCGATCGAGCAGGGCGCCCGCCTCTGGGACGTGATCTGGGAGGCGGGCAAGCCGCACGGCCTGACCGCATGCGGGATCGGCGTCTACGGGACGACCGGCCGCCTGGAGAAGTGCTACCGGGCCTACGGCGCCGAGCTCGAGAGCGAGTACACCGTCGTCGAGGCGGGCATGCAGCGGCCGAAGGTGAAGGATCAGGGCTTCGTCGGCAAGGAGGCTCACCTGCGGCACCGCGACGAGGAGCCGGCCGCGCTGCTCTGCACGCTGACGATCGACGACCACACGTCCTCCTCGGGTGCGAAGCGCTACCCGCTCGGCCGCGAGCCGATCACGCTCCGCGACGGCACACCGCTCACCGACCGCAAGGGGCGCCGGTCGTACGTGACGAGCGCTGGCGCCGGACCGTCGATCGGCAAGCACATCCTGCTTGCCTACCTGCCGCCCGAGCATGCGGTCGAGGGCTCCGCCGAGCTCGCCGTCGAGTACATGGACGAGCGCTACCCCGTGACCGTCGCCGTCGCCGGCTCGACGCCGATCTTCGACCCGGAGAACGCGAGGATCAGGTGTTGAGAGCGCGTGCCAGAACGCCGGGGACAGTCCCCTCCGGGGACAGTCCCCTCTCCCATCCCTTGGCACGCCTGGGGACTGTCCCCGCAGGGGACTGTCCTCCGCCCTGCGCTCGTGGAGCGAGCGGTCGATGAGGATCCTCGTCTGCGTCAAGCGCGTTCCGCTGACCGGCGGCAAGATCGTGCTCACCGACGATGCGCAGGCGATCGAGACGCGTCACCTCGGGTTCACGATCAGCCCGCACGAGGAGTGCGGCGTCGAGGAGGCCGTGCGGCTCGTCGAGGGGGCGGGCGGCGAGACGGTCGTGCTCACGCTCGGCCCTCCGGAGGCCGAGGAGCAGCTCCGCGACGCGATGGCGCTCGGCATCGACCGCGCCATCCACCTCGTCTCGAACGGCGAGGAGTGGGATCCGCAGGCGACAGCGAGCGCGATCGTCGACGCGATCCGCGCCGACGAGGATGCCGACGGTCCGTTCGATCTCGTCTTCTTCGGCAACGAGGCCGCCGACAGCGGGAACTATCAGGTCGGGATCCGGGTCGCGTACGCGCTCGGTCGCCCGGTGGCGACCGGGCTCAAGGGCGTCACCGTGGAAGGCGGCAGCGTCCGCTGCGAGCAGGAGGTGCCCGCCGGCCGTGACGTCTACCAGCTGCCACTCCCCGCTGTCGTGACCGTGAAGGAGGGTCTCAACCTGCCCCGGTATCCGTCCGTGCCAGGCCGGCTGCGGGCCCAGCGGAAGCCGGTCGACGCGTCGACGCCCGTACGCCCCGGCTCACGCCTGGAGAAGCTGAGGCTCGTCGTCCCCGCCGGCCAGGGCAAGGAGGCCGAGATCCTCGGTCGCGGGCCCGAAGCGGGACCGGCCGTCGTCGACGTGCTGGCCAGGATCGGGGTGCTCTAGATGGGCGTTCTCGTCGTCGTCGAGCACGTGGACGGCGAGCCGAGCGACGTCTCGCTCCAGGCGCTGACATTCGCACGCGCGTACGCAGGCGAAGGGCCACTGGACGTCGTCGCTGTCGGGCTCGAGCCGCGCGGGCTGGAGCAGCACGGGGTCGGCACCGTCCACGTCGCGGAGCACGACGCTTTCGCTTCGTACGCGCCCGCCGCGATCGCCCAGAGCGTCGCCGAGCTGGCACAACGTGTCTCCGCGTCGGCCGTGATCGCCGCGGGGAGCGACGCCGGCAACGAGGTCATGGCGCACGTGGCTGCAAAGCTCGACCTCCCCTTCGCCGCGAACTGCATCGAGGCGGCAGCGGGCGACCCGGCTCGCATCACCCGCGTGCGCTGGGGAGGATCGCTGCTCGAGGAGGCTCACCTGCATGCGCCGCTGAAACTGCTGACCGTGCAGCCTCACGCGGTGGTGACGACTGAGGCCGCCGCGGGAACAGAGCCAGTGGTGGAGCGCTTCACGCCCACGCTGTCCGACGCCGACGTGCTGGTCCGCGTCACGGACCGGGCCGGCGAGACGTCCGGTGGTGTCTCGCTCGCGGATGCAAAGGTGGTGGTCTCGTGCGGTCGGGGCGCCGGCTCACCCGAGGGCTTCGCGATCATCGAGGAGCTCGCCGCGCTGCTGGGCGGGGCGGTCGGCTGCTCGCGGGCAGTGACGATGGCCGGCTGGCGCCCGCACACCGATCAGGTGGGCCAGACCGGGACGAAGATCGCACCTGACCTCTACATCGCGTGCGGCATCTCTGGTGCCACGCAGCACATGGCCGGCTGCAAGGGAGCGAAGGCGATCCTCGCGATCAACACAGACCCTGAGGCCCCCATCCTCGCGAGCGCGGACTACGCCGTGATCGGCGACCTGCACGAGGTCGTGCCCGCCGTTTCGGCGGCGATCCGGGAGGCGCGCACGTGATGCGGGGTGAGGCTTCAGCCTCACCCCGCCGTATGGCGCAACGGCGGGGTCTGGCTGAAGCCAGACCCCCGGCGGCGAGATGAGCACCTCCGCCAGCATCGCCTCGACTCTCGCGCTCGTCGCTGCGATCGCCGTCGCCGGCGCGCTCTTCGCTCGCCGCGCCTGGTTCCTCGTCCGCCTCGTGCGGCTCGGCAAGCCCGTCGACCGCACGACCGAGTTACCGGCGCGCGTGCGAAACGAGGCGACGATCGTGCTCGGCCAGCGGAAGCTGCTCCAGCGCATCGTCCCCGGGCTCATGCACGCCTTCATCTTCTGGGGCTTCCTCGTCCTCTTCCCGACCATCTTCCTGGCGCTGATCGGGGTCGTCGACCGCGAGCCATCGCTTCCCTCCGGCTCGCCGCTCGGCTGGCTGGCCGCGCAGGGCTGGTTCGCTTTCGTCGTCGACCTGTTCGTCGTCCTCGTGCTCGTCGGCGTGGCGGCTGCGTTCTTCATCCGCAAGGTGCAACGCCCGCGACGCTTCGACGGTAGCCACCTGAGGGAGGCCGACCTGATCCTTGCGCTGATCACGGGGATCGTCACGACGCTGCTGCTCTGGCATGCATCGCGGATCGCGCTCGGCCTGAACGAGGCACCGGCGGACGCGTCACCCGTCTCGAACGCCTTCTCGCGCCTCTTCGGCACGGGCACGACGACGGAGGTGCTCGAAAGGGTGTTCGTCTGGTCGCACGTGCTGCTGATCCTCGGCTTTCTCGCCTATCTGCCCCGCTCCAAGCACCTGCACATCGCTACGGCGGCGATCAACGTCTTCTTCGGGCGCACGCGCGCACGCGGCCGCATCGAGCCACTGGAATTCGAGGCCGAGGACGAGGCCGACCTCCGCTTCGGTGCCGGGACCGTCGCCGACCTGACGTGGAAGCAGATGCTCGACGCGATGTCGTGCACCGAGTGCGGCCGTTGCCAGGACGTGTGCCCTGCGTACGCAACCGGCAAGGCGCTCTCGCCGAAGCTGCTGATCATGGGCATTCGCGACCAGATGTTCGCGGAGGGCCCGGCCGCGCTGGCCGGTGGCGAGCTCTCCGCGCTCGTACCCAACGCAGTCACCGACGACGTCGTCTGGGATTGCGTCACCTGCGGCGCCTGCGTCCACGAATGCCCGGTGTCGATCGAGCACGTCGACCACATCGTCGACCTCCGCCGCCAGCTCGTGATGGTGGACTCGCGCTTCCCGGCAGAGGCGGCGACGATGCTGCGCGACGTCGAGCGCGGCGGCAATCCGTGGGGCAAGCCGCAGACCGAGCGAGCAGCCTGGGCTGACGAGCTCGGCGTGCGCGTCCTCGAGCCGGGTGATCCGGCGCCGGAGGTGCTCTACTGGGTCGGCTGTGCGGCGTCGTTCGACGAGCGGGCGCGCACCGCCGCGATCTCGACGACCAAGCTGCTGCTCGCCGCAGGGCTCGACGTGGCCATCCTCGGCCCGCGCGAGTCGTGCACCGGCGACCCGGCCCGCCGCATGGGGAACGAGTACGTCTTCCAGTCGTTCGCCCAGGAGAACGTCGGCACCCTCAACGAGGCGGGCGTGACGAAGATCGTCGCGAGCTGCCCCCACTGCTTCAACACGCTCGCGAACGAGTACCCGGACTTCGGCGGGCGCTACGAGGTGATGCACCACTCGGAGCTGCTCGCCGACCTGGTGCGCGACGGCCGCCTCGCTCCGGCGGGGTCCGACGCGACGATCACGTACCACGACTCCTGCTACCTGGCGCGTCACAACGACGTGCTGGCTGCGCCCCGCGAGATCGTCGCGCGCATCGGCAAGCCCCTCGAGATGGCGCGCAGCGGCAAGCGCACCTTCTGTTGCGGCGCCGGCGGCGCGCACCTGTGGATGGAGGAGCGCGGCAACCAGATCAACGAGGAGCGCGCCCGCGAGGCGGCGGCGACCGGCGCCGACACGCTCGCCGTCGCCTGCCCGTTCTGCACCGTGATGCTGGACGACGGCGTCCGGCAGACCGGCGGCTCGATGCGCGTGGCCGACGTCTCGACGCTTGTTGGTCGAAGCGCTCGAGCGGGAGGCCACGCAGGCATGACCATGGGGTTGCCCGCCCCTACGTAGCGGCCAACGACAACTCGCGGCCGACTGCCGTCGCGGCCTCGGCCACCAGCATGGCGACGGTGTCGTCCGCGCCGGGCGCCGGGAAGCGGTACGTGGGCCCGTGCACGTGCAACGCGGCGATCGGCTTGCCGCGGCCGTCGCGCACCGGCGCCGCGACGGAGCTGATTCCCTCCGCGAACTCCTCCCGCCCCCAAGCGACGCCGTGCTCGCGAGCGTCGGCGAGGCGGCTCCGCAGCGTCGGCTCGTCGGTGACGGTGTGCGGTGTCAGGCGCGCAAGCCCATGTGCGAGATATGCAGCGAGCGCGTCCTCCGGCCATTCCGCGAGAAGCACGAGCCCCGACGGCACCGCATGCATCGGTGCCCGCGTTCCCGTCCAGTCACGCACCTGTACCGGGTTGTCGGACTCGACCTGGTCGACGTAGTGCACGTCGTAGCCGTCCGGCAGCGCGAGCCCCGCGTCCTCGCCCACGTCGGCCACCAGGCGCACGAGGTGCGGCCGCGCCACGGCGACGAGGCTGCGCTCGGGTGAGGCCGTCCCGGCGAGCGACGCGACGCCGGGGCCGATCCGCCAGAGGGGCCCGTCGACCCGCTCGACCGCCTCGACCTCCTCGAGCGTCAGCAGCAAGCGCGCCACGGTGCTCTTCGGCAGGCGCACACGCTTGGCGATCGCCGTGACGCCCGCCGGGCGGCTCGACACCGCGTCGAGGATCGAGAACGCCCGCTCTACCGCCTGCACCATTGCCCGCTGTCCTTCGTCGGAGTACCATGTTCCATGGTACAGCACGGTTCCACGATGCGGAACAGGATGGCATGAGCGACGAAGAGCTCGATCTCACCACGCTGACGGACGCGGAGCTCGTCGCGCAGATGCACGACGATCTCTACGACGGGCTCGCCGAGGAGATAACCGCCGGCACCAACATCCTGCTCGAGCGCGACTGGTCGGCGGACAAGGTGCTCAACGAGGCGCTCGTCGAGGGGATGCGCATCGTCGGCATCGACTTCCGCGACGGGATCCTGTTCGTGCCCGAGGTGCTCCTGGCCGCCAACGCCATGAAGGCCGGGATGGAGATCCTGCGGCCGCTCCTGGCCGAGACGGGCGCCGAGCGCATGGGCACCGTCGTGATCGGCACCGTCAAGGGCGACATCCACGACATCGGCAAGAACCTGGTCGCGATGATGCTCGAGGGCGCCGGCTTCGACGTCTTCGACCTCGGCATCAACAACCCGGTCGAGAACTACCTCGCGGCGCTCGAGGAGCACAAGCCGGACATCCTCGGCCTGTCGGCGCTCCTCACCACGACGATGCCGTACATGAAGGTCGTGATCGAGACGCTGAAGGAGAAGGGCATTCGGGACGACTACATCGTCCTCGTCGGGGGCGCACCGCTCAACGAGGAGTTCGGCAAGGCGGTGGGCGCAGACGCGTACTGCCGCGACGCGGCCGTCGCCGTCGAGACCGCCCAGGCATTGGTGCTGGCCCGCCGTGCAGCCGCTGCCACAGCTTCTTGACGACGAGCACACCTTCGAGGCCTCCAGGCCCGAGGTGCTCGTCCTCGCCTGTGGCGCGATCGCGCGCGAGGTGCTCGCGGTGATCCGCCTCAACGGATGGGACAACGTCACCGTCCGCTGCCTGCCCGCGAAGCTCCACTCGACCCCGCAGAGAATCCCGGACGCCGTCGACGCGAAGTTGCACGAGCTCGCAGGCCGCTACTCGCGGGTGTTCGTCGCCTACGCCGACTGCGGCACCGGCGGCCTGCTGGACCCGGTGCTCGAGCGGCACGGCGTCGAGCGCCTCCCGGGGGCACACTGCTACGGCTTCCTGGCCGGCAACGACGTGTGGGACACGATCCACGAGGAGGATCCGGCCACCTTCTACCTGACCGACTTTCTCGCACGGCACTTCGACGCGCTGGTGATCCGTGGGCTCAAGCTGGATGTCCATCCGGAGCTCGAGCCGATGATGTTCGGCAACTACCGCAGGCTCGTGTACCTGGCGCAGACCGACGATCCCGACCTGCTGGCGCGCGCACGCGCCGCGGCCGACCGGCTCGGCCTCGCGTTCGAGCATCGCCGCACCGGGTACGGCGAGCTGGTGCCCGCCTTGCGCGAGTTCGTCGGGGACAGTCCCCTACGGGTCAGTCCCCGGCCGACGCGGCTGCCTGAGCTCACGGTGATCTGGTGGCGCGACATCCCGGCCCAGGTGACGGCGGGCAAGGGTCGCGGCGCGACGCGCGCGCCAGCTGCGGATCGCTTCCAGGAGGCGATCGACGCTGCCGCGATGCGCGCCGGGCTGATCGGGACCGACGCCTACCTCGAGCGAATGGCGCCGTGAGAGCCGCGCGTGCGGCGACGACCTCGAGGCCGAGGTGGCCGAGGAGACCGCGTGGCTGGAGGCGGCCTTTACCGACGACGTGCTCGAGCGGCTCGTCCGCGCGAGCGGAAGGGAGACCGGCTGACGTGACCGAGACGCTGCTGCTTGCCCGCAGATCGGAAATCCGCAGGAGCGGATCCCCGATCGCGAAAATCCCTGAAGCGGCCGCTTCGCGGCCGGCGCCGACACAGGACGCGGGGCGTGCGTCGTGACCGAGACCGTCCTGTCCTCGGCGACGAAGGAGGTCGCGATCGGCTTCGAGCGGCCATTCGTGATCATCGGCGAGCGCATCAACCCGACCGGGCGCAAGCAGCTCGCGGCAGAGATGGCCGCCGGGAACTTCGACACGGTGATCGCCGACGCCATCGCGCAGGTCGAGGCGGGCGCGCAGATGCTCGACGTCAACGCCGGCATCCCGCTCGCGGACGAGCCCGCCATCCTCGCGCAGACGGTTGAGCTCGTGCAGTCGATCACCGACGTGCCGCTCAGCATCGACTCATCGATCGTCGAGGCCCTCGAGGCCGGTCTGGCCGTGTACCAGGGCAAGGCGCTCGTCAACTCGGTCACCGGGGAAGACGAGCAGATGGAACGCGTGCTACCGCTGGTCGCCCGGCACGGTGCTGCGGTGGTCGCGATCTCGAACGACGAGACGGGGATCTCGGAGGACCCTGACGTCCGCTTCGAGGTCGCACGCAGGATCGTCTCCCGTGCGGGGGACTACGGCATCCCGGCCGCCGACGTGGTGGTCGACCCGCTCGTGATGCCGATCGGCGCAATGGGCACCGCCGGCCGTCAGGTCTTTCGGCTGGTACGCCGGCTCCGTGAGGAGCTCGGCGTCAACACCACGTGCGGTGCCTCGAACATCAGCTTCGGGCTGCCGAACCGCCCGGGTCTCAACGCGGCCTTCCTGCCCATGGCGATCGCGTCGGGGATGACCTCTGCCATCACGAGCCCGCTGCACGAGGAGATGCGGAAGGCGGTCTGGGCGGCCGACGTGATGATGGGGAACGACGAGCACTGCGCTGCGTGGATCGCGCGTCACGGTGACACGCCGGACGGGGCCCAGAGCGGGCGCCGCGGTGGTCGCGAGGGCCGCAGGAGGGCCGCGGCCGGCTCGTGACCCCGACCGATCATCTCGTCGTGTTCACGCCCTCGGGCCGGCGCAGCCGGTTCGCGACCGGCACGACAGTGCTCGACGCTGCCCGCCGGCTCGGTGTCGATCTCGATTCGGTCTGCGGCGGCCGCGGCATCTGCGGCCGCTGCCAGATCGAGGTTTCCGACGGAGAGCACGCCAAGCACGGCATCACGTCGGCGGCGGAGCACCTCTCTCCCGTCGACGCGGTCGAGCAGGCGTACGCAGGCGACCGCGGGCTCGCGGCCGGCCGGCGGCTCGGCTGCACCGCACAGGTGGTTGGCGACGTCGTCGTCGACGTGCCACCCGAGAGCCAGCTCTATCGCCAGGTTGTGCGCAAGGAAGCGGACGCACACCCGATCGAGCTCGACCCTGTCGTCCGCCTCTATCTCGTCGACGTCGAGCGGCCCGAGCTCGCATCGCCCACGAGCGATCTCACGCGCCTCGAGGAGGCCCTCGAGCGCGAGTGGGGTCTCACGGGCCTGGCCTGCGACACGAGCGTGCTCCTCACGCTCCAGGCCGCGTTGCGCAAGACCGACGGCTGGCAGGTGACGGTGGCGGTGCACGACGACGAGACGATCACCGGTATCTGGCCTGGCTTCCACGACCGCGCCTACGGGATCGCCTTCGACGTCGGCTCGACCACCGTCGCGGGTCACCTGTGCGATCTCTTCACCGGCGAGGTGCTCGCGTCGGCCGGCGAGATGAATCCGCAGATCCGGTTTGGCGAGGACCTGATGAGCCGCGTCTCGTACGTGATGATGAACGCCGGCTCGGAGCAGGAGCTGACCCGCGTCGTGCGCGGCTGCCTGGCCAAGCTGACGGCCGAGCTTGCGACGTCGGCCGGCGTCGAACGCGCGCGACGTGCTGGAGATCACCGTCGTCGGCAACCCGATCATGCACCACCTGTTGCTCGGCATCGACCCGACGGAGCTCGGTGGCGCCCCGTTCGCGCTTGCCGTCGACGGCTCGGTGCGACTCCCGGCGCGTCGAGCTTGGTCTGCCCGTGCATCCCGGCGCACGCGTGTACGTGCTGCCCTGCATCGCCGGTCACGTCGGCGCCGACACCGCCGGCGTGATCCTCTCGGAGGGCCCGCACCTGCTCGACGAGGTGAACCTGATCGTCGACGTGGGCACGAACGCCGAGATCGTGCTCGGGAATCGAGACCGCCTGCTGGCTGCCTCCAGCCCCACCGGGCCGGCGTTCGAGGGTGCGCAGATCAGCTGCGGGCAACGCGCCGCGCCCGGCGCGATCGAGCGAGTACGCATCGACCCCGAGACGCTCGAGCCGCGCTTCCGCGTCATCGGATCCGAGGCCTGGTCCGACGACCCGGCCTTCGCGGGCACGCGGATCACCGGCGTGTGTGGCTCAGGGATCGTCGAGGCGATCGCGGAGCTGCATCTGGCCGGGGTGATCGCAACCGACGGTACGGTCGACGGCGCGCTCGCGGAGCGCACCCGGCGCATCGTCCCCGACGGCCGTACCTTCTCGTACGTCCTCGTGGAGGGCGAGCCCGAGCTCACGATCACGCAGAACGACGTGCGCCAGATCCAGCTGGCGAAGGCGGCGCTGCACGCCGGTTGCCGACTCCTGATGGACCGGTATGGGCTCGATCGCGTCGACCGGGTTCGGCTGGCCGGTGCTTTCGGCAGCCACATCGACCCCGTGCATGCGCTGATCCTGGGGCTCGTTCCCGACTGCGAACCGCAGCGTGTCACCGCCGCGGGGAACGCGGCCGGCACGGGCGCGCGCATCGCGCTCCTCGAACCGGGCCGCACGGGCGGAGATCGAGGACGTCGTGCGCCGCGTCGAGAAGATCGAGACCGCGGTCGAGCCCCGCTTTCAGGAGCACTTCGTGAACGCGATGGCGATCCCGCACGACACCGACCCGTACCCCCGCCTGGCCGCCGCGGTCGCGCTCCCCGCGCGTCGCACAGCCACGACCGAGCGCGACGCGCGACCCCGGAGACGCGCCGCCCGCGAGAGGAGAACCGCATGACCGAGACACGAGGGCGCCGCTCCGGCGGACGGGCAGCACGGCAAGCGTTGCGGCTGCACGCGGTCGCCGAGGCGGTGCCGTTCATCACGCGCACGCTGGCGCCGTTCGAGGTGCTCTCCGAGGAGGGCCTGGCGCTGCTCGAGGAGAACGCGGACACGATCCTGGAGCAGGTCGGGATCGACTTCCGAGACTCGCCGGACGCCCTCGAGCTGTTCCGCGGCGCAGGCGCCGACATCGACGGCGAGCGCGTGCGCTTCCCGCGAGGCCTGGCCCGGCAGCTCGTGCAGGCGACGGCACCGCGGACGTTCACGCAGGTGGCGCGCAACCCGGAGCACAGCGTCGTCTTCGGCGGCGCGAACACGATCTTCGCGCCCGCCTACGGCTCCCCGTTCGTGCGCGATCTCGACGGCGGCCGCCGCTACGGGACGATCGAGGACTTCCGCAACTTCGTCAAGCTCGCCTACGCGTCCCCGTACATCCACCACTCGGGTGGCACCGTCTGCGAGCCCGTTGACCTCCCGGTCAACAAGCGGCACTACGACATGGTCTACGCGCACTTGCGCTACACGGACAAGCCCTTCATGGGCTCCGTCACCCATCCGCAACGCGCGCGCGACACCGTGGAGATGGCGCGCATCGTCTTCGGCGCGGACTTCCTCGAGGAGCACACGGTCGTCTTCAGCCTGATCAACGCCAACTCGCCGCTGGTGTGGGACTCGACGATGCTCGGGGCCGCACGCGCGTACGCCGAGGCGAACCAGGCGGTGATGATGACGCCGTTCATCCTCGCCGGCGCCATGAGCCCGGCGACCGTCGCCGGAACCTGTGCGCAGACGCTCGCCGAGTCGGTCGCCGGCATGGCGTACGTGCAACTCGTGCGACCGGGCGCACCGGTGGTGCTCGGCTCGTTCGCCTCGTCGATCTCGATGCAGTCCGGGGCGCCGACCTTTGGCACCCCGGAGCCCGCGCTCGTGCTGTACGTGATGGCAGCCCTCGCACGCCGGCTTGGCGTGCCGTTCCGGTCGGGCGGCGCGCTGACGGCAGCCAAGACCCCCGACGCGCAGGCCGCCTACGAGTCGGCCAACACGATGCAACCGACGATGCTCGGCGGCGTCAACTTCGTCCTCCACGCCGCCGGCTGGCTGGAGGGTGGGCTCGCGATGGGGTACGAGAAGTTCGTGCTCGACGCGGACCAGCTCGGCATGTGGCATGCGTTCGCGAAAGGGGTCGACCTGAGCCCGAACGGGCAGGCGCTCGACGCGTTCCTCACGAACGAGCCCGGCACGCACTTCCTCGGCCACCCGCACACGCTGGCGAACTTCGAGACGGCCTTCTACCGCTCGCCGGTGGCCGACAACGCGAGCTTCGAGCAGTGGCAATCCGAGGGCTCGCTCGACGCCGCACAGCGGGCGAACGCACTGCTGGAAGAAGACGCTGGCCGAGTACGAGGGGCCGCCGATGGACGAGGCAGTCGACGAGGAGCTTCGCGAGTGGGTAGAGCGGCAGAAGGCGTCGTTCCCGGACTCCGACGTCTGATGGCGGTCTCGGCCGTCACCCCCGGCGCGCGCATCGCCGAGCTCCTCGCCCGGCCGCGCTACGAGGTGCTGCCGCTCGAGGGGATCGAGGAGCAGGTGCTGGAGCACGTGCCACGCGAGGTGAAGCTGACCGTGACCGTCTCGCCGCGGCGCGGCCTCGATCACACGCTCGACGTGGTGGAGCGCCTCGCCGGTCACGACTTCGCCGTCGTCCCACACATCTCGGCGCGACTCGTCGCGGACAGGTCGCACCTCGCGGAGATCGTCGCGCGCCTCGACGAGGTCGGCGTGCGGGACGTGTTCGTCGTGGCAGGCGACGCCGAGGAGCCTGCCGGGGCGTTCGAGGGGGCCGCGCCACTGCTCGAGGCGATGGCGGAGCTCGGGCACCCGTTCGACGACGTCGGCATCACCGGGTATCCCGAGAGCCACCCCTTGATCCCCGACGAGACGACCATCCAGGCCATGTTCGCCAAGGCGCGCTTCGCCACGTACATCGTGAGCCAGATCTGCTTCGACTCGCGCGTCACCGTGGCGTGGATGAACGAGGTCTGGCGGCGAGGCACACCGCTGCCGATCCACGTCGGCATCCCGGGCGCGGTGCCGCGGGCGAAGCTCGTCCGCATCACGGGGAAGATCGGGCTTGGCGAGTCGGCGCGCTTCCTGCGCACTCACGGCAGCTGGGTGACGCCGCATGCTCCGGCCCTCGGGTTTCAGCCCCGACCCGCTGCTCGCCGGGCTGGAGCCCGTGCTCGCCGACCCGCAGCCGAAGCTCGGCGGCCTCCACGTCTTCACCTTCAACAACGTGGCCGACACGGAGCGCTGGAGACGGCGCCGGCTCCTCTCGGCGAGCGCCGAATGACGCCGCGGTCACGGAAGACAGTCGCCGAGCAGCCGGAGCCAGTTGCCGTGCATGATCGCCGCGACGTCGTCCTCGCTGTAGCCCCGGTCGCGCAGGTGCCCGACCAGAAGCTGGAGGTCTGCGATCGTGTCGAGGTCGTACGGGCTCTGATCGCCGCCGAAGCCGCCGTCGAGGTCGCTGCCGATGCCGGCGTGCGCGCTCGATCCCGTCAGCTGGCAGACGTGGTCGACCTGGTCGACCACCCAGGCGAGCAAGACCGGGTTCGACGTCTGCCCGTGGACCCAGGCTGGATCGAGCATCCAGCAGTCGAGAGCAGCTCCGATCACGCCGCCTCGCGCGGCAACGGCGAGGATCTGCGCATCGGTCAGCTGCCGTTGATGCGGCACGAGCGCACGCGCGTTGCTGTGGCTGGCAAGCACCGGCCCTTCGTGCAGCTCGAGCGCGTCGGCCACGCCGGCGTCGGTCAGGTGCGTCACATCGAGGGCCATCCGGTGCTCGCGCATGCAGGCGAGGAGCTCCCGCCCGAGCCGGGTCAGCCCCGCATCGGTTCCGGTGCCGCCCGCGTAGCGGCCGGCACCGTAGTGCGACAGCCCCACGATGCGCACACCGGCGGCATGCCACCGCGGCAGCTCCTCGGGCGACACGATCGGATCGGCGCCCTCGAAGCTCAGCACGAGACCGAGCGGCGGCGAAGCGCCGTGTGGCTCCGTCTCCCAGGCACGCCAGTCGCCGACGTGGCGCCGCAGTGCCTCGACGCCGTCGAGCACGACGAGGTGGCCCTCCTGCTCACGGGCCTTGTACCAGTCGACCTGCTCTACGGCGACGGCGGTGGCCTCGGCGACGGTCCCGTAGTCGAGCCGGACCTCCGGAGTGCCGGTGCTCCGCGCGAGCACGGTTGCAATCGCAACGGCGACGCGCGCTTCCCCGAGCTCCGGCAACGCAACCGTGCCGCGCCCCCACCCCGGGCCCTCCAGACCATGCTCCGCCTCTCTGATCTCGCGCACGGGTCGAAGCAGGTCGCGGCCCCACTGGCACGCGTTCCAGGCGAGGTCGAGATGCGCATCGACGATCAGCACGTCAGCACCGTCACGACGACGATCATGTACCGCGCCCACGCCTCGAGCGGTGACAGGAGCCCGAAATGGCTAGCCTCGGCACCGGCGCCGAGCCCCTGAGCCACCACCACGAAGGAGAACGAATGCCAGTCGAGGTCGACATCGTTCGCGCCGTCAGCGTCCCGACGCGCCTCGTGCACGGGCCGGGTGCGGTGTCCAGCCTGTCCTCCTTGCTGGGTGAGCTCGGCGTCTCCCGCCCGCTGCTGGTCACGGACCCGGGCGTCGTTGCGGCGGGCCTCGTCGATCGGGTGCTGCCGCAGCTGGACGGTGCGGTCGTCTTCGACGAGGTGCGCCCCAACCCGGACATCGCCCTCGTCGACGGCGCAGCCGAGATCTATCGGGAGTCGGGATGCGACGGGCTCGTCGCGCTCGGCGGCGGCTCCTCGATGGACACGGCGAAGGCGATCGGGGTCGTCGTGGGGCACGGTGGCTCGATTGCGCAGTTCGAGTGGGGCCGGGACCCGATCGAGCACCGCATCCCGCCACTCGTCGCCATCCCGACGACGGCAGGGACGGGCAGCGAGGTGACGCTGTGGGCAGTGATCACCGACCACGCGCGGAAGACCAAGTTCAACGTTGGCGGCACGCCGCTGATCGGGGCGCATGTGGCCCTGATCGATCCGGAGCTGATGCTCGGCTTGCCTCCTGCCGTAACCGCGGCGACGGGCATGGACGCACTCTCGCACGCGATCGAGTGCTTCACTTGCGACTACCACCAGCCCTTCAACGACGCCGTCGCACTCCACGCGGTCGAGCTCGTCGGCCGTTGGCTGCGCGTGGCGGTGACCGACGGGACGAGCCTCGAGGCTCGCACCCAGATGGCACACGCGGCGATGCTCGGCGGAATGGCGTACGGGACGGAGAGCGCCGGTGCGGCCCACGCGATGAGCCAGTCGGCGGGTGGCGTGCACGACTGCCCCCATGGCGCGCTGACCGCGCGCGTGCTCGGCCCGGTGTGCGAGTACAACGTGCCCGCCTCGCCGGAGCGGTACGCCCGCATCGCGCAGGGGCTCGGCGTCGACATTGGAGGCATGGACCCGCTCGAGGCCGCGCTGGCGGGTGTCGAGGAGGTGTATCGGCTCACGGACGATGTCGGCATCCCGACGATGGAGCAGCTCGGCTTCTCCACGGACGAGATCCCGATGCTCGCGCGTATCGCGTTCGAGGACCCGCAGACGCAGGGCAACCCGCGCGAGGTGGACGTGGCGGGCTACGAGGAGATCTACCGCAACGCCTTCCCACGCGGCGGGTAACCGCGAAGCCTGCGGAGCGATAGAGGCTGGTGTCTTCCACCCGCCGCTCTGCGGCGGTCTCAATTGATCCTCGCGAGGCTCCGGCGCGCCCGTCAACCCTGCGACGAAGAAACGTCCAGCACGGCCTTGACGATCCCGTCGTAGCCCGTACACCGGCAGAGGTTCCCCGAGAGGGCGATGCGCACCTCGTCCTCGCTGGGGGTCGGGGTGGCACGCAGCAGGGCAGTGGCCGAGATCAGCATCCCCGGTGTGCAGAAGCCGCACTGGACACCGCCGTGCTCGAGGAACGCGGCCTGCAGCGGGCTCAACTCGCCACCGTCTGCGAGCCCTTCGATCGTCGTCACCGCGCGGCCCTCGGCCTGGAGGGCCAGGTACGAGCAGGAGTTCACCGGCTTGCCGTCGAGCAGCATCATGCAGGCGCCGCATTCCGAGTCGTCACAGCCCTCCTTCGACCCGGTCAGGCCGACCGCGTCACGCACCGCGTCGAGGAGCGACGTGCCCGGATCGAGCTCGGTGGGGTAGGACGTGCCGTTGACGCTCAGGGTCGTGGCGACCCTCATGCCGGCACCTGAGAGCTCGCCGGGATGGGAACGCTCTCGCCGCGGGCACGGGCGATCGCGCCGGTGATCGCGCGCCGAGCCATCACCTCGGCCATCGCGCGCCGATACGGCTCCGAAGCGCGGACATCCGAGATCGGCGCGCTGCCGGCGGCTGCCGCTGCCGCCGCAGCCGCGACGGCGTCCGCCCCACCGTCGGAGCCCGCGAGCGCCTCCTCGGCCTCCACCACACGACGGATCGTCGGCGCGAGCGCGGTGATGGCGATCCGCGGCTCGGTGACCAGCCCGGCGTCGAGAGTCACCGCCGCCGTGGCTCCCACGACCGCAATCTCCATCTGGCGACGGTACTCGAGTCGCACGTAGCAACTGCCGGTGCCGTCCGCGGGTGCCGGGACGTCGACCGCGACGAGGAGCTCGTCCGGCTGCGCGACGGTCGCACCGGGTGCCGCGAACAACTCGGCCACCGACACCCAGCGGCTGCCACGCGGCGACTGCAGCATCACGGTCGCGCCCAGGCACTGGAGCGGTCCACCGGTCTCCATCGCGGGTGAGGCGTTCATGAGGTTGCCGCCGATCGTCCCGTGCGCCCGTGTCGCGTGCGAGCCGACGATCGACGAGGCATCCGCCAGCGCGGTGAACCGCTCGCGAACGAGCAGGTTCTCGGCGATCTCTTCGTGCGTCACGAGCGCTCCGAGGCGAATCGCTCCGTCCATCTCCGTGATCCCGCGCAGCTCCGGGATGCGATCGATGGCCACGATGCTCTCGGGCAACGGCGCCTTGCCTTGCCGCGCCCCGACGACGAGATCGGTGCCACCGGCGACGGGCCGCGCGCCGCCGACGAGCGCCTCGACCGCCTCGTCGACCGACCTTGCGGACACGAACGACGCAACGGTCATGTGCTCTCCTCGTGCCGGGCTGCCCAGACACGCTCGGGCGTCATCGGCAGCTGTCGCACGCGTGCGCCCGTGGCGATCGCGATCGCGTTCGCCACGGCACCCGCGGTCGGGACGCACGGCGGCTCGCCGATCCCCTTCGAGCCGCGCGGCCCGGCGTTCGGAGTGCTCGTCTCGACCCACGCGATGTCGATCTGCGGCGTGTCGGACGCGGTGACGAGCTTGTAGTCGAGCAGATGCGGGTTGCGGTGACGACCCTCGTCGTCGAGCTGCGTGCCCTCGGAGAGCGCCTGGCCGATGCCCATCACGACGCCGCCGTACACCTGGCCGTTGGCGCCGATCGGGTTGAGGATCACTCCGGAGTCGTGCGCCGCGGCAACCTGGAGCACGCGCACGACGCCTGTCTCCGGGTCGACCTTCACCCGCACAGCGTGGGTGATCAGCTGCGGCGCGAGGAACGATTCGAGCCCGTGACGTCCGACACAGCCCTCGGCCTCGACGGGCGGACCGTCGGGCAACGGGCCGGAGCCCTTGCCGTGAAAGGTCCCCTCGCCCGCGAGGTCGGCGATCGTCACGGCCTTGTCCGGCGATCCCTTCACGCGCACGGTGCCCTCGACGAGCTCGAGATCCTCGCGGGCGGCCTCGAGCTGCTCGGCAGCGGCGTCGAGCAGCTGCTCGCGTACGTCACCTGCAGCGGCGAGCACGGCCCGGACGCTGTTGAACGTCGTCTGCGACCCGCACGAGCCCATGTCCCACGGCGCCGCGTCGGTGTCCTGGTAGTGGAGCGTGAAGTCCTCCGGCTGCATGCCCAGCTCCTGGGCCACGAAGGCGGGCATGGCCATCACCGCGCCGGTGCCGTTCTCCTGCGCGCCGGTGACGATCGTGCCGGTGCCGTCCGGGTTGAGCTGCACGTAGGCACCTGCGTTCGCCGAGAAGCAGGGCCACCAGCCGCAGGCGACGCCGATCGCCTCGCCCTCGGGCAGCTCCTGCCCGTAGCCGATCAGCTCGACGGCCCGCTCCAGCGTCTCCTTCATGCCGATGCGGTCGAACACCTGGCGGGTCGGCCCTTCGGCGCCTTCCTCGATCAGCGTGCGGCGACGCAGCTCGACAGGGTCGAGCTCGAGCGCAGCGGCCAGCTCGTCCATGTGCTGCTCGAGCGCCCAGCAGACCTGCGGCGCCGTCGGCGCGCGGATCGACGACGAGGGCTGGTTGTTCGAGTAGTTGAGGTACGAGTCGATGTGCACGTTCTCGATCACGTACGGACCGCAAGCGTGCATCGCGGCCATCTGCGCGAAGAAGCCTCCCTCGCCGCAGTAGGCGCCCTTGTCGAGCACGAGCCGACCGCGCCGTGCGACGAGCGTACCGTCCTTTCGGGCGCCGGTCTCGAGCTCGATCACCATTCCCTCGCGACGATGCCCGACGGCGAAGAATTCCTCGTGCCGTGAGAAGACGAGCTTCACGGGCCGTCCTGCGGCGCGTGCGAGCGCAGCGACATGGCCCTCGAAGTGGAAGTCGCACTTGGCGCCGAAGCCGCCGCCGAGCAGTGGCACGATCACGCGCACCTGCGCCTCGGGGATCTGCAGCACCCGCGCCACACCTGCGCGCGCGGCGTACGGCACCTGGGTGGACGACCACACCGTGACCTTGTCCCCGTTCCACTCGGCGAGGACCGCGCGTGGCTCGATGGGGACTCCCTGCACCGGATCGGTTGTGAACCGGCTGCTCACGACAACGTCCGCCGACCCCATCCCTGCGTCGGCGTCGCCCTTGACGATCGTCGAGTACCCGAGCGTGTTGCCGTCGCGCACCAGCGTGTCGTCGAACTCGTACGACTCCCAGTCCGGATGGATCAGTGTGGCGCCTTCCTCCATCGCAGCGGCGTAGTCGGACACGGCCGGCAGCGGCTCGTAGTCGACCTCGACGAGCGCGGCGGCCTGGCGCGCGACCTCGGGTGTGAGCGCGGCGACGCCGGCCACGATGTCGCCCTCGAACCGCACCGTGTCCCGTGCGAAGAGGCGACGGTCCTGCACCATGCCGCCGTAGAGCACGTCGGGCACATCCTCGTGCGTGACGACTGCGAGCACGCCGGGCAGTGCCCGCGCTGCGGTGGCGTCGATCCGGAGGACGCGCGCGTGGGTGTGGTCGGCGTACCGGAACGCGGCGTGCGCTTGACCGGTCAGGTTGAGATCGGCCGTGTACCGGCCCGTCCCGGTGACCTTCTCCTTCCCGTCCGGCCGGATGAACGCCCTTGGCTCGTCAACCGTCGTCACGCGGTCGCCTCCTCTCGTGTCCCACTATCCAACCATCCGGCGGGTGTGCGCCGCCAGGAAGCGCGAAACGGCACCCGCGCACCGGGGTCACCAGCGCCGCCGCGACACCGCCGTCGGCCTGCGCGCCGGAGATCACACCGAGCCGTTGTTGCCGGGGATCCAGTCGGTCCCGGCCAGCGGCACGCGTGCCATGGCGGCGGCCTCGATGGTCAGAGCGACGAGATCCTCAGGCTCCAGGTTGTGCACGTGCGACTTGCCACAGGCCCGGGCCAGGGTTTGCGTCTCCAGGGTCAGCACGCGCAGGTAGTTGGCGATCCTGCGACCGCCGAGCACGGGGTCGAAGCGGGCGGCGAGCTCGTCGTCCTGGGTCGAGATGCCCACCGGGTCGCGCCCCGCTTGCCAGTCGTCGTAGAAGCCGGCCGCGCTGCCGATCTCGCGGTAGGCATGGTCATGCTCGGGGCTGTTGTCACCCATCGCGATCAGCGCCGCGGTCCCGATCGAGACCGCGTCGGCCCCGAGCGCGAGCGCCTTGGCCACGTCGGCGCCGGTGCGAATTCCGCCCGAGACGATCAGCTGCACCTCACGGTGCAAACCGAGCTCCTGCAACGCGTCGACCGCCAGCCGTATCGCGGGAAGCGTCGGGATGCCGACGTGCTCGATGAACACGTCCTGTGTCGCTGCCGTGCCGCCCTGCATCCCGTCGACCACGATCGCGTCTGCACCCGCCTTCACCGCGAGCTGGGTGTCGTAATAGGTGCGTGTGGCGCCAACCTTGACGAAGATCGGCTTCTCCCAATCGGTGATCTCGCGCAGCTCGCCGATCTTGATCTCGAGGTCGTCCGGCCCGGTCCAGTCCGGGTGCCGGCAGGCGCTCCGCTGGTCGATCCCCTGCGGCAGGTCGCGCATCTGCGCCACGCGATCGGAGATCTTGTGCCCGAGCAGCATGCCGCCCCCGCCCGGCTTTGCCCCCTGGCCGACGACGACCTCGATCGCGTCCGCTCTGCGCAGGTCGTCCGGGTTCATGCCGTATCGCGACGGGAGCAGCTGGTAGACGAGGATCTTCGAGTGCTCGCGCTCCTCCTCCGTCATGCCGCCGTCGCCGGTCGTGGTCGACGTGCCGACCTCGGTCGCCCCGCGGCCGAGCGCCTCCTTCGCTGGCGCGGACAGCGCGCCGAAGCTCATGCCGGCGATCGTGACGGGGATCCGGAGCTCCAGCGGGCGCCTGGCGTGTCTCGTGCCGAGCACGACGTCGGTCGCGCAGCGCTCGCGGTAGCCCTCCAGCGGGTACCGCGAGACGCTTGCGCCGAGGAAGAGCAGATCGTCGAAGTGCGGCACGCGCCGCTTCGCGCCGAAGCCGCGGATGTCGTAGATGCCCTCACGCGCGGCGCGCTGGATCTCGGCAATCACGTTGCGGTCGTAGAGGTACGACTCGCGCAGCCCCGGCTGCCACCCCGGGGACTGTCCCCGAACGGGGACTGTCCCCGTCCGCGGCTCGTCGAGCGCGCCCATCAGTACAACCCCGCGTTGTCGACCGCGAACGTGTAGAGCTGGCGCGCAGAGCCGTAGCGGCGAAACTCCGAGGGGTCGACGTCGCCGATCCCGGCTCGTTCGAGCAGGCTCTGCAGCTGAAGGAGGTGCTCGTCGCGCACGTCCTTCTCGACGCAGTCGGCGCCCAGACCCTTCACCGCGCCACGTACATAGAGGCGGGACTCGTAGATCGAGTCGCCCAGCGCGTCGCCGGCATCACCGCAGACGACGAGGCAACCGGTCTGCGCCATGAACGCGCTCATGTGGCCGACGTCTCCGTGCACGACGATGTCGATGCCCTTCATCGAGATGCCACACCGCGCCGAGGCGTCACCGTGGACGACCAGGAGGCCGCCACGCCCGGTGGCGCCGGCGGACTGGCTCACGTTGCCGTCCACGACGACGAGACCGGACATCAGGTTCTCGGCGACACCGGTGCCGGCATTGCCGTGCACGCGTACGGTCGCGAGCTTGTTCATCCCGGCGCAGTAGTACCCCGCATGCCCTTCGATCTCGACCTCGATCTCCGCGTCGAGACCGCATGCGATCGCGTGCGCACCGTTGGGGTTGAGCACGCGCCAATGCCGGGGGCCAGCCGCTGCGGCGAGGTCGTGTAGCCGCTGGTTCAGCTCCCGCAGCGGCGTGATCTCGAGGTCCACGACCTCGGCCGCCTGCGCGATGCCGGCACTCACGCGACGGCCGCCTTCTCCCACGCATAGACGACCCTCCCCGCAGATCCCGACTCGCAAGCCGAGCCGGGATCGCGAAAACCCCTGAAGCGGCCGCTGACGCGGCCGGCCGCAACGCCGGTAAACGGCCTGGCATTCATGCAACCGTCGCCTTCTCCCACGCGTAGACGACGGCCGGCTCCGGCTCCCACATGCGCGCATCCCCGGCGCCCGGGAGGACGGCGATCGCGCGCCATTCGGAGCCCATCGCGACCCAGTCG
Organism: uncultured Actinomycetes bacterium; assembly: GCA_963724995.1. Classification (GTDB taxonomy): domain Bacteria; phylum Actinomycetota; class Thermoleophilia; order Gaiellales; family Gaiellaceae; genus Gaiella. The sequence goes on from CAVRXC010000005.1 coordinate 191,963, forward strand.
TCTGTCTCCGCCAGCACGGCCGGCTTGCAGGCGATCGGGTCGCGCAGCACTGCGAACCCGTCTGCGGTGCCGACGAGGAAGGTGTAGAAGCCGTCGAGGTCGTCGAGGCAGCCTTCGAGCGCCTGTTCGAGGCTCGCGCCCTCGCGCAGGCGCCAGGCGAGGTAGCCGGCGGCCACCTCGGTGTCGTTCTCGGTCTGGAACGGGATCCCCTCGCGACGGAGCTCACGCCGCAGGCGGTTGTGGTTGGAGAGCGATCCGTTGTGCACCAGGCACAGGTCGTACCCGGTCGAGAACGGGTGCGAGCCCTCGGTGGTGACCCTGCTCTCCGTGGCCATGCGCGTGTGCCCCAGTGCGTGCGTCCCCTGGAAGTCGTGCAGCTCGAAGCGCGTTGCGAACTCGTGCGGCCGACCGACCTCCTTGTAGATCTCGATCACCGACCCCGCGCTCATCACCCGCAGCTCCGGACGGTTCTGGCGCACCCAGTCCTCCGCCTCCGCCGCGTTCGCGTCGACGACGACGACCGCATGGCTCGACCGCACGGACGTCACGTAGGCGGAGCCGAGGGCGCGACCGAGCTCGCCGGCGAGCCCTGCCCAGTCCTGCAGCGGGTCGGGGGAGTAGAGGGTCAGCTTCGACGACCCCGTCGCGACGGGGTTGCGGTAGACGGCGACCCCTGCGCTGTCGGGGCCACGGTCGTCCATCTGTACGAGCATCGCCGCGAGATGCTCACCGAGCCGCTGCTCGATCTCGGGTGTCTTGGCGAACAGGCCGACGATGCCACACATGGTGACAAGCTACATGCCGCGAGACCGGCAAAGGCCGGTGTTTCCTACGGTCTTGCCAGCCCGCACATGTGCACTATCTCCATAGCGCGCGACGCGTCACCGGTGACATGCGCGGAGAGCGTGTGTCGCTGGGGTGCAGGACTGTCAGAATCGGGTCAGGTACTCGCGGATCTCCCACGGCGTGACCTGCTCGTGGTAGCGGAACCACTCCTCGCGCTTCACCTTGATGAAGTAGTCGACGTAGTCCTCGTCGCGGCCGCGGCCGAGCGCCGCGCGCAGGACCTCGTCGCCCTCGAGCTCGTGTGTTGCCTCGAGCAGATTGCCCGGCAAGGCACGTAGCCCTCGCGCGGTCAACTCGTCGTGCGGGATCGAGTAGAGGTTCTCCGAGTTGGGCTCGCCCGCGTCGAGACCCTTCTCGATACCGTCGAGCCCGGCCGCGAGCACGGCCGCCGCGGCGAGGTACGGGTTGCACGAGCCGTCGATCGTGCGGTCCTCGATCCGGCCCGGGCCCGGGATGCGAAGCATCTGTGTGCGGTTGTTGTAGCCGTACGAGATCCACACGGGCGACCAGGTCGCGCCGCTCGTGGTCGAGCCCAGCTTGAGGCGCTTGTACGAGTTGACCGTCGGCGCCGTGACGGCGCTGTAGGCGCGTGCGTGTGCCTTGAGCCCCCCGACGTAGCGGTACGCGGTGTCCGAGAGGCCGAGCCCGCGTGGGTCGGACTCGTCGAGGAACAGGTTCTCGCCGTCACGCCAGAGCGACATGTGGAAGTGGCAGCCGTTGCCGGTCAGGTGTGTGAACGGCTTTGGCATGAAGGTGGCGACCATCCCGTGCCGTTCGGCGAGCGTGTGCACCATGTACCGGAAGAAGATCGCGCGATCGCAGCTGACGAGCGCATCGTCGTACGTGAAGTTCTGCTCGAACTGCCCGTTCGCGTCCTCGTGGTCGTTGGCGTAATTGCCCCAGCCGAGCTCGTTGCAGTAGCGCGAGACGGTCGTGAGAAAATCGTACTGGCGGGTCAGGCCAGCGATGTCGTAGCAGGGCTTCTCAAGCGTGTCGTACGGGTCGGCGATCTCGATCGAGCCGTCGTGCTTCGGATGGACGAGGAAGTACTCGAGCTCCAGCCCCATCTTGAGCTCGTACCCCTGTGCTTTCGCCTTCGCGAGCATGCGGCGCAGGATCGTGCGCGGGCAGTATGGCCACTCCTCGCCCTCGACAGTCACATCGCACGCGAAGCGCGCCAGGTTGGCCTGCCACGGCACGGGGGTGAAGCTGTCGAGATCCGGGATGGCGGCGATGTCTGGATCGGATGGCACTTGGCCGATCTCGCCTGCTGCGAAGCCTGCGAACCCGGCGCCCTCGGAGACGAGGTCGCCGAGGTTGGCGGCAGGCACGAGCTTCGCGCTCGGGCGCGCGTACATGTCGACGAACTGCGCGAAGAAGAACTCGATGCCGCGCTTTTCCGTCTCCTTGCGGATCTTCTCGAGCTTCGAGGCGTCGGTTCCCATGTCTTCTCCTCGACGGGTTCGTGGCTGTCTATCACCCATGGTCGGGGCTACGCGACGGAGAGAACCTCCACCCTCTAACCGTCGGATGTGTCGAAACCGGAAGGGCCGGTGGAGCCGCGCAGCTTGACGAGTTTCACCGCGATCTCGACCATCAACCAGTCGTCCTCGCGGAGGTCGAGGCCGGAGACGTCGGCGATGCGGCGCAGGCGCTGGCGGAGCGTGTTCGGATGCACGAAAAGCGCTTCCGAGGTGACGCTGATCGAGCCACGGCGCCGCAGGAACTCCTCGAGCGTCGCAAGGAGCGAGGCGCCTCGCTGCCGGTCGTAGTCGGCGAGCTTCGTGACGGCGTCGACGGTGGCATCGCGGACACCGCCCTCACCGGCGATGCGCAGAAGGTACTTGTAGGCGCCGAGGTCCTCGTACGAGACGAGCGACGGCGTGCCCGTGACGACGGTCGCGCCGAGCGCGGCCTGACGCGCCTCTGCGAATCCGTCGGCGAGCGTCGGAAGGCCGGTGCAAGGGCTCGAGAGCCCGGCCGCCACGGGAGCCGTGAGCTGGGCATGCGCGCGCCGGATCTCGTCGAGCAACCTGTCGACGCCGCCCGGCGGCACCCGGAGGAGGGCGCGCGTCGACCGCTCCCTGCGGTCGATCAACGAGCCGGGCGCAAGCATGCCGAGAGCGCGCTCCAGAGCGTCGTCCGGTGGCTCGGCGACGAGCACGAGATGCGGTCGGTCGAGGTCGAGCCCGAGGCGCGCCGCGCGACCCTCCAGCTCGGGCCCGCGCTGACCGCGCTCGAGCTCCTCGAAGAAGTCCTTGATCAGGTTCTCCTCGGTCAGCCGAGCGATGAGTTGCACCTTCTTGATACCGACCGCCGTCTGGTTGGCAGCCGCCCGTGCGAGCTCGACGTCGCTGCTGTCCTCCGCGACGAGCAGGCCGAGCAGTTCGTCGCCCGCGACGAGGGGGACGGAAACCCGCGCGCCGCGCTTGCGGCGGCGTACTTCGCGACCGAGCTCGGAGAGCCCGATCCGCTCGCGCGCTCCCGCCCGCGGCGGGTCGGACGCCACTCGCTGCATCTCCTCGCTCGCCGTGTCGAGGAGGTAGACGTGCGCCGACGCTGCATCGAGGAGCGAACGTGCGTGGCGCGCGACTGCTGGCAGCAGCTCTTCGATCGTGTCCGCCACCGCGATCGCCTCGGCCAGACCAGTGAGCCCTTCGAGCTCGCGAACCCGTCGCCGGGTCTCCTCGTAGAGGCGAGCATTTTCGATCGCGCCCGCGACGAGGGAGGCGCTCGAGACGAGGAACTCGACCTCGTCCGGCGTGAACTCCCGCGGCGCCTCGGTGTGGGCGAGGATCACTCCGATCACGTCTCCCGCCCGCGGGAGGATCGGTACGGCGAGGAGCGACTGGAAGCGCTCCTCCTCGAGCTCGGGCACGTACTTCACGCGGGGGTCGTCGAGGAGGTTGTCGCGGATGAAGGCCGGCTCCCGCCGCTCCGCCGACCACCAGGCGAGACCTTCGCCGCGCTCGAGCGCGATCGTGCCCACGAAGCCGTCGTACGGTGTGCTGGCGGCGGCGAGCACGAGCCGCTCGCCGGTCTCGTCGACGAGGTAGACGAAGCACGCGTGCACGGCACTCGCATCGGAGAGGAGCCGCACGACATTGCGGAGCACTTCGTCCAGCTCCAGCGACGAGGCGACGGTGGAGATGATCTCTCGCAGGAAGCCGCTCTCACGCGTGCGCGACGTCATGCGGGGATCGTAAGGACGTCGGGCCACACGTTCCAGGGCCAAAGCTCAACCAGCCCCGAGACCACTAGGGCGATGCGGCCGGAGTCGCCTCGACCGGGAGCGTCTCGACGGGAGGCGGCGAGCCGTTGACGAGCACCGCAGCGAGTAGAAGCACTGTCATCGCGACGGCGCTCTCGCCGAGCAGGCTCCGCCCGACCCGCCCGTCGGGTGCCTCGCCACGTTCCAGGCGGGGGCGAACGAGAAAGTGGTGCGCTCCGCCCCAGGCGAGCGCCACGCCGACGATCCCGATCTTCAGCAGCAGCACCCGCCCGTACGAGGTCGTCCACAGGTCGGGGACCTCCGGCAGGCGCACGATCGCCAGGTAGGTGCCCGCCAGCATGAGGACCCCGATCAGGACGACTGCGATCCGCGAGAAGCCGAGGAAGGCGCGGCCTCGCAGCCCGGGAGCGAAGGGCCACACGAGCACAGCAAGCGCGAGCACGCCGCCCGCCCAGATCGAGCCGGCGACGAGGTGGAGCCAGTCCGCGAGCTGCGTCGCCCAGCTCGAGTTCGGCTCGGTCGCCTGGTGCCCCGACAACGAGAACCCCGACGCCAGCACCAGCGACAGCCCGAGCGCCGGCCAGAGCAGCGCGGTGCGATCGAGCACCCAGGCGAGGATCGCCAGGGCCGCAACCGCTCCGAAGCCGACCATCGTGACCAGGAAGGCGATTCCGAACCGCGTCTCCTCAGCGAAGGGCGACAGGTCGCCGTAGAGAAGATCGACGATCGAGAGCTGCAGCGCGTTCTCGGCCCGAAGCACGAAGGCAAAGATCCCGACGTCGACGGCGAGGAACGCACCGACCACTGCCGCGGCCGAGAACGCTGTCGCCACCCGACCGGTGAGCCTCACACCACGCAGCACCACGAGCCGCAACATCAGCGGCCCGAGAAGCAGGGCGAGCGCCGCGAAGGCCGCCCAACGCGCGACGTCGTCGCGCCAGGTGAGCCCGCTGGCGCCGACAGCCTCGGTCGGCGGCGGCGCCGGCACACCGACGCCGAAGGTGAACACGCCCGACCCGATGTGCCCGTCAGCGGAGAGCTCGCGCCAGCGCACCGTGTAGGCATCTCGCACGACCCCCTGCAACCGCGCGCTGATCACCCGACCATCCGCGCTCAGGGTCGGCGGCCCCGACACGAGCGACCCATCCACCGCATGCACCTCGAGCGAGCGCGCGACGAGAGTCACCGCCTGCGAGAACTCGAGCCTGACTTCCTTCGGAACCGCGTCGACCGACGTCTGCAGACCGGGGGTCGTCCTGTCGAGCGTCGCGTGCGCAGACGCGGCGCCGGGGAGCGTCAAGGCGAGCGCGAGGGAGGCGAGTGTTGCGCCCGCCACTCTCACGGCGTGGTCGCTCCCTGGATGTCGCTCAGGTGCCCGAAGATGGGCGCTATGTCGCGGTCGGCGTACAGCAGAGCCGCCAGCACGACGAAGGTGAGGGCGAAGCCCGCAATCCACACCGGTCGCCTTGGCCGAATCGCCTGACCGACCGGGAAGAGCGCTCCGACGAGGCACAAGACGCCGATCGCGTGGTGCAGGAAGGCTGACCGGGAGAAGAGCCATCCGTTCTGCTCGTGGATCAGGAACGAGGCTCCCGTCAACGCCAGGGCAGCTGCGGTGACGAGCGACCAGGCCTGATGGGAGAGCTTGCCGCGCACGACCGCGAGCTGGACTCCGCCGGCGATCATCGCTGCCTGGGCCCACAACGAGTGCGCCACCAGGTGCATCGTCGAGAACGTCGACAGGGCGGCGATCAACCACAGGAGGCTGCCACCGACGATCGCACCGATCGGGAACAGGTACGAGCGCCACGTGCGGCGGCGGAACACGTCCGTGCCGACCATCGCTTCGGAGAGGAGCACAAGCCCCAGGAACAGGATCACCGACGCCGTGAGCCAGTGCGCGATCTCAGGCCTTGGCGCGCTCATGGGCCTCCTCGACGGCCGCTTCGACGTCGGCCACGAGCCCCGGCGCGACGACCAAGCCGAACACGATTCCCACGAGCACGACAAGCAGCGGTGGCTGCGCGAGGTAGTCGTACAGCCCTTTGCCTTCCGGGTAGATGAAAACGATCCGGTAGGGCTGCGCGATCGCCCACACGATCCCGACGACGACGGTCAGCGGCCCGATCGCCTCGACGGCGATCACGCGGGCAGGCTTCCGCGCACTCCGACGGCGCTCCGCACCCTGCTCGAGTGGGCCGGCGATCTCCGAGCTCACCCTGTGCCACCCCTTTCTGCTCCTGCTTCCCCTGCGGAAGTCTGCAACGGCCGGCTACCTCGTTGCAAACGTGAGAGGGATTCAGGAGATTTCCGCCCGCGACGCCGTCGCGCCGGGCATGATCCGCGGATGCGTCCGTCGCTCGCAGCCCTGGTCGTCGCGGCCGGGCTCGCCGGTGCAATCACAGTCGTGGCGGCCGCCAACAGCACCGCCAACGGGTTACCCGCGTACACGAACGGCTTCACCGGCTGGAAGAAGCTCAACAAGAAGCCGATCACCGGCGGCTCGTCGGCCCACATCGGCGTCAAGAACGTCTACGCGAGCAAGCCCCGTGCAGCGTCCAGGAAGTTCCCGAACGGCACCGTGATCGTGAAGACGATCGCCGACAGGGGCGCCAAGGGGCTGCCCGGCCAGGTCGCGGTGATGCGCAAGGTGAGTGGCAGGTGGAAGTGGGTCGAGTACGCACTCTCCGGTAAACGCTACTCGGCCTTTGCCTCGGGTCAGGTGTGCACCTCCTGCCACATGGACGTGAGGTCGCGGGACTGGGTCTTCACGAAGGGGTAGGCACCAACTCGCTCAGAGGCCATAGGCCTCGAGCAGTCGCAGCCAGAGCTCGGAGCGCGTCGGAAACGCCGGCACCGCGTGCCACAGATCGTCGAGTGGCACCTCGGCGACGACCGCGATCGTGGCGGCGTGCAGCGCTTCCGCCACCTCGGCACCGGTGATCGTGACGCCGGCAACGACCCGCCGGGTCTCGTCGACGACCAGGCGCGACGTGCCGGGTGCCCCGCGGCCCACGAACGAGCCGCCCGCGTTCCCGCCGGTGTCCACGTCGACGGCGCGCGCGTCGATCCCGACCTCTTGCGCGCTCGCCAACGTGTGGCCGACAGCGCCGATCTGCGGATCCGTGAAGATCACGCGTGGCGACCGACCCCCGTCGCTCCGCAGCGACACGGTTTCGCCGAGGATTGCGTCGGCCGCCAGCCGGCCCTGGTACTTGCCCATGTGCGTGAGCAGCGCGCGCCCGTTTACATCGCCGACCGCGTACAGCCAGTCAAGCTCGGCAACGCGCAGCGATTCGTCCACCCGGAGGTTGCCACCTGGCGAGAGGCCAATGGTCTCGAGCCCGATGTCGTCCGTCGTGGGGTGCCGCCCGAGGGCGGCGAGCACCTCGTCGGCCTCGACCGTGTCGCCGCCGTCCAGCTCGACCCGAACGAGCCCGTTGCGGCTCACACCGGTCACCGCCACGCCGAGGCGAAGGTCGACGTCTGCCCCGCGCAGCGCGTCTGCAACCTGCTCGCCGGCGAAGGGCTCCTCACGCTCGATCAGGCGCTCACCGCGGTGGACGAGTGTGACGCTCGAACCAAGGGCCGACCAGGCTGTCGCCATCTCGACGCCGACGACGCCGCCCCCCAGAATCGCGAGCCGCTGCGGCACGAGAGAGGCGGTCGTCGCCTGGATGTTCGTCCACGGACGAGCGTCTTTCAGCCCCGGGATCGGCGGCACCGCCGGTGTGCTTCCGGTGGCGACCACCACCGCCCGTCGCGCGGCGAGCTCCTCGTCCCCCACCTGCACGCGGCGCTCCCCGGTGAGACGGCCGCGGCCGCGAATGAGCGTGACACCGCGCTGCTCGAGCCACGGCACCTGACCGCTGTCGTCGAGGTTCGAGATCACCTCGTCACGGCGCGCGAAGATCGCGGGCACGCCGAGAGGGCCGATCTCGAGCCCGGGCACGCGAGCAGCCTCACGTGCGAGCTCGATCGGCCTCAATAGGGCCTTCGACGGCATGCACGCGTAGAACGAGCACTCGCCACCGACGAGGCGATCCTCGACGATGGCCACGTCGAGGCCGCGCTCACCCAGGCGGCCGGCACACACCTCACCCGCAGCCCCGGCGCCGATCACCACCACGTCGAACTCGCGCACGTCTCCGCCTCCTGGGTTGGGAACACCGTTCCCGGGAAGTCTGACTCAGCGGCGCCCGAGCATGCCGGTCGGCGAGATGCGCACGCGGCGCGGGCCGAAGTCGGCGCGCGAGAGGCCGCGTACGATCTCGTGCGCCCGCTCCGCCGGGTCGAGCGCCGGCACGCCCTTGCCGACCAGCTGCGTCGGCACGAGGACGCCGGTCTCGAACCGCCCGTCTCCCGCCAGGGTGACGCGCAGGATGCCACTCACCGACAGCTGACCGCCGAGGTAGAAGACGCCGTAGCCGGCGAAGTTCCCGAGCGAGTAGGCGATCAGGCGGCCCTTGTACCACTCCATGCCTCTCAACACGTGGGGGCCGTGACCGACGACCAGGTCGGCGCCGGCGTCGATCGCTGCCCGCGCGAAGCGAACCGGATCGCCGCGATTCTCGCCGAGGTACTTCTCGGTGCCGGGTCTCACGTGCTGGTGGTCGGTTCCCTCGGCGCCCATGTGCGCGGTCACGACCACGACATCCGCGCCCCGGTCCGCCTTGGCGACCGCCTTTCGAACACCGGCGAGGTCCGTCATCGACTCGGACCACGGGTAGGTCGAGAAGCCGAGTACGGCGACGCGCAGGGCTCCGACTTTCTGACGTGCCACCTCCCCGGGCTGCCCCGTATGCTCGAGCCCGGCGCGGTCGAGGGCGGCGAGGGTGTCCTCGAGACCGGCCTCGCCAAAGTCGTTGGCGTGGTTGTTGGCCAGGTTGAGGACGGTGAAGCCCGCACCTCGAAGGTGGCGCGCATAGGCAGGCGGCGTCCTGAACGCGAAGCAGCTCTGGCTTGCCGGCGCGCACTTCTTCGGTCCGGTTGCGTTGGTGAGCGTGCCTTCGAGGTTTCCGAGCACGACATCGGCCGCGAGGTCGGTCTCGACGCCATCGAAGAACGTGCGACCCGCCGCGGGCGGCAGTTTCGGGGTCGAGCCCATCACGATGTCGCCGACCGCGGCGATGGTGACGACGCCCCTCGGCACCTGCGCCGGCTTGCGAGTCCCCTCTCCGTCCTGCTTCGTGGGTCGCGGCTCCTGGACCGGCGGCGTCGTTGTCGCCTCGACCGCCTGCGGCGCCCCGTCGACCAGCAGGGTGAGCACGACGGCGAACACGACGACAACGGCGCCGCTGCGCAGCGCGAGCAGCGCGCCTCTCATGGCGAGGTCAGTCCCGGTTGCCGAGGAAGATCATCGCGTAGTACGCGAGCTGGGACAGCGCCGCAAGGGCACCCGCGACGTATGTCATCGCGGCCGCGGTGAGCACCTTCTTCGCTCCCTGGCGCTCGCCCTCGGTGACGAGGCCGAGCTCGCGGATCTGCACCATCGCGCGTCGCGACGCGTCGAACTCGACGGGCAGCGTCACGAGCTGGAAGAGCACGACCACCGCGAACAGGATCACGGCCAGCGTCACGAGCTGCAGCGCGCCGAGCACAGCGCCGATGATGAGCAGGAACATCCACCCGCTCGAGGCGATCGAGACCACCGGCCACATCGCCGAGCGCAGCCTGAAGGCGCCATAGCCGACCGAATGCTGGATCGCATGCCCGATCTCGTGTGCCCCGATCGCGGTCGCAGCCACGGAAGTGCCGTCATACACGGGCTCGGAGAGATGGACCGAACGATGACGCGGGTCGTAGTGGTCCGACAGCGGCCCACCCTGTGCCCGCTCGATCGGGACCTCGTGGAGGCCGTTGCGGTCGAGGATCTGCCGCGCAACCTGTGCGCCGGTCAGGCCGCTCATCACCTCGACCTGCGACTGCGCGGCGACGGTCCTGCGCAGCCAGCCCTGGATGATGAAGCCCAGGATCAGCGGCGGGATCAGGAACACGAAATAGAGCCCTAGGCCTTCCATACGGGAAGCGTAGCAACCCCATTTCGCGCATATGGTTGGCCGCGTGGACGATCTCGTGTTCGGCGAGCAGACGTCGCGTGACCTCGACCTCACTGATGAAGTGACGTCGCGTCGAGACGCGTTCGTGGTCCCACCATGGCCCGGTGGCCGCTATGCCGAGTGGGCCTACTTCGCGGGCAACTCGCTCGGCCTCATGCCGAGATCGGTGCAGCAAGGGATCGCCGCCGAGCTGGACGACTGGGGTGCGCTCGCCGTCGAGGCGTGGTTCGACGGAGAGACGCCGTGGCTCGAGCGCGCCGGCGCGACCCGCTCTTCGCTCGCGCGGCTCGTCGGCGCCCACGAGGACGAAGTAGTGGTCATGAACACGCTCACCGTCAACCTCCACCTGCTCCTGGCCTCGTTCTACCGACCGGCCGGTGACCGCTACCGGATCCTGATCGAGGACTCCGCTTTCCCCTCGGACTCGCATGCGGTACACAGCCAGGCGGCGCTGCACGGTCTCGACCCCGGGGTGGTGGTGCGTCGTCTCGTGGTGCGACCGGGCGAAGCCACGCTACGCACCGAGGATGTCGTCGAGGCGATCGAGCGCGAAGGCGACCGTCTGGCGCTCGTGCTGCTCGGCCACGTCAACTACCTCACCGGCGAGCTCGTCGACATGCGCGCGGTGACGGCCGCCACGCACGCGGTCGGGGCCGTGAGCGCCTGGGATCTCGCACACGCAATCGGCAACGTCCCCGTCGAGCTGCACGACGCCGGTGCGGACGTCGCGGTGTGGTGCCATTACAAGTACGTCAATGCGGGCCCGGGCGCGCCCGGCGGCGCCTTCGTCCATTCGCGTCATGCGAGAGACACGACCGGCTTCCGGCTCGCAGGCTGGTGGGGAGTCGATCCGGTCGACCGGTTTCGCATGGAGCCCGACTTCGTCCCCCGCCCGGGCGCACAGGGGTGGGCAGTCTCGACACCGCCGATCCTGGCCCTGCCTGCGCTCGAGGCGTCCCTGGCGCTCTTCGACGAGGTGGGGCTGCCCGCGCTCAGAGAGCGGTCGGTGCGCCTGACGGGCTACCTGGAGTCACTGCTCGACGAGGTCGCGACGCGGCGGCGGATGATCGTGACGACGCCACGTGACCCTGAGCGACGAGGCTGCCAGCTGTCTGTCGCCGCCGACGGCGCGCGTGTGCTCGCCGGGCGGTTGCGTCATGAGCACGGTGTCGTCTGTGACTTCCGCGAGCCCGACGTGCTCAGGTTCGCACCAATCCCTCTGTACAACACGTTCCACGACTGCTGGCGTGCCGCAACCGCGCTGGAGGACGTGCTCGAACGCTCGTAACGAGCACTATTGCACGATGAAGGGCTGCGAGCGGGCGACGGTGCGGTAGCCGTCGTCGAGCATCAGGCGCACCTCGTACCGGCCGGGCGGCAGCGGCCACTTTCCCGACCCGGCCTGCGAGGCCTTCGAGAACGAGCCGCGGCCCTCGACCTCGCTGCGGGTGTACTCGTAGAGCAGGTAGTCGCCGGAGTCGTCAGGGATGCTCCCGTCAGTCGGCACCTGCTTGTCCGTCGCCTTGAAGACGCCGAGCCAGTCCCAGCGATTGCCGGGTGTGTTCTTCCAGGTGACCCCGATGGGCTCGCCCTCGGCGAAGCTGTCCTGCGCCGCGGCAACCTCCGTCTTCGCGCCAGGCGAGTAGAGCCAGAACGGGCTGCGTGACAGGACCTCGTCTTCGCCGCTCACGAGCGCTGCCTCGTACGCTCCCTCGTCCAGCCCGGCGGTCGTCAGGGAGGCCTCGCCGTCCGCAGCTCCTGTCGTATCCGCATCGTCGTTGCCGTCCGGTGTAGCGCCCGCCGGTAGGACGGTGATGTGCCCGTCACCGTCCGGCGCCTGAACGGTGACGCGTACGTCGTCACCCACCGTGAGGCGACGCTCCGCCACTGCGACAAGCACCGGCGTCTCGGCAGGCTCAACCGAGAATGTGGAGACGACGCCGCGATGATCGGAGGGGAACGGGTCGACCGCGAGCGTGACGTCGGGGTTGCCTTTCTCGCCGAGGATCTCGCTCGCCTCGGTCTCGGCGGGCCCGGCGACGAGCACCCAGTCGATGCGGTCGTGAACCTCCTTCGGGTCGGTCTCGGGCCCGCCCGGTGTCCACGTGAAGCCGGGTCTCTCGACCGGATCGGGGTGCGCCTCACGGTAGGAGTCGCGGAAGCCCTCGCCGGCGGCGAGCATCCCGACCGGCCACTGCAGCGCGTACGGCACCTCGTCGCGACCGTCTGCGGCGGCCTGCGTCCAGTCGAGGTGCGAGGGCGAGTTGAAGTCGCCGACGAGGAACACCGGCATCCCGTCGTCGACGATCGACCTGAGAGCGTCGAGGCGCTCCCGCAGCATCGGCAGCCGCGTCTTCTGCTCCAGTGCGATCACCTCGGCGGCCGAGGCGCCGTCGCGGACGGCGTACGGCCCGTAGGGGTCGGAGGGCAGGTGCACGCTCGCGACAGCCGCGACCTTGCCCGGCTCGAGCTCGACGAGCACGTAGGCGCCGTTCGCCCCGGGTGGATCGATCAGTGGGTACCGGGAGACAGTCTGCGTGCGCGGGCTTGCGTGCCAGCCGAGCCGCTTCGCGATCACCTCCGTGTTCCCCTCGCCCTCCTCGAGCCCGACCACGTCAGCACCCGAGCCCGCGATCGCGGCCACGACCTTGTCGAGGGTCTCGGTGCAGGCGTTGGTCTCCGCGCAGAACTCCCCGGTCTTCAGGTCGTAGTCGTCACCGCCGTAGAAGACGTTGAACGTCATCACTTTCAGCGTCACTCGCTCCGTCGAGTCGCCGAAAGGGCCTACGTCGGTGGACATGGAGAACACGACGGCGAGCGCGAGCCCCGCCGCGAGCGACAGGCCGAGCACGACGATCCTGCGCGCGTTCACGTGCGAGCGACGATACGCGCGCCTCCGCCGCCGACGCAACGCGCGATCAGGCTGCGTCGTCCTCGGCGGGCTCGTACCAGGGCGCCTCGTCCTCCTCCCAGAGGCGCATCGTGGGGCCGCTCGCCCTCGGCGAGAACCACGTCACGGTGGGCGTCGTGACGGGCTCCTTGTGAGCGATGAGATGCTCGCGGTAGGCCTGGATGAACTCGTCGACGAAGCGTCCCTCCGCGATGAGCCTCTGACGCTCCTCGACGGTCACCCGCCTGAGCTCGAGGGACGCAGGATCGGTGCCGTCCTCGATGTGACGCTGCATCTGCTGCTTGCGCGCGCGCTCCCGCTCGGCGCGCGTCCCCGTGCCGTGATGCTCACGCGCGCAGGCGGTGCTGCAGAACGGGTCGCGGGTGCGAACGGACACGTCCGGCAGGCCGCTCCCGCAGACGATGCACGACTCCATGCCACCACGGTATCTGGAGCCCCCCACTTCGTCGCGTGCGATCCGGGAAAACCGGCGGCGGCGTGGGCGCCGTAGTCACGCGTGGGGAGGCATTCGTGCCACCCGCCTGCCCGGAGACCGAGAAGGAGGACTCGCATGAGAAGGCTCGTGTTCCTCGCGGCGCTGATCGGCGCAGCCGTGCTCGTCGCGGCCGCGGCGTCGTACGCCATCGCCGGCGGCGGCAAGAAGCACTTCAGGACGAGCGCGCTGACCGGCTACGAGGAGAACCCGGACATCTCCACCGAGGCGCGTGGGAGATTCGAGATCGACATCGACGAGGACGACAAGACCCTCTCGTACAAGCTGAGCTACGAGCGCCTCGAGGGCGACGTGCAGCAGGCGCACGTCCACTTCGCCAAGCGAGGCGTCAACGGGGGCATCACGCTGTTCCTGTGCTCGAACCTGGGCAACGGCCCGGCCGGCACCCCGCCCTGTCCCACGTCGGGCACCGTCAGGCGCACCGTGAGCGCCGCCGACATCCTCGCGCCCAGTGTCAGCGGGAGCCCACCCGCGGGCCAGGGCATCGAGGCCGCGAACCTCGCGGAGCTGATCGCCGCCATCCGGGCCGGGAGCACGTACGCGAACGTGCACTCGGTCAAGTGGCCGGGCGGCGAGATCCGGGCGCAGATCAACGACCGCGGGAAGGACGACTAGCTCTCTCCCAGGCCGGGGTGTCCGGTTGCGGCCGGCGCCCCGGCCCCCCGTCGAAGCCGACGCCCGGACTCGAACCGGGGACCCCTTCATTACGAGTGAAGTGCTCTACCAGCTGAGCTACGTCGGCGGGTCGGTCTTGAAGAGTAGCGGGGTACGCCGCGTACCTTCCCGCTCGTTCGTCGGACGCGCCTGGGTGTCAACGGACGGCCAGCGCGAGTGTGCGCCGATGCGTGCCTTCGATCTGATCGACGACCTCGACCGTGAACGGAAACCGCCCCTTCGCACGAGCCTCACCGGCAAGAACGCCTGTCCTCGGGTCGAGACGAAGGCCCGGCGGCAGATGTCCTCCAACCACCTCGAAGGTGAGTGGGGGCGCACCTCCGCGGGCGGCGATCCGTGCGCGATAGGCCAAGCCACGCGTCGCGGGTGCGAGTACCTGCAAGGGGATCTTGAGCCTCGGATGAACCACGATCATGAGCGGGACAGCTCTCGTATTGCCCAGGGAATCGGTCACGGCGACCGTGAACGCATGTCGTCCCGCGACCTGCGGCGTTCCGGCGAGAGCCCCGTTCGACAGGTCGACGCCGCGCGGACGCACGCCGTTCCTGACGACCCAGCTGTACGGCTCGAGGCCACCGACCACCCGCACGGTGATCGCGAAAGGAGAGCCGACGACAGCCTGCGGCACAGAAGGGACGCTGACCTGGAGCGTCTCGGTGACCGTCAGCACGAACACCTTTCGCGCGACGCGCGGGTCGTCGGCGACCCTGACGGTGAAGACGAAATCGCCCTCACGTGTCGGTGAGCCGCTGATCACACCGTTCCTCGCGAGCTCGAGACCGTGCGGCAGGCGCCCTCCGGTGATCGACCAGGCTTGCGCTCCACCACCGGACGCCGTCAGCTTGGCCGCATAGGGGACGCCTCGCGTCGCCGGCCGCAGGACGGGGTTTCGGATCGTCAGCCCGACGAGGACGTCGAGCGTGAACCTTCGCTGCGAATACAACGGCGGGTTCGTGCCGTACCTGTACGAGCCCTCGACGTAGAACTGCCACGAGCCGGATTTCGCCGGCGACCCGCTCAGCAGCCCGTCCGTGGTGAAGAAGAGCCCTGGCGGCAGCTTCCCGGACTTGACGCTGAACGTGTACGGCGGGTTGCCGCCACGAACCCTGAACTGATGGTTGTAAGGCTGTCCGGTGAACCCCGTCGGCAACGGCTCCTGGATGACGCTGAAGGCAGCTGCGCCGACTGCGAGCGCAGCGGCGCAAGCGAGAACAGCGACGAAAGCTATCTGGAGTCGGCGCATGCGTGGTGCCCGCTGGCTATCGGAGACGCGCTTCCGCGCGCACGGCCGTTGGTCATCCAGCAGGGTAGCGATCGCCGTCGGATAGCCCGCTCGCGCTCGCATGGGCGGCGATCGAGGAACTTGCAGCCGGGTATCGTTGCCGCCTCATGAGCGACAGCTCGCCGGGAGGGCAGCCAGACGCGCCTCACGAGGTCTCGGAGGAGTACGACAACCCGATCGAGCGGTTGCGGCTCATCGCCGGTGACGACGAGGCGGTGGCGGGCTTCCTGGACGAGATCGACATCCACTCACCCCGCGAGCGGGAGATGCTGTCCGAGCTCGCGCGTCGATCCCCGCTCGAGCGGCCCGAGCGCTTCGCAGCAGACCACCGCCGCGTGATCGAGGCGCTCGAGAGCCTGCGCCGACACGGCTTCCACGGCTCGCGCGCCGCGAGCATGATGGGCCCGGGCAAGTACCTGGTGCGCAGGATGATCGAGCTCATCGCGCGCTACCTCGTCGTCTCCTACGTGAAGAACATCGTCACGACGATGCGCAACCTCTACTGGGTGCGGGAGATGGAGGCGCTCGACGACTCCGTCGAGCTGAAGCTCCTCCGACCCGCTCGCTTCGACGCGCAGGGTCTCGTCCAGATCATGCAGTCGCGCGAGATCGGCGTGCCATCGTTCGTGTTCGCCGGCCTGTTGATCCCGCTCGCGGCGTCGATCTGGCGTATCGCGGACGGGTTCAGCTACGACAGCTGGTGGGTCGCGACGCTCGTCGGGCTCGCCGGAGTCGCGATCGGTGTCGGTCTCTCGTGGATCGTCCTGCGTGGCACGGCGATGGCGAGTCGGCGCATCCGCCTGGCCGCGCGTGAGCCGCTGAACGAGCTCTGGGACTCGATCGGCAACTGCGGCCGGCCGCCGCGGGATCAGTCGCGCTCGTTCGCGTTCATCGCCATCTCGCTCGCGGTCGGTGTCTGGATCGTGATCCCGACGCTCGTCGCGCTCGCCATCGCCACGTAGCCCCGGAACCGCGGGGTATCGCCTCCTCGGAGGAAGCGACACCCCTGATCGGTTCGGGCCCCCAGAGCGGAGCGGGCCGCTCCGGGGAGCCCGTCTTGTCACTACGCGGATCGTCGCCGGTCGGACTTCCCTACTCGGCCTCCGCGTCCGCGTCTGCGTTCTCGCCTTCCTCCTGGTCGGCATCGAGGACGACCACGATCACGAGCCGCTCGCAGCCGACGAGCCTCGTGCTCGGCCGCTCGTCCCGCAACACCCACGCGGTGTCGCGACCCGGCCCGCAGTCGAGCAAGTCGGGCTGGCCGTCCGGCGCGAGAGCGTGCAGCTGGTCGTCGCCACGGCCGCCGTACACCCGGTCGGTGCCCCAGCCACCGAACAGCGAGTCGTCGCCGGCGTCACCTGCAACGCCGTCGTCACCCCTGTTCCCCGCGGCGCGGTCGTTGCCCGGGCCGCCGTTCACGAGGTCGTCGTTCGAGCCGCCGCGGAGAGCGTCGTTCCCCTCACCGCCCGCGAGCACGTCGCGGCCGTGGCCGCCGTAGACGAGATCGTTGCCTCCATCGCCACGGACACCGTCGTTGCCGCTGCCGGCCCGGACCGCGTCGCCGCCGCCGCGGGCGTACACGAGATCGTCGCCGGCCAGCGCGCGGATCTGGTCCGCGTCGTTCGTGCCACGCAACACGTCGTTGCCGGGTGTGCCTGTGATCACGGCAGCCGCCGCGACAGCCGTGAGTACGAGCGCGATCCCCGCAATGGCGGCGAGCGTGACTCCTTTCACCTTCATGACCGCCTCCCGTCGTCGTTGACCATCAAGTCATCGACGAGCCGGGTGAAGAGGCCGTGTGCGGCGCCTGAGGATTGCGCAAGCGTTGTGTGAGGGGGGCGTGTGTCAGGTGTAGGGGATCTGTGAGCCGGCAGGGGGCCCGAAGCCGCGACAACCTGCGGCCGCGAAGCGGACGCCTTCAGGGGTATGCGCGGAAGGAGCCCGCGTGAGCGGGTTCTTTGATCTCGCGCAGCGAGATCCCGTTTGCAGGGAATCTGGCCCTGCGGCCGCGAAGCGGACGCCTTCAGGGAGCTCTCGCGTCAGCGAGAGCCCGCTTGCCGGCAAGCGCGGCGCAGCCGCACGAAGAGCGCTTCCAGCCACAGCTGTGGGTTCACGTTGAACTCCTCGACGACGCGCCACGACTCCCGCGCGAGCTCGGCCGCGCGCTCCGCGCCCGTTGCCGCGCCCGAGGCGACGTCGGCCTGGAGGTCGGTCAGCCGGTCAGCGTGCAGCACCGTCTGCTCCGCGCCTGCTGCGACGACGACGAGGTCGCGGTACCAGGCGGCGAGCTCGTCGAGCGACGCGAGCAGCTCCTCACGCTCTGCGCCCCGCTGAGCGCGCTTCACGCGCTGCTCGCGCTCACGCTCGGGGAGGTCGAGGCCTTCCACGGCCTCCTCTTCGAGATCGCGCGCCGTCGTGCCCGCGGCCGTCGACGCCGAGAGCACGACCGCGGCCGCCGCTTGCACGTCCAGCTCCTCGTCCCCGTACACCGATCGGGCGACGGCGAGGAGATCCGCTCGACGCTCGCGCGCCGCGGGATCGAGCAGGCGGCGCGCCCGGTCGAGCCGTCCGGACGCGACGCGGGCGAGCGCCGCTGCCTGGTCGGGATCGAGGCCGGCTGAGTGCCCGTCTATCCACTCGCGCACGGCACGATCGGAGAGCCGTCGGAACGGCACGAGCTGGCAGCGGGAGCGGATCGTCTCGGGCAGCGGGCCGAGCTCGTCCGCAACGAGCACCATGGTTGCGTATCCGGGAGGCTCCTCGAGGTCTTTCAGCAGCGCGTCCGCGGCATCCTCGTTGAGGAGGTGCGCGTCGAGCACGACGTACACCCGCCGCGACCCTTCGAAGGGTCGCATGTGGAGGTCGTGGTGAAGCGCGCGGATCCGGTCGATACGGATCATCTCGCCGAGCGCCTCGACCACCACGAGGTCGGGATGCGTCCTCGCGACGACCCGGCGCTCGTCTTCGAGCAGCTCGCCGGCGAATGCGAGCGCCGCTGTCGTCTTTCCCACACCCCGCGGCCCGTGCAGGAGATACGCGTGCGCCGGGCCGTCGGCGAGCGCCGCAGACAGGAGGCGCTTTGCCTCCGCTTGCTCAGGAACCGCCGCGAACGGCTCCATGGATCTCCTTCGCGATCTCGGCGGGGTCGCGCGACGCGTCCACGACGACGAAGCGGTCGGGATAGCGGGCCGCGAGCGCGTCGTACGCATCGTGCACGAGCGCGAGGAAGGCCTCGCCCTCACGCTCGATGCGATCGCGGCTCGGACCCATGCGGGCGAGCGCGTCGGCGGGCTCGAGCCGCAGCAGGAACGTGTGGTCCGGCAGGAGCCCGCCCACGGCCACCAGGTTGAGCTCGAGCACGCGCTCCAGTCCGAGACCGCGGCCGACGCCCTGGTACACGGCGGACGAGTCGAGGTAGCGATCGGACACCACGACCGCGCCGCGGTCGAGCGCAGGACGGATCACCTCGTCGACGTGCTGGGCACGCGACGCCGCGTACAACGCCGCCTCCGCCCACGGAGACACGTCCCCCCCGTGCAGCAGCAGGTCACGCACGGCCTCGCCGAGCGCCGTTCCGCCTGGCTCACGGGTAAGGACGACATCGGCGTCGTCGGCCCGCAGCCGCTCGGCGAGGAGCCGAGCCTGCGTCGTCTTGCCGCTGCCATCGATCCCCTCGAGGGTGAGGAACACGACCTGGAAGCTAGATGATGCGATGCCACTCGGCCTTGACTAGCATCGGCGCGATGGGGTCGAAGCGCGCCGTTGTCGTCCCACCGGGCGAAGGCCATCACGTCGGCAACGTCGAGTTCCTGGCGCGAAGCGCCGACACTCCTCGCTTCAACTTCGCGGTGACGACGTTCCAACCGCATCGCGACGGGCCGCCGCTGCACGAACATGCGAGCGAGGACGATTCCTTCTACATCCTCGAGGGCGAGCTGACGTTCATCCTCGACGACGGAGAGGTCGTCGCCGGCCCCGGGACGTTCGTCCTCGTGCCGCCGGGCGTCCCGCATTCGTTCGCCAACCGCAGCGCAACCGTCGCGCGCTTCGTCAACGTGCATGCCCCCGCCGGCTTCGACCTGCGGCTGGAAGGGGATTGACGGCTGTGCGGGCGGTCGTCACCGGGGGGGCAGGATTCATCGGCTCGAACCTCGTCGACGCGCTCGTCGCCCGTGGGGACGAGGTCACCGTCCTGGACGACCTCTCGACGGGTGACCGCGACTACGTCAACCCCAAGGCGCAGCTCGTCGAGCACGACATCCGCGAGCCGTTCCTGTTCGACGCGGAGGTCGTCTTTCACCTCGCCGCACAGGCCGACGTCGGCACGTCGGTGGAGCGCCCCGTGTTCGACGCCGAGGTGAACGTGCTCGGCACCGTCAACGTGCTCGAGGCGGCGCGCGCTGCCGGAGCGGCGGTCGTGTTCTCGTCGACAGGCGGGGCGATCTACGGCGACGTCGACGCGCCGGCGGCGGAGGGCGCGCCGCTGCGGCCCGTGTCGCCGTACGGGATGGCGAAGCTCTCGGCCGAGGCGTACACCGAGGGCTGGCGCCGCGTCCACGGCCTGCGCTCGGTGGTGCTGCGCTTCGCGAACGTGTACGGGCCGCGGCAGTCGGCGGCGCTCGAGGGCGGCGTGATCGCGATCTTCCTCGAGCGGCTCCAGGCCGGCGAGGAGACGCTCGTGTTCGGTGACGGCGAGCAGACGCGCGACTACGTCCACGTCGACGACGTCGTCCGAGCGCTGCTCGCCGCGGCGGAGCGCGACGGCGGCATCTTCAACGTCGGCACGGGTGTCGAGACGACCGTCAACCGGCTTCACGAGCTCTGCCGGGAGGTGTCCGGGATCGACGCGCCACCGATTCACGACGCACCGCGGCTCGGCGATGCCCGCCGTAGCGTGCTCGACGTGTCCCGCGCCAAGAGCGAGCTCGGCTGGCGGCCGAAGATCGATCTTGCTCGGGGACTCCGCTCGACCTGGGCGTCGATGCACGGGAAGGACTGAGCGGCCCGCGGGCGAAACTGCTCGCCGTGGACTTCCCGGCCACCTCAGCGCAGCAGCCGCTTCCCTTCCCGTGGCGCACCGCAGCGCTCGTCGCAGCCGCTGTCGCCACGGCCGAGCTCGTCGTCCTGCTCGTGGTGGCCGGCGGCTCTCTCCTCTCCGGTCCTGCTCGCGCACCGAAGACCGTCGTCGCCAAGCCGCCCAGGACTGTGAGTGCGTCGCACGCGCCCGCCAAGGCTCCGATGGTGGCCGACCTCCCCCGCCGCAAGGTCTCGGTCGTCGTGCTCAACGGCAACGGCCGACAGGGCGCCGCCGCGGCCACGTCGAGCCGGATCGAAGGCCGCGGTTACCGGATCAGCGTCGTCGGCAACGCCCCCAGCCACGACTATCCGAGCTCTCTCGTCATGTACCGCCCCGGCTTCGCGGCCGAGGGCAAGCGCCTCGCCCGCGACCTCGGCATCCGGCTCGTCTCGCCGCTCGACGGCATGCGACCTGGCCAGCTGCACGGCGCGCACGCAGTCGTCATTCTGGGTGCGTAGTTCGGTGCCTGGCACCGCTTTGCATCACGCGCCTACCGCTCGCACGCCCCTGCGTCGACCGCTTCGCGCGTGCGGTCGAGGGGCCCGCCGGGCACCCATTGCCGACCGTTCGGGTCGAGCGTGTAGGCGGCATTGAAGGCGTAGTAGGCGGCGCACATATCGCCGCGGGCGGCGAGCTCGTAGAGCCCGAGCGTGATCCAGGCCTCGGGGTTCTCGGGCTGCATCTCCGTGGCAAGCTGATAGAGGGCACGTGCCCGGCCGGTATCGCCTGCACGGTCGGCGGCCGCTGCTGCTGCGTTCACGGCGTCCAGTGAGAGCGGATCCAGCGACCGGGCGCGGTGGGCGGCGTGTGCCGCAGCGGTGAGGCGCCCTTCGTCGAGCGCTCGCGTGGAGCGGTCGACGTAGCGTTGGGCCAGCGACGGCGTGACGAGCACCACGAGCACCGCGATCGCTGCGACGGCTGCCGCGGAAGCAGTGAGCAGCGGCGCGCCGGATCGTGCGGGCGGGCGGTCGACCCCCAGCAACGTCCCGGCGGCAACCAGCGTCGGAGCGGTCACTGCGAGGAAGTCGAGGTCGTAGTCCACGAGCGCGTGAACTGCGTAGATGACCGGCAGGCAGACGAGCGCAGCGGCCGCCTCCCGCTCCGACCCGTCCAGGCGTCCTAGACCCCGGCGGATGCCCACCGCCACCGCGCCGACGAACACCGCCCCGAGCGCGAGACCGACGACGCCGAGGTCGGCGAGCAGCTGCAGCGGCACACTGTGCGGCTCGAGCACGGGTGTACCGTCGTCGCGCACGCGCTTGCGGGCGATCTCGTACGTCAGCGCGCCACTGCCGCCGAGCGGGTGATCGCGGAAGACCTGCACCGCATCCCTCCACCAGGCCGGCCGGTTGTTGGCGCACAGATCGGTGATCCGGCCGGGGTCGTTCACACACTCCCCGCTGGAGACCTGATCCGCGGCCCACGAGACGGGATTCCCGACCGCCGCCACCAATGCGATCAGCCCGCACGCGACCAGGACGACAGCCGCGGCCACGAGCGAGCCGACCACACGACGCCGGTCGCGTGTCACGAGGCGCTCCGCGGGGAGCCCGAGAACGAGGCCGACCACGACCACGGCACCGACGAGGGCAAGGACGGCGAACACGGCCCCGTCGTCGGCGCGGTCGACCCGGAGCGCGCCGTCCTCGACCAGCGCAGGGCGCGTGAACGCCCAGCCCGCGACCGCCAGGGCAGGCACGGCAGCCGCGAGCCCAAGCAGGCCGCCCCGAAGGCGGGCACGGGAGAGCAGGAGCCACGTCACGACGCCCACCACGAGGGCGAGCAGCCCGGCGCGCGACTGCGTGAGCATCAGGACGACCACGGCGCCGTAGACGAGAAGCCCGCCGGCAGCTCTGATCGCACGTCGAGGGTAAGCGGTGACGAGCCACAGGCCCAGCGGCACAGCCGTGCCGGCGAGCAATGCGAGCGCGTTCCAGTAGCCGACCGGCTCGCGCAGTCGGGCGATGCGACCGCCGTCCGGGAACAGGCCGGGCACCGCTCTCCCGAGCAGCGCCCATGCGAGCGCCGCCGCCAGGACGAGCGCCAGCAGCACCGCGGCCGCCCGCACCGCCGCCCCTCGAAGCGATGCAGCAAGAGCGAGGCCCAGGAGGAGGAACGCCAGGTAGACGAGTCCCTTGGCGAGCGCAGACCAGGAGCGATCGCCGGCGATCGACCAGACGATCGACACGCCCACCCAGGTCAGGAGCCCGACAGCCGCGAGCATTGCGACGCTGCCGGCGCGATCCAGTCTCGGGAGTGCGAGCTCGCCGAAGGCGGCCGCGCCGACGGCGGCAGCAGCGGTGAGCACCGCGAGGCTGCCGAGCGTCGGCAGCGAGCGATCGGCGGAGCCACCCCCGAAGAACACGGCGGCGAAGAGGAGACCGGCGACGGCCGCCACCAGCGTCCACGCCGCCCAGGACCATGCCACGGCGCTCGCGTGCGACGCAACCATCGCGCCGACGCTAGCAGGGACACTGGCCTGTTCGGCCAACTCCACGGGTGAGTAGTCCCCACTCGTGTCCCAGACATCGTTTACCCTTTCTCTACCGCTGACTCACCGGGGGCTTTCAGGACTGCGGTTGTAGCCCCTCTGCCACCCGTGCCCACTGGATCCCGTCCCTTCCTCCGTCATTCCGCGTTGGCCATAGCGGCGTTTGCCGCGGCCCTCGTTGCAGTCCTCCTCGCGGCCGCACCACCCGCGGGCGCCGTGTCGACGGCCAAGTGCGCGAAGGAGGTGATCGCGGACTGGTACGACAACGGCCGCGTCGACAAGATCTACCCGCAGCACTGCTATCGCGAGGCGATCAAGATCCTGCCCGTCGATGTCCGGGATTACTCGAGCGCCCGCGACGACATCCTCCGCGCGCTCGCCTACGCCCAGCAGGGCAAGCCCGACCCGGGCGACAGCGGCTCGGGCGGCAACTCGGGCGACCCAGGCGGCGGCACCGGTGACCCGGGCGGCGGCACGAGCGGTGGCACGGGCGACCCCGGCGGCGGCACCGGTGACCCCGGCGCGAGCCCGGTCGACACCTCCGGGCCGTCGGCGGTTCCCATCCCGCTGATCGTGCTCGCCGTCATCGCCACGCTGCTGCTGGTGCTCGGCGCTGCCGGGTACTTCACGCGGCGGGCTGCCGTGCGTCGTGAGGGCGGGGACCCGCCGTCGGCGTAGGCACCCGGCACGGTACACTTGGCGGTACCGGGCGCTTTTCCAGGATTTGCAGGGGTTTTTTCTGGGTGCGGGTTCCGTCCGATCCGCGTCCTACCATGCCCGGTCCGCTCGCAGGTTCGCGCATGGCGCGCCTGAGGGACACACAGGACTCGGACGCTGGGAGGCAAGGTCATGGCATCGGCGAAGCAGGCGCAGGCACCCGTCACACCGGAGGAGTACGTCAACACGGTCGTGGACGAGGGGGCGAGCGTTGCGCCGCGCCGCTTCTTCACCATCCCCGGCCGCGACCCGTTCGAGGAGATCGAATGGGAGCTCCGTGACGCGCTGATCCCGGGCAAGGCCGGCCCGGCCTTCGAGCAGCGAAACGTCGAGTTCCCCAAGTTCTGGTCGCAGACGGCGACGAACATCGTCGCGCAGAAGTACTTCCGCGGCCGCATGACCTCCCCCGACCGCGAGCGCTCCGTGAAGCAGATGGTCGGCCGCGTCGTCGACACGATCGGCGGCTGGGGACGCACCGGCGGCTACTTCGCAACCGATGAAGAGGCCGAAACGTTCGAGGCGGAGTTGAAGGCGATCCTGGTCAACCAGTACGCCGCCTTCAACTCGCCCGTCTGGTTCAACGTGGGCTTCGAGGAGAAGCCGCAGTGCTCGGCGTGCTTCATCCTCTCGATCGAGGACTCGATGGAGTCGATCCTCGACTGGATCAGGCGCGAGGGGATCATCTTCCGTGGCGGCTCCGGCTCGGGTCTCAACCTCTCGAAGCTGCGCTCGTCGAAGGAGCAGCTGACGAAGGGCGGGTACGCGTCCGGCCCGGTGTCGTTCATGCGCGGCGCGGACGCCTCGGCGGGGACGATCAAGTCGGGTGGCAAGACGCGGCGCGCGGCGAAGATGGTCGTGCTCGACATCGACCATCCGGATGTCGACGAGTTCATCTGGTGCAAGGCGCGCGAGGAGCGCAAGGCGCGCGTGCTCGAGGCGGCGGGGTACGACATGACCCTCGACTCGGCCGACTGGGCGTCGATCCAGTACCAGAACGCAAACAACTCGGTGCGCGTCACGGACACGTTCATGGAGGCGGTCGTCGAGGGCAAGGAATGGAACCTCACCGCCCGCACGGACGGCTCGGTGATCGAGACGGTCGAGGCGCGGAAGCTGCTGCGCGACATCGCGGCTGCGTCGTGGGAGTGCGCCGACCCGGGCGTCCAGTACGACACCACGATCAACTCCTGGCACACGTTGCCGAACACGGGCCGCATCAACGCCTCGAACCCGTGCAGTGAGTACATGTCGATCGACGACTCGGCGTGCAATCTCGCCTCGCTCAACCTGATGAAGTTCCGCAAGGAGGACGGCGAGCTCGACGTCGACGCCTTCGAGCATGCGGTCGACGTGGTCTTCCTCGCACAGGAGATCGCCGTCGGCTACTCGTCCTACCCGACACCCGAGATCGAGCGCAACGCCAAGGCCTACCGGCAGCTCGGGCTCGGCTACGCGAACCTGGGGGCGCTCCTCATGGCTCGTGGCCTGCCGTACGACTCGGACGAGGGGCGCGCTTACGCCGCGGCGATCACGGCGTTGATGACGGGCCGCGGCTACCGCAAGTCCGCCGAGGTGGCCAAGCGCATGGGGTCGTTCGCCGGCTATCAGCCGAACGCTGCAGCGATGATCGGCGTGATCGCGAAGCATCGTGCCGCGGTGGGGAACATCAACCACTCCGACTCGGTGCCCGACGATCTCCTCAAGGCGGCGCGACGCGCGTGGGACGAGGCGCTGGATCTTGGCGAGGTGGCCGGTTTCCGCAACGCGCAGGCGACGGTGCTCGCACCGACGGGGACGATCAGCTTCATGATGGACTGCGACACGACCGGCGTGGAGCCCGACTTCTCGCTGGTGAAGTCGAAGAAGCTCGTCGGCGGCGGCGAGATCACGATCGTCAACAAGACGGTGCCGATGGCGCTGTCGGAGCTCGGCTACGCGCCGCGCGAGACGGAGGAGGTCGTCGCGTTCATCGACGAGCGCAACACCGTGGTGGGCGCGCCGCATCTGAAGACCGATCACTACCCGGTGTTCGACTGTGCGATCGGCGAGCGCGCCATCCACTACATGGGGCACGTGAAGATGATGGGCGCGGTGCAGCCGTTCATCTCGGGTGCGATCTCGAAGACGGTCAACCTGCCCGAGCAGACAACGGTCGACGAGGTCGGACAGCTGCTGACAGAGGCGTGGCAGCTGGGCGTGAAGGCGATCGCCATCTACCGCGACAACTGCAAGGTGGCTCAGCCGCTGTCCGGCAAGGAGAACGCCGTTGGCGTGACGCCGACGCTGCTCCCGCCGGGGGTGACCGCGCTGCCGCAGCGCCGCCGCGTGCCGGAGGACCGAACCGAGATCGGGCGCAAGTTCCGTGTCGGCGACTACGAGGGTTACATCCACGTGGGCCTGTTCGAGGATGGGACGCCCGGCGACATCTTCGTCGACATCGCGAAGGACGGAACGACCCTGCAGGGGTTGATGAACTCGCTGATGATCAGCGTCTCGATGGGCCTCCAGTACGGGGTGCCACCCGAGGTGTACGTCTCGAAGCTCAGCCACATGCGCTTCGAGCCGTCCGGGCTGACGAACGACGCGGACATCCGCACTGCGAAGTCGATCGTCGACTACATCTTCCGCTGGTTCGGCAAGAAGTTCCTGACCGCCGAGCAGCAGGAGGAGGTCGGGATCCTGACGCCCGAGGTGAAGGCGCGACTCGCCGCGGCGTACGCGGCGGGTGAGCCGTCAGCGACACCCGGTGAGTCGGCGCCCGCCGGCCAGACGGCGCTGTTCAACCAGTGGGAGGACGCGGTCGAGTGCTCCCGCTGTGGCGGCCGCATGGTGCGAACGGGCTCGTGCTACACGTGCCGCGACTGCGGCACCAACACCGGCTGCTCGTAGGGAGCTGTCCCGGGAGGATCGAGTGAGGGGCCGCGCTGCGGCCCCTCATCGTTCCGGTCTCACCTGGAGCCGTTCGGTTTGCGTGGTCAAGGCGGACGCGGTCAGCTGAACCCGAACAGTGGTGGGAGGACGACCACGACAGTGGCGGCCCACAGGGCGAACACGGGTAGGTAGGTGGTCTGCCAGCGTTCGAGCCGCTGGAGCCTGCTGCGTCGCATGAGGAATCGGACGGAGAGCCAGGCCGCACCCGCCAGGTTCACGAGGAGGACGAGATTGAGGCCGAGCGCTGCCGTTCGGTTCGGGGTGAACCCGACGTCGCCGACCCGAGCGATCATCGCGCCGAGCACCATCACGTCGAGAACGAGGGCGCTGACGACGGCCACCAACTGGATGCGGTCCGTCCAGTCCGGCGACGTGGACGGATCCTGAGCGGACATGCCGTACAGGACGAGCCCCAGCACGACCAGCAGCAGGGCGTCGAAGACGCCGAGGAGCTCGCGATCGAACACGCCGCCGAGCCCGGTCACCGCGTAGACGACCGCAGCGCCGGCCAACATCACCGCGAACAGCGGCGTGAAGAGCATCGTGAGCACCGGCGCCATGTTCTCCACGACCCGCTGCTTCGACTCGACGAGCCACGCGGCCACGATCACGGCACCCGCGGCTCCCGAGGGCAGCACCCACTCGGCGACCCGATCGACGTCGACCCCCGTGGGCTCGAGGATCGCAGCGGTCAGACCCATGAGCACGCCACCCCCGAGTGCGATCAGCACGTAGTAGATGAACCATTCGCCCGTGAAGCGGACGAAGTCCATGCGACGCTCGTGCGACCGGATCGTGCCGCCCATGTACGGGTAGGCGACGGCGAACCACAGCACGACGGGCAGATGGAGCGCAACGAGCATCTCGGTGTCCGAGAGGTCCGCGGCGAAGACCTCGGTGGTCGAGTCCGTACCGTACGGGTAGAGATTGACCACGAGCGCGGCGACCACGAACGGCGACGCCGCGATGACCCAGCGGCGCGCGTCGAGCTGCCGTCGGCGGGCGAAGTATCCCGCGAGGAACGGCAGCACGAACAGACTGACGTTCCGCACCAGCCAGGTGGGCTCTTCATCGGGGGCCTCAGCGGCAAGGCGTGCGACCTGGATCACGACGGCCGCAGCCGCTGCGAATGCGAGCGCCTCGAACCAGCCGGTGGGCCGGCGCGCCGGCTCTTCGTCGCCTCCGGCGAGGAGCTGCTTCCAGAGTCGGCCGCTGTGCTCGCGCGCGAACTCCCGGGACAGGCCGTCGACGTCCCCCAGCCGTTTCACGGCGATCAGGAACCCCTCGTCGGCCGTGAGGCCGGCCGCGCTCAGCTCGGCCATCTGGTGGCGAAGATGATCCTCCAGCTCGTCGACGTCGTGGCCGTTGATGCCCGCGGCGCTCGAGACATAGGCCCGCCACTCTGCGATTTGCGACTCGACGCTCTCCATGCGTCACGCCTCGCCGAGTGCCGTCAGCAGCCCACTGGAGCCCGGCCACACGTCATTCAGCGCGCGTGTGACCGCCAGCCACTGCCGTTGCTGGTCAGCGAGTGCTGCTCGTCCGTCGTCGGTGAGCATGTAGTACTGGCGGCGCCGACCTTCCGGGGGCGTTCGCCACTCCGTCGTCACGTACCCGAACCGACGGAGGCGATGGAGCAGCGGATAGAGCATCCCGTCGGTCCACTCGAGCTCGCCGCCGGAGAGTGCACGCACCCGCTTCAGGATGGCGTAGCCGTAGCTTTCGCCCTCCGCCAGAATCGCGAGCACGAGCGGCGTCGCTGACGCTGCCACCAGGTCCTTGTCGATGTGCATACCCGCGCCTCCACGGCTCGAGGTACTACGCATAGAACCACAATGTACATAGATCCGCAAGGCATTGGGACGGACGTCGCCGAGGCCCGGTCTCCACCAGACCCGTAGCCTCCCGCGTTCCCCAGCGTGCGATCGAGGTGATTTGGCTCTCGTTCAGGCGAGCCGCGCGTACAGGTTGACCCGCACGCCGTCGGGGTCGCCGAGCAGCGCGTACCGCTGGCCCCAATCCGCATCCCACGGCTCCTTCTCGCCTTCGAAGCCCGCCGCGACGACGCGCGCATACACCTCGTCGACTTCGGCGGGACCCGCGCATTCGAACGCGATCGACACCTGGTTCCCGTTGGTGCGCGTCCAGCCCGGCATGAAGCTGCGTATGACCTCCTCCGTGTCGAACATCAGCCGCGTGCCGTTCGGCATCGTCGCTTCGACGTGACCGGCCGCTGGATCCTCTGGGAACTCGGCCCCGAGCAGCCCATAGAAGAGCATCGAGCGGCGCAGATCCGAGACCGCGATGCCGATCGCGTTCAAAGCGGCCACAAGACGACGCTATACGACCAATTCGCCAGGATCCAAATGCGGCCACGTGGCGCTCGCGACATGTCCTCGCGACCACCAGGAGGAGTGATCGGAATCGCTCGGCCGTCGAAGGCACGGCTGCTGCTCGCCTGCGCCAGGCGCTGGCCGCGTTCGATAAGGTCGGAAAGGAGGTGGGGCTGCTGTGAGCTATCGGGTTGCGACGATCGACGAACTGCAGGACATCGCCTACCGCCAGGACACGCACATGCGGCCTGTGCGCCATCACCTCGGGATCACCGCGTTCGGGACGAATGGGTGGACGGCCGCCAACGAGGGCGATCGGCTCATGCCCGAGCACCAGGAGGACGAGGGCAGCGAGGAGCTCTACGTCGTCCTCCGCGGCCGCGCGCGGTTCGAGATCGACGGCGACACCGTGGACGCGCCCGAGGGCACGCTCGTGTTCGTCCGGCCGAAGGGAAACCGGACCGCCTTTGCGGAGGAGGCGGGGACGACGGTGCTTGCGATCGGCAGCAAGGTCGGGCAGCCGTACGAGGTCGGCGGCTGGGAGGTCTGGGCGGAGTTCCATCCCGCGTACGAGGCCGGCGAGTACGACGCGGTGATCGACCGCGCCCGCAAGACTCTCGAGGCGAGTGGGTACGCGACGCCGCTCTACAACCTCGCCTGCTGCGAGGCACTCGCCGGCCGCAAGGAGGACGCGATCGGTCACCTTCGGGTCGCCTTCGAGCGGCGGCCGAGCCTCCGTGACCTCGCGAAGGAGGACACCGACCTCGACCCGATCCGGGACGAGCCGGCGTTCAGCGAGCTAGTCGGCTAGCGGACGCGGCTGGCAGAGCGCACGTGCGGCCGCTGCCGAGTGAGTCGTCTGCGCCCGGAGACAGGAATCTCCCGTGCCCAAGGGTTCAGGAATGTTCCCAGGCGAAGAGGCCGCTCTCGCGGCCTCTTTCGTCGTGTCGAGCGACGGCCGGCATACGGCCGAACGGTCTATTCGATCGGGATCTCGAAGCGAGCGATGATGCCAGGGTCGCCGCCTCTCGCGAGTAGCTCGGGATCGGGATCGCGAGTCGCCACCCATGCATATCCGTGTTCGGGGTAGGCGACGACGTCCGGGAAGCTCCCGGCACTGACCGCGAGGATCTGAGCTGGTTCGTCGGTGGGGTTGCTGAACGTGTGTAGCCCGGCACGTCCCTCGGGGCAGAAGACGACGTCGCCCGGAGCCATCTCCTCTTCGCCATATTGGCTCCGAAAGACGGGACGACCGCTCAGGACGAAGAACATCTCTTCGGCTCCGAAGTGCATGTGCATCCGCATCTCAGGCGCTTCGGGGGCCAGTTCGTACAGCGTTGCTCCCATCCTGGCGTCGTCGGGCCGCCAGAAGATTCGATGCCGAGTCCCGGCTTCTTCGCTCTCTCCGTCCCATGCGTCGGAGAACAGGTTCTGACGAGTCATTCCGTGTACCTCCACGTCGTAGCGGTGGCACGCAGCGCCCGAGGCAGCCTCGAAAGCCGCCTCGGCGCCTGCGCCAGTCACGCGCGGCGGTCGCCGCGTCTGAACCGCTATCTCGTCGCCGGATCCACGGCCGGATCGTAACGTGCGCCGACTCAGATGCGAGCGGAAACTCAGCCGCGAGCTGACTACTCGAAGCCGAGCAGTGCGACCACGCCTACGACCAACGCGACGTACAGCAGGAGACCGATAACGGTCACGGCGTAGTGTGGATCGCGGTCCTGCGTCGTTGCGTCCCTGACAAGCGGCGGCAGGACACGAAGCAAGATCGGGAGGACCGACACCGCCAGCCCGACTGTGACGCCGATCGCAGCGAGCGTTTCTCCCTCGTTTGCCATCCCCCATAACGAGCCGAACACTGTCGCTCCCAACACCAGGGCGAGCGCCAGCCGCAGACGCGGGTCGGGCAGGTGCTCTTGCTCACGTGCGGTTGCACTCGACTCGAAGAAGCGAACCTGCCACAGCAACGCACCCGCAACAGCGAGCTCGATCGCGATGACAGATTGGAAGTACTGAACCGGGACTTCCACGCGTGGCTGAGTATCGCCGAGGTGGACACCGCGTCGTGAGATCCGAGAAGCTTTCGTCTCGATGGCGGAGCCGGATGCGGAGGGAACGTCACCTCGAAGGGTCAATCGCTCCTGGAATCTCGCCCTCCTGACGGCCGCCGAGCCTGGGAGGCGAAATCGGCGGACCATCGATGCGGCATTTCTTGTCATCGCCTCGGCCGGAACCGGATTGTTCGCGACCGTCGCGCGCCTGGCCCCTGAGGTCGATGCTGACATTGCACGGGCGCTCGCCACTGTCTTCGGCTGGGGGCCGAACGTCTGGCGAGCCGCTTTCGTTCTCACGCTCACGTTCGCGCTGCTGATCACCGGCGACGCCCTGTTCCGCCGGCGTTGGATCCTCGTCCGCGACCTCGTCGTCGGACTCGCCGTGGTGCTCCTCATTGGCGCCTTGCTCGGGCGCATCGTCGACAGCGAGTGGACCGTGGCCGAGCCGCACGTCTTCTCGAACTGGGGCTTCCCCGAGTTTCGGCTCGCTTTCGCGGTGGCGATCTTCGCGATCTCGAGCTCGGAGCTCGTGCGGCCTGCCCGGATGGTCTTCACCGTCCTCGTCGCCGCTGCTGGGCTCGGAGCCGTCGTCCTCGGCACGGGCCTGCCATCTGAGGTTCTCGGAGCCTTCGCTCTCGGCCTTGGCGCGGGTGCGCTCGTTCGACTGGCGCTCGGCTCGGCTGCCGGAGTTCCCGCCGTGAGTCGAGTGCACGACGCGTTGGCGTCACTCGGGGTCGAGGTGGACAGCCTGAGGGTCGCCGAGCACCAGCGGATCGGCCGCGCCGAGTATTACGGCGAGTCGGCTGGCGGACGGCCGATCAAGGTTCGCGTGCTCGGTCGAGACGCTCAGGACACGCAACGGCTGGCGCGACACTGGCAGCTGCTCGCATACCGCGATCCGCCCCGAAGCGCTCCCGTGGGTCGCCTCGAGCAGGTCGAGCACGAGGCTGTTGCGACACTGATGGCGGCTCAGTCCGGCGTACGAGTTCCCGTGGTCGTCGCGGTTGGACTTGGCCCCGAGAAGGACGCGATCCTCGTAACGCACGAGGCTGAGCGTGCGTCGCTCGAAGCGAGCAACCGCCGAGGAGGTGAGTGACGTCACGCTCGAGGAGCTCTGGCTGCAGGTCGCCCGGCTACATGCGGCAGGCATCTCACACGGCAGGCTCAACGCCAGCAACGTCGTCGTGACCGAAGACGGGCCGATGCTCGTCGAGTTCTCCGCCGCGACGCTCGGTGCCCCTTCCGCGATGCTCGACATCGACGTCGCCGAGCTTCTGGTCGCGTGCACGGTCCTCGTCGGGGCTGAGCGCGCGATTGCAAAGCGCTGTCGCGGCCGGTTGGGAGGACTCGATCGCGCGGGTACTCCCGTATCTGCAGCGCGCCGCACTCACGCCGCACTTGCGAGACCTCGCCAGCGGACACGACGTCAGCGTCGACGAGTTGCGGTCGGCAGCAGCGCGAGTAGCAGGGACGGAGCCCCCAGAGGTTGTTCCGCTCCGGCGGATTCGTCCCAAGGACATCGTGCTCATGGCCGCCCTCGTGCTCGCCGCGTACCTCTTGATCAGCCAGCTGGCGGACATCGGCTTCGCGACGATCGCGGACGAACTACGCGTCGCGGAGCTCGCCTGGGTCGTCGTCGCATTGGTGCTCGCGCAGAGCACGTTCATCCCGTCTGGCATCTCGGTGCGAGGCGGAGTTGCGACACCCCTTCCCCTCCTGCCCTGCATCGTGCTTCAGTCGGCCTTGAAGTTCATCAACCTCGCCGTGCCGAGCTCGGCGGGCCGCATCGCTACCAACCTGCGCTGCCTGCAGAGAATGGGGGCGCCGCGCGCCGAGGCAATCGCCGGAGGAGCGATCGACGACGTTTCGAACAACGTCATCCAAATCGCGCTCTTCCTTCTCGTCATTCCGTTCGTCGGGGTCGACCTCGACACGAGCCAGTTCAAAGGCGCGGGACCCGACCGCCGTCTCCTGATCGCGATTGCGGTGGCGTTGGTGGTCAGCTCAGTGCTCGTCCTGGCAGTGCCGAGAATCCGCCGTCGCGTGCTCCCAGGCGTGCGCGACTCGCTTCATGGCCTTTGGAGTGTCGCTCGCGTTCGGCGGAAGCGACTCGAGGTGTTCGGAGGTGGCATTGCGGCTGAGGTCACCTATGCACTGGCGCTCGGTGCGAGCTGTCTCGCCTACGGCGTCCACCTCAACCTCGGGCAGCTCATATTCGTCAATACGTCTGCCGCGGTCCTCTCGGGCCTCGTGCCGGTGCCCGGAGGGATCGGCGCAGCCGAAGCAGCCCTGACGGCTGGTCTGATCGCAATGGGTGTGGATGAGTCGACCGCGTTCGCCATCGCGATCACTCAACGCCTCTGCACGTCGTATCTGCCACCGATCTGGGGCTACATCGCCCTTCGGTGGCTGGGGCGAAAGGGATATGTGTGATCCAAGAGCTCTCGCGGACAGGTGCGCGCCGGCGGGCACGACCGAGGGTTTCCGGAACCCCGGTCAAGGGTCATAGTCACGGCATGGGTGGCTATACGAAGAAGAACCTCAGGGAAGAAGTGGAGAATCAGGCGCCGAAGTTCGGCATGCCGGACGAGCTCGAGGCCCGCTTCGCACGTACGGCGCTCGGCGGCGAGACGCTCGGTCTGAGCCTGATGACGCTCGCGCCCGGCTTCCGCATTCCGTTCGGCCACAAGCATGAAGGGCAAGAGGAGGTCTACGTGGTACTGCGCGGCTCGGCGCGGATCAAGGTCGATGAGGAGATCGTGGAGGTCGCAGAGTGGGACGCGATCAGATTCGACAAGAACACGATGCGGGCCGTCGAGGCGGGCGCGGACGGCGTCGAGTACCTCGCTTTCGGCGCCGGCGACGACCCTCGCGACGCCGAGATCGTGCAAGGCTGGTGGAGCGATTAGCCCCGGCGGACGGACACGCGCATTTGCGTCGGAGCTTCGCCGCGCGCAGAACGGAGCCGACGTCTCGCCCACGACCGGGCCGGGAACGGGCCGGTGGCGTGCCGGGCACACGAGAGCGGTCAGCCCGGGCCCCTGCTACCCTTTGTAGCAGCTGAGACTAGGCGCGAGGCATCATTCGCGCCCTCGGTCGACCAGGGTCGGGTCGTCGAGCATCGACGAGCGGCTGCATTTCTTGTCCGAAGGTCAGGGGGCGCGAGCATGGATGTCCCAACGGCCGGCCGTCGACCGTGTCGCGTCGAACGAGCCCCTCGCTCGGCGCTCGAGCCTGGCGTGAGCGGGTACGGCACATGACGCCGAGCGGGCCGCACAGCGAGAGCCCGGACCGGCCGACGCGTCTCGGCACGTACAGCGTCACGCAGCCCGGAACGACCACGAAGCGGGTCATTCCCACACCGTGGATCGACTGCGAGCATTGCAAATGGCGCCACTACCCGAGCACAAGCGGAGGTCGCTGGCACATCGCAACGCGGTGTGCCTCGTGCGGCGGCGTCATCGGCGCCGCCGACGCCTGATGCTCGGCATCACCACGACAGCAACGAGAGGAGATCGATGAGCTCCAAGCGGCAGACCACGATGGCAAAGATGAAGCGAGAGCAATCCGTGAGAGAACGCCGTGTCCGCAAGCAGGAGAAGAAAGAAGAGCGAAAGCGGGCGGCCGCCGAGCTCAAGGCGATGGGCGGTGTCGCACCCATCCTGGACCCAGAGACGGGTCTACCCCTCGAGGGCCTGGCCGAAGCACCCGCCGAGGCAACTGCCGAGGGCCCCGCCGAGGCGGGGGCCGTCGAGGCACCCGACGAAGCATCCGTCGCGTAGCGTCGCACGCCGGAGGTCAACGGCGGTTCGAGAACGGGCGGCAACACTACGCAGCCCGGTAGGGCAGACACACATCGTCCCGAAGAACGGCCCCATCGGGATCGCGATGTCGTCAGCGACGTACGTCACGTCGCAGGTGGTCAGGTCGACGATGCTCGCGCCTGAGACAATTCAGACGTGCGAGTCGAAGCCATTCATCTGGGCGCGTCGCAGACGCCCGAGCTGTGGACCGTCGGGTCGGTTCGTGCTGTCGCCGGGAAAGGGCTCGAAGGTGACCGGTACTTCTTCGAGGCCGGCGCGAAGCCGGGCCAGGCGCTGACGCTGGTCGAGGGTGAGGTCGTCGAGGAGGTGGGTCTGCAACAAGGCGAGACACGGCGCCAGCTCACGGTCAGCGGCACCGGGCTGAACGACCTCGTCGGCAAGCGGTTCCGGGTCGGAGAGGTCGAGTGCTACGGCGTCGAGCTCTGCGAGCCGTGCTCGCACCTGGAGGCGATGACGAGGCCGGGGATCATGAAGGACCTCGTTCATCGCGCCGGTATCAACGCGGACATCCTCACCGACGGGACCATTTCAGTCGGCGACGAGATCGCAAGGCTCTAGGCTGGCGCCGTGGGTGCGCCGAGCCTGTGGCATCCCTTCGCGGACATGGCTGCGGTGCAGGGCCGTGAGTTCGTCCTCGTCCGCGGTGAGGGAGTCCACGTCTGGGACGACGCCGGCAAGCGCTACCTCGACGGGTGCGCAAGCCTCTGGTATTGCCACGTCGGGCACGGACGCGCCGAGATCGCCGACGCGGTCGCGGCGCAGCTCCGTACGCTCGAGACATGGTCGATCTTCGGCGACGTCGCCAACCCACCCGCGCTCGAACTGTCGGCAAAGCTCTCGTCACACGCGCCGATGGACGACGCCAAGGTCTTCCTCACGAGCGGTGGCGGCGACGCGATCGACACTGCGGCCAAGTTGGTGCGCCTCTACTGGCAGAGGACGGGACAACCAGAGCGACTGCATATCGTCGGCCGAACGAACGGCTACCACGGCACAATGGCGTTCGGCACCTCGATCGGCGGCATGGAGTCTGTCCGCGACGGCTGGGGGCCGCTCGTGCCGAGCACGTCGCAGGTCCCGCACGACTCGGCGCACGCTCTGCGGGACGAGATCGAGCGTCTCGGCCCCGACCGCGTGGCCGCGTTCTTTTGCGAGCCGGTGATCGGCGCCGGCGGCGTCTACCCGCCCAAACCCGGGTACCTGGAGGAGGTGGCGGCAATCTGCGCCGAGCACGGCGTCCTGCTCGTGATCGACTCCGTGATCGTCGGCTTCGGCCGCGTCGGCGGCTGGTTCGGCTGCGAGCGCTTCGGGCTCCGGCCCGACCTCGTCACGTTCGCGAAAGGCGTCACAAGCGGCTACCAACCCCTTGGGGGCGTGCTCGTCTCCGGGCACGTTGCGGAGCCGTTCTGGTCGGAGCCCGGCGGCATCATGATCCGCCACGGCCAGACCTTCGCCGGTCACGCAGCCGGCTGCGCGGCGGCTCTCGCCAACCTCGCAATCCTCGAACGCGAGGACCTGATCGACCGTGGGCGGGAGCTCGAAGACGAGCTCGCCCGCGTCCTCGCGCCACTCGCCGACCACCCGCTCGTCGGTGAGGTGCGTAGCGGTACCGGCCTGATGGCCGCCATCGAGCTCGGAGCCGACGTGCTGGACGCCGACCACGGGGCTGCCACCAAGCTCTATCGCGCCGCGCGTTCCCGCGGTGTCCTCCTGCGTGCCCACGCCCAAGGCCTGGCCATCTCGCCGCCGCTCATCGTGACCAGCGGCCAGATCCAGGAGATCGCGGACACCGTGGTAGAAGCGCTCGACGACCTCGCACAGGACGGCTGAATCACTACAACTGGCTCGGCTCGGCGTCGTGCGCAAGCAGGATCGGAGCCTGCGCTCCGTAGCCGTCGGCTGCTCGATCGCGCTTGCGTATCGCCTGTATCGCGATCCGCTGTGGTGTAGCGGCATGCGCCGCCGCGACCATTGACAGTGCCCACGAGATACCAAGGAGGCGCTGTGAACCTCTACTCGTTCTTCGCGCACGAAGTCCACCGCGACTGGCTCGAGCAGTTCGAGCGGAAGGCGGAGTTGCATCGGCGGCTGCCGAAGCGCCCTTCGCGCCGGTTGCACCGGCCTCACTTCCTGGGGGTCGGGCGGCGTCGACACCACGCCCGGCGCGGCGCGCACGGGGCGTGCTAGGCACCGAGATGCCCCTCACCGCCACAATGGGCGGCATGAGCCCCGCCGACAGGACAGATCACGACCGCTGGCTCGGCGTCGAGGTGCGGCATCTGGCCGCACTTCGCGCCGTCGCCGAGGAGGGAACGTTCGGGGCTGCCGCGCTCAGGCTCGGTTACGCGCAGTCGGCGATCAGCCAGCAGATCGCGGCTCTGGAACGTCACGTCGGTCATCGGCTCTTCGACCGCCCCGGGGGCTCACGACCGGTGACGCTGACACGCGCCGGCGAGCTCCTGCTCGGGCACGCGGAGACGATCATGACCCGCCTCTCCGCCGCGCGCATCGATCTCGACTCGCTGGCGGACGAGGACGTCGCCAGCCCGATCCGCGTCGGCGCCTACCAGAGCGTCGCGGCCGCGATCCTGCCGCTCATCCTCCAGGAGCTCGGTGCCGAGCCTGGCGAGGTCGAGTTCGCGCTCACGGAGTCGAACGACGACCGCGAGCTGCTGGAGCTCCTCGAGCGGGGCGAGCTGGACGTCGCGTTCACCGAATTGCCCATCCCGGATGGGCCGCTCGAGGCTGCGGCACTCCTCGACGACCCCTACGTACTGCTCCTGCACGAGGATCACCCCTTTGCCGACCTCGACCGCGAGCTGACGCTGGACGAGGTCGCGAGCGTGCCGCTCATCAGCTGCAAGCGCGGCTCGGGTCAGGCCAAGCTCGAGGACGCCTTCGCCATCCACGGGCTCACACCGAGCTTTGCGCACCGCGTCGAGGACAACGGCACGCTCCACGGCTTCGTCGTCGCCGGGCTCGGTTGCGGCCTCGTCCCACGGCTCGCCGCCGACGTCGAAAGCAAGCCGCTCGTCGCTCTCCCGATCGAGTCGAGGTTGCCGCACCGCACCGTGGCGATCGCCTGGCACCGCGACCGCCTGCGGACGTGCACCGCCGGCATGTTCGTCGATCTCGCGGTCGAGGTCTCCGCACAGCTCGACTGCGCCGCGCAACCCGCGCTCGACTGAACATTCATCCGACGCCGAGATCCCTCACTACGGGTACGAAGCCGGGCTCCAATCACTCGATCTAGGGTGGCACCGTCCCCCTATCGGGGGGATAACACGTCCGGTGGGAGCGAAACGGGAGAGGCGCGATCTCGGCCGACGCGCTGCGCTGCGGCACGAGCTCGCTCGCACGGAGTCAGGCTTCACTCTCGTCGAGATCCTCGTCACGCTGACGATCATCGGGATCCTCATTGCGATCGCCGTGCCGTCGTATCTCGGGTACCAGCAAAGGGCGACCAGGACAACCGCGGAGAGCAACCTGCGCGGAGCGCTACCGGCGGTCGAGGCCTACTACCACGACCATGCCTCGTACGCCTCGATGACCGTCACCGCGCTCGGCACGTACTACGACCAGGGCATCTCACCCGGCGTCAGCGTGCTCTCCGCCTCCGACGACACGTACTGCATCCGGTCGACACACGGCGACGTCAGCTTCTTCAAGAACGGCCCCGCGGCGACGGTCACCAGCGCCGCCTGCGTCTAGTAGCCCAGCGCCGCAAGATACGCCATTCGTGACCCGCGATCGGTGGCGCGACGCCGGACCGCGCGGGCGCGATACGAATAGACGGTGATCGCGGTCATAGGAGGGCTGGGCGCCGCAGCGTGCTGGGCGGCCACGACGCTCTGCGCGTCGCGCTCGACCAAGCTGATCGGAGGGCCGTCGGCGCTTGCTTGGGTGATGCTTGTCGGCTTCGTCGTCGCTGCTCCTCTGACAGCGGCGAGCGGCATCCCGGATGACCTCGGAGCGGGCGAGCTCGGCTGGCTCGCCCTCGCCGGCGTCGGGAACGTCGGAGGCCTGCTGCTCGCCTACGGGGCTCTCCGGATCGGCAAGGTCTCGGTCGTCGCTCCGATCATCTCCACCGAGGGCGCGGTAGTCGCAGCGCTGGCGATCCTCGGCGGCGAGACCCTCGGCGTAGCGGTAGGAGCAATGCTGGGAGTCGTCGTCCTCGGTGTCGTGCTTGCCGGCGTCGGACCGGGTGGCGGCTCCGGCGACCCTCTGCGCGCAACGCTGCTCGCCGTCGGCGCAGCCCTCTGCTTTGGCGCGAGCCTCTACGCAACCGCTCTCGTGAGTGAGTCTCTGCCACTGGTGTGGGCGCTCATTCCAGCGCGTCTCCTCGGAGTACTGGCAGTGACCCTGCCCCTGCTGGCGAGACGAAGCCTGCGCATCACCCGCTCCGCGGCGCCCCTCGTCGTCGCCTCCGGTCTGTGCGAAGTCGGTGGCTTCGCCCTGTTCGCGCTCGGCTCCCGGCACGGGATCGCCGTCAGCGCCGTGCTGGCCTCACAGTTCGCTGCGCTCGCCGCGCTGGCCGCCTTTCTGCTCTTCCACGAGCGACTGGCGCGACTGCAGCTCGCCGGCATCGGGGTGATCGCCGTCGGCGTGGCAACCCTCACTGCGCTCCAGCTCTAGGGGGCTTGCCGGTCATCTCGCGGCGCGGTCACGCCGGGTGATTGACTGCGACGGTGATCTCGACGGCGGCGGTGATCGACGCCCGCCGCGTTCGCCGCCGTGGCCAGATCTACGTGGCGCTCGCGGCGGTCGCGTGGTCGACCGCGGGCGTGCTCCAACGCGAGCTGACCGTCGACGTGCCGACGCAGGTTGCCGGGCGAGCGCTGTTCTCCATGCTCGCCCTCCTCGCGTTCGTCGCGGTCTCGGAACGTGGGAGCGTCGTCCGGGCGTTCACCTCGATGGGACGGGCCGGCCTCGCCGTCGCAGGATGTACCGCGATTGCATCGGGGTCGTTCATCGTCGCGCTCAACTACACGACCGTCGCCAACGTCCTCTTCATGCAAGCTGTCGCGCCGATCGCAGCAGCGGTGATCGCCTGGTTTGCGCTCCGAGAGCCAGTCTCGCGCCGCACCGCCGCCGCGATGCTCGTAGCGCTCGGCGGCGTCGGCCTCATGGTCGGCGGCCCGGGCGGCGCGCACGGCGTCGGCCTCGCACTGTCGGTGGTGATGACACTCGCCTTTGCAGTCGCGGTCGTGATCACGCGGCACAGACGCGACATCTCGATGGCACCCGCGATCTGCCTCTCTCAGGTGATCGTGCTCGCGGTATTCGCTCCATTCTCCGACCCCAGCTCGGTCGACGCCCACAACCTGCTGGTGATCA
This sequence comes from uncultured Actinomycetes bacterium, assembly GCA_963724995.1. Lineage (GTDB taxonomy): Bacteria > Actinomycetota > Thermoleophilia > Gaiellales > Gaiellaceae > Gaiella. Next base: position 232,225 of record CAVRXC010000005.1, read on the forward strand.
TGGCTTTCGGGGTCGGCCAGATGGGGCTCGGCCTCGCCTTCTTCACCGTGGGTGCCAGGCTGATCCCGGCGGCTGAAGTCGCGCTGATCACACTGCTGGAGGTCGTGCTCGGGCCCTTCCTGGTCTGGCTCGCCTTCTCGGAGCGCCCGAGCACGACGACGCTGATCGGCGGCGGCATCGTCATGGCCGCTGTCGCGCTGCAGGCCCGCGGCGACCCGGTGACCACCGCGCACGGGTAGCCGGCTGCCACGACGGCGCGCCGCAGGCCTGGTGACCACACCGTCCGTGGGTACGCTATGTAGGTGAAACTCGCTGAGGGTGACCTGGTCGTCTACGGCACGCACGGGATCGGTCGCGTCGCAGCCCGCATGAGCAGTGTCGTCTCCGGGGCATCTCGTGAGGTGGTCGTGCTGGAGTTGGCGGATGGCCTCACGGTGACGTTGCCGCTCGAGCGCGCCCACGAGCAGCTGAGACCCCTGGCGAGCGAGGCCGACGTGCTGCGTGTGCAGGAGACGCTACGAGCGGAGGGCGTCGTCAGCGAGGAGCCCTGGCTCAAGCGCCAGCGGGACACACAGGCGAAGCTGGCAAGCGCAAATCCCATCGAGCTCGCCGAAGTAGTACGCGACGGCGCGCAGCGCGAGCGGGCGCTCAGCGCAAAGGGGAAATCACAGCTCTCCGGGAGCGAGAAACAGACCTTCGTGCGGGCCCGGCAACTGCTTGCAGATGAGATCGCCCGCTCGCAGGGCGTCCCTCACCCCGAAGCGGACGCCTGGATCGACGAGCAGCTCGACCGGCCGGTCTGAGCTCCGCCGGGTCAGCCCTAGGGCTTCCTCGACGACCTGGAGCGTGCGGGTGGCGCGTCGCTCGGCCCGATGTACGGGAGGAGCGCCATCTCTCGCGCTCGCTTGATCGCGACCGCGACCTGGCGCTGATGCTTGCGGCAGGCACCGGTCATGCGGCGTGCCCGGATCTTCCCTCGCTCGGACGTGTAGCGCCGTAACTCGTCGACGTTCTTGTAGTCGACCTCCTGAACGTGGTTCTTGCACAGGAAGCACGACTTCCTCTTGAAGGGAGTCTGTCCGGCACGCGTCCGTGTGGATGCTCGCGCCGGATCGTCGCCCTTCTGTCGCTTCGACTTGGCCATGGTCTCCCTTGAACGAAAAAGTGCGAATCGGCCACCGACAGGCCCGACCGCTCACGAGCAGAGTACACGGCGCCGTTTCCACTGTAGTCTGCTGTCCTACCAAACTGTCGACCGGCGCACGTGCGTGCTGCCGTGCGAGGAGATGTCCATGGCAACTGGCACCGTGAAGTGGTTCAGCGACGCGAAGGGCTTCGGGTTCATCACCCAGGCCGACGGTGGTGACGACGTTTTCGTGCACCACACCGCGATCGAAGGAGAGGGCTTCAAGAGCCTCACCGAGGGAGCACAGGTCGAGTTCGAGGTCGAGCAGGGACAGAAGGGCCTTCAAGCGCGCAACGTTCGCGTGGTCGGCTAGACATGGCCGCCAAGCCGAAACGATCGTCCGTGCAGAGCCCGATCGCGGCTACCGGGAGCGGCGGCGCGCCCCCAGCCGGGAAGGCCAAGAAGAAGAAGCAGAAGAAGACGTCGCGTGGCAAGTGAGACGCTCGCTGCCGCACAGGAGGGCGTCGCACATCGGGTAGCGCGACGACGCGCGAACGAGCGGAAGGCCGGGGCGGCCAATCCGGCAACCGACGAGCAGGGCCTCGTCGAGTTCGGCTGCGAGTGCATGAAGAGCGACTGCGAACGGTCGGTCAGGGTGCCGCTCTACGTCTACCGCCGGATGGTCGAAGCGGGCGACCAGTACCTCGTGCAGGCGGGGCACCATGCTTTCGCCGAGCACCGGACGATCGTGACCCTCGGCCTGATGAGAATCGAGGAGCGCGTGTAGTCAGCCGTGGGACCTCAGTCCTGCGCGGACACCGCCGGCAAACGCGCGAGCTCCGTCACGAAGCCGCCACCGCCGAGAAAGAGCCCGTGGTCGACGTTCACACAGCGGCCGCCGGCGTACACGAACGGCTCGGTCACGTCCGCCGGGGGTTCGTCGAGCACAAGCGAGATCGGGGTGTGACCGTGCACGATCCGGTCGCCGCCGAACGTTCTGAGCATCCCGTCCGCCACGTTCGGATCTGCAAAGGCGTGGCGGTCGGTTGCGTCGCCGACCAGGCGGTACAGGGCGCTGGTGTCGTCCCCCGTGATCACAGCGCCGACCGTTGCGTTCACCGCCTCGATCGTCCGGCCATAGCCCAGGTACATGTCCGAGTCGGCGTGCACGATCAGCGTCGCGCCCTCCAGGGCGAGGGCCGGGAGCGATTGGAGCCACGCGACGTGGTCCGGGGCCAGCCGCTCGAGATCGTGGGCCATGCCCCCATTCATGTCCCAGATGCGGCGAAACGTGACGCCGGGCTCGCCGACCGCGACATCCGGGAAGCGACGAGCTGCGACGAGCAGTAGCTCGTGGTTCCCGAGCAGGCAGTGCACGTCCCCCTCTTGCTGCAACCGCCGCACGAGCTCGATCGTGCCGATGCCGTCGGGGCCCCGATCGACCAGGTCGCCGACGAACCACAGCCGTGCATCGTGTCCGCGCCACTGTCCCGTTGCGTCGACGAGCGCCGCATCGCGCAGGAGCCGGAGGAGCGTGTCCAGGCAGCCGTGGACGTCGCCGACGACGAACGTCGGTGGCGTGAGACCAGCGGCGTCCGGTTCCGGAGCCTCGCCGGGCGCATGCGGCAGAAAGCGTCGGAACCACGGCCGGACACCTCTTGGCATCACGAGAAGATACGACTACGCTCGATCGACGGCCTCTAGGAGGTCCGCCGTGGAAGCAGCTGAACCGATCCTCCGCGTCGCGACGCTCGAGGACCAAGCCGCCGTCGATGCGCTGATGAAGGAGTCCGCCGCCGTCCTGTTTCCGCGCTTCTACGACGAGCGGCAGTCGAGGAGCGCCGTCCGCTACGTTGCGCAGGTCGATCCGATGCTGCTCGCCGATGGCACCTACTTCGTCCTCGAGAGCGGTGGCCGGCCCGTCGCCTGCGGCGGTTGGAGCCGGCGCGACAGGCTGTATACGGGCAGCGGCGACTCTGACGACGATGCGCGCGCTCTCGACCCCGCGACGGAGCCGGCGCGCGTGCGGGCGATGTTCGTCCGCGCCGACTGGACGCGGCGGGGCCTCGGCAGGCGCATCCTCGAGGAGTGCGAAGCAGCGGCAGGACGAGAGGGATTCCGACGGCTCTCGCTGATGTCGACCATGCCGGGCCGGCCGTTGTACCTCGCGTACGGCTTCGAGCCGCTCGAGGAGGTCGAGGTCTCCATGCCAGACGGCGTCACGATCGCGTGTGTGTCGATGGAGAAGCCGATCAGCCGCACACGAGAACGCTGACCGGCCGCACACGATCAGAGCTAGGCTGGCACCGTGGAGCGCTGGGCGACGTTCGACTGCTACGGCACGCTGGTCGACTGGAACGCGGGCATCGCCGCCGCGCTCGGGGACGACTACTTGCTCGAGCGCTACCACCTGCTCGAGCCGGAGGTACAAGCCGAGGACCCGGATCTCAGCTACCGCGACGTGCTGCGCGAGACAGCGCGCCGGTTGGGTGTCGACGCCGACCCGGCTGACTCGCTACCGGAATGGCCCGTGTTCCCCGATGTGCGCGAGGCTCTCGAGGAGGCGCGGCAGAGAGGCTGGAAGCTGGCCATCCTGACGAACTCCGATCGCGACCTGATCGAAGCATCGATGAGCGCAATCGGTGTGCCGTTCGAGCGCGCGATAGTCGCCTCGGAGATCGGTTCCTACAAGCCGGCCGACCGGCACTGGCTTGCGTTCGCCGGAGAGGTCGGACGGCTACCCGACGTCCATGTGGCGCAAAGCCACTTCCACGATGTCGTGCCCGCGACGCAGCTCGGCGTCCCGACGATCTGGATCAACCGTCTCGCCGAGGTCGGCGACCCGCCTGCGACGCGACAGCTGTCTGGCCTGCAGGGCCTCGCAGACACACTGGACGAGCTCGTCCCTGCGGGTGCGTCGAGCGGCTGAGCGGCCTACACCGGCGGCGGATCGTCCGGGAGCCGTTCGGTGACCCGGCGCTTGACGTACCCGGCCCCGCCGAGCATCAGCAGCAGGCCGGCGATCGACGCGAGCACGATCAACGGGAGGGGCACCGCGGCCGGGCCCGACGTGTCGACCGGCGCCGGGGTGCTGCTCGCGGGGCTCGATCCGGGGCTGTTGCGGTTGCCGCCACCGCGACCTTCATCGGTGCCGGAGCTGTTGCCGGCGCCGGGCACCTGGCCGTTGCCGCCGCTCCGATCCTCATCGGCGGCTGAGCCGTCGTCGCCGGGATCGGGCTCGTCCTGCAGGGCGTACGCCAACGCGCGCAGGATGTCGTCCTCCGCCCGCGAGTACTGGCGAATGTCGACAGGCAGCACCTTGATCGCATCGCGGTAGCAGTGCAGCGGATAGATGCGGTCGATGCGGTAGTTGTCCCACCAGTCCAGGAACACCTGCTTTCCGCACGGTTCCTCCGAGGCGGCAGCGGACGCCGACACCGGCGCCGTTGCGGCGAGCGCAAGGACGAGCGCCGTCGCCGCGGCCAACGCGATGGATCGGCGAGTGAGTCGGGTTGCGATCGGCACAGTCGGAGGTGGTCCGAAGTCTCGAAAGCCGCCGTGAGTCGCGGATGTGGAAACGGTAAGCAATGCGTAAGACGAGGGCGGCCGGCGAGTGCTGTCAGGCGGCAGCGGTGAGCCGATCACACGCTGGCGGCCGGGTCAGCCACGGTAGGCGGTCGGGCGCGCGTCTTACGGTGTCGATTCGAGCTTCCAGGGCCCGGCGTCGTCCCAACCGTGCCAGTGGTGGATGCTCATCGACCCGCTGACTCGAGGCTTCGATCTGTTACGGAAAGGCTGACCGGTGTATCGCAGGGCAAGGCGGTCGATGTCGGCCAGGCCAAGATCCTCGGCGATGCGCGCGACCTCGCCGTAGAGCGACAGGTGCCTGTACCAGTTGTCGGCGTCCAGAACGGTGAGCGAGACCGGGGCGCCGACCTCGAGCCATTGGAGGCGTCGTCGACCAGCGTCCATGTTGACGAGGATCTCGCCGTCGTCCCAGTCGTACCACGTGGCCACCGTGAACGGGCGCCCGTCCTTGCCCACCCAGCCGATGACCGCGTGCTGCGGTCGGCGTAGGAACTCGATCGCTGCCGTCGGGAGCGCGCGGCTCACGACGCAACTCTGGCACGTCCTGCACCCCGTCGCTGCTGCTCTCGCATGGCGGGCCTCAGGCGGCCAGACAGCGGTCGATCTCGGCGAGCTCGCCGTCGGTGAAGTCGAGCCTCTCGAGCGCGGCCACGTTCTGCTCCAGCTGCGCCACGCTGCTCGCGCCGGCGAGGGTCGACGTCACGCGCGGGTCGCGGAGCGTCCACGCGAGCGCCATCTGCGCCAGCGACTGGCCCCTGGCTGCCGCGATCTCGTTCAACGCCCGCAAGCTCCCGCGAAGCCCCTCGGTGAGCTGCTCGTGGGGGAAGTACGGCCCGTGCGTGGCCCGCGACCCCTCCGGGATCCCCTCCAGGTATTTGTCGGTCAACAGCCCCTGCTGCAGCGGCGAGAAGACGATGCAGCCGACGCCGAGCTCCCCAACGGCATCGAGCAGGTCGGGCTCGATCCAGCGGTCGAGCAGCGAGTAGTTCGGCTGGTGGATCAGGAGGGGCGTGCCGAGATCGCTGAGGATCGCCGCCGCCTCGCGCGTCTGCACGGCGTCGTAGGACGAGATGCCCGCGTAGAGAGCCTTCCCCTGCCGCACGGCCGTGTCGAGCGCACCCATCGTCTCCTCGAGCGGCGTTCCCGGGTCGAAGCGGTGAGAGTAGAAGATGTCGACGTAATCGAGGCCGAGGCGGGCCAGGCTCTGGTCGAGACTGGCGAGCAAGTACTTCCGCGACCCCCACTCGCCGTACGGCCCCGGCCACATGTCGTAGCCGGCCTTCGTGGACACGACGAGCTCATCGCGGTACGGCGCCAGATCCTTCGCCAGCAGGCGGCCGAACGTCTCCTCCGCCGACCCGTACGGCGGTCCGTAGTTGTTCGCGAGGTCGAAATGCGTGACACCCAGTTCGAACGCGCGTCGCACGATCGCACGGCCTGTCTCGAACGGATGCGCCTCACCGAAGTTGTGCCAGAGCCCGAGCGAGACGGGTGGCAGCAAGAGCCCGCTACGACCGCAGCGTCGGTACGGCATGCGCTCGTAGCGATCCTCGGCGGCGACGAAGCTCACGACGATGAAGCTATAGCGCACCGGACACGTACGCTGCGCATACATGTCAGATCTCCCACTCACCGGCGGCTGCTTGTGTGGCGGCGTGCGCTTCGAGATCACCGAGCCGCTCGTGTCGGCGGTCTACTGCCACTGCAGCCGTTGCCAGCGCCGCACGGGGTCGGCGGCCGCAGCCTCGGCGCGGATCAGCCCCGGCTCGCTTCGCATCACGCAGGGCGATGAGCTCGTCCGCGCCTACGAGCCTCCTGATGGGTTCACGAAGGACTTCTGCGCGGGCTGCGGCTCGGCGCTCTGGGCGCGCAATCCCGCCGACGCCGAACAGCTCGCCGTCCGTCTCGGAGCAATCGACGGGGACCCGGGCCTCCGGCCCTCTGCCCGGCAGTTCGTCGCCTACGCCGCTACCTGGGAGCCGATCCCCGACGACGGGTTGCCACGCTATCCGGAGCGGCGGCCGCCGGACGCTCCCTGAACCTCGCCTGCGCGGTTCGTACGGCCCGATGTATCGGGCGTCTACGCACCACGCACGCGAGCGCCGGCGAGCCCTGCGCCAGTGTTTGACGGGGTCGGCCGGCGTGTAATAGTCGGGGTGTGAAGCTCGCGCTCCTCGGCGTCCTCGCGCTCACCGCCGTCGTGCTGGCCACAGGTTGCGGCGGCAACAACGACGACACCGCAGTCGAGACGACCACGGTCACGACGACCGAGACGACCGACACGGCGACCGAGACGACGGAGACCGAGACCGAGACGACCGACGAGAGCTCGGGCACGGGCGACGCCACAGCCGGTGAGGCCGTGTTCGCCTCCGCAGGCTGCGGCAGCTGCCACACGCTGGCTGCAGCGGGCACGTCAGGGTCGGTCGGGCCGAACCTCGACGACGCCAAGCCGTCGGCCGACCTGGTGGTGGAGCGCGTCACGAATGGGTCTGGCGTGATGCCGCCGTTCGCGGATCAGCTCACACCGCAGCAGATCCAGGACGTCGCCGCATACGTCTCCAACGCAGCGGGCAGTTAGCCCCAAGGAGCGCCGCCAATGCACAAGAGGCTGGTTACGCGGTATGCGATGCAGTCCGCCGAGGCAGCGAATGAGAATCAGCGACGGGTGGAAGGGGTCTTCGACGAGCTAGCCGAGGCCAAGCCCGACAGCGTGAGCTACATCGTCCTCCGGCTCGCGGACGACTCGTTTGTGCACGTGTCGTTCCACAACCACAGCGATGACGAGGTGAACCCGATCGCGTCCACAGCTGCGTTTGCACACTTCCAGGAGGACCACGCGGATCGCAGGGAGGGCGGCGTCGACCAGCAGACCGCAACGTTGGTTGGTGCCTATATCACCACTATCGCCTGAGCGATTCCACCGGAGCGGAGACGGCTGCCTCGCCCGACCGCGCTCGTCCTTCACATCGAGCTTCGAATGCCCTACGCGGCGCCCAACGCCGCGCGTGCGGCGGGCGAGCCCTTGATCCACGGGAGCGCGCTGCCGTCGAACAGCGACGCGGCCGGCTCCTCCCCGAGGCGGGCGACCACCTCGTCATAGGCGACACGCATTGTCGGCGGGCGCCGGGTGCGGTGTCCGTCGGACGCTGCGAGCGCCACGACGCCGTCCCCTACGAGCCACCACGCGGTCTGCTCCGCAACCGCCCCGTGCTCGCCCACGAGCGAGCCGGCATTGAGGCAGAGGAGCGCGCCGCGCTCGACAAGCGGCCTCGCCGCCGCCGGATCGCGAGCGACGGAGCGGCAACGCTCGGGATGGGCGAGGACCGGGGTGAGACCCTCGGCCAGCACCCGGTCGACAGCGCTGCCCACCAGGCGCAGCTCACCGGGCAAGTCGAGCCACGAGCCAGGGAACTCGACGAGGACGGCCTCCGTCCCCTCCAACCGGAACGCGGCCGGATCCACCTCCAGCGCCTCGCTCGGGAACAGCTCCCAGCCACGGCGCAGATCGAGCCCGAACAGCTCTGCCCGCTCTCGCACCTGGGGGAACGACGCCTCGTACAGGCGCTGCCGCTCGTCGCTCCACGGATACTGGTCCCACGGCGCATGCACGTGCGGCGTCGCAAAAAGCACACGGGTGCCGGCCTCGAACGCGAGCCGACAGAGGTCGACGCCCTCGTCGACCGTGGTGGCACCGTCGTCCCCTGACGGGACAACGTGGGAGTGGACGTCGACGAACCAGGGCGATGGCACCCCTCCGAGACTGCCATGCCCGTGGCGCTCCATGCGTCAGCAGCGCCCGAGGAGCGGCCGGATCAGTCGTCGTCGCGGCTGCCCGAATCGTCTCCGTGGCAGTGCTTCTCCGCCTGACGGCGAAGGCGATCGATCTCCTTGCGCGCGCCTTGCACCGCCTCCGAGCGGTCGAGCAGGCTGACTACCTGATCGCAGCCGCCGAGCGCCATCCGCGTCAGAGCGAGGTTGTACGAGGCCCAGGCCTCGGCGAGCTCGCCGGTGCCGCGCAGCTCCTCGACCGCCTGCTCGAGCAACGGCAGTGCGCCCTCGTAGTCGCCGTCGCGCATCAGGGCGAAGCCTTCGTCGTTCAGGGTGACCCCGCTCGATTCGCCAGGCTCCGAGCCGCCAGGCTGCGCGACCGTCACGGTCTCCGTCTCTCCCGTCACCGTCTGCGTGCGAACGTCTGTCCGCACGACGGTCTCCGGGCTTCCGTCACCCGCACCTGTACCGACCCACGCGACCGCGAAGCCTGCAGTCGCCAGGGCGACGGCACCGGCTGCGAAAGCCCACCAGGGCCGCCTCGCGGAGCGTGTGTACCGCGTTCTCGCCGTTTCGCCTCCGGACGCCGGCGTCGGTGGCGCTGCGGCGATCCGCCGCGTCTCGGTCACCGAGTCCCGGAATGCGCCCTGCAACGCAGTGACCAGCTCGGCGCACGTCCCGTAGCGGTCAGCCGGCGTCTTCGCCAATGCGCGCTGGAAGACGCCGTCGAGCGCTTGCGGTAGCTCACGGTCAACGTCGCTCGCAGAGGGGATCTGCGCGGACGCGTGCGCCGCGGCCTCGGCCGTCGCGCTCTCGGCGGCGTACGGTCGCCGTCCGGTGAGGAGCTCGAAAGCAACGCAACCAACGGCGTAGCGGTCGCTGGCGGCCGTCGCGCGCTGGCCCGCGGCCTGCTCGGGCGACATGTACCCGGACGTGCCGAGGATCGTCCCGGTGCCGGTCAGCGTGTGATTCCAGACCGCCCGGGCGATCCCGAAGTCCGTCACACGCACTTCGCCGTCGGCACCGAGCAGGAGGTTGGCCGGCTTCACATCCCGATGGACGATCCCGCGGGCGTGGGCCCGGTCGAGCGCCCCGGCGATCTGCCCGATCCACTCGAGCGCCTGAGCCGGCGCAACAGGGCCACCGCGCAGCCGATCGGCGAGCGAGCCGCCCGGGATGTACTCCATCACGATGTACGGGAGACCGTCCACCTCGCCGACGTCGTACGTCGTGACGACATTCGGCTCCCCCGACAGCCGCGCTGCCGTCTGCGCCTCGCGAGCGAACCGCGCGCGGAGCTCGTCGTCGCCCGCAAAGGGCTCGGCGAGCACCTTGATCGCAACCGTGCGTGCGAGAGCCGTGTCCGTTGCGCGGAACACCTCCGCCATGCCACCACGCGCGATCAACTCGGGCAGCTCATAACGTGACGGAAGCCGAGGTCGCATCGGCGACATCAGAGGGGTATTGCCGCCATGACGGCAGCGGAAACCGACGCCTACTCCGGCCTCATGCCCGTAAAGCAGAACTGAACGCACGCGAAGAAGAACTCGTCACGGGTGCCGAGCTCGCGCAGCTCGTCACCCCAGGCCTTGGCCTCGACCTCGCCGATCGCCTCGTGCCCCGCGACGTACTGCTCGATGACCGGCAGCACCGAGACGCCGTAGGCGTCGGGAGTGAAATCGGGCGTGGCGAACACATGGCCGTCGACGCGAACCTCGGAGAACCCGACCGAGCGGAGACGTGTGGCGAGCGTCCGCGGCAGCGAAGGATGGGCCAGATGCCCATCCCAGGCACGAAGCACGCGCTCCGTGCGGGTCTGATCGGAGGAGTGGATCGACACGGTGCCCCAATCGATGTCCCAGACGACGGCACGGCCGCCCGGTCGCAGTGCCCGGTACATCTCGGCCAGCGCGGTCGACGCGTCGGGAACGTACTCCAGGACCTGCACGCACAGCGCCGCGTCGAAGCTCGAATCCGGCACGGGAAGTGACGTCACGTCCGCCGTGAGGAACGAAGCGTGCTCGAACTCCTGGCAACGGCGGGTCGCGGCCGCGAGCATCTCTGCGCTGCCGTCGACGCCGACGACCGAGCCCGTCGGGCCGACCTGCTCGGCGAGCTCCGCGACGTAGAAGCCCGGCCCGCAGCCGACGTCGAGCACACGGTCGCCAACCTCGACTGCGAGCGCATCTCGGACGAGTTGCCTCCGCCGCAGCACGTCACGCGTCCGATAGAGAGCTTCCAGCTTGGGCAGAAGGCTCTCGTCGAAGCTGAGCCGGCTCATGCTCGTCCGGACGCTACGCGGCCACGCAGGTGCCCTGCTGACAGCGCATGCCGGGCGGGCAGCGCCTGCCGCAGGAGCCGCAGTTCTGGGCGTCGAAGTGGAGCGAGACGCACCGGCCTTAAGCAGGTGCTGCCTCGTGCATGGCGGCGCGAGCGTAGGACATCCCCGCGGGCTCTGCCCACGCTCGGATGAGTGATGTCGCGGTACCTAGCCGTCGAGGCGGTGCGCGCCCAGCTACTCACCGACGGTTGGGAAGGCCCCGCAGGTAGGCGTCGTCGCCGCGCACCCAGTCCTCGCGTACCGGCGAGAAGACGTCGATCACGAGCGAGTCTTCGAGCGCGGTCACCTCGTGCGGCACGTCCGCCGGGAGCGCGACGCTCTCGCCAGCCCCGACGATCAGCTCGTCCTCACCCACGACGAAGCGGAGCCGCCCTGAGATCACGTTGGCGACTTGCTCGTTCTCGTGCTGGTGCCGCGGCACGACCGCACCCGCGGCGAGGTGTATGCGAGCCACGGTCATCGTCTCGGTGTGCAACATCTGGCGACCGATGCTCTCGTTGAGCTGCTCGATCGGCTCGGAGTGCCAGCGACGGAGCTCCATCGCGCGATCGTACTGGCCCGGAGTGGCGGCGTGCCGGTCAAGGAACGCGCCCGTACAGCCGATCTTCCGCATATGGACGCCGCCCGCGGGGCACCCGGGGTCTCGGTCCGTGCCGACGAGCCGGCGCGCCTCCGCCGCGAGCTGGAAGCGCTCCACGAGACCGCGCTTGCTCTCTCGGAGCACCTCGACCCGGACGCGCTCCTGGAGAGGATCGTCGAGCGCGCGGCTGCCCTGATCGAAGGCTCGTACGGCTACCTCTACCTGCTCGAAGACGAGGGACGGCAGCTCACCGTCCGCATCGCCAACGGGCCGTTCGAGCAGTTCAAGGGCATGACCGTCGAGAAGGGCGAGGGCGTTGCGGGAGTGGTCTGGGCAACCGGGCGCCCCCACGTCGAGAACGACTACCGCGCCTCCGATACGAGAGTGCGCGCACTCGGCGATGCGACCCCCGATGCCGCGTTCGGCGTACCGCTCACGATCCGAGGCGAGCTCCTCGGCGTGATCGGCCTCGCCTACATCGGAGGAGAGAGGTTCGACGACCAGGATGTCGAGCTCGTGGCCAGGTTCGGTCAGCTCGCCTCGCTCGCACTGGAACGCGCCCAGCTGACCGCCGACCTGCACGCCGAGCTCGAGGAGCGCGGCCGGACCGAGGACGAGCTGACGGATGCGGTGGCGCGCCTCAGCACGTCGACGCACGAGTTGCGGCGTTCCCACGAGGAGACGGTGCGGCGCCTCGCCGCTGCGGCCGAGTCCCGGGACGCGTCAACCGGGCGGCACGTCGAGCGCATGAGTCAGATCTGCGAGTTGATCGCGCGACGGCTCGGGCTCGAGGAGCAATTCTGCGAGTCACTGCGCATTGCGAGCGCCCTTCACGACATCGGCAAGATCGGGATCGCGGACGCTGTGCTGCTGAAGCCTGGATCGCTCAACGACGTCGAGCGGGCAGAGATGGAGGCGCACGCCATGATCGGCCACCGGATCCTCGCCGGCTCCGGCACGGAGCTGCTCGATCTTGCCGCGAGCATCGCGCTCACCCACCACGAGCGCTACGACGGCACCGGTTATCCGCAGGGGCTCGCCGCCGACGCAATCCCGATCGAAGGACGCATCGCGGCCGTGGCCGACGTGTTCGACGCTCTCACCACCGACCGCGTCTACCGCCGCGCCTATCCGATGGACGCGGCGCTCGAGATTCTGCGCGACGGGCGAGGCACGCAGTTCGATCCCGCTGTTCTGGATGTCTTTCTCACCGCCGGAGACCTCCCACTCGGCTCGCGACCGGCGCAGGTCAACCGCGTAACGCCGGGGGAGAGATGGGGTGTCAGGGCAACCGGCGTCGTGTCGGCGGAGGCCGTCGACGAAGGCGTCCGCGCCGCTCTGGCGGAGATCGTCCCGGGCCTCGATCCCCGCCACGGCATCGACGGTGCGCTGGCGCGGTTCTGCGAAACGGCCGGCGACGGCGTCCTCGCCAGCGTCTACGTCTTCAACCACGACAGGCTCTGGTGCGTGGCGCAGAACGGCTACGACCAGGTGCGCGACGGGTTCGAGATCGGCCAGGGCGTCATGGCCCGGGTGATCGCGACGTCCACCCATCAGTTCGTGCCCGACGTTGGCGTCGACCCGGACTTCATCGGGGCCATGCCGGACATCGTCTCCGAGCTCTCGACCCCGATCGAGTGCGAGAGCACGAGCGCGGTGCTCAACGTCGAGACGCTCGGCGCCCGGCTCACGGACGGCTGCATCGAGCCCCTCGGGCGCCTGGCCGCCGGGCTGCGACCCATGGTCGAGGAGCTCGGCGGCTTCCGCTTCGACGTGCCCACGCTGATGCACATGGCCGTGTACGCGAGCACCTTGCGTACCGTCCCGTCGATCTCGGAGTTCGCAACGCGGACCATCGGCCGGCTGCTCGACCTCGAGGCAGCGCAGCTCGACCTCGGTGAGCGCCCGGTCGGTTCCCCCGTGAGCTTCTGGCGCCGGGATACCTCCGCCCTACGGCCGATCCCCGCCGAGTGGGTGAACGCCACCTCCAGCAGGTTGGGTCTCGCGGACACGTCCTGGAGCACGCTCGACGGCCTCGAGGTCGGCGTCCCGGACGGGCATGCGGCGGCGCGCTGGCTGCTCTGGCTCCCGCTTCGCGTTGGCGGCTCACACGTCGGGACGCTGATCGGCCGCTCGAAACGCGGGTTCCACCTGGAAGACGATCAGACCGAGGCGGCGACCCTGTTCGCGCAGCACATCGCGGCACTGCTCGACGTGGCAAACGCCCTGCGCAGGGAGCAGCGTGCCGCGATCACCGACGGGCTCACCGGGCTGCTCAACCGCCGCGGCTTCGACCAACGGCTCCGCGAGGAGATCGAACGGGCCCAGCGTGGTGGCCGCACCCTGGCCCTGGTGATCGCCGACTGCGACGACCTGAAGCGAATCAACGACCAGCACGGCCACGAGCAGGGCGATGCGCTCCTCCAGGCGATCGCCAGGGTGATACGCGAATGCAAGCGTGCCCCGGACGTGGCGGCACGGCTTGGCGGAGACGAGTTCGGCATCGTCCTCACCGAGGCCGACGGCTCGGTCGCTCTCGACGTCGCGGAACGACTGCGGCGCGCGATGACCACACTCTCGGTCGTGGCCGAGGCGCCATCCGCGAGCTTCGGCTTCGCCGTCTACCCGACGCACGGCACGTCGGCGGCGGAGCTCATGCGTGTCGCCGACCGGGCGCTCTACGAAGCGAAGCGAGCGGGCAAGAACCGCCTCATCGGCCCCGGCTCGTAGGGCCGGATACATCCGGCCCGGACAACCTCGCGCGCGTCCAAGCGCCCCCGAGAGCGCCCGACTGGAAGGATCGGCGTCGTGGGTGAGAGGCTCCTGACGCGGCCGTTCGTCCTCGCGTGCCTGGCCACCTTCGGCGCGCTGCTCGGGATCGGGATTCTGATCCCTGTCTTGCCGTTGTACGCGACAGGGCCGCTCGATGCGGGCAGCGTCGGCGTGGGCCTCGCAGTCGCAGCTGCCAGCCTCACCGCGCTCCTCCTGCAGCCGGTCGCAGGCCGTTTCGGCGACCGCGTCGGGCGGCGCCCGCTGATCGTGGCGGGTGGGCTGATCCTCGGCACCAGCCTCGTGCTGTACACCGTCGCCGCCTCCATGCCCGCTCTGGTCGCGCTTCGGCTCGTGAGCGGGGTGGGTGAGGCGCTCGTGTTCGTGGCCACTGCGACGATGATCAACGACCTCGCGCCACCCGGCCGGCGGGGGGAGGCGGTGAGCCTGTACTCCCTCGCGACCTGGGGCGGTCTGGCCGTCGGGCCGCCGCTCGGCGAGCTCGTACTCGGCGACGACCGCTTCGACGCGGTCTGGCTCGTCGCCGGTGCGGCAGCGCTCGCGGCCGCCGTGCTCGGCCTCGGCGTCCCGGAGACGCGTCCGCAGGGCGTTCCCGCGGCAGTGGCGCGCAGCCGGTCGCTCGTGCACCGGGCGGCGATCACCCCCGGTCTGGTGCTGATCGGGTCGATGGTCGGCTTTTCCGCCATCGCGGCGTTCGGACCGCTCTACGCGCGCGAGCTCGGGCTCTCCGGGGCAGGGCTGCTCTTCACCCTCAATGCGTCGATCGTGGTCACCGTGCGACTCGTCGGCCGCCGCATCCCGGACGTCGTCGGGCCAAAGCGAACCGCGACGACAGCCCTGGCGATCGCCGCCTGCGGGCTGACGGTGATTGCGGTCTGGCAGACCGTCGCCGGGTTGTATGCGGGCACCGTCGTTCTGTCAGTCGGCCAGTCGCTGGTCTTCCCCGCGCTGATGATGATCGTCGTCTCCGCGGCACCCGAGGCCGAGCGCAGCTCGGCCGTCGGCAGCTTCACCGCGTTCGCCGACCTCGGCTACGGCGATCGGAGCGATCTCACTCGGCGCCGTCGCTGCCGCGGCCGGGTACGACGGTGTCTTCGCCGTCGCCGCGATCGTCATGGCCGCCGGCCTGGTTCCTCTTTCGCGCCTACGTTCCACCGGCCCGGTCGTCACACCGGCCGCAGCGGACGCACCACCGTAAGATCGCCCAGTGGAGGAGCGTCCCCTCGGACGAAGTGGTGTTGCCGTCTCGCGGCTCATCCTTGGCTGTGGCAACTTCGGCGGCATCGGCTCCGCGCCGGCGCTCTTCGGCCAGGGCACGCAGCGCGACGAGGCGTTCGGCCTCATGGATGCCGCGTGGGAGCTGGGCATCACCACGTTCGATACGGCGGACGCCTACGGGGGCGGGCGTAGCGAGACGTTCATCGGAGAGTGGCTGAGCACGAAGCGAGCCGACGTCCGCGAGCGGATCGTGATCCAGACGAAGACGTTCAACCCCATGGACACCGGGCACGACCACGGCCTCGCGCGGAGCCGCATCCGCCGGCAGCTCGAGACGAGCCTCGGCCGGCTCCGCGTCGAGCGCGTCGCGCTGTACATGGCGCACGCGTTCGATCGCGACGTCCCGCAGGAGGAGACGCTGCTCGCCTTCGACGAGCTCGCCCGCGCCGGCATGATCGGCGCCGTCGGCGCCTCGAACTTCTCCGGAGAGGAGCTCGCCGAGGCGCTCGAGCTGGCGTCTCTCGAAGGACTGCCGCGCTACGAGTGGGTGCAGAACTCCTTCTCGCTGCTCGAGCAGGGCGACCGCGAGACGGTCTTCCCCCTCTGCCACGAGCACGGCCTCGGGTTCGAGCCGTTCGGCCCGCTCGCGGGCGGCTGGCTGACGGGCAAGTACCGCCGCGGCGAGCCGCCGCCCGAGGGGTCGCGCATGACGCTCCGGCCCGAGGGAGGCCAGCGATACCGGGTCGACGCCGTCTTCGACGCGCTCGAGCGGCTCGAAACGTGGGCAGCGCTGCGCGGCACGTCCATGGCCGCGGTCGCGACGGCATGGCTGCTGCACCAGCCCGAGGTCACCGCGATCGTCGTCGGCCCGGGCCGAGTGGAGCACCTCGAGGATGCCCGGGCTGGGCTCGACCTCCCGCTGACGCCGGCGGAGCTCGACGAGCTTGCGGGATGGTTCGCATGAAAGGCGCGGAGTGCGAGACGACAGGGAGGTGGATCGCGTGAGCGTGTGGGTGTTCTCGGAGAAGGACGTGCGCCAGGTGCTCGACATGGAGTCCTGCATCGAGGCGATGACAGAGGTGCTCTCGTCGCTGGCGCGTGAGGAGCTGTACCAGCCGCTCCGCTTCGTCGTTCGCCCGCCGGCCGACGAGCTGCTCGGCCTGATGCCCGCCTGGCGCGGAGGTGCCTCAGCCGTGTTCTCGCTCAAGGAGATCGTCGTCTCGCCGGGAAACTCGGCGCGCGGGCTCGATCCGCACCAGGGCGCGGTGCTTCTCCACGACGGAGTAACCGGCCAGCTGCGCGCGATCCTCAACGCAAGCGCGATCACCGAGATTCGTACGGCGGCGGTCTCCGCGGTCGCAACTCGCTCGCTGGCACGGCCGGACGCTTCGGTCGTCGCGATCCTTGGCTCGGGCGTGCAGGGACGCGCGCACGTCGACGCGATGCGTGCCGTACTGCCGGACGCGGAGCTGCGCATCTGGAGTCGCACCGCCGAGCATGCGACCGGGCTTGCGCTACGCGGTAACGCGAACGTTTGCGAGTCGGTGGAGGAGGCGGTGGCGGGCGCCCACGTCGTCTGCACGACGACCTCCTCGCGCGAGCCGATCCTGCAACGCGCATGGCTCTCCCCCGGGGCGCACGTGAACGCGGTGGGCTCGTCCGTGCCGTGGGCGCGCGAGCTCGACGTGGCCACGGTGGTCGAGGCATCGCTGTTCGTCGACCGCCGCGAGTCGACGGTGAACGAGTCCGGTGACTACCTGGCCGCGGTCGAAGAGGCAGGCATCGACGCCGGCCACATCCGCGCGGAGCTCGGCGAGGTGCTGATCGGCGCTCACCCGGGGCGCGCCGACGACGAGGAGCTGACGCTCTTCAAGTCCCTTGGCCTCGCCGTCGAGGACCTCGCCGCAGCCGAGCTGTGCGTTGCGCGCGGCGCCACGCGCGGAGTCGGCACCGAGGTCGAGTTCTGATCCCCCTTGCGGACATCGAGGCGGCGCGCGAGCGGGTGGCCGACGTCACGTTGCGCACGCCGCTGCTGCGGCTCCCTGGTGAGGACTGGCCGTGTGAGATCTGGCTCAAGCTCGAGTGTCTGCAGCCGATCGGCTCGTTCAAGCTCCGCGGCGCAGCCAACGCGGTGCGCACCGCGCCGCCCGAGGCGGTGGCGCGCGGCCTGTGGACGACGAGCGCGGGGAACATGGCGCAGGGCGTCGCCTGGATGGCGCGCGAGGCGGGAGTCGAGGCGGCGATCGTCGTCCCCGACCACGCGCCACAGGCGAAGCTCGACGCAATCGCCCGCCTCGGCGGCCGTTCCATCCCCGTCACCGTTCGACACCTGGTGGGAGGCGATGGAGAGCGGTGCCTTCCCCGGCCTCGACGGGCACTTCGTCCACCCGGTGCGAGATCCCGCCGTGATGGCGGGCAACGGCACGATCGGTCTCGAGCTCACCGAGCAGCTCGATGCGATCGACCGCGTGCTGATCCCGTGGGGCGGCGGCGGGCTCACGACCGGGATCGCGAGCGCTCTCGCTGCCCTGAGCCCTTCCACGAAGGTCTTTGCCTGCGAGCCCGAGACGGCGGCACCGGTGTCAGCGGCCATCGCGGCCGGCAAGCCGGTCGAGGTGCCGTACGTGCCCTCGTTCGTCGACGGGGCGGGCGCGAAAGGGCTGCTACCGGACATGTGGGAGCTTGCGCGGCCGCTCCTTGCGGGAGCGTTCGCCGTGCCGCTCTCCGAGGCGGCCGCTGCGGTGCGGCTGCTTGCGGAGCGCCTGCACGTGATCGCGGAGGGCGCCGGGGCGCTCGCGCTCGCAGCGGCGCTCACCGGCAAGGCCGGGAGCGGCCGCGTCGTCTGCGTGGTCTCGGGTGGGAACATCGATGCCGGCCGGCTCGCGACGATCCTGGCGGGAGGCGTGCCGGATTAAGGGCCGGATCTCCGCGCTACGGAGCGTCGTCGTCGTCGTCCCAGCGGTCGTACGGCGTCGACAGGGGTAGCGCGAACCAGCCCAGGGCAAAGACAATCGCGGCTCCCACGGTGCACAGCACCGTCGCCGCAGTGTCGAACAGGACGTCGGTGACCAGGTAGACGGAGGCTGTCATCGCCACGGCGACTGCTGCGATGCCGGCGATCGCGAGCGTGTTCGAGACGCGCAGCATCCGTTCCTTGTTCTTCTCCCGCCAGCGCACCCGGTGGTACGCCGACGGCGCGATGAGCAACGCCGTGGCCAGCAGCGTCGCCGACAGGGCCACCATGTAGGCGGGTCTCTGATCCGCTTCGAAACGCGAGTTGAAAGGCACGATGAGCAGGAACGCGAACAGCACCTGCACACCCGGGAGAGCGACGCGAAGCTCGTTGAGGAGCTCGATCAACTCCTGGTCGAGCTTCTCCCGTTTCTCCGGTGACGGCACGCCCCTGACCGTAGCGCAGCCTCAGCAGCCCCGGCGTGCCGTCTCGGCGAGCAGGAGCTTGGCCCACTCGGTCGGGATCGCGCCGAGGTTGGTGCCGATGGGCTCGGCCTCCCCGGCGCGCATCACGAGATCGACGTCGGTACAGCGCTCGATCAGCCGCTTCGCGCGGAACAGATGAAACCGCGAGGTGACGACGATGATCCTGTCCCAGCCGCGCTCACGGGCCAGCTCGCCGATATGCCGCGCCTCACCTCGGGTCGAGAACGGTTCCCCACGGAAGCAGATCAGCTCGGCCCCCTCGATCCCACCCTCGGCACAGATCCGTGCCCGCTCACCGCCGATGTCGTCCTCGGAGATCACGAGCACCGGCGCAACGCCGTCCGCGATCAGCTCGAGGGCGGTCGGGATCCGCTCGGAGCTGCCCCCGAGTACGACCACGGCGTCCGCCGGCGCGCCGAGCTCGTCGTCGTCGCGCATGAGGAAGAGCACTGCGCCGAGGGCATACAGCGCGATGCCGAGCAGCACCACGAGCGCGAGGATCTTCTTCACCACCACAATTGAACCTGTGCGCACCGTCACCCTTGCGGCCCTGCGTCGCGTCGTCGTCCACGCGCAGGGCTATGCCTCGCGGGTGCGGCGCGGCGCGGAAGACGACGTCGAGGCGGCAGTGGGGGCGCTGTCATGCGTGCAGCTCGACTCCATCTCGACCGTCGAGCGCAGCCACCGGATCGCGCTCGCGACGCGGGTGGGGTCGTACCCGCGCGACACCGTGTCGACGCTGCTTCGCCGTGGCCGCCTGTTCGAGTACTGGGCGCACGAGGCGTGCCTCCTTCCCGCTGGAGATTGGCCGCTGTTCCGGACGGCGATGGACGGCGGCGGCAGGCCGTGGTGGTCGTACGTCGAGCGGACGCATGCCCACCTGCGCGAGGAGATACTCGACCGGATCCGCCGTGAGGGCCCGCTCGCTTCACGCGACTTCGGTGGCGAGCAGGACAGGGGCATGTGGGAGCGCAAGCCCGCCAAGGCGATGCTCGACCGCCTGTGGAATCACGGAGAGCTCGTGATCGCCGGCCGTACGAGTTTTCAGCGCCTCTACGACCTGCCGGAGCGGGTGCTGCCCCGGGCGGTGCTGGACGCGCCGGTGCCAACCGAGGAGGAGCGGCTTCGCACGCTTGCGCTGCAGGCGGTGCGGGCGCGCGGCGCGCTCACCGAGTCGGGCATCGTGGAGCACTGGCGCCTCAAGGGCGGCACGAAGCGCGTCCGGCCCGCCGTGGACCGGCTCGTCGCAGATGGACTCCTCGAGCGTGTCAAGGTCGACGACGGGGGCGCGGCTGTGCTCGTCACGGCGGGCGCCGAGCTCGACCTGCCTGTGCCGACCGCGGCGGTGCTCCTCTCTCCGTTCGACAATCTCCTCTGGGATCGCCCGTTTGCCCGCCGGGTGCTCGGATTCGACCACCTGATCGAGGTCTACAAGCAACCCCACGAGCGACGGTACGGCTACTACGTCCTGCCGTTCCTCCGCGGTGACCGGGTCGTCGGACGAGCCGACCTGAAATCGGAGCGCACGACCGGCGACCTGGTCGTGAAGGCGTTCCATCTCGAGGAGAGAGTGCGCCCGTCGAGGGCTCTCGACGACGCGTTCGGTCGTGCTCTCGAGCGGTTGCGGCGCACGATCGGGCTCGAGCGGGTGCGGCGGTAGGGCCGAGGAACGTCGAAGGGCCAGATCGGCCCTGCAAGTCCGCGCTGTCCCGGCGCACAGGACTACGATCCCTGGGTGGACTTCGAGACGCGTGCCATTCATGTCGGCCAGGAGCCGGATCCGGCGACAGGCTCGGTGACGACGCCGATCTACCAGACGTCGACCTTCGCGCAGGAGGCGGTCGGCGTGCACAAGGGCTACGACTACGCCCGCGTCGCCAACCCGACCCGGACGGCGCTCGAGGAGTGCCTCGCGTCGCTCGAGAATGCCGATCACGGCCACGCGTTCTCGTCGGGGCTGGGCGCGGCGACGACGATCATGCATTTGGTCGACCCCGGGGACCGGATCGTCTGCGTCAACGACGTCTACGGCGGCATCTACCGCATGTTCTCGCGGGTCTACGAGCCCAAGGGCTATCGGTTCACCTACCTGACGCCCGGAGAGCTCTCCGACGGAGCAGCCGATCAGCTGACCGACGGGACGCGCCTCGTCTGGATCGAGACGCCGACAAACCCCACCCTCAACATCGTCGACATCGCGGCCATCGCGGCCGCAGCGAAGAAGGTCGGGGCGCTGCTCGTCGTCGACAACACGTTCGCGACGCCGTACCTGCAGACGCCGCTCGACCTCGGCGCCGACATCGTGCTCCACTCGACGACGAAGTACCTCGGCGGACACTCGGATGTCGTTGGCGGTTTCGCCGCCACGAACGACCCGACGATCGCGGAGCGTCTGCGGTTCCTGCAGAAGTCGCTCGGCGCCGTGCCGGGACCGTTCGACGCGTGGCTCGTGCTGCGCGGCGTGAAGACCCTCGCCGTCAGGATGGACCGCCACTGCGCGAACGCGCGAGCCATCGTCGGGATGCTCTCACGCCACCCGCGCGTCGAGCAGGTGCTCTACCCTGGGCTCCCCGCTCATCCCGGGCACAAGATCGCCGTCCGCCAGATGCGGGACTTCGGCGGCATGGTCTCGTTCCTGCTCGAGAGTGAGGAGGCCGCGGTCGAACTCGTCGGCCGCACCGAGGTGTGGACGCTGGCCGAATCCCTCGGTGGCGTGGAGAGCTTGATCGAGCACCCTTACCGGATGACACATGCGTCGACGGCGGACGCGCCCTTCGCGTCACCGCGAAACCTCGTACGGCTCTCGGTCGGGATCGAGTCGCCACACGATCTCGTCACGGATCTCGAGCAGGCGCTGGCCGCAGTCCCGGCCGGGGCGTGACCGGTCCCGGCGCCCTGGACGGGCCGATCGACCTCCTGCACGCCGGGGTCGAGCGCTGCATCGGCTCGTACCCGCTCGCGACGAGCGCCGGCCTGGCACTGTTCGACGTTGGGCCGGCATCGACTCTGCCGGCGCTCGAGGCCGGGCTCGCGAGCCGAGGGCTCGGCCTCGACGACGTCGAGCACGTGTTGCTCTCGCACATCCACCTCGACCACGCCGGTGCCGCAGGCGCGATCGTCCGCAACCACCCGCACGTGCAGGTGCACGTGTCCGAGATCGGCGCGCCGCACCTCGTCGACCCGTCCCGCCTCGAGGCAAGCGCCCGCCGTCTGTACGGAGACTCGTTCGACTCGTTGTGGGGCGAGCTCGTCCCCGTGCCGGCCGGGAACGTGCACATTGCCGGCGACGAGGTGCTCGGGCTCGAGGCGTTCCCGACCCCGGGCCACGCGTCGCACCACGTCTCGTACCTCGATCGCGACGGCACGCTCTACTCCGGTGACGCGGCAGGTGTGCGTGTCGCACCAGCCCGGTTCGTCCTGCCGCCGCTGCCGCCACCCGAGGTCGATCTCGAGGCGTGGGAACAGACGCTCGCGGAGACCGAGCGGCGCGGCCCGACGCGGCTGGCTCTCGTCCACTTCGGCGTGTTCGACGACGTGCAGAGCCATCTCGGCCGCCTGCGCGATGCGATTCACCGCTGGGCCGAATGGGTGGCCCACGGGATGGACGAGGAGACGTTCTGCGCGGCAGCGCGGGCGGACATCGCCGAGTCGGATCCCAACGATGCCGACCACTTCGCCGGCATCGTCCCGTTCTGGCATTGCTACCGAGGTCTGGAGCGCTACTGGCGCAAGAGGAGGGAGTCATGACGCGCGAGGAGCGAGTTGCCCTCGAGAGCTACCGCGGCCTGAGCGAGGTCGTGCACGAGGCGGCCGGCGTCGTCGTCCTGACGGTGCCGCAGGCACCCGGGATCCCGATGCTCAACCGTGTCGTGGGCCTTGGCGTCGACGGGCCGGCCACCGAGGAAGCGCTCGACGCGGCGCTCGCGGTCGTCCCGGCGGGTGTCACCTACTACGTCGCCGTCGCTCCCGGAGCGCTGCCGCTGCATGTGCCCGGCTGGCTCGAGGCTCGCGGGCTCGAACAGGGCTGGGGCTGGATGAGCTTCCGGCGCAACCCGGCCGACCCGCCTCGGATCGAGACGTCGCTCCGGCTGGCCCGTGTGGAGTCGCGAGAGGAAGCCGAGGCGTTCGCCCGGATCCAGCGCGTCGCCTATGGGCTACCCGAGGCACTCGAGCCGCTGCTGGCCCAGGCACCAGAGCGTGGCTGGGAGTGCTGGATCGCACTCGACGGCGACGAGCCTGCGGGCGGTGGCGCGCTGTTCGTGCTGGAGGGCGCCGCCTATCTCGGCTTCGCCGCGACCCTGCCCGAGCACCGCGGCAAGGGCGCGCAGGGTGCGTTGCTGGCGCACCGGATCGCCCGAGCGGGTGAGCTCGGCTGCGACCTCGTGCTCACCGAGACGGGCGAGCGCCGCGACGACCGGCCCTCGAACTCGTACCGGAACATCCTCCGCGCAGGGTTCGAGGAGGTCGCCGTGACCGCCAACTGGGTCGGGACTCGTTAGGGCCGGATATATCCGGCCCCTACGCGGCGCTGTCGACCGCGTTGGAGCGCAGGTCGGCCAGCGAGCTGAACTCGAGCGCCGCCGCATGCGTCGCGGCCAGCACGACGGGCGGCGCCTCCCCCGCCTCGAATGCCTCCTGCCAGCGCGGCGCGCACACGCACCACCGGTCACCCGGGACGAGCCCGGGGAAGCCCCACTCGGGACGAGGCGTGGAGAGGTCGTTCCCCGTCGAGCTCGAGAATGCGAGGAACTCGTCCGTCATCACTGCGCAGACGGCGTGGACGCCGATGTCACCCGAGCCTGTGCGGCACGTCCCGTCACGGTAGAAGCCGGTGACAGGGTCGACGGAGCACGGCTCCAGCTCGCCACCGAGCACGTTCTGCCCGCGTGCGTCGTCGTCCATCGGCGCGGAGCCTACGCGAAACCGGTCACGAGCCACTTGCGGCGGCGGAACCGCAGCCCCATCGTCACCAGCCGCACCACGATGAGGGCGAGGAGCGACATCCAGACCCCGCGCACGCCCCAGTCGCGTGTGAGCGTTGCAGCGAGCATGCCGACGCACACGAGGAACGACAGAACCATCGAGGCAGCGATGAACGGGCCGTCGCTCGCGCCGATGAGGATCCCGTCGAGGGCGAACACGGCCCCGTTGAGCGGTTGCATGAGGGCGAAGATGGGCCACATCTCCCGGCATTGCTCGAGCACCGCCGGATCGCTCGTGAACAGACGTGGCAACACGTCGACGAGCGCGAGCAGCAGAAGCGCGAAGACCGCGCCAAGGGCGACCGACAACTGCACCATGCGCACACTCGCCGCGTAGGCCTCGCGCGCCCGGTCCGCGCCGAGCTCGCGCCCGACGATGATCTGGCCGGCGATCGCAATCGAGTCGAGCACGAGCGCGAGCAAGATCCACAGCTGGAATGCGATCTGGTACGCGGCCAGCTCCGGGTCGCCGAACCTTGCGACGACGGCCCCCGCGAGGATGAACGAGGCGATCAATGCCACCGTGCGAACGAAGATGAACTTCCCGAGCGAGAGCAGCCGCCTCGCCAGAGCCAGGCGTGGCGCGGCTCTGCCGCGCCCGACCCGTCGCAGGATGGCCGTCACGAACAGCACACCCATCACCGTCTGCGCCACGACGGTGCCCCACGCGGATCCCTCGATGCCCCAGTCGAGCCCGTAGACGAACCAGAGCTCGAGCACGACGTTGAGCAGGTTGCCGACGATGACGATGACCAGCGGTGTGCGCAGGTCGGCGATCCCTCGCAGGTAGCCCTGCCCGCCGAGAGCAATGAACGCGGAGGGTAGGCCGAGCGCGACGATCCGCAAGTAGGTCGAGCCGTAGTCGGCCGTCTGCCCTTCGACGCCGATCGCTCCGACGATCGGTTCGGCGAGCGCGATCAGCAGGGCCGTGAGGACGAGCCCGAGGCCGAGGGAGAGCCACAGCGATTGCGCCCCGAGCCGGGCCGCCGTGTCACGCTCGCCCGCCCCGACGGCACGGGCGACCTGCGCAGTGGTGCCGTACTGGAGGAAGTTGAACGTGGCGAGCACTGACAGCGCCGTCGCGGCGGCACCGAGTGCGGCAAGCTGCGAGCGGCCGAGATGACCCACGATCGCCGTGTCGACGAGGATGTAGAGCGGCTCTGCGGCAAGCGCGCCGAGCGCCGGTGCGGCGAGTCGCAGGATCTGGCCGTCGTACGGCGACTTGACGCGAGGGCGGGATATATCCCGCCCCTACGCAGTCGAGCGGCGCACGACACGAGCGCCGCTCGACTGCGCCAGGGCCTTGATCACGATCTCGTCCACGTTCACGTGGAGGGGACGCGTGAGCGCGAACATGACGCAATCGGCCACCTCGTCCGGGGTGATCGGATCGACGCCGTCGTACACGGCCTTCGCCTGCTCCGCGTCGCCCTTGAAGCGGACGAGCGAGAACTCGCTCTCGACCAGCCCGCCGTCGACGGTCGTGACGCGGATCGGACGGCCGAGGAGGTCCTCGCGCAGCGCGTACACGAAGCCGCGTAGCCCGAACTTCGCCGCGACGTACGAGGCGGCATTCGGGTACGCCTGCCTGCCCGCGACGCTGCCGGTGAACAGGATGTGACCGCCGTCTCGGATGTGCGGCAGGCAGAGTCGCGTGACCCGCAATGCGCCGTCGACGTTGGTGTGCAGCACGGTTGCCTCGTCCTCGGGGTTGGACTCCCAGAACGGATAGCGGCCGAGAGCGAGCCCCGCATTGTTGTAGAGGATGTCGACGCCACCGAGCTCGGCCACGGCAGCCTCGACGAATGCGCGCGAGCTCTCCTCGTCGCGGACGTCGAGCGCGAGCGCCACGTCGGCGTCGATGCGCTCCACACGCCGGGCTCCACCGGCGACCCGTACACCGGCTTCACGCAGCTTGCGGACCGTCGCCGCGCCGATCCCGGAGGAGGCACCGGTGACGATCGCGGTCTTGCCCCGAAGCTCCATCGCGGCCAGCCTACTACTAGCCCCGCAAGCGGGATCTCGCTGCACGAGATCACGGAATCCGCATGGCGTATTCCTTCCGCGCAACCCCCTGAAGGCGTCCGCTTCGCGGCCGCGCGGCACTGATTTTCACAACAAGCCGTTGACGGGCTTGGGTGGTACGTATCCCCCATCCGAGGGACGCCCGCTTCCGGTGCCACTCCGACAATCAGCTGCATGGATGAGACCGCCAGCAGCAGCATCGGGTTTCCGGCCAGCCTTCCGGCCGGCGCCTGGCAACGGATCGAGACTGCCGTGCGGGCCTCGGTGCCCGCGCCCAAGGCCGACGCCCTCCTCGACGAGATCGAGGTCGCGCTGGGTCTCGGCGACGGCACCCCGGACTGGGAGGACCTGGCGGTCGAGAACGCACGGCTCGCACACGAGATGGAGGTGGCGGCCAGCGTCGACCCCCTCACGGGTCTCCGCAACCGCAGCCGCTTCTTCGAGGACCTGCGCCGCGAGATGGCCGAGTCACGCAGGCACGGGACACCGCTCTCGCTGCTCGTGCTCGACGTCGACAGCCTGCGCACGATCAACGAGGAGCAGGGCTTCGACGCCGGTGACCGTCTGCTCCTGTCGATCGCCGAGTTGCTCCTCACGCGGCTCCGGGTGTCTGACATCGCAGCCCGCATCGGCGACGACGACTTCGCCGTGCTCCTGCCGCAGACACCGCTCGACGGCGCGCGCACGCTCTCCAAGCGCGTGATCGAGACCCTCGGCGGGCGGATGCGGGCAGGTGTCGCATCGCTCGACGCCGACGTCACATCGGGCGGCGACCTGCTGCAGCGGGCCGACCGCAATCTCGCGGACGGCCGCTCCTCCGCTCCGTAGGAGCATGGCGCTGCGGCCGGTGCCTGGCTTCAGCCAGGCACCTGGGTTGAGCGGCACACCCTCGGTGCCAGGCTGAAGCCTGGCACCACACCTGGTGCGACGTCAGGCCTCGCCAAGCACCCCAAGCTCGATCCGCTCGATCGTGACCGGCGTGCGCGGCTGGTCGCGGGCGTCGCGGTCGACATGCGAGATGCGGTCGACGACGTCCTGGCCCGTCACCACTCGGCCGAACACCGTGTGCTTGCCGTCGAGCCACGAGCACTCGGCGGCGGTGACGATGAAGAACTGCGAGCCGTTCGTGGCCGGGCCGGAGTTGGCCATCGCGAGCGCGCCGCGCGTGACGAGGTGCTCGTTGAACTCGTCCTCGAACGTGTAGCCCGGACCGCCGGTGCCGTCGCCGCGCGGGCAGCCGGCCTGGACCATGAAGTCGGGAATCACCCGGTGGAAGACGAGGTTGTCGTAGAAGCCCTCGCCGGCAAGCCGGGTGAAGTTGTCGACGGTCTTGGGAGCTTCCTCGGGGAAGAGCTCGAGCTCGATCGCCCCTTCGCTGGTGTGAAGCGTGGCTGATGTCATGGCGACACCCTATCCGTGGTGCCTGGCACCGCTCTCGGGCGCTTAACCGGTCGCCAACAACTGTCGATAGAACGCCTGCGTACACTCTTTGACCATGGCGACCGCGGAGCCCCTTGTCGGTGGCCTGCCCCAGGGTGAGGCCTCGCAGGAGCTGGCACTCAGCTGGCGCCGTCTGACGCGCGCAGCGACGGCCGTCGCGCTCATCAGCAGCCCCGCTCTCTACATCTGGTTCTCCCAGAAGTACGACTGGGCCTGGTGGATAGCGGCGCTCACCACCCTCGGCTGCATCGTCGCTTTCCGCGGGATGGTCGATCTCATCTTCCACCGGATGATCCCGTGGCCGAGCCTGTTCGGGCTCGAAAGCGCCGAGCTGCGGGACGAGGACGTCGTCGCGAGACGCCGGGTCTGGTTCTGGCGCTTCTGGCTCAAGATGGGGATCTTCGTCGGGGTCATCTGGCTGATCCTCACGGTGTTCGACGTCTCGTGGGCGGCGTTCATGTCGATCCTGCCGCTCCTGATCATCTTCCCGTTCTACATGCTCTTCAACTTCGCGATCCTGTTCGGGCCGCTCCTGATCATGAACCTGTCGCAGATCCAGGCCTTCGAGCCAGGGGACGCGCAGTGGGGGGTGAAGCTCAGCGACGTACGCGGGCAAGTCGAGGCAAAGGAAGAGGTGCGACGCGTCGTCTCCATCTGGCAGTCGGGCGATCAGTTCGAACGCGCGGGAGGCAAGCGCGAGCGCGGCCTGCTGTTCCTCGGCGCGCCCGGCACCGGCAAGACGATGCTCGCGAAAGCGCTCGCCACAGGCTTCAACTCACCGTTCGTCTCGATCCCCGGCTCCGGCTTCGCGGCCACGTTCATCGGCATCGACGCGATCGTGGTGCGCATCGTCGCCAGGCGGGCGAAGAAGCTCGCGCGCAAGTGGGGCGGCCAGTGCATCGTCTTCATCGACGAGATCGACGCCGTCGGGATGCGCAGGAACGCGCTCGGTGGCGGCGCCGGCGTCCCTGGCCTCGGCGGCGCGGGCGGGTACACCGGCGACTTCGACCCCGCGCAAAACCTCTTCTTCGGGCCGTTCGGGGCGCTCAACCCTTCGGGCGACATGATCCTCGAGACCCGCGCCTGGCGCGAGCGGATGTTCGCCGAGCGCGCGCCGCAGCGCTCTGCCCCCAACTGGTACCAGTCTCGAGTGGCTGGTCTTCAGAACTTCATGTTCCCGGGTGGCATGGGCGCGGGCGGCGGGCTCGCGCTCAACCAGCTGCTCGTCGTGATGGACGGCATCGACAACCCGCCGTTCTTCAAGAAGTTCTTCACGAACAAGCTCAACACTCTGCTCGACGGCGTGTACATCGTCCCGCGCAGCGTCCGCGGGACTGCGCTTCGCCTGCCGCCTGCGAGCCCGCGCAAGGAGCAGATCTACTTCATCGGCGCCACCAACGTCCCGATCGAGGTGCTCGACCCCGCGCTGACCCGCCCTGGCCGCATGGGCCGCCACGTCTGGTTCCGCACGCCGACGAAGCAGGACCGCCTCGACATCCTCGAGCTGTATCTCGGGAAGGTCACGCATGACGCCGACCTCGACACCGACGCACGCAGGGAGGAGATCGCGCGCGTCACGAACGGCTACTCACCGGCGATGCTCGAGCAGGTCACGTCGATGGCCCTGACCATCGCCCACCACTCCGGCCGTGAGCAGTTCGCCTGGGCGGACCTCGTCGAGGCAATGACCACACTCGAGGCCGGGACCGCCGTCGGAGTCGAGTACGTGCAGAAGGAAACGGAGGCCGTCGCGATCCACGAAGCGGGTCATGCCGCCGCCGGTCATGCCTACCTGCAGGGGTCGGAGTCGACGAGGCTTTCGATCCGCATGCGTGGTGGCTCACTCGGGCACCATCAGGCACTCGAGAAGGAGGAGCGCTTCGGCCGCTTCCAGACCGAGATGTTCGCACGGCTCGTGTGGGGCTTGGGTGCCATGGCTGCCGAGCGTGTGTTCTACGGCGAGAACTCCGTCGGCGTCGGCGGCGACGTCATGTCGGCAACCGTCCAGGCCGCCGGCATGGTCGGGTCGGCCGCGATGGGCCCACAGCCTTTCGAGGTGGAGCCACGCGAAGGCGAGACGCCCGAGGAAGCCCGCCGCCGGATCCTCGACCGTTTCGAGAAGATCGGGGTTCAGATCATGAATCGGACGGGAGGTGGCGGCCCGTTCGCCCAGGATCCCATCGCGGGAGTTCTCGGCGACCCGGCCAAGCGCACGCTCGTGACGCAGATCCTCGGCCAGGCATATGTGGCCGCACACAACCTCGTGGTGTCGAACCGCACCGCCGTCGGCCGCATCGCCGACACGCTCGTTGCGAAACGCGAGATCTTCGGGGACGAGCTCCTGACACTGCTCGAGGACGCCAAGATCACCATCCCCGAGGTCGACCTCAACGACGAGGCGTCGTGGCCGCCGATCTCCTTCTCCGCCCAGGTCGGCCTGCCGAGGCCGTCGTCGGGAGAGTTCAGCGCACCGGCACCGAAGGGGAGCTCCGCATGAGCCCGGACGCCGCGGATCGCCCCATCGTCGACGCCGAGCAAGCCCGGCCGGCCGATGTCGAGCGCCCCGCATCCCGAGCCGAGAGTGCGCGCCGCAACAGCTACCGATCGCGATTCGCCGGCGTCTATCTCGCGCTGGCGGTCGTGGCCGGCAGCGCCATCGGTGCCTTTGTCGTCCTGTTGGCCCGGCCCGATCCCGGTCCACCCGCGAGCTGGTCTGCCTTCGAGCCCGAGGGAACCGCATCCGCCCGGCTCCACCAGATCATCAACACGATCCCGCAGAGGTACCGCGGCGAGGATGGCAGCCAGCTCGTGACCGCGTCGGTCAACCCTCCACAGACGTCGACCGTGCTCGGCGGGCAGAACGTCGTGCTACCCGTCGAGCGCATCAACGTCGAGGAGGGAGGCGACATCAAGACGATCAGCACGGCGGGGAGCCTCCAGTTCACGCTGTGCGGCATGGGGACTGCGTGCGCGATCGCCGCGGGCGGCAAGCCGTCCGAGGCGCGCTTCGCGCATCTCCAACGAGAGGCCCTCGAATTGGCCCTCTACACCTTCAAGTACGTCGACGGCGTGGAGAACGTGACGTTGCTCATGCCACCGAGCCAGACGGTGAACCGGAGCGGGACTCTCGTGCCGGAGACCCGGCAGACGGCCGTCTTTCTCCAGCGTGAGGACCTGAGCGCGCACCTCGACCGACCGCTCTCGGCCACTCTCAACCCGAGCGTGCCCCCCGTCGGTGGGTTGCCGGAGCGAGAGCTCAGCGTGCTGACGCGTCTCACGGGACCGAACCTCTTCAGCTACGCCTACGGGCAGGCGCAGGACGGAGCGGTCGTGCTCCGCCTCGAGCCGCCGGGAGCAGGCTAGTAGCGGCGCAGGACCCGAGGCTCGCGCGGGCCAAGGCGCGCCTCGATCGGCTCGGCTGGTGGCCGCGGCCGGTGCGAATCGACCACGTTCGCGTCTTCGTCGCACCGTGGTTCTTTCGCCTGCCGTGGTTCCGGCGCTTCGACGGGCATGCGTTCCATTTCGGGATGCTCCTGCGCAGCGACACGGCCTCGGACGACCTGATCGCACACGAGCTCTGCCACGTCTGGCAGATGCAGCATCGACCCGTGCGCATGCCGCTCAGCTACCTCGTGCGCGGCTACTGGAACAACCCGTACGAGGTACAGGCGCGTGCGGCAGCGGCAGCCACTGGGACTGTCCCCGCAGGGGACTCTCCCCCTGACACGGCAACTGCTGCGTAGGGGGCGTCCTTACAAACTGGCGCAGCCTGTCGAGCAGCGCCTACCCTGAAACCGTGCGCTCGTGGACGGTCGGGGTCGCCGTCGTCGCCGCCGGGCTCGCACTCGCCGGTGCGTCTCGCGGTGCCTCGAGCGCGGACCCTCCGCGCGTCGTGATCGAGGGCGCCGGTGTGGGCGCGTTCTCCGCGGTCGTGCGGTGGCAGGTCGACCGGCCTGCACGCGTGGTGATCGAGTACGGCATCGGCAGCGAGACGCAGATCTGGTCGAAGGAGACGCGGATGGCCCGCCCCGGAAGCGGCGCTACGCGGCTGAGCACGCTCGAGCCCGGAACGGCGTACCGCTTCCGGGTTCTGGCCGCCCCGCTCGCAGGTGGAGCCCGCGGCGCCTCGGAAGGCGAAGTCACGACGCAGCCGATGCCGAGCGTCGTCCGCGGCCGCACGACCCCGAAC
Organism: uncultured Actinomycetes bacterium; assembly: GCA_963724995.1. Classification (GTDB taxonomy): domain Bacteria; phylum Actinomycetota; class Thermoleophilia; order Gaiellales; family Gaiellaceae; genus Gaiella. The sequence goes on from CAVRXC010000005.1 coordinate 263,713, forward strand.
GCGCTGGTCGTGAACGGACAGCGCTTCTTCCCGCGCATGGTGTTCAAGCAGTGCCCGTACGCGTTCAACACGAGCCTCGCTGCGGGGATCAACCTCTTCATGGGGACGCAGTGCACGACGATCCCCGGGCAGCTCGGCCGGCTGGCCGGCCGCGCCCTGTCGGTGACCGCGATCGAGACCCGCGCGGTCTCGGGGCCGGGGCTCGTGGGCTGGCACCACCTCGACGAGGCCGACGAGCACGTCGACAGGGCCGAGGCGATCCCGCTGGTGCCGTCGTCGGCCGAGACGGGCCGGGTCACGTTCCTGACCCTGACCAACCACTTCTACAGCCAGTCGACACCCTGGCCGAACGGCGGCGTGCTGTTCCCCGGGCTGATCGCGCGTGCGGAGATGGTCGGCTTCGACCTCTATCCGCTCCAGAACTGGTGCAGGAAGAGCGCGCTCCACACGGCTTTCGACGCTCAGGTCGAGCTCGTCGCGCTCGCGAAAGGGAAGCCGACCTTCCAGTGGATCGAGGCGGCGGCCATGAACCAGTGCTACGGCCTCGACCCGAGCCCCCCGATCGTGCGTGCCGAGACGTGGATGGCGGTTGCAGGAGGCGCCCGCGGGATCGGCTACTTCCCAGACCAGTGGCGCCCCGACGTCCGCGCAGAGATCACAAAGGTCAACCGTGACCTCGCCGCGCTCGCGCCCGCTCTCCTCGACCAGGCCGCCACGGCGCCAGTCGCAGAGCCGAGCCCGGTGCGCGTGGGCGTGCGGTACCACAACGGTGCTGTCTACGTGATTGCCGTCAACCCCACCTTCGCCCGTACGAGCGCGAGGATCACCGTGCCCGGGCTCGCGGCGATGGCAATGCGGCGCTTCGGAGACGGCCGCTGGGTCGCAACGCGAGGCGGGGTGCTGCGAGACCAGTTCCGCGGGCTCGAGGTCAAGATCTACGTGGCCCCACCACCGGGCTTCGGCTCGTAGGGGCCGGATATGTCCGGCCCGGCCTCGATATCCTCGCAGGGACCCGGCCCCCATCGACTAGCGGCCTAGGTCACCACCCTTTCAAGGTGGCAGCACGGGTTCGAATCCCGTTGGGGGCATTCCTCTGTGCACCGGGCCCGCTTCGATCCGCGGGCTGGTGTCGCTGGCTCAGTGATCAACCGCCCAGAAGTGACCGAGCGGTTGGCCGCAACCTCAACACCTCTGGCGTGCTGTCGAGGCTCTGCGCGAGAACGTCTGCCGACCTTTCTCGCCAATCAGGTAGTCGCTCGAACGCTTCGAGACGGCGTACGTGATCTGCCTCGTCGTCGAAGTGCGCGATCCAGACGAAGACATCGAGATTTTCGCGGACGGGCAGCGCCGGGAACGTGTTCTCACTGTGCTCGGTGACGTATGTGGCGAGGACGGCGATGCCTGCCTGGCGGAGCTGAGGCTCGACTTCTCGCGCGAAGACCTGAGGGAATCCGCTCGCGGCCGACCGCCTCAGTGGGTAGATCGTGATTGCGAAGAGCCCTGGTGGTGCCGTCGTGGTGCCGGGAGCTGGACGTTGGCGGCTGTCGAGCTCGAGCCCAGACAGCGGGTGGAGCAGAAGCACGTTGTCAACGCTGATCATCGTCGCGTTGGCGGCGCCTGCGTGGGTCTTCCAGACCGGACTGCTGTAGAACGTCTCGAGCCCTCGCAGGCGCGTCTGCATGTCGCTGAAGCCGCGAAGCCAGACGAAGCTGTCTGCGTCATCGAGATCTCTGAACTGCCCGAGGACCTGCATCCCGACTGCCTCTTGGGTCTCGACGAGCTCTCGGTCGAAGAGCTCGATGAGCACGTCTCTGCCACCCGGCTTCAACGCGTACCGGCGTAACTCGACAATCTGACAGTCAGCCCTATCCATCGATCCCCGCCTCGAGGCATATCACGAGCGGTCGCGTGGCTCGGGTGCCCCGCGCATGTCTTCCGGGCGCCGGCACGGCGGGTCGCGGACTCGGGAGGTGACACGTGCCCTCGTAGCCTGGATGCGGTCACGCGTCGCGCACGCGCAGGAGGACGCAGCCGACGGCGAGGGCGCCGAGCGCCCAGGCGAAGGCGACGCCGAGGCCCTGCCAGGGGCCGATCGGCATCCCGAGGCGCCCGTCGAAAGGGCTCAGCATGCGGTCGGTCGTCGACTGGATCGCCATGCCGGCGATCGGCGTGAGCTGCGCGATGCGCTTGCCGATGTTCTCCGGGAACGCGCTCAGGAACAGGACAGGGAGAAAGAGGAGGCCGATGCAGAGGGCGATCGTGGCGCCGGAGTGACGCAGGATCGTGCCGATGCCGAGCGCAGTGAGCGCGTACGCGGTGAGGAGGAGACCGGTTCCGATCACAGCCCGTGCGGCGCCGGGATCGGTGATCGATACCGGGGGATAGGCAGGCGCGACGTAACCGCGGTCCTGGAGCAGTGCCTGCGTGATCACGAACCCGGCCGCAGACGCGATCAGCGCCAGCGGGAAGGTCACGACGCTGAGCACGACTGCCTTCGCGAGGAGCACGCGAAGGCGGCTCTGTGTCGCCGTGAGCGTCGTCCGGATCATCCCGGTCGCGAACTCGCCGGTCATGAGCGAGGCGCCGGCGACGACGACCGCGATCTCTGCGAAGACGACGCCCGCGAGGCCCATCTGCACGACGTCGTCGTCACCTCCGAACACAGCGTCTGTCTCGGTCTGCGAGGCGAAGAACGCCGTCATGCCGACCATGAGGAGGCACATCATGGCCAGGGCGACGAGCGTCCCGCGCTGGGTGCGGAGCTTCGTCCACTCGGAGAGCAGCGTTGCGGTCATGGTGCCGTTCCCTCCGTTGCGATCGCGACGCTCGTGTGCTCCCCGGCGCCGCGCGTGAGCTGGAAGTAGGCCTCCTCGAGGGTGACCCTGCTCGACACGAGCTCATCGAGTCGAACCTGGTGCGACACGACCACCTCGGCAACCCGCGCCGCCTTCATCCCCTGGACGGCGACCCGGTCGCGGCCATCCGAGATCACCGTGGCGCCGGCGTTTGCGAGGACGGTCATGGCGGTGGTGGCATCGGGTGTCTTGATCTCCACCCGGTCGCCCGAGGCTGTGGCGATCAGCTCGTGCACCGAGACGTCTGCGAGCAGCCGTCCCTTGCCGATCACGATCAGCTGGTCGGCGGTGTCCTCGAGCTCGCTCATCAGGTGGCTCGACACGAACACGGTGCGACCCTCGGCCGCGAGCGTACGCAGCGTCTCGCGCATCCACTGGATCCCTTCCGGGATCGAGACCGATCGTCGGCTCGTCGAGGATCAGGATCGGCGGATCGCCGAGCAGCGCCGCGGCGACGCCGAGGCGCTGTCTCATCCCGAGCGAGAAGGTGCCCGCCCGTCGCCGCGCGGCGCTCGAGAGCCCCACGATGTCGAGCACCTGGTCGACGCGTCGCCTCGAGATCCCGTTGCTCTGGGCGAGCCAGCGCAGGTGACTTCGCGCCGACCGGCTCGGGATGGAAAGCGCCAGCGTCGAGAAGCGACCCGACGACGGTCAGACGGCCGCTCGATCGCTCGCGTAGCGCACACCGTCGACGAGCGCCTCACCCGACGCCGCGCGCGGCGAGGCCCGAGCAGAAGCTGCATGGTGGTCGGTCTTGCCGGCGCCGTTCGGGCCGACGAACCCGGTGACACGGCCCGGCTGCACCGAGATCGAGAGGTCGTCGACGGCGACCGTCTGGCCGTATCGCTTCGTCAGCGCGTGCGGTTTCGACTGTCGCGTCCATGACTCCGACGGTAGGAGCGCCGCGCGCGTCGCCGCGTCGCGCGCGAGCGGTGTCTTTCGCGCCTCACACCGACCGGTGAGCGTCGCGGGCGCGTCATCACCCTGCGGGGTGAGGGCGAAGATCGCGAAGCAGCGCGACGCGGGCAGCGCGCGGACGACGACAATGCCGGCATGGAGCTTCGACCGCGAGAGCCAACGCTTGCTCGCCACTGGCCGCCGCGTGCTCGAGGCTGCCCGGCGCCTGTTCGCCGGCCCCGACGGCCGGCTTGCGCTCACCCTGGTGCTGTGCCGTGACGGCGACGGTCGAGGCAAGCATCTATACGTCGGGCATCAGGACGGCTTCGGGTTCGAGGAGCCGAGCGATCGCGATGGCCGTCCTCGTGAACGTGCTCGCGGTCGTTCCGCTCGTCGCCGCGCAACGATTCCCGTTCCTCGCGGCCGCCGCGCACGACGTTCTTCGCGACGTCGTGCTGCTCGCGGCGCCGGAGGCGCCGATCACGCGTGACGGCGTCTCGGCGTGTCGCTCTACACGATCGGCCACCTCGTCGTCCGGCGCGGACTTCCTCCTGGCGGTCCCGCTGCTGCTGCCGTTTCTCTTCCACGCCGATGGCGCCATTCGACGGCGGTGACGCAGGCCTGGCAAGCGTCGGCGCCACTCCTGCTCGTTGCCGCAGCGGTGCTCGTGGCGGAGTCGACGTCGCAAGCGCACCGAGGCGGTCGCCGAGCTCGACGCGACGCAGGAGGCGATGGCCGAGAGCGTGCGCGAGCAGACCGCGATGGAGGAACGGGCGCGCATCGCGCGCGAGCTCCACGACATCGTCGCGCACCATCTGTCGGTGATCGCCGTCCAGAGCGAGACCGCGCGGCTCACGTCGCCCAAGCTCTCCGCCGACGCGCGCGGCCGCTTCGAGGCGATCGCCGCGACCGCACGCGACGCGCTCACCGAGACGCGCCGGCTGCTCGGGAATTCTCCGCGAGGACGTCGACGGCGAGGCCGACCGGGCGCCGCAGCCCGGTCTCGAGCGGCTCACCGAGCTGGTCGACATGGCGCGCGACGCCGGCGCGAACGTCCGGCTCATCCTGCAGGGAAAGGTCGTCGCGCTGCCGGCTGGCATCGATCTCGCCGCCTACCGCATCGTCCAGGAGGCGCTGACGAACGCACGGCGGCACGCGCCCGGCGCCGACGTCGACGTCGAGGTCTCCTACGGAGAGGAGACGCTGCAGCTGCGGGTCAGGGACCACGGGCCGGGGCCGGCAGAGGGTGAGTTGACGGCCGGCCACGGCCTCGTCGGAATGCGCGACCGTGCGACGATCGCCGGTGGCACGCTTCTCCTGCGGATCCGCGGAGGGTGGTGGCTTCCTCGTCGACGTCGTCGCTCCCCGTCGCTGAGGCCGGCGCCATGATCCGCGCACTCGTCGTCGACGACCAGGAGGTCGTGCGCGCCGGGTTCACCGCGCTGCTCGACACGCAGCCCGACATCACCGTCGTCGCGAGCGCTGCCGACGGCGCCGAGGCCGTCCGGCTGAGCGCACGAGCACCGGCCGGACGTCGTGCTGATGGACGTTCGCATGCCGGTGATGGACGGCATCGAGGCGACCCGGCAGATCTGCGCAGGCGGCGAGCGGCGACGGACCGCGCATTCTCATCCTCACGACCTTCGACCTCGACGAGTACGTCTACGACGCGCTTCACGTCGGGTGCGAGTGGGTTTCTGCTCAAGGACGTCCCAGCCGAGACGCTGTTCGAAGCGGTGCGTGTCATCGCCGCCGGCGAAGCGCTCCTCGCCCCGGCGATCACTCGTCGGCTGATCGCCGAGTTCGCCCGCCTCCGCCCACAGCCGCAGACCCGGCCGGACGGGCTCGGACGAGCTCACGCCGCGCGAGACCGAGATCCTGGGGCTCGTCGCCGAAGGCCTGTCGAATCACGAGATCGCCGACCGGCTCGTGCTCAGCGACGAGACCGTCAAGACCCACGTCAGCCACGTCCTGCGGAAGCTCAGGCTGCGCGACCGCGCGCAGGCGGTCGTCGTGGCCTACGAGTCAGGTCTCGTCGTTCCGCGGACGTGAGCCGCTAGCCCATCTCGATCTCGACGGGGAGCCCAAGGCGGCCCATCTCTCGAAGATGCCGGTAGTGCGAGCCCAGCGCTGCGTGCAGCGAGTTGTGCACGACGTAGCGGACGCCGTGCCGTCGCGCGTTGCGCTGCACGATCTCGGCGATGCGCGCGTAGTGGGTGTGCGGCACGCGTGGGAAGAGGTGATGCTCGATCTGGTAGTTGAGTCCGCCGAGCACCCACGTCAGCAGCGGGTTGCGCGGGCAGAAGTCGACCGTCGTCTCGACCTGGTGCACCGCCCAGACCCGCTTCTCGGCGGACAGCTGCTCCGCTGATACGAAGTCGACCTCCTCGACGCAGTGGGCGAGCTGGAAGGTCACGGCCATGATCACGCTGACGACCATCGAGAACGCGAGGTAGCCGATGAGCACGGCCCACCACGGATAGACGAGCAGCGGTACCACGACCGCCCAGCCCACGAAGATCGCCTTTCCGGTGACGAGCCCGGTCAGATCCCAGCCTCCGGGCACGCGGAGCGCGCTGCGTCCGATCCTGCCGCGAAAGAAGGCGCCGAGGTCGCCGATCGTCTGCCAGCGCAGCGCCATCAGGCCATACAACGGCCAGATGTAGAAGTGCTGGAGCCGGTACCACGGGCGCGGTGCCTGCTCGGGCATGAACCGTGCCATCGGCACCTGCGTGATGTCGGCGTCGTACGCGTCGACGTTCGTGTACGTGTGATGGGCGACGTTGTGCTTCACGCGCCAGGCGTAGCTCGACAGCCCGAGCAGCGAGTCGGCCGTCCAGCCCATCAGGTGGTTGAACCGGCGCTGCCGAAAATACGCGCCGTGATTCGCGTCGTGCATCACGCAGAAGGCGATCAGCGTGGTGCCGAGGACGAGCCCGCCGAGTGCGAGCAGTCCGAGCAGCACGCCCGGGTGAGCGAACATGAGCGTCGCCCAGGAGGCGATCAGGACGCTGAACGCGACGACGGCCTTCGCGTAGAGATCGACACGGCCGCGGATGCGCGTCCGGCGCGAGTCCAGATACTGCTCGACCTCGCGGCGGGTCTCGACGATGAACGCACCGCCGTTGTCGAACGACAGCTTCTGTGGCATTGAACCACTCATCGGCAGGATCTACCGCAGCCGGTAGACGATTCGACCGCGATCGAGGTCGTATGCCGACAACTCGATCCGAACGCGATCGCCGAGGAACATCCTGATGCGGTGACGCTTCATGCGACCGGCGGTGTAGCCGATCATCTCGTGACCGTTGTCGAGCCGGATGCGGAACATCCGGTTGCGGAGAGACTCGATGATCTCCCCCTCCATCTCGACCTTGTCCTCTTTCACGGCCATGCGGCGACTCCTTTCGTCGAAGCGGCGAGGAGCGCTGACCCCGTGATCGACGCTGCGAGCACGGGGTCTGCTATCCGCGCTACGCGATCGTCGTGACGCCAGTCGCCTCGGGGCCCTTCGCGCCGTCGCGCTGCTCGAACTCGACGCGGGCACCCTCGGGTAGGGACTTGAAGCCGTCACCAGCAATGCTGCTGTGATGGACGAAGACATCCTTCGAGCCCTCGTCGGGGGTGATGAACCCATACCCCTTCGCATCGTTGAACCACTTGACGGTTCCGTTAGCCATAGAAAACACCTCCCTCACTGCAATAACGAACGCGTGAGGAAGGCGCAATGGCGCAGACCGGACTCGCTCTAAGTACGCACACAGCCTAGCAGTCGCCGGGCCGCGACACCGTTGAGGCCAGGGATGGCCCTCGCACCTGTCGCCGGCCGGGTCGCGGGCCGCGACCTGCAGCGGATCAGGATTCGAGAACGGGGGCCGTCGTCTCGAGCTGCTGGAGCCGCAAGTCCATGCGGGAGGCGATCCGCTCGAGCTGGTTGACCACGGTGTCGTGCTCGCCGCGGACGCCCTGCCCGGCGTACTCCAGCCGGCGCAGGAGCTGGTTCATCTCCTCGATGCGGTCGTCGACGCCGCGTGCCTCTGCAAGCTCGGCGACGGCCTTCTCGTGGTATGCGAGCCGCATGCGCAGGCCTTCGACGTTGATCCGCAGCTGGTCGAACGCGCGTGCGGTTGGCCACGACGCGCCCTCACGGAAGTCCTCGGGCCCCGGCACCGGCCCGGTCACGATCCTGGCGGCGAGCTCGGCCACCCGCTCCTGAAGCGCCACGCGCTCGGCCGCCCATGTTTCGGCAGTGCGCACCAGCTGGGCGGTGATGGCGTCCCGGTCGGACTCGACCAGCTGGATGCGGGCGATGAGCTCGCTCATCGCAAGCTCCCTGGCGGGATCGGAGTCGCCGCCCTTGCGGATCTCCGCCGCGAGCGCCGCCAGCTCGTCGCCGAGCCGCACCTCGAGCGCGCTCAGCTCCGCGCGCCATGCGGCTGTCATCCGCGCCATGCTCTCGGCTCGGTCGTGGCTCTCGAGACGCTCCAGGCGCTCGCCGAGCTCCTTCTCGAGAGCCCGCCTGCGCAGCTCCCCGGCGGCGGCGACGTCGGCCAGCTCGTCCCGGACCTCGGCGCCGGTCCTCTCCGCGAGAGCGGACGCGACGACGACGGCGCCCTCGACCTGCTCCAGCCTCCGGCCCAGCGTCCGTGCCAGTCGCTCGCCATACGGCGCCGCGAGCCCCGCGCGCTCGAGGGACGTGACCCCGGCACGCAGCTCGCGGGTGACGGCGTCGATGCGCCGGTGCACCTCGTCGAAGCGTGCCTCGAGGGCGTAGACATCGTGCGTGCTCGCCGGTGCTGTTGCCGCCTCGCGGGCGATCCCGGCGACATTCTCGAGCTCCTGAGCGAGCGCCTCGGTGGCCGTGTGAAGCTCTTCCCGTAGCTCGACGCCTGTGCGGTCGGCAAGCGCGAGAGCGACTGCGACCGCGCCCTCGACCTCCTCGAGCCGCCGGCCGAGCAGTTGTGCCAACCTCTCGCCGTAGACCGTCGGCGAACCGCCCGCCGTCTCGTCACCGGACGGGCTCAGGTCACGGTGGAGTGCCGCGATCGCGTCGGCCGCGCGCGTCATCTCGTCGCGGACACGACGCTCGACAGCGGTGATCTCGACCTCGGGGTCGGGCTGCGGGCCGTCCGAGGGCGCACTACGCCGCTTACCCAGCACGAGTCGCACCTGACGGTTCGACGGGACGCCGGCGCCTCACGACGCCATGGACCGCAGAAGCCGCAGGGGTGTCCGAGCGCGGCCGCGCGATGTCCACAGAAGGGGACGCCGTATATCGCGCGGCAGCGAGCATCGACGCTTCGAGTATCGCGTCCGAGCGCTCGTTGTCCGACATACCTCGTTCGAGGGTTTCTGGTCTCAATCCCGCACGTTGCGGGCTTTGAGGTCACCCGCAGCGGGGGGCAACTAGGCGGCGACGTACTTGCCGAACCAGTTCAGCATCTCGGAGATAGGCCGCCGCGGCCGCGTCTCGGTCGTACCGTGACCCCGTCGGGTTGAAGAAAGCGTGGTCGACGCCGGGGACGGTGACGATCTGGTGCCGCAGGCCGGCCTTGCGCGAGCGCCGCGCGCGCCGCAGCACGTGAAGCGTTGACCCTCGAGTCGAGCCCCGCGTAGATCCCGAGCACCGCGGCCTTGGCGCCGCTGAGGTTCCCGTTGTCGGGAAATGGGCCGTAGAAGGGGACGGCAGCCGCCAGGCGAGACTCCCTGGATGCGAGCAGGAGCCAGGTCATACCGCCACCGAAGCAGAACCCGGTGGCAGCGACCTTCTTTCCGGGGAGACGACGGCGAAGCTCCGTCACCCCCGCCTTCATGTCTGCCACGAATCGCGCCGGGGGAGCCGCCCCGAGCGCGGCCATCGCTTCGAACTCGTCGGCGAAGGATCCGGTGCCGCCCTCCTCCGAGAGCAGGTCGATCGCCAGCGCGGAGTAGCCACTCCCCGCGAGACGGCCCGCCACCCCGCGGATCGAGTCGTTGAGGCCACGGTTCTCGTGGATCACCAGCACGCCGCCACGAGGCTTGCGCGCGGCCGCCCACGCACCCATCAACTGCCGGCCTTGCGGCCCGCGAAACACGATCTCACGTGTCGGGATCGCCGCTGTCTCGGCGGCCGCGGCATGCTGGGCGTTCGCCGTTCCGGCGACCGCCGCGCCACGCGGTCGCGCCTTTGCCTCGGCTGCCACGATCCCCGCGAGGAGAGACGCGGCCGCTGCCCCGCTCAGCGCCGAGCAATCCCAGCCGGCGCAGCGCCTCACGTCGGGAGACGAGCCCATCCGCGTGATCCTCGGCGATCTCCTCGGCCAGATAACGCTGAAACTCCGTCATGCCCGACCTCCTCAACTCTCGCTACGTGGCTCCATCATCGCGCGCCAAGGATCTCCGAAGTCTCCTGCCCAGGGTTACGCCGAGGCAACGGAACCGGATTCGCAAGGCTCGGCCCCTGGAGCACCGACGGCTCTGTGGGGCTTCTGAGGGGCGTCGCGGCCAACCGCGCTCGAATGCTGCCGGTGGTCTAAGCATCGTTTCAGGAGGCGGGCAGCCAGGCGTAGGCCGCCCGAGCCCACCAGAGCGTGGCAAGGATCAGGAGGCCGTGCCCGAGGCCTCCGATGTGGGATTGTCCGACAGAACCGTCGTGACCTGGGTGAACGCGAAGACGAAAACGAGGTCGAAGACGAGCTCGAGCGGCGTGACGCGTTGCTCGCGCTCGAAGTGCTGCTCGCTCACAGCCGGACGCTAGCGCGCAAACGGTCGCCGTTGGGCCGCCCGACCGCGTCCAGCGGAGAGCGATCCATTGAGGGCCGGGCTCGGCGATCAGAACAGGGCCAAGGGTTCCCCATCGCCGAGCCCGAGCCTCGCAGGGCTGCACAGGGAAGAGCTTTACAGCCCCGCGTGCTGCCTCTTGCCCCTCGCACTCGACCCTACGTCCCACCGCGTACCCCGTGGGTCACCGGTTGGCAACGAGCCGGTGAAGCCGACGCGCGTTTGCGTGCTGGACGGTCGGGTACCGAAGGCGCTCGGTGGCGTCCGATCGAGGGAGGTGGCCGATGACCATCGACGTACGCAGCGAGACGGCACGCAAGCTGGACCACATCCCGGAACGTCTGATGGACGAGTTTCCTGGGGTGCCGGAGGAGCCGGTCAAGCGCGAAGTTCGCTTCGTCGCGGATCAACTCGTTGCGGCGCGCGAGGTTCGCGGACTGTCGTCCCGGCAGGATCTCGAGCCGGTTCAGTTCGTCGAGCGACTTGCTCGATCGCGGCGCACAGCGGCGGTTGCGCAGAGGATCGTTTGCTCGCGACGCCGGTTGTCGCGTTGAACGCGCGCCGAGCTGCGTGACGGACTGTCGTCCGCAATGCCGGGCAGTCTGTCTCGGTCGGGGCGAGAAGCACGCGACTGCTCTCTCAGTAGAGCGCTGGGAGCGACCTCGCGATTTCGCTCGCGTCCTCGTTCCGAGTTGTTCACCAAACGGCGATGCGCACGTCGCCGGGCTCGTCGTACGAGTCGACCGGTAGGAGCAGAGGCACCGGCCTGGCGGTCCGCGCCTCTACGGCTCCTGCGGGGAGAGGTCTGGCCACTGCCTCCCCGCTGGAGTCGTCCAAGGGGTGATGGGTGCCGGTACTCAGACGCTGCTCAACGTCGGCGCCCTGTGCCGAATCAGCGTCTTGCCACGATCCGCTCTGACTTCAACGTCGGGATCGCGTGAAAGCTCGGCAACCCAGTCACGCGCATAGCGCGTGATGCTCTCGAGCTCTTGAGCGTCGTGCCAGCGGCCGTCCGCAAGCAACCGGCGGATCGCGTCATGGGTACTTCTGCGGTTGGACATGGGGGAACCCTCCAACACTCGGCATGCGCCTGTCAACCAGGAACATGCTGCTAATCGGTCGAAAAGTCGGCCGGCCTCGAAGACGTCGACAAGGCGAGCCCGGCCAGCCTGCGACGACCACGACGGCGGAACCACACGTCCTTCTGCCCACGCCCCGACCGGCGTCCAGCTGCGAGGCGTTTCTGCGCCGCAGCCTCCCGCTCACCGTAGAGGCCGAGCTGAGCCTCGAGCTCCATCTGCCTCGTGTCAAATTGGATCACCTGCGGCCACATCACAATCCTCCTCATTCGCATGTGATGAAAGCGTGGCCGACGCGGCCGGTTCCGCGAGGGCGGCTGACAGGTGTTTCATGGTGCGGCTGTCCTCACATGCCGCGGTCGGCGAGCAGATAGCGGCATCGGACACGGCGAGAGGCACTTCAGACCGCGCTTTCCGCTTAACTGACCACACTACCGACCACACGGCCGCTTCCGCTCCTCGCGGTTCGCCAGAATCCCAGGAAACAAGCCCTCGGGCGGTTAGCTCAGCTGGTCAGAGCGCCTGCCTTACACGCAGGAGGTCGCTGGTTCGAGCCCAGCACCGCCCATCGCATCCAGGCGGGTCACCTTCTAGTGTCCCGCCATGGCCCGGGCCGTTGGATGGCTGCTGCTCCGGAGCGCGCTCGTCGCGGGCGCAGGTCTCGTCCTGGCGGCGCTTCTGGCGCTCGTCACGGGCGGGAGCTTCGCCGAGAGGTTCCGCATCGGCGTCTGGCTGGTCGGTGCGCTTCTGCTCCTGCTCGCCGCAACCGGCTCGTCTCCCGCGATGGATCGTGCCATCGGTCAGCACGCGCGCGGCGTCGTCGGCCCGTTGCTGGGACGTCAGGACGAGACCTACGACGGCCCGCGGGCGTCGACCGCCGCCGTGTTCGGACTGGCGGCACTCGTCCTCTTTGCGGTCGGGGTAGCTGTCGAGGCCTCATGAGCCCGGTTCCGGCGGCGCGGGCCGCTCAGAGCTGCCGGATGCGAGGGCTCATCTCGTCCTCTTCGACGAGGCTCACGAGCGAGATCTCGGAGGCGTGGACGAAGGTCCGCAGGTCGCGCCCCTGCGGCTCGATCTCCACCCACTCGCCCGTGCTCCCCGAGCCTCTGCCAAGGCTCCGAACATAGTCCTCGGCCGCGGCGCCCTCCACGTCGGCGACGATGCCACGCTTGTCACCGAATGTGACTTGAACTCTGGCGGCCACGAAGGAGCTCAGGCGACCACGATCGCGACCGCGACGAACTGCACGGCAGCCGCGGCGACCACGAGGACGTGGAACAGCTCGTGGTACCCGAATGTCGACGGCCAGCGGTTCGGGCGCCTCGTCGCATAGGCGATCGCGCCCAGCGTGTACAGGACTCCCCCGACCGCGACAAGCGTCGCCGCGACCACCCCGGCCCCCGAGAACAGCTGCGGAGCCGCCAGCACGCCGATCCAGCCGAGCGCGAGGTAGACGATCGCGGCAAGCCACTTCGGCGCGCCGATCCAGGCGAGCGAGAAGAGCATGCCGGCGGCGGCGCCCGCCCACACCACGGTGAGCACGACCCAGCCGAGCCAACCCTCGATCGCAAGCAGGGCGAAGGGCGTGTACGTCCCGGCGATGAAGAAGAAGATCGTCGAATGGTCGAGGCGGCGGATCCACGGTCGTACCGAGGGCGACCACGAGACACGGTGGTACAGGGCACTCACCCCGAACAGGGCCGCGAGCGCAGCAACGTAGACCGACGAGGCAACGGCCTCGCGGACACCACCGGCGAGCACGAACAGCAACCCTGCGGCTCCGAGTGTCGCGAAGAACGCCCACTCGTGGAAGACGCCGCGAAACCGCGGCTTCGGTTCCGCTATCACCCCTGCATGGTGCCATGTCGGAAGGCTGCCCGCCTCCCCCGGTCTGCCTACACTCAGGCCGCGGGCCGTTAGCTCAGCTGGTAGAGCAGGGGACTTTTAATCCCAAGGTCGCTGGTTCGAATCCAGCACGGCCCATCAGAAACTGCCTGCTAAAACGCATATTTATGGCTTTGCCACGAACAACTTGGAGTGACTGAGCGTAGAAGGCGAAGTACGGAGTGTATCGGCCCAATCCTTGGTGAGCTCGGCTGGTCGCCGTATCCGGGTTTGACCAGATCCGGGACGGATTCCCGCAACTCTTGATCTCCAAGTATTCAAGTGATAAATTGATTAGATGCCGAGTAGCTCTGCAAAGGCGGCGCTCTTCGACGCTCTCGCGTCGGTTGCGGCTGCCGTGGGGAGCGGCCGGCGGGCGGAGATCGTCGATGTGCTGTCGCAGGGTGAGCGCTCGGTCGACGAAATCGCGGGCGAGATCTCGCAGAGCGTCGCGAACACCTCGCAGCACCTCCAGGTGCTTGCCCGGGTGGGGTTGGTGCGAACAAGGCGTGATGGGACGAGGGTCTTTTATCGGCTGGCGAGTGACCGAGTCGCGGATCTGTGGGCGGCGGTGCGCGATGTCGCCTCGCAGCATGTCGCCGAGGTGAGTCTGCTCGCCGATGAGTACCTGGGCGATCGCGACGGCATCGAGCAGCTGTCCGCTGCGGAGCTGCAGTCGCGGCTCGAGCGCGACGAGGTCGTCGTCCTCGACGTTCGGCCCGAGGCCGAGTTCCGTTCGGGGCATGTTCCGGGAGCGATCTCGGCGCCGATCTCGACGCTTGCGTCGCTGGCGTCGAAGCTGCCGCGGCGCCGTGAGGTCGTTGCCTACTGCCGAGGCCCGTACTGCGTCTACGCCGACGATGCGGTGCGGCTGCTTCGCGCTCGCGGTTTGAAGGCGCGACGGCTGGATGTCGGCTTCCCGGAGTGGCGCCGGGACGGCTTCCCCGTCGAGACCACTGTCTGAGAGGAGTGACTCGAGTGCTGCTGCGACCGTTCCTGAATGACGCCGGCTCGTGTGCGAGCTACATCTTCGGCTGCACGACGCACGCACAGCTGGCGGTGGTCGATCCGCACGTCGACCTCGTCGACGCCTACCTGGAAGCGGCCATCTCCGCCGGCTCGCCGATCGTGGCGGTGTTCGAGACCCACGTGCAAGCCGACCACGTCTCCGGTCTGCCTGCGCTCGTCGAACGCGCCGGTGCGACCGCCTATCTCCCAGAGGGCGCAGGTGTCGAGTTCGACCATGTCGCGCTCGCCGACGGGGACGTCGTGGAGCTCGGGAATACGGTCGTGACGGCGATCGCGACCCCCGGCCACGCGCCCGCTCACCATGCCTACACGGTCGTCGATCGTCGCCGTGCGAGCGACGATCCCTGGCTCGTCTTCAGCGGGGACTCGCTCCTGATCGGCGACGTCGGCCGGCCCGATCTGCACGTCGCCGGTGATGCCGACGGGCAGGCGCGGCTCCTCCATGCCAGCCTGCGCCGGCTGCTCGAATTGCCCGACCACGTCGTCGTCTTCCCGAGCCACTACGGCGGCTCGGTCTGCGGTCGCGGCCTTTCCGGCAACCCGTTCTCCTCGATCGGGTTCGAGCGTGCTCACAATCCGCAGCTCGCCTACAGGGACGCGGGCGCCTTCGCGGAGGCGCTCCTCTCCGATATGCCGCCCCGGCCGGCCGGACAGGAGCGGATCGTGGCCGCCAACCGCGCCGGCGAGATCGGCGCCCCCGCTTGACACACGTCCGGCTCGGCCTGCGCGAGAACGCGTCGCAGTTCGCGATCCTCGTCGCGCTGAACGCGCTTGTCGGCAGCATGGTCGGGCTCGAGCGAAGCGTGCTGCCGCTCATCGGCCAGGACGAGTTCGACCTGCAATCCAGCGCCGCGATCCTCGCCTTCGTGGTCGCGTTCGGCGCCGCCAAGGCGCTCACCAATCTCGCCGCCGGCGACCTCGCCGAGCGCCACACTCGCAAGCGGTTGCTCGTCGCGGGCTGGCTCGTCGCCCTGCCGGTGCCGGTGCTGATCGGGCTGGCGCCGTCCTGGTGGTTCATCGTGGCGGCGAACCTTCTGCTGGGCGTGAACCAGGGACTCGCCTGGTCGATGACCGTCGTGATGAAGATCGACCTCGTCGGCCCACGCCGACGCGGGTTCGCGCTCGGGCTCAACGAGGCCGCCGGCTACCTCGGCGTCGCAGCCGCAGCATTCATGACCGGCGCGCTCGCCACGACCTTCGTTCCCCGCACCGTCGTCTGGGTCGGCGCAGCCGTGATCGTTGCCGCCGGCCTGCTCATCAGCATCGTTGCGGTGCGCGACACCGGAGCACACGTCGAGCTCGAGCAGCGCGACCACGGCGACGCCCCCGCGCACACAAGCCTGCGCAGCGCCTTCGTCCACGCAAGCTGGCGCGACCCGGTGCTCCGCGCCTGCAGCCAGGCAGGGCTGGTCAACAACCTCAACGATGCGCTCGCCTGGGGCCTGGCGCCGCTCTACCTCGCGGCCAACGGCGCCAGCGTGGGCGAGATCGCCATCGTCGCTGCCGCCTACCCGGTCGTGTGGGGAGCCGGCCAGCTGCTCACCGGCTGGCTCTCCGACCACATCGGCCGCAAGCCGCTGATCACCGCCGGCATGCTCCTCCAGGCGGGCGCGCTCGGTCTGCTCGTCGCCGGCGACGGCGGCTTCACGCCGTCGTTGATCGCCGCGATCCTGCTCGGCGCCGGGACGGCGATGGTCTACCCGACGCTGATCGCCGCCGTCTCGGACGTGACCCAGCCGCGTGACCGCGCCCGGGTCGTCGGCGTTTACCGCTTCTGGCGCGACTTCGGCTTCGTCCTCGGCGCCCTGATCGCCGGCATCGGAGCCGACCTCACTTCCGACCAGACGGCGATCCTGATCGTTGCCGCACTCACAGCGGCAAGCGGACTCGTCGTCGCCGTCACCGCCTGGCAGCCGCGCAGCGGCCTTCGCGCCGTCGCCCTCGGACAAGGAGACTGACATGCCAAGTACAGCCGCGGATCGTAGGCGAGGTGGAGCGGACTCCGGGGCGCGGCTCACCGATCCCATCGACGCTGGAAGCGGACGTCCCATGACGGCGTCTCCTCCGGTGCCCTGTTCGATGACGCTACTAGCGTGCAGAGGAGGCTCGTCTGTGTCTGTTGATATCGGGATTGACGTCGGACTGCTGAAGTCCGAGATCAAGAAGACGTACGCATCCGTTTCGCAGGAGCCGGAGAAGGACTTCATCTTCCCGACGGGACGGGCGTGGGCGGAGGACCTTCGGTACCCGGAGGAGCTGTCTCGGGTGCCGGACTTCGTCGTGCGAGTCGTTCGCGGGGGTGGCGAACCCGTGGTCGCTGGGGCGGGTCGAGCCGGGAGAGCACGTGCTCGACTTGGGCTCAGGTGCCGGCACGGACTCGCTCGTGGCGGGCTTGATGGTCGGCCCCGAGGGGTCGGTGACGGGGATCGACATGACCCCAGAGATGAGCGAGAAGGCCCGCAGGGGGGCGGCCGCCCTCGGCCTTGGCAACGTGGCCTTCGTGGAAGGAGAGATCGAGGCGCTGCCGTTCGACGACGGACGCTTCGACGTCGTCATCTCGAATGGCGTGATCGACCTGATCCCGGACAAGGAAGTGGTGTTCGCATCGATCTACCGCGTCCTCCGACCAGGCGGCCGCATCCAGTTCGCCGACGTAACGATCCAACAGCCGGTCTCGGAGGAGGGGAAGCGCAAGATCGACCTGTGGACCGGCTGAATTGCCGGCGCTCTGCTGGATGCAGAGTACGGAGCTCTTCTGGAGCGGCACGGGTTCGAGCGGATCGAACACGGAAACCTCGTCGCGACCTACATGCGCTCGAAGTTCGAGGACACCCGCCAGAAAGCGCTGAAGTACGGCGCCAACGGCGCGACAGTGAAGGCCTACAAGCCTGCTTGAGAAAGCACGGCGGCATTGCCCGTCATCGCCGAGAGCAAGTCAGCAGCAGCCGTCGGCGCAGCCTTCGCCGCGCCAGCTCACGACCTCGGTTCACTCTCCAGGAGGGAGGCTGGGAAGCAACGCGGCATACTGGCCCCGACATGCCTGGTTGCTGCTCGACGAGTGGGTGTGACGAGTTCTTCACGGACGACGTCGCTCGGCGTGACGCTCGCCGGTACCGGCGCCGCGGGCTCGACGCCAACGCGCAGCGCCTCGTCGACTTCGTCCAACGCGAAGACGTCAACGGCAGCACGGTGCTCGAGGTCGGTGGCGGCGTGGGCGCGATCCAGCTCGAACTTCTGCGGGCGGGCGCGTCCCGTACCGTCAACGCCGAGCTCTCGTCCGCCTATGAGCCTCATGCGGCCGCGCTCGCGGACGAGGCAGGGCTTCGCGGCCGCACCGAGCGGCGCGTGCTCGACTTCGCCAGGCAGGGGGACGAGATCGAGGCTGCCGACGTCGTCGTCCTGCACAAGGTCGTCTGCTGCTACCCCGACTACGAGACGCTCGTCGGCGCAGCCTCGACGCACGCGAAGCACCGGCTCGCCCTCACCTTCCCCCGCGATGCCGTGTGGATACGACTCGGGTTCACGGTGCTGAACCTGCTCGAACGGGCGCGTCGCCGCTCCTTCCGCGTGTACCTTCACCGGCCCGTCGGCGGTGCTGGCCGTCGCGCGCGCTCACGGCCTCGAACCAGCGACCCATCACCGCGGCCTTGTGTGGGAGTTCGCCGGGCTCACCCGACGCGACGAAGACACCGCGCGTGGGGGCTCGACCTAGGCGGATGGGAAGTGCGGGGTCGTCAGGGGTTCATCTGCCCCATCTGCGACATCGAGCCGTGACCGGGAACGGTGAGGACGGGGATGGCGTCCGGTTTCTTGGTAGCTCCGCCGCGCGATTGCGCTAGGCCGCTCTGCCGTCCCGCAGTCTTGGGCAGGCGCGTCACGGGACATTCACGAGCACTCGGGCAGCGTGCGACGCTCTCTCGAGAAGCTCGGCGCTGGACGACGGGGCGCGCCAGACGGATGATCACGCCGCGTGCGCGCCGATCTCCTGACCGGGACCGTCACCTTCCTCTTCACCGACGTCGAGGGCTCGACGAAGCTCCTGCACTCACTCGGCGTCGAGGCCTACGCCGAGGCGCTCGCCGAGCATCGTGAGGTGATTCGCGAGGCCTGCGCCTCTGCGGATGGCATCGAGGTCGACACCCAAGGCGACGCCTTCTTCTTCGCCTTCCCGACCGCGCCCGGTGCTCTCGCGGCTGCGGCTGCGCTGACCGAGTCGCTGGCCCTAGGCCCGATCCGCGTGCGCCTCGGTTTACACACAGGTGCACCGCTGCTGACTCGGGAGGGCTACGTCGGCGAGGACGTCCACCGCGCCGCACGCATTGCCGCGTGCGGTCACGGCAGCCAGATACTCGTCTCGTCCTCCACCGCCGCGCTCGTCGACGCCACCGCGCTCCACGACCTCGGGGAGCACAGGCTCAAGGATCTGTCCGCGCCGGAGCGCATCTATCAGCTCGGAGACCAAGAGTTCCCACCGCTCAAGAGCCTCTACCGCACCAACCTCCCCGTCCCCGCGACCCCGTTCCTCGGCCGCGACAATGAACTCGCCGAAGTAGCCGCGCTTCTCGCCCGCGATGACGTGCGGCTGCTCACCCTCACCGGCCCAGGCGGCACGGGCAAGACACGGCTCGCCTTGCAGGCGGTCGCTGCGGCGAGCGACGCCTACCCTGACGGCGTCTTCTGGGTGCCGCTCGCGCCACTCCGCGATCCCGCCCTGGTGATGGAGGAAGCGGCAACGGCCGTGGGAGCACAGGACGGCCTCGCCGACCACGTCGCCGACAAGCACCTGCTCCTTCTCCTCGACAACTTCGAGCATCTCGTCGAGGCCGCTATTGGTCTGGTCGGGCTGCTGGCCTCCTGCCCCAACCTACGGCTCGTCGTCACGAGCAGGGAGCTCTTGCAGCTTCCCGGCGAGCAGACCTACCCCGTCCCGCCACTCGCAGAGGAGGACGGCGTCGCGCTGTTCACCGCGCGGGCGCGAGCCGTCACGCCCGACTTCACCCCAGACGCCACCGTCACCGAGATCTGCCGGCGTCTGGACGACCTGCCACTCGCGCTTGAGCTCGCCGCAGCACGTGTCCGCGCCCTCACTCCCGAGCAACTCCTCGACCGCTTGGGAGACAGGCTCGACCTGCTCAAAGCAGGACGCGGCGTCGACCCGCGCCAACAAACCCTCCGCGCGACGATCGAATGGAGCCACGACCTTCTCCACCGCGACGAACAACGCCTTTACGCGCGGATGTCCGTCTTCCGTGGCGGTTGCACCCTCGACGCAGCCGAACACGTGTGCATCGCCGAGCTCGACACCATTCAAGCGCTCGTCGACAAGAGCCTCATCCGCTACAACGACAACCGCTACTGGATGCTCGAGACGATCCGCGAGCACGCGTCCGAGCAACTCGAACCGTCCGACGAAGCAGACGAAATCCGCCAACGGCATGCCGAGTACTACCTCGCGCTCGCCGAGGAGGCCGAGCCTGGCCTGCGCGTGGAGGAGATCGAATGCCTCGACCGGCTCGCGCGAGAGCTCGACAACCTGCGCGCTGCCTTCGACCGCTTCGAGGCCTGCGGCGACGCCGATCGCCTGCTCGAGCTGGCCGGGGCAACGTGGCTGCTCTGGGAACAAATGGGCCTTCTGAAGGAAGGGGTGCGGCGTCTCGAGGCTGCCCTCGCCCACGAAGGTCCGCCAACAACCGCGCGGGCGGGAGCGTTGCTGGGCGCGGCAACGATGTCCGACGACCTAGGAGGCGACCCCCACTTGTCCCTCCCTCCGACCGAGGAGGCTCTAGCGATCTTTCGAGCGCACGAGGACGACTGGGGCACGGCGACGGCGCTGCTCGTGCTCGGCCTCAATCACATGCTGAGACACGAGCCGTTGCTCGCAATCGACTACTTCGAGCAAAGCGTCGACCAGTATCGACGAAGCGGCGACGTTCATAACCAGATGCAAGCGACGCGACGCCTGGCATTTGCGTACGAGGTTTCCGGCGACATCAATCGTGCGCGAGCAATCCACACGGAGAACCTCGTACGAGCCCGTGAGCAAGGCGAGAAGTTCCTCATCGCGAGAACCCTGTCAGTGCTTGCGCAGTACGAACTCGAGGCGGGCGAAGTCGGGGACACGACGATCTCGAACCTCAAAGAAGCCCACGAACTCCACCGCAGAGTAAGGACAGTCGAAAACCACTACAGCCACATAATCCTTGTCACACGCTTCGCCTTTGCGCTGTCGCTTCAGGGCGCGGCATCCGCCGCCGCACAACTCGTCTCATGCTCCGACAGGCTCTTCGCCGAGCAAGAGATGCGCGTCGAGAATTGGATAAAGGACAGGCAGGACGAGACGCTCGCCCGTGTCCGAACAGAGCTCGACAGCGCAGAACTCGATCGAGCCTGGGAAGAAGGTCAGGCGCTCACGATCGACGATGCGGTGGCGCTCGCGCTGCGAGAGCTTGAGAGCGATGCGTAGCACCCCCTTCCGGGCTTCCGAGCGGGCGGGTTCATCGATGCGCCCGTGGGCTTGCCGCCACGTCACCGCCACATGTACGCCCGACCGGGGGAGCAGTCGATCCGACAAGCCGGCGGGACTCGCGGGCGGCCACGGCTCGGATGAGCGTACGGTGAGCGTACCGGCCTGTCTCCGCTGGGTGCATTTCGCTGCAGTCTGATGCAGCGCTGGAAGCGGTCACTTGCAGGCAGATTCAGTCCGCTGCAGTGCGCTGCAGCCTACGAGGGTGGACTTCTAATCCCAAGGTCGCTGGTTCGAATCCAGCACGACCCACTCCTAGTTCACCTGCAAATGCCGACGTTGCCTCATTTGATCGCAGCGTCTCTAGGACACGTTCGCCCTCGACGGCGCTGCCATCACCAGCATCACCGGATTCGCGGGCTATCCGACGCTGGTGCCGCGCTTCGGCCTGGCTGACACCCTTCCCGGCTAATGGCCTTCGACAAGCACCTCGCAGACCGAATCCGCCAGACTCTGCGAGCCGAGAAGGGCGTCACGGAGCGCAAGATGTTCGGGGGCCTCGCGTTCATGGTGGACGGGCACATGGCCTGCGGAGTGACGGGCGACGCGTTGATGCTTCGACTTGGAGCCGACGGTGCAGCCGCCGCACTCCAGAGGGAGCACGTCCGCCCGATGGACTTCACCGGGCGACCGATGAAGAGCATGGTGTTCGTCGATCGCGATGGACTCGAAGGACAGCAACTCGACAGCTGGGTCGCCGCTGCGGTCGCCCACTCGCGCTCGCTGCCCGCAAAGCGCTGAGGTCACGGCGGTCTCCCGGGCACACTCTGTCATCGCGGCGCGATCGCGTCCTCGATGAGCCTCGAGACGACGATCATCGCCGGGACGGCGGTGATGAAGCGATTGGCAATGCGGCGGGTCTCGGGATCCTCGGCGGCTCGCACGCGGTATGGCAGCGACGACGCGGTCGTGCTCGCCTTTGTGCGAATCGCCGCGGTAGCGTCGGAGAACGCGAGGCCTTCCACGACGGGCTGGATCGTCTCCCAGACGAACTCGAGCACGCGCTGCTCGTGTGCGAAGTACCGGAACAGGCTCGGGATCACGATCGGCCGTTCGGGTCCGGCGATCGGGGCGCTCATCCTCTCGAGGAGATCGAGCGTCCTCCCCGGCAACGAAGCCAAGTCGGCCATCGAAAGCAGAGTCGAGGATGGTCGCCGCGCCGACGCGCCACGGTCGGACGCTCGCGGGCCATCGACTCCTTGCAGGAGCGCCGACAGCCCGATCACGTTATGCGCATTGCCGCGCCGGAATGCCTCGAGCGTCGCGACTGCCGCCACGACGTCGAGGTCGAGACCGTCCGGTGCCCGACCGGCCACGATTCGTTGCGGTGGGGTGGCTGCCAGCGTCTGCGCTGCGCCACGCGCGACCTCGCTGGCGAGGTTCGGCCCGAGATCGGCCCAGATGGATTCCAGCCGATCCGGCTCGGAGGCCAGGACGCGATAGATCAACGCGACAAACGGCACCCCGAGCACCCGGCGGATGTCCGCGTAAACGCCAGCCACAGATCCCCTAGCTGCGGATTCCGGGATCTCACCGATGCGCTCCCCGTCAGGTTCAGCTTGACTCATAGGACTGCCCAAGATCTCGGCGATCGGGCGGGGAGGTCTGGCGAGCCACGACGGCTACGCTTGCCTAGCTTTTTCGCGAGACGCTTGGATGGGTCGCCCCCGAGGTGAGATCCACCCACGCCAGCCCGTTCCAGAACGCGCGGATGCGTCCTCGGCGTCCGATCTCGATGTGCAACGAGTCCGGCAACATCATCCCTGGCGGTACGAAGATGTCGATTTCCTTGACCTCGAGACGCTGGAACGCCTTGCTCGGTGGTTCCGTCGCCGCTTCGAGTGTGATCGTCCCGCCGCAGCAGCGCGCCTTGCGCGGCCACACGTAGAGTGCGCTGCCGCGTAACCGGATTGCATCGATCGTTCGAGCAGACGCAACGAGCTTCGTCGGCATGCCTGTCTGTGTAGCAGTTCGCGTCGGCAGGCATTCGTGGGCCAGCCTCTACGTGCGAACGTAGACTGGATCGTGAGACCCCGGGTTCTTTCCCTTGCAGTGGCTATCGCGGCTTGGCGGGCCTATCGGCTGCTCGCCAGCGGCGCAATCACGGTCGACGTCGGCGTCGGCCGCAGGTTACGAAGGCTGGGCCCGGTCACGTGGGAGATCGCAGCACCGCCCGAGCTTGTGTTCGACATCATCATGACGCCGTATCTGGGCCGAACACCACGGGCGCTCGCGAGCAAACTCCAGGTCTGGGAGCGCGGCTCGGACATGGCGCTGGCGGCGCATTTCACCGAAGTGAAGGGTCGCACGACGACCACTGTCGAGACGGTGCGATTCGATCGCCCCGCTCGGATCGACTTCCGACTCGTACGAGGACCGGTGCCGCATGTGATGGAATCGTTCGTCCTAAGCCCGACCGATTCAGGAACGAGCTTGACGTGGGAAGGCGAGCTTGGCACCGATCTCTGGGCGATCGGCGCCTGGTGGGGTGATCGCGTCGCACTCGCGTGGCAGCACGCCGTGAAGTCGTCCCTCCAAGGAGTCATCGCAGAGGCAGAACGCCGCGCCCACACGTCCGCCGACGGCCCGTGACAAGCCCAATACCCGGCCCGGAAGTGCGCACGGTCGCGCAGATGGTCCGATCGAGCGGGTCGGACACGGCCGATATCGAGACAGCTGCGCGGTCTCCACCGCGTCGCGTCGCATCGCAACCGACAACCAAGAAGGGATTCCGAATGGCAGTCAAAGCGATCTCCGAGTTCACGACCCAGCCGAACCGACGCGACGAGTTCGTGCGTCTGTTCGACAGCCTCGTGGCAGAGCATTTCGATTCCATGCGCGCGGCCGACTGCCATAGCGCCACCATTTACGTCCTTTTCACGACCCGGCGCGACGGCGACTGGGAGGTCTAGATCATGAACGCCGACGGGAGCGGGAAGCGGAATCTGACGCGCAACCCGGGGAACGACGGCCCTCAAGGCTGGAGTGCCGCCTGGTCGCCCGACGGGCGGAAGATCGTCTTCGTCAGCGACCGCGACGTCACCTACGAGGTCTACGTCATGAACGCCGACGGCAGCTGACAGCGGAGGCTGACGCACCGCGGCTCGTAACCCGAATCGTGACCTGCCCCAGCGTTTGCGGCTGTCACCGAGTTTGCGGCAGTTAGTGTTAACGGCCGTGCGGGAGGGCTCGGGCCAGGTTGTCCTTCGCGAGATCGAAGATCGTGACCTCGGCGTGCTGTTCGAGCACTCGAGGGATCGCGACGCCATACGGATGGCCGCGTTCACTTCGCCGGAGGCCGAGGATCGAACGAACTTCGAGCGACGGTGGGCGCGCCTCCGGAGCGACAGCTCTACGACGAACAGGGTCGTCGAGATCGACGATCGAGTCGTGGGTCACATTGCGAGCTTCGACTTGGAGGGTCACCGCGAGGTCACCTACTGGATCGGCCGTGAAGATTGGGGCCGCGGCATTGCCACGCGTGCCCTACAAGAGTTCTTGCAGCTGGAGGCAACCCGTCCGCTTTACGCACGCGCCGCGAGCGACAACGCCGCGTCGATTCGTGTGTTGACGAAATGCGGTTTCCTCATCGTGGGCAAGGGGCGCGGGTTCGCTCATGGGCGCAACGAGGAAACGGACGAGGTCGTGCTCCGACTCGATGCATGACCCCAACTGCCCTCGGCTGCCCAGCGTGCGGGAAGCGAGGCGAACCCGGGACCGTTTGGTCGGCCGTGCATCTCGTACGATGGCGGAGAAGGATGCCACGTCGTGACGTCTGATCCGATCGCCGAGATCATCGGGGACTATCGAGCCTTCGCGGCGATGCAGCGCGACCGTCTTCGAGCCCGCGGCATCGACATCGCACCCTACCCACTCAGCCACCTCGCCGTCCGCGTCGCCGATTGGGACCTGTACGTCCACCAGCGCACGCTTCTGGAGCGCCATGCGAGGGCGAACCGCGAGAGCGTCTGGAACGGGCGTCCGATCTCCTTGATCGTGCTCGCCGAGCCGCTCGATGTCCTCGACGGGACTCCGGTCTCGCGCATCGAGCTCATCCCGCCCGTCCACCAGCGTGTCTACCGGATGGGCCTCGAGCACCTCGGCGTCGTCCTCGGTGAGGAGATCGACGACTTCTCGCGAGTGCATCGGGCCGCGCTGACCGGGCAGCAGTTCCAGAGTCCCGACGTCGAGCCGGTCTACGTGCTGTTCGAGGACTTCACCCACGTGAAGTTCTACCGGCGCTCCTTCTTCGACGTCGTCGAGGACGAGGAAGGACGCTTCGATGGCTTCGTCCACGTCGACGACTGGATACCGCAGCGGCTGGTCACCGCCACCGGCCCGAACCCGCTCCCGCGGTGACCGAAGCTGCGCCGCCGGCGCGGAGCTCCTGAACCTCAGCCCGATGCTCGACAAGTGCTGCCGGGCTACAAGACCGCCCGCTGCGCCGGTTCGGGAACGTCACATGAGCGAGCGGCCGCGTCGTCGGGGCTACGGCTGATGCGCTCCTTCGCGGAATATCCGAATCAGCCAGTCAAGACCACGGAGATTCGTCGTACTGCGGGAGGTCGTCGAGGATCTCATGCCACGAAGCCTTCGAGCCGACGAACATGTGCGCGGTGGGCTTGAGCGTCGGCTCGTCGATCAGTGTCCCATACGGAATACGGATCTTGCCTTCGTAGCCCGTGTAATACAGCAGCGAGAAGCACTCCTTGCAGCGCACGGCGTGGTGTCCGTCAGCATCGCCTTGCACGACCAACGCATCAGCCCCCTTGGTCACCCTCAACGTCTCGGGCTCGATCTCGCCCCAGGGAAGGAAGGCGGAGCCCGTCATCGCACGGCAGTTCGAGCAATGGCAGTTGTACGCCTCAACGAACTCGTCAGAGACCTCGAACGCAACCACACGGCACGCGCACTGCCCCCTCAGCACGCCAACACTCATGCCATCGAACGTAGCAAGGCTCGCCTGCGCCAGTGTGCGCGAATGTCACCCGAACAAACGTGCTGCGAGAGCGACGGCTGCATGACCATGATCACTGAGCCTGAGAGCGACATGGGCCCCACCCGCGGGTTCAGGAAAGGTCCCCGAGCCGCACAGGCAGAGAGATTGCAGTCTCCTCGTCGTCGAGGAGTGCTACGCGATCCCGACCTCCTTCTTGATCTGCGCGATCGAGAGTGATCCGAACATCGTCACGGCAACTTGAGCACCCGCCAACGTGTAGCAGTTCACGCCTCGGCTCTCCCGCACGCTTCCCGGGCCAATGTCGCCGACCTTGGCGCACTTCCACCCCCCGGATGCCTTCAGCGGCGCGCCCGGTTTCACTTTCTTCCACTGCGGCAGCACCGCGCGCGCAAGCTTCATCCCTTTCGAGCACGGCGCGAGCAACGCCGTCACTGTCCAGGTCGTGCCCTGCAGCCTCTTGTTCTTGCCTGTGCGCAAGGTCGCCGTCCACGCATCGGCAGGTCCGTTCTTGATCTGCCCACAGAGCTGCAGCCCCGACGACGGAGATGTCGCGGCGTTGGAAGACACTGCGAGGAGCACGCAACTCACGACGACGAGAGCGACGATCGATCGCATCTCAACCTCCTGGCCTCGGTTCTGGTGGCATCCCCACCACCTCAGGAAGTTAAGCACCCACCTCGAGGACTCTCCCGCTGATCTGTGCGTACGCGGCTACCCGACGGCCTTGAGGTGGCGCGGTATGTCGTGAGGGGTGTGTCCGGCGAGTTGGTCTGGGTTGAGTTGGTTGAAGGCGTGGATGATCGTCGGGTCGAACTGCAGCCCTGTGAGTCGTCGCATCTCGAGGATGGACTCCGGGACGCTCCATGCTCGTTTGTAGGGGCGTTCGTGTGTGAGTGCGTCGAAGACGTCGGCGACGGCGACGATGCGTCCGCTGAGCGGGATCTCTTCGCCGCCCAGGCCGTTTGGGTAGCCGGTTCCGATACGCGCCGACACGCTGCGCTGCATCGCGGCTGGCCGGAAGCTGCAGAGTCCGGGGTAGGCCATGTCACGTACTGCTGCTGCCTTCGTTGCGCATCGTGCCTCATGTGACGACCAGCACGCGTCGAGCGGCGGGCCCATCTACGGTACGACGCATGCGCGATCGAGGAGCGCCGGTTTGAAGCATCGGACGATTCGCTCATGGCTGATGGACATGGATGGTGTCCTGGTGCACGAGGACGTTGCTATCCCCGGCGCCGATCGATTCCTCCTGCGGCTGCAGGAGCTCAGCTTGCCGTTCCTCGTGCTCACGAACAACTCGATCTATACCCGCCGAGATCTGGCCGCGAGGCTGGCGAGCAGCGGGCTGAATGTTCCCGAGGCAGCTATCTGGACGTCCGCGCTCGCCACGGCTGACTTCCTGGGAAGCCAGCGGCCGGACGGCACTGCGTTCGTCATCGGCGAGGCCGGACTGACGACCGCGCTGCACTCTGTCGGCTACACCCTGACCGATCGAGACCCGGACTATGTCGTACTGGGCGAGACCCGCACCTACAGCTTCGAGCAGATCACCAAGGCGATCCGCCTGATCGCACGCGGCGCCCGCTTCATCGCCACGAATCCCGACGCGAGTGGGCCGACTCCTGACGGACCGCTCCCCGCGACAGGCTCAGTTGCCGCCCTGATCAGTCGCGCCACGGACGTCCAGCCGTACTTCGTCGGCAAGCCGAACCCGCTGATGATGCGCTCCGCTCTCAATCAGATAGACGCTCACTCCGAGGCAGCGGCGATGGTCGGCGACCGCATGGATACCGACGTCGTCTCCGGGCTCGAGGCAGGCATGCACACCGTTCTTGTCCTGACCGGCTCGACGAAACGCGAGGAAGTTGAGCGGTTCCCGTTCCGACCATCCCGCGTCGTCGACTCGATCGCCGATCTCATCGATGAACTGAAGCCTGTCCCACCCGTGGGACAGGCCGAGCTGGATGAGGCCTGAAGTCGCAACGAAGGCGGCCGCACGTCCTTCGTCCTCGTGAGCGGTACGGTCGCGAGCGGACCGTTGCGGAGCGAGAGGCTCCTATGCCTTGTTGGTCGTCTGAACGACATAGGCCGCGACATCGTCGATCTACTGCTTCGTGAGCGTTCCGCCGAACGCCGGCATCCCGCCGCCGCCGCTCGTGACCTGCCGCACGACGACGGAGAGTTGCTTGCCCTGGCCGAACGATCCGGCATCGACCCCAGGCTCGCCGTCGACGTGATGGCCGGGAGCCCGATCGGCTCGCCCATGCTGAAGGCACGCGCTGATCTTGTCCTCGATCTGCCGGACGAGGCCTGGCTCGACGTCAGCCTGATGCAGAAAGACGTGGCGCTCGCGCTCGACGCCGAACGCGAGCTGCACATCCCGCTGCCGTCCGCCTCGGCAGCGGACTCGATGCTCACGGTCGCGCGAGCGTTCGGCTACCAGCGCCCAGGTCGCCGCGCCGGCGTGACCGGCGTGCCTCACAGCGGCGGTTGAGCGGCCGGCGCCGCAACTGCTCTCTCGCCCGATCGAGGCGCAGGTCGCAACTCCAGATCACCGGCACCAGAGGAGCCTGCAGTCCACGTAGCGAATACATGGCAATGTCAACAGTGGGCGAAACCGAAGCACGCACGCAGGGGCGCCGGGAGGCAGCCCCTGCCGCCCTCGTCGCGCTAGCTCGTGCTCGCCTTGCTCGCCGTCGTGAGCTGGTCACAGGGCTGGGAGCTGCTCGGCCTGCCTTGGTGGATATGGCTCATCCTCGGTGTTCCCGCCCTCTTGCTGGTGATCGATGTTTCACTGACCTTCCGCGGGAGCGGGCTCGTTCGGTCGCGCAGGGCGGCTCTGCTTCTGCTCGGCCTCCTCGTGCTGGGAAATTTCGCCGCGCTTGCGATCCTCGTCGCGAGCCTCGTGACCATGAGCAGCCATGACCTCGGCGGCGGAGAGCTGTTGCTGACTGGGTTCGCGATCTGGAGCACCGATGTCATCGTGTTCGCGCTCCTGTTCTGGGAACTGGACGGCGGCGGCCCGGTCGCGCGGATACAAGCCCCCACACGCGCCACACCTGACTTCCAGTTCCCGCAGGACGAGAACCCCCAACTCGCCCCGAAGGACTGGTATCCGCAGGCCTGGGACTACGCCTACCTCTCACTGACGAACGCGATCGCGTTCAGCCCGACCGACGTCATGCCGCTCACACTGCGGGCGAAGGCGACGATGGGCCTCGAGTCGGCGATCTCCGCCGTCACCGTGCTGCTCGTCGCAGCTCGCGCGGTGAACGTTCTCGGCTCGTAAGCGGGGGTTCGTAGATTCAGGGCCTCCTCTTGCGACAATGGTCCGAGAAGGAGGGATCGCATTGCACGAGGCGGAGAACCTCTTTGGTGAGGAGCATGTCCGTCGCTACCGCGAGACGGGAGGCGCGGTCGGCCAGATCTGGCGTGAGGGGTCGACTGTGTTGTTGCTGACGACGACCGGGCGGCGGAGCGGCGAACCGAGGACGACCCCGTTGATCTACGCCCAGGACGGCGCTCGCTACGTCATCGTCGGCTCGAAAGGTGGAGCGCCTGAACATCCCGGCTGGTACCGGAACCTGAAGCAGACTCCAAACGTGGAGCTGCAGGTAGGAGCTGAGGTCTTTCCGGCCCGGGCGCGCATTGCATCGGGTGAGGAGCGTGAGCGGCTTTGGCGCAAAGCGAATCAGGTGTGGCCGCACTACGACGAATACGCGCGCCGGACAGACCGCGAAATCCCGGTTGTCGTGCTCGAGCGCATCTAGAGGCTCCATGCCGACGGTCGAAGGAGGCACTCGTGAAGATCGGAATCATCGGTGCAGGCAACATCGGCGCCACCCTGACACGACGGCTCACGGCTCTCGGCCACCAGGTCGCCGTCGCGAACTCTCGCGGCCCGGAGACGCTCTCCGGGTTGGCGGACGAGACCGGCGCGACCGCCGTTGTCGTTGAAGAGGCAGCCAACGGTGCTGACCTTGTGATCGTGACGATCCCGCAGAAAGCTTTGCCGCTCCTACCTGAGGGGATCCTCGATGGCGCCGCGGCGACAGCTCCAATCGTTGACACCGGCAACTACTACCCGGCGCGTGACGGGAGGATCGGCCCGATCGAGAGCGGCGTGGCTGAGAGTCGCTGGGTGAGCGAACAACTCGGGCGCCCGGTGGTGAAGGCGTTCAACACCATCCGCGCCCAACACCTCCTCGAACTCGGGAAGCCAGCCGGCTCACCCGGCCGGATTGCATTGCCCGTAGCGGGCGACGACCCCAACACCAAGCGCACCATCATGGAACTCGTCGACGCGCTCGGGTTCGACCCGATCGACGCCGGCACGATCGACGAGTCCTGGCGCCAACAGCCAGGCACGCCCGTCTATGCGGCCGACCTCGACGCAGCAGGCGTAACACGAGCGCTCGCCGAAGCCACTCCCGAACGACCCGAGAACCTCCGCGCCTGAACGCCGGCGCTCGGTGTGCACGCTCTACTATCTCCCAGACTCGCGCCCATCCGTCTGGCTGACGACCAGTTGGAGCCAGCGCGGCCCTCCGGCTCGATGACCTTGCTGCCATGACCTACGCGTTTCCGACCGGCGGGATGCCCCCGATGACGGACGATCCGGCCGCGGCGGGCGCGATCTTCACCAACGCGTATGCCTTCATCCCCGGCAGCGTGATGCGCGACATCGTGGCGAGCCTGCTGCCCGGCTGGACGGAC
Source organism: uncultured Actinomycetes bacterium (assembly GCA_963724995.1). Taxonomy (GTDB): domain Bacteria; phylum Actinomycetota; class Thermoleophilia; order Gaiellales; family Gaiellaceae; genus Gaiella. The sequence continues at coordinate 294,415 of CAVRXC010000005.1, forward strand.
ACGCGCGCGTGGATCATCGCGCGTCCCCTGTCAGGGTTTGCGGAAACGTTCGCGCAGTACGCGGTGGAGGTCATGCCCGGCGGCGGCAGCGACAGTCCGGAGCCCGACCCCGGGTCGGAAGCCGGAATCTTCGTCGCCCGCGGGCAGATGACACTCACACTGGACGGCGCTCGACACCTGCTGAACGGGGGCGGCTACGCGTACATCCCGCCTGGACGCAGCTGGGCTGTCCGCAACGACGGCACCACGCCGTTGCAGTTCCACTGGGTGCGCAAGCGCTATGTGGCGGCGTCGGGGCTTCCCACGCCCGATCCGATCGTGACCTCGGATGCACAGATCCCGATTGCCTGGATGGACCGCACGGAGACGTGGGGAACGACGCGCTTTGCCGATCCGGATGATCTCCGGCACGACATGCACATCAACATCGTGACCTTCGAGCCGGGTGGGCGGATCCCCTTTGCCGAGACGCACGTCATGGAGCACGGGCTCTACGTGCTGGAAGGCACGGCGGAGTATCTCCTGAACCGCGATTGGGTTTCGGTCCAGGCCGGGTGACTTCATGTGGCTTCGAGCGTGGTGCCCGCAGGCGTGCATCGCCACAGGCAATGGCCGGTTCCGCTATCTGCTGTACAAGGACGTCAACCGGCACCCCGATCTGACGCTGCAATGACAACGCGCCGCCTCGCTGGGGGTCCGGGCACAGAGAGCCCCCGGCGGTCGATCCAGAGCATCCGTCGATGATGCTGCCGGTCGAACCTCTGACCGCCGCTGCCTTCGCCGTCTTCGGCGACGTCCTCGAGGCCACCGGTCAGCCGGACAAGATCATCAACCAGGGGCTGTGCGGCCGGTTCCACGACCGGGCGCGCCTGGACTTCGGCCCGCAAGGTCGAGCCGGGATCAGCATCTTTCACGCCCAGGCGCGCAGCCTTCCGTACACGGTCGAATTGCTGGAACGGCACCCGGAGGGATCGCAGGCTTTCATCCCGATGACGGCCGATCCGTTTCTCGTGATCGTGGCGTCCGACCTGGACGGGCAGCCCACCGGAGTGCGCGCCTTTCGGACAGCCCCGGGCCAGGGGATCAACATTCTTCGCAATACGTGGCATGGGGTGCTCGCGCCTCTCGCCGACCCCGGGCTCTTCACCGTCGTCGACAGAATCGGCGCCACTCCGAACCTCGACGAGTTCTGGCTGGCGTCACCTCTTGTCGTCGTGGACCGACCCATTGCCTGATGCCGATGGGGCGGCCCGTGGAGACGATCAGGCGAATGTGCCCTTGAGCCCGTCCGGCGACGAGCTCGGCCCGAGCGACGCGGCGACGCCACGCGCGACGGCGATGAACCGCTGCACGGCGGGCGACAGCTCCTCGCGCTGCCAGGCGAGGGCGACGATGCTCGGCGGGAGCGGAGGCTGCAGCTCCAGCTGCGCAAGCTCAGGGCTCGGCCGGACGGCGAGCGCGGGAACGACCCCGACCCCGACCCCCGCTGCCACGAGCGCGGTGACGGTCGAGCAGTCGCCGATGTGGAGCGCTTGCGAGACGTCCAGCCCGGCGTGTGCCAGCCGCTGTTCCGGCCCTTGCGGGTTGGGACGATCGCCGAGGAAGATCAGCCGCTCGCTTGCGAGCGCTGCGAGACCGACCGGCCCCGCCCGTACCAGGTGGTGACCGCGTTGCACGACGAGGCAATAGTCGTCGCGGAACAGCGGCACGGCATGAACGCCTGGTGACTTGAGCGGGTAGTCCGTGAACGCGACATCGATCGCGTGTTGGGCCAGGAGGTCGAGCACCGACTTGCCGCCCTTGGGCTCCGCAAGCTCGACGGTCACACGTGGCACGTCTCTGGCAAACGCTCGGACAACCGCTGGGATCACTGATCGGCCGATGCTCTGGTAGATACCGACGCGGATCCGGCCGGCTTGCCCGACCGCGAGCGCGGCGATGTTCTCGCGCGCTCGGCGAAGCTCCTCGGCTATCGCCGCCCCGTGCTTGAGCAGGACATCACCGGCCGCAGTCAGCACCACGGCTTGATTCCGGCGCGACCGCTCGAGGAGACGCTTGCCGACGATCCTCTCGAGAGTGGCGACCTGGCTCGAGACGGCCGACTGCGTGTACCCCAGCTTCGCAGCGGCTCGACCGAAGGACCGCTCGGTCGCGACCTCCGAAAGAGCGGTGAGATGCCTCATCTCGACGGCGAACCACTCCGACTGCACGTGAACGACTCTACGCCAACGGCCCGTCGGGTCCAAGGCACACGTCTATCGAGATTTCTGATGTTTCTTATTGCCCAGGCGTGAGGGTCCGCCCGAATGGGCACGTTTCGTCGTCTAACTGGAAATGGGTGCACCGATGCCGTGCTCACGCACCGGGGTGCACCAGAACGCGACCGCCGAGGCGAGCGCGGCGCAGATCGTCGACCAGAGCTGGCTCGGGGTAGAGGCCCGTCATCTGGCTGTGTTCGAGGCCGTTGCGCGGGAGCGGTCGTTCGGGCGGGCCGCCCGCCAACTGGGGTACACGCAGTCCGCCGTGAGCGGCCTGATCGCCGCCCTCGAGCGGCTGGTGGGCGAGCGGCTCCTCGACCGAAACCGCGGCTCGGGGCACGTGGAGCTGACTGCGGCCGGTCAGGTCCTGTTGTCACACGCAAGCGTCATCACCGCGCGGATTCAGGCGGCGCGCGCGGACATCGCCGGTCTGGACGCGCAGGACGTCGTTCGCCTCCGCGTCGGGATCCACCAGAGCGTCGGCGCGAGCCTCGTGCCCATGCTGGTGAGCGCATCCGCAACGCAGCTACCGGAGGTGGACCTGGTGCTCCACGAGGCCGGCAGCGACCGCAACCTGCAGCAACTCGTTGCCGAGGGAGACCTCGACCTTGCTTTCTCCGTCGCACCGGTACGGCCGGAGTCGCTCGCTTCGCAGGTTCTCCTGCGAGACACCTTCGTGCTGCTGCGCCCACGCACGTCGGCGAGCGAGACAATCGACCTCAGCGATCGTCCTCTCGCCGCCTTCGAGCCGTGCACGAGCCAGCGCGCTGTCGAGGAGCGGCTCGAGGAGCTCGGGCTTGCCCCCACGCTGATCATCAGGCTCGAGGACGCCGCGACCATCCACGCACTCGTCGAGGGGGGCGTGGCCAACGCCCTTCTGCCGAGGCTCGCCTTGCTCGACTCCGACGTAGACCATCACGCCCTTCCCGATCTCCCACGGCGCACGGTCGTCCTGGTCTGGCAACGGGATCGCGCGCTGCCACCCGATGCGCACCGTTTCATCGAGCTCGCAGCCGACACGGCGGCGGCGCTGGCGCACGAGACCTAGCGGATCCGGTGCCGGGCTAAAGCCAGGCACCAAGCGGCTCGCTAATTCCATCTTGCAATTACTCTAATTTTCTGCGCCTGCATTCCAACTTTCATTGCGTCGAAACCGTCGAACGCCGTGAAAGGGAGGCTTTCTACATTTCGTTCAACCTTTGGGTTCGACTCATCGGCTCTTGCCGTGCGCTCGGGCCGAGAAAGGGGTGCAGATGAGTTTGCGACGCACACTCACGGCGTGTGTGGCGGCGCTTGTCGGAATCGGTGCTCTACTGATGGCAACCGCTTCCGTCGCGGCGACCTCGAGCTCGACCGTTACCCGGGGCGGCACTCTGCGCCTCAATGCGTCTGACACGGACTACGAGTACCTCGACCCGGCGCTCACCTATGACGCGATCGGGTGGGCGACGCTGTACGCGGTGAACATGATGCTGCTCAACTACCCGGACAAGCCTGCGTCGGCGGGCGGCAACCAGCTCGTGCCGGAGGCGGCTACGGGCTTCCCGACCGTCTCCAAGGACGGCAGGACGTACGTCTTCACGATCAAGCGCGGCATCAAGTTCAGTGACGGCTCCAACGTCACCGCCGCCGCGTTCGCGCGCTCGATCGTGCGTGCCTGCCATCCGGAGCAGGGCTCGCCGGCCGTGGCGTTCGCCAACAACATCGTCGGCTGTACGGCGTTCAACCAGAAGCAGGGAGCTCTGACGGGGGCCAGGGCGGCCGGGCAGAAGCTGACGCTGCGGCTGATCAAGCCCGATCCGACGCTTCTGGCGCAGATCGCGATGCCGTTCTTCGCAGCGGTCAAGCCGAACATGCCGATCAGCCCTCGTGGTGAGAACGTGTACCCGTCGGCAGGCCCGTATCGCATCGTGTCGCGCGAGCCCGGCCGCAATCTCGTTCTCGAGCGGAACAAGCAGTACAAGGGGAACCGGCCGGCGAACCCGGACCGGATCGTCGTCACGGTCAACACCGACCAGGAGCAGAGCCTCCTCCAGACGAGGGTCGGCCAGTCGGACTACGACCTGAACGGGGTGCCCGGCGTGGCGAACGCTCAGCTCGCGGACGAGTTCGGCGTGAACAAGAACCGGTACTTCGTGAACCCGCTACTCGGCACCGGGTACATCGCACTCAACGCGTCGCGACCGACGTTCTCGAGCGTGAAGGCTCGCCAGGCCGCGAACTACGCGGTCGACCGGCCGGCACTGCTGCGCACGCGCGGCAAGTTCGGTGGCGCGCGCACCGATCAGATCCTGCCACCGCAGCTCCCGGGCTTCGTCCCGGCCAAGATCTTCCCGCTCACGGGCGCCCAGCCCGCGAAGGCGAAGGAGCTCTGGGGCCAGGGTGGGGAGGTCAACTTCCTCCACACCACGTCAGCGACCTCTGTCGCCCTCGCGCAGATCGCGAAGTTCAACCTCGAGCAGGCGGGCTTCAAGGTCAATCTGAAGCCGCAGCCGTTCGGTGTGGCCATCAACACGATGGGCACGAAGGGGAACGAGATGGATGCGTTCTCCATCGCCTGGATCGCGGACTACTTCGATCCGTACGACTTCATCAACGTGCTCCTGGACGGGCGCAACATCCAGGACAAGAACAACAACAACTACTCGTACTGGAACAACGCCAAGTACAACAAGCTCATGGACGCCGCGTCGAAGCTGACCGGCAAGGCCCGCTACGCGGCCTACGGCAAGCTCGACGTCGACATCTCGAAGAACGCGGCCCCGTGGATCCCGGTGTACACGTACACCTCTCGGGACTTCGTCAGCCCGCGGGTGGAGAACTTCATCTTCCACCCGGTGTACGGCAGAGGCGTCATCAACGCGATGGCGGTCAAGAAGTAGCGCAGCTCGCGTACGGCGGGGCGGGGTCAGCCCGCCCCGCCGTGCGACCCTCGACCGACCCTTGACGACCATGCTCCAGCTCCCAGCGATCGAGGAGAAGAATGGTTCGTTTCATCGTGAGACGGCTGTTGTGGGCGGCGTTTTTGTTTTTTGTCGTTACGTTTGTCACGTATCTGATTTTTTATGTGACGCCTGCTGATCCGGCGCAGGTTGGTGGCGGGTCAGGGTGCGTCGCCGGCTGAGGTGGCCAGGGTGGCCGAGCGGCTGCATCTGAATGATCCGGTGTGGACGCAGTACGGCTTCTTCATCAAGAAGCTGGTCATCGAGCAGTCGCTGGGTGAGTCGTTCAAGACCCGCGCAGGATGTGAACGACATCATCGCCGCCCGCGCGCCGGTGACCGCCTCGCTGGTGTTTGGCGGCGCGATCTTCTGGCTCACCTTGTCGATCCCGATCGGGATCCTCTCCGCCCTACGGCCACGGTCGTTGTTGGACCGGGGGGCGATGACGTTTGTGCTGGTCGGGATCGCGGCGCACCCGGTCTGGATCGGCCTGATCCTGCTGTACTTCATCAGCTACCGGCTGGGCTGGACACCGATCGGGAACTACTGCGACTTCTTCAACCCCGGCCTGGGCGCCGAATGCGGCGGCCCCGTGCAATGGGCCTACCACCTGATCCTGCCCTGGACGACCTTCATGATCCTGTTCGCCGCCCTCTACACCCGACTCGTACGCGCCAACGTGATGGAAACCATGAACGAAGACTTCGTCCGAACAGCCCGCGCCAAAGGCGCACCCGAAAGCCAAGTCATGCGCTCACACATCCTCCGAAACAGCCTCCTACCCGTGATCACCATCCTCGGCATGGACATCGGACTCGCACTCGGCGGCGCCATCTTCACCGAAACGATCTACAACCTCCCCGGCCTCGGCAAACAAGTCCTCGTCTCTATCGAAGACTTCGACCTCCCCGTCATCGTCGGCATCGTCGTCTTCTCAACCATCTGCATCATCATCTTCAACCTCATCGTCGACATCGCCTACGCCTGGGTCGACCCACGGAGTCAGGCTGGCCTGAGGAGTATCTCCGCCCGAATACATCTGGGTATTACATGACTCTGATTCGAATCTCGAATCACCGGATAGTTCGCGAAGGTGTACGTTCCAAGAGACGGCGAGCACCTCTACAGGCTTCACGGAATCGAGGCCGAGTGGAGATGAATGTGGACTCCTTCCCAAAGGCCACCCACTCGTCGCGGCGTTCCTGGGTCGACTTCGAGAGCCGGCCCGGGAGCGGCGTGCCCGCGTGGAACCATCGTCAGCCGCCGGCCGAAGATGGCTCGACTCCGGTCCTCGCTGGAGCGCGCCGACGCGAGATCCACTCCAGCGCCGCAGCGAGTGCGAGCGCCAGGCCGACAGCGAGCACGGGGACGAAGACGAGCTCGAGGCGCAGGCCCGTGGGGTTCGGCTGCAGCAGGATCATCGCTGCGCAGGAGAAGGCGGCAGCGCGCACGACGCTGAAGTAGGGATCGGGCTGCCGCCGCAGCGCGAACAGCGAGACCAGTGCGACCACGACCAGGACGCCGGTGACCGGAGTGCTACGCGTGAGTGACTCGAAGTCGTCACCCGCGACGCGCCAGAGCGCGCCCGGGTACTCCCTCACGATGAAGCTCCAGCTCGTGTCGTCCGGGACCTGAAAGCCACTCACGACGAGCGCGAGCGACCGCTGCAAAGGGGCACCGAACAGCAGCGGCGCAGGAAGCGCGGCCACGACGACCGGTCACGAGCAGCGCTACCGCGCGTCTCGACCGTTGCGTGACCGTCACCCACGCCGCCGCGCCCACGAGCACGAGCGTCGCGTCACGAGTGAAGGCCAGGACGAGCACCGTCGCGAGCCACAACGGCAGCCAGCGTCGGCCCCGGTCGAGGACGAGCACGGCCGCGAGCAGGCCGAGCGTCTCCAACGCCACCCCGAAGCTGTCCGTCAGGGGCTGTGCGGACCAGAACCGAAGAGAGGGAAGCCCGATACAGATCAACGCCGCGCGTAGCGCTCACGAGCACCCCAAAGCGGCGCCGGAGCAGCAGAAAGAGCAAGGGCCCGATGAGCGCGTACCCGATCAGCGAGACGAGCTGCAGGCTGTCGGTGCCGAAAGCGGGCTCGACGACCGCACCGAGCGCCGGCACGATCCACCTGCGCCGGTAGAAGTCGCGGTTGTACTCGACCCACTCCGGATCCTGGACGACTGCGGAGACACCTTCCGCGAGCGGCCCGGAGAGGACACGATCGAGCGCAACCTGGGCCTCGACGCCCTGCACCTCGAGCAGCCGAGCTTCGTAGAACAGCGAGTCCGGATGCCACCGGGTCGTCGCTCCCCACGATCCGGCCGTCACGACGATGGCGACCACGCCGATGCAGACCGCGAGCAGCGCGTCCTTCCTCATCGTCGGCGATCATCTCCTACGGTCGCAGAACCGCGACGAGGATCACCCATGACTCCACCCCGCATCAGCGTCATCATCGCCACCACCGGTCGTCGCACGCTGCGGCGCGCGATCCGTTCCAGCAGGTGGGCGGACGAGATCGTCGTCGTCTTCGACGCCGCAGAGCCTCCCTCGCACCCGCGGGGCTGCGTCGTGCACGCCGAGGGGCCCACCAACAACTTCGGCAGCGCCCAGAAGATCCGCGGCATGCAGGAGGCTACGGGGACGCACTTCGCCTTCATGGACGACGATGACGTCTACGCACGTGGCGCCGGGCCTGCGATCCGGCGGTCGGTCACGGCGCGACCCGACCGGGTGCACGTCTTCTGCATGCGAAACCGGGACAAGGTGTACGTCGGGTCCCGTCGAATCGGGGAGGATCGGCACGCCGATGTTCATCGTCCCGCGCGAGCCCGTCGGCACGTGGACCGGCCGCTACGGCGAGGACATCGACTTCATCAGGGAGACGATGCGGCTGCGCGGAGACGAGCCGGTGTTCCACCCGGAGATCATCGCCGTGATCCGGCCACGGACCGCAGGCACCTGGCTCCGAGCCATGACCAGCCCGGCCACCCAGAAGCGGGTCGCAGCGCGCGGGTGGCGGCGCCTTACCGGTCGCCTGTCGCGTGCAGGGCGCCACGAGGCGTAACATCGGGGCAGACCCGGAAACCGTTCTCCATGACCGACACCACGACATCTCAGCGATGCAGACTGGCGCACGCGGCTGACGCCCGAGCAGTACCGCGTGCTGCGCGAGAAGGGCACCGAGCGCGCCTTCACCGGCGCCTACTGGGACACGAAGACGCCGGGGATCTACCGGTGCGCAGGCTGCGGCGCGGAGCTGTTCCGGTCCGACGCGAAGTTCGACTCGGGCACCGGCTGGCCGAGCTTCGTCGAGCCCGCCGGGCTCGACAGCGTCGAGACCGAAGTCGACGCGAGCTACGGGATGATCCGCACGGAGGTCACCTGCGCCGCATGCGGAGGCCACCTCGGCCACGTGTTCGACGACGGGCCCGGCCCGCACGGGGAAGCGGTACTGCATCAACTCCTGCTCGCTGGCGTTGGAGCCCGAGAGCAGCTGAGCCGAGCGCGCCGCCCTGGTGCCGGGCTTCAGCCGGCACCCGGGTATGGCGGACGACACCCCACGGTGCCTGGCTGAAGCCAGGCACCAGGCATCTCAGGACTAGTTGCCCGGGTTCTCGAGGCGCTGCAGACGCCAGTCGATCGTGCCCATGATCCGTTCCAGCCGGGCCAGCATCGTGTCGCGGCCGGCGGCCGAGGACGCTTCGACCTCCTCGAGCCTGCCCAGGACCACCTTCACCTGATTCGCGAGCTCGCGGTCGATCGAACCACCGCTGTGGGAGGGCGCCGTGCCGCGCCGTTACCCGACACGGTGACGGCACCGTTCAGCTCGTCCACCTGCTCGGCCAGCTTTCGCACCCGCTCGTCGAGGTCGCGCGCGGGCACCGTCGCGCTGATCGCGCGTCGGTGATCTGCAAAGTCGAGCATCAGCCGCTCGACCGCCATCCGCAGCTTCTCCACGTCGGCGTCGCTGTCTGCGGAGCCGCCGCGCCTCTTGCCGGAGCGCCCTTCCGCCGGAGCGCTGACGACCGCTGCAGGAGCGTCCGCCTCCATGCGTGCCGCGAGCCACTCGATCCGCGCCTCGAGTGCACGCTGGGCCTCGTCCCACGACGACGTCGCCCGGTGTAGCTGATCGGTCAGGCTTTGCGAGAGGTGGATCGCCGCCGCCAGCCGCTGCTCGAGATCGGCCGGCACGGGCTCGCCCGTGGGCATCTCGCCGATGACCTCGATGCGTGCGGTGAGGTCCGCCACCGTCGACTGCAGTGCGTCGACTCGTGGGTCCGCACCGATCTCCGCCTGCGGCTGCGTGGTCGCCTCCTCCAGCCGTGCCGCGAGCTCCTCGACCCGTGCGGCGAGCGCAGGGTCGGCGAGCGGCCTGGCGGCGAGCTCCTCCAGGCGTGCCTGGATCTCGTGCACGCGCTCGGCCACGACCGGATCGCCGTCCGGGCGTTCCGCGAGCTCGGCCACGAGCCTGGAGAGCTCGGCCTGACCCGCGGCGTCGGCCCTGCCCGGCGAGCTCGGCAGCCACGGCGTCCACCCGGTGGCGCCGTCTCGGTCAGCCTCGCCTCGAGCGCAGGGTTGCCCTGCGGGCGCTCGGCAAGCGCAGCTGCCAGCGCGTCGATCCGTGCAGCCGTCTCCTCGACGCGCGCCTCCAGCGCGGGGTGGCCCACCGGGCGCTCGGCCAGCTCCGCTTGCCAACGCTTCGATCCGCTCATCCGCCGTTGCCATGCGCTCGCCGAGCTCGGCGTCCGCGGTCTGGCGCGCGGCGAGCTCGGCCACCCGCGCGATCAGCGCGTCGACCCGCGGATCGGGCTCGCCGTCGCCCGCCGGCCCGCCTGCGCCCAGCTCGAGTCGCTCGCCGAGCTCTCCGACACGCGCAGTGAGCTCGTCGAGCCGCCCGCTCAGCGCCGGGTCGCTCGACGAACGCCGGCCGAGCTCTGCCAGCTCTGCGGCAAGTGCGGCGACGGAGGCGTGGTCGGCACGACCCGCCACGTCCTCGGCGATCGCGGCTACGCGCGCGTTCAGCCCTTCATCGACCGAAGGACGCTGTGCAATCTCGGCGACCGTGGCGCGAAGGTCGTCGACGGAGGCTCGGAGCGTGTCGACCGCTCCCGCCGACACCGAGCTGTCGATCCGGGCCGCAAGATCCTGGCCGGCGGCGTGGGAGGCGCGGCGCAGCTCGTCGATGGCGGAGGCGAGACCAGCAGCGACCTCGTCGAGCCGTCCTGCGAGCGCGTCGGATCGTCCGTCGGACTCTTCGATCCGCTCGGCGATCTCGGAGAGCCCGTACTGCAGAGCCGCAACCGATGCCGTTCCGTCGATCCGAGCGCGCAGCGTCTCGAGCTCCGGCGCCATCGTCTCCGTACGCTGCGCCAGCTCGACGACCAGTTGCTTGAGCTCGTTGATCAGCCCCGACTCGGTGAACTCGCCGAGCGTCGCTTCGAGGACGTCGACACGTCCGAACAGCGCCCGGACGCCGGCCGCGATCTCCTGTTGCCACTGGGCATCCTCGGCGTCCCGCTCGAAGGCGAGCATGCGCTCCTCGAGCGCTCGTCGCGTGCGCCGCAGCTCCTCGAGCTGCGTGGCCGGGTTCCCGTCCAGCTCCGAAGGATCGACGTAGGCGGACCCGCCCGGGAAGGTCGGCGAGATCGTGCCGACGTCGCCCCACTGCTCTGCCAGCGCGCTGGCGAGCTCGAGCCGAGTGATCGTTCCGGCCTCGACGAGGATCTGCCCCAGCGGCTTGCCCGTCTCACGCTGGATCGCGATCGCATCGTCGAGCGTCGGCGTCCGTCACGAGCCCGCGCGAAAGGAGGATCTCACCGATCGTGCGACCGGAGGGTGCCGTAGGGATCACCACGGTGGCGGCTGCCTGCTTCATCGTGACCGGCTTTCCGAAGGTCGCGGGAGGCCGTGTGCCCGCGCGGAGGTGTGCGTCACCATCGTGGTGCCGACGTACCGTGCGGGAACCGCAGGTATGCCCACATTCCGCGTATCGGAAGGCCTCCGACCCGAGTCGTCACTCGATCCAGCGTCACTCTCTCGGGGTAGCTCGTTCGAGCACCTGCTGACGAGGCGGAGCGAGCCTCCGAAACGGCTCCGAATCGGCTATTCGGGCGTCAGTCCGGATCGCTCGAGATAGGCGCACGGCCTGTCGTCGAGCGGGATCGGCGACGCTCCGACCCGCGTCACGACGAGCGGGGCCTCGTGCCCGTCGAGCTCGACGGTGTGGCCGACCTCGGGCATGCCGCCGTCGACCACTATCAGCCGATAGCCCTCAGGCGTCGGTGCGAAGGCAACGTAGGCCCCGGTCTGCCGGGTGACCTGGGTCTCGGGGTCGTCGGCCGTCGCGAGATGGGCATCTGTCTCGACGATCGCGCGCCCGAGTCGCTCGATCGAGCGGCGCAGCGCGTTGCCCGCCTCTGTGTAGGCCGACTCGCTCTCGGCGAGACGCTCACCGAGCGTGGCGAGGCCCTTGCGGATGGCGCGTCTCGGTGACCTTCGTGCGCTCGTCCGCCTGAGCGGTCTCCGCCTCGAGCCTTCGCTCGAGCTCGTCGAGCCGCGACTCGGCGTCGGCTGCCGACTCGACGGCTTCGAGTCGTGATGCCAGCGTGGACAGCTCCGAGTGCAGCATGTGCAACGCACCCGGCGTCGCGCTCACGTGATGCTCGACGCCCGCTAGCCGGTCGACGAGCGCGTCGAGCGCCTCACGCGAGGAAGCTGTTTCGGCGGAGAACGCGGTTGCGGTCTCATCCAGTCGCACCCCGAGGCCGGCTTCGATGCCGGTCAGCCGCTCACCGAGGACGCCGTCCAGCGCAGCGATCTCCTCGAGGCGCCGTCGCAGTAGGACGATCGCTTCGTCGTACGCGCCGAGGCGCTCGGTCAGGCGTGTCTCCTGGGCTCCGAGCGCAGCCTCCACGTGCTCGGTGCCGACCGCATTCTGCGCGACTGCGGCGAGGCTCTCCGTGAGGGCGTCGACACGCGAGCCGACGGCTCCCAGGTCACCGCGCAGCTTCTTGGCCGCACCATCCATGCGTCGGCGTAGCTCGACGTCCAGCGCCTCGCGCGCAGCAGCATCTGCGGTCGCCAGCTCGTCGCTCCGGATGCCGGCGCTCTCTGCCATCCCAGCTGCCTCGCGCGCGGCGGCACCGATCTCTGCCACGAGTTGTTCGACCCGTTCGAGCTCGGAGCGGTCGACCGCGGAGGCCCCCGCCTCCTCCGCGGCCTGAAGCTCTGCAGTGGCACGGGCGATGTCGTCGAGCCGCTTGCTCAGCTCGGAAAGGCGGGAAGCCGCGCCGCGCTCGGCATCGCCGGCCGTCTCACGGAGAGAGTCCACGTCTGTACGGAGAGCCGCCAGCTCCTCGCGCGAGACACGCGCGAGATCCGCTCCCACGTCGTCCAGCCGCGCCCCGAGCGCCGCCAGGTCGGCACGCCATGGCGTGGCGGCGCGGGTGGCCTCGACCGCTGCCAGACGCTCGGTGAGGTCGTCGACGCGCGAGCCGGGCGCGAGCTCCTCGAGACGGGTCTCCAACGCAGCGAACTCGGCGTGCCCGTGGTCGGCCCCGGCCGTCGTCTCCTGGCGCTTCGCGAGCGCTTCGAGGGCAGCGCGGAGCTGCTGCAGCTGCTCACGGTCGGCCGTGCCCGTCTCGTCCAGCCGCCCTGCAAGACCGTCCAACCGTCCGCCGACCTCTTCGGCCAGGCGGCGCAGTTCCTTCCGCCAGGGCCGCTCCAGCGCGCTGGCCTCCACCGCGGCGACGCGGTCGACCAGCTCGTCCGGCGGGCGCGCCGCCGCAAGCTCCTCGAGGCGTGCCTGCAGGCCTGCGATCTCGTCGTGACGGTGGTCGGCCGTCGCCGTCTCCGCGAGGCGCGCTTCCAGCCGTTCCAGGCCGGCGCGCACCTCGTCGAGCTCCGGGCGCGTTCCTCCCGCCTCGTCGAGCCGCTCACCGAGCCCGTCGAGGCGAACGGCCAGCTCGTCCGCAAGGCGGTTGAGCTCGGCGCGCCAAGGACGCTCGAGCGTCGTGGCCTCGACGGCGGCCAGCCTCTCGGACAGCCCATCCGCTGCGGAGGCAGCCGCCCCGATCTCGTCCAGCCGTGTCTGCAATGCCGAGACCTCGGTGCGCCACGGCGTCGACGCGGCCGCGGTCTCCAGCGTCCCGACCCGCTCCACGAGACCGTAGGCCACCGACCGCGATGTCGCCAGGTCCCCAATCTGCTCCTGCAGCGCTGCGAGCTCCTCACGCCACGACGTCCCAGGATCCCGGCCCTCGAGCGCGTTGAGGCGCTCGACAACGCCGTCAACGGCCGAACCGGACGCCGCCAGCTCCTGCAGACGGGTCTGCAGAGCGGCGATCTCCTCACGCCGCGGTGCGGCAAGGCCCGCGGCCTCGACGGCCGCGAGTCGCTCCACCAGGTCGTCGACGGCCGTCGAAACCGAGGACGCGAGCTCGTCCACGCGCGGCTGCAAGGCCGCGATCTCCGCGCGCCATGGTGTCGCCGCGCCGGCCGCCTCCAGCGTCGCCAGCCGCTCGACCAGATGTTCGACGGCGCCACCCGAGCTTGCCATCTGGTCGACGCGCGCCTGGAGCGCTGAGACTTCGTCACGCCACGGCGTTGCGGCTTCGACGGCGGCAAGTCGTTCGGTGAGAACCTCGTCGGCACCACCGGCTGTGAGCTCCTCGAGTTGGGTCTGCAGCGCGGACACCTCGTCACGCCACGGCGTTGCAGTGGTCGCAGCCTCGATCGCCGCCAGCCGCTCCGCCAGATCGGGTGGGCCGGCGCCTGCCTCCCGGAGCTCGTCGAGCCGCGCCTGCAGCCCCGACAGCTCGTCGCGCCACGGGGTCGCCGAGCCCGCCGCCTCGAGCGCGTCGAGGCGTGCCGCGAGTGCGTCCGCCGCGGCGCCTGCATCGGCGATCTGCTCGAGCCGCGCTTCGAGAGCCGCGATCTCCGCGTGCTCGTGGGGGCCGACCTGGGGAGACGAGGCAACGACGTTGATCCGCTCCTGCACCTCGGCCAGGGTCTCGAGCACCGTGTCAAGCCCGCGTCGAGCGTCCGTCGCTGCCACTTCGAGCCGCGCGTCGACCGCCTCGAGGCGCGTCGAGAGCTCGCCGGTGGCACCCTCGAGATCGTCGCGAGATGCCAGCTCGGCGATGTGCTTCTCCAATGCCGCCAGCCGGCTGCGAATCCCGTCGAGTGCCGACCGGTCACTTTCGAGCTCGTTCACGCGCCCCTCGACCAGGCCAAGCCTGTTCTGGGGCTCGACGAGCCGCTCGCGCAGCTCCGTGAGAGCCTCGCGCAGCGCCACGATCTCGTCGTCCACCGACTCGTGCCGACGACCCGCGAGGCCGGCCTCGAGGCCGTCCAGGCGAGTGGTGAGCGCCTCGAGCGACGGCCCGACGGTGCCTGCCGAGGCGTCCGGCGCCCCGTTTGCTTCGACGGCTGCAATTCGTTCGCTGAGCTCGCTCACGGCGTCGGCGAGCGCGGCGTCGAGCGCCGGCTCCGGGCTCTGTACGTCGTTGGCACGCTTCGCCCCCTGGGCTGCCGCGGCTGCGTGCTCGACCGGAGCGACCTGCTGCCAGCCCTCGACGCGCTTCGGCGCCGGCGGTCGTAGCTTCTCCAGGCCGGCCCACTGCTCGGCGAGCGCGCTTGCGAGATCCAGCCGCGACAGGGCTCCGCGGCCGATCAGCACCTCTCCCAGCGGTTGGCCGCTCTCCTTCTGCGCCTGCAAAGCCTCTTCGAGCGCCGCCTCGTCGACGAAGCCTCGCTCGACGAAGATCTCGCCGATGCGACGACGGCTCGCCGCCGTCCCACGCGGCTGATCCGGCTCGGTCTGCTCCGGCGCACTTTCGGTCGTCGCCGCCTGCTCGAGCTCGGCCCACTGCTCGGCGAGCACGCTGGCGAGCTCGATCCGCGAGATCTCGAACTCGGTGACGAGGATCTCTCCCAGAAGCACCCCGGTCTCGGCCTGCAGCTCGAGCGCGCGCTCGAGCTGCTCGCCGGTCAGAAGCCCGCGCTCGACGAAGAGCGCGCCGACCAGTCGCGCCTGCAAAACCGATGCCTCAGACACCCGACCTGTATCGGCAATCCCTCGTTCGGGCTATAGCGGCGCCGAGAAGAAAGAATCAGCCGGAGATCACGCCCGCGCCCAGGCCGCAAGCGCGTCGAGGACACGCTTCAGCTCGAGGCCGGCAGGCGTGATCCGGTATTCGACACGTGGCGGGCGCGCGTCGACGACCGCACGCTCGAGCAACCCGGCCTGCTCGAGGTCGATGAGCCTCTGCGCAAGCGTCCCGGGGGGGATCTCACCCACCGCCTGGCGCAACTCGTTGAAGCGCACGGCGCCGTCGTACGAGGCCCACAGGATCGAGACCGTCCAGCGACGCTCGAGGAGGCTCGCCGCACGGCGAACCTCCTCGGGCACCGGGGGACAGCGGTTGCAGCGCGTCATGCCGCGGCGTGGGCGCGCACCTGCTGCGGCTCGAGCGCTACCTCCAGCACCTCGTCGAGCGACATCACCGGGTGGAACGTGATCTCGTCGCGAACGTGCTCTGGAACGTCCTCGAGATCACCGCGGTTGCGCTCCGGGATGATCACGTCGGTCAGCCCCGCAGCATGTGCGGCCAGCACCTTCTGCTTGAGTCCGCCGATCGGGAGCACGCGACCCTGCAGCGTCACCTCACCCGTCATGCCAACGGTGTGTCGGACTGGGCGGCCGGTGAGGAGCGAGGTGAGCGCGGTCGCCATCGTGATGCCGGCGCTCGGGCCGTCCTTCGGAATGGCGCCTGCGGGAACGTGCACGTGGAACGAGCGGTCGAAAGCGTCGTCGTCGATACCGAGGCCCTCGGCTCGGGAGCGGACCGCTGAGAGGGCGATCTGCGCCGACTCCTTCATCACGTCGCCGAGCTGACCGGTAAGCACGAGCTTGTCGCCACCGCCGACGGCCGTCGCCTCGACGAAGAGGACGTCACCACCCGTGGCGTTGACCGCCAGGCCCGTCGCGACGCCGGGCATCGCGGTGCGCTCGGCAGCCTCGCGGAAGAACTTCTGACGTCCGAGCGCTTCGCGGACGGCCGCGACGTCGATAGCGACGGGTGGCTCGACAGACGCGGAGGCGATCTTGGTGGCCGTCTTGCGCAGGATGGCGCCGAGCTCGCGTTCCAGCTGGCGGACACCCGCCTCGCGCGTGTACTCGGACACGATGGTCTCGAGGGCGTCGTCGGAGATCGAGACCTCGTCCTCGCGCAGCCCCGCCCGCTCACGCTGCCGCGGCCAGAGATAGCCCTGCGCGATGGCCGACTTCTCGTCGGTCGTGTACCCGTCGAACCGGATCACCTCCATGCGGTCGAGCAGGGGCCCAGGGATCGACTCGACCACGTTTGCGGTGGCGATGAAGAAGACCTGCGAGAGGTCGAGCTCGACATCGAGGTAGTGGTCGCGGAACGAGTGGTTCTGCGCCGGGTCGAGCACCTCGAGCAGGGCGGCGGACGGATCGCCGCGCCAGTCGGCGCCGACCTTGTCGACCTCGTCGAGGAGGATGACCGGGTTCATCGTGCCGGCGTCGCGTAGGGCACGCACGAGCCGACCGGGGAGCGCGCCGATGTAGGTGCGCCGGTGGCCACGGATCTCAGCCTCGTCTCGGATGCCGCCGAGGGACATGCGCACGAACTCGCGGTTCAGGGCCCGGGCGACGGACTCGCCGATCGACGTCTTGCCGGTGCCCGGTGGGCCGACGAGCGTCAGGATCGCGCCTGCGCGCCGGTCGGGCTCGATGCCCCTCTCGCGCCGCAGCTTCGCGACCGCGATGTACTCGACGATCCTCTCCTTCACGTCCTCGAGCCCCGCGTGGTCGGCGTCGAGCACGCTGCGAGTGTGCCCGGGGTCGAGCAGGTCCTCGGAGCGCTCACCCCACGGCACGGCGAGCAACCAGTCGAGGTAGCTGCGAATCATGGAAGCCTCGGGTGAGCTCTCGCCCATGCGCTCGAAGCGACCGAGCTCGCGCTCCGCCTGCTCGCGCACGTCGTCGGGCATGCCCGCGTCGGCGATCTTCGTGCGGTACTCCTCGACGACGGAGGCGTCGTCCTCGCCGAGCTCCTTGCGGATCGAGTCCATCTGCCGTCGCAGGAAGAATTCGCGCTGCTGCTTCTCCATGCCCGAGTTCACGTCGTCGCGGATGCGCTGACGGAGCTGCATCAGAGCCAGGCGCTCCCGCTGCAGTTGCAGAGCCAGCTCGAGGCGGGCGGTCACGTCGACCTCCTCGAGCAGCGCGACCTTCTGCTCGAATGACAGATCGGGTGAGTAGCCCGACGTGTCGGCCAACGCTCCGGGCTCCTTGATCGAGCGGAGGAACGCCAGGATGCGGCCGTCGTCGCCACGGTGCTCGAGGATCTCCTCGACCACGGCCCGGTACTCGACCTCCAGCTCCCGCGTGCGCTCATCGATGGGAACGTCGTCCTCGTGCTCTTCCACCTCGACAAGGAGGCGGCCCTGGGGGTCGGTCTGGGCCGCGCCGGCGACACCGCGGTGCAGGCCCTCGAGCGCCACGGCGGAACCGCCGCCGGGCAGCCGGACGCGGTCGGTGACCGCGGCCACCGTGCCCACCGATGCGTACTCACCCCCTGAGTTGGGGACGAGCAGCACGCGCTCCTCGTCGCCGACCTCGACGGTCAGGGTCACGTTCATGTTCGGAAAGACGACGACGTCTTCGAGTGGGACGAGCAGAAGCTTTGGCACGGCGGTCACATCCTCCGCAGATCGATTCACAGGCTGATACCTGTACTAACTACGAAAATCGTAGCGGTATTCCGGTGGGACGCGTCGCCGCGTGGCGTTCAGGCCGCCCGTCGCACGGCGCGGATCTCGTTCGCCGCGCTGGCGTACTGTGGCGATCCTTACGGAAGGCTCACAATCTCGCGCCCGGGGCCCACAGTCTCAATTGATGAAGCCGGTCCTCACATCCACCGCCTCCCGAGGGCCGGCCGACACGAGCGAACGGCTCAGGCGCGCTCCGAGGGCGCCCGCCGTCGCGCGGCAACCGGGGCGCCGCCCGCCGCGCGGCGCCCCGGTGCGTTTCTCCGAGGACTAGGAGGGCTTGGCGATCTCGACCGCTGACAACGAGCTAGCGGCTCGCGTCGAACCGCGGTGGACCGCCGATCTCGTGGATCACACGGTTTCCGTCTGCCTGTCTCACGGTCAGTCCGTACCGCAAAGGACCGAGCCGGACGATGCTCTCGTAGCGGGGCTGCACGACCATCGCGTGCATGCCCCTGTTCGCCTGCTCGCGCTTCCAGTCGCGGATCTCGTCCGTTGTCATGCCGTCGAAGAACGCGCTCTTGTGCCGGATGCCGAACCAGCGCGCCGGGAACCACCACTTCACAGCACGGCCCAGCCGGGTGCGGTTACACCAGCAGTCCGCAGTGCAGCCGCACACATGGTTGCGCGGGTTGTGGATCCGGTGGAGCAGCGGGCGGGCGGCCACGCCCGTAGCGTACCGCCGACCTAGCCCCGGACTCGCGCCAGCGCCGACGCAGCAACGCGGCCGGCGAGGACGTCGGCCGCGCGACCGGCGCCGGCCGGCCGGTACGTCATCACGGCTACCACGAAGACGCCTCCGCGCCAGAACACCAGCCCGGCGTCGTGGCGGGCGCTGTCGATCCACCCCGCCTTTTGCGCGACGACCACACCAGGCACCCGGTGTACCTCGCGGGCGATCTTGCTGCCCGGCTGCACACCTGCCAAGACGTAGATCAGGTAGCGCGCATCCGCAGGAGTGAACCGTGGCTGCGCTCGCCGCAAAGGCCCCTTGCCCGCACCCGCGAGCCAGACCGCACGTGCGAGCCCTGCGAGGTCGTGTGCAGTGGTGCGCTTCCCCCGACCCCAGTTGGGCTGCTCCTCGACCAGGGCCGGGATCCCCGGGGTCGCCGCCAGCGTTCGCGTGCCGATCGTGTAGCCGCCGTACATGTCGGTGTCCACCAGCCCGATCGACCGCATGAGTGCGTTCACGAGCGCCGAGCCGCCGCTCGTCGAGCCGCCGAAGTACCGCTCCAGCGAGTTTGCCGCGGCGTTGTCGGAGAACAGGAGCATCCGGTGCAGGAGTGTGTCGAGGGTCGATCCCGGCCGGGGCTTGCCGTCCGCCCGCGCAAGCGCGGTGACCGCGATCGCCAGCTTGAGGGTCGAGGCGGCAGGAAACGACGCGCGGGCGTTCCAGGACGCGCCGGCGCCGGACGTGAGGCTCTGGACGTAGATCCCGCTCGTCCCCGGGAAGCCTCTGGCCAGCCGGCGCACCTTGCGGGCGAGAACCGGGTCGACCCAGCCGGAGCGAAACCGCGGCTGCGCTGCGGACGGGAGCCCGAGGACGTGCTGTACCGAACGGCCCGAGCGGCGGCCGCGCCGGTCGATGTTCTCCACGCGCACGGTCGTCTCTCCGACCGGAAGGGCGACCTGGACGGTGAACATGCGCCGCTCGAGCGTCAGTCGGCGGAGCACCCGTCCGTCCGCCTTGATCACGAGCGTCACCGCGCCAGGCGCGGCGACACCGGTGACGACGCCGTACGACGCCTCGTAGGCCACCGGGCGTTCGATCGCAGGCGGTTGTGTCGGTGGCGGCGCGGTGTAAGTCACGCGGGAACCGTAGCCTTCGCCGCAGTGCCGATCCTCGCGCATCTGGACCTCGACGCGTTCTTCGCCGCAGTGGAAGAGCTCGAGGAGCCGAGCCTGCGCTCGCTCCCGCTCGTGGTCGGTGGCGATCCGCAAGGGCGAGGCGTCGTCGCGACGGCGAACTACGTCGCGCGCAGGTTCGGGATCCAGTCCGCCATGAGTGCAGCAGAAGCGTTGCGGCGCTGCCCGGAGGCCGTGTTCGTGCGCCCGCGGCACGCTCTCTACCGGCAGTACTCGAACGCGGTGTGGACTGCTGTGGCCGAGGTCGTGCCGCGTGTCGAGCGCACCGGGTTGGACGAGGGCTACCTCGATCTCGGCACCGTCGCGCAGGACTTCTCCAGCGCGCGCGCCGTCGCCGAGGCCGTGCGAACCGCGGTGCGCGCCTCGACATCGCTGTCCTGCTCTCTTGGCGTCTCGACGTCGAAAGTGGTGAGCAAGGTGGCGTCCGACCGACGCAAGCCGGGCGGCATCACCGTCGTCCCACCAGGAAGCGAGCCACGCTTCCTGGCGCCGTTGCCCGTGCGCCGCCTACCCGGTGTCGGCCCCCGTGCCGAGGGGCGGCTGGCCCATGCGAGCGTCTCGACGATCGGCGACCTGGCGTCGCTCGGCGACGTCGAGTTGGGCGCAGTCCTGCCCGGCGCGGTCGGCATGCTGTTGCGCGATCGGGCACGCGGCGTCGACCCGCGCGATCTCGAGCTGGAGGCCGAGCGGATCTCCATCTCGTCGGAGGAGACGTTCGCCCGTGACGTGACCGACCGCGCCGTCCTTCACGCCGAGCTACGCCGCCAGGCCCTCGGCGTAGCAGCGCACCTGCGCAGGTCGAGGCTCTCCGCGCGGACGGTGACGACGAAGCTCCGCTACGCCGACTTCTCGATCCGCAGCCGGTCGACGACGCTTTCCGCGCCGATCGACGAGGAGGAGCTGATTGCCGAGTTGGCCTGCCGTCTACTCGATCGCGGGCTACGCGACAGGCCCGGCGCGCTGCGCCTGGTCGGGGTCGGTGTCTCCGGGCTCACCGACTTCCGTCAGCTGACGCTCGACATGGCGACTGTCACCTAGCGGCGACGGTCACCTGCGCAGGATCGGTCGCGTCAGGCAGGTCGGGCCGCCGTCGCCCTTGCGCGAGATCTCCTCACCGCGGTAGGTGACGACATCGACGCCGGCATGCTCCATGCGGCGGCGGGTCTCTCCGTTCCCATCGAGCGCGAGCGCGCGGCGCGGCCCAAGCGCGAGCACGTTCGGCGCCATGGTCTCGAACTCCTCGTCCGGCACCTCGACGACCGCGATCTCCCGCTCCGCGAGCAACTCGAGCAGCCGCACGGGTGCGATCCGCGGGTAGACGAGCGCGAGGTCACGGTCGAGTGGCGAGATGAAGGTCATCAGGTGCATCACCTCGCCTGCACCGTTCCAGTGCGGCAGGTCGAGCGGGACGACGTCGACACCCGGGAACGCCGCCCCTAGCGCGGCGATGCCAGCGGCGCCGGTGCGGTAGCCGCGGCCCACGAGAAGCGTGTCCGGGTCGAGCCAGACGGTGTCGCCCCCCTCGGCGGTCGCTGGGGCCTCCATGCGGGAGGCGATTGGCACGCCGGCCGCCTGCAGCGCGGCACCGATGGCCTCTGGCTCTGCAAGGCGCCCCTCCTTCCCGGGTCGGAGCAAGGCCGCTCCCTGGTCTCCGACGAGTACCGGGTCGTAGGTGTAGATCGCGTCCGGGTTCCCAGGGTCGTGCTCGGAGATGATCACCTCGGCGCCGGCCTCCTCGAGCGTCAGGCACAGCGCCTCGTGCTCGGCCTGCGCAGCGGCCACGTCCGGCTCCGCATGCCAGCCGTACTCGCGCCAATGCGCAACGTCCTCGAGCAGCGGTCGCCGAACGAGGACACGCTCGAGCGTGCCCCACATCGACCGGCAGCCGAACCCTGTCACGAGCGCGCAGGCTACAGCCGGCTACGGCGCGCCGTGACGTCGAAAGCCCTCCTAGCCGCTGGCGGGACGTTCCTCGCTGAGTCGCTGCACGAGGAAGCCTCCGGCCAGCAGCAGTCCGCCGACGGCGAGGAACGATGCAGCGCGTGCGACCGAGCTGAGCTCGGCGAGGTCGTAGAGGAAGATCTTCGCCAGAGTGAGCCCGAACAGCCCGAGCCCCGCGTACCGAAGGGCGGAGGAGCGCCGTGCCACGCCGGCCACGAGCAGGCTCAGGCCGGTGAGCGCCCAGATCGCGCTGACGACCGTGTGCCCCCGCTCGAAATCGGTCTCGAGCGATGCGCCGGAGATCCTCACGGCGAGCTCGAGAGTCACGAGCGTCAGGACGTAGAGGTCGAGCACCCCGGCGGCACCGAGGATCCAGCGGCGGTGACTCGACGCCGTGACGGCGACCGCGACGGTGGCAGCAGCGACGGCGACGAGCGCGACCACGCCGTCGGCCGGGCTCGCATTGACCGTGAAGAGGTGCTGAGGCGGCGTCGTAGCGAGTATCACCACGAGACCATCGACTGCGAGCAGCGTGGCACCTGCGAGCCACAGCCGGGTCTCACGCACAGGCCCGGCAAGCGCGGCGAGCAAGGCGGCTGTCACCGCGACGGCGACCAGGTACCAGACCTCGTCGCGGATCAGAGCAACCTCGGAGACGAGGACGGCCGCGAGACCCAGCAGCCACAGGCACGTTGCGAGGTCGCGCAGCTTCGGAGCACGAAGCGTTGCGGCCGCAAGACCGAGATAGACGGCAGCGACGAGAGCGACACCGACGCCGTACCACGACCAGCTCGGAGCACCGTCGGCGGTCGGGTCGGTGGGAACGACCGCCGCGACGCCGATCAGAGCCACCCCGAGGGCTACCGCCGTAGCCGAAGCGGAGACGAAGACGAGCTGGGGAGACGTGCGCCAGAGAACGTGGTGCGCAACACCGGCGGCGAGCAGCCCGCCGGCAGCGAGCAGCAGCGACCAGCCGCCGAGACTGTCGGGCTCGAGCTCGAAGGAGTCGAAGGCAATGGCCTTGCCGACGACCACGAACGAGGCGATCAGCGCGACCGAGGCCAGGGCGGCCGACCGCCGCAGCGCCGCGACGGCTGTTCCGATGGCGGCGACACCCGCGGCGAGACCCGTCAGCGCGACATGGCCGGAGTCGAAGTCGAGGCCGACCAGAGCAAGCCCGGCGGTCATGACGCCGAGCACGACCGAGGTGGCGACGAGCGTCTCCGCGATCCCGACCCGGTGGGCTGCGAGCTCGCGTTGGATGTCGGCCACGAATGCGAGCGGGCCGGTCTCACCGGTAGCCCGGTAGGAGCGCGGCACGAGCAGCCCGGCAGCGAGCGCGGCAAGCGCCACGGCGAGCGCCGGCACGGCAGCCGCCGCATCTGTTTGAGCGGGATCGACGAGCGCGTCCGACGGTGCCGTCACAGCCAGCAGGTGACCCGTTGCGAGAGCCAGGTAGCCCAGACCGGCGATCTGCAGGCGCGCGTCGTGCAGCCGGTACGCGAGCCAGGAGAACAGGGCAGCTTCCGCCGCCCACGCGAGCGTGAGCGAGTCGGCGGAGAGGAGCCCGGCGAGCGCAACGGCACCAAGACCGAGCGCGCCGCCGGCGAGCAGGAGCCCCAGGTCGGGCTGCACTCCGCGGAGCACCAACCAGGCCAGCCCGAAGGCACCGGCCGCGATCGCGAGCGCAATGCCACGGTCGGTGCCCGGGTCGAGGAGCATTCCGACCGAGAGCAGGGTGAAGCCGACGACTGCGAGCGACACCGTGCCCGCAAGCGGCGTCAGCACGCGACCGGCTGAGACGAGCTGCCAGGCGCAGGCGGACCCGAGGACGACAGCGGCGAAGACCGCCGCAACGGCAACCACGGCGGGCTCGACATCGCCACGTGTTGCCGCGACGAGCCATGCGGCCTGCGCGGTGACGACGGCGAGGACGCACCAGAGCAGGAGCTCCCACCGCAGGGAAACGGCGACGACGGCAGTGGCAGCGAGCACGAGGACCGCGAATGCGACCCCGTCTGCCGCGATACCGGCGTCGACAGCCTGTAGGGCCGGGGCAAGCGCTGCGCCGACGAGCCCGAGCGCAGCGATGATCTCGGAGCGCCAGGCCAGCGAGATCGCGACCCCGACGCCGGCGATCAGCGCAGCGAGAGGAAGGGCCACGGCGTCGGGTACCAGGTCGTAGAGAGCGGCGGCCGCAGCCAGCGTCGCGTACGCGCCGCGATGCCCGCACCGACCGCGGCCAGGGCCGCCGCAGGTGCCCGTACCGGGCGCGGACGACGAGGCCCACCCCGATCAGAAGTGCCGACACGACCGCTCCGATGACGAGCCGCGCCTCGGGGCCGATCCAGCCCCGCTCGGCAGCGAGCACGAAGAGCAGCCCGATGCCGAGAGCCATGACGGCGCCACCGACGACAGCGAGGCCGCCCGCACCGACGAGGTCGAAACGGGCGAGCAGAGCGCCAACGTCGATGCTCGGGCGCTCCCGACGCGGCGGCGCCGGCCGGCGCATCGGGTGGCGGCGGATCGGTCGGCAGCGCCGATCGTGAGACGGGTGGTACCGGTCGCGCGGGAGCTGTCGGGATGGTTGTGCGTCCAGGTGCAGGAGGGCCGCCGAAGAGGCGCGGCTCCGGGGCGGTCTCCGCGACCCCGGCGGCGCGCGCCTCACGGCGGAGATCGTGCAGCTCGTCCTCGAGGCGGCGCAACTCCCACTCGAGGTCGTCGATCCGGGTCAGGAGAGACGTCGCCACGACTAGTCCTCCTCGGGGTTGGGCTCGTAGGGCCGAAGCTCGACGTGAAGCTCGCACCCGAGCGCCGACGCGAGACGCAGCAGGGTGTCGATACGCGGCGGCCGCCCTCCACCCTCGAGCCGGGCGATGGCCGACTGCGTGGTGTCGCAGAGCCTGGCGAGCTCCGTCTGGGAGAGACCGAGCTCGTGGCGCCGCTCGGCGACCTGCGCGGCGATGGAGGCAAAGAGCCAGCCTTCCTCGGCATGCGCGAGTCGACGACGAAGGCGCTCCACCGATCGCGGCGCGGACTGTCTCGATCGCATACTTGCTATATAGCGATTCTGCGATACCGCGTCAAGCCCGCGGGCGGATCAGGCAAGCAGCCGGGGAAGCCGCTCGACGACCGCTCGCCAGGCCGCGTGCTGCGGATCGACCACGTCGAAGTGATCACCCGCAAGCTCGATCAGCTCGACCCGTCACCAGCTTCCGACGCGGCCGCGGCGTACGCCCGGCTCTGCGACGGCGGCACGATCGTCGTCGTGGAGGCCGTGCACGAGGAGTTGCGGCACGCCGAGCGGCAGCAACGCTGCGGGCGAGGCCACGGCATAGCGGTCCGGCACGTCGTCCGGTGAACCGCCGAGGAGCGCCATCACGGCGCCTCCCCCGAGCCCGTCGTGCGCACCGGCTACGAGGTCGCAGACACCCGCCTGTGCGACAACCGCACGGGGCAGCACGAGTGGCTGTGCGCCGGGCGCTCCCTCAGACAGCCGCCGGCGCCCCGCGAGCCACAGCGCCAGATGACCACCCGCCGAGTGGCCGACCACCACGACCCGGGTCGCGTCCACCTCGGGCACTCCGGCCAGCGCGTCGACACCCGCAGCCACGTCGAGCAGCGTTCCCGGCCACCCCCCACCGTCCTGACCGACGCGCCGGTACTCGAGGTTCCAGGCAGCGAAGCCACGCTCGGCGACGTCGCAGGCGAGCGCGGTCATCACGGTGCGATCCCAGCGCTCGCGCCAGAAACCGCCGTGCACGAGCACGACACACGGCCGCGGACCGCCCTCCGCGGCCGGGAGGTGGAGGTTCGCGACCTGGTCGGGGTGGTCGCCGTAACGGACGACGGGCGAGGGCGGCGGCCTCATCCCTTGCAACGACCGGTCACAAGGGCCCGTGCGTCACGCGAGGAGGTCGCGGCGAGCGGAAAGCGCTGCCACGACGCGCTCGACGTCCTCGGTCGTGTTGTAGAGATGCGCCGAGATGCGGAGGTTGTCGTCGCGATGGGAGCACACGATCCGCTCCCCCAGCAGTTCGCCCGTGAGGCGAGCGACGTCGGTGGAGCGAACGCAGACGAGCGGGCCGCGCCGCGCCGGGTCGGTCGGGGTGACGACCGTCGCCCCGATCTCCTCCAGCCGGCCGATGAGGACGGTGTTGAGCTCGCGCACGTGAGCCTCGATCGCAGGCACGCCCGCCTCGGCCACGACGGACATCCCCGCGACACCCGCGTAGAGGTTCGGCACGGGCGGAGTGCCGGAGTCGAACCGCCGCGCGGTCGCGTGAGGCGAGTAGTCGGCGATCGACATGGCGAAGATGTCCTCGTCGGCGAACCAGCCGGTCTGCGTCGGCAGCAGGCTCTCGAGCAGCGAGCCTCGGACCCACATGAAGCCGAGCCCCGCGGTGCCGAGCAGGTACTTGACGGTGCCACCCGTGACCACGTCGGCGCCGAGCGAGCCCACGTCGATCTCGACGGCCCCGATTGCCTGGTAGCTGTCGGCGAGGACGATGGCGCCGTGCGCGTGCGCCGCTTCGGCAATCGCGCTCACGTCGTGGCGGTGCCCCGTGCGGAAGGAGAGCGCGGTGCAGCAGACGAGCGCGGTGCGATCGTCGATCGCATCGACGAACCGGTCGGCGGGGATCGACCCGTCCGGGCCCGGGCGCACGTGCACGACCTCCGCTCCCCTGAGCTCCTGCGCGTGCGCGATCTGACCGACGGTGGGGAACTCGTACTCGCTGATCACGATTCGGTTTCGCTCGCCGTCGAGGCGGAGGGCCGACACGAGCCCGCTCACACCCTGCGACACGGAGGTCGTCACGGCGACCTCGTCGGCCGCGCGCGTGGATGAGCTGCGCGAACGCGGCGCGCGCGCTCTCGTTCTGCTCCACCCAGAAATCCCATTCGCCGCCGTTCGCGTCCCACCCGTCGAGCCACGTCTCGACGGCGTCCCGCACGCGGCTGGAAAGGGCGCCCTGCGAGCAGGAGTTCAGGTAGGTCGTCGTCTCGAAGACGGGGAACTCGCCGCGGATCGCGGCGCCAAGCCGCGCGTCGACCGGTTGCCATGGACGGAGGGTACGCGAGCCGCCGCTCAGCGGCCGAGGTAGGCCTTGCGGAGGTTCTCGTTCTGGAGCAGGTCGGCCGCCGGGCCTTCGAGCACGATGCGGCCCGTCGACAGGACGTAGCCGCGATCGGCGATCGAGAGGGACACGTTCGCGTTCTGCTCCACCACCAGCATCGCCACGCCCGAGTCGTTGACCTGGCTGATGATCTCGAAGCTGCGCTCGACGAGGATCGGCGCCAGGCCCATGGACGGCTCGTCCATGAGGAGCAGGCGCGGCTTCGACATCAGTGCGCGGCCCATGGCGACCATCTGCTGCTCGCCGCCGGAGAGCGTCCCGGCGAGCTGTGTGCGTCGCTCGTAGAGGAGCGGGAACAGCTCGTAGACGCGCTCGAACTCCTCGCGCAGGTCGGCCTTCGGCCGCAGGTACGCCCCCATCTCGAGGTTCTCGAGCACCGTCATCGGGCCCGAACAGCCGCCGGTTCTCGGGCACGATCGCGAGCCCGCGCTTGATGCGGTGCGCCGTCGGCATTCCGGTCAGATCGGTGCCGTCGAAGACGCACGCGCCCGGTGCGCGGCCGAACGAGGCCGAGGATCGTCTTCAGCGTCGTCGACTTCCCGGAGGCGTTGCCGCCGAGCAGGCAGACGAGCTCACCCTCGCGCGACGACCAGGTTCGAGTCCTGGAGGATGTGGATCTGCCCGTAGTAGGTGTTGATCCCCTCGAGCTGCAGGAGCGGGGGCGGCCTCGCTCATTTTCGCGCCATCCCCCCGGTACCGAGGTACGCCTCGACGACCTTCGGGTCGGTGGCGACCTGCTCGAACGAGCCCTCCGCGATCTTGACGCCGTGGTCGAGCGCGACGACGCGGTCGGAGATGCCCTCCACGACGTGCATGTCGTGCTCGATGACGAGGATCGTGAAGCCCGCCCTCGGTGCGCAGCTGTCCGATCAGCTCGGTGATCTCCTGCGTCTCCTTCGGGTTCATCCCGGCAGCCGGCTCGTCCAGCAGCAGCAGCCGCGGGTTGGTGGCAGTCGCGCGCGCGATCTCGAGCCGGCGGCGGTTGGCGTACGACAGGCTGTACGCCGGCTGGTCCCAGCGGTAGCCCATCAGCCGCTCGCCGAAGAACGCCAGCCGCTCCTCGGCGAGCGCGCGGATCTCGCGCTCCTCGCGCCGCATGCCCGGGGTGCGCAGCATCGAGCGGAAGCACGCCGGCCTGCGTGTGCCCGTAGGCGGCGGCCATCACGTTCTCGCGCACGCTCATGTTGAGGAACAGGCGCAGCGTCTGGAACGTGCGCGCGATGCCGCGGTGGGTGATCTTGTGCGGATCGAGCCCGACGATGCTTCGTGCCCTCGAACACGATGTCGCCCTCGACCGGCTCGTAGACGCCGGTGACGAGGTTGAAGAGCGTCGTCTTGCCGGCGCCGTTCGGCCCGATCACGCTCACGATCTCGCCCTCGTCGACATGCAGGTCGAGGCCGTCGACGCACGTGCAGGCCCGCCGAACGCCATCGTCACGCCGCGCAGCTCGAGCAGCGCGGCCACTAGACGATCTCCACGCGCTGCTCGCCGAGCAGCCCGGCGGGGCGGAGCGATCATCAGGCCGATCGAGCATCGCGCCGAGCAGGATGTAGCGCGTCGGCTCCGGCTTCGCGAGCATCACGTTCTCCCAGACGAACGCCGCGAGGTACAGCGTCGGGACGAGCACGCGCGATGCGCACCCATCCGCGGAGCAGGGTCAGGCCGCAGCACGAGCGACGACCAGCGAGATGTAGGACGATCGGCGGGATCCACGAGGCGAGGGTGGCCGGGACGATCACCCAGTCCGAGGCCCAGTCGGCGAGCCTGCTGCTCTCCTCGCGCGCCGAGCCGCTGACCCAGCTGTCGTCGGACCGCTTCCGCGATCCACCGGCCAGCGATCCCGAACACGGCCAGCCCGCCGACCACCACCGCGAGCTTGACCGAGAGACGGAAGATCGCCCAGCAGGCCGAGACCGACAGCGCGTAGAAGAGCACGCGCGAGTCGCTCGGCTCGCGCAGCACCTCGAGCATCACGCTGACGAGGATCGCGCCGACGACGACCCCGACCTGGCTCCCGACCCCGCCGAGGATGACCATCGTGTAGAGCGTGATGAGGAGCGCGAACGGAGAACGTCTGCGGGAAGACGCTGCCGTTGAGCGCGGCGAACAGCGTGCCCGTGAGGGCGGCCACGGCAGCGCCGAACGCGAACGCGAGCAGCTTCAGCGAGCCGACGGGCATGCCCATCAGCTCGGCGGCGAGCGGATCCTCGCGCAGCGAGCGCCAGGCATCGCCCGGTGCGGGAGTGGTTGACGAGCCGGAGCGAGCACGTACGACGACGGCGAACATGGCGAGCGCCGACGTACATGTAGGCGACGTTGAAGACGCCCTCGTGCGAGACACCGATCTCGTGGCCGAAGAAGCTGAACGGGTCGATGTTGAGGATCCCGTTCGGGCCACCCGTGAGGTCGCGGTCGAGGCCCAGCCAGCCGAACAGCTCTTCGACGCCGCCGGCGTCGCCGTTCAGCATCGCGTGTTGAAGATCTGGAGGAAGAAGAGCGTCACGATCGCCAGGTAGTCACCCGACCAGGCGTTTCGACGGCAGCGCCGACGAGGAAGCCCAGCAGCGCCGGACAGGCGATCGACGGAATCAGCAACGAGCGTCGGCAGGTGGACGTCGAACTTGTCCGAGCGAGGATAGGCGTACGTGTACGCGCCGATGCCGAAGAACGCGACGTAGCCGAGGTCGAGCAGGCCACCCCACCCACGACGACGTTGAGGCCGAGCGCGAGCAGCATGTAGACGATCGTGTCGAACGCGACACGGCGCACGTACCCGCTCTCGAAACCGAGCGGCAGCAGCGGCGAAGACGGCGACGAACAGCGCCAGCCAGCGCCCACCACGGGATCCGCCGCATCGGTGCTCGACGGCACCGAGCCAGCCGGCACGATCGACGCGGCGCTCGCCGTGCCGTGCGACCCACTCGTCCCGGCCGACGGCCGGGCCATCCGGCCCCTCGGCCGCGGTCGCCTCAGCCGCACCCTCGAGCGGCCGGATCAGCTCCTGTCGGGATCGTAGGCGGTCGCTCCATCACACCTTCCTGATGTCCGCCTTGCCGAACAGCCCCTGCGGCCGGAACAGCAGAAGAGGATCGAGGATCGAGAACACGATCAGAAGTCGGACCAGCGGGTCGAGATGTAGCCCTGCGTGTACGACTCTGCGAAGCCGAGCAGCAGACCCGCCGACCATCGCGCCTGGTATCGATCCGATGCCGCCGATCACCGCCGCGGTGAAGCCCTTGAGCCCGACGAGGAAGCCGATCGTCACCGTAGTCGGTACCCGCAGCGCGAACATCACACCGGCGGCCCCTGCCAGGGCCGAGCCGATCAGGAACGCGAACACGATCACCCGGTCGATGTCGATTCCCATCATCGCGGCCGCCTCGCGGTCGTGCGAGGTGGCGAGCATCGCCTTCCCGGTCCTCGTACGATTGACGAGGAACCAGAGGGCAATCATGAGCAGAAAGGCTGACCCGATGATGATGATCCGTAGCAGCGGGATCTTCACGTTGCCGATGTCGATGCCCCGAAAGAACAGAGCGCCGTCGGCCATGCTGAATGCGTCGTAATTGCGTTGCGTCGAGCCGAACATGAGCTGCATGCTGTATGTGAGGAAGAACGAGACTCCGAGAGCACTGATCAGCGGCGCGATCCGCGGCGCATTGCGCAGCGGTCGGTAGGCGAAGCGCTCGATCCCGACGCCGAGCACCGCGGAGCCCGCCATGGCGGTCGCGAAGATGATCACGAGGAGGAGCCAGACGGGCACCACGGGATCCACCGAGCCCCCGAGCACTTGAAGCATGCCGAAGCCGATGAAGGCACCGACCATGTAGACGTCGCCGTGCGCGAAGTTCAGGAGTTTGAGGACGCCGTACACCATCGAGTACCCGAGCGCGATGAGCGCGTACACGCTGCCGAGAGTGAGGGCATTGACCGTGTACTGGATGAAGTTGTCCACGGCGACGCTGCCGATCAGGCCGTCACCGAGGAAAAGGTGAGCGAGGATGGGCATCGAGCGCGGCCGATTCTGTCATGAAACGACGTGCGGCCCGGTTTGGCCCGGGCCGCACGTCGCCACGCGTGGTGGTACTACGACGCGACTGGCTTGTACGTGCCGTCGCTCTGGATCTGGAAGAAGTAGAAGCGCCCGTTCAGCGGATCGTTCGACTTCGTGGAGAAGTGGAACGGATCGCGCTGAGGATCCAGTCCTTGATGACGACGTTCCTCACCTGGTTCGAGGACCTTCTTGCGCGTGATAGTGCCCTTACCCAAGACGCACGCCTTCTTGATCGCCGTGAGCATGACCTGCGCGGAACCGAAGTTGGGCGGACCGAAGCTCCCGAGCTGTTGCCTTGGGATTGTCCTTCTTCCAGCCCGCGATCCGAGCCTTGTTCTTCGGTAGCGAGGCTGATGTCGCCGGCGAAGTTGGAGACGTATGCCCCGGTGATCTTGAACACGCCGGGCGCGTTCGTGCCGTCCGAGCCGACCAGCTTCGCCTTCTTGCCCTGCTCGAGCATCTGCTGCGCCGAACGTCTGCGCGCGCGGGCATCTGCCACGGCAGGAAGACGACGTCAGTGTCGTTCGGCATCTTCGTCACGAACGACGAGAAGTCGGTCTGGGATTGCGGTACCGACTCGTTGATCACCGTGACGCCCTTGCGCTTCAGGTAGCCACCGGCTGCCGCGGCCAGGCCGGTCGAGTACGACTCCTGATCGTCGATGATGACGACCTTCTTGGCCTTCAGCTTCTCGATCATGAAGGCCGCGTCGCTCGGGACCCTGGATGCTGTCGTCCGGGATGATGCGGAAGAATGCCCGGGTCGCTTGGGGTTCTGGGCCCTTCGTCAGCGCCGTGCGAGTAGCCGATCCGGTGATGTGAGCTAGATTCGCCCCACCGAACGTCGCGCTGGTGGCCTGCACTTCCTGTGAGCCGGCCGGGCCGAGGACGCCGACGATGTTCGCGTTGCCGACGACCTTCTGAGCGACCGTCGCAGCGATCGACGGGTTCAGCTGCGTGTCCTGCGGCAGGAGTTTGATCTTCAGACCCAGCTCCTTGGCGATCGTCTTGACGCCGTACTTACCCCAGGTGAGCTGCTCGTTCCCGATGAAGCTTGCGTCACCGGTGAACGGCCCGAGCATCGCGACCGAAAGTGTCGATTTGCAGTTCAGTGCCTCCGATCGTTGCACCGCAGCGGATCCTGCGCCCGCCAGCGACGCCACAGCCGCCAGCGCTGCAACCGCGAGCGCCGCGGCGGTAAGTGCGCGTCTCTTCATCCCTTGCCCTCCTTCGTTGCATCTCAAGAGTTGTCGTCTCGAAATAAGACGTGGCGATCGCCGCGTTGATTGCACGGCGAACCCAGGAACTCTGTCACCGGCGCATGTGACATGTCAAACGATGGCACCGGGGTTGCTTCCAGGAGTGCATGACCCCGAACGGGCGACTCCTCCGAATTCGAACGGCTCGAGAACGAGGCGCTAGAGCCCCGCAGCCTCGACGGCTTGCACTCGAGGACAGCCGTAAGCTCTGTCTTTCACGACGGGAGGAGACCCGTGAACGAGGATCGTCCAGGAAGGACCGTCGTCAACGCGCACTCGACAGCATTTCGCGAGTACGACATGGAGGGGCCTGTGCAGCCGGAGATGAGCTGGCTGCCGATCAGTTACGACGACACGACGGGCCACGGGACGTACCTGATGCGCATGGAGCCCGGGGCGGTCACGATCGCGCACGACCATCCGGGCATGGAGGAGTTCCTCATCGTCGAGGGCGAGTTGATCGACGACGACGGCGCGGTCTTTCGTGCGGGTGACTTCGTCAGCTACGAGGGCGGTACCCACCACAACTCGCGTACCGAGACAGGCTGCCTGATCGCGGTGTTCGAGTGGGAGAAATAGCGGTCGGGAGGAGCGCTCAGGCGGTGAGCTCGCGGGCGAGCTCGTCGAAGACCGCGACGAAGTGGTCGACGTCGGCCTCGGTGTGCTGCACGGAGAGCGTCCACTCCTCCTCGCGGCCCGGGGTCATGAAGATGCCGCGGTTGAGGTTCCAGAGCCACGCGAGATCGCAGAGCTCGGCGTCCTGGTGCTCCTTGAACGACTCGTAATCCGTGATCTTCACCGGAGCGAACGTGACACAGCCCTTCGAGCCGATGCCGATCGCGTAGCCCGGCAGGCCGTAGCGGTCGATGACCTCCTGGCAGCCGGCAACGATGCGGTCGTTGAGCCCGTCGAGGTGCACGTACGCCTCGGCGGTCAGCACCCGCTCCAGGCTGGCGCGGGCGGCGGCCATCGAGAGCGGGTTGCCGTTGAACGTCCCGACCTGGTAGACGCGCCCGTCGCGCACGCTCTCCATCACCTCGTCGCTGCCTCCGATGGCACCGCTCGGCAGCCCGCCGCCGAGTGCCTTGGCCAGCGTGACCATGTCCGCCGAGACGCCGAACCGTTCCGTGGCACCGCCGGCCGCGATGGTCAGACCGGTCTTCACCTCGTCGAAGATGAGGACGATGCCGCGGTCGCGCGTCAGCACGCGCACGTCCTCGAGGTACCCCGGCTCGGGAAGGACGATGCCGAGGTTCATCATCGCCGCCTCCATGATCACGCAGGCCGGCTTGCGCCCTTCCCGCTCGAGCGCGTCCAGGCGCGCCTCCATCGCCTCGATGTCGTTGAACGGGACGGGGATGGTGAGGTCGGTGACCGCCTTCGGGATGCCTGCGCCGTACGGGATGGAGTCGTAGTCGAAGCGGTCGCCGATGCGGTCGTAGGCGACGCCGATCGAGACCATGACGCCGTCGTGGTGACCGTGGTAGGAGCCGAAGATCTTGACGATCGTGTCGCGGCCCGTGTGACCGCGAGCGATCCTGATCGCGTCCATCGTCGCCTCGGAGCCGGAGTTGGTGAAGCGCCACTGCGACAGGCCGAAGCGGCGCGTCAGCTCCTCACCTACGGCGATGGCGTCCTCCGTCGGCACCGCGAAGTGCGTCCCGAGGCGCATCCGCTCCTCGACCGCCGTCGTGATCGCGGGGTGCGCGTGCCCCTGCACCATCGATCCGAAGCCGTTGTGGAAGTCGATGCGCTTCGTGCCGTCGACGTCCCAGACCGATGCGCCCTCGCCGTGGGTGAAGTAGATCGGCCACGGGTCGCGGAGCTGGTACGACGATGCGACTCCGGCCGACAGGACGCGGGCGGCGCGCTCGTAGGTGCGCGCCGATGCGCTCGTCGAGTCGTCGAGCCGCTGCTGCTCGCGCTCGGTCAGCTCGGCGATGCGGGCGCGGTCGAGGGAGACGATCGGGTTCTTGGCCATGGCGTCGGAGTCTGGCGGCAGCCACGATTACGCCGGTTGGCGCCTCGGACCGCGCCTGGATTCTAGAGACAGAGGCGGGCGGCGCGGAGGTTGAGCGTACGGCTCGGTGAGAAGCGCCAACGCACTGCGGCCGCGAAGCGGACGCCTTCAGCTTATGCCCGCCGCCAGGCGCGCGGGTTGGCTTCCGCGAGAGCGGATGTCAACCCTTGCCGCGAGCTAGAAGAAGAACTGCTTCCAGGCCTCCCACCAGGTGTCGGCGCGGGAGACGATCATGCGGTCGGAGAGCCGCTCGACGCCAGAGCGGAAACGGAGCTTGTCGGCTGCAAGGGTTGTCTTGAACTCGACCTGGATCTCACAGGGGCTGCCGGGGTCGTACGGCTCCACGGAGGCGACGTCGGCAAGGGCGCGCTTGGCGCCGTCCTCGATCAGCGCGCGGGCGCGCTGCGGTGCGACGTTGCGTGCCGACTGCGAGGTGATGCCGATCTTCACCGGCACGGTCACGAGCCCGGGACCGAGCAGGTCGGTCGCCTCGGCACACGCAGCGGTGTCGCCCGTGACCAGCAGCACGGGGCACCCCCAGGTGCCGCACAGCGCCGCGTTGATACCGGTTTCGCCGACGAGCGTGCCGTTGAACCAGAGGTTCTGCCATTGCTGCCCGGAGACGGTGTGGTTCATCACTCCGTGACGGGCGCCGGCCATCGCGTGCATGCCGATGAACAGAGCGGCGTCCACGCCGCCTTCGAGGAACTCGGTGTACTCCGTCCACTCGTCCTGCACGACGAAGTCGCAGCTCTCGTCGAGCAGCTCCGGGATGAGCGAGTTGAAGTCCCATTCGCCACCGGCGCCGTGGCAGTCCATCACGACGACCTCTGTCGGCGCCCGCTGAGTTGGCGCCGCGCACAGCGGCGTTGATCTCCTCGGTGTAGAGCCGCCGCGCCTCCTCGTACATGGGGGCGCCGCCGCTCGTCTGCCCGCCCTTGGTGACGCCGGAGACGCCTTCGATGTCGGATACGACGAAGACCTTCACGGCAGTAGCCTACGCTGCCGTGGAGACCGGGCTGAACGGGAAGGGCGTGCTCGTGACCGGTGCTTCCGGCGGGATCGGTAGCGCCTGTGCGCGCGCCTTCGCCGCGGAGGGCGCGCGCGTGCTCGTCCACTACCACCGGGGCGAGGAGCGGGCGCGAGCGCTCGCGGCGGAGCTCGGCGGCGCACCCGTCGCGCAGGCCGATCTCACCGACGAGGCTGCGGTGGACCGGCTCTTCGCCGAGGCGCGCGAGTCGCTCGGGTCGGTGGACGTGTGCGCCGCAGTCGCCGGAGTGTGGCCGCGGGAGGACGTGCCGGTGTGGGAGCTCCCGCTCGAGCGGTGGAACGACACGATCGCCCAGAACCTCACGGCCACGTTCCTCACGGCGCGTGCGTTCCTTCGCGAGGTTGCACGGACAGGTCACGGCTCGCTCGTGCTCGTGGGCTCGACGGCAGGCCTCGTCGGCGAGGCGGGGCACGCGGACTACGCGGCCGCGAAGTCGGCGATCCTCGGCGGCCTGCTGTTGTCGCTGAAGAACGAGGTGGTGCGCGTCGCGCCGGCTGCCCGCGTCAACGCGGTCGCCCCCGGCTGGACGGAGTCGCCGATGACGCGCGGCCTGGTCGACGCGGATGCCGTGCGGCTCGTGTCCCGAACGATGGCGCTGCGGAAGATCGCCCGTCCCGAGGACGTGGCCGCGCAGGTGGTCGTGCTCGCCTCCGACATTCTCTCCGGCCACGTCACCGGCCAGGTGGTCACGGTCGCCGGCGGCATGGAAGGCCGCACCATCCACGAAGGCTGAGGTTGAGGACTGAAGTCAGTGGCATCTCGCCGTAGCCGAGCGCGGTGCGAACGCACACAATCCGGGCAATCAAGGCCTGCGGCCGCGAAGCGGACGCCTTAGCCAATGCCTCGCCGCCAGGCGGCGGGGTGGGAACCGCATAAGCGGATCCCACCCCTTGCAGAAACTGAGGTCGTTCGTGGCGTCCGCCGTAGCCGAGCGCGGTGCGAACGCACACAATCCGGGCAATCAAGGCCGTGCGGCCGCGAAGCGGACGCCTTTAGCCAATGCCTCGCCGCCAGGCGGCGGGGTGGGATCCGCATAAGCGGATCCCACCCCTTGCAGGCCAGGAACGCCTCGCGGCCGCGAAGCGGACGCCTTCAGGGTGTTTAGGCGCGGTGGGAATCCGCTTGGCGGATTCCCACCTTGCGCAAAGAAAGGGCCTGGCCCGAAGGCCAGACCCAAACCCCTGTTGTGGGGGAGTGATTGCCGTCAGTCCCCTCAGGAGCTGCCACCGCTATCGGCACGCTCCAACGTCAGCTTGAGGTCTGACACGCGGGCCAGAAAGGTGAGAGGGGGCCGCCGCCTGGCCCCCTCTCTGCGCGGGTTCCCATGAGGAACCGGTATCGCCCACCGCCGCGTCCGCCGCACCGTCGCGAAAGGTGAGATGTTCTGAGTATCCGTAGCCGGGCCGACTTGGCCATCCCTCGAACGAGCCTTTCTGTGAATGTGCGGTGTTGCGCGGCAGCCGCGGGTGCCTGGCACCGCTTCTCGCGCACGCGCCTCTAGAGTGAGGCCATGGCGAGATCGAGCTTCCTCGAGCGGCTGCGGAAGCGGTCCACCGATCGTCGCGGACGGCGGCATGGGGGCGTTGCTGGCAGGGGCTGTGCCACGCCTGCGCTGCCCCGAGGAGGCGAACCTGCGCGCTCCGGAGAGCGTCGTCGCCGTGCACGCGAGCTATATCGCCGCCGGCGCCGAGCTGATCGAGACGAACAGCTTCGGCGCGAACCGGCGCAAGCTGATGCGGCATCTGCTCGAGGAGGACTTCGACCTGATCAACTCGACCGCGGTACGGCTGGCGCGTGAGGCGCGTGAGGTGACCGGCCGCGAGGTCTGGATCGCCGGCTCGATCGGACCGCTGGGAGAGCTCGAGGTGTTCGACCCGGTGGGGCACGCCGCCGCGTACGCAGAGCAGGCGCAGGTGCTCGAAGGGCGCGGCGTCGACCTGTTCATGATCGAGACGTTCTTCGACCTGGACGAGCTCGTGGCCGCGGTCGAAGCGGTGCGCGAGGCGTCGTCGCTCCCGATCGTGGCGCTGCTGACATTCGACGAGGAGGCGGAGGTCGCCGGCGGCGTCGGCGCCGCTGAGGCCGGCCGTCGCCTCGCCGAGCTCGACGTCGCCGCCGTTGGCACGAATCACGGTGCCGGTCCCCACGCCGCGCTGACGGCCGTGGCGGCGATGGAGGGATGCGGTCTGCCACTGGCGGCGTTGCCGAACGTCGGCCTCGCGAGCCTGAGCGGCGGGAGGGTCGTCTTTCCTCATGCGACACCGGACTACTTCGGCGAGTTCGCCGCGCAGGCAGTGGCGCTCGGAGCACGGATCGTCGGCGGGTGTTGCGGCACGACGCCGGCGCAGATCGAAGCGATTCGGGACGCTCTCACGACCGGAAGGCAGCCGGTGGTGCCGTTCGTGGCAGACGAGCGGGAGCTCTCGCTCGCGCCGCCGCCGCGGCACGGAGAAACGGCACTGGCACAGGCCTTCCGGGAAGGCGAATGGGTCGTATGCGTCGAGCTCGACCCGCCGAAGGGCGGCTCGCTGGACGGGCTCGTCGAGGTGGCGCGCACGCTGAAGCAGTCGGGCCGGGTCGGCTTCGTCGACGTGAACGACAACCCGATGGCCCGCGCGCGCATGAACGCGCTCATGGCCTCCGTGCAGATCCAGCGCGAAACAGGCATGGAGACCATCCCCCACGTGACGCCGCGGGACACGACCGTGATGGGCCTCGAAGGCGTGCTGTTGGGCGCGCATGCGGAGGGCGTGCGCAACGTGCTCGCGGTGACCGGCGATCCGCCGCACGTGGGTGACTATCCCGGCGCACGGGGTGTGTACGAGATCGATTCGATCGGCCTCGTGCAGCTGATCGACCGCCTCAACCACGGTGAGGACTACGTCGGCAAGGCGCTGGACTCACCGACCTCGTTCTTCGTCGGTGTGGCGGTGAACCCGTCGGCCGACGATCTCGAGCTCGAGCTCGACCGCTTCGAGAAGAAGGTGGCCGCCGGCGCCCGGTTCGCGATGACGCAGGCGCTGTTCGACGTCTCGCTGCTCGAGGCCTTCCTCGAGCGGGTAGGCGGCAAGTCGCCGGTGCCGATCCTGCTCGGGGTGTGGCCGCTGCGCAGTCACGCGATGGCGCTGCGCTTGCACAACGAGGTGCCGGGGATCTCCGTGCCGGAGCAGGTGCTCGACTCACTGCACGACGCCGGTGCGAACGCCCCGGACGTCGGACTCGAGCTCGCGCGCGAGTTGATCGCGGCCGCGCGGGGCATGGTGGCGGGGGTCTACGTGATCCCGCCGTTCAAGCGCCCGGAAGCCGCGCTCGAGCTACTCGCAACCATCTAGGGGGCTCTAGTGCTCGACGCATTCGGTGGCCTGGGGTCTTCCGGCCGCCGCCCTCTCGAGCGCCGTTCGCACCGCATCAGTGGGAACGCCATAGCCCCCAGGCTTGCCTGCGCCGTCTCGTCCGCCGAACACCGTTGTCAGCACGCGCCCCTGCTCGTCGACGATGGGGCCTCCCGAGTTCCCCTCACGGACCCGGCCGCGGATCGCCGTCACCTTGCGCACGGTCGGGAAGCGCCCATAGGCGTCGCGGCCGACGAGGGAGAGCGTGCGGCCCACACGCACGGGGGTGGTCGTGTACGGGCCGTTCTGCGGAAAGCCGAGCATGGCTGCCGCGGAGCCCGTTTCGGGTGCTGCGAGCTCGAGCGCCAGCACGCGCAGGCCGGGGACGGAGACAACGGCGACGTCGTTCTTCGGGTCGAAGGCTACGACGCGACCCGTGAACGTCGGGCCTTTGCGCTGGTCGACCACGGGACGCTCCACTCCCGCGACGACGTGTGCGTTCGTGACCACGAGCCCCGATGCAGCCGCCCAGCCGGAGCCCTCGATGCCGAGGCCGCACGCGTAGCCGCGGATCCGCACGACGCTTTCCCGAGCGATCTTGACGTCGGGGTCACCGGCGATCGCCGGGTCGGGTGCCGCGACGTTCGCGGCGGGGCCGGCGATCGCGGCAAGCGAGTCGATACGCGACAGCGCGCCCATGACCCGCTCGGGCGGCAGCTCGCGGTTGAGCGTGGAGAGGATGGCCGAGTCCTGCGCATGGCGACGGAGCTCCGTCTGGCCGGGGACGTAGAGAAGGACGGCGCCGACCGCCCAGCACAGCGCAAGCCCGGTGACGCCTCCGAGAACGAGACCGCCCGCGTTGTCGAGCGCCCGCAGAGGCGCCAGGCTGAGCGC
The DNA here is from genome assembly GCA_963724995.1 of uncultured Actinomycetes bacterium. GTDB lineage: Bacteria > Actinomycetota > Thermoleophilia > Gaiellales > Gaiellaceae > Gaiella. Next base: position 333,972 of record CAVRXC010000005.1, read on the forward strand.
GCCCCGCAGCCAGCGGCCCGCGAGCACACCGCATGCCTGCCCCACCGTGGCCAGCACCATCGCCCCGCCGAGCGCCACCAGGGGTTGATAGCGCGAAGCGGCATCACCCAGCAGCGCAGGCGCAAGCCGCGCGCCGATGACTGCCCCACCGATGAGACCGGCGAGCGAGAGAACGCCGATCACGAACCCGCGACGAAACCCTCGCGCCGCGAGAAGGAGGATTACGCCGATCGCAATCAGGTCGGCAGTGGTCATCTCTCGTCGTTCGCCCCCTGGTTGAAGGCACCTGCCGGTACAATCGCACGGCTCTGGGGGCGTAGTTCAGTTGGTTAGAACGCCGGCCTGTCACGCCGGAGGTCGCGGGTTCGAGTCCCGTCGCTCCCGTTCACGCAGAACCCGCACCACCCAGGGTTCAGTGGCGCGGGTCACTTCTTCCCAGACAACGGCAGACCACCTGCGCAGCAGCTTGCACAGCAGTTAGCGAGCGAGGTCTGCTGCGCCCTGCCGTGTCGGGCAGCGGCAACGATTCCGTCCTTGGTGACGGCCTCGCGGGCCGCGTTGGAAAGGCGCTGCCAAGTCTTGATCGTCACCCTTCCTCTGGGTGCGGCGCCACGTGCCGACGTGCGTGGATCGACAGGAGCGCAGCCCTCGGCATGCTGTCCTGAAGACCGGCCCACGACGCACGCCGCAGCGAACGTCGCCCACGTGGCAGCCGCTGATCGAGCGCTCCGACCCGCCGTCGGAACGCAAGGGCATGCCTCCGCGTGACCCGAAGCCGCGTCGCGTTCACACTATTCCGCCAGCTCCTAGCAGCGTCCACGACTGCGAGGCGAGTGCACACCAGCTTGCCCGAGGGTTCAGGAATGTTCCCCGAGTTCGTCCACGGCGGGACGCCGCGCGGGCGGACTGAGGCATCGGCTTGCCGAGGCAGACCAGCAGGTCGGTGATCGCGTTGCATACTCGGCCGGTGCACATCGGCTTCGTGCCTGCGGATGCGGCTGACGACGGCGCGCTGGTTCAGCGCCTCACGGACGTGGTGAACCGCGCGTATGCGCAAGCCGAGGTCGGCATCTGGAGGAACGGCTATCTGCGTACTCGGTTCGACGAAATCGCTGGAGACACGCAGCGCGGCTGGATGGCGGCGGCAGACGACAGTGAAGGCATCGCCGGGAGTATCAAGACCTACCTGCTTGACGAGCAAACAGCATGGTTCGGAGCTCTCGCTGTCGATCCGACGCGGGCTGGCCGTGGTGTTGGGGGTGCCCTGGTGGCGTTCGCCGAGGACAACGGCATACGGAACGGCGCGGCAGAGATGCAGATCGAGGTTCTTGCGCCGCGAGGCGGCCATGCACATACGGACTGGTTGCGCGCCTGGTACCGGAGGCTGGGTTACCAGTTCGTCGAATACCTCGACTACGCGACTCTCGATCCAGCGGGTGTGTCGTATCTCGCGCTGCCGATCGACGTCGTCGTGATGAGGAAGAGGCTCACCGGATAGTCAACCGCGAGAGACGCGTCACTCGCCTGCGCGAGCGTCCTCTCGCTCGACACTCCAACCCGAGCTCTGCACGCTGCGTGTCAGATTCGTGTCAGATCACACCGACGCACCGTGACTAAACCCGACGACGTCCACGGCCGAAGATCGGCTTTGTTCCTCGCCTACGGCCGCTGCTGACCACCCTAGACCACGGCGAGACAGAACTGTCACGCCGGAGGCCACGGGTTCGAGTCCCGTCGCTCCCGTCCTTTGAACAAGCCATTCTCCGACGGTGGCGCGCTGGTCAGAGTCGCGCCGCTGAGCGACTGCGGACGGCAGGGCGGTCTATTCAGCGGAGCCTCGGTCGTTCGGCCCCGGGGTCCGCCGAGCGTCTCTTGCAGGGATGCGCCCTCTTTGGGCGAACCTCTGCCCAGTCGACGCGGCCTTGCAGCGTCCTCAACGGGAGGTACGGATGAATTCCAAGAGCATGGCCGGCTGGATCGGCTTCGCTGGACTCGTGATGCTGATCCTGGGCGGCATCAACTTCTTCCAAGGTCTGATCGCAGTGTTCGAGGACGACTACTACGTCGTGACGCAGTCCGGTTACCTCGTCTTCGACGTGAGTACATGGGGCTGGATCTTGATGGCCTGGGGCCTGCTGCTCGTTCTCGTGGGCATTGGGTTGATCGGCGCCATGGGCTGGGCACGCTGGTTCGCCATTTTCCTCGTGTCGCTGAACTTCTTCGTCCAGCTCGGCTTTCTCGGCAACAGCAACTACCCACTCTGGGCGCTGACAACGCTGGCGCTGAACGTGGTCGTCCTGTTCGCGCTGACTGTGCGCTGGGACGAGAGCCGGGCCGACTTCCCAACAGTCCGGTAGTCGATTCTCCGAGGCCGTCGCGCAGTTCGCGCTGCGTGACGGCCAGCGGCCGTGGGTTCCTCATACGAAGCCCGTGCGGCATCTCGCTTCGGTCATTCGGAGAGACCTCCGGCGTGAACGCGCCGCGTCGCACCCGCACCACGAGCGGTCAGTGCGAGACCAGCACCTTCATCGCGACGATCATCACCGCGTCAGCTCGTTGCGAGTGAGTCGTCTCTCCAGCCTCAGGCTTTCACCGATCCCGTGTGCATAGGCATCGGGCGAGCCAGAGGACCAGCACTGAGGCCGCGACGATCGCGTCGAGCTTCCAGAGATCCTGCTCATGCCCGCTCGATCCGTCCGCCAGGCCTGTAGGACGACCACCGTGCCGTAGATCGACCCGGCGATCCCCTCGAGTGATCCCAGGGGCGAGCCGCTTGAAGTCCACTATCGCTATTGGGCGGCTCCAAGCGCCTGTGTGATCTTCGCGATAGCAGCAGTCTCCTCGTCCTTCACCCCGCCCTTGGCCTCCGCTACTGCCGTCGCAACGTCGAGCACGAGGCGACGATAGGCATCGAGCTCGTCCGGGGCCTTGGCGCCGAGCACTGCCACGGCGGCGCCAAGCGCGTTCGTCGTCCCCTCGACGACCTCCTTCGGGGACGCGACCAGGCCGAAGCCGGTGCTGTGTGTCCCCGCAAGCTCGCGGACGAGTTGGCTCTCGCTCTCACGATGCGCGGCGAGTTGCTTCGCGACAGCGCTCGCCTCACCGAAGCTGTCTGTGAAGTCGCGATGAGCCGCAGAGACAAGCATCCCCGCGCCCGTGACCCCCTGCTGGAGGTTCTTCCACTCGTCCTCGGTGAAGTCCGCCTTGCCTGCCATGTGCCCTCCTTCGATAGGTGTGAGTGCCGAGTCAAGTCTGATACCCAGACGCGGGCGCGGCACGACGAGATCCAGCCCATCCCTCCTCCCCTCGCGAAGTGCCCAGCTGTGGGGCCCCGCTCGCGGGTCTGGCCGGCCTGGTCGGCCGGACCTAACAGGATGCAGATCATGACCGCAGACGGAGCCGGGCCACGGTAGCGTCACGTGACGATGCGCGACGGAGACACACCTGACACGGCCCCGTGAGATGGCGAGCGGCGAAGCCCACCGGACGCAACTCGCGCATGAGCGCACGTATCTCGCGTGGTGGCGTACTGGCTTGGCCGCGATCGCGGCGGGATTCGCGATCGGGCGTGTCCTGCCAGAGGTCGTCGGCGGCACGAACTGGCCGTATATCGCACTGGGAACCGCGCTGGCGGCTTGCGGGTTGGCGGCCATGGTGTACGGGATCGTGCACTACCGGGAACTGGAGGCAGCGCTGCGGGAGGGCCGGGAACCGCACACCGGTGAGGGTTTCCTGCTGGCTCTCGCCGCAGTGGGGATCGCAGTGGGAGTCGTGTCCGTGCTGCTTGTCCTCCTCGCTCCCTGATTCACCCGTGCCCGTCAGTGGAGCCTGGATGACTCCGTGCCCTTGCGACGGAGCGGGACATGGCTCAGGCGCGCCATCAGGTGCTCGCTCGCCTGTCGTTGGTCGGACTCGCACGGCCGGTACTCCCAGGCCCCCAGATTGGCGCCGGACGCGACGATCCGGGTGCACACATGGTAAGAGCGCCGGCGAGACGTTTCGGTCTCGCCGGCGCTCCGGCTCAGGAACTCGTCGTGACTCAGCTCGACGTCACGGCGTCTTGGTGCGGGTTGCGAAGAAGATGTCGGCGGCTCCCTCGACCCCGGAACGCGTGCTCCCGAAGTGGAGGGTCGTGCCGTCCCAGGACAGCGACGCACGGCTCTCGCCCGCTGAGCTGTTGATGGGAGCGCCCAGGTTGACCGGAGTCGACCAGGGATCCGAGACGTCCGCTCGCGTCGCGGAGTAGATGTCCGGACCGCCCTGCCCTCCGGGCCGATCCGAGTCGAACACGATCTCCAGCCCGTCCGGGCGAAGATTCGGCCGGGCGTCGTTCTGGGGCGTGTTGAGCCCGGGCACGAGCTGCGGCGAAGCGAAGCCGAACAAGGTCAGCGGGCTCACGTAGATGTCGTGGTCGGCAGCTCCCGTTTCGGGAGCGAACCCGCCGGCACGGTTGGACGAGAAGTAGAGCAGCACCTTCCCGTTCTTCAGCGTGAGCAGGTACGGGCTCGCCTCCTGTCCGGGGCTGTTGACCTTGCACCCGAGGTGCACGGGCTGCCACCAGCCGCGACCGACCGGAGCGCGTGACGTAGATGTCCGCGTCGCCGCAGCCACCGGGCCGCGTGCTGACGAAGAAGAACCAGCCGTTCTCCATCGGCGACGGGCAAAAGTCGTCCTGCGGGCTGTTGACCGGTGCGCCCGCATTCGTCGGCGCCCCGAAGGGTGCCGCCTTGCTCGTCCGCCTCGCGACCCAGATGTCAAGACCGCCCAACCCGCCCGGCCGGTTCGAGGCCATGTACAGGCTCAGCCCATCCGGCGACAGGATCGGGCACCCGTCCTGCGACGCAGTGTTGAGCTCACGAGCTCGTCCCGGGGACCGACTCCGCGCTCGCCGGCGCACTCCATGGCGAGAACGTCTGCGCCAGCGCATGTCGAAACCACGACCACCGCCGCAACCGCAAACGCCGCCAGGATCAGAATCCGCTTCATGACACGCTCCCTTCACCTCGATTGGATCTCACGAGGCTAGGAAGCCGCTGCCGCCGGGACTACGGTGGCGGCAGGCAAGTGCGCCGGGAGGCTGCCCTCCCCCTCGGCGGTGTGCTGGGCCCTTGACGCAGCCTGTGCGATGACGGACAACTTCCGAAAGCTCGCAACCGGGAGGCCGATCACGCTGAAGGTTCCACGCGGCGAGAAGCCGCAGGAGTCGCCCGATCGGCTCCGCGTCGAGATCGGGGAGCTACGCGCGTCCCGAGAGCGGCTCGTCCTCGCGGCCGATGCCGACCGTCGCGCGATCGAGCGCGACCTCCACGACGGTCCGCAACAGCACCTGGTCGCGCTTGCCGTCAACCTGCAGCTCGCACGCCGGTTGGCGGACGCCGATCCTGCCGCGGCAAAGGCGCTCCTCGACGAGATGGCGCACGACGTCCAGCAGGCGCTGGAGGAGACGGGGAAGCTCGCGCAACGGATCTACCCACCGCTGCTCGAGACGGGCGGCCTGGCCCCGGCGCTACGCGCCGCGGCGGTGAGCGCCGGCATCCCGACCCGCATCGAGGTCACGGCGGGCGCAGGCTGCCCGCCCGAAGTCGCGGGGGCCGTGTACTTCTGTTGCCTGGAGGTGCTCGAGCACGCCGGCGACGGAGCACGGGCGTCCGTCAGCGTGCGGGACGAGGAGGGAGCGCTCGTCTTCGAGGTCGGCGAGGACGGCGCCGGCTCCCCGTCTGCTGCCTCCGGCGGGCTTCTCGGCCGGTTGCACGACCGCGTCGAGGCGCTCGGCGGCCACCTGACGGTCCGGTCCGAGCCGGGCCACGGCACCCACGTAGCCGGCTCGCTCCCGTTCTCGCGATGACGCGATCAGCCGCTCTCGGCCAGGTAGAGAACCACGGCCTTGACGCGCTTGTGGACAGCAGCCTCCCAGGTCAGGCCGAGCTTGAGGAAGATCGAGTGAATCACCTTCTCGACCGACCGCTCGGTCAGGAACAGCGCGGCGGCGATTGCAGCGTTGTTCTTTCCCTCGGCCATCTCACGCAGCACGTCACGCTCGCGCGGGGTCAGCTGGTTGAGTGGCGACTCCTCGTCACGCGCATTCTCCGCCACCAGTGCTTCGACGACCTTCGGGTCGATCACCGACCCGCCCTCCGCGACGGTTCGGATCGTGGCGACGAGTTGCCCGAGGTCCTCCACACGCTCCTTCAGCAGGTACGCACGCCGTTCGCAACCGCCCTCGAGGAGCGCGAGTGCGTAGGTCGGGTTTGCGTACTGGCTGAGGACGACGACGCCGATCTCCGGGTTGGTCTTACGCAGCCGCTCGGCGGCCTGGATCCCCTCGTCGGCGCCGCCCGGCGGCATGCGGATGTCGGTCACGACCACGTCCGGCGGTTCTGCGTCGACCGCAGCGAGGAGCGAATCGAGATCGCCGCACACGGCTGTGACGACGAGGTCGGGCTCCGTCTCGAGCAGGCGCCGGACGCCCTCACGGACGAGGTAATGGTCCTCGGCGAGAACGAGCCGGATCGGCATGCGGAGAGGATACGCCGGTGACGTCTCCGTCTTCAGACGCGTCCGCGCCCGGACAGGCGGACACCGGGCGCCCACTCGTCCTGATCGTCGACGACAGCGAGAACAACGTGAAGCTGGCCCGGGACGTGCTGCGCGCCGCCGGGTTCCGGACACTCGAGGCGGCGAACGGCGTCGACGGGATCGCGTTGGCGGACGAGCATCTTCCGGACGTGATCCTGATGGACCTCCGGCTGCCGGACATCGACGGCACAGACGCTGCGCAAAGACTCGGAGATGCGGCACGAACGGCGTCGATCCCCGTCGTCGCGCTGAGCGCGCTGCCGCTCGTGGGAAGCGGCGACTGGCTCCAGGCTGCAGGCTTCGCCGGCTGCCTCGAGAAGCCGATCAGCGTCGTCGAGTTCCCGGACCAGGTGCGCAGATTCTGCACACGCACCGACCGGTGACCGCTCGCAGCCCGCCGTCGAGCGGGGTGCCAGCACCCCGTCGACCAACCGGCGAGCACGGTGGGCAGGCTCGGTTGCGCCTTCTACCCTTGGCCGCGGGAGATCTGGACGAATCCGCCGGTGGATGTGATGATCGCCACGTGTTGGTGCTGGTTTCCGAGGCGAGCCACTAACGACAGGAGGCCCTGCAATGCGGACGCTCTTGATGGGATGCGCACTCGGGGTACTCGTCATCTCGCTGGCTGGCTGCGGGGACTCGAGCGCGGGCTCGACATCAGACCAGGACGCGCAGCGACAGGCGGATCTCTACGCGATCGGTGAGATCCAGAAGAAATTTCACAAGGCGCTTTCGACGAAGGACATCGACTTGATGATGAGCGTCTGGGCTCCGAACGCGACCATGACCGTCGGTTCCGGGGTGACCTATGCGGGGACGAAGATGATCCGGGAAAACTGGCTCAACAGCACACCGTTCAAGCCTACGACGCGTTGGCTCTCGGAGAGCCCGGTGTACAAGACCCTGGCGACGGCAAACGGCGACAGGGGGACGCTGTTCTTCGAGTGCCACATGATCGACACCAAGACCCACGAGGCCGTCGTGCTCAGCGGGGCGGACACGCAGGTCGCGAAGATCGACGGACAGTGGCTGATCACCAGCTTCGTGGGGGCGACCGGCACGCTGAGCCCGTGAGGAGGTGTCGGCCGTTCAGCCAGCGAAGCAGGAGCGCGCTGCGACGGTCGAGAAGGCGCGGCCGTTGAGCCGAGGCGACAATCCTGTCGTCCGCGCGGTCGGCCGCCTGCCCCTCAAGGTCCACACCAAGTTGCTCATCGCGTTCGTGGGCACGGCCGTGCTGCTCGTGGCGGTCGGCCTGATCGGGCAGCGAATCCTCGGGCAGTCGAACGACAGGGTGGCGAGCCTCGGCGAGCTTCAGAAACGAGCCATCGCGTACAGCACGCTCCAGAGCGACGCGACGCATGTTCGTCAGCTCCTCGCGGAGAACATCGGCCCCGACTTCTACAAGGTCAACCCGCGGATGACCCCGAACGACGGAACGTCGCGTGTGGCTGTCGACCTGGCGATCCTGAGCGCGCTCGCGCGAATCGGTCCGGCTACCCGCGTCGACGCCCTCGGGTTCGAGCCTCCCGCCGAGGACGAGAAGGTCCTGCGCCGGATCCGTCTGACGAGCGATCGGCTCGCGGCGGTGATGCGTGAGATCGTCGAGCTCGGCCCCGGTGGCGCGGACGACGAGGACCCCCTCCGCCACAAGGCCGAGCAGCTCGACCGCGACCTCAACCAGCTCGCCACGGTGCTCGCGAACGCCACGACGGCGAAGACCGACGACCTGATCGCCCAGAACGCAAGTGCGTACGCACGCTCACGGAACCTCTTCATCGGCGTCGCGGGGGGCGCGATCGTCCTCGCGCTCATGCTCGGATTCGTCCTCTCGTGGTCGCTGATCGGCCCTATCCAGCGGATCGACGCCCGGCTTGCTGCCACTGCGTCGGGCGACTTCTCCGGCCACGTCGACGTCTCCAACCGCGACGAGCTGGGGGCGCTCGCTGCCAACGTGAACCGGATGAACGACGAGCTTCAGCGCCTCTACCGGGAGCTCGAGGCGGCGAGCCGCCACAAGTCGGAATTCCTGGCCAACATGTCGCACGAGCTGCGGACGCCGCTGAACTCGATCATCGGCTTCTCGCAGGTGCTACGCGAGAGGATGTTCGGCGAGCTGAACGAGAAGCAGGCGGAATACCTCGACGACATCATCTCCTCCGGCCACCACCTCCTCGCGCTGATCAACGACGTCCTCGACCTGTCCAAGGTCGAAGCAGGGCAGGTCGAGCTCGAGATCGGCCGGTTCTCGCTGCAGGAGGCGCTGGAGCGCGGCGTCGTCATGGTCAAGGAGCGCGCGCTGCAGAACGGGGTCGGGCTCACGCTCGATGCCGACCCGCACGTCGATCTCATCGAGGGCGACGAGCGCCGCATCCACCAGGTGATCTTCAACGTGCTCTCGAACGCGGTGAAGTTCACGCCCGCGGGCGGGAGCATCACCGTGAGCTCGGCGCGACTCAACGGTGAAGTGCACGTCTCGGTCGCCGACACCGGGCCGGGAATTGCAGGCGACGACCAGGCCAGGATCTTCGAGGAGTTCCAGCAGACGGAGCTCGGCGCCAGGGAGGGCGAAGGGACAGGGCTCGGGCTGGCCCTCTCGCGGATGCTGATCGAGCTCCACGGTGGCAGGATCTGGGTCGAGAGCGAGCTCGGTAGGGGAAGCACGTTCACGTTCGCGCTCCCGGTGGGGTCGAGCTGATGGCCGCCGCGCGCGTCCTCGTGGCCGAGGACAACGCGATGAGCATGAAGCTCTTCCGAGACGTCCTCCAGGTGAGCGGATACGAGACGCTCGAGGCGACGACCGGTGAGCAGGCGCTCGAGCTCGCGACCCAGCACGGCCCCGACCTCGTCCTGATGGACATCCAGCTCGATGGAATGGACGGCCTCACGGCGCTTCGTCGGCTGCGCGAGGACGACAGAACCGCGTCGACGCCGGTGGTGGCACTGACGGCCCAAGCCATGGCGGGGGACCGCGAGCGCTTCCTGGGGGCGGGGTTCGACGGCTACCTGTCGAAGCCGGTCGACGTGGTGGAGTTCATCGGCATGGTCGAGCGCTACTGCACCGGGCGCGCACGATGACACGACGATCGACGACGCCGTCCGGCTAGCGGCCGGCTCCCGCGCACTGACCGTCCGGAACGTAGGGTCCGTTCATGGTCTGCGGCTCCTGCGGGCGTGAGAACGACGCCGAGGCACGATTCTGCGACGCGTGTGGCGCGCCGCTCGACGCTCGGCGCCGGCGACGCGGAGACGCGGAGGGTGGTCACGGTCGTCTTCACGGACGTCGCCGGCTCGACGGCGCTCGGCGAACAACTCGACCCCGAGTCGCTGCGGCGCGTGATGTGGCGCTACTTCGACGCGATGCAGGCGACGCTCGAGCGACACGGCGGCACGGTCGAGAAGTTCATCGGCGACGCGATCGTGGCCGTGTTCGGCGTGCCGGCGGTGCACGAGGACGACGCGCTCCGCGCCGTGCGTGCGGCGTTCGAGATGCGCGAGGCGCCTCGAGCGCGTCAACGAGGATCTCGAGCGCGAGTACGGGGTTCGCATCGCCACGCGCACCGGCGTCAACACGGGCGAGGTGATCGTCGGGGACACCGTCGCGGATCAGAAGCTCGCGACGGGCGACGCGGTCAACGTCGCGGCACGGCTCGAGCAGGCTGCGCAGCCGGGCGAGGTGCTCCTCGGCGAGGCGACGTACGCGCCTCGTCCGAGACGCGGTCGTCGTCGACGCGGCGCCCGCGTCGAGGCGAAGGGCAAGAGCCGGCCGCTCGCCGCCTGGAGGCTGCTCGGCGCTGCGCCCGGACGTGCCCGCCTTCGCGCGCCCGCATCGCGACGCCCGTTCGTCGGTCGCGACCGAGAGCTCGACGAGCTCCGCCGCGCGTTCGACAGCCGCGGTGCGGGAGCCTTCGTGCGGGCTCGCCACGATCGTCGGGCCGCCCGGGATCGGCAAGTCGCGCCTGGCGCGAGAGCTCGTCGCGCTCGCTGGAGACGGAAGCACGCGTCGTCGTCGGACGCTGCGTTGCGTACGGCGAGGGCATCACCTACCTGCCGCTCGCCGAGGTCGTGCACGAGGTCGCCGGGCGCCGACGCCCGAGCCGGAGCTCGCGCGGCTCCTGGCGAACGTCGAGCGTGGCGCCGGTCGCGACGCGGCTGATCTGGGCGCGATCGGCGCGAACGACGAGCCGGCTCTCCGGAGGAGACCGCGTGGGCGTTCCGCCGGCTGTTCGAGACGCTCGCGGCTGCACGGCCGCTCGTCGTCGTCGTGGACGACATCCACTGGGCCGAGCCGACGCTGCTCGACCTGCTCGAGTACGTGCTCGGCTTCTCGAGCGGTGCGCCGATCCTGCTGCTCTGCCTCGCCCGCCCCGACCTCTTCGACGCCCGCCCGTCCTGGGCCGCACCCCGGCCGCGTACGACGCTCGTCTCGCTCTCGACCGCTGAGCGACACGGAGTCCGAGGAGCTGGTCGACGGGCTGATGCACGAGCGGGACGTCGCTCCGGAGCTCCGCGGCCGCATCGTCGACGCGGCCGAGGGCAACCCGCTGTTCGTCGAGCAGATGCTCGCGATGCTCGCCGACGACCCCGACGCGGCAGACGAGAGCGTGCCCGCGACGATTCACGCGCTCCTCGGCCGCCCGCATCGACCGCCTCGAGCCGGTCGAGCGCAGCGGTGCTGCAGCGCGCCTCGGTGGAGGGGCGGCTGTTCCACCGCGGCGCCGTCGCGGAGCTCCTGCCGTCGCATGGCGCCGAGGGGCTCGGCGGACGTTCTCCTCGACCCTCGACGCGAAAGGAGCTTCTCCGACCGGACCGATCGCTCTTCGAGGGCGACGACGGCTTCCGCTTCAACCACGTCTTGATCCGCGACGTCGCGTACGCGTCGCATTCCGAAGGAGCTTCGCGGCCGATCTCCACGAGCGGCTCGCTGCCTGGCTCGAAGCGCACGCCGGCGCTCCGATGACGGGGCACGACGAGATCGTCGGACACCACCTCGAGCAGGCGTACCTCACGCACGCCGAGCTCGGCCGCGTCAGCGCCGAGCCCCGCGCTGTCGCCCTGAAGGGAGGCCGGCTGCTCGGCCGCGCAGGACGACGCGCGCTCGACCGCGACGAGTTCGGCGCGGCGGCGTCGCTCCTCGAACGGGCGTGCCGGCTTCTCGCGGTCGAGCCCACGGAACGCGCCGCGTTGCTCTCCGACCTCGGCCGGGCGCTTCGCGGTACCGGCGCGCTCGACGCCGCCGACGCAGCTCTCGCCGAGGCGATCGAAGAGGCGACACGACACGGCGACGAGGCGACAGAGCTCCGGGCCGAGCTGGAGCGCGCGCACGTCGCCTTCATGCGCGGGCCGGTGGAGCCCGAAGCCCTGCGCGTCATCGCGCGACGGGCGATCGCCGTCTTCGAGCCGCTGGGCAGCGACGCGGACCTCGCAGATGCCTGGGAGGTGATGGGCATCGCCGAGCTCGCCGCGCGCAACAGGGGCGCGCAGCTCGTCGCGCTTCAGCGGGGTCGCTCGCATGCGCTCGCTTCTGGCGACATGCGCCGCCAGATCGAGTCCTGGAACGAGCTCGGCGGCGCGATGCTCTTCGGGCGCACGCCCGTCGACGAGGTGCTCGTCTTCCTGGACGAGGAGCTCGCCTGGGCACGCGAGCGCGGCCTTGCCGCGGTCGAGGCCGACGCGCTGCTCGGCGGCCCGTACCTCTATGCGCGGCTCGGCCGCTTCGACGAGGCGCGGGATCGTCTCGAGCGATCCAAGGCGATCTGCCGCGAGCTGGGCATCGCGTACGGGCTCGCGGAGGCGCACATGGCAGGTGCCGAGATGGAGATGCACGCGGGCGACGCCGAGGCCGCCGAGCGGGAGCTACGCGACGCGATCCGCCTGGCGCTGGACATGGGTGCGTCGTACTACGTCGCCCTCTACCGCACCCGGCTCGCCCACGTCCTCGTCGCGCTCGGCCGCGACGACGACGCCCTCGCCGAGCTGGAGCTGGCCCGGGAGGTCTTCGGAGGAGGCGCCGAAGTGGAGGGCAGCCCGCGCACGCGTGCTCGCGCACCGCGGCCAGACGGAGGAGGCTGTCGCGCTTGCCCGCGAGGCCGTCGACTCCCTGGCCGGCACCGACGACATCACGGCGCGCGCCGAGATCCTCGTCGACCTCGCCGAGGTGCTCCGCGCGCACGGCGACCTTGCCGGCGCAGGCGATGCTCTTGCAGAGGCGGTCGCCCTCCACGAGGAGAAGGGGAACGTCCTGCCCGCCGAACGCTGCCGCGAGCTTCTGGCGGCAGTCGCCGGGCGGGCGGCAACGAAGCCGTAGCCACGCGCGCCGGCCGTCCTCGGGCCGTGGCCTTCGCGCACGACTCCGAGGACAGCCAGTGCCTATCTGCCGGGACTCAGCCCGATCCGAACATCTCCTGGGCCTGAGCCAGGAGCTCCGGGCTGCAGCTCTCGTCCATCCACGGAGCGACGCCGAGGCCGAACTGGAGCTCAGGTCTTCCCAGGCTTCCGCGACTCTCGGCTCCAGCAAGGCGTCGGGGCCCGGCTCCAGGCCCTGCTCTGAGAGCACGGACAGGTACGTCGCGTACGCCGTCGGCGATGGCCTCGAGACTGTCGCGAGGCTCTCCCTGGGAGTCGCTCGGCGCCTTGCTCGCCAGGTCGGACACCGCAGCCTGCACCCGTTCGACGTCGCCGACCGAGTCACCGCCGCGGGCGATGTCGACGTCCTTCGCGAGCACGAAGAACGCGAGCAGGTCCTCACAGGTCTGGTCGACGCCCTGGCCGATGTCCACGCTCGTGTCCGTGGCCTCGGTGGTCTCGCCGAACATGTCCGTCGTCGTCTCGCGCGGACGCGGTCTCCGTCACCGTGACGGTGACGGCTTCCGCACCGGAGTCCGAGCCGCCTCCTCCGCAGCCTGCGAGCGTCAGGACCAGGCCGCCGAACAGAATCACCACAAGCGTCCGTCTCACGTGTTCCGCCTCTCTTCGCCAGATGTCGACGACGCCATCACGCCCGGACAGCTAGCCACTCCGAGCCGCCGTCCAGAGTTGGTCGTTTGACGTGCACTTGCGGTTGGGCGTGTCGGTGAACACGATGTCTTCGCGGTACACCCCGGCCGCAGTCGCCGCCCCGGCCGCGTCCGTACCCTGGAAGCGCCCGGTAACGGAATAGGTGACCGTCGCATTGGCCCCGCTCGACCACACCGCTCTGAGAGGTCTTGGCGGTGAACGAGCGATTCGGCCTGATCGTCGCCTTCGAGATCTTGAAGGGGGTGTCGTACGCTACCGCCGCCTGCACAGGTAACACGGGGGCGACCGAGACTCGAGAAGTCCAACACGCTCCCGGCGCCAGCCGGGACCAGGAACGTAACGTCACGGCCGCCGTAACCTCGGCCCGAGTAGGTGCCGGGCTGTACGGACTTCGTAGGTGGTTGAGATCGAGCCGCCGTCCAGGCTGGTCGTTCGACGTGCACTTGCGGTTGGGCGTGTCGGCGAACACGATGTCCACGCGGTACACTCCGGCCGCAGTCGCCGCCCCGGCCGCGGACTTCCCCTGGAAGCGCCCGGTGACGGAATAGGTGAACTGTCGCATTGGCCCCGTCTCACCACACCGCTCTGAGAGGTCTTGGCGGTGAACGAGCGGTCCGGCTTGATCGTCGCCTTCGAGATCTTGAAGGGGCGTGTCGTACGCTACCGCCACCTGCACAGGTAACACGGGGGCCGACCGAGCTCGAGAAGTTCAACACGGTCCCAGCGCCAGCCGGGACCAAGAACGTAACGTCACGGCCGCCGTAACCTCGGCCCGAGTAGCCGCCCGGCTCGACCGCAGACCCCGCCGGCGGAGGCGGTTGTGCCTTCGACCCGACGAACTGTGCTGCCACGGCCGCCAAGCCCGACACCCTCACCCTGCAGGCACCGGCACCGGTGCAATCGCCGCCCCAGCGAAGAAACCGAGACCCTGTCCTCGCCTTCTGGGTGAGGAGCACGCGCGAGCCCGCTGCGAACGTCGCCGAGCACTTCCCGGGACAGGAGATCCCCGCGGGCGTGCTCGTCACGCGGCCGGGCCCTACGACGGCGACGGCCAACGTCGGCTTCGCCACGGCAACGTGAACCGCCGCGATCGTCGCACCGCTCGACCCTCCGAACGCGCCCGCCGCGGTCACGGCGGCTACCACCGCGCCGGCCACACCCAGCCAAAGCGCCTTCCGCACTGTGTTCGATCGCATGATTGCAGACCCCTTTCGTTGTCAGAAGCTTTCGCGAGCGCTCACGGCTCAAGAAGCCTCAGCGGACGACCAACCTGAACGACCTGCGGGCCGGCGACGCATCCCGGTTGCCGACCCGGTCGGTCGCCTGCACGTCGAACGTATGGCGCCCCACCCGTAAGCGCCCATACTGCTTCGGGGATCTACAGGTCACCCAGGCCTTCCCATCCAGTCGGCACCGGAAGGTCGAGCCGGGCTCATTCGATCGGAACGCGAACCGGGGCGTCCTGTTCGTTGTCTTGCCTGTGGGGCCGACTGTGATGATCGTCCGCGGCGCGGTCGCGTCCACGACGAAAGACCGGGTTGCCGGCGTCGGGTCGGTGTTCGCTGCCTGGTCCGTGGCCCTGACCTCGAACGTGTGCGGCCCATCGGTGAGGGTCGCCGTCTTGAAGGGGGAGCTGCAGGCTGCGAACGCTCCGTCGTCGATGCGACAGTCGAATGTCGCGCCGGCCTCGGTCGACGTGAAGGTGAACGAGGGCGCCTTCGTTCTGGTGGGCCCCGCGGGACCGTCGGCAATGGTCGTGTCGGGAGGCGTCGTGTCAGGAGGCGACGCCGTCGTCCTCGCCGTCCAGGTGAACCGTGCCGAGCGCAATCCGGATAGTTGGGTGCGACCGTGAGAGTCCCAGAGGCGGTCTGGCGGCCCGTGAACGATCCGCGCACCGAGGTCGACCCGCTGGGATGCGCCCATGAGAACGAGTCGTCCCTGATCGGATGCGCTGCCAGCATACCACACAGGGAATCTGCAGGTGTCCGGAGGGTAACGAACCGTGAAACCGTTGACGCTTGCACCGTCCGGAGTCACGACGAACTCCACCGTGCCGCCGCCGGAGTGGGTGCCGGTATAGGTAGCGCCGGGGATGTGATTCGCCCTGGCGGAGGTTACGCCCATGATCAGGCCCACTGCCACGAGCGACATGACGAGACGTCGGACATCCGCGGCGCGGATGCCTCGAGCACGTGCCCTGGAGGCTACGGCGCTCATCCGCGTCCCGTCCCACGAGCCGGGACGCCGGGCGCACGGGCCGCGACGACGGTCGCACGCGCCGCCGTGCCCACACGTGGGAAGACCCTCTGCCTCACAGTCTTCGGTCGCACGATCTGCTCCTCCTCGCTCGCTAGAACGATCGCCACTTCTCGCGGCTCAGAAAGAACCCGTTGCCGCTCTTGTTCCTGCAGGTCAGTCCGGCTTCCGCCGACGTGCAGCGGAAGCCGCCGCCGCTCCACGTCTTGCCGTAGCCAAGGACTCTCGCCCTGTCGACGGAGACGTACGGACCCGGATCGCCCGCGCATGACGGCACCTCGACGCGACCGGTCACCCCGAGGTAGACGCGGTCGCCGGCGTAGCCGCCTTCCTGACACGGGCGGCGAGGTGGCGCGGGCCGGAGCCCGGTCTTGATCACACATCCGACGTAGGACTCGGAGGCCCGCGAGCCGATGTGGATGAAGTACTCACAGACGATGTTGGAAGAAGGCGACTTGAAGGCGCCGTTCACGTAGCTGTCGGCAGGCGTCACCTGCTTCCAGGGGCCGGCGACGAGGCGCGAGCCGTTCCAGCGCCAGGTACGTGCCCTCGTCCCGCCGCTCGGGTTGCACGGTGAGTCATAGCTCCGCCAGACGGGCACTGTTTCCCGAATGTCAGACCCCACGCCGGCGAGTGAGACGACGAAACCGTCATGGCGACCGGGAACGAGCTGCCAACCACCGTTCGTGTAGCTGAACAGCGCCCAGCCGTGATTCGGCAAGCACGTGCCCCGCGCGAACGTCACGGCCATGGCCCGGCTTCCCGGGCCGGTGAAGGGCCCGCAAAGGACCTTCGCGATCGGGCTCGGCAAGGTGGGGTCGGCGACAACTCGAAACCGAGTAGCGACCTGCAGCGCAGTCGCCTTCGAGCAGTTGCCCGAGGCCGTCGATGCACCGGGTGATCCGACGCCAGCGGGGCTGCTCGACGAGTCCACAGCCAGGGCGAGCGAGAAGAACGCGAACGCGAGCCCGATCACGCCGACCAGGTGCTTCCTCATGTGGTCGTCCACGTTCTCACGCGGCCGCCGACGTGGCAACTGTGCGCGACACCGTCTTCATGCATCTCTCACCGTTCGCGGTCGTCTGCGGTGCGCGCGCCCGGTACGTCGCACGGCCCTTGGGGATCGGGACGGTGAACAGGCCGGCTCCGTTGGTTCGCGCCCTGCGGATGATCGACCAGCCCTGCTTGCCACGGCGTTCGACGATCACCGGGGCGCGCACGCGGCACGACTCGAATCCGTCGGCGACACCCAGTGCTCCTGACGCACGCTGCGCCCGAGCACGCAGAGTGAGGCTGCGTCCGTGTGACGTGGAGCTGAACGTCGCGCTCGCGGATCCTTCGCCGGTGACCACGCACGGAGCCGTCCCGCTGCACCCTCCCGACCAGCCCCTGAAGGCCGCGCCCGGCGAAGGGGTCGCCGTGAGCGTGACCGGACGTTGGAACATCCCGGTACAGCTGGCGGGGCAGTCGATTCCGGCGGGACTGCTCGCCACGGTGCCGGGGCCGCTCACCGTGACGGAGACGGAGCTCAGGGCCGCCAGGTAGGGGCTGCTCGAGAGATCGGGGCAGCCCGGGACGTTGGCCCGGTAGTAGTCGTCGCGGTTGAAGTCCAGGACGGCGTTCGACCAGTTCCAGCCTGCGGTATGCGTCGCGTCTGGGCCGTACATGAGGTCGGTCGGGCTGTCGTTGACGTGGGCTCGCCAGATGTCGTTGCTCGCGTGGGGAGCGCAGGTCGGCGTAAACCCGATCACGTGCAGGATCTCGTGCAGCAGACCGATCTCGAAATAGCCCGGCCGATCCGTGCCTGTTCCGAATCCCGGCGCGTCACGACATGGGCGCGGATCGTTCGTCGGCCACGCCTGCAGGTACATCGCGCCCAGCTTCGGGAGCGCCGGCGATGTCGCTCCTCCGCACGCCCACTTGCTGCGCCCGTCGTAGAGCGCCGCGTAGACCTTGGCCGGATTGTTGAATCCCGCGGCGACGAGATCCTCGCCGATCACCCAGAGCGGCCAGGGATTCGCGGCCGTCGCCTGCGCATCCGAGCGTCGCATCCGCACGAACGTGATGTCCGGAGCCCCGTTGTACGTGTCGACCCGCAGGCCCTGCTTCTCGGCGTGTGTCACGAACCAGCGCTCGATCCGGGCGATCGACTGCTCCATCTGCCCGTTCGTGTCGAGCTGCCCGTCAGCGCCGTCCGAGGGCACGACGTAGAGAAAGTGCACCTGGGGGCCGGAGATGTCGTCCGGCATGTCGGTCACGGCGCGATCGCGAGTCGCCGTGGCGGCAGACGACTCGTCTGAAGCTCCGAGGGCGCTCGCGGCAACAACCACGGCCGCCGCCCCCACGCCAACGGCCAGCCACAGCCTTTGACGCAAGCGAGAAGCGCGCGTCCCGAACTGCCGCATGTCAGGTGAGAGCCTTCAAGCGGACAGCCAGATAATGAGGATGAGGATGAGGATTCCCGCGACGACGGCGGCGCAGCCACACCCCATGCTGACGCCCATCATCTTCATCACCGACGCCACGAGGCCGTCCGTCTTCACGGTGATGGTGTGCACCGCCGGTGCGGGCGCCGGAGGTGCAGGCGGCGGCGGTTCAGCCGCCGGAGGCGCCGGCGGCGGCGGTGCAGCCGCTTGCTCTCCGGCCGGAGTGTTGAAGTCGAGGCCACAGCTGGCGCAGAACCGAGCGCCGGCGGCTCGCGCCGCACCGCAGTTTGGACAGGTCGTCACGTCCTGCATCGGTTCACTCCTTCACTCGTCGTGGGTAGCCAGTGGCGCGTTGGCGGAAGGTCATTAGCGGGGAACCGCGGCCACGATCGTCGGGGCGAGCAGGCCGGCCCACATGTCCCCGGACGACGCAAGGGATGCGACCTGTCGAACTTCCAGCCGTCCCACGTCGAACCCACCGGCAGTCGCGAGCATCGGCACTCTGCAGTCGAGCTCCTTCGGCGAGGGGCGTGATCCACTCCAGATGACGGTCTCCGAGCAGATCGGCGTCCCGTTGTAGAGCACCGTCCAGGTCACGCGCGAACCGCGCTGCGACGAGGACGAGCTCTCGTCGATTGCCACCTGCCCGGTCAGTCGGACGATCCTCGGCCCGGCCCTGAACGTCCTGTTGGAGAAGCGATAGACGCCGCTCGCGCGGCTCGGATCGCCGTTCGCGTCGTCCCCGCACTGAACGAAGCCACTCCGGTGTACGACGCCTGACACGCGCAGCGACGCCCTCGAGGCGTACGGCCCGAAGCAGCGACCTTCGCCGAGAGGATCGTCCGGCCTGATCCCCACGAGCAACGGCACGAGGTCGATCACGGTACGACCGGTGGTCGAAAACGTCTGATTCGCGGCTGGAACGAGCTCCAGCAGACGGACGTGGTCGAAGGTGTTGAGCGCGATGCCCGTCAGAGCGGGCTCGGCGGCCGCGAGCGCCGAGTAGTCGGTCTGCACCTGCTCGGCTCGGGCGATCGCCGTCTTCGCCTGTGCGGTAGTGAAGGACCGTGGCCGAGGTGGGAGACTCGAGAGAGCTTGCGCGTAAGCGAGGTGAGAAGCGAGCGCGCGCCGCACGAGCAGCAGCGTGCTCGCCTCCGTGCTGTCGGCTGGGGAGAATCCGTCGAGGGCGTCTTGCGTTTCCACCACGCTCGCCGCGAGCGCATCGGCAGCCCGCCGCGCCGCCGCGAACGACTCGACGCCCGCCCTGAGGGAGCCGACACGGGTGCTGACCGCACCCTGATGGCGGACGACCGCCGCGAGCCGCGGAGTCATGCTCTCTACCAGCGTCGGGGTCGGCGTTGGAGACGGCGACTCGGGGGCGGCCTCAGGAAGCGTTTCCGGCTCGGTGATGACGACCTCGGGCGGGTCGTCTCCGCCGGTGAGGGCAAGCACCCCAACCGTTGCGCCGCCAACCGCGAGCAACACGCCGGCCGCTCCCGCTGCGATCCAGCGCAGGCGGCGCTTTCCGGTTGGCCGAGGAGTTGCGGGCTCAACGCGCGACGCCCGCTCGAGAGCGGGCGCGGACAAGGGCGTCTCGGATACGCGCGCGGCCTCGGGAGGCTGCCACGCTTCCATGGAGGACGTTTCAGCCAGTTGCTGATCCGCCGGCGCGAACGGCGCGCCGCAGCTCCCGCAGAACTGGGAGCCCTCAGGCTCCCCGTTGCCGCAGCTCGCGCACGTCAGAACTGTCACGTCCGTCTCCTCGACGGCGGCCGGCTGATCCGCCGCTGCGAGCGGCGTCCCGCAGTTGCCACAGAAGCCCGAGCCAGCCGGCTCCTCGTTGCCGCAGCTCGAGCAGACGAGCATCGTCCCGCTACTCATGCCAGAGCGGCCCGGGCAAGACGCCCGAGGCATGTCGCGAGGCTGCGCGTGACGCGCTAATGACCGTGTCCGCAGCTCGAGCAGAAGCGGGCCCCCGGGCGCCGTTCGACGCCGCAGTTCTCGCAGAAGCGCCCCGTCTGCGGCGCGTCAGCGGCCACCTCGGGCGAAGAGGAGATCGTGGCGGCCTGCACGGCTTCCGAGATTGGCTCCACGGTCGTCGCGACGGCCGGCTCGAGCCCGGCCTGCGTCGAGGAGCCTCTGGGGGCCGCAACGACCTCGACCTCTTCCTCTTCCGCTCGCTCCGCGTCGAGGTGGGGCGCGTCCGATACCGCCGGCGTGAGGTCCGCAGCCTCCGCATCCTCGGACACAGGCACGCTCACCCTGGAGGGATGGTCGTCGTCCCTCATGCCCCAGGCGGTCCCATCCCACCAGCGCGTACGGCCAGGGCGCTCGGCATCGCCGTACCAGCCCTGCAGCGGCATCGAGACCCCTGGGCCGGGAGCCGCTACGAGAGAGGCGGCCGGAGCGACCGAGGCGGCGACTGGAGCCACCGAGGCGGAGGTCGAGGGGTGCACCGGACTCCTGGCGAGCGTGAAGTCGTACCCGCAGTTCGAGCATGCCAGGAGACCCATCGCCACGTTCTCACCGCAGTGCGGACAGATACGCAGTTTCGGACGCCCGAGGAACCAGATTACGGCCAAGACGATGACCCCGGAGAACCAGAGACCTAGCTTGGGGAGCGCCTCGGCACCGGCGACATGCTCCTTACCGAGCGCGGCGATTTCAAAGCACTTCAGGTCAGCGTAGTCCGTGTAGGTCGAATCAAGGAACTCCGAAAACACGGTCGACGGCGCACAGTTCTTGGTGGCGATCTCAATGACCCCGACGATGATCCACACGAGGAGGGCCCCGCTCCAGATGAGCAGGGCCCACGTGATCATCGTTCTCCACCGCCGTGCCCTCATCCTCTGCTCCACGGCGTAGGCGCAGCCCGTCGGACAAGCCTCGTTCGCATCCGCACGCCGATCGTCACCACGAGCCGCAGCTCCCACCACTCCATAGACCCCGCCGACGAGAGGAATGCGCCGGCCGGAAGCCGCTCCGCCCAGTACCGAGGGTGGATCCTCACGGGAGCGATGTATGCCCTCGCCGGCGTCCACGGGCCGCTTGTCACGACCCGCACGAGTGACT
Source organism: uncultured Actinomycetes bacterium (assembly GCA_963724995.1). Taxonomy (GTDB): domain Bacteria; phylum Actinomycetota; class Thermoleophilia; order Gaiellales; family Gaiellaceae; genus Gaiella. The sequence continues at coordinate 355,316 of CAVRXC010000005.1, forward strand.
GTAAGCGGAAGGGCTCGCGCTGTCCAGCAGCGAGACCTCAGCGGGCATCCCTCCTCCTCTAGGTCAAGCTGCCTCTGCCGGCAGTCCGTGCCGGTCGATCACGCGGTCGTAGTTGAGCCGCAGGAGCTCGATCACGTCGCGGACGTCGGCTTCGGTCTCGATCCTGCGTGCCGCGAACCCGGGCTTACCTGGGAAGACCGGGTGGTAGTCGATGCGCCCCTGCTCGTAGAGGCCGGCCCAGACCTCCTTCGGGAAGCCGAAGTGGGCCACGTAGTCGCCGTGCAGGTGTCCGATCTCCCGGCGTCCGACCCGGAAGGCGAACTCACCGCGGCTGCCCGGCCCTGCCGTCACGCCCGGCCAAGAGGTGACTTCGCCGGTGATCTGCCGACTGGGTGCCCGAGTCGCGCTCATTGATGTCTCTTGTTCGTTCGCACGAGAGTCACGGTACAACCTCAAGCTAACTTGAAGTCAAGCCCACACGTCGTTCCGCATCCCGTTCCGCCGATGTCGGCTCAGCCACCCACGCCGGCCAGGACAGCCGCGAGGAGAACCGCGGAGAGGCACGTCATCGCCACGAGCCCGACGAGGAACGGCCGAAGCCCGGCCGCGCGCATCGCGTCGATCCGCGTCGAGAGCCCGACCGCCGCCATCACCACGAGCACGAGCAACATCGATATGTGCTCGGACACGGCGACGACATCCTCGGGCACGGCCCCGAGCGAAGCCAACACGGTCGCTGCCACGAACCCCCACACGAACCACGGGATCCCGAGGGTCGGCGTGAGCCGATAACGCTCCCCGGCCGCGCGCGCGTCAGGGGAGAGCAGCGCGACTGCAACGAGGATCGGCCCAAGGAACGCGTTGCGCACGAGCTTCACGACAGTGGCCGTCTCACCCGCGGGGTCCGAATAGGCAAACCCTGTGGCCACGACCTGCGAGGTGTCGTTCACACCGAGCCCCGACCAGATCCCGAACTGCGTGTCGTCCAACCCGAGCGCATGCCCGATGGGCGGCATCACGAGCACCGCAACGGTGCCGAACGCGGTGATCGTCGCCACCGCGTAGGCGATCTCGTCGCGCCGCGCGCGGATGATCGGCGCCGCAGAGACGATCGCGGTGTTCCCGCAGACAGCCGTCCCCAGGGCGAGCAGCGTCCCGAGACGCCGAGGCACCCCGAGCGCACGCGCCACCACGAGCGCCACACCGGCCCCAACAGCAAGCGTCACGACGACGAGCGCGAGCGTCTCGAGCCCCAGGTCTCGGACGCTGTCGAAGGAGATGCGCAGGCCGATCAGCACGATCGCGACAGGAAGGACACGCCCGACGACCGCGGTGGCGGCTTCTACGTCGGGTGACGCGAGCGAGCCGAGCACGAGCCCGGCCAGCAGCGCCACCGTCACGGCCGGGATCTCCCCCGGCAGGACCGTCTCTGCCAGCACGAACACGCAGGCGCCGGTCGCCACGACCACGATCACGGTCGACAGCCGGGTCCACGTCGGCGCCGCTTCTGTCACCGAACGGACTCCACGGAACGAACCCTAGGGCGCCGCTGAGATGCTGCGACGTCCGCCCTTGTTTCAGCGCTCGAGGTGCACCCGCCCCCAGCGGGTGGCCGCCTGATCGAGAGACGGCCACCGGCTGGCAGGCCGCGAAGCCTCTAGTAGACGAGCGTCTCGGCTTCCTCGACGATCGTGGGCGGGCTCTTGACCGTCACGCGCTCGAGGACGCCCGAGGCCAGCACGCGCTCGCGGGCGGTGTTGGCGTCCTCGGGCGAAGCGAACTCCACCGAGATCGTCACCTCGTTGGGATCATCGACGGTGCGGAAGAGGCGGTACCCCTTGGCTGCCTTTCTCGCGCCGGGGGGATCCGTGTCGAACATCTGCTTCCAGAGGTCGTAGTCGTCCACCTTGATGCGGGTCAGCACGAACGTCATGGAAGAACCTCCCTGTCCTCGAATTGAATACTCGCTGCGAGTAATGAAGTGAGTGGTAAGATACCTAAATGGTTGGGCCTGTCAAGAGCAAGCGACGTTACGAGTCCCCACGCCGTCGTGAGCAGGCGGCAGCGACGCGCCGGGAGATCCTCGAAGCGGCTCAGCGGCTGTTCGAGCAGCAGGGCTACACGGCGACCACGATGGCGGCGATCGCGGCCGAGGCAGGCGTCGCGCTGAAGACGGTCTACGTGGCCTTCGAGACCAAGAGCGGCGTGCTGCGCGCGCTCTGGCACCTGCTGTTGCGCGGCGATCAGGACGACGTCCCCATGGCCGAGCGGGCCTGGTACCGCGAGATCGTCGAGGAGCGCGACGCCGAGCGCCAGCTGCGGCTGACCGCGCGAAACTCGCGGATGGTCAAGACACGCGCAGCCGCGCTCATGAAGGTGATCCGCAACGCCGCTTCCGCCGACCCCGACGTGGCGGCGCTGTGGAGCCGCATCCAGGCCGACTTCTACGAGATCCAGCGCCCGATCGTCGAAGCACTGCACAGGAACGAGGCGCTACGACCCGACCTGGACGTCATCCGCGCGGCCGACATCCTGTGGACGCTCAACCACCCCGACCTCTGGCATCTGCTGGTCGGCGAGCGCGGCTGGACGCCGGAGCAGTACGAGCGGTGGTTCGGCGACATCGTTTGCGCCCAGCTCCTCGGGCAACAGCCACCAGGGTGAGCTGAGATGCCGTTGCAGAACCGGGTCACGCCGCTCGGCGAGCTCGTGGCGGACCCCGCGCGTGGCCTGGTGTACGGGAACCGCGGCTGCCTCCACGACGAGATGGGACGGATCCGCCGGCGCTACAACGGCAAGCGCTGGATCGCCTGCCGGCTCGAGTTCCGCGGCTGGCAGCGCGGGCCGCTGCTGCAGCCGGGCCGCTTCACCGAGCTGTTCTTCCTCGACGAGGCGACCGCTTTCGCCGCCGGGCACCGCCCCTGCGCACTCTGCCGTCACTCCGACTACGCCCGCTTCGTGGAGATCTGGCGCGAGCTTCACCCCGGCCAGATCGGCGCGGACGCGATCGACGCACAGCTCCATGCCGAGCGCGTCGCGCCCGGCACCCGGGCACAGCTCCACCACGAAGCCGCGCTCGACGGGCTTCCGGACGGCGTGTTCGTCCTGCAGGAAGGGGCGCCCCACGTGGTGCTCGGCTACCGGCTGCTGCGCTGGACCGCGGCGGGCTACGTACGTGCCCCCCGACCTGCGCCACAGAACGGCCGTGTCCGACTGAAGCCGGACACAACGCGGGTGACGCTGATCACGCCCCCGTCGCTGGTCGCCGTGCTGCGCACCGGCTGGGACGACTCCCTCGTACCGTTCCTTCACCCCTCGGCACTCGCAACCGAGACCTGATCAGTCGACGGCGACGAAGCGGATCTCGCGCGTCTCGGCATCGGCGGCGACGAAAGCCAGGAGGCGCCGCCCCTCTGCGGCCAGCGCCGCCGTGGCGCGCTTGGTCAGAGGCACGACATGGCTGACGACGAGCGTGGCGCTCGCGCCGTTTCGGCTGCGCTCGAGCCGCCAGAGGCCGCACCCGAAGCCGTCGTGGAGCACGGCAGCCGTGGACCGGCCCGGTCACCGCGGACAGCCGCCCGCGGAGGTCCTCGGAGACGAATCGGCTGCGGTCGGCGTGCGAGAGCAGCACGTTGTCGTACTCGGGCAGGAAGCGGGGCGGCGCGGGCGTGTCCGGGTCCGGCCTGGGGCGCGTCGGGGAGGTCGAACAGCTCGCGGCCGCGCTCGTCGCGGAACATGCGCAGCCGGGGCCGTAGGCGCTCGACCACCTCGCGCAGCCCGGTGAGGCGCGACCACGCTGCCACGTCGGCGACCGCGGCCGGACCGAAGGCCGCGAGGTAGCGCAGCACGACGTCGTCGATCGACGGGTCGCTGACGAGCGGCCGGCCGAGCCAGGACTCGACCGTCGTCGAGGTGACCTGCGCGGTGCGACCCCAGACCCCTCGGGGCGGAACCTGGACGCAGGCCAGCAGGTTGCGGCACGCGTAGGCGAGGGCGGACGCGTCGTGCTCGGGGAACCGCTCCGCGAGCGCGGCGCGCAGCTCGGGCCCGGTGCGCGGGCTCTCGCCGAGCAGCGCGTGCGAGCGAACGCGAGGACGGCGTCGAGGTCGACGCCCCGAAGCGCAGGGGCGAATTCGCGGTGGCGTGCCAGCTCCCCGTCGAGCACCGGTTGCATGAGCGGACGCAGCAGCAGGCAGTCGTCGGCGCTGACGAGGTGGATGGTGGCGCGCATGACGACGATCCGCACCACCTGTCGCTCGAGGAGCAGCTCGGCGAGCGAGCCTCGGCCGGAACCCTCGAGCCGCGACCACAGAGCCGTGTACGGGTTCAGCGGCACCTGCGCCTGCAGGCCGACGAGGTGCTCGACCGCCTCGAGGACCGGCATCTCGGAGCGCCGGAGCAGCAGCTGGCGCTCGAGCGTGGCCCGGTTGAGGGCACGCCGGCTGAGGACGTCACCGTTCACTGCCCTGATTCTTGCCATACCTCGATGTAGCGTTCGGTTCGCGATGGCGGTCGGCATCTCCACCTCGCTCCGCGGCCAGCTCGAGCAGGGGCTCACGCTCCCCGCACGCTGGTACTCCGACCCGGAGATATACAGACTCGAGCAGCAGCGGATCTTCCGGCGTGCCTGGCAGTACGCAGGCGTCGCGCACGACGTCGTGGAGCCCGGCCAGTTCCTCACCTGCCAGGCCGGCGAGGTGCCAATCGTCGTCGTGCGGGGCCCGGACGGGGTGCTGCGTGGCTTCGTCAACGTCTGCCGGCACCGCGGGCACCTCGTGGTCGAGGGCTGCGGTCGCCGGGAGACGCTGCAGTGCCCGTACCACGCGTGGACGTACGACCTCGACGGGTCGCTGCGCACCGCTCCGCGGGCGGATCGAGAGCCGGGATTCGATCCAGCGGGTCTCTCGCTGCATCCCGTGCTCGTGGACACGTGGGGTGCGCTCGTCTTCGTCAACCCGGACACGAGCGCCGCGCCGCTCGCTGACACGCTCGGCGACCTTCCCGCCGCGCTCGCCGGCGCCGGTCTCGACCCGTCGACGCTCGAGTTCCGCGGTCGCGGCCGGGATCAGGTGATCCAGGCGAACTGGAAGATCGTCGTCGAGAACTTCCTCGAGTGCTACCACTGCCCGGTCGCGCACCAGAGCTTCAGCCGCCTGATCGACGTCGATCCAGACGCATACCGGCTCACCACCAGCCGCTGGTCGTCGAGCCAGTTCGGGCCGGTCAACGAGCGGACCCGCGGCAACGGCAAGGCGCTGCCCCTACGAGCCCGTCGGAGAGCTTCGCTCGAGCCAGTTCCACTTCGTGTGGCCCAACTGGACGCTGAACGCGCTACCGGGGCCGGCCAACCTGCGCGTGATCGTCTTCCAGCCGGACGGCCCCGACCGCACGAGGTCGTTCGTGGACGGGTTCTGGGCGCCGGGGACCAGCGAGAGCGTGATCGAGGAGATCACCGCCTTCGGCAACGTCGTCGGCGCCGAGGACGTCGCGCTGGTCGAGTCGGTCCACGCCGGGCTGCGCTCGGGCGCGGTCGAGCACGGGCGGCTGCTCCTCGGCAGCGAGCACCTGCTGCAGCACTTCCAGCTGCTCGTGCACGACGCGCTCGCTCCGGCTGTGTCGATCCGGTGAGCACGCTGGCGGATCCGCGGGCGCGGGCGTAGGCTCCGCCGGTGCCGGAGAACACGTTCGACCTCCTCGTGATCGGGTCCGGGCCGGCCGGGCAGCGAGCAGCCGTTCAGGCCGCAAAGCTCGGCAAGCGCGTAGCGATCGTCGAGCGTGGCGACAAGGTGGGCGGGGTCTGCGTCAACACCGGCACGATTCCCTCCAAGACCCTGCGCGAGGCGATCGTCTACCTGACCGGACACACGCAACGCGACCTGTACGGGCAGAGCTACCGGCTCAAGGACGAGATTGCGATCGGGACCTTCTCTGGCGCGCACAGCACGTGATCGAGCAGGAAGTCGACGTGATCCGCGACCAGCTCTCGCGCAACCACATCGAGCTCGTCTGCGGCTCGGCGCGCTTCGTCGACGCCAACACCCTCTCGGTCATGGATGCGGCAGGCATCGAGCGCCGTCTCACCGGAGACGTGATCGTCGTTGCCGTCGGAACGACCCCGAGCCATCCAGACGGCGTGAGCTTCGACGGGCGAACCGTGCTCGACTCGGACGGCATCCTGCAGCTCACAGGCATTCCCGGCTCACTCGTCGTGGTCGGCGCGGGCGTGATCGGGATCGAGTACGCATCGATGTTCGCGGCGCTGCGCACGCGAGTCACCGTGATCGAGCGACGCGAGCGGCTGCTCGACTTCTGCGACGCAGAGATCGTCGAGGCGCTGCAGTACCACCTGCGCGACCTCGGTGTCGTCTTCCGGTTCGGCGAGACCGTGACCGGAGTCGAGACGACGGGCAACGGCACGGTGACCTCACTCGCAAGCGGCAAGAGGATTCCCTCGGACACGGTGCTCTACTCGGCCGGCCGCCGAGGCGCCACCGACGGCCTGGGGGTCGAAGCGGTCGGTCTCGAGGTCGACGACCGTGGGCGGCTCGCCGTCGACGAGCACCTCCGCACCGCGGTCGACACGATCTACGCGGTCGGAGACGTGATCGGGTTCCCGAACCTTGCCGCGACGTCGGCCGAGCAAGGGCGGCGCGCCAGCTGTCACGCGTTCGGGATCGCGGTCGGATCGGGTAACGCCCCGCTCCCTGTCGGCATCTACACGATCCCCGAGATCAGCTATGTCGGCCGGACGGAGGAGGAGCTGACGGCCACCGGGGTGCCTTACGAGATCGGGATCTCCCGCTACCGCGAGCTGGCGCGGGGGGCGATCCTCGGCGACCGTCACGGCATGCTCAAGCTGCTCGTGTCACCCGGCGATGGCGCCATTCTCGGCGTCCACGTGTTCGGCTCGGGCGCCACGGAGGTCGTCCACATCGGTCAGATGGCCATGGCGGCCGGTGCGACGGTCGACGACATCGTCGACTCGGTGTTCAACTATCCGACGCTCGCCGAGGCGTACAAGGTCGCCGCCCTCGATGCCGCGAACCGCATGCGGCACCTGCAGCACGTGACCGGCTAGTGCCTCGCTTCGCTCGGCACTAGGTGCCGGATTGGAGTACTGGGCATTCGGCCATAGCCGAACGACGTCGCTCACACCGGTTCGGTGCGTCGGAACACCGGTCACGAAGGTCAACGGCAGGAACACCGTGGCGATCCTCGTCAGCTGTTTGATGCTGTCGGTCTGACGCGCTGCGAGCCGGCTCTGCTCCATCGAGATGACCGTCATGTTGGCCTCGAGCACCGTCGTGAGGAGCTCCCGCTGCGCAGCCACCGCACCGCCTGCGTCGTGCTCAGCCCGGCGTGCGGGCGGGCGTGTCGCCGAAGACGACCTGCCGGTCGCGGCCGGCGCTCTTCGCGTCGTGGAGCGCGAGCTCCGCCTGCGCGAGGAGCGGGTCCGCACCGGGAACCCGGTGGTCGAGCTCCGCGACGCCGGCGCTCACGGTCAGGCCGGGCAACCCGCCCGCGATCGCGGCGCGGATGCGCTCCACCGCGACCGATGCCTCGGCGGCGTTCGTGTGCGGGAACAGAACGGCGAACCGGTCGCCGCCAACGCGGAACGGGAGGTCCTCCGACCGGCCGGCACGAAGGACGGCGCCGATCTCCGCCAGCACGGCTTCACCGTGCCGCAGCCCTTCCGCTGCGTTCACGGTGGCGAAGAAGTCGACGTCGAGCAACGCCAGGGTGAGCGGCCGATCACGCCGCACGGAAGCGCCTGCCAGGCGGGCGAGCTCCTCGCGGAACATGCGGTGACCGCCGAGACCCGTCAGAGGGTCGAGGCCGGCTCGGTGCAATGCATTCGCATGCCGCGTGGCGAGCGAGCGGCGTCGAACAACGAAGGCCACGGCGAGGAGCGAGGCGACCGCGGCCAGCGTGACCGCGACGATCCACATCAGGTCGGACAGTGGGACGACCGCCGGAAGCGGCTCCCGGAGCACCACGAGGGCGTGCGGGTCGCCGTGCATGTCGATCGGCTCAGTCACGACACCGTTGCCGGCCGTCGACGGCTTGCCGGACTCGAGGGTTGCGTTGACAGCCGTGCCGAGCGCCGCCGGAGGCTCGATCTCGGCTACGAGCTGTGCATTCGGTCCTGCCGTGCCACCGGTGAACTCGACGCCCGCGCCGCTGACCAGTGCGGCCTCGGCGACGCCGGGGCGCGTTGCGATCTCGTCGAGGACCGTCTCGATCGCAGGCGCGGGGTCGAGCAGGTTCTCGTCGTACGCCGCGACGATGGCCTTCGCATCCGCGGCGTGCTCCCCGGGGGCGGCGGCTGCGGTGCCGCCGTCGGCGACACTCGCTGCGAGCCTGTACTGCACCACACCTACGGCGACGAGCAAGGCGCCGAAGGCAAGGGCCGCCCACACGGCGCCCCAGCCGGAATGCGCGATGCGAGGTCGGTGAGCAGCGTCGTCTCTCATGGCCGTAGGTGGAAGTCGTCGACGCGATCACGGCTCTCATCGGCAACAGGCACCCCTCGCTTGAGGGATGCCACGCGCCCGCGCACAAACCGCGAGACTGCGCCTGTGACGACAGCCCCTTCCCGCCCGCTGAGCGCCTCCCACGAGGCATTCGAGCGGATCAGCCGTACCGTTGCCGGCGGCGAGTCGAGCTATGCGCGGCTCCGCGCCGGCACGCACCTGGTGATCGAGTCCGCGGCCGGCGCACGAGTCCGCGACGCCGATGGCAACGAGTACCTCGACTACTGCGGTGGCTACGGCGTCAACCTGTTCGGCCACCATCCCGCCTTCGTCTGGGAGGCGGTGCAGGAGACGGTCGCGCGCACCGGTGTCCACATCGCCTTCCCGCACCGGCTGGCGGGGGAGGTCGGGGAGCTGGTGACCGAGCTCGTCCCCGGGATCGAGCAGCTTCGCTACGCGGCATCCGGCACCGAGGCGACTCAGGCGGCAATCCGGCTCGTCCGGGCGGCCACCGGTGGCGAGGTGATCCTCAAGTTCGAGGGTCACTACCACGGCTGGGCCGATCACCTCTGCACCGGCTGGTCGGCCGCGAGCGCGGGTCGGCCGGGCGCCCCGGACTCGGCGGGTGTCCCGAGCTCGAGCCTGGAAGCGGTGTGGGTGCTTCCCTACAACGATCCGCCGGCGCTGGAGGAGGCTCTTGCCGCGGCCGGCCCGCGGCTCGCCGGCGTGATCCTCGAGCCGGTGGCCGGGTCCGGCGGGCTCGTGCGACCCGATCCCGCCTACCTCGACACGCTGGCTCGCACCGTGCGCGCCGCCGGCGGGCTCGTGATCTTCGACGAGGTGATGACCGGTTTCCGGCTCGCCGCGGGCGGCGCGCAGGAGCTGCTCGGGCTGGCCCCGGACGTGACGGTGCTGGGGAAGATCCTCGGCGGCGGCTTCGGCCTGGCGGCCTTTGGCGGCTCAGCGAAGCTGATGCGGCTCGAGGCTGAGAATCGCGTCGTGCACGGCGGCACCACGACAGGCTCGCCGGCCGCACTCGCCGCAGCCCGGGCGGTGCTCGAGCGAATCCGTATGGATGCCGCTCTCTACGGCCGGTTGGAGACCCGCTCGGCCGCGCTGGCTGACGGCGTCGAGGCAGCCTTCGAGACGACCGGCGTCTCAGGTCACGTGCGCCGCGTCGGCTCGATGCTGCAGCCGTTCCTCTCGGTGCGGCCCGAGCGCGAGCCGCTCACCGTGACCGACGTCGCCGCGCTACAGGACACCGCTCGCTTCACCGGGCTGTGCGACGCGCTCGAGGAGCGCGGCGTCTACGGGCACCGCTATCCGCTCGGGCGCTGGTTCGTCTCGACCGCTCACACCGAGGCCGACATCGAGGCCACCGTAGGGGCTGTGCGCGACGCCCTCGCCACCTTGGCCTGAGCCGCGTCCGTTCGCGTCAGCAGCTCCCGCGATGAGCCGTGCCCTGCGGCGCTTGCGCATCGCCTCGGCCGCGAGATAGCTCCCGACGACGAACGCCAGTGCGGCCGCCTGGGCGAGCAGCCCTTGCCACGTCGGGTAGAGGCCGAGCCACACCCCTGACCAGTAGGGGAGCTCGAGCCCTTCGACCGGCGTGACGCCCACCCAGCCGACCTTCTGCAGGGTCTGCACCGTCTGACCGACGAGGACGATCAGCACCCAGGTGATCATCAACCCGGTGGCGACGAGCATCTTCTTGTGCGGCAGCTTGCGCTCGAGCGCGATGACGAGCAGGAAGACGCCGACGACTGCCGCGAACCCGAGCGCGACCCCCTGGAGCACGGTGAACGCACCTGCTTCGAGGGTCAGCGCCTGGAGGAAGAGGACGGTCTCGAAGCCCTCCCGGTAGACGCTCGAGAACCCGAGCGCAACGAGCCCAAGTACCTGGGCGGAGAGGATGCCGACGCTCGCGCCCCCGAGGATCAACTTCTTGCGGCGGTGCAGGTCCTGCAGGTTCTCCTGCCAGTAGACGCGGTGGTAGAACCAGTTGAGGATCAGCAGCAGCACCCCGATAGCGACGAGCCCGACCACCGCGGAGAGCTTCTCGCCCCATCCTGCGAGCGAGCCCAGCACCGTCTGAGCGACCGCCCATGTCACGACGCTCGCGGCGAGCGCGAGAGCGACACCGCCGAGGAGCGGCCGCCGATGCCGCCGCTGCGGCCCGACGAGGCTCGCCATCAGCGCAGCCAGGATGAGCACGGCCTCGAGGCCTTCGCGAAAGACGATGATCGCGCTGTTCGTGACGATCGAGACGCGTGAGCCGGGACCGCTGCCTATCCGCTCCTCGGATGCCGCCAGCGCCTCGTCGAGAGCGCCGCGAGTGGCGGCGATCTGCTCGGCGGGTGCCCGCCGCTTGATCAGCAGGACGAGCCCGTCGTGCTCCCCCTGTCCGTACCAGAACAGCTGCTCGACCCGCTGGAAGAGCGTCGGCCCGAGACCACGCAGCCGCTGCTCGGGCCCGAGCTCGAAGACGCCGTACGCCTCCAGGCGCGCCTGCTCGGCCCGTCCCCACTCGCCCGCGACGGCCGCGGCCTGCACACGATCGAGCGTGGCGGCGATCACGTCGAAGTCGGCGTTCTCGGCAGCTTCACGCCATTCCTTCGGGAAGGTCGCCTCGATCAGCTGCAGCGCCCGGTCGGTCGTGCCGCGCACTTGCTCGGGATCGGCGACGGAGTCCCCGCGGGTAGCGGCACCCAGCGCGTCGCCGAGCCAGGTCAGCGCCGCGCCCAGGCGTCGGGTGGCGGTGGCGTCACGGCTGAGCAGCCTCGGCTCGAGATCTCTGAACGCGCCGGCCGCCCCGTCGCGGAACGTGATCGCCTCCTGGATCTCGAAGTCGAGCACGACCTGCCCGTCGCGGACACCCCGTCCGTACTCGATGGGGACGAGGCGCAGGAAGCGGTCGAGCTGACCGGCGCGCTGCAGTTGCTCCTCAGGCGAAAGCGGCGCGGCGCGGAACCCCGCGAGAAGCCTGTCGGCGGCGCCCAGCGGACCCTCGGGCGAGCGACCGACGCGCACTGCCTCGCTCAATCGAGCCAGCGTCGCGTCCATCGCACGAGCCGACGTGGCGCCACGCTGGGCCGCGTACGCCGGTCGCACGATCGACCAGTACCCGGCGCTGGCCGCCGCGGCAGCGCGGACACGAACGTCGAATCGCGCCTGCCCGGCGTCCCGCACCTCGTCCAGCGAAGCGCGAAACCGCGCCTCGTACGTGTCGAGCAAGTCGTTCCGGACGACGCGGGCCGCGGCGCCCGCAGCGATCCCCTGCTGCGCGAGGCGGTCGAGCGCGAGCGTTGCATCGGCCGCCGCCCGTGAGAAGCGGGTCGGGGGCCGGAACTCGCGGACGAGGAGCCAGGAGCGGGCCGCCGCGACATCGCCGCGCGCGGCCGCGGCGGTTGCCTCCAGGTAGCCGGCGCGGAGCACCGCCGCCCAGACGGCGGCATGTGCTGCGGCAAAGGCGCCCTCGTCGCCGCTCGCCGCCGCAGCGTCGGCCCGGGCAAGAGCCTCGCGTGCGGCGCGCAGCGCCGGCGGCCGACCGGCCAGCAAGAGCTCGGTCGCCCTCGCGGCCTCGCCCACGTGCCCGCGGGCCGCGGCCGGAGCTCCGAGGACGAGCTCGGTCTCGGCGTTCGACAGGGCCGAGCGCACGTCGGTAGCGGCAGCCCAGGGCTCCGCCGCGGACGCGCCCGCGGCGAGCCAGAGGCTCGCCGCCATCACGGACGCGATGCAGAGCGCCCGGCGCATCTACTGGACGATCTTCACCTTGAGCCGGGCAGCCGCCTGCGTGACCTGACCGGCGATCGCCGTCGCGCGCGCCTGAGCGTCGCGCCCGAGCACGTCCGCTTGCTGCGGTGTGAAGCGCTTGCCGGCGCGCTCCTGCGCGCGCAACCGCGCGACGAAGGCGTAGAGCTCGTCGAGCTCTCGTTTCGTCTGCGCGGCCTGAGCGGGATCGACCTTCGCGATCGCAGGTCGGATGCCGCTGTAGATGACGCGGAGGCCGCCGAGGATGTCGCCGATGTCGGACAAGCGGGACACGACGTTGAACGCGTCACCCTTCGCCTCCCGACCGAGCACGAAGCGCGAGACCTTCCACTGTCCGAAGTACTCGCTCATCGTCGGCACCATGACGACGACCGACGTGAAGGCGTCGGACGCGCTGGGCGTCCAAGCACGCGCCGACCGGTCGAGCTTGCCCGCGTAGAGAACGAAGGCGTCGGCCGCCGCCTTGAAGACATTCGCGTCCGGCAGCACCTCACCGAACTCGAGCATGCCGTCGCGGTCGAGATCTGCCTTGCGCGCCACGAGCTCGGGGCGCGTCCCCCAGAGCATGCCCTCCGTCAGGTTGAAGAGGTTGCCGGGCTTGCGGAGCACCTTCCCGTTCGGAAGCTTCAGGTCGAACGGAACGGCGCTGGCCGGATCCTCGGCCGCGCTCGAGCCCGCGTCGAGGATGACGTCGTAGACCGCAAGCGACGGCGTGCCTGCGACCACCCCTTCGACGCGCTCGTAATAGGGGTTGCCCTTGACCCAGAGCGACTTCGCGCGGGTCAGGTCAGCGGCAACGGCTGAGCGCTTTGCCTGCCACAGCTTGCCGTAGTCGAAGCTCACGCTTCGAGCCGCGGCGTAGTAGCGATTCGCGGCGCTGCGGAAGTCCTTCGTCAACCCGGCGAGCTGCGACGTGTGGCGGAGGAGATACGTCTTGGTCGGCGCGAGATTGGTGCCGATCGGGCCTGCCGTCGTTGCCGCGGGCGCGGCCGAGGCGGATCCGGCAACCGCTGCAGCGGCCCCGATCGCGGCCAGTGCGATGGGAATGCGTGCTCTCATGCACGGATCGTATAACAACCCTTCGCTCTTGTGTAAGGGTTGCCTTACACGAGGTTGGCAGAGCGAGGTAACACCCCGGTGCCAGGCTGAAGCCTGGCACCGCCGAGCCTGGCGCCCGAACGCGGCGGGCGCTAGACGGGCGGAACCTGATCGACGGGCCACGGCTTGCCGCCGAGACCCCAGTTCTTGGGGTTGTGCCCCTCGACGATCACCCACGTGTGGTCACGTAGCCCTTCGTGCGTCGCCGCGCAGAGGGCATCGGTGAGCCCTGCGATGAGCTGCTCGCTCGTCTCGTCGTTCACACGGAAGTCGAACAGCTCGACCCTGATCAGCGGCATGACCCGTTCCTCCTCGTCGCATTGCGGTCCGGGGCGAGATATATCTCGCCCTACGCGCGATGTCGATGCACGGCCACACCGAGGAGACCGAACGGCTCGCAGCCGCGATCCTGGCCCGAGGACTACTACGGTTGGACGCCCACCCGTCTGGTTGGATTTCTCAGTTGGAGCGGTGCACTCAGGACGACGCCAGGGAGGAGACGGTGATGCTGATTCATGCGCTGTTCCAGGAACAGGTGATCCGAGAGCGCGCCGCCCAGGAGCGAGCGCGGCCGCGTGCCGGAACGCACGCCGCGCATGACCACGATCCGCGTCTCCGTCCTTCGTGCGGACGATGATCCCGGCCTTCACGCACGGGCTTCCCGGGATCCCGGCGCCGCCGCGAGCGGCCGGCGGCTGCTGAGCATGCTGCCAGGGTCCGAGGAGCTCGCGCCGGGGCTCCACCGTTGGGTGGCCTACCACGAGGAATGGAAGCACGAGGTCGCTTCGGTTGCGGTGCAGGCGCGCGAGCGTCTCGTCCTGATCGATCCGCTGGCCCCTTCGGGCGTGCGGGAGGCCCGACAGTTCTGGAAGGCGCTCGACGTCGAGGCACGTGCACGCGCCGGGGTCGACGTGATCGTCACGCTGTACTACCACCGCCGCAGCGCCGCGGCAGTGGTCGAACGCTACGGAAAGCGTCCCGGTGCAGCGCTATGGGCGCCGCACGGGAGCCTCGCCAAGCTCCACGTGGAGGCCGACCACGCGTTTGCGGCCGGTGACACGCTCGCCGGCGGCATCGTGGGCTACCGAAGCGGTCTCGACTACGAGGCCGTCCTCTGGCTGCCCGAGCAGAAGGCGCTCGTCACCGGCGACGTGCTGCTCGGCGGAGCCCGCAAGCCGTACCGTGTGTGCCCACAGAGCTGGCTACCGAAAGGGATCCGCCGCGCGGATGTCGCGGCCGCCCTGGAGCCGCTCCTCGACCTTCCCGTCGCCCTGCTCGTCCCGACCCACGGGCCAGCGGTGACCGAAGCCGCCGCCGAGGCACTCGAGGCGGCGGTGGCGGAAGCGCGCGGTCGATGAGGGCCTGAGCAACAGCGCTTCTCAGGGCGCGAGCATCGAGGCCCGGACTCGGCGTCCGTCGACCTCACCCACGAGCAAGGTGCGCGCGGCCCGCACGTTTGCCCACCGCATCGACAGGGAGCCGGCCGACCTCGGCCCGGTGACCGTCACGTCAGCGGTCGTGCCGCCACCGTAGACCCAGCTCACGGTGCCGCTGACCTGCACGCCGGGCACCAGCTCGACATCGTCGAGCTCGAACTCGACGGGGTCGTCTCCCTCGTACGTCCAGGACCCGCCTCGGAGCCCGGTGCTCGTACCGTCGTAGTTGACCCACCAGCGGTTGACGACGTCGGACACGGTCGCTGCGGCGGCTGCCGCGAGCCGTCGGTCGGCTGTGCTCGAGCTGTCACCCGCCCGGCGCCACGCGGGCTTCACGTCCCCCACGCGCACGGGGAACGACGGAACGACACGCAGCTCGGGGATCCGGCGAGCGCACGACGTGTCCCCTGCGCGCAGCGTCTTCACGAAGTGCAGGTAGATCCGCGAGGCACAGTCGTCCAGGTCGTACAGCGCCGTCACGTGCACCGAGTTCCGCACCTCGACGAACGTCGACCGCGGGAACCTGGCCGCCGCGGCACGCGCCTGAGCCGACGTCGTGATCGAGTCGAGGTCGCCGTTGAGCACGAGCGTCGGCACCCGCGGGTACACCGCACCGGCCGGCTCGACAGTGTCGCCGTCCGTGGGGGACGGCCAGCGCAGGCACGCCATCACGCCCTGGTACTCGATACCCGTCCAGGCAGCCGCCGACAGCGGCGAGAACGCGCCTGGTGGGTAGTCCGCGATGCGCCGGGCCGCCTCGGCGGCACGACCGGCGATCGGCGTCGTGAAATCCCACGGCTGCGGATAGTCGTGACAGATGACGGCGAGATACGCAGCTTCTGAGTAGGAAGGCGGATCGTCGCCACCGGCGTCGAGCACGACGGGCTCTGCAGCCAGCCGGAGGATCGGCGCCGTGTCGCCGCGTCGAGCCGAGACGACCGCGGCGAGGAGATCCCGATAGACGTTGTAGCTGTAGTACGTGGCGCCGACGATCTGCGCGAACGCGCCCTCGGTCAGCCGGACGCGCGTCGGAGTCCCGTCCCCGTCCGGGGCGGTGCCGGTGATCGGCCGCGCGCGCAGCCGGGCGGCGAAGCGTTCGACGAGGACCACCGGGTCGACGCCGAGCCGCCGTGCCGGGCAGCCGTCGCGGCGTGAGCACGCGAGCCGCAGCCCGCGCCGCACGGCGGCGACGAGGTCGGCGAAAGCCGGATCCGTGCCCGGGAGCGGATACGCCGCGTCGAGCGTCACGGAGCGCAGGCGCTCGGGGTGGCGCAGCGCGAACGCCTGCGCGGCGTAGGTGCCGTAGGAGTCCCCGTACAGGTCGATGGTGGTCGCGCCGAGCGCCTTCAGGACGTCCTCGATGTCCTCGACGGCGCGACCCGTCGCGTAGAGGTCGCGGTCGGGCCCGAGTTGCGCAGCGCACCGGCCGGCGCGTGCGATGTAGCCGGTCGTCGAGGTGGCAAAGGCCTTGCAGCGCAGCGCGCCGCTGCGACCGGTGCCGCGCAGGTCGACCAGCACGAGGTTGCGCCGGGTCGAGACGGGCCGCCACAGGTCGACGCGTCCTCCCCGGTCGGCGGTGGTGGAATAGCCCGGGCCACCCTCGATCGAGACGACGGTCGACGTGGCGGGCCGCGAGCGATCCTGGCGCGCGTAGCGCTCGAAGTAGATGCGGATCGTCTTGCCCGCCGGGCTCACGGCGTTGCGGTCGAGCGGCACGCTGACGTACCCGCAGCGCACCACCGCGGCGAGCTCGCGCGCCTCCGCGGGGCATGGAGCCACGATCGCGACGGGGACGAGGGCGGGCACGCGGTGGCGGAGCCTACCCGAGCAGTGCGTCGTGCACGTGCCGGTGGAAGTCGGCGAGCAACTGCTCGCTCTGCACCATGACGCGGCCCTGCGGCACGGCCCCCGACGCGAGGCCCTGCTGCACCGACACCACCAGCGCGAGGTCTTCCAGCGCAACCTGGTTGTCGAACTCGAGCAGCTCTGCGATCTGCTGCTCGGTGACGTCCGCGCCGAAGAAGTAGTCGGTCACCTCGACCATCTGCGTCGGCCCGGTGGGCACCCAGCGCTCCATGGAGATGTTCTGCGGCCCGGGCACGACGTTGATCGTGGTGTTCGGCCACACGTGGTGGAACTGCGACTGAGTGACCTCGCCGCGCGGGTCGTACGCGGCCTTGCCGCTGCCGTCGAGCGCCGACTCCCGAACGGAGCCGAGCTGGCTCGTGTACGTGCGCTCCACGACGAGTTGGTACTCGTCGGGTCGCACGTCGATGACCGCGCTGAAGCCCGGGTGTGCGACCGCGCAGTGATAGCACTCGAGGTAGTTCTCGATCGCGACCTTCCAGTTGACCTCCGACGGCCACTCGTGGTGCGAGTGGAACCGCAGCGTGGACAGGTCGACACCGCAGCGATCGATTCGGGTGGGGATGTCCGCCAGCACCGTGGCGAGCGGCTCCGCGGACGCAGAGGGGCTCACGAACACGAACGGGCCCCAGGTGTCGACCGCGACAGGCAGGAGCGAGAAGTGAGCCGGGTCGAAGCCGGGCTCGCGCTCGGATCGCGGCGCCTTGCGCAACGTGCCGTCCAGCTCGTACGTCCACGCGTGGTACGGGCACTGGAGCGTCTCGCGGCAACCGGACTCGGTCGCCACCAGGTGTCCTCGGTGTCGGCAGACGTTGACGAAGCCGCGCAGCTCGCCGTCCTGGCCGCGGACGATCACGACCGGGACGTGCCCGGCGAGCATCGTCGTGAACGCCCCGGGCTCCGCAACCCACTCGAGCGGGCACGCGTACTGCCACGCGGCCGCGAAGATCTTCTCGCGCTCGAGCTCGTGGACCGCCGGGTCGGTGTACCACGAGGCCGGAAGCGTCCAGCCCTCGGCGAGGGGGTGCTCGAGCGGCGGCACCGAGCGGTTCCCGTCGGTCGCCGTGGTGGCTGGCATCGCCATGGTGGTGGTCGCCAGGCTGTATCCTGACTGTCCGGTCAGTCAGGATACTCCCGCGCTCAGGAAACGGCAAGATACTGCACCCGTGAGCACAGTTCTCAAAGTCTCGGATCAGCGGCCCTCGAGTGTCAGAGTCGACTCGATCCTGCGCGCCGCGTGCCGCGTCGTCGTGCGCGAGGGCGCGCACGGGCTGCGGATGGCGACAGTCGCGGCCGAGGCAGGGGTCTCCAAGGCGCTCGTCCACTACTACTTCACCACGCGACAGGAGCTCATACGCAGTGCCTTCGCCTTTGCCGACCGGCACCTGAACGAGGCGATCGAGTCCGATCTGGCGCAGCTCGCCACGGGGCGCGAGCGGCTGGAGCGCGTGCTCGTCGCCGGCGTCGAGGCCGGCCCGCCGTATCGCGGACCAGCGCTCGCTGTACAACGAGGTCTGGAGCGGATTGCGCTACGACGACGAGCTGCGACCCCTCGTCGTGGAGTGCTATGCCGCCTCGATCGACCGGCTCGTGGCACTGATCGAGGAGGGCCAGGCAGACGGCTCGATCCCGGCCTCGATCGAGGCTCGACCGGCCGGCATGCGGCTCACGGCGGCCGCCGACGGCCTCGATTCGATGCTCTACCTCGGGCTCGTCGACAACGACGCTGCGGCGGCGCTCGCGGCCGCGGTGCTCGAGCGCGAGCTGACCGTGTGAACGACGTTCTCGTGCTCGGCGCCGGCCTTGCCGGGCTGACCGCAGCGCGAGACCTCGCCGCCGCCGGCACCGACGTGACCGTGCTCGAGGCACGTGACCGAGTCGGTGGGCGGGTGGAGCAGATCCGGATCGACGACGGCTCGCCCGTGCAGCTCGGCGGCGAGGTGGTCGGGCTCGTTCACACCTCCTACCTGGCGCTCGTGGAGGAGCTCGGGCTCACGATCGAGCCGAGCTACACCGCCCTCACGGGTAGCACGACGTACGACCTCTTCGACCAGCTCGCGCGGGGTGATGCATGGCCGTTCGCGACGGAGGCCGAGCGGGCCGACTACGAGCGGGTCGAGCGGCTCTTCGGCGAGCTCGCGGTGACCGTAGACCCCGACGACCCGTGGTCACATCCCGACGCAACGCGGTTGGACGACGTTTCGTTCGGCACCTGGCTCCGGGCGGTCGATGCCCTGCCGTCCGTCGTGCGCGCGCTGGAGGTGGCGTCGCTGTACCTGGCCGGTGGCTCGATCGAGTTCACGTCCTCCTTGTCGCGCCTGCGCAAGGCAGCGGCGGTCGGCGACCCGAGCTTCTACACCGAGGACATCTGGGAGTCCCATCAGGTGAGGGAAGGGAGCGCCGAAGTGGCGTTGCGCCTTGCCGCCGAGCTCGACGGTCGCGTCAGGCTCGGTGCGGAAGTCGCCTGCGTCGACGTCGCCCGCCGAGGCTGTCGCGTCCGGCTCGTGACCGGGGAGGAGCTCCGGGCGGCAGCGATCGTCTGCGCCCTCCCCGTTGGCGTTCTCGGGGGGATCTCGATCGACGGCGTCGACGAGGCGCGACTCGAGTCGCTGCGTCGTCAGCGGAGCGCGTTGGCGGCGAAGGTCGTCGCCGTCTACGACGGCTCCCCCTGGGGCGACATCGGTGCGAACGGGCTCTGCGAGAGCGAGTACCTGTTCGGCTCGACCTGGCCGCAGCGGGACGGCGTGCTCTCCGCTCTGGTGCCGCCGGAACGCCTCGGCCTCCTGCTCGCACTGCCGGAGCGAGACCGTGAGTCGGTGATCCGCGACGAGCTGGCCCGCATGTACGGCGCCGCAGCGCGCGACACGCACGAGCTCCACGTCCGCCTCTGGGGTGTCGATCCGTACACGCGTGGCTACGTGACGCACTGGTGGCCTGGTGACGTGCTGCGCGTCGGGCCGCTCCACGGGACACACGCGCCGCCGTTCTACGTGTGCGGCTCTGACCAGTGGGTGGCCGGGTACATGGAGGGTGCAGTCCGCACCGGTCGTGCCGCGGCAGCCGCGGCGCTCAGCGCTCGGTGAGTGCCGGCCGGATTATCCGGCCCCTACGAGAGCTGTGCCGCGCACGTCAGTCTTCGCCGTGCCAGTAGTCGAGCTTGGGCTCGTTGGCGAGCATCGCCGAGTAACCCTCAGCTCGAGACCAGATCCCGACCTTGCCGCTGTCCGGGTAATGGACGATCGCAAGCGGGGACTTCGACGACAGCATGAGCACGCGGCAGGGCTCGCTGGACCGGTTGATCACCTGATGGGCACCGTCCGGGCCTTCGACGAACACCAGCAGATCGCCAGGCACGAGGTCCTGTTCGCCTTCCTGCGTGCGGACGCTGGGCCGTCCGCTGAGGACGATGAGCCACTCCTCGCAGCCGATCTCGTAGTGATACGGCCAGGTCTTCTCGCCCGGTTCGAGCTCGTAGACGCTGCCACCGAGCAGCTCCGCACCGAGCCGGCGTCCGACCGCCGCGACCCGGTTCCGGTAGCCGGGCCGGTCGTTCTCCTCATCCCACTCGAGCTCGGAGTTGAGATTGACGACGTCCACGCCATCGATCCTAGAGGCATCGCCTCGTTGCGGGTCGGATACATCCGGCCCTCACCGCCCGGGCCTGCTCTACGCAGCCGCGGCGAGCACGCGCAGCGCGTCAGCGGGGAGGTACAGCGTGACCGGCGTCCCTTCTTCGAAGCGAAGCGTCGTGCCGTCGTTCGGGACCGTTGCCTTGAGCAGGTCACCACCGACGATGCGCACGTGCAGCTCGTAGGCACCGCCGAGGAAGACTGCCCGCTCGACCATCCCGGGCAGGCGGTTCTCTCCCGAGCCGCCCTGCAGCTCGACCGCGACACGCTCCGGGCGGATCATCGCCGTCACCTTCCCGGCGGACGTGATCGCGCCCTGCTCGGCCCGAGCGAGCGTTCGCCCACGCGAAGGCTGCAGCCGGCGCCGTCACGGCCGACCGCATCCGCCTGCATCAGGTTCGAGACGCCGAGGAAGTTGGCCACGAAGACCGTCTCCGGGTCTTCGTACACGCCTTGCGGCGATCCGGCCTGCTCGACCCTGCCGGCGTTCATGATCGCCAGGCGGTCGCTCATCGTCAGCGCCTCCTCCTGATCGTGCGTGACGAACACGAACGTGATCCCGAGCTCGGCCTGCAACGCCTTGAGCTCCACCTGGAGGCTCTTCCGCAGGCGGGCGTCAAGGGCGCCGAGCGGCTCGTCGAGGAGCAGCACACGAGGATTCAGGACGAGCGCCCGCGCCAGAGCGATCCGCTGCTGCTGACCTCCGGACAGCTGACCGGGCTTACGCCGCTCGTACCCGGTGAGCTGGACGACCTCGAGCACCTCCGCCACCCGTTGTCGCTGCTCCTCCTTCGTGCAGCGCTGGTACTTGAGGCCGAACCCGACGTTGGCGGCGACGTCGAGATGAGGGAACAGCGCGTAGCTCTGGAACACGGTGTTCACGTTCCGCTTGTGGGGCGGCACCTGCGCCATGTCGACGCCGTCGAGGAGGATCTGGCCGCTCGTCGGCTGCTCGAACCCCGCGATCATGCGCAGCGTGGTCGTCTTCCCGCAGCCGGACGGGCCGACCATGGTGAAGAACTCGCCCGCCGGCATCTGCAGGTCGATGCCGTCGACCGCGACCACGCCACCGTCGAAGCTCTTGGTCAGCTCGTCGAGCTGGATCTCGCCAGGCAGCTCAAACCTCCAGGGTTGCCACGGATGCGGCATCTTCGCCGCCCGCGAACTTCCGGTAGACGACGTAGGCCAGGGCAAGCGTTGCAAGCGTGATCAGGAGCGTGATCGACGCCAGCGCGTTGAGCGCCGGTGTCGGGGCGCCGCGCGCTGACGAGTAGAGGAGCATGGGGACGGTGGTCGTGCCCGCGTCGCTCGAGAGGTACTGGGTGACGACGAAGTCGTCGATCGAGAGTGCGAAGACGACCGCTGCGCTCGCGACGATCGCCGGCGCGAGCAGCGGCAGCAGCACGCGGAGCAGCTGGTCGTGCGGTGGCGCGCCGAGGTCGGCCGCCGCCTCCTCGTAGTCCGGCCCGATGGACACGAGCCGTCCGCGCACGATCACGACGACGTAGGAGAGCGTGAAGGTCACCTGTCCGATCGCCTGAGCGGTGGTGCCGAGCCCGAGCCCGGGCAGCACCTGCAGGAAGAGCAGCAGCAGCGCGACGCCCATCACGATCTCGGGAGTGACGAGCGGGAGCAGCATCAGCGTGTTGGCCGTGCCGGAGCCGCGGCCACGCCAGCGTTGCAGCCCGAGGGCGAGCGCGACGCCGAGCGGCGTGGCCACGAAGACGCACAGCACGGCGAGGAACAGCGTGTGCTTGAGCGCACCCTGGAGCGCCGGATCGTGGAGCACGCTGCCCGTCTCGCCGGTGAACCAGCGCGGGGAGAACCCCTGCCACGTGGTGCGGGAGCGGCCGTCGTTGAAGGCGAACAGGACGGCGATCGAGACCGGGACGAGCGACCACAGGATGTACGCCCACGTCACGATCGGCAGGAACCGAGGCTTCCCCCACGGATTCCGTAGCCGGTTCATGCCGCCGCCCTCTGGTCGGCACGGCGCGTGGAGCGGAGGTAGTAGAGCATCAGCACGAGGAGCAGCGCAGACAGGATCATCGTGAGCACCGCGCCCGTGACCTTCTCCGAGCCCTGCCGGGTGAGCTGGTCGATCTGGTTGCCGATCAGGCTCGTCTTCGGCGAGGCGGACACGAGATCGGGCGTGTAGTAGTCGCCGAACATCGGCAGCGCGATGAGCACCACGCCGGCGATCAGCCCAGGCATCGAGGCCGGCAGAGTCACACGCCTGAAGGCGCCGAACGGGCTGGCACCGAGGTCGCGGGCTGCTTCGATGTGACGCTGGTCGATGCGGTCGAGCGTGGCGAAGAGCGGCAGGATCAGGAACGGCACGTAGCCGTACACGAGCGCCAGGATCACCGTGGATGGTTGGCCGTCCAGCCAGCCGCCCTCTGTCGAGAGCAGCCCGAATTGCAGGAAGACCCACTCGATGCCCGTCGCGTGGAGCACCCGCGTTGCCCACCCGTCCGGCGAGAGCAGGTTGATCCAGGCGAGCATGCGCATCAGGTAGTTGATCCAGAACGGCAGGATCAGCAGCACGAGGAGCAGCCACTTCCAGCGGCCGGCGTGACGGGCGGTGTAGTACGCCACCGGGTACGCGATCAGGACCGAGAGCCCGATCGCGACGAACACGAAGAGCAGTGTCCGCGCGAAGACGGTCAGGAACTGACCGCCGGTGAAGATGTTCTCCAGCGTCGCCCAGACGTAGCCGACGTTCCACTCCCACGGGTTCCAGAACGGGACGGGCTCGGACAGCGTGTTCTGGTTGCCGAACGCGACCGCGATCACCGCGTAGAAGGCGACGAGGAAGAACAGGGTCAGCCACGCCACGCCCGGCAGGGCGAGCAGGCGCCAGGTCCAGCGTGACTCCATTCCTCAGCCTGCCCTGAACTTCGACCAGGCCTGATCCCAGCCGCGCTCGCCCGCGACGCTCAGCTGCAGGAGCTCCTGGTTGAAGGCGAACTGGTCGGGTCTCGTCACCGCACCGGCGAGCGTCGTCGGGATCAGCCCGCGCCTGATCAACGTATCCGCGTCGATCGCGTTCTGCGGCGGGATGTAGCCGTTCTGGTTGACGAAGTTGTCGTACGCGTTGCGCTCGTTGAGCATGAAGTCGATGAATCGGTGCGCCAGCGCCGGGTTCGACGACGTGCGGCCGATGCAGAGGAAGTCGTTCTGCACGACACCGTCCTTCTCCGGCCCCCAGTACGACAGCACCTCGGGCTTGACCCCCGGCGGCAGGTAGTAGATGGCGGCGCTGATCAGGTCGCCCGACCACGAGTGGTGCAGCACGGTCTTCCCCTCGGGCAGCGTCTGGTAGTCGGTGATCGTCACCTTGATGTTGCAGATGTCGGTCAGCTGCTCGAGATCGCGCCCCGCCTTGGCGACGATCGCGGGATCCTCGGTGTTGAGGTCCTGGTCTTCGCCCTGCGCGCATCGCGTCGCGCTGCATCGGCATGCTGAGACCGTCGCGCTTGTCGTCGAGGAGGCCGACCTTGCCGCGGTAGGCCTTCGACTCCCAGAAGATGTCCCAGGGGACGTCCATGCCGGCGATGTCCTCGCGCACCTTGTCGTTGCGCCAGCCGATGCCGTCTCCCCAGACGACGTACGGCACCGTGTAGCGGCTGCCGCGGTCGTAGTAGGGGTCCTGCAGCTCGGTCCAGACGTTCTTGGCGAGGTTCGGCAGGAGCGCGTGGTTGAGCGGCGCCAGCAGCTGCTGCGCGATCAGGTTGACGATGTTCGAGCCCGACAGGCCCATCACGACGTCGAAGGTCACCTGCCCCGAGGCGAGCTTCGCGATCGCCTCGTCGGACGAGTTGTAGGTGGCGATCTCGACCTTCGTCCCGTGCAGCTTCTCGAACTTCTTGACGAGCGCCGGGTAGACGTAGTCCGGGTAGTTGTAGACCTGGAGCGGCCCGCCTCGACCGGCGTGCCTTCGGCGATCGGCTGGTTGTCGTCGGTGATCGCCCAGGTGACCGCGTTGTCCGGGCGCGGGAGCGGCAGGCCACCGGGACCGATCGGCTTCGCGTCGACCAGCGGCGATCCGGCCCCACTCTCACCCGTGCCGATGGGCGTCGTCGTGTT
Source organism: uncultured Actinomycetes bacterium (assembly GCA_963724995.1). Lineage (GTDB taxonomy): Bacteria > Actinomycetota > Thermoleophilia > Gaiellales > Gaiellaceae > Gaiella. The sequence goes on from CAVRXC010000005.1 coordinate 379,679, forward strand.
CTGGCAGGCGGCCAGGCCTCCGAGGACGCCAACACCGACCGCACCTGCGGCCGCACCGGTCAGGAGCTCCTTGCGTGAAAGTCCGGATCGATCCTTGGGATGCGCCATGACGGGGAAGCCATTGAACCCCGGTCCTGACCGTCAAGTCAAGCCGGGCTGACCGTTCGGTCAATGAGCTGTGACGGCCGTCGCGAGCAGGTGTTAGGCCACGACGACGAGGGCGTCGACGGCGACGGTTCCCTCGGCGCTCACGATGAGCGGGTTGACGTCGATCGACTCGATCTCGGGATGCGCGAGCGCCAGGCGCCCGAGCGCGACGAGCGTGAGCGCGACGATGCCGTGGGGGTCGTCGATTCCGGCCTCGTCCACGAGCTCGGAGGCGGTCTCGTGGTCGATCGGGGCGACCGTCGTGACGACGTGGCCGAGCTCCTCGACCGCGACCCCGCCCGCGCCGACCACCAGCACCGGGCCGTAGTCGGGGTCGCGCGTCATCCCGCAGAGGGCCTCGACGCCTGCCGCGACCTGCCGCGCGACGAGCACGCGGCCACCGAGACGGCGCGCCGCCTCCGCCGCCTCGTCCGGCGAGCCGATCCCGAGCCAGGACGCCGCCCTCGCGCGCCTTGTGCGTGACCCCGTCCACCTTGACGACGACGGGAAAGCCGAGCTCGACCGCCGCAGCGGCAGCTTCCTCCGGAGTCGCAGCGCGGCGGCGCGCTGCGAACGGGATGGCGTAGCGCTCGAGCACGAGCGCCGACTCGTGCTCGGCGAGCGGCCCCGGGCCGGGCAGCAGGTCGCGCACGTCGGGCGCCGGCTGATCCTCCTCGCGGAGGCGCACCTGACGCCAGCGGGCGACGTGAGCCAGGGCCCACATCGCGTTGCGGGAGCCCCGCAACAGCGCCAGGTCGAGCTCGCGCGCCAGCTCCTGGAATCGTCGCGGCGGGTCGGCGCTGTGCACCGTCACGCCTGCGGCGAACACCCCGCGATCCCTGGCCAGGCGAGCCAGCGTCTGCAGCGTGAGCTCACACCAGTCTTCGTTGGTCACGTCCCGAAACTGCGACAGGTCGGCGAGGGCGAGGAGCACGTCGTACGCGCCCGACTCCGCCAGCAGCTCGAGCGATCGCGGGTAGACGACGCTCTCGTCGGCCACCGCCCAGGCATCGAGCGGGTTGCCGGGGTCGAGAAAGTTCGGGAACTCGGCGCGCAGGTCGGCCGCGAGCTGCGCGGGCAGCGGCTCGAACGGGACGCCGGCCGCCTCCGCGTGGTCTGCGAGCAGGGCGCACTCGCCACCGGACTCCGACACGGCTGCGATGCGCGTCCCGCGCGGCCAACGGCGGCGGCCGAGTATCTCGAGGGTCTCGACGAGCTCGTGGAAGTCCTCCACCTCGATCGCTCCATAGCGGCGCAGGACGGCCGAGAACGCGCGCACCGAGCCGACGAGCGCTCCGGTGTGCGACAGGGCCGCTCGCGCGGCCGCCTCGGAGCGGCCCACCTTGAGGCAGACGACCGGCTTGCCGGCGGCGGAGCACGCGGCAAGCGCATCCGCGAACGCGGCCGGCCGGCGCACGGTCTCGAGAAAGAGCCCGACCGCGCGTGTGCCGTCGTCCACGGCGAAGAAGTCGAGGTAGTCGGCTGCGTCCGTCACGGCCTCGCCACCCGACGAGACGACGCAGCGCATGCCGATGCGCCCACCGAGCGAGAGGAACGCGTCCGCGATCGAGCCCGACTGGCAGAGCACGGCTACGTGACCGGGTGCAGTCGTCTCGGGGGCCCGTCCGATCCAGGCGGCCGGCCCGCCCGGAGCGAACGTCCCCATGCAGTTCGGGCCCAGCAGCGCCGCGCCCGCTTCACGAGCCGCAGCGGCGAGGCGGGCGGCGACATCGTGCCGTGCCGACCCGGCTTCAGCCCCTACGCCGGGTACGACGAAGGCCCGCACACCGGCGGCGAGCGCGTCGGCCAGCGCGTCCTCCACACGCTCGTGGTTGACGAGCAGGAAGGCCGTCTCGGGGATCTCGGGCAGGTCGGCAACGGTCGGGTAGCACGGCAGCCCGTTCACCTCGTCGCGATTCGGGTTCACGCCCCACGCCAGGACGCCGCTTCGCAGCGTCGTGCCGACGGGCTCGGCGTGACGCGGGGACGCACCGACGATCGCGATCGAGCGCGGGAAGAGGAGCGAGCGCACGCCGGTCACCGACGCATTCTGTCCTGACCGTACGGTCAACCGTCGCAGTGGCCGCCCGGCGGTACCCGTGCGGCGCGACTCGGGGAGTGCCTGTGGAGAAACCGGCACACAATCGGCACACCTCCAGGCTCAGAGCTTGTTCGCCCCGTCCCTCGCCCGGGCCGCATGAAATCGGCGCGCTGTGGAACAAACGGCACAGAGTCGGCACGAACCGTTCGACTCATGGGCCGGGTTAGGATCGTCGTCCGCATGCCCCACGAGAAACGGATCGAGATCCGGTGGCGCGACGTCGACGCGTACAGGCACGTCAACAACGCCGTCTACGCCACGTACCTCGAGGAGTGCAGAGACGAGTGGGCCGACCTGGCGCTCGGGGACACGGGCGACATCTGGGACTTCGTCCTGGCGCGCGTAGCGATCGACTTCCGGCGCGAGCTGACCCAGGACGACGACGCGGTCGTCGTCAGCTGTCGACTCGTTCGGATCGGGACGTCGAGCGTCACGCTCGCCGAGGAGATCCGCACGCTGGGCGGCGAGCTCTCGGCCGAGGCCGAGGCGGTGCTCGTCGCCCGTGATCGCGCGACCGGTCGCTCCCGGCCGCTCACCGACACCGAGCGGGAGGCGTTCGAGCGTGATCGACGCCCTCTTTGAGCCGCTGCGGCTCGGGCCGGTCGAGCTGCCCTGCCGGATCGTCTCGACTGCGCATCAGACGACACTCGTCGAGAGGCACCTGCCGACCGACGACTTCGCCGCGTACCACGAGGCGCGGGCGCGCGGCGGCGCCGGGCTGATCGTGCTGGAGGCGACTGCGCCGCATCCGTCCGGGATCCTCACCGCGCACGAGCTCGCCGGCTACCTGCCCGAGATGGTCGGCGCCTACAGGCGCGTCGGCGACGCGGTGCAGCCGCACGGCACCCGCTTGTTCGTGCAACTCCTCCACGGTGGCAGAGAGCAGATCTCGGGCCCGCCGCGCGCGCCTGCGCTCGCCCCGTCGGCGATCCCGAGCCAGCGCTTCCGGGTCGCGCCGCGGGCTCTGCGCGCTCACGAGATCGAGGAGATCGTCGCCGGCTTTGCAGCGTCGGCAGCTCTCGCGGCGGAGGGAGGGCTCGACGGTGTCGAGGTCTCGGCCGCGCACCGTTACCTCGTGGCGCAGTTCTTCGACCCCGAGCTCAACCTGCGAGACGACGAGTGGGGCGAGCCGTCGCGCTTCCTCCTCGACGTGGTGCGCGCGGTGCGGGCCGCCGCGCCAACGCCTGGCGGTGGGCGTGCGCCTGTCCGCTGACTCGCTGCCGGCTCAGCGCGTGGCGCCGCTCCTCGCCGGCGAGGTCGACTACCTCAGCCTGGCGCTCGGAGAGTCTCCGTCATACCTCGGCTCGACGCTTGATCGTGCCGCCGCCGCCGCTCGGCGAGAACCTGATCGAGGCGCACCTCGAGCCGTTCCGGGTCGGGCTGCCGCTGATCGCGACATCGCGCGTGATCGACCCGGTCGAGGCGGCGTCGCATCGTCGCCACGGGCGCCGCCGACGCGGTCGGCATGACGCGCGCCCTGATCGCCGACCCCGATCTGCCCGCCAAGGCGCGCGACGGGCGGGTCGCGCGAGATCACGCGCTGCATCGGCTGCCAGGCCTGCATCGCCCACTACCACGCGGGCGAGGCGATCCGGTGCGCGATCACCCCGCGCACCGGGCGCGAGCGGTCGTGGCGCGTCGCCGTCGCGGGCGGCGACAGCGCGGCGCCTCGTCGTCGTCGGCGCCGGGCCCGCCGGGCTCGCCGCCGCAGCGGAGGCGGCGGCCGCCGGTCACGAGGTGATCGTGCTCGAGCGCACCGAGCGGATCGGCGGACAGCTGGCGCTCGCAGCGGCGGCGCCCGCCGCTGCAGCCATCGCCGCCGCGTTCGTCGCCAACCAGTCGCGGATGCTCGAGGCCGTCGACCTTCGGCTGCGGCACCGAAGCGATCCGTGGAGACCGTGACCGGTCTCGGCCCCGACGCGGTGGTGGTCGCCACCGGGGCGCGGCCCTACGCGTCACGGCTGGCGCTCGCGGGGCTACCCGTCGTGCAGGCCTGGGACGCGCTCGGCGATCCCGCGATCGTGTCCGGTTCCGTCGTAGTGGCGGACTGGGGCGGCGACCCCGCCGGTCTCGACGTCGCCGAGACGCTCGCCGCCGCCGGCCACGAGGTGACGCTGTGCGTCGCCTCGGTCGCGTTCGGCGAGAGCGTCCACCAGTACCGGCGCAACCTCTCGCTCCAGCGCCTCTACCGCGCCGGTGTCGAGATCAGGCAGCATCTCGAGCTCGCCGGGGCGGCCGACGGCGAGGTCGTGCTGCGCAACGTCTTCGCCCCGGAGCTCGAGGTCACGCTCGCTGCGGACACGCTCGTCCTCGCTCTGGGTCGCGTACCGGACGACGAGCTCGCACCGCGTCTCGTCACCGAAGGGCTCCGTGTCGAGGAGGCCGGCGACTGCCTCTCACCGCGCTCGTTGGAGGAAGCGATCCTCGAGGGAACCGGCGCTGCTCGGCGCGCGTTCGCGTAGGCTCTGCCGGTCCTGACCGTACGGTCAAAGATCAGTGCCTGGCACCGATATTCGGTGCCAGGCGCCGCTTTACGAAGCAGGAGGCAACGTCGTGATCGTCCCCGAGCTCCCCGCCGAGATCCTCGAGCTGAAGCAGCGTGTGGGCCGCTTCCTCGAGCAGGAGGTGTACCCGCTCGAGGCGGCGATCGTCGAGGCGAACGAGATCGATCCCGCCGCGCTCGACGAGCTCCGACGCAAGGCGCGGGCGGAGGGGTTCTCGCAGCTCAACATGCCCGAGGCGCTCGGTGGTCGCGACCTGCCGATGCTCGGCCAGGTCGCCCTCGAGGAGGAGTCGGGCAAGGCGACGAACGGGCTCGGCTTCGCAGTCGTCGACCGGGGACCACGCGAGCTCTACGAGATCGCGACACCCGACCAGGTCGAGCGCTACGTGCTGCCCATCGTCCGCGGCGAGTACCGGGAGGCCTGGGCGCTGACCGAGCCGGGCGCCGGCTCGGACCTGGCGGGTCTCCAGCGCCACCGCCGTGCGCGACGGCGACGAGTGGGTGTTGAACGGCGAGAAGTGGTTCGTCACGAGCGAGGGCGCGCCCGGCGTCTACATCGTGCTGGCGGTCGCCGAAGGCGAGCAGACGCTCTTCCTCGTCGACCCGTCGACGCCCGGGCTGGAGATCGTGCGCACACCTCGGTTCCTGCACGATCCGTACCTCGACCACCATCCCGAGGTCACCCTCACGGACTGCCGTGTGCCCGATGCGAACCGTGTGCCGGCGAGCGGCGACGCGGGCGCCAAGGAGTGGATCCTCGTCGAGCGTCTCTTCATCGCCGCCCGCTGCTGCGGTGCAGCCGAACGCCTGCTCGACCTCGCCACGGCGTACGCGCAGGAGCGCGTCGCGTTCGGCGCACCGATCGCCGAGTACCAGGGCGTGTCGTTCCCGCTCGCGGACTCGCTCACCGAGCTCCTCGCAGCGCGACTGCTGACCTACCACGCGGCGCATGCGTTCGACACGCACGCCGATCGAAGGATCGTGCACGGCAAGGTCTCGATGGCGAAGCTCTACGCCTCGGAGATGGCCGGCAGGGTCGCCGACCGCGCGGTCCAGATCCTGGGCGGCCGCGGCTACACCCTGGACAGCCCGGCGGCGCGCTTCTACCGCGAGCTCCGCGTCGACCGCATCTGGGAGGGCACGAGCGAGATCCAGCGCCTGATCCTCGCCCGCGGCCTGTTCAAGCGGGGCGCAGCTCCCGTACTCTCGGCATAGCGGCCGGTTCGTTCGCGCCCTGCTTCCGGGCCGGATACATCCGGCCCCTACGAGCCAGGCCGCGGGCCGCGCGGCTCGAGCGCCTGTTGACGCTTCGTCGCCGACAGCTCGACCTTCCGTAGCCGAATCGACGCAGGGGTGACCTCGACGCACTCGTCCTCGCGGATGTGCTCGAGCGCCTGCTCGAGCGAGAGCGGGCGTGCGGGGATCAGGCGCACGAGCTCGTCGGCCGTCGACGAGCGCATGTTCGTCAGCTTCTTCTCCTTGGTCGCGTTGACGTCGAGGTCCTCGGAGCGAGCGTTCTCGCCCGACGATCATCCCCTCGTAGACCTCGACACCCGGCGCGACGAACAGCGACGCCGCGCTCCTGCAGGTTGAGCAGCGCGAAGGTCGTCGTCGGGCCTGACCTGTCTGCGACGAGGCTGCCCGTCGGCCGCGTCCGCAGCTCCCCGTGCCACGGCTCGAAACGGTCGAAGACGTGGTGCAGGATGCCCGTCCCCCGTGTCTCGGTGAGGAACTCGGTGCGAAAGCCGATCAGGCCGCGCGCCGGCACGAGGTACTCCATCCGCACCCAACCCGTGCCGTGGTTGACCATCTGCTCCATCCGGCCCTTGCGCAGCGCGAGCAGCTGCGTGACGACACCGACGTAGTCCTCCGGGGCGTCGATCGCGACCCGCTCGACGGGCTCGTGCAGGCTGCCGTCGACCTCGCGGACGACGACGCGTGGCTTCCCCACCGTCAGCTCGAACCCCTCGCGTCGCATCAGCTCGACGAGCACGGCGAGCTGAAGCTCGCCGCGTCCCTGCACCTCCCAGGTGTCGGGGCGCTCGGTGGCCACGACGCGCAGCGAGACATTCCCGACCAGCTCCTGATCGAGGCGCGCCTTCAGCATCGGCGCCGTGAGCTTCGATCCGTCGAGACCCGCCAGTGGGGACGAGTTGACGCCGACCGTGATCGAGAGGCTCGGCTCGTCCACCTGCTCCACGGAGAGTGGGCGTGGATCATCGGGGTCGGCCAGGGTCTCGCCGATCGTGACCTCGGCGAGACCGGCGACCGCGCAGATCTCGCCCGGCCCCACCTCGGAGGCGTCGACGCGGTCGAGTGCCTCGGTGACGTAGAGCTCCGCGACCCGGGCGCGTTCCACGGTGCCGTCGGCACGGCACCATGCGACCTGCTCGCCCTTTGCGCATCGTCCCGTTACGGACGCGGCAGATGGCGAGCCGACCGACGTACGGCGACGCGTCGAGGTTCGTGACCAGCGCCTGTAGTGGGTGGCCGTCCTCGAACGTCGGCGCCGGGATCGTCTCGAGCAGCTGGTCGAACAACGGCACGAGGTTTTCGGCCAGGCCGGCCGCTCCTGGTGTGAGCCCAGCCTGGCCTGCCCGTGCGTTGCAGTACACGATCGGGAACTCGATCTGGCTCTCGTCCGCGTCGAGATCGAGGAAGAGCTCGTACACCTCGTTCACGACCTCGGTGATCCGCGCATCGGGGCGGTCGACCTTGTTGACGACGAGCAACACGGGCAGTCGCGCCTCGAGCGCCTTGCGGAGCACGAAGCGGGTCTGCGGCAGCGGGCCCTCGCTTGCGTCGACGAGGAGCAGCACGCCGTCGACCATGCGCAGGCCGCGCTCCACCTCGCCGCCGAAGTCGGCGTGGCCCGGCGTGTCGACGATGTTGATCTTCACCGCGGCCGTAGTGGACAGCCGTGTTCTTGGCCAGGATCGTGATGCCCTTCTCGCGCTCGAGATCCATCGAGTCCAGCACACGCTCGGCGACGTCCTGGTTCTCGCGAAACGACCCCGACTGCCAGAGCATCGCGTCCACGAGCGTCGTCTTGCCGTGGTCGACGTGCGCGACGATGGCGACGTTGCGTATGTCGTCGCGCTCCGGCACCGACCGAGGGTAGCCGCGAGGCGTCAGCGCGCGGGAAAGAGCGTCGCTCGCGCCGCGTCGCCCTCCTGCGGGCGAACATCGGCCAGCACGACGTATTCCGGCACCTCGTGGCGTGGGATCGTCGACGCGTCGGGATGATCGAGCTCGATCAGGTTCCCGCTCGGGTCGCGGACGTAGAGCTGGACGATCCCGTTCGGGAGCTCGTACATCGCGTTCCCGAACGTGTCGTGGTCGAGCACGCCGAGCTGCTTCGCGAGACGGTAGACGCGCATGAAGTCGTCGATCTCCAGGGCCAGGTGCGCATGGGACGGCGCCTCGCCCGGCCGCTGGAAGAGGTGTACCTGCTGCTCCCCAACCTGGAGCCACTGCACCGGAAAGCCGAAGTCCGGCGTCGGCACCGGCTCCAGACCCAGCACGTCGACGTAGAAGCCGCACACTCTCGTCGAGGTCGTGTGCGACCACGCTCACGTGGTTCAGCCCCACAGCCGAGCCAGTCATGCGGCGAGGCCCTCGGCGATCTCCGTCGCGTAGTACCGGCTGGCCAGAGGCTCGCCGGTGGCCTGCTCCAGGAGCCGATCCCAGCGCAGCGTCAGCCCCGGCCGGAAGAGACGCTCCGAGAGGAAGGCGCCGGCCGCCGGCCGGTCGACGATGCCGCCGACCTCCCGCGTCAGCGCTGCGGAGAGCTGCGATGCCGTGATCGCGCCGTAGAGGTAGGTGTGGTAGTAGACGGGCGCACAGGCGACGTGGATCTTCGCCGCCCAGTCGGGTGCGCGGCGGCCGTCGGGGGGAGTCAGCCGCTGGAAGCGCGCGGCGAGCTCCCACCACGTCGCGTCGAGATCTGCCTCCGGGTTGCCGTAGAGGGCCCGCTCGAAGCTCGTCATCACGAGCGCCCAGCGAGCGAAGACGACGTGCCCGGCCGCGCGAGCGGCGCGCAACGGCTGCACGAGGCCGTGCTGCCTCGTCCTCGGACAGGCCGGCCACCCGTTGCGAGCCATTCGCGGTCGGCTGCGAGCCTTCCCATCAGGATCGCGATGCCCTCCGTGGTCGTCAGGTGGCAGTCCCGCAGCAGCCACGGCAGCTCGGGGTCGTGCCCGGCGCTGAAGACACCGTGCCCGAGCTCGTGCAGCATCGTGTCCATCCACACGGCGTCGTCGACGAGGTTGCAGAGCACGCGGATGTCCCCTTCGCGATCGACGTCGAGGCAGAACGCATGCTGGCTCTTGCGGTCGCGCGGGTACAGGTCGCTGCGCCCGAGGATGTCGGCAGTCTCGAGACCGAGCCCGTCGAAGGTGCGGGTCGTCAGCTCGACGAGATCCCGGCCCGAGAAGACGTGGTCGAGCTCGACACCACCCTCGACCGGCACCTCCTGGAAGAACGGGTCGGCGTAGTGCCACGGCCGCAGCTCGGCAGCATCGCAGCCGAAACGCGCCGCCAGGGACTCGTCGAGCGAGCGCTTCCAGCGGTCGAACACCGAGCTCGTCGCCCGGTCGGTCTCGGCCAGCGTGTCGAACAGCTTCTCCTCGCTCATCTCCATCGTCGCCGACCGCCAGGGCAAACCAGTCCCGGTACCCGAGGGATCGGGCGGCTTCGTTGCGCAGCCGCGCAAGCTCGCGCACGTCGTCGGAGACGGCGGCGCCAACGGTCTTCGAGGCCTCCCACGCCTCGCGGCGCTCCGAAACGTCGTCGCTCGAGCGGAGGATGCGCTTGATCTCGTTGTCACCCACCTCGTGACCGCCGACGACGCCGCGGTGCGAGACGAACCGCGACTCGACCGACGCCTCGAGCTCGATGATGCGGCGTCGCAGGTCGGCGGACACCTGGTGCGGGAGGAGCGTGTCGTGAAGCACATCGAGCTGGCGTCGCACGGATGGGCCGCCGCCGCCGCGTCGCGCCTCGGTCACCGCGCGGAAGAGATCGGGCTCGGAGAGGAGATCCGTGAGCGCGAGCTCCGTCTCGACCCGTCGCGCTCTCGTCTCGTCCGACGACGCCACGTTCGCGTCCCACGCGGCCAGGTTGGCAGCCGCGGACAGGGGGCGCAATCGCGCCTCCAGCTCCGCTGACGACCAGCCGGCGCCCCACCCACGGCTCTGAGTCTACGCAGCCGACGGCGTTCCGGCGAACGTCATCGTCCGCTCGCCCTCGGCGAAGCGTGCAAAGCTCTGCTCCCACGCCGAAGGCCGGCCAGCGGTACTCGACCCGGCCTTCGCGCACGTGGTAGGCGCACGTGTAGAGCGTTCCCATGCCACGCTCGTAGCCGCTCCCGTACAGCGGTGGGCGGAGAAACGCATCGACGAGCTCCTCGACGGTGATCGCCTCACGGTCGAGCAGGTGCACGAGGCACTCCTCCCGCTCCATGGTGTGCGTCGCCGCCGCGTGCTCGGCCCACTCGACACCACCCTGGTGGTTCGTCGCCACCGTCGCCGTCGAGAGCTCGGCGCCCCGGTCGGGCGAGAGAAACGCGGTACACACGTCACCAGCAGCGTCGACGATGGTCAGCGTGTGCGCGAGGTGGTAGGGGAGCCTTGCCAGGACGGCGCGCGCGTCGTCGGTCGTCACGCAGGTCTCGAGGAGATAGCGGACGACGAGCGGCACCCCGAACCCCGACCCGACCACCGTGCGCCCCCCGAAAGCCAGGGAGACGGCCAGCCCGGCGTCGTTGATCCCGTCGAGCAGCCCCCACCCGCAGTCGCTCGTGCCGATCACGTCCCGTACCCAGCGCGTGCGCAGGATGGTGCCCTCGAGCCGCTCGGGCGCGTAGTCGTAGTTGCGCACCAGCACCGGGTCATCGCGCAGCCAGACGCCCTGCGAGCATCCCGAGAGGTACGACGGCGGCGCCCACATGGCCAGGAAGCGCGCCTCGAGATCGCCCCCACCGGCCAGCTCGCACACGGCCTCGTACGTCGGCACGAGCTCGGGCATGTGGGCGTGCAGCTCGACGCAGGGACTCGGCGTACGAGCAGCGCGCGGCCTCGCCCTCGCTCAGAAACCACTCCTGGTAACGCGGCCAGTGGCGCTCGAAGAGCGTGCGCCAGCCTTCACCTGGGACGAGCTGCTCGAGCGCCTGGAAGGTGACCTGCGCCTGCACCTTCGCATTGTTCCTGAACGGAGCGGCCGGAGGGCCGGATGTATCCGGCTCCTACAGGAGCTTGAAGCCGAAAGGCTCGGGCTCGCGGATCGGCACCGGCTGCTCCGCGGGGAGCGGCACCGTGGCGAACTGGCGCTTGATGCCGTCGATCCAGGTGCGCGCGCGGTCGGTGAGCTCGTGCTCGTCGGTCTGGAGACGGCCGCGGGTGACGAGGATGCCGATGTCCGCCCCCGGATAGCGGTAGCCGCCCTTCTCCGCGATGCGCAGGTAGAAGGCCTCTTCCTCGCTCGCGACGGTGTGCCAGTCGGTGGCGCTGCGCCGGAAGCGGATGCCGCCGTGGGCGGCCACGTCACGCTGCCAGATCCCCGAGCTGGGGGCCTCGGTGATCAACTCGACCTTGTCGGCGGTGTCCTTGAGGATGAACTGGCTCCACTCGTCGATCGCGCCCGGCTGGGCCCAGCCGTCGTTCAGCTCGTCGACGTCGATCTCGTACTCGACATCCATGAACTCGAGCAGGTGGAAGAGGAAGAGCGGCATGTCGCCGTACGCGACAGCGGTCACGTTCGTCATCGAGCTGGCGCCCGTGACACGCGGGTTGAGCTCGCCCAGGTACATCTCGCCGGAGGTCATGTCGGCGAGGAAGTCGAGCTCGAAGTACCCGCGGTAGCCCTCCTGCCGGAGGCGCTCTCCCATCAGCTGCGTGTAGCTGCGGGCGAGCCGGCGATGCTCCTCGGTCAGCGCCGTGGCATAGACGTCGTTGCCGCACCAGCCCCCGCCGTACGGTGTCAGCTCGGGGAAGCCCGTCAGCTCGGTCATGAGCGGGCCGACGAGCGTGCCGTGACGGGTGATCACTCCCTCGATCGCCGCCTCGCGCGGATCGATGCGGCGCATCACCTTGAGCTGCTCACCCACGAGCTTGCCCGCGTGCTCGTCCCAGTCGGCCTCGGTGGTGACGAAGAAGGTCGTCTGGCCGGAGTCGCCGTACGGCGTCTGCACGACGAGCGCGGCACCCAGGTCCGCGCCGTCCGCGAGCGAGCGCAGCTCCGCGTACGAGCCTGCCCGGCCGAGCGCGTTGGGGACGCTGGGAACGCCGGCCTCGTTCGCGAGTTGCGTCGTGACGATCTTCGAGTCGAGCCGGTGGCGCAGGGCGGCGGGCGGAAAAGCCACCTCGAGCCCCGCCTCGCCGGCGAGCCGCTCGGTCTCCTCGTCGAACATCAGGAAGAGCGCCTTGCCGCCACCCGGCTTGACGCGGTCGATCACCTCCTTGTGGCCGAGGAGGTAGTTGCAGATCCCCTCGATGGAGTCGAACGCCGGCGGCGAGCTGTGCGTCGGCGCGAGCACGCGCGGGTGGTGACCGTCGAACGAGTCGTAGTAGTTGACGAACCCGAGGCTGCTCACCCAGCGGTCGATCCCGAGCAGGTTGAAAGCGGTGGCCGAGACGAACCACACCGGCGTCTCGCTCGTGCGGAAGAACCGCCGGATCGCGGAGATGCCCCGTAGCACCCCGTCGTCGGCTCGACGCCGTGCTGCCGGGACCTCGGCCGGCTCCGTCGGCACACCCTCCGTGAATTCGACGATGCTCCATCCTTCCGGGATCGAGTCGTCGCGGTCCTCGGCCGGCCGGCTTCCCGCCTCGGGCCCCGGCGGGCGCTCGCTCGGGAGCGGACGCTCACTCGGCAGCGCGGGCGCGGCCTGTGGCACGTGCGGGAGCGGTGCGGACGGAGTCGGCGCAGGCAGGCGGCTCCGGTGCCGGCGGCGGCTCGACAGGTGCCGGCGGGATCACCTCCGCAGGCGCGTGCTGCGCCTCCGGCTCCTCCAGCGCGGCGGGTAGGGCTGCGGGCGGCGTCGGATCGTCGTGGCGGGGGGTGTCGCGCGAGCGTCGCAACCGGGAGGCGGCCGCACCGGCGGCGGCAACGGCACCGGCGAGCGCGACACCGGTGCGGATCCTCATGCCGTCACTCCACACCAGTCCCGCACGACGAGCGCCAGCACCTGTGCAGTCGTGACCATCGAGGGGAGGTGCACGCGCTCGTCCACTCCGTGGATTCTCTCAGCCAGCGGTCCGCAGCACACCGCAGGGATCCCCATCTCGATGAACGCACGGGCGTCCGTGGTGGCGGTCGTCGCCACCCGCTCGCGGCGACGATCCGGTGACCGCTTCGTGGGCGCCGGCGACGACCTGCACGAGCGGCTCGTCCGTCGCCCAGCTCGACTCCCCTGCCGGCGAAGCCGTCGTAGCGCACGCGGGGCGGGTGAGCCGAGAGGTAGGGATGGGTTTCCGCCGCAGTCGCGATCGCGTCCTCGACGCGCGCCTGCAGCCAGGCGACCTCCTGCCCGGGAAAGAGCGCCAACCGGCACGAAAGCGTGCACTCGGCGGCCACCGTCGACGGCCAGTCACCACCCCGGACGACGCCGATGTTGAGGTTGATCGGGTGCTCGAGCTCGTCGTACGGCGGTGGCGGGCTCTCGTTGAGGTCGGCTTCCAGCAAGCGCAACGCCTTCACGATGGGAATCACCGCCTCGATCGCGTTCACCCCCACGCTCGCCTCGCCGACATGAGCCGGGATCCCCTCCACGTCGACGTGAAACCACAGCACCCCGACCTGAGAGATCGAGACGCAGTCGGGGAACGGCTCCGGGATCACGCATGCGTCGGCCTGGTGCCCTACGAGGAGGCATTGCAGCGCTCCGTTGCCACCGCACTCCTCCTCCACCACCGACTGGAGGAGCAGGTTGCCAACAGGCGCAAGACCGAGGCGGCGGAGGCCGCGTACCGCTCCCACGATCGCCGCCAGGCCGGCCTTCATGTCACCGGCACCGCGACCCAGCAGCCAGTCGCCGTCGCGGCGGGCGCTGAACGGATCGGCGCTCCAGAGGCCCTCACCCCCCGGCGGCACGACGTCGACGTGGCCGTTGAGCACGAGCGAGCGGCCCTCACCCGCACCGGCCCATGTTGCGACGACGTTTCGCTTGCCGGTCACCGACCACGAGAACGGAGCCGCCAGCGGGTGCGCACGCAACGCGGCCTCGTCCATCGGCACGTCGACCGGCTCCGAGCCCGGCGTCTCGGAAGGCGGACGCCATGAGCGCCTGTCCGGCCTCCTCGTTCCCGAGCGTGGTCGGCGACTCGACGAGGCGTACGAGCAGCTCCTCCATCGCCTCGGCCTCTGCCGCGACAGCCGCGGCCAGATCGTCGTCACCGACGCGCACTGACACGGTCCTGGCGGTCGGCATCGCGGCGAGCGTACCAACGTGCCGACGCGCATCCCCGTCCACCAGTTCTTCCCTGCATATCGACCACTTTTCTCCCCACGGCCCCGGCGGTTCGGGCACCGTTGGGGTGATGAGGACGAGACCACGGCCGCTGCTAGCCGAGCTCCACGCACATACCACCTGGAGCGACGGCCAGCTGTCGTTGCGGGAGCTCGTCGACCTCCACGGAGTGCGCGGCTTCGACGTCCTCTGCGTGACCGATCACATCGTGCGCACGGACGACCCGTGGCGGCACACCTGGGGCGGCGATCCGCACGGCGTTGCCGCTGAGCAGTTCGGAAGCTACATCGCCGAGGTCGAACGAGAGGCCGAGCGAGCTCGCAACCGCTACGGGATGCTGGTCGTCCCGGGCGCCGAGCTCACGTTCAACGACCTCGACCCCGCTCGCGCCGCCCACGCGGTGGCGGTCGGGCTTCGCAGCTTTGTCTCCGTCGACGACGGCATCGACGGGGCGATCGAAACGGCCTCCGCGGCCGGCGCCGCGATCATCGCGGCGCATCCGTTTTCCCCGCCAGGAGGGTATCCGCTCGCGCGGACACCCTCCGCGGATGAAAGCCCTGAAGGCGTCCGCTTCGCGGCCGCGGGGCCTCCTCTCCATGAGGCGCCTCCGCTCTCGGGCGTCAGTGATTCTCGCCAGACCCAACGCTTCGCGCACGACGAAGCGCTGTGCAGGCTCGTGCACCGCTTCGAGCTCTTCAACCGGTCGACGCTGTTCGGATGGGTCGCCGAGAACGGCCTGCCCGCCGTCGCCTCGGGCGACGTGCACGAGCCGGCACACCTGGAGGGGTGGAAGACCCTGCTCCCGTGCGACCCCGAGGAGGCGGCGTTCGTCGCCTACTTGCGCTCGCCGCGGCCCACGTATCTCGCGCGACTCGACTCCGCGACTGCGCTCGCCGCGTAGGGCCGCCGGTAGGCTGGGCGCCGTGCAGACCGCGGCCGGCACACGCACGCTCCCGTACGAGTGGTACGTCGATCCGGCGGTGCTCCGCGTGGAGCAGGAGCGGATCTTCGCCGGCGCGTGGCAGTACGCAGTGCCGCTCGCGAAAGTGTCCGACGCGGGCAGCGTCGTCGCGGCACAGGCCGGTCACGTGCCGGTGATCCTGACGCGTGGCCGCGACGAGGCGCTCCGGGCGTTCGTCAACGTGTGCCGCCATCGAGGGTCTGTGTTGTGCGAGGGAGAGGAGCGGCGCGACACGATCCAGTGCCCGTACCACGCCTGGACGTACGACCTGGACGGGTCGCTGCGCTCGGCGCCGCGCGCCGACCGGGAGATCGGCTTCGACCGGGACGAGCTGGGGCTCGTGCCCGTGTCCGTCGAGACCTGGGGGCCGTTCGTGTTCGTGAACACGGCCACCGACGCAATTCCGCTCGCCGAGCATCTCGGGGACCTGCCGCGCTTGCTTGCCGACGGCGGCATCCAGATCGACGCGCTCGAGTTCTCCTTTCGCGCGGAGAGCGATCCGTACGACGCCAACTGGAAGGTGATCGTCGAGAACTACCTCGAGTGCTATCACTGCTCGGTCGCGCATCCGAGCTTCTCGAAGGCGATCGATGTCGGCGTCGACGCCTACTGGCTCGAGACGCGGCCCACCTTCTCCAGCCAGCTCGCAGTCGCCCGCAACGGGGGCGGGGGGTGTACGACGCGTCCGGACAGGTCAGTCGCGGGCAGTTTCACGCACTGTTTCCGAGCACGCTCGTCAACGTCATGCCGGGTCACACCAACCTGTCGATCGGGCCGGTGCTGCCGCTCGGCCCGGAGCGCTCGTCTCGGTATCTGCGACTACTTCTTCGCCGCGGACGTCGACGAGGAGTGGAAGCAGGAGTACCTGGCGCTGGACGAGGTCGTGGGCGCCGAGGATCGCGTGCTCGTGGAACGCGTCCAGGCTGGGCTGCGCACGGGGGCGCTCCAGCACGGGCACCTGATGCCCGAGAGCGAGCGGCTGATCGCGCACTTCCAATCGCTGGTCGTCGCCGCCGTTGGCGGCGACGACTAGAGGGAAGGCGTCGACTCTCGCGGGCGCGCTCGGCATTCACCGGATCGAAACGCGCGCAGCGGCGCCGCATGGCACGATCACACGATGGCGGTCAAGACCGAGGCGGCTCCTTCGCGGCTGATCAACCGCGAGCTGTCCTGGCTCGACACGAGCGAGCGCCTGCTCGATCTCGCCACCGACCTCGAGCAACCGTTGCTCGAGCGGGTCAAGTTCTGCGCGATCTTCTCCATGATCCTCGACGAGTTCTTCATGGTCCGCGTGGCAGGGCTCGTGGAGCAGGAGACGTCCCGGCTGGGCGTGCGCTCGGCGGACGGCATGACACCACACCAGGCGCTGGCCGCCATCCGCAAGCGCGTCGTCGGGCTCACGCAGAGGCAGGCGCGCCTCTGGAAGAAGGAGCTGCGGCCGGCGCTGCGAGGCGGAGGGCATCGCGATCGTGTCGATCGAGGACTGCTCGCAGCGCGAGCTCGAGCGGCTGGAGCGCTTCTTCGAGCGTGAGATCTATCCGGTGCTGACCCCGCTCGCGGTGGGCCCGGGCCAGCCGTTCCCGTACATCTCGGGGCTCTCCCTGTCGCTCGGTGTGCTCGCGGTCGACCCCGCGACGGGGGAGGAGCGGTTCGCACGGGTCAAGGTCCCGGAGGGTCTCGACCGGTTCGTCGCCGTCGGCGAGCGGCTCGTGCCCCTGGAAGCCGTGATCGGCCATTTCCTGCCGATGCTGTTCCCCGGGATGGAGATCGCGGAGCGAGCCGCGTTCCGCGTCACGCGCGACGCCGATTTCGAGCTCTCCGACGACGCGGACGACCTGCTCGAGGCCGTGGAGTCGGAGCTCCGTCGCCGGCGCTTCGGCGACGCCGTTCGACTCGAGCTGTCGGCGTCGGCGTCGCGTGCGATGCGCACCCGGCTGGTCGCCGGTCTCGAGGTGCCGCAGGACCAGGTGTACGAGATCGAAGGCCCGCTCGACCTCGCCGACCTGATGCAGGTGGCGAGCGTCGACCGGCCCGAGCTGAAGGACGAGCCATGGGTCCCTGTCACCCATCCCCGCTTTGCAGGGGTGAAGAACGCCGACGGGCTGTTCGATGAGATCCGTCGCGCAGACGTGATCGTGCACCAGCCGTACGACTCGTTCCGCACGAGCTTCGAGGCGTTCGCGCAGGCCGCCGCGTCCGATCCGGACGTGATCGCGATCAAGACGACCGTCTACCGCACGAGCGACGACTCCAGCCTCCTGTCGGCGCTGATCGAGTGCGCTGAGCAGGGGAAGCAGTCGGTCTGCCTGGTGGAGCTGAAGGCGCGCTTCGACGAGCGTCGGAACATCGAGTGGTCGCGCGCCATGGAGCAGGCCGGCGTGCACGTCGTGCACGGGTTCGCCGAGCTGAAGATCCACGCCAAGATGACGCTCGTCGTCCGCCGTGAGGAAGGCGGACTGCGGCGCTACGTCCACATCGGGACGGGGAACTACAACGCCGCCACGGCCCGACTGTACGAGGACGTCGGTCTGTTCACCGCGGACGAGGAGATCGCCGGCGACGTGGCCGATCTCTTCAACCACATGACCGGCTTCGGCCGGCCGCAGGCGTTCGAGAAGCTTCTCGTTGCGCCGTTCGCCATGCGGACGCGGCTCATCGAGGAGATCCGCCGCGTCGCGGCCGCGGCCGCCGCAGGCGAGCGCTCTCGGATCCGGATCAAGCTGAACCAGATCGTCGACCCCGTGCTGATCGAGGAGCTGTACGCCGCGTCGCAGGCCGGCGTCCGGATCGACATCTGCGCTCGCGCGATCTGCATGCTCCGGCCGGGTGTGGAGGGCATGTCGGAGAACGATCCGGGTGCGCTCCATCTTCGGTCGCTTCCTCGAGCACAGCCGCATCTATTCGTTCGAGGCCGGGGAGCGCCAGGCGACCTTCATCGGCAGCGCCGACCTGATGCCCCGCAACCTCGACCGGCGGATCGAGGTGCTGACGCCGGTGGACGGTGCGAGGGTGCGCCAGGAGCTCACTGCGGTGCTGGACAGCGTGTTCGCCGACAACGCGAACGCCTGGGAGCTGCAGAGCGACGGGTCGTGGTCACGCTGCACACCCGCAGGGATCGAAGGCCGTCAGCCATCAGGCGGCCATGCAACGCCGTGCGCTCGTCCGGGCGAGACGCCGCGCCCGTGAGCGCTGAGGGCTTGACGTCCGGCCCAGGGCCGAGGATCAACTCCATGCAGACCACACGCGTGGGTGTGATCGACATCGGCTCGAACACGGCGCGACTTCTCGTCGCGGACGTCGCCGCCGACGGCGGGCTCGTCGAGGTGGACACCCGCCGCGCCTATCTCGGGCTCGGCCAGGAGATAGCGCGGTGGGGGTCATTGCGAGCCGAGACCGTCGAGCGTACAGCGGGGATCGCGCGCGCCTACGTGCGCCGTGCCCAGGCCGAGGGGGCCGACCAGGTCTGCACACTCGTGACCGCGCCGGGACGGCAGGACGCTCGGGCCCCTGCGCTGTTGCACGCGCTCGAGCGATCCACGCGCGCACCGGTGCGCGTGCTCTCGGCCGAGGAGGAGGGACGGCTCGCCTTCGAGGGCGTCGTCCAGCGATCCGAGCGTCCGCTCCCCGAGGTCGTGTCGGTGGTCGACGTCGGAGGCGGCTCGACCGAGGTGGCCGTCGGCACGCCTCTACTGGGGCCCGCGTGGGTCCGCTCGATCGACCTCGGCTCGCTTCGCCTCACGCAGCTGTGTCTCGAAGGCGATCCACCACAGGAGTCGACGGTGCGACAAGCGCAGGAGGCCGCACACCGCGCGTTCGGGAATCTGGCCGCGCCTTGCCCCGATGCTGCGTACGCGACCGGCGGGAGCGCGCGCGCAGCCGCCAGGATCGCGGGCCAGGAGCTCAGCGTCGACGATCTCGACGCGATCGTCCGCGTCGCCACCGGCGCGACCGCCGCGAAGCTGGCGACGACGTTCCGGTTCCACCCGCACCGGGCACGGACGATCCTTGCCGGAGCGGTGCTCCTGCGCGAGGCGGCGCAGGCGCTCGGCCGGCCACTCGTCGTCGTGCCCTTCGGGATGCGCGAGGGCGCTGCGCTGGCGCTCGCCCGCTCTGCCGAAGCGGCAGCTGCCTGACGCGGCTCAGGGTCGTACGAGCGGCTTGTAGCGGATGCGGTGGGGCTCGAGCGCCTCGGGGCCCCGCGTCTCTCGTACCCAGTCGGCGTACTCGGCGTAACTGCCCTCGAACCACGTCACCTGCGAGTCGCTTTCGAAGGCGAGGATGTGCGTCGCCACGCGGTCGAGGAACCACCGGTCGTGCGAGATCACGACAGCGCAGCCCGCGAAGTCGACGAGCGCTTCCTCCAGCGCGCGAAGCGTGTCGACGTCGAGGTCGTTGGTCGGCTCGTCGAGGAGCAGCAGGTTGCCACCCGACCGGAGCAGCTTCGCCAGGTGGACACGGTTGCGCTCGCCGCCGGACAGGTCCTTGACGGGCTTCTGCTGGTCGCCGCCGCGGAAGTTGAACCACGACACGTACTGACGCGAGTTGACCTCTCGCTTGCCGAGCACGATCGTGTCGTGCCCGCCGGAGATCTCCTTCCAGACCGAGCTGGTCGGCACGAGATCTGCACGCGACTGGTCGACATAGGCGAGCTGCACGGTGTCGCCGACACGCAGGAGGCCGCTGTCCGGCTCCTCCTCCCCGGCGATCATCCGGAAGAGGGTCGTCTTGCCGGCGCCGTTGGGCCCGATCACGCCGACGATCCCACCCGGCGGCAGTGTGAAGGAGAGATCCTCGATCAGCAGCCGGTCGCCGAAGCCCTTGCTCAGCCCCTCGGCCTCGACGACGATGTCACCGAGGCGAGGTCCGGCTGGAATGTGGATCTCGACCGTGTCGAGACGGACGCTCTGTTCCTCTGCGAGCAGCTTCTCGTAGGCGGTGAGGCGGGCCTTCGACTTGTCGTGGCGCGCCTTCGGGGTCATGCGCACCCACTCGAGCTCGCGTTGCAGCGTGCGGCGGCGTGCGGCGGACTGCTTCTCCTCCTGGCCGAGTCGGGCCTCCTTCTGCTCCAGCCACGACGAGTAGTTGCCCTGGAAGGGGATGCCACGACCGCGGTCGAGCTCGAGAATCCAGCCCGCGACGTTGTCGAGGAAGTAGCGGTCGTGGGTGACGGCGATCACCGTGCCCTGATACGCCTCGAGGAAGCGCTCCAGCCAGGCGACGCTCTCGGCGTCGAGGTGGTTCGTCGGCTCGTCGAGGAGCAGCAGGTCAGGCGAGGAGAGCAGCAGACGGCAGAGGGCGACGCGACGGCGCTCGCCGCCCGAGAGCGTGGTCACGTCGCGGTCGCCGTCGGGAAGCCGAAGCGCGTCCATGGCGCGGTCGAGCGCCTGGTCGAGGCCCCAGGCGTCGTGCCGGTCGATCTGCTCCTGCACCTTGGCCTGCTCCGCGAGCAGGGCGTCGAAGTCGGCGTCCGGCTCGGCGAAGGCGGCCGAGACCGTGTTGAACCGGTCGAGCAGGTCGCGCAGCGGGCGCACCCCGTCTTCCACGTTGCCGCGCACGTCCTTGGTCTCGTCGAGCGGTGGCTCCTGTTCGAGCAGCCCGACGGTCGCCGACGGGTGCAGCTCGGCGACGCCCGAGGACGGCTCCTCGCGACCGGCCATGATGCGCAACAGCGTCGACTTGCCGGCACCGTTCGGGCCCAGCACGCCGATCTTCGCCCCGTGCAGGAACGAGAGCGAGATGTTGGCCAGCACCTGACGCTCGGGCCCGTAGAACTTGTCGGCCCGATGCATCGTGTATACGAACTGCTGCAAGGGTACAGCTCCCGGGAGGCGCGGACGGTGCATGTGGAGCTTAGCCTCGCGACCGCAGACGCCCCGGATCGTCGCCGAGGTCGGCGCTCACTACAACTGCTGCCTCGCGCTTCCCCTCGTCCGGAACGCCGGTCGAGCGTACGAGACCTGCGCGAGGATCACCGATTGCGAGCTGCTGCAACGCTCGCAATCAGCAGCACGCGGCGGAGGCAGTCCCTTGGATCACCGGCAGTTGCCGCGCCTCCTGTGCGCTCGTCTTCACCGCCTTGACGATTGCGCCGTGCATCCCGTCCGCAACCTCGTGGGTGAAGGTCACAGAGACGTCTTCGAACCCGGCGGCCTCAAGACCCGCCTGGTATTCCTCCTGGGAGAGAGCGCCGGCGATGCAACCGATGTACGACCCTCGTTCGCCGCGCTGTTCCGGGGAGAGGTGGTTCTCGGCAACAACGTCAGCGACTCCGATCCGGCCGCCCGGCTTGAGGACGCGAGCGATCTCAGTGAGCACTGCTGCCTTGTCGGTTGAGAGGTTGATGACGCAGTTCGAGATTACGACGTCGACCGAGTCGGAGGGCAGGGGGATCTGCTCGATGAACCCCTTGAGGAAGATCGCGTTGCGGACGCCTGCGCCTCGGGCGTTCTGGCGGGCGAGGGCGAGCATCTCGTCGGTCATGTCGAGGCCGTAGGCGAGGCCGTCTTGGCCGACCCGCTTCGCCGACAGGATGACGTCGATACCGCCGCCTGAGCCGAGGTCGAGCACTGTTTCGCCTTCGTTGATCTCGGCAACCGCGGTTGGGTTGCCGCATCCGAGTGAGGCGAGCCCGGCGGCCTCGGGTAGTGCGTCACGCTGCTTGTGATCGTAGAGCGCCTCACCGAACTTCACCGCGTCGCTCTCGCTGTCGGCGCAACAGCTGCCACTGCCACAGCTCCCCTGGTCTCCTTCCATGACTGCGCGGGCGGATTCCGCATATCGGGCTCGGACTTGCTCGCGCAGCTCGTCTGCCGTGGTGCTCATCAGCAGCACGCTCCTTTCAGGTCTGCGACGGCAGCGAGTTTGTCGGCTGCGTCTGGGTCGATCGAGAAGTAGGCCCACTTGCCCCGTTGCTCACGGTCGAGCAGACCGGCTTCTGTCAGCCTTCTCAGGTGATGGCTGACTGTTGGCTGCGAGAGCCGTAGCGTCGCCTCGAAGTCGCAGGCACAAACCGGGTCGCGTCTCTGGGCGAGCAAGTTGACGATCTTCACCCGTGCGGGGTCGGCGAGCGCCTTGAACAATGCTGCGGTTGCTTCGGCCTCGTCGTCTGTGAGCGACGCGGCAGCGAGCGGTTGACAGCAGGAGACTGGGTCAGAGCTCAGAGTTGTCATATCGTCAGTCGTCAATGTATCGACTGATGTCGATATGTGTCAAGTCTTCGTTTCGCTCGCCTCTCGATCGGCTCCATTTGGCTCAGCGCGGAGAAACGTGTAGACCACTGCCGCGAGGGCGGCTCCGACAATGGGGGCGAGCAGGTAGATCCAGATCGCGTGCAGGTCTCCGGTGACGATGCCGGGACCGAGCGAGCGGGCGGGGTTCATCGAGGCACCGGTGATCGGTCCGCCGAACATCGCGTCCAGGCCGACCGTGCCGCCGATCGCGATCGCAGCGGCTTCGCCGACCGACCGGGTGTCGGTGGCGACGGCCATGATCACGAACATCAGGAAGAACGTGAGCACCGCCTCCCACAGGAACGCCTGGCTGTCTGATCCGGTCGGGTAGGTGGCACCGACGCGGGCGATGTTGCCGAGCGAGCCGCGGAGGATCGCGGCGGCGGCGACGGCGCCCGCGAGCTGCGCCGCCCAGTAGAGCGGCACCTGGCGGCGCGGGAAGTGTCGCGACAGGGCGAACGCGAATGTGACGGCCGGGTTGAAATGCGCACCCGAGATGTGCCCAACGGCGTAGATCATGACCATGATCACCAGGCCGAAGGTGATCGCCACGCCCACCTGGCCGAGCGCGCCCCCCTTCTGGTTCACCATGATCGCCCCGCAGCCGGCGAAGACGAGCGCAAAGGTCCCGATCGCCTCGGCGATCAGGGCCCGCGCGAGGGGCGGCGAACTCAATTGCTGGAGGCAAGTCAGCTCGCCGATCAGCACCTTCACACGGGTGTCGAGCTCGTCGCGGATCCTGCGCACGGTCTCGACGTCCTGTCCGGCTGGGTCGTCGAGAGCCCAGTCCTCGTACTTCTTGCCGGGGTAGATCGGGCAGGCATCGCCGCAGCCCATCGTGATCACGACGTCCGCAGCACGAACGACCTCGTCGGTGAGCGGCTTGGGGAACTCCTCGCTCATGTCGACGCCGAGCTCGTCATCGCCTCGATCGACCGCCGGGTTGATCTGCTCGCCAGGGTCGCTTCCGGCGGAACGCACGTGGATGCGTCCATCCGAGCGGAGCTTGACCAGGCCGGCAGCCATCTGGCTGCGTCCCGAGTTGTGCACGCACACGAACAGCACTTCGGGCTGCTCCTTGGAAATGAGGCCGTCGGCCTGCGCAAGCGCCTTGAGGCGCTCTCGCGCGAAGCGGTGCGCGAGCACCGGGACGAATACGTTGACACTGCCGCCGCTCAGTAGGTCGGTGCGACTCGGCGATATAACGCTCGATCGTCTCGTGGCGCGAAGATTCCGGCGAACTCGTCTTCCAGCGCCGCGGCGGCCTTCTCGACGTGCTGTCGTGTGACCGGATCGAGTACCTCAAGACTGGCAAGACCCTTGTCGGACATGATCGCCTCCTGGCCATCGACGAGAATCGATACGGTCCGGCCAATGATCGCACGCTGATCGATTGCTGTCAATATCGATCTGTGCCAATATGGTTGGGTGAAAGCCGTCGCGACGATCACCGCCTCCGCGTGCCCGCCACTCCTGCCGGACCACTCGACCAGACTGATGCGGACCGGCTCGCCCAAGCACTGAGGATGATTGCTGATCCGGCGCGGCTGCGACTCCTGAGCCTGATCCAGGCGCAGCCGATGGTGAGGCCTGCGTCTGCCATCTCACCGACCCGCTCGGCCTCACGCAGCCAACCGTGAGTCACCACCTCAAGGTGCTCCTGCGACGCAGGTTTGGTCGCGCGCGAGCGTCGCGGGAGTTGGGCGTACTTCAGGGTCGTGCCAGAGACGCTCGGTGCGCTGCGCGACATTCTCGGCTGAGACGCGCTGGCAGTTATGAGCCGACTGCTCATCATTGGCGGCAGCGACGCCGGCGTAAGTGCGGCACGACGCGCACTCGAACTCGATCCCTCGACTGAGGTCGACGTCGTCCTTGCCGACGATACCCGAACTACTCGATCTGCGGTATCCCTTACTACATCTCCGGAGAGGTGGGCGACTGGCGGGATCTCGCACATCGGAGCAGGGCTGACCTCGAAGCGAGCGGGTTGCGACTTCGGATCGACACAGTCGCCCGCAAGATCGACGTCGAGAAGCGCCAAGTCCTCGTTGCCGACCAGACCGGAGTCGAGGAGTCGGTCGGCTACGAGCAGCTGATCGTCGGCACCGGCGCCCTGCCGCTCCGCCCGCCCATCGACGGGCTCTCGGCCCTAGGCCCGGACGACGGCGTACACCTGCTCCACTCGATGAAGGACACGTTTGCGCTCATGGGCTCAATTGAAGAGCTAAGTCCTACCACGGCGGTCGTCGTCGGAGCTGGCTACATCGGGCTGGAGATGGCGGACGCGCTCACTCTTCGGGGCATTTCGGTGACTCAGATCGAACAGCTGCCCGAGGTTCTGCCAACGGTAGATTCTGAGCTCGGCGCACTCGTACGCGCGGTGCTCATCAATAGGGGCGTTGAGGTCATCACCGGCGCGGCAGTGTCGCGCATTTCCCGGACGGGTTCGAGGTTTGCAAGTCGAGGCCCTGACCGCTGACGATCGGGTTGTGGTGCGATCCGCAGATCTGGTCCTCGTAGTCGTGGGTGTGCGACCAGACACGAGCCTCGCTGAGTCGGCCGGCGTGTCCCTTGGCGTCAGGCACGCGATCGCCGTCGATCGTCAGATGCGCACGAACATTCGTGACGTCTACTCAGCCGGCGATTGTGTTGTCACTCATCACCGGCTCCTCGGCGAGTCGTACCTTCCGCTGGGGACGACCGCACACAAGCAGGGGCGAATCGCGGGCGAGAACGCGATCGGCGGCAGCCGTGAGTTCGCGGGCAGCCTCGGCACCCAGGTGGTCAAGATCTTCGACCACGTCGCCGCTCGTACGGGCATCCGCGACCACGAAGCCGATGCAAGCGGGTTCGATCCCTTCACCGTCGAGTCCGAGGCGGACGACCACAAGGCCTATTACCCGGGTAGCCAGCCAATCCGGATGCGCACCACCGGCGACCGCCGCACCGGCCGACTCCTCGGCGTGCAGCTGTTTGGACATCTGACAAGTCAAATCGCCAAGCGGATCGACATCGCCGCAACAGCGATCTTCAACAGAATGTCCGTCGACGCCATCAGCGACCTCGACCTCTCCTACACGCCACCCCTTGGAAGTCCCTGGGACAGCGTGCAGGCGGGCACGCAGGCATGGACACGCTCAACCGCTCGTCAGGGTGGATGGTAGGCCCTGACGGCGTAGTTGCCCTCGAAGCAGTCGCTGTCAAGGGTGGCGGCGCACAAGCGCCGCGTCGTATTCGTAGGTGAGCAGGCTTGCGCGCCTGGCCGAGCGGCACCCAGAGCACCTCGTCGACCTCCGGTGGGGCCGGGCGTAGCTCGCCGCCGACGACGCGCATCGCCCAGTAGCGCACCTGCTTCGGCCGATCCTTGCCGTCGACGTACTCGGTCGATCCGACCTCGTCGAGCAGCTCGCAGACGAGACCGGTCTCCTCCTCCACCTCCCGCACTGCGCAGTCCACGTCCGGCTCGCCCGGATCGCACTTGCCCTTCGGCAGCGTCCAGTCGCCGTAGCGGCGCCGGTGGATGAGCAGCACTTCGCGGCCGCCCGGCCCGTCCCGCAGCACCACGCCGCCGGCCGCCCGGACGACAGGCGTCACAGCTCGATCGCCCGCGCGCGGCGCTCGAGGCGCCGCCACGCGCCGCGCCACGAGGCCCGCGCGTCCGCACGACGCCGCCTGGCCCGCTCGATCAGCCGACCGGCCGAGACCCCGCCTGCCGCGTCGTCGGCCGACCACGCACGCACCAGCTCCTCGGCGACGACGGCGTCCTGGTGCTCGCCGAGCACATCCTGGACGTGCTTGGCCGCAGCGACGACGTGGTCGGCGCGCTTGACTCCGAGCTCGTGCGCAGCCAGCTCGGTCGCATACCGCAGGCGCTTGACGCGGATGCGAAATGCGTGCAGCTCGTCGTCCGGAGCGTCGTCTCGGAGCGTCGCGGATGCACGACGCGTGCGCCGTCGCTCGTCCGCCCACACCGAGGCGAGCGTCCCGGTCTTGCCGCTCGGGGGGATCGCGCCGGGCTCGATCGCGTCCAGCCTCGCGAGCAGATCCAGGTAGCGCTCGCTCGAAAGCGCTTCGACCATCGCTGCTCGGGCTTCGTCGCGGCCCGTCTCGAGCTCTGCCAGGAGCCCGCTCGCGCCGGCGGCGTCCTGGCCGAGCGAAGCGACCTCCGCAGACATCGTCTCGAGCTGCACGTCCGCGTCCCGCGCGGGCCCCAGTGCCGACCCGAGCCAGCCGAGCTCGGCGCGAAGCGACTCAGCCCAGGCCCGATCGACGAGCGGCCGCGCCACACGGAGAAACGCGCGCGACCTGCGCGTGGCGACCCGCTGCTGATGGAGGTCCTCGGCGTCGGCGCCGAGGCGGGTGCCCGGATCGTGGAGCAGCATGCGCCTGTGCTGCTCGGCGAGCGCCAGCGCGAGCGCCTCGAGCGGCGGCGCGCCTTTCGGGATCGCGACCGGCTCGGGCACCTCGGCCAGATCGAGCGCCCGGAACAGCTTCGGCCGCAGCGGCTTCGACTCGGCCCCCGCCCGACGAAGCTCCTTCTCCAGGCGCCGCAGGGTGCGCTCGTCCCCTTCGAGCAGCTCCACCTCGAGCTCGCGGAAACGGCCGACGACATGGACGCCGTTGAGGATGGTGACGTTGTCCTCGACGATCTCGGCGCCGGCTGCGCGCAACCCCTCTCGGCGCGTCCGCAGACGTGCGACGGGGACGAGCTCGCGCCCGTGCAGATGGGCAACGAGGAGAGAGGTCATCTCGTGCGGCGGCCGTGCAGGAGGCCCCGCCTGCTCCAGCTCGATGCGATGCGCTCCGTGTGGCAGCTTGAGCTGCCATAGTCCGCCGCCGTCCTCGAGCCGGTGACGGAACGTGATGCCGTGTCGTGCGAGACGCAGGTCCGTGGTGTCGTGGTAGGTCGATACGAAGACGCGCGTCGGCAGGGGCTCGCCGAGCGTCGGCAGCACGAAGCCGTCGCGTGGGGCAAGCTTCACTTCTCGTTCGACGGCGTGGCGCACACCTCTCAGCGTAGTGAGAATTCGCGTTCACACTTGTCCCGATCGTGCGAACGTGGCGACGAGAACGGCTTGTCTCCTATCCTCCGCTCGGCCGGATGCCCGCTAGCGCGCTACATCCCTTCGAGGCTACGCCGCTTTCGGCCTGCGAAGATCTTCGCGAGGATGTTCATCACCAGGACGAATGCGATCAGCACGAGCGCCGCCGCCCAACCCGCCGCCTGCTCGTTCGGATCGGGCGACTCCGAGAAGGCGAAGATCGCCACCGGGAGCGTCGGCAGCGCCTGCGAGACGTCTGCCGAGACCTGATTGGCAGCGATCGACGAGGTGAAGAGAAGGGGCGCCGTCTCGCCCGCCACGCGTGCGACTGCGATCACGACACCGGTGAGAATGCCCCCGATCGCGCTCGGCAGGATGATGTTCCACGTCGTCCGCCACTTGGTGACTCCCAGCGCCAGGCTCGCGTCACGCTGGCTGCGCGGCACGATCTCGAGCACCTCTTGCGTGGCACGGGCGACCATCGGCAGCATCAGGATCGCGAGTGCCACGGCGCCGTAGACGGCGCTCTGGCCGTGCCCGACGACCAGGATGCCGAACACGAAGATGCCGACCACGATCGCGGGGACGCCGTTCAGGACGTCGAGCACGATGCGCAGCCCTTTTGCGACGCGGGGACGGGCGTACTCGGACATGTAGATCGCCACGAGCACGGCGACGGGGATGGCGATGATCATGCACATGCCGACGATGATCGCGCTGCCGAGGAGCGCATCGGCGATCCCGCCCTCCTCACCGAACAACGGCCGCGGCTCGGTGAAGAAGCTCGGCTTGAGCTGGCTCAACCCCTTGAACAGGACGGTGGTGAGGACGAGAGCCAGGATCCCGACGGCGATACAGGCAGACAGGCAAGCGGCGACGCCGAATCCCTTTTCGACGAGGCGTCGCCTTCGCAGCCCATTCGACTGGACGGTGACGTCGAACGGGTCGACGGGTCCGGGCGTGACGCTCATACTGCCCTCCGGGCCTTCTCGAACCGCGTGACCACGATCTGCGCGGCGATGTTGGTGGCGAGCGAGATCACCATCAGGATGGCCGCCAGGTAGAGGAGCGAGCCTGCCTGCAGCTCGCTCGTCACGCCCTGGTACTGGGCGGCGATGCGCGCCCCGAGCGTGTCACCCGGCTCGAACCACGATGTCGGGATGGAGTTTCCGCTACCGATGGTCTGCGTGACTGCGATCGCCTCGCCGAACGCACGGCCGAGGCCGAGGAGCACGGCCGCGACGATGCCCGGCGCGGCGTAGGAGAACATGACGCCGCGGATCGACTCCCAACGTGTCGACCCGAGAGCCAGGGCGCCGTCCATCAGATCCTTCGGAGTTCGCGAGAAGAGCTCACGGCAGATCGCGGTCGTGATCGGGATGATCATGATCGTGAGCACGAGCGCGGCGGGCAAGATGCCCGCCTGCGAAGGCTCGCCGGAGAACACGGGGATCCACCCGAGTGTGCTCTCGAGCCACGGCTCGAGGTTCGCGGCCACCCACGGGCCGAAGACGAGGATGCCCCACAGCCCGAGCACGACGCTCGGGATCGCGGCCAGCAACTCGACCATGGTCGCGATCGGCGTCGCGATGCGCCGCGGCGCGATCTCCGTCAGGAAGAGCGCAATCGCGATCGAGATCGGCGTCGCGAGCACGAGTGCGATCGCCGACGTGACGACGGTCCCGTAGATGAACGCAAGCGCGCCGTAGACGTTCTGAACCGGATCCCAGGCCTCCGTCCAGATGAAGCTGAGCCCGAACTCCTGAATCGCAGGCCAGGCAAGGTCCATCACCTTGAATGCGATCCAGAAGAGGAGCCCCGATGCCGCCAACGAGGCGGCAATGGCCAGGCCCTGGAACGCGACGTCTCCGACCCGGATGCCGTGACGCCGGAGATCGCTCTCCGGCGTCACGGGCTCATACGGTGTGGACGTCATCCGGCAGGAACCTGCTACCTACGACTGGATCTTCTTGATCTCGCGGTACGCGAAGGCCTGCACCTGCACGGGCAAGGGCTGGAAGAACAACGGCGGACCGAACTTCTGCCCCTGCGTGACGGCCCAGTAGACGAACTTGCGGAGGTCGGCTGCCTTGTCACCCGAGCTCGTCGGGACGATCACGTAGGTGAACGTCGAGATCGGATACGCGGCCTTGCCGGCCGTCTTCGGCGGGTCGACGATCTTCAGCTGCGAGAGCTGGGTGACCTTCTTCGGCAGCGTCGACAGCGACGCCGCCACGTTCTTCAGGCCCGGCAGGGTGTACTGGCCGGCGCGATTCTTGATCGCCGCCATGCGGAGCTTGTTCTTGATGGAGTAGGCGGCATCGATGTAGGTCAGCGCACCCTCCGTCTTGGTCACGACCCCCGCGACGCCGGAGCTGCCGCGAGCGCCGACTCCTGTCGGCCAGTTGACGGTCGTGTTGAAGCCGACCTTGCTCTTCCAATTGGGGCTGACGGAGGACAGGTACTCGGTGAAGTTGTACGACGTGCCCGAGCCGTCCGAGCGGTAGACAGGGGTGATCTTGGTGCTCGGCAGCGTCAGGCTCGGGTTGAGCGCCTTGATCGCCGGATCGTCCCACTGGGTGATCGTGCCGAGGTAGATGTTCGCGATCACCGGTCCGCTGAGCCGCACACGGCCGCTCACGCTGGGCAGGTTGTACGGGACGGACGTCCCGGCAAGCGCCCACGGGATCGTCACGCAGCCCTTGCAGGCCGTCACCTGATCCGGCGACAGCGGCGCGTCCGACGCACCGAAGTCGACGGTGCGCGCGGTGACCTGGGCGATGCCGGCGCCCGACCCTACGGAGGCGTACGTGATCTGGATCCCGAGCGCCGAACCGACTGCAGGGATCCATTTCGAGATGAGCGGGAACGGGAATGTCGCGCCGGCGCCGGTCAGAGAGCCTGCCGTCTGCTTCGCCGGCACGGCCTCGGCCCGCCCCGCGACGACCGCGAGTGCGACAGCGCTCGTGACAATGAGCGCCAGTGCGAGTGCTTTCTTCATCGGAGGTACCTCTCCCTTCGTACTTCGTGTCCACAGGACGGACGCCCCTCGAGACCCCGGGGCCTACCGCCGGGAAGAATCACGCCGCTCCAGCCCGGCGTGGGCTGAGTCGCGGTGGACAACTGGTGACACAGTGGTGAACACCGCGGCATCAGTGCGACGCGTCGGAAAACTCGTGAAATTCGCCGGTGACGAGAAACTCGGTCTGCTCGCCGATGTCGACGGCGTTGTCGCCGATCCGCTCGATGCAGCGCGCGACGACGATCATGCGCATGCCCCACTCTGCGGCCTCGGGTGAACCGGTCAGCTCGAGCACCTTGTCGGCGACGCGTCGGTTCGTGCGGTCGATCAGCTCGTCGAGGTCGACGAGCGATCGCGCCCGCTCGACGTCACGGGCAGCAAACGCGTCCAGCGCGGTGCGCACCATCTCCTCGGCGCGGTCGCCCATGTCGCGCAACCCCTCAACGAGATCGTGTCCTCGTTCGAGGCCGGCGGAAAGCTTTGTCAGCTTCGCGATCGTGACCGCCTGATCGCCGATCCGTTCCAGGTGGATCGAGCTGTGCAGCACCGCGAGCACGAGCCGGAGGTCGGTCGCTACAGGAGACTGCTGGGCGATGATCAGCTCGATCGACTTCTCGATCGCGTGATAGCGGTCATCGACCTCGTCGTCGAAGATGATCACCTCGTCGCAGAGCTCGACGTCCTGCGACTGGAGCGCGTCGACGGCGCCACGCACGGCGCGCAGGGCGACGGCGCCCAGCTCCTGCAGGCTCGCCTCGAGCGAATCGAGGGTGTGTTGGTACTCGACCCGGGCCATGGGATCAGCCAAAGCGACCCGTCACGTAGTCCTCGGTGCGCTTGTCGCCCGGGTTCGTGAAGATCGTCGTCGTCTTCGCGTGCTCGACGAGGATCCCGTGCCGGCCGGTGCCGTCCTCGCGCACCTCGACGCTGAAGAACGCCGTCATGTCGGCGACGCGCGCGGCCTGCTGCATGTTGTGCGTCACGATCACGATCGTGTAGTCGCGCTTCAGCTCGTGGATCAGATCCTCGATGCGTGCGGTCGAGATCGGGTCGAGCGCGGAGGCCGGCTCGTCCATGAGGATCACGTCGGGCTCGACCGCGATCGCGCGCGCGATGCAGAGGCGCTGCTGCTGACCGCCGGAGAGACCGAGTGCGTTGTCCTTCAGACGGCCCTTGACCTCGTCCCACAGAGCGGACTGGACGAGAGCTCGCTCGACCCGCTCGTCGAGGTTCTTCTTCATGCCCAGCACCTTGGGGCCGAAGGCGATGTTGTCGTAGATCGACTTCGGGAACGGGTTCGGCTTCTGGAAGACCATGCCGATGCGCCGCCGCACCTCGACGGGATCCACCTTCTGTGCGTAGAGGTCGCGGCCGTGGTACAGCACCTCGCCGTCGACGCGAGCGCCCGGGACGAGGTCGTTCATCCGGTTGAAGCAACGGATGAACGTCGACTTGCCGCAGCCGGACGGGCCGATGAACGCCGTGACGAAGTTCTTCCGCACGTCCATGGTCACGTCCTTGAGCGCAAGGGCGCCGCTGTAGGTCACCGACAACCCAGAGACGGTGAACACGACCTCTCTGCCCCGCCCGTCGTCGGAGCTCACTGCCAGCTCACCTATCTTCGTCGGATCGATGCCTGTGGCCATGGTTTGAGGCGCGAAGGCTGTCTCGCTCACCTGGGCCAGTCTCCCGGCAGCCATCTGCGACGTGGGGGGCGGGCTGGTGAAGATCTCGTTTCGAACTGGTGAACTAGCGAACCCCCGTCGAGGCGGCTCAGGCAGCCGCAGTGCCGGATGCCGGGAACACGCAGCGAATCTCGAGCCCGGCGCCGCGGCCGCCGCGCGCCTCCACCTGGCCGCCGGCCTGCGTGACGACGTGCTTCACGATCGCCAACCCCAGCCCGGTGCCACGTGACGCTCTGGCCTGGTCGGCGCGATAGAACCGCTCGAACAGCCTGGTCAGCTCCTCCTCGGCGACGCCGACGCCGTCGTCCGTCCCGCGAAGAACGACGCCTTCGGGCGTCCGCTCCACAGCGAGCGTGAAGGCAGCGTCCGGTCCGGCATAGCGGATCGCGTTCTCGGCGAGGTTCTGCGCGATCACGCGGAGCATCCGTGGGCGCAGCTCGAGCTCGATGCCTGGATCGCCCTCGACGGCAAGCGACACGCCGGCACGTGAGGCGCGCTCTTCGAGCTCGGTCAGCGACTGCATCGAGCTCGGGCCGGACGGCCACGGTGCCGAGTGAGACCACCCGCGATCCGGACTCGAGCTCCGAGAGAAAGAGCACCTCGTCGATCAGCTCGCGCACCTGCTCTACTTCGGCCCGCGCCTGCTCGACCAGTGCGTGGACATCCTCCCCTGGAAGGGCGGCCAACTCGAGCAGTGACAGAAGTCTCGCGAGCGGCGTAC
This sequence comes from uncultured Actinomycetes bacterium, assembly GCA_963724995.1. Lineage (GTDB taxonomy): Bacteria > Actinomycetota > Thermoleophilia > Gaiellales > Gaiellaceae > Gaiella. The sequence goes on from CAVRXC010000005.1 coordinate 412,556, forward strand.
GGAGCTCGTGCGAAACGGCAGCCGTGAACCCCGTCCGCAGCTCCTCGTAGGCAGTCATGTCGCCGACCTGGCTCAGGTAGACGAGCCGCTCGCGCCTGCCGTCGATCTCGTACGGGACGATCAGCGGCACCACACCGCGGTCGCCGGACAACAACCCGTCGGGGATCGGTGCGCCCTCGACGAGATCCGGAATCGACTGGCGTGCCCGTCGCCCCGCGACGAGAACGACGTCGTCGTCGTCCAGCACGACGACGGCCTCCCGGCTCTCCTCCAGGAGCACACGCCCTCGTCTTGCGTCCGCATCCATGCTCACGGAGTTCTAGCCGCTCACGAAGTCCTAACCGAACCCTAGCCTCGGGCTTTCCCGCTGCACACGGGCTCTTCACGGCGGTCGGAGTGAATGGAGCCAGACAGTCCGACGTGCAAGGACAGGGAGGGATGGAATGAAGACGAAGGCATTGACGCTCGGCGCCGTCGCGGTGGGGGCGCTGGCGCTAGCAGCTGTGGCTGCGGCGGCGGTGATCAACGGCACACCAGGCAACGACACGCTCACGGGCACGAACGGTGCCGACCTCATCCACGGCTTCGCCGGCGACGACACACTCACGGGCGATGACGGCGCCGACGTCCTGCGCTCCGGGGCGGGGAACGACACCGCCGACGGCGGTGACGGGAACGATCGCGTCTGGGGCGGGCCTGGCAATGACACCGTCCAGGGCGCAAACGGCGACGACGTCGTGCGCGGCCGCCATGGAGACGACACCGTCTCGGGTGGCGACGGCGCGGACCTGGTCGGCGGTGGCCGCGGCACAGACACCGTCCACGGTGACAACGGCCCGGACCGCGTGTACGGCGGCTGGGGCGCCGACACCATCTACGGGGACGACGGAGACGACCGGCTGCACGCGCTGGCGCGCGACCGGCAGCCCGACACCCTCGACTGCGGGTCAGGCAACGACGTCGCCATCGTGCGGCGCGCAGAGAAGGATCTGACCACGATCCTCGGCTGCGAGACGGTCAAGTACGTCACTCGCGGAACCGCCGCCGAGGAGACGGACGAGAGCGACTCCCATTCGAGCTGAGCCCACCTGACCGGGGCTTGCCGCGCGAGCCAAGGGCCGCTCGTTCACCGGTTGGATACCGGTTGGTGACCACCTGACGGCCCCCGGGCGACCGGGGGCTGGTCATCATTCCCGAGTGGTGGCCAAGGTATTGATCATCGAAGACGACGATGTGATCGCCCAGGGGATGGCCCGACACCTCCAGGCGGCCGGCTTCGACGCCGTCGGGGTCGCCAACGGCGAGACCGGACTGGCACGTCTGCGCTTCGAGCGGCCCGACGTCTGCGTCCTCGACCTGATGCTCCCCGGTCTCGACGGCTGGAAGGTGATCGAGCAGGCGAGGGGTGAAGGGATCGGCACTCCGATCGTCGTCGTCTCCGCCCGTGGCACCGAGCATGACCGCGTGCACGCGCTGGAGATCGGAGCCGACGACTACCTCGTGAAGCCGTTCTCGATGAAGGAGCTCGCCGCCCGCGTCGGTGCCGCGGCGCGACGCGGCACCCGGGCGCAGGACCCGCGCCGCGGGGACGAGATCGTGATCGAGGAGCTCCGGCTGGACCCGCGCAACGTGCAGGCGTACGTCGACGGTACGAGCGCCGACCTGACGCCGACCGAGTTTCGCCTCATCTACGCGCTCGCGCTCGACGAGGGCCGCGTGCTCACCCGCGACGAGCTCCTGCAGCGGGTGTGGGGTCGCAGAGCGTCGCATCGCGACAGGACGGTCGACGTGTTCGTCCGCAAGCTGCGCGAGAAGGTGGACTCGCGCTCGTCGCGCCACACCTTCCTCCAGACACGCTACGGCGTCGGCTACAAGCTCGAGGCCGAGCCCAAGAGCAGCAGCTAGAGGCGGAGCCGGCCCACGGCGGGCTCTCTGTCAGGTGTCTGACTTCAGTCAGACACCACCGTTGGCGGCACTCCGCGCGACTAGGCTGCCGCCATGCCGGAGAGCTCAGAGGAGATCTACGCGCGCGCCCTCACCGCCGCCGACTCCGACGGCCGCCTGGCGATGCCGCCCGTCGAGGAGTGGGACACGTTCCCGTTCGACGGCGACCTCCGCGCGCGTCCGCTGCTGCCACCCGTGAAGCAGGAGCCGCCCCGACGGGGCGCAGACGGCGTCGACTGCTGGCGCTGCGACGCCGGGCTCGACGGCGCGATCTGGCACGACGAGCGCTGGCTCGTCGGGCCGCTACCCAAGCCGTCGGGGCTGCCGGTGATCGTGATCCTGTACCCGCGCGCACATCACGACCTCGGTGACCTCCCGCCGGAGCTCGCGGCCGAGCTCGGGCCGCTGATCCACCGCGTGGAGGCCGCCGTGCACTCGGTCGGCGAGGTCGGCCGCGTCCACGTATGCCGCTGGGGTGACGGCTCGGAGCACCTGCACTGGTGGTTCATGGCCCGCCCCGCCCGATTGCCGCAGCTGGTCGGGAGCTTCGCCGCTATCTGGGACGACATCCTCCCGCCGACACCCGAGGACGTGTGGCACGAGAACCTGCGCACGGTCGCCAAGGCCCTCGCGGCCGGCGGTGGAACCGCGCCGGGCTGATGGCAGTTCCGGCCTCCACGCCGGGGCGAGGGAAGGCAGCCAAGCGCTGGCTGCCTGCGGCGGCCGGCGTGGCCATCGCCGCAGCGACGTTCGTGTTCGTGCTGCCGCAGATCGCGTCCTACCGCGATGTCTGGGAGGTCGTGAAAGAGCTCTCCTGGCAGTGGCTCGCCGTGCTGGTCGCGGTCACCGCGCTGAACATCGTGACCTTCGCGCCGCCGTGGATGGCCGCGCTGCCGGGCCTGGGCTTCCGCCAGGCCCTCGCCATGACGCAGGCCTCGACCGCCCTCTCGATCGTCGTCCCGGGTGGGGCGGCGGTCGGCATCGCCGGCTCGTACGGGATGCTCCGCAGCTGGGGTTTCGCTCAACAGCCGGTGGCGACGGCCGTGACGCTGACCGGGGTCTGGAACCAACTCGCAAACCTTGGCTTTCCGGCGGTCGCACTCGTCCTGCTCACGCTCAGCGGCGGTCGAAACCCGCTGCTCACGACAGTGGCGATCGCCGGCTTCGCAGCCTTCGTGGTGGTGGTCACGGGTCTCACGCTCGCGCTGTCGACCGACGGCCTCGCGCGCGGCGTCGGGGACGCGGCGGCGCGTGCCGGGAACCGAGTACTGGGGCTGATCCGGCGTGGCCCGGTGAGCTGGGACGGATCGGCGTTCGTCCGCTTCCGACACGCGGCAACGTCCATCGTCAGCCGCCGTTGGCACGTGCTCACGGTGTCCACGATCGCCGGTCATCTCACGGTGTTCGTGGTGTTGATCGCCTGTCTGCGCGCACTGGACGTGCCTGCCTCGGAGGTGTCGGCCGTGGAAGCGTTCGCCGCCTGGTCGCTCGTGCGGATACTCGGCGTCCTGCCGTTGACACCCGGGGGCATCGGGATCATCGAGCTCGGCCTGACCGGATTGCTGGTCGGGTTCGGCGGGTCGAATGCCGCCGTGGTCGCGGCGGTGCTCGTCTACCGCTTCCTGACACTGGTGCCGACCCTCGCGCTCGGGCTCCTTGCGGCGGCGACGTGGCGGCGCCACCGGCCACAAGCCGCCTGATGCGGATCCTGGCCTTCACCACAGGCGTGGTGCGAGGGAAGCACGCCGCGCGAGGGCCGCGGCGCTATCTCCCCGGCGGCTGGAGCGACGAGACGCTCCCGGTCAACGTTTTCGTCGTCGAGCACCCGGCGGGTCTCTGCGTGTTCGACGCCGGGCAAGCTGCACGCGCCTCGCGGCCGGGGTACCTGCCGCGCTGGCATCCCTTCCTGCGCCTCGCGCGCTTCGAGCTGAGCGAGGGCGACGAGGCTGCGTCGCAACTGACCCGGGCGGGTCTCGACGTGTCACGGGTGCGCTGGGTGGTGCTGTCCCATCTCCACACGGATCACGTCGGAGGCATCGACAGCTTCTTACGGGCCGAGGTGCTGGTCTCCGGCACCGAGTGGCGCCGCGCAACCGGCGTCGGCGGGCGGCTGCGGGGGTATCTCCCGCAGCATTGGCCCGAGAGCATCCAACCGCGGCTCGTCGAGCCGACGGGGCCCGCGGTCGGCCCGTTCGCGGGCTCGCACGATGTCGCGGGCGACCGCTCGATGCTGATCGTTCCGACGCCCGGGCACACACCAGGCCACGTGTCGCTGCTCGTCGACACCGGGTCTCAGCGCTACCTCCTCGCGGGCGACCTCAGCCACGATCCCGCGGATCTTGCGGCGGTCGCGCCGGACCTCGCCGCGTGGTGCGTCGAGCACCAGGTGACGGTGCTCACGTCGCACGATCCGAGAGCCGTCTAAGCGGGCAGCCAGACGGTTACGTCGCCGTCGCCGACGCTGCCGCGGAACGTGGCGGCCGGCCGCCAGCCGGATCGCACCAGCGCATCGAGCCGGGGTTGTCCGACGCGCAGAGCGCGCTCGAAGGTCGTCACCAGCACGAGGCGCCGGCCATCCGCCATCCGCTCAATGCCCTCGAGCGCAGCGGCAGTGCGCGCATACCGAATCGTGTCACCCTCGATCAGGGGCGCGCCCTCGGCGTGCTCGACACCGTAGTAGCGCACACCGGCCTGGGCGGTGTAGACCGCCACGACGATGCCACCCTGCCGGGCCGCGATCGCGCTGGCAACAGCCTCCCGGTAGGGCTGCTTGGGCACCCCGTAGTACGCGGTGAGTGGCAATGCCAGGGCTGCGCAGAGAAACAGCGCTCCGCCGACCTCGACCGCGCAGGCCGGCCGCCGGCCGCGGCGTGCCCCAACCCAGCGTGCGAGCACACGCACCGTCTCCACCGCTACGAGCAACGCCGGGAAGACGAGCGCAACGAGAAAGCGCGGCGAGAACACCAGCCCGCGCGCGACGACGAACGCGGTGTTGAGCAGCGGGCCAAGGGCAAGGGCGGCGAGGAGCGCCACGTCACGGCGCACCAGCGAGACGAGCCCGATGAGCCCGGCAAGAGCCGCGACCGACGCGGCTACCGCCGCCAGCGGGCCGCGAGCCGAGACATCGTCCAGCAGGCCACGGGCGAAGTCGAGCGAGAGCGGTGCGAAGCCTGCCTCGGGCCGGCTCCACGCGTCCTCCGCGACACCCGCTGCGTCCGAGACGACCGGCGCGTACGCCTGCACGAGCACGAGACCGACGACGACGTACGCGCCCGCCGCCCGCACCAGCAACGGGCGGGCGCCGGCCGGGCTGCGGCGGCGCCACACGACGACGAGCGCGACTCCCACCACGCAGAGGTGGCCGAGCAGGACGAAGCCGCCCGTCGGCACCGCCACGACACAGAGTGCGATTGTCGCCACGTAGAGCGCCCAGGCCCGGAGAGCGTCGCTCCGGAGCGCCCGGACGAGCAGCCCGCTCGCCAGCAGCCCGAACAGGAGAGACGCGGCGTAGCCCCGCGCGTTCTGCGAGAAGTAGACGTGGTGGTAGGCGACGGCCAGCGCGAGCGCGGCGAGCAGGCTCGGCCGGCGTCGGAAGACGCCACGAGCGACCCAGTACATCGCCGGCACCGCAAGCACGCCCGCTACGAGCGCCGGCAGCCGTACGGCCCACTCCTCGTGCCCGAAGGCACCGATGGACACGTGGACGAGGACGGAATTGAGCAGGTGGTTGTTCGCCTCGTACGACGAGAAGATCGTCCCCAGCGACTGGTCGGCGTAGTCGTCGACCGTGACGATCTCGTCGAGCCAGAGGTCTCCGTCGAGCCCGACGAGGCGCAGCACGACGGCCAGAACCGTGATCGCGGCCAGAGCCCAGATCGCAGTGCGCCCGTCGACGTCGCCGCCGGGCCCATCGGGCTCGGGTCGCGCTTTCCCCAGCAGCCCGGAAGCGGGGATGCGATGGAAGCGGCCCCAGGCTGCAACCAGCACCAGGAGCGCCCCCTCGACGGCGAGCGCCACCCCAACGGGCGTGCTCGACGGGAAGGGCGCGCCCACGAGGGCCGTCACACCGGCGACGGCAAGCACGACCCGCAGCCACGCCGGCAGGCGCGTGACGTCGCCGGAAGGCTCGCGAGGGCCTCGTGATGCGCGCACCGGCGCCAACGTAGCGAGGACCCAGGCCGGTGTCGCGACAGAGGTAGCCTTCGCGCCCATGCGCTTCGGGATCGCAGGGCTCGGGTGGGCTGCCGGCGCGTTCCACATCCCCGCCCTGGGCACCGTCCCGGGCGCCGAGGTGGTGGGCGGCTGCGATCTCTCCGAGGAGCAACGCACCGCGTTCGCGCAGGCGAACGGGCTACCCACGTTCGCCACCCTCTCCGAGCTGCTCGAGCAGCAACACCCGGACGCCGTGATCGTGGCGACACCACCCAGCTCCCACCGCGAGCTCTGCCTGCAGGCGATCGCACGAGGCGCGCACGTGATCTGCGAGAAGCCGTTCGTGGAGACGGTGCTCGACGCCGATGCGGTGATCGCTGCCGCCGACGCGGCCGGCAAGCGGGTCGCTGTGAACCATCAATACCGCGAGAAGCCGGTCTTCCGTGCCGTGTTGGACGCCGTCGCACGGGAGGACTACGGCCGCCTCGTGTTCACGCAGGTCGTCCAGCTGATGGACCTGACGCCGTGGGACGAGCCGGTCGCCTGGCGTCGCGCGATGCCGAACCGAACGCTGTTCGAAGGCGGCGTCCACCTGGTCGACCTGCTGCTCGCCCTGCACGGCGGCCCACCCGAGGCGGTCTACGCACGTCACTCTGCGGGCCTCGATCCGACCCGCGAGGCGGACGCCGTTCACCTGGTGACGCTGGAGTTCCCGGGCGGCCGGCTGGCGCAGATCACGATCGACCGCCTCTGCAAGGCGGGAACCCGCTACATCGAGCTCCGCGCTGATTGCGAGGAGGCGTCGTTGCGCGCCTCCCACGGCGGCCGCGTCCTTCTGCAAGCCGGGATCAAGCGCGCGCAGCGACCTGGCATCCGCCTGCTGTACGGGCTCGGGGGTCTCGCCTGGATCGAGCAGGGGACAAGGAGGAAGACGCTGGCGCGCAACCCGCGTGACCCCGGCATCCCCGCCACCGGGACGCTGTTTCGCAAGATCGTCGCCGCGTTCGAGCGAGACGAGGAGCCGCCGTCGAGTGCCCGCGAGGCACGCGACGCGTTACGGGTGATCGAGGCCGCGTATCACTCCGCCGCAACCGGCGAGCGCGTGGTGCTGGCCTAGCTGTCCTTGACGGCCAGAGCAACGATCGTGTGGCCGTAGGGCAGGGTGACGTGCGGCACGCGCAAGACCGCCGCCTCCGCCCGCAGCAGCCCGTACCTGGCGCGGCCATGACCTCGAGGACGCTCGGGGATGCCGTGACCCGTCGCGGTTGGTGCGTGGGGAACGCGACCCCTCACGAGTGCCGCGAGCGATCCGGCGCAGTTGACGTACGCGAGCCGCTCGCAGCGGAATCCACCCGCCGCGAGTGTGGCGCGGAGCCCGCGGCGGCCGTAGCAGCGCCAGTCCGAGCGCTCGCGGCGCGGCCGCCAGCCGCCGTTCGTCCGCAGGAGCAGGGCGCCCTCGGCATGCAGCACACGACGCACCTCCTCGAGCGAGCGCGCCACGAGCTCCTCCTCGACGTGCTGAAGCACGTCGTGACACGCGACGACGGCGAAGCGTGCATCGGGAAACGGCAGAGCCGAGATCGGTGCCACCTGCAGGTCGGCCGCGGGGACCCGTGCGCGCGCTGCGTCGATCGCCTGGGCGGACACGTCGACCCCCGCGAGCGGCGAGAAGCCCTGCACCGCCGCCCAGGAGAGAAAGCCCCCCGTGCCGCAGCCGGCGTCGAGCAGCGCGCCGCCGCGCTCGATCCGACCGGCCAGCAGCGCGGCGGCGATCGACCGCATGCCGCGATGCCACCAGTGGTCGTCCTCGACCGCGGCCAACGACTCGAAGTACGTCGGCGGATAGCCGCTCACCGTGGTTCCTGTGCCGTTCGGTCGGCGCGGATGGCATCCCGCAGCGACGGAATCGCGCCGACCGACAGGCACGAGTGCACGTTCAACGCGAGCACGAGGCCCATGGCGAGAGCACTTGCTGCGGCCACTCCGGCGATCCCGGCGACGGGGGCAGCCGCCAGCACGAGCGCCATGCTCGCGAAGGCGGCGACGAGGTTGTTGCGCATCAGGAGCACCTGGTGACCGTTCGCCAGAAGGACACCGTTGAACGGCGCGGAGACAGCCGTGAGCGGGATCCGCAGGGCCAGAATCGCAAGCACCCCGGCGGCGTCGCCGTAGCGAGGGCCGTAGAGGAGGTCGACGAGCGGGACGGCCAGCAGCGCGAGCAGCACGGCAACCCCGGTCGATCCGATGGCCGTCGACCGGACCGACGTCCGCAACAGCGCAGCGGCCTCTCGCCCCTGAAGTGCGCTGTAGGAGGTGACGAACGAGAAGAAGAAGAGGCCGATGCCGGTGATCACGAAGAGGATCGGCCTCGACGCGGCGCTGTACTGCCCTGCGTCAGCGGGCCCCAGGACGACGCCGATCACCAGCAGGTCGAAGGTGAGGAGCAGGCCGCGCGCGAAGGCGCTGACCATCAGTGGGAGGCCACCGCGGAGTGTGGAGCGCCAAAGAGCGAGGTCGACGCGCGGTCGCAGGAAGCCGAACCGCGGCACGAGCAGCGCGAGGATGACGCCCGCGTAGACCAGCTCGGCGATGACGTAGAGAAGCGGCACCTTGGCGATGTCCTTGTGACCGTTGACCACGAGGAGCGCGCCGACCATCAAGGCAGCCTGGCCGGACACGTTTCCGACCGCGATCAGGCGGGCGCCTCGCACGCCCAGGGTGATCCAGCGCAGGTTCAGCGCCGCTGCCGGCAGCACGAGGGCGAAGAGGACGTAGACCTCGCCGTTTGCCTCGGAGCGCGCGAAGAGCGCAGCCGCCAGCGCCATTGCCGCAGCGCTCGTCACCGACAACACGATCCTCAGGCCGACGACACCTTCGGCGATCTCACGGAACCTCGTCGGGTCGCGAGCGACATCCCGGCTGGACAGCATCTCGGTGCCCGCGTCCGCGACGAAGCCGAACCACAGGACCAGCGAGGCGCCGAACGCGACCACCCCGAATCCGCTCGGACCGAGCTCGCGCGCGAGCACGAGGATCGTGACGAGACCGAAGACCCGCGCGATTCCCTCCCCGGCGAAGAGCGTGAAGAAGCTCCGCACCGTCGCCCGCCAGGGGCGATGCGATCCCGCCGGCGAGGCCTGGCCTTCGGCGTGCTCGCTCACGACGCGAGCCGATCGTCCGGCACGACCGGCCCTCCCGCAACCAGGCTCATCGACGCGAGAGGCCCTGCGCCTCGGCAATCGCGGCGAGGTACGACGCGACGTGCGGATCCTCCGACCAGCGCTCGATCCACGCGGCGCGGCCTCGCGCGCCGAGCTCGGCGCGCAACGCTGTATCGAGGCGGAGCTGCTCCATCGCGTCGATGAGCTCGCGCTCGGTGCGATAGGTAAGGCCTCCCCCAGAGTCCTCGATCACCTCGGGCAGTGCGCCGATGTCGTGGACGATCGCGGGGGTGCCCTGGGCGAAGGCCTCGAGCAGCACGAGCCCGAAGACCTCGAAACCCAGCGACGGCACGATCAGTGCGACCGCGCCGGCGTAGAGCCCCGGTAGCTCGTCCGGATGGACACGCCCGAGGAAACGCACGTGCCGCAGGCCTGCCGCACGACGCCGGAGATCCCCTCCTGGTCGCCGTCGCCGGCGATCAGGAGGTCGGCAGCGTCGTAGCGAGCGGAACAGCTCGACCAGCCGGTCTGCGCCCTTCAGCCGCTCCAGCCTGCCCACGAACAGGAAGTAGGGGCGCTCCGGTGACGGCACATCGCCCCTGACGACGGTGTCGCGAACGGGGAGGAAGTGCGGCAGATGGCGCATCGGTCTCGTGAAGCCACGTGCGCGGTGCGCTTCGATCGTGAACCTGCTCGGCGAGAGGAACAGGTCGATGTGCGCGGCAGCCCTGTCGAGCAGCCCCGTGTAGCGCCACAGCTGTGGCGGTCGGCGGAACGACAGCGTGCAGCGGATGCACTGCGGACGCTCACAGGGCTCCCGGTTGTTCTTCCAGAGGACGTGCATGGGGCACACGAGCCAGTGCTCGTTCGTCGTGTACAGGCGGACGCCGTCGCCGTAGCCGAGCACGCCGGCGCCACCCACGAGCGAGACGTTGTGGAAGTGGACGACGTCGAAGCCCGCGCCGAGCGCACGCCGTAGCGCGCGTGCGGTGAACACGGGCCGGCCCGTGAGATAGGTGGACACCGGAGCGACGCGCCCCGTACGCGACTCGAGCGGCACGACGGTCACGCCCGGCTCGATCGGGAACGCGCCGACCGCAGGCTCGGAGGCGAACAGGCGGTACGCGTCGGTCGAGTGCACCACGGTCACCTGATGGCCGCGCCGCGCCAGCTCGTTCGTCAGGCGATAGACGTGCATCGCGTCGCCGCCGAAGCTCCACGGCGGGAAGAAGGTGGTCACCATGCAGATCGAGAGCGGGTGGTCAGGCATGCGTGCGCCTCCGCTGCGGCGTGCACGAGGTCACGTAACCGTTCCGCCTGCCACGCGCCACGACAACCCTGCGACCGCGGACCTGCAGGCCGCACCGACCGCACGTTGTCGCTCGCGGTCGGCGAGGAGCGCACCGAGCAGCGCGCGCGAGCCCGGATGCGTCGCGCGGGTCGAAGAAGCACGCCGCGCCGTCCAGCGTCTCTCTGTGTGCGGGCAGGTCCGAGAGCAGGACTGGAGCACCGCACGCAGCCGCCTCGACGGCAGGCAGCCCGAAGCCTTCCGCAAGCGACGGGTTGACAACCGACTGCAGCACGCCGGTACAGCGCGGCGAGGATCTCGTCCGGCACGAAGCCCGGGTAGGACGACCCGGCCGTCGAGGCCGAGCTCGCCGATCCGTGCACGCACCCGCACCGCCGATGAGGCGTACACCTCGTCGTCGAGCGCACCGACGACGACGAGGCGCGGCGGCGCGTCGAGCAGCGCGTACGCCTCGAGCAGCGTCTCGACGTTCTTGTGCGGGCTGACGCCACCGGCCGCACAGAGGACGAACGCTTCGTCGTCCGCAACCCCGACGGCAGAGATGCTCGACCTCCCGCTCGCCGGCGCCGAGCGGCCGGAACACCGGATCGGGCGCCTCGGGGACGACGGCGATGGCCGCCTCGTCTCTCGACAGCAGCGGCCGCCAGCGCCTGCCGCGAGGCCTCGGAGACGGTGAAGAGACGCGCCGCGCCTCGGATCGCGAGCCGCTCCTTGACGCGCCAGCGGATCCGGTCGCGCCGCCGGGGCAGCACCAGCTCGGGAAGCTCGCGGGAGATGGTGTCGTGGACGCCGACCACGGTCGGGGACACGGCCGGTCGGAAACCACGTGTACGGCGACGTGAACAGGAATGCGTCGAGCTCGTCGGCTCGCACTGCACGCGCGAGGCGCAGGAGGTCGCGCGGGGACCGGCTCGCGCCATCCGCCTCGCCGTTGCCACGTCCCTGCGCACGGCGCGCCCCGGCAGACGGGTGGAGCGCAGGGCCAGCGGCCCCGGCGTAGAGGAGGTAGCTCGTGCCCGCGTCGAGGTCGACCAGGGCCCCGACCGCCGCGCGGGTGAAGCGGCCGTAGCCACGGCGGTTGTCCCAGCTCGTCGCGTCGACGCCGACCCGCACCATTCACCGCACCTTGTGCAGGCTGTCGCCGCCGCCGGCGACGTAGCCGACCGCCTCGCCGACGGCCCACACGCCAGGTAGAGGGCGACCAGGGGCGCAGCGGTGGCGACCCGGCGAGTGTCCTCGTTCGAGCGCCGGACGTTGGCGACTATCCGCCGGCCGAGGACGATCGGCAGGAGCGGTGCGCCAAGCGCGTAGAGCGAGGCGTCTCGGCCCGAGCGACCGCGCACCTCTCGCCGGCGTAGGCGCGCGCATAGTGGAAGCGCTGAGAGACGAACTCGACGGAGCCCGAAGTCCTTGGCGTGGTCGATCGTCAGCGTCGGATCGAGCCAGAACGCGAAGCCCCGCTCGCGCAGCCGGGGATGCAGCCACGTCTCCCACCGACCCTCGTCGAGCAGGTCCTGCATCGCGGCGATCGAGGTTCGGTCGTAGGAGACGTTCATGCCGGGAAGGTCGTGAGCCGCGCCTTCGGCGACCGGTTCGAGGAACGCGCTGTACTCACAGTAGAACGCGGCCCGGTCGCGGGCCCGCCGATCGACCGCGTTGGCGATCGGCCCGCCGACCACCGCATGACCCTCCCGGTGGCGCGCCAGCAGACCCGGCCGCCCAACCGTCGCGGACGACGACATGGTCCTCGATCAACGCGACGTAGGGTGCGCCGGCCGCCGCGATGCCCGCCGCCCGCAGCTCCGGGACACTGGCGGCCACGGCAGACGAGAGCAGCCGGACGGTCGGCCACCCGTCCCGCACGCGTGCCCGCGTCGCCTCGTCGGTCCAGTCGGCGACGACGATCTCGGCCCACGGCGCCGTCCGCACGAGCGAATCGAGGCAGCGACCGAGGTACGGGAACCCGTTCACCGACGCGACGACGACCGAGAGCTCGGGGCTCGTGCTCATCGGCCACGCAGCGCATCGAGATGGCCGCGCGCCTCACCGATGGCCCAGGCGACGTCGAATGCGATCAGGAGGGGGAGCACGACGACGAGACGCGCGCGCAGCCGGCGACGCCGAGAACACCTCACGAGCCGTGCGCACCACAGGACGAGCGGCACGACCGCAGCCAACAGCGACGCGCGCCAGGTTGACGGGGCCGGCACTCTCCCGCCCGCGGCTGCGGCCGAACTCGCGCCCGTGCGTGAGTCGCTGACGCAGGAACGCCGACGCTCCTGCGGATCGCCCCATGCGGACGATCACCGACGGATCGTGCAGCAGCTGCGCACCGCGCGCTGCGAGCGCGCGGTGCACGTCCGGCTCCCAGAATCCCTCCCGCCAGCTGTCGTCGACCTCCTGCAACCGGTCTCGCCGGTAGGCCGCGTTGTCACCCGGCAGGTCGAGCGACGAATGCTCGGGAAACGGCAGCATGTCCCGGCTGTAGCGACAGAGGTACTCGGCCAGATCGACGGCCGTAGCCCGGCGGCCGGCTCGATCGCGCCGCCCACCGCGTCGCCAACGGAGAGCGCCGCCCGCAGCGAGGCGATCCAATTCGCGTCGGGCACCATCGGCGAGATCGTGAGCGCCACGAGGTCACCTGTTGCGCGGGAGATTCCGTCACTCCAGAGCTCGGGCACGAGCGCCCCTTCGCGCACGTGCCACGTCGCGAAGGGATAGCGCTGCCCTATCTCCTCGGCGCTCGGCGCCGGCTCGCAGACGAGCACCTCGACGCCGTCGACTTGCCCTTCGAGCGCGGCGAGACACCGTTCCAAGGCGCCGGGAGCTCCGTTCGACGCGACGACGACCGACAGGGTCGGCTCAGCCGAGGAGGTCGACATCGACTACCGTCGGCAACACCTCGCCGGCATCCTCCAGGTACGACTCCTCGATGTTGACCGACCAGACGTCGTGGTCCGTGCCATCGAGCAGGTTGAGGGTCGCAAGCACCGCTGTCCACATCGAATGATCCTGGTTGTTGTAGCGGTGTAGCCCGTTGCGGCCGAACGTCTTCAGGTTGTCGAAGCCGGCCAGGAAGCCCTTCAACGTCAGCACCGCCTCACGGTAGTCGCCGTCGTACATCGGGTAGGCACGCGGCACCCGTACCTTGACGCCGTCGAGCACCCGGTCGGGGTCGACGAGCCCGATCCGGGCCAGCTCGTCCGTGGCGAGCCGCACCGCGTCGGCGTCGGGCATCTCCCAGATCTCGTCACCCTCGAAGCAGAAGTACTCGACACCGAGGCACGTCGTGCCCGGCTTGACCATGTCGCTGCTCCAGGCGCCGAAGTTCTGCACGCGCCCGGCGCGGGTTCCCGGATCGTGCAGGTAGATCCAGTTGTCGGGGAATGGGTCCTCGCCGTCGATCACGAGCGCGACGAGGCACAGCTCGCGATAGCGGAGCCTGCGCGCTGCGGCTACCACCTCGGCGGGCGCGGGAGGGTCGAGCGAGAGGACGAGCTCGGACAGCGGGATGCTCGAGAGGACCGAGTCGACCACGACCGTCAGCTCCCGGTCCTCGTGCGTGACGACGACCTCGGTCACATGACCCGCCCGGTGCCGCACCGTGTCGACACGATGATGCAGCCTGACAGGGACGCCGCGGGCCTCCGTGCGCCGCTGGAACTCCTCCCACATCTGGCCCGGGCCGAGGCGCGGGTAGTGGAACTGCTCGATCAGCGTCGTCACGTGCTCGCGGCGCACGCCCGACGATGGAGAGCACCGCCTTCACGAACGAGAAGTTCTTGATCCGCTGCGCCGCCCATTCCGCCCGGATCTCCGAGCCCGGGATGCCCCACACCTTCTCCGTGTAGGGCCCGAAGAACGCGTCGTAGAGGCGCCGTCCGAAGCGAGCCTCGACCCAGTCCTCGAACGACTCCTGCGGCCGCCGCCGGCTCGTGAGACGCGAACGGAAGTACGACAGGGTGCACAGCACGGACTCGACAATGCCGAGCCGCGCGATCACGTCCTTCGCCTGTAGCGGGTAGGCGAGGAACTTGCCGTCGTAGTAGATCCGCGACAGCCGCGGGCGCAGGAGCAGCTCATCGCCGAGGACGTCCTCCCAGAGCCGCTGGACGAGCTCGAGCTTGGTGAAGAAGCGGTGCCCCCCGAGATCGAACCGGTAGCCGTCGTAGACGACGGTCTTGGCGATACCCCCGACGGTGCCGTCCGCCTCGAACACGACTCCGGGAGCGCCCCTGCGCGCAAGCAGGTAGGCCGCCGTGAGACCGGCCGGCCCGGCGCCGAGCACCGCCGTGCCGACGGATTGCCCCGTCTCCTCAGCCACACAACCCTCCCACACGGCGATCCATGACCCCGGGCGAGTCTATTGGCTCGATGCGCAGCGGAGCCCGGCACGAACCGCGTTGATCCAGGTATACTTAACCAAGCGAATGGTTACTGACGTTACGGTTTCACCCTCGACTGTCGCTGACGAGCTGCGGCCCGTCGTCCTGCGGCTGTCACGCGAGCTCCGCCGGGAGACCGAGCGGTTCGGCGTGACCGCCAGGCAGGCGACGCTCATGTGGCTGATCCGCCGCAGCCCGGGATTGAGCCTGCGGGAGCTGGCCGAGCTCGAGCGGATCTCCCCACCGGCGCTGTCGGGTCATGTCGATCGGCTCGAGCGGGCGGGGCTCGTCGAGCGAGCCCGTGCGACCGACGACCGGCGCCGGGTCGGGTTGCTCGTGACGCCCGTGGGCGAGCGGCTGCTGCGCCGCATTCGCACCGGGCGCACGACGTGGCTGGCCGAGCGGCTCGAGCTCCTGGAACCGAGCGAGCTGGAGGCTGTATCGGCCGTGCTCCCGGCCCTGCGGCAACTCATCGAGCCGCCGGAGTGAGCACTGTCGCATTCGCACTGGGTGCGCGGACGTTTCGCAGCCTGCGCCGGCACCACAACTATCGCCTCTTCTTCACGGGCCAGGTCGTCTCCGTGGCCGGCTCGTGGATGCAGAACACGGCGCTCGCCTGGCTCGTGCTCGAGCTATCCGGGTCGCCGCTCGCGGTCGGCGCACTCGTCTTCTGCAGGTTCGTCCCGTTCACGCTGTTCGGCCTGGTGGCGGGATTCGTCGTCGACCGGCTCGACACACGCCGTGTCCTGCTGGCAACACAGGCTTCCGCGATGACGGTCTCCGTGCTCCTCGCAGTGGTGACGCTCGCCGGGTCGGTCTCACTGCCCCTCGTCTATGCGCTAGCGGCTCTCGGCGGCGTGATCCTCGTGTTCGACGCGCCCGGAAGGCAGGCGCTCACGTTCGAGCTGGTCGGGCGCCGCGAGCTGCCGAACGCCGTCGCTCTCAACTCGGGCCTCTTCAACGCGTCGCGGATCGTCGGCCCGGCCCTGGCCGGGATCCTGATCGCCGCCGTCGGCACCGGCGTCTGCTTCGTCGTCAACGCCATCAGCTTCCTTGCGGTGCTGGCCGCACTCGCGCTACTGCGGCGGGACGAGCTGGTCCCGGTGGAGCGTGCGTCAGCGACCGGCGTGGTCGGCGGAGCCCGGGAGGCGCTCGGCTATGTCGCTCGTCACCAGGAGCTGCGCGCCGTCCTCGGCCTCGTGGCAGTCGTCAGCCTGGTCGGGTTCAACTTCCATGTGCTCGTGCCGCTGCTCGCTGCCGACCTCGACCTCGGCTCGACCGAGTTCGGGCTGCTCTCCGCGGCCTTCGGTGCCGGGGCGCTCGCCGGAGCGCTCGCCGTCGCGTCGCTGCGCGGTACGAGCCACCGCACGTTCGTCGGCGGTGCCACGGGGTTCAGCCTGCTCCTGCTGGCACTTGCGCTCGTGCGCTTCCTCGCGGTGGACTCGGCCGGGATCGCCGCGGTGCTGCTCGCCGCCATCGGCGTGTGCTTCACGATGCTCACGGCGAGCGCGAACGCCCTCGTCCAGCTCGGTGCGCCCGATCGCCTGCGCGGACGGCTGATCTCGCTCTACCTCTTCGCGTTCGCCGGGCTTGCTCCGTTCGGAGGCCTCCTCACGGGCTGGCTCGCGCACGTGGCGGGCACGGGGCTCGCGCTCGCGGTCGGCGGCACGATCGGCCTTGTCGCCGTCTCGGTCGCCGCACGGTCGTGGCGCACACCGGCCGTCCCTTGATCGAGGGGTGTCGCGGCCAGAGGCGGCCGCCGATGCGGGACGGGAACGGTCGAACAGGAAGGACACGCCAGGATGACGCCATTCGGCAACCGCGACTTCGAGCGCACAGGGACTGGGGACAGTCCTCTACCGGGGACCGCCCCCGATGACGAGGCCGCGGAGGGAAGCCGGTGGGAGCGTGACGAGTCGATCTCGCGGCTGCTCGATCGCACGACATCGCACGAGGTCACACGTGACACGCGCCGGGTCGTGGTGCGCATGCACGGCGGCGAGGACCTCGAGCTAGGGCGTGTCGAAGGTCGCGACCCCGCGGTGCAGATGGCGCGCGACATGGTTCGCGCGATCGAGAACGCCGAAGGCGTCGGCGAGTGGCCGCTGATCGGCGACCGCTTCGTCCGGCCCGGCGCGATCGTGTCGATCGACGTCCAGCGCGCCTCCTAGGCTCCCCTACCCGGCAGGGTGGGCATCCGCTTTCGCTAAAGGCGTCCGCTTCGCGGCCGCAAAGTAGGCGCGGTCGGCCGAGACCGGACGTCGGTGGTGCGCATGGCGGGCACGAACACTCGATCGAGGGACGAAACGCGAGGCCCGGCGGGCGCATACTCGTGTCACCAGGGCGGTGCGGCGGCCCTGCCCCCACGCGGAGGAGAGCCTCGTGGCAACGCTCGACCATACCCGCGTCACGCCGCGCGACCAGCTCGCCGACTGGCGACCCTCGGAGCTGCGACGTGTCGTCGTTCACCTCGTCGACGGTGACGTCGTCCAGGTCGGCACCGCGCCGAGCCGCGACAGCGCCCTGAGCCTCGCGCGATCCGTGATCGCGGAGATCAGCGCACCGTCGGACGACTGGCCGCTGATCGGCAACCGGCTGCTTCGCCCGGAAGCGATCGTCTCGGTCGACCTCGTCGCAGCCGGCTGACTCTTCCTGCAAGGTGGACGACCGCTCCCGCGGCCGCCCACCGCACGCCTCGCGGCGAGCACAAGCTAAAGGCGTCCGCTTCGCGGCCGCAAAGCATCCCCAGCCTGCAAGGTGGGCAGCCGCTTCGCGGCCGCAAGGCCCACCTCCCCTGCAAGGTGCACGACCGCCCCCGCGGCCGCAAGCTCACCTCCCCTGCAAGGTGGACGACCGCTCACGCGGCCGCCCACCGCACGCCTCGCGGCGAGCACAAGCTAGAGGCGCCGCAATGCCTGGCGCTTGCTGTTGAGGCGAGGCTGGGCCTCGACCTACGAGATCTCCCAGGTGTCCGCGCCGGAGAGGAGGCCGGCAAGGTCACCTTCACCTCTCTGCTCGCGCGACTCTGCGATCTGGGTCGCGACCGCCTCGTCGTACACGGGGCGCTCGACGGAACGGAAGACGCCCAGCGGCACCGCGCCGAGGGCCGGGAAGGTGAGCCGGGCCAGCGCGAACGCGAGACCGGGGTCGTCGCGATCGGGCTGATGCACCAGTAGGCCACCTTCGGTCGCGTCGACCACCTCGAGAGTGCCGTCCGGGCTCATCCGGAGGCCCTTGTCGCCCCAGCGGATCTCCTGCCCGGTCTCGAGGTAGAGCCGGTTCTCCTTGTGCTCGCGGACGTGGTCGAAGGTGCCGTCGTTGTAGATGTTGCAGTTCTGCAGGATCTCCACGAACGCCGCGCCGCGGTGAGCGGCGGCCGCGCGCAATACGGCGGTCGTGCCGGGCTTGTCGGTGTCGATCGCGCGGGCGACGAAGGTCGCCTCGGCTCCGATCGCCACGGCCAGCGGATGGAATGGACGATCGACCGATCCCATGGGCGTCGACTTCGTCACCTTCCCGCGCTCGGAGGTGGGCGAGTACTGGCCCTTGGTGAGCCCGTAGATGCGGTTGTTGAAGAGGAGGATCGTGAGGTTGACGTTGCGGCGCAGCGCATGGATGAGGTGGTTGCCGCCGATGGAGAGCGCGTCGCCGTCGCCGGTCACCACCCACACCGAGAGATCGCGGCGTGTCGCTGCCAGGCCGGTGGCGATCGCCGGCGCGCGACCGTGGATCGAGTGCATCCCGTACGTCTGCATGTAGTAGGGGAAGCGCGCCGCGCAGCCGATGCCCGAGATGAACACGATGTCCTCCCGCCGCAGGCCGAGCTCCGGCATGAAGCCCTGCATCACGTTGAGGATCGCGTAGTCACCGCAGCCCGGGCACCAGCGCACCTCCTGGTCGGACTTGAAGTCCTTGCCGGTGAGCTGCACGAGCCCGCTGCCGCCATTGCCGCTGTCGCTCACCGCTCGTTGCCCCGCTTGAAGTTTCCGGTCACCTGGGCCAGCAGGAGCTGCACACCCTCGTCGTCGAGCCCTTCGGCGCGAGCAACGAAGCGCCGTCCCGCCTCACCACGAAGCGTCGTGACGGTGCGCCCGCGCCACGCGACGAAGACCGTGTCGGCCTTTGTGCGCCGGTAGGTGAGCTGGGTCACGACCCCTGCCCCACCATGGCGCTGATCGCGTCGGCCAGCTCGGCGGCCGTGAACGGGCGCCCGCGGACACGGTTGTAGGGCACGGCGTCCACGAGGAACTCGCCGCGGATCAGGCCCGCGAGCTGTCCGAGGTTCATCTCCGGCACGAGCACCTTCTCGTAGCGGCGCACGACGTCGCCCGTGTTGCGTGGGAACGGGTTCAGATGGTGCAGGTGCGCTGTCGCCACCTTGTTGCCGTCCTGCCGCACCCGCCGCACGGCCGCGCCGATCGGCCCGTACGTCGAGCCCCAACCGAGCACGAGCAGACGGGCGTCGCCGTCCGGGTCGTCCACGGCGAGCTCCGGGATGTCCGCAGCGATCCCGGCCACCTTCTGCGCGCGCAACCGCACCATCAGGTCGTGGTTGTCGGGGTCGTAGGAGATGTTCCCGGTCACGTCCTCCTTCTCGAGACCGCCGATGCGGTGCTCGAGCCCCGGCGTGCCCGGAACGGCCCAGGGCCGCGCCAGGGTCACCGGGTCTCGCAGGTACGGCTGGAACGTGTCACCGTCGTTGGGACTGGTCGTGAACTCGACGGGGATCGCAGGCAGGTCGTCGATGTCGGGGATCAGCCACGGCTCCGACCCGTTGGCGAGATACGCATCGGACAGGAGATAGACGGGCGTGCGGTACTTGACGGCGATGCGCACGGCCTCGATCGCCGCGTGGAAGCACTGCGATGGTGTCGACGCGGCCACGACGGGGACCGGGCTCTCCGAGTTGCGGCCGTGCAGCACCATCAGCAGATCGGCCTGCTCGACCTTCGTCGGCATCCCCGTCGACGGGCCGGCGCGCTGGATGTCCAGAATCAGGAGCGGCAGCTCGAGCGCCACGGCGAGACCGACCGTCTCGGCCTTGAGCACGATGCCTGGGCCGGCGGAGGCCGTCACGCCAAGGGCGCCGCCGAACGAGGCGCCGAGCGCTGCACCGATCGCGGCGATCTCGTCCTCGGCCTGGAAGGTGACGACACCGAACTCCTTCCTCGCCGCGAGCTCCTCGAGAATCGACGAGGCCGGCGTGATCGGGTACGCGCCGAGGAAGAGCTGCAAGCCGGACAGCTGCGACGCGGCGATGAGCCCGTACGAGAGCGCGGCGTTGCCGGTGATCTGCCGGTAGCGACCGGGCGTGAGCTTCGCCGGCGCGATCTCGTACGAGACCGCGAAGTCCTCGGACGTCTCGCCGTAGTTCCAGCCGGCCCGAAGCGCGAGCGTGTTCGCCTCCGCGATCTCGGGTCGCTTGCCGAACTTCGCGTCGATGAAGCCGAGCGTCGGCTCGATCGGCCGGTGGTAGAGCCACGACATGAGCCCGAGCGCGAAGAAGTTCTTCGAGCGCTCCGCCTCGCGCGCCGTGATGCCGTCCACCTCCTTGAGCGCTGTGACCGTCATGGAGGTGAGCGCCACCTCGTGCAGGTGGTAGTCCGTGAGGGTGCCGTCCTCGAGCGGATTGGACGCGTAGCCCGCCTTTTGCAGGTTCCGCTCGTTGAAGGCGTCGGTGTTGAGGATGATCGTGCCGCCCTTCGGCAGGTCGGCCAGGTTGGTCCGGAGCGCGGCGGGATTCATCGCGACGAGCACGTCCGGACGGTCGCCCGGCGTGAGGATGTCGTGATCGGCGAAGTGGACCTGGAAGCCGGAGACGCCGGGCAGCGACCCCGCCGGGGCCCGAATCTCGGCCGGGAAGTCGGGGAACGTGGCGAGATCGTTGCCGAGCAGGGCGGTCTCGCTCGTGAAGCGGTCACCCGTGAGCTGCATACCGTCACCCGAGTCACCCGCGAAGCGGATGATCACTCGATCGACGTGCTCGACAGGCTTGGTCACCGGATCCACACACTGTACCCCCGCGGCAGGCCACCATCCGCTCCCACGGATGGCGGCCGCGCAACACCCCGAAGGCGTCCGCTGGGCGGCCGCAAGGCGAGGCACGTCTGTGGTGGTCCGGGGCCAGCGTGGACGCTAGGAGGCCGGCCTGCGCGTGACGGTGAGCGCCCACGCCACGCCGGTCTCGAACAGCTCGTCGGGGTCGACCTCGCCCACCCAGCCGAGAAAGTGGCGCTCGGGATCGTCCGCGGTCGCGCCGTAGACGGCCAGCCGCGTCGCAGTCGCGGCGTCGGTCGTGCCGGCGGCCAGCTCGTCGCGACGGCGCTCGGCTTCCTCCGCAGCCGGGCCCTCGGCGTACCCCTTGGGCATCAGCGTCGGGCCGGTCGGTGCGGATCGAGTGCGAGACCGGGCTGTGCCACCGCGTAGACGAGGAGGTAGGCCAGCACGAGGAAGGTCATGAAGGCGACCGTCACGGCGATGAACTGCGGGTGCAACGGCCCGTCTCGAAGCTGTGCCGCGATCGGCGCGAGCACGGCTCGCGGCTCGACGAGCACGTCCCAGCTGTTGAGGCTGAGGAACCGACCGAGGTAGATGCCGACGCTCGACAGGGCCAGCGCCATCCCGCTGAGGGCCCAGCCGGCGACCCTGCCGAATGCCGCGGCGACGACCGTGTGCACGAGGAGCAGCGATCCGAGGCCGAGCACGAGGCCGGTGGTCGCGAACGAGGTCAGCGTCAGCGTGTTGAACCAGACGGGCGCGGGATCCCACTCGGTGAGATGGATGAAGTCGGTGAGGATGTAGGGCGCGTTCGGCAGGAACAGCAGCCACAGGGCTCCGAAGCTGCCGAGGAAGAGAGCGCCACGACCGGCCCGGAAGCCGTGGTACACGACGAGCCCGAACACGAAGGGGAGCCAGGCGAGAGCGAGGTTCCAGGCGAGCAGGCGGTAGTCGTACGCGCCGATCCGATCGGGGCGCACGGCCACGAGCCCAACCGAGAGAACGCTCGCGGCCACGAGGGCGAAAGCGGCGACTCGCAGATCCCCGGGGCGGGCGAGCATTCTGGGATCAGGGTAGCGGCTCTAACCCTGCTCTTCGTGCAGCAGCTCGGCCAGGTCGAGCGGCCACGTGCCCATCGCGATCGTGCCGTCCGCAGCCCGCGGCCACTCCTCGCGAGGCCGGTCGCGATAGAGCTCGACACCGTTCCCGTCCGGGTCGCGTAGGTAGATCGCCTCGCTGACGCCGTGATCGGAAGCGCCGTCGAGCGGAATCCCCGCTTCGAGCACTCGCCGCACGGCGTCTGCCAGCGTGGTGCGGTCCGGGTACCGGACGGCGACGTGGAACAGGCCCGTCGTCCCGCGGGGTGGCGGCTCGCCGCCCTTCGACTCCCACGTGTTGAGCCCGATGTGGTGGTGGTACCCACCCGCCGAGACGAACGCCGCGGTGTCGCCAATCCGTGCCTGTTCCTCGAAGCCGAGCACGCCCGACCAGAACGCGAGCGCCCGGTCGAGATCGCCCACCTTGAGGTGGACGTGACCGATGTCGACACGCGGATCGATGGTCATCGCGAAACGGTAGCGACCGTCGGCCTGGTGAGTGCCGCGCCGGCGAGAGCGAACAGCACAACCGCAAGCCAGTGCACGCCGATCACATCTGTCTGCAGGCCGACTGCCGCAGTGGCAACGATCGCAGCTGCGAGCCACGGCGACTTCCGCCAGAGGCCGGCCACCAGCGCGACGAGCCAGCCGATGAACAGCAGCGCGCCGGCCAGCCCGGCGTCGACACCGAGCTCGGTGTACGTCGACTCCCCGGCCAGGATCTCGGCGCCCGTGCGCTTGGCGGACACACCGGCATTCCCGAGGCCGTAGCCCCACGGGTGGCGCAGGACGACCTCGATCCCGTCGCGCAGGTTGCGCAGGTGGCTCTCGGTGGACGCCTCGCCACCCGTGAGGGCGCCACCGGTTCCACCCTCGGCGGCGGCGTTGTCCCGCAGGCACGCGAGCTCCGTCGCCGTGTAGGACGTCGAGGGGCCGATGGTCGGGTACGCGACGAGGAAGACGCCCGAGACCGCGACCGACGCTGCAGCCAGCACGGCGGGCCTCCAGCGACGCTGTGCGATCGCGAGCACGAGGAGGCCGAGCGCGAGCGCCGCGAACGCGGCCCGCGTGTGCGTCCAGAGGAGACCGGCGTAGACGACGGCCCCGGCGGCGACGCTCCACCGCGTCGGCCGACGCGCCGCGAGGAGGAGCAGCACGACCACGAGCACGTACGCGGTCGCGAGCGGCGAGAGGAACGTGGAGACACCCCGGCGCAACGGGTTCCCCTCGTCGCCGGTGTTGAAGATCCAGTTCTCGGGCAGGAACGAGAGGCACTCGTACTCGAGCCGAGAGCTGCTCTCGATACCAGCCGGGGACACCCGAGTCGCGCCACCACTGCAGTGGCACCGCGTAGACGTCGATCATCGTCCACACGGCCAGCCCGACAGCCAGTCCCGCGAGCACGACTCCGAGGCGGCGCCACTGCGGCGCGGACAGGACGAGGAGGCGGCCGAGGAAGTAGGCGCCCACGGGTAGCAGGTGGTGACGAAGCGCGATAGAGCTCGCCACGGGCCGTCGCCTGACCTCCCAGCCAGTCCTGAGGCAGCAGCCACCACACCACGACGACGCCCGCGTACGCGAGGGCGAGCCTGTCGGCCCAGTGATCGAACGGGATGCGTCGGGCACCCCACAGCGCCACCGCGAGCGCCGCGACGAGCAGCACGTCCTTCCAGGCGGCGACGACGTCGAGCGCCGAGCCCTGCACACCGGCCCCCCACGCCAGCGCCATGACGAGGTTGTGCACCGCCAGCCCGACCGTGAGCGCGAGCAGGCCCACCCAGGCGAGGCGCGCGCTCATGCGATCGCGACGAGCGTCATGCCGAGATTGACGATGCGCACCGGGCACGGGAACAGCTCACGCAGATCTCGGGAGCCGAGTAGGTGGTTCTCCTTCGCCCACGGCCGCCGGGCAAGGTCATAGGCGCGATGCGCAGCGGGCTCGGGCAGCCAGTGCACGAGCGGCAGCCTCGTGTGGAGCTCGACCGGGAACCAGCGGTTCGGCGTGGTGATGAACACACGCCGACCGACGCGCAATGCCTCCGAGACGAACGCATGCTGGCGCTCGCCTCCGCCGACGTGCTCGACGACCGCGTTCGAGAAGACCACGTCGAAGCAGTCGTCCGGAAACGGGAGCGCGCACGCGTCACCCTGGACGTACGAGCTGCGTGGATAGGCGGCGCGAAAGCCGTCGCCCTCGTGGAGGCCGAGCCCGGTGATCCGCTCCGGCCACGGATAGAGCTCTTCGAAGAAGTTGTGGGTGCGGCATCCGACCTCGCCCCCTTGGCCGCCGAAGCCGACCTCGTCCACGCCGACGTCGAGCACAGACGTCTCGGGGGTGGGCTGGAGCTCGTCGAGGAAGAGCGACAGCTTGCGCCTGCGGGAGCGCAGCGAGACCGCGTCGACGAGCCGCATCAGGCGAAGGTAGCGGCTCCCGCGGCGCGCCACGGTGCCTTGTGGCCGTCGCGGCGAGTAGTCTCGGCCGGTGGTCGAGGACGTGGTCACGCCGCGAGGGCCGTACCGGCTCTCGCTCATGGTGCGAAGCGGCCGCTGGACGGCTCCGCTCCCGAGCGGCGAGGCGCACGCGTGGCAGCGCCGGGACGGCCGGGTTGCCGTTCAGGCCCCCGACGAAGCGGGTCTCGAGCTGGCGCGCTTCATGCTGGCGCTCGCCGACGACACCGCCGAGTTCCACACACGCTTCGGGCGCGACCCGCTGCTCGGGCAATCGGCCAGAGCCTTCGTCGGCTACCGGCCGCTCCGACTGGCCACCGTCGCGCACGCCGCGCTGCGGGCCGTCGTCGGTCAGCTGATCGAGTCGCGTCGGGCGCGCGCCATCGAGCGCTCGATCCTCCGTCACCTCGGCTCGGCGGTTGCTACGCGCGAGGCACTCGCGCAACTTGCCCCGCTCGACCTCCGCCGGCACGGGCTCGCACAGCATCGGGCCTCGACGCTCGCCCGGGTTGTCAGCGGCATCGACCTCGAGCGGCTCCGCGATCTGCCCGGCGACGCCGCCGTCGCGCGTCTCGCCCGCGAACGGGGTATCGGGCCCTGGTCGATCGGGGTCATCGCCGTGGAAGGGCTCGGCCGCTATGACCACGGCCTCGTCGGCGACCTCGCTCTCGTGAAGCTGGCTGCGTCGCTGTGGGGACGCTGGCCCGAGACGTGGGAGACACGCACCCTGCTGGAGCCGTACACGGGATGGGAGGGCCTCGCCGGCGAGGTGCTGCTGCATGGCTGGTCGCGTGGCCTCGTCCCGGGCGCCGACCCGGACGTCGCGCGCCGCACACGCCTGCGCACGCGGCGCGCCGCGTAGCGGCCCGTAGACTCCCTCGCATGAGCGTCGACCGGCGGCGAATCGCGATCCTCGGAGCGGGGAAGATCGGAGAGGCTCTCGTCTCCGGGCTGATCTCCTCCGGCTGGCGGACGAGCGCGGACATCGTCGCCTCGACCCGGCGCGAGGAGCGCGCTGCCGAGCTGACCGAGCGCTTCGGTATCCACACCACGCTCTCGAACGAGGAGGCGGCGAGTGGCGCCGCCCTTGTCGTGCTGGCAGTCAAGCCGCAGGACATCGAGGCCCTCCTCGGCGAGATAGGCCCGGTGATCTCCGACGAGCAGACGGTGCTCTCCATCGCCGCGGCCATCCCCACTGCGACGATCGAGCGGCACCTGGCATCGGGCGTTCCCGTCTGCCGTGCGATGCCCAACACTCCTTCCACGGTGCACGAGGGGATCGCCGGACTGTGCGCCGGCGCCCACGCTGACGACGCCCACGTCACGCTGGCCGAGGAGGCCCTCGCCCATCTCGGGGCGGTCGTCCGCGTGAACGAGCGCTCGATGGACGCGGTCACGGCCGTGTCCGGCTCCGGCCCCGCGTACTTCGCCCTGCTCGCCGAGGCGATGATCGAGGCGGGCCTGCTGCTCGGCTTGTCCCGTGAGATATCGACGCAACTCGTCGTGCAGACGATGCTGGGCACGGCGAAGCAGCTCCGTGACGAGCGTATGCACCCCGTCGAGCTGCGCGAGATGGTCACGTCGCCGGGCGGCACCACGATCGCCGCGATCCGCGAGCTCGAGACGGCCGGTGTGCGTGCGGCCTTCCTCAACGCGATCCAGGCGGCCATGAACCGCTCGCGCGAGCTCGCCGCCGGCGAGCCCTGAGCGTCCCGTCACCCGAGCCCACGTCATTCGGCCGTCGCATTCGCGAACGGCTCACCGGCCCGACGGCGGTGCCGCGCCGGTTCCGGCGCATCTTCCGCGACGTTCGACCAGGTGAGGTCGCCCTCGATTGCGGCGCCCACACCGGCAGGGTCACCGCAGTGCTCGCCGTACGCGGTGCGGAAATCTACGCGTTCGAGCCAAACCCGCACGCGTTCGCCGTGCTGCAGACGCGATTCGAGGATGCGCCTGCCGTGCACTGTCTGCAGCAAGCCGTTGCGGTGGCCGACGGAACCGCGCCGCTGTACCTCCACGCCCGCTCGGCCGAGAACCCGGTCGCCCGGGCGACGGGATCGTCGCTCCTTGCAACCAAGGGAAACATCGACCCGGACACCTCGGTCGCCGTCGAGACCGTCGACCTGGACGGCTTCCTCGAACGGCTCGGCCGCCCTGTGGCGCTCCTCAAGCTCGACATCGAGGGGATGGAGCTGCCGGTGCTGCGGCGGCTCGTGGAGACAGGCCGGATCGAGCACATCCGGCACGTGCTCGTCGAGATGCACGATCGGGCGGCGGGCGGCGGGCTCACGAGCGAAGGCGCCGCGGTGAGGGCATTGCTCGAGGGGGCGCGGTACCGGCACGTGCGGCTGGACTGGGATTGATGGAGGCGCCTTCATCGGTCGTAACCGGCGTCGTACCCGACCGCGCCCGTCACGGCTTGGTTGGCCTCGAGTTGGGTCGCCTGCGGGGCTGACGCCCGTCCGGCGGTGTGAAGTCACCAGCCTCACCCGCGAAGTGCGCGGGGCAGCCAGGTCTTCGAGAAACGCCGCGCTCAAGGCTGGTGTCCCCTCCTCGCCGGAGGCGCGTTCAGCGCCGGAGGCGACCCGAGTGCTCCCGGCTGTTGCCTGCCCGAGCCGGCCGATCCATGCGGGCACGACCGAAACGCATCGCTCTAGACTCGCCCATGCCACGCACCCTCCGCGAGGTCGTCTACGTCGACGGTGTCCGCACAGCCTTCGGCAAGGCGGGGCCGGGCGGTCTCTTCTGGACGACACGCGCCGACGACATGGCCGTGAAGACGGTGCGCGAGGTGCTGCGGCGCGTCCCCGACGCGCCGCCGGAGCGGATCGGCGACGTCGTCTTCGCCGCGACCGCCCAGGTCGGCGACCAGGGGCTGACGCTCGGCCGTGACGTCGCGCTCCTCGCCGGCCTCCCGCACACCGTGCCCGGAATGGCGGTCGACCGCATGTGCGCGGGGGCATTGACCGCCACGACGGTCGCCGCCGGCGAGATCGCCATGGGCGCCGCCGACCTCGTCCTTGCAGGCGGCGTGGAGCACATGGGCCATCACCCGATGGGCGACGACGTCGACTTCAACCCGCGCTTCGTCGCGGAGCGGCTGATCGACGAGAGCGCCGCCGTGATGGGGCAGACCGCGGAGAACCTGCACGACGTCTTCCCGCAGCTGACACGCGAGGCTGCCGATCGCTACGCGCTCCGGTCGCAGGAGCGCGCCGCCGCCGCCTGGGATGACGCGGACGGCGTGTACGCCCGCACGGTCGTGCCGATGAGCGTCTTCACCGGCGACGGGTGGAAGGTCGCCGACCGGGACGAGTTCCTGCGGCCGGAGACCACACTCGACGGGCTGGCAGGCCTGCGGACGCCGTTCCGGGCGGGTGGCCGCGTCACGGCCGGGAACTCGGCCGGCCTGACCGACGGCGCGACCGCTTGCCTCCTCGCCGCGGAGGAGACCGCCGCGGAGCTCGGCCTCCCCGCCCGGATGCGCCTCGTCGGCTACGCCTACGTCGGCGTCGAGCCGCACCTGATGGGTCTCGGGCCGGTGCCTGCCACGAAGCAGGTGCTCGACCGCGCCGGCCTCTCGGTCGAGGACGTCGGCCTGTTCGAGCTCAACGAGCCGTTCGCGGTGCAGGTGCTCACGTGGTGCGACGGCGTCGGCGTCGACGCGGACGACCCGCGCCTCAACCCGTACGGCGGGGCGATCGCCTGCGGACATCCGCTGGCGGCCACGGGAGTGCGGCTGATGGCGCAGCTGGCGGACGGCTTCGAGCGGCAGCCCGACGTGCGCTACGGGATGACCGCGCTCTGCATCGGGCTCGGCATGGGCGCCGCGCTCCTGTGGGAGAACACCCGGCATGGATAGTGCAAGGCGAGCTGTGCCCCAACGAGGCGGGGCATGAGCGACCCCGTCACCCGGTTCCACCTTCAGCCCGTCGCGACGCGGGTCGGCCCGGTGGCGCTGGTCACGATCGACAACGGCGCGGACTGGCAGAAGCCGAACACGTTCGGGCGCGAGGCCCTCGAGTCGCTCGCCTCCGTGCTCGACGAGCTCGAGACCGGCGACTGGCGCGGCCTGGTGCTGACCGGCAAGCCGCTCGTGTTCGCGGCCGGCGCGGACATCACACAGTTCCCCGACATCACGCCGGAGCTGGCCCGGCGCGGCGGCGCGGCCGGGCACGAGCTCTTCGGCCGCCTCCGCCGTCTTCCCTTTCCGACGCTGGCCGCGGTCAACGGCGCGGCGCTCGGGGGCGGGGTCGAGATCGCGCTGCACTGCGACTACCGCACGATCGCGTCGTCCGTGCGCCACGTCGCCTTCCCGGAGGTGTTCCTCGGGCTGATCCCCGGCTGGGGTGGCACGCAGCTCGTCTCCACGCCTGATCGGAGCCGCAGCCGCCGTGCAGCTCATCGTCGACAACCCGCTGAAGCAGAACCGCATGCTCACCGGCCCGCAGGCGTTCGAGCTCGGTCTTGCCGATCGGCTGCTCGAGCCGGTCGAGCTGCTGGACGAGTCGCTCGAGGAGCTGGTGCGGATCGTCGAGGAGGGACGCGGCAAGCGCGAGCCGGCGGCTGATCTCGACGACGTCGCCGAGGTGTGCGCCCGGGCGCGGGCCCGCGTCGACGATCAGGTGCACGGTGCAGCTCCGGCTCCGTATCGCGCGCTCGAGCTGATCGAGGGAGCCGCCTCGTGGACGATCGAGGAGGGCTACCTGGCGGAGGAGGACGCGCTCGCCGACCTGCTTCCGGGCCCCGAGGCGCAGGCCTCCGTCTACGCCTTCGACGTGGTCGAGCGCCGCCTCAAGCGCGGCATCGGCGTGCCCGACGTCGAGCCGCGCAAGGTGCAGCGCGTCGGCGTGGTCGGCGCCGGGCTGATGGCGACACAGCTCGCGACGCTGTTCCTGCGCAGGCTCGAGGTGCCCGTCGTGATCACGGACGTCGACGCGGACCGGGTCGAGCAGGCGGTGGCCTCGATCGCGTCGGAGCTGGAGAAGCTCGTCACGCGCGGGCGACTCCCGGAGGCGAAGGCGCGTTTCCTGACCGGCTCGGTCGTGGCAGGCGACGGCCTGGACGCCTACGCAGGCTGCGACCTGGTGCTGGAGGCGGTGTTCGAGGAGCTGGCCGTGAAGCAGCAGGTCTTCGGGGCGCTCGAGGACGTCGTCACCGAGACGTGCCTGCTCGCCACGAACACGTCGTCGCTCTCCGTGACGGAGATGGGCGGGCAGCTGCGGCACCCGGAGCGGGTCGTCGGCCTGCACTTCTTCAACCCCGTGGCGGTGCTCCCGCTCGTCGAGGTCGTGCGCACACCCGTCACCGACGATGTCTCGCTCGCGACGGCCTGGGACGTGACGCGAAGGCTCGGGAAGCGCGGCGTGCTGGTCGCCGACGCGCCGGCCTTCGTCGTCAACCGCATGCTCACGCGCCAGTCCTGCGTGCTGTTCGGTGCCGTCGAGAACGGCAACGAGTTCGAGGAGACCGACGAGGCGGCGCTGCGGCTCGGGCTGCCGATGCCACCGTCGGCATTGCTCGCCATGGTCGGCCCGCGCGTGGCCAACCACGTGCGACACACGCTGCACGACGCCTTCCCGGATCGCTTCCCGCTGTCGCCGACGCTCGAGAACTTCGCCAACGGCGAGTTGGAGGTGGTCGTCACCGGGGACGATCGCAAGACCGTTGACGAGATCCACCGGGAGCTGCTCGAGGCCCTCGCCGACGAGGCGCGCCACCTGCTGCAGGACGGTGTGGTTCAGAGTGCGGCGGAGATCGACGGGTGCCTGATCCTCGGCGCCGGCTTCCCGTTCTTCCGCGGCGGCATCACGAAGCACCTCGACCAGAGCGGCGTCTCGGAACGAGTGCTTGGAAGAACGCTGGCTTCCTTCTCACAGGACTAGAGCGCAGCGAGAGACTTCGCGCGCAGGTAAGTGGGGAGCCTCTGCGGCCGCGAAGCGGACGCCTTCAGGGGTATCGTCGCGCAAGGATCCGCGGGCCAGCGGATCCGCATGCCTCGCGACAGCGAGGCTGCGCTTGCGGTAAAGTTGAGCCCAGCGGCGGGGCTCGACCGCATCGAATCGCGCGAGCACGCCGAACCCACCACGAAGCGGCACGTCATTGCGTGCTGCGTGCATGCAAGAAGCCACACTCACCCCGACACCGACGTCGGACTCGTCCGAGGAGCTTGCCGCGGCGGCCGTGCGCGCCGAGGCATGGTTCGGCGAGCCCTTCCTCCACCCGGCGAAGACGCCGCGACGGCGCTCGCCCCCGGGACCGCGCGGCGCGCGGCGCTCGACGACGCGCTGGCCGAGATGAACGCCGGGCGAGCGAGCTCCGTCCTCTCGCTGGAAGGTGCGGTACGGCCTCATGCTCGGGCTGGAGCGCGTGCTCGCAACGGAGTCGCCCGAGACGTCGACCGGCACAGAGCTGCGCCGCCACCAGATCGACGCGCTGGCGGGAATGCTGACCGAGCTGATCGCGGCCACGCAGCGCGCCGCCGACGAGAACGGCAACGGCGGCAACGGTCACGCCGTCGAGGTCGAGGAGGACGCCGAGGAGCTCGAGGACGAGGACGACCTCGACGCCGGATTCGTGGACGAGGACGCCAGTGCCGCGCTCGAGCGAGGGAACGATCCCGGCGCCACGCGGCGCTACCGCTTCAGGCACCCGACTGCGTCCGGCAAGACCATCGTCGCCGCCGCCTTCGTCGAGGCCTCGCGACATCTCGGCGTGCTGATCCTCACGCATCGCCGCCTGCTCGTGAGCCAGTTCCAGCGTGATCTCACGACCGAGGGTTACGCGGACCGGCTGGTGCCGGCGATCGAGAAGGGCAGCGAGCTCTCACGCGTCGATCCGATCACGATCCAGACGTACGCGTGGTTCGCCCGCCACGGCGAGCGAGCTCTCGCGCGAGGCCTACCAGCTGGTCATCTGCGACGAAGCCCACACGGCGCTCGGCGAGAAGACGTCGGCCGCGATCCGCGCCTTCTCGGATCCCCTGTACATCGGCATGACGGCGACCGAGCAGCTGATCGCGAAGCAGGTCTCGGACGTCTTCCCCGCCTCGGTCGACGACCTGCCGCTGGCCGACGCCGCGCGACGCGGGCTGATCGCACCGCTTCGCTGCCTGCGCGTGCCCCCGGTGGCGGCGATCAACTCGGTGCCGATCGTCGGTGGAGACTTCGAAGAGCGCGCGCTGGCCGCCGCGCTCGACCACCAGGCGCTCAACCAGGCTGCCGCCAGCCTCTACCGCGACCGCTTCGGCCCGACTCCCGGAATCGTCTACGCGGCGGGCGTGGCGCACGCGTACAACCTCGCGCAGGAGTTCCGGTCGGCCGGTCTCAAGGCGACCGCGGTGTCGGGCAGGACACCGCCTCGCGAGCTCGCCGAGACGCTCGCCGCCTACGAGCGCGGCGAGATCAACGTGCTCGTCAACGCGCAGCTGCTCGCCGAGGGCTGGAACTCGCCGCGCGCGACGGTCTGCATGCACCTGGCGCCGACGGCGTCACGACGCGTGTACCAGCAGCGCATCGGGCGGATCATGCGGATGCACCCGCGCAAGGAGGCCGGTGTCGTCGTCGACTTCGTGCCGAAGGCCTCCACCCACGCGGAGCGTGTGATCTCGCTGCACTCACTGCTCGACTCCGACTTCTACCGTGAGGGCGCCCGCGTCACCCCGGCGCCGCGACGACGGTCACAACGCCGCGCCCGCCGTCGCCTGTCGCCGGCGCCGTGGCTCGTCCCGGTGACGCCGGACGTGCGCCGGCGTCTCGCGGTGATCCAGCGCGAGTGGCAGCGGGTCGACCCCAAGTTCCTCGACGACGACGAGCAGCGGTTCTGGGCGACGATCGCAGGCCGCCAGATCCGCTTCGACCAGCGAGCCGAGTTCGCGCGCAAGTTCGCCGAGGGCCGCGCCGGCAAGGGTGCGCTCGAGACGTTTCTCGCGACGTGCGCCGCCGAGAACCCGAACCGCAGGCTCCGGATGACCGCGCTCGCGGACCGCGTCGGCGCGACGGTCGAGCGCGCCGACTTCGACGATCTCGTCACGCTCGTCACGCAGGCACCGCCATGGGAGAAGGACCGGGCCTCCGGCGTCCGCGTGCTGCTGCGCGCGATCGGCGAGGGGAAGGCCAACGCTCCCGACCAGATCCTGGCTCGCTGGACGTGGCGCCTCGCCCGCGCGGTGCGCAAGACGCTGGACCGCAAGGGGAGCCAGGAGTTCCCCGAGGCGAAGCGGCTGCTGGGCGCGGTCGCCAACTCGCGTGGGCACCGGCACGAGGAGAACGTCGCCCAACTGGCGCGCATCGCGAAGGCTCTGCCGATGCAGGTCGCAGCCGCGCTGCTCGCTTCCTCCGAGGGATACACGCCACGGGCGAACGGTGCGCTCGATCAGGCGCGGGAGGATCTCGGCCCGATCCAGGAGATCGCCAACGCGCTCGCCGACAACCTGCCGGCACCGAAGGCGCCCGCGCGGAAATCGAGACGGCGGCGCCGGAAGAAGCGCGGCCCCGCCGAGCAGCCGCAGCCTGAGGGCGCGACACAACAAGTCGGAATGGATGCGCCCCCGCCCGCGCCGCCCGCGGAGTCTCCGCCCACCGAACCGGCTAGCCCCGAAGCAGAGACAGAAGCCGCGGCCTAGGTAGGCGGGCGTGTCGGCGGATCGTCGTCGCCACGCTGCTGGCGATCCCGCTCGCGCAGGAACCGCGTCAGCTCGGCGGCGAGCGCGTCACCGCTCGGAAGCTCGCCCTCGTCGCTGAACAGCTCGATCGTGTCGGCACGGCGCTCGAGCTCCTCGACGTAGGCGGTCGTCTCGGAGTCGGAGGCCACCGCCTCGCTGACCTGTGAGGCGTACGCCTCCTCCGCCTCGGCGAGCTCGGCGACGTCCACCTCGACGTCGAGCAAGGTGCCGAGCCGTTCGCACAGCGCCTTCGCGGCCCGCGGGCTCGGTACGAGGGAGACGTAGTGCGGCACGGCCGACCAGAGGCTGACGGAGCTGATGTCGTGGCGCTTGCAGGCGTCGTGCAACACGCCGACGATGCCCGTCGGGCCCTCGTACCTCGACAGCTGCAGCCCGAGCTCCTCCACGAGCTTGGGGTCGGTGGCCGCACCCGTGACGGGGGCCGCGCGCGTGTGGGGCACGTCCGCGAGCAGCGCGCCCAGCGTCACGACGAAGTCGACGCCGAGGTCGGTGGCGAGCTCCGAGACGAGGTCCGTGAAGGCACGCCAGCGGTAGTTCGGCTCGACGCCCAGGAGAATGACCGCGTCTCGTTCGACGCCCGGCAGGCGAGCATGGAAGAAGACGTTCTCGGGCCACTCGATGTGGCGCGTCATGCCCTCGTCGAGGCTCACCGTGGGCCTCACGGCCTGGAAGTCGACGAAGCCCTCGGGGTCGATGTCCGCGAAGCGCTCGGCCTGCCAGCTGCGGGCGAGGTAGGCCGCAGCCAGCGTTGCCGCCTGGCCTCCGTCGTTCCAGCCCTTGAAGGCCGCGATCAGGACGGGCCGCGTGAGCGAGGGGCGCTCGGCGATGCGGAGCTCTGCTCCCACGCGGACAGACTACTGGCAGGGGCTCTCTCGGGCACGGCGCCGAGGAGCGGCAGCGGCGGTCGCCACAGCGCATGGACGACCGCGACTGTCAGCGCCCAGATGGCTGCCGCCAGGCTCACGTGCACGAGGACGAGACCCCAGGGGAGCGCGTTTCGGTACTGCACCTCGCCGACCACCATCTGCGCGACCAGTACCGCCAGGAGCACGCAGCCGAGCCGAATCAGCCCGGGCATGGAGCGGCGGAGCCGCACGAGCCAGGCGCCGACCAGGAGCAACCCGATCCCGTATACCGCGGTCGCGCGGACGTGGACGTACACCGTGTCGGTGATCCCGATCCCCAGCCGCTCGACACCCGAGTCGTCACCCGGGTGTGGCCCGGATGCGGTCGCCACGGCCCCGGTCACCACCATCGCTGCGCACGCCACGATGCCGGCGAGCGCCACCATGCGCAGCCACCTCGGCACACGAGACACGGCCAGCCCACGATGGTGACTCCAGGCCTCGAGCGCGACCACGACCGCAAGCGCCACGACGACGAGCGCGAGCAGGAAGTGCGACATCACCGCCAGCGGATGCAGGTCGAGCAAGACCGTGATCCCGCCGAGCGGCGCCTGGGCGACGGTGCCGAGGAACGTCGCGAGCGCCAGGATCCGCACCGGCCGCGGCAGGCCCGGGGTTCGCCGTGCAGCGAGCCAGACCAGCAGCGTCGCGACGATGCCCGCGAGGCTCACGATCCGGTTGCCGAACTCGATCAGCGCGTGGCCGTCGATGGCCGGGAGAACGGTCTCGCCGCAGTTCGGCCAGTCCTCGCAACCGAGCCCGGAGCCCGTCAGCCGAACGAACGCGCCGGAGACGACGACCAGCCCGAGAACCCCGACGGAAGCGACCGTGAGTCGAAGAAAGCCGCGTGGCGACACGGGCCGCCGCCAGATCCGGGCCATGGCGCGAGTCTACGCGGCGCGTCTGGGCGGCATCTGATCGTCGCGTCAGCCGAGCGCGACGCCCGCACCGGCCGCGACGCGGCCGATGCGCCATAGATCGAGACCGGCCGTGGCGAAGGCGGCGGCGAGCACAGCGCCGCGATCCGCCGGGAGCGTGATCAGCATCCCGCCCGCCGTCTGTGGGTCGTAGGCAAGGGCCTCGACAGCGTCGTCCGCGCTGCTCTCGACATGGGGCTCGGCGAACTCGCGGTTGCGCCGGTCGCCGCCGGTGCGCACGCCTTCGCTCGCGAGGCCTCGAGCGCACCCGGCAGCGCCGGCAACGACGCCGCGTCGAGCTCGATGCGCACGCCGCTCCGGGCAGCCGTCTCGTGTGCATGCCCGAGCAGGCCGAAGCCGGTCACGTCGGTCACCGCATGCGGTGCATACGGGCGCAGCGTCTCGGCCGCGTCACGATTGAGCGTGCGCATGGCGGTCACGGCCGCGCCGAGTGCGCCCTCGGGCGCGCGTCCGTCGCGCTGTGCTTGCAGCACGAGGCCGGTGCCGAGCGGCTTGGTGAGGAACACGGCATCACCGGCGCGCGCACCGCTCTTCACCCAGATGCCGTCCGGGTGCACGGTGCCGACGACAGCGAGCCCGTACTTCGGCTCGTCGTCGCGAATCGTGTGGCCACCGGCCAGGATGGCGCCTGCTGCCCGCACCGCCTCGTCCGCTCCGGCAAGCACCTCTCCGAGCACTTCGGTGGGGAGCTCCTCGGGGAACGCGGTCACCGACAGCGCGAGCAGCGGGATCCCGCCCATGGCGAACACGTCGTTGAGCGCGTTCGTGGCAGCGATGGCGCCGAAGTCGCGCGGGTCGTCGACCACCGGTGGGAAGAAGTCGACGGTGAACACGAGCGCGCGCTCGTCGTCGAGCCGGTACACGGCCGCATCGTCGGCCGGGTCGAGCCCCACGAGCAGGTCCGCTGAGTCAGCGGGCGCGAGAGCGGCGAGCAGCGTCTCCAGCCGTGCGGCCGAGTACTTGGCCGCACACCCGCCGGCACGAGCGAGGCTGGTAAGCGTCGGCGCGGCCACTTCGCCGAGTGTACGGACGTGAGCAGGAAAGGCGTCGCGACGGTGGAACAGGTGGCTCGCAGGTCTCCTCCTCCTGACACGAAGGCCGCCATCCCCTGACCGGCGGCCTTCGTGCCGCCAGGAGCCTGTGAGAGGATCGTGCCGTGCCATCCGCGCTCGTCACCGGCGGCTCTTCCGGCATCGGCCTGGCGATCGCGCGAGCGCTCGCGGCGGACGGGTACGACCTGACTCTGGCGGCCCGGACCAGCGAGCGCCTCGAGACAGCTGCTGCCGAGCTCGGCGCGCACGGGGTGGCGGCCGACGTCTCGCTGGAGGAGGACTGTGCCTCCCTCGTCGCCGCGCACGTGGACCGCTACGGCGGCCTCGACGTGCTCGTCAACTCTGCGGGCGTTGGCTTCGCGGGTCACATCGCCGACACGGCGACGAAGCGCTTCGACCTCCAGCTCGCGGTCAATCTCCGTGGCACGTTCCTGGTCACGCGCGAGGCGCTCCCGCACCTGCGGGCGACACGAGGGCTTGTCGTCAACCTGGCCTCGATCGCCGGGACGATCGCCGTGCCGGGCCTTGCGACCTACGGCGCGGCGAAGGCGGCCGTGATCTCGCTCACGAAGTCGCTCGCGCGCGAGGAGGCATCGCATGGTGTCCGCGTGACCGCCCTCTGCCCCGGCTTCGTCGACACGCGTATGGCCGAGTGGACCGGGCTCCCGGGTGAGGAGATGATCCAGCCGGAGGACTGCGCCGAGCTCGTCCGCGCCCTCCTTCGGCTCTCGCCGGCTGCGCGCGTACCCGTGATCGTGGTCGAGCGGGCCGGCGACGAGGTGTAGCGGGACACCACCGGCGGGGTCAGGCTGAAGCCTGACCCCGGGGGTGAGGCTTCAGCCTCACCCCGCCGTTCATCCCTCGTCACCGCCCTCGAGCTCGGACAGTGGCAACGGTCCGAGCATCTGCGTCAACCCGGCGCGACCGTAGAGCTCGAGCTTGGCGCGGGAGTCCTCGAGATCGAGGATGCGCATCGTCAACTGGCCGATGCGGTCCTGCGGCCCGAAGGCCGATTCCTCGACGCGCTCCATCGAGAGCCGCTCCGGCTCGTAGGTGGCGTTCTCGCTCACGGTGTCGAGGATCGTGTAGTCGTCACCGCGACGTAGCTCGAGCGTGACCTCACCCGTGACCGCATGCCCGACCCAGCTCTGCAGGCTCTGGCGGAGCATCAGCGCCTGCGGATCGAACCAGCGGCCCTCGTAGAGCAGGCGCCCGAGGCGGCGGCCCATCGTGCGGTAGTTGTCGATCGTGGCTTCGTTGTGGATCGCGCTCACGAGCCGCTCGTACGCGATCCAGAGCAGCGCCATGCCGGGCGCTTCGTAGATGCCGCGGCTCTTCGCCTCGATGATGCGATTCTCGATCTGGTCGGACAGGCCCAGCCCGTGCCGCCCCCCGACCGCGTTCGCCTCGAGCACGAGCGCCACAGGATCGAGCTCACTGCCGTTCACCGCCATCGGCCATCCCTCACGGAACCGCACGGTGACCGGCTCGGGCGCGATCACGATCGCCGGATCCCAGTGCGCCACGCCCATGATCGGCTCGACGAGCGCCAGCGACCGGTCGAGGAGCTCGAGCTCCTTGGCCTCGTGCGTCGCGCCCCAGATGTTCGCGTCGGTGGAGTACGCCTGCTCGGCGCTCGCCCGGTACGGCAGGCCGCGCGCGAGCAGGTACTCGCTCAGCTCGGTGCGGCCACCGAGCGCGCCGACGAAGGCCGGGTCGAGCCACGGCTTGTAGATCCTGCAGGGCCGGGTTGGCGAGCACGCCGTAGCGGAAGAACCGCTCGATGTCGTTGCCCTTGTGAGTCGAGCCGTCGCCCCAGACGTCGACGCCGTGCTCACGCATCGCGTGCACCAGCATCGTGCCGGTCACGGCGCGCCCGAGCGGCGTCGTGTTGAAGTACGTCTTGCCCGCGGTCGAGACGTGAAACGCGCCGCACTGCAGCGCGACCATGCCCTCGTGCACGAGATGCTCGCGGCAATCGACGACCCAGGCGCCCTCCGCGCCGTACTCGAGCGCACGCGCCGGGATCGCGTCGACGTCGTCCTCGTCGTACTGGCCCAGGTTCGCCGTGAACGCGTACGGGACACCGCCGTGCTCGCGGATCCACGCGACCGCCACGGACGTGTCGAGCCCGCCCGAGAACGCGATGCCGATCTTCTCCCCGACGGGGAGCGATGTGAGGATCCGTGACATGGCGAGAGCGTAGACGGCGTGGGGTCGGACACTCGCCTCGTTGCGCGCGAAGCGAGGGTTGGGTGTCAGGTTCACGTTCGGTGGGTATGTGGCAGTCGATGCATCTCCGACCCGCTGCTGCGCGGTGTCGTCCTCGTCCCAGGCCGAGCGATCACGGTGAGAAGGCTCTCTTGGCCGCGGTGACGTTCGACGATGTCGGGAAGGTCTATCCCGACGGCACGCACGCCGTGTCCGGCATGACGCTCGAGATCGACAACGGCGAGTTCATGGTGCTCGTCGGGCCGTCGGGATGCGGCAAGACGACGGCACTTCGCATGGTCGCCGGGCTCGAGGAGATCAGCGAGGGCGTCGTCTCGCATCGGCGACCGCGTCGTCAACGACGTGCCCGCGCGCGACCGCGACATCGCGATGGTCTTCCAGAGCTACGCGCTCTATCCGCACCTCACGGTCTACGACAACATCGCCTTCGGCCTGCGCCTCCGCAAGATGCCGAAGGACGAGATCGACAGGCGGGTCCGCGAGGCGGCACGCGTCCTCGGTCTCGAGGAGTTCCTCGAGCGCAAGCCGCGAGCGCTCTCGGGCGGGCAGCGCCAGCGCGTCGCGATGGGCCGCGCGATCGTCCGCGCAGCCGCAGGCGTACCTCATGGACGAGCCGCTGTCGAACCTCGACGCGAAGCTCCGCGTCCACATGCGCGCGGAGATCGCGAGCCTGCAGAGCGAGCTCGGCGTGACGACGATCTACGTCACGCACGACCAGGTCGAGGCGATGACGATGGGCGACCGCGTCGCCGTCATGCGCAAGGGCGAGCTGCAGCAGGTCGCG
This sequence comes from uncultured Actinomycetes bacterium, assembly GCA_963724995.1. Taxonomy (GTDB): domain Bacteria; phylum Actinomycetota; class Thermoleophilia; order Gaiellales; family Gaiellaceae; genus Gaiella. The sequence continues at coordinate 451,643 of CAVRXC010000005.1, forward strand.
CCGCCGCAGGAGCTCTACGAGCGGCCGGTCAACCTCTTCGTCGGCGGCTTCATCGGCTCGCCGGCGATGAACATGGTCGAGGCGATCGATCGAGCGGCACGATGGCGCGCTCGTCGCGCGCGTCGGACGGCAGGCGCTCGCGCTCGGCGAGCAGCGTCGCCGCGCGACGGCCTGCGCTCGAGTCGTACGTCGGGCGCCGCGTCGTCGCTCGGCATTCGGCCGGAGAGCCTCGAGGACGCCGCGCTCGAGCCCGATGCGCCGAGCGACCGGCGCCTCAAGGGCGTCGTCGTCCTCCGGGAGCCGCTCGGCTCGGAGATCGTCGCTCACTTCGAGGTCGACGCGCCGCCCGCCCTGACCGAGGACGTCCGCGAGCTGGCCCGCGACGTCGGTCAGGAGCGCACGGTGCAGGCGGCTGCCGAGGAGGGGACGACGCGAAGACGACGATGGTCGGGCGGTTCGGGCCGCGCTCACGCGATCAAGAGCGGCGAGGTGATCGACGTCGCGGTCGACACCGAGCGCGGTCCACTTCTTCGATCTCGAGACCGGGCTCGGCATCTACGCACGGAGCTGAGCAACGACAGTGGACAGGCAGGCAGAGTCAAACCACTGGAAGGAGCTCACCGATGAGATACCGATGGATCGTGTTGGCGCTGCGTCGTCGGCGCACTGGCGTTCGCCGCAGCAGGTTGCGGCGGCGGTGACGACGGGGGCGGAGCGCCGCGGGCAGCGAGGACGTCACCGGCGACGATCTCGATCATGGCGATCTGGGGCGGCGAGGAGCAGGAGTCGTTCCAGGCGGTGATCGACGGCTTCAACGAGCTGTATCCGAACGTCGAACGTCACGTACACGTCCGGCGGCGACAACCTCGCGCCGCTGCTCTCGACGGCAGTCGAAGGCGGCAACCCGCCGGATATCGCGGCGGTCGGCCAGCCCGGGCTGATGGCGGACTTCGCCGAGCAGGGCGCGATCCAATCCGATCGACGACCTCCGGGAGACGATCGTCGACAACTTCGGCGAGTCCGTCGCGGACGTCGGTGCCGTCGACGGCACCCAGTACGGCATCATGTTCAAGGGCGCGAACAAGTCGACCATCTGGTACAACGTCGCGTCCTTCGAGGAGGCAGGTGTCGACGCTCCCGAGACCTGGGACGAGCTCAACGAGGCTGCATCGACGCTCAAGGCCGCAGGGATCACGCCGTACTCGGTCGGCGTCGACGTCGGCTGGCCGATGACGGACCTCTTCGAGAACATCTACATCCGCACCGCGGGCGCGGAGATGTACGACCAGCTCGCGACTCACGAGATCCCGTGGACCGATCAGTCCGTGAAGGACGCGCTCACGATCATGGCCGACATCGTCGGCGACTCGTCGAACATGGCCGGCGGAACCGAAGAGGCGTTGCAGACCGAGATGCCCGCCTCCGTCGGCGAAGGTCTTCACGGACTCGCCGGAAGCGGCCATGGTCGTGATCGGCGACTTCGCCCCGGGCGTCGTGGAGACGACGCTCGAGCCCGAGACGGGCTACAACGTCTTCACGTTCCCGTCGGTCGAGGACTCCGGTCGCCTCGGTGTCGTCGGCGGCGGCGACCTGTTCGTGAAGTTCAAGGACAGCCCGGCAGCGGACGCGTTCCTCGAGTACCTGACGACGCCCGACGCCGCTGAGATCTGGGCCGCGCGCGGCGGGTTCTCGTCGCCGAACAAGAACATCGACCGAGCGTGTACCCCGACGAGATCACGCAGGACGACGGCGGGCGCGCTTGCGGAAGCGGACAGTCTTCCGCTTCGACCTGTCCGACCTGCAGCCGGCGGCGTTCGGCGGAACTCCGGGGCAGGGGCTGTTCAAGGCGTTCACGGACTTCGTCCAGAACCCGGACGACATCGACGGGGTCACGCAGCAGATGGAGGCCGACGCCCAGAAGGCGTACGGCTAGGTAGCGACTCGAGATGAGCGAGTCGGCATCGACGGCGGAGGCTCCCACGCGGGAGCTTCCGCCCGCTGGGCGAGGAGCCCGGGCTTCTGGCAGCGGTACGGCATCGCGCTGCTGTTCCTCGGGCCTACGCTCGTTCTTCTCGGTGTCTGGATCGTCTATCCGACGATCCGCACGATCATCCGGAGCTTCTACGACCGGAGCGGCGACGAGTTCGTCGGGCTCGACAACTACCAGACGCTCTTCACCGACGACACGCTCCTGACCGCGATCCAGGAACAACTTCCTCTGGATCCTCGTCGTCCCGGCGTTCGTCACCGCGATCGGGCTCGTCTTCGCCGTCCTGCTCGAGCGCATCCGGTTCTCGGTGGCGTTCAAGGTGGCCGTCTTCATGCCGATGGCGATCTCGCTCTTCGCCGCGGGCGTGATCTGGCGGCTGATGTACGAGAAGGATCCCCAGCAGGGCACGATCAACGCCGCCATCGCTGTCGTGAAGGACGCCGTGTCGCCGTCGGGAGCCCTCTCCGCCGCCCAACCGTCGACCGACGAGCTCCAGGGAGCGGCCAGAGGGCGGTCTCGTGCTCGAGCAGCCGCTCCAGCCGGGCAGCGTCGCGCAGCTCGGGCTCACGGGCGATCCGCGAGTCCGACGTGCCCGACGACGCGGAGCAGGCGGTCGTGCCCGAGGCACTCGCCGGCGGGATCACCGGCGTCGTCTGGAGAGACTTCAAGCCCGGCGGCGGCACGCCGGGCGAGGTCGAGGAGGGTGAGCTCGGCTTGCCCGGCGTCACCGTCGAGTTGCGAGACGACAGCGGCGGGACGGTCGCTCGAGACGACGACCGGGCCGGACGGCACGTTCGCGTTCGAGGAGGTCGAGGCCGGCACGTATCGGGCGGCCATCGGCCCGGAGACGTTCTCGGAGCCGTACGCGGGCGTCTCCTGGCTCGGAGAGAGGCCTGATCCGCCCGCGATCATGATGGCCTACATCTGGGTCTGGGCGGGCTTCGCGATGGTCGTGATCGCAGCGGGCCTGGCCGCGATCCCGCGCGACCTGCTCGAGGCGGCGCGCACGGACGGCGCCACCGAGGGCCAGGTCTTCCGGCGCGTGACGGTCCCGCTGCTCGCACCCGTCCTGTCGGTCGTGTTCATCACGATGCTGATCTACGTCCTCAAGGTCTTCGACATCGTGATCTCGATCGCACCGGGGTCGGTGCAGGACGACGCGAACGTCATCGCCCTCGCGATGTGGCGGACGTCGTTCGGCGGCGTGAACGACTTCGGGCTCGGAGCGGCGATCGCCGTCTTCCTCTTCCTGCTCGTGATCCCCGATTCTCCTGCTCAACATCCGCCGCTTCCGGAGGGAGGTCTAGGTGTCGAGCAATCGCCGATACGGAAACCAGGGTCGAGCCTGTCGCCGAGATCACCGAGCCGCTCTCGGCGAAGATCGTCCGCTTCCTCGGCAAGACGCCGGTGTACCTCCTCCTCGCGTTCATCGGGCTGCTCTGGCTCGTACCGACGATCGGCCTCTTCCTCACGTCGCTCCTCGAGCCGTCGGCCATCTCGACGGACAGGGTGGTGGCGGATCCTCTCGGAGCCGAGCCTCGCGACCCTCGACAACTACCGCGAGATCTTCGACAACGAGGCGATCACCTCCGCCATCTGGACGACGGTGTGGGTCTCCCTCGGCGCGACGATCCTCCCGATCTTCATCGCAGCGATGGCCGCGTACGCGTTCGCCTGGCTCGAGTTCCCCGGACGCGACTGGCTGTTCCTGATCGTGGTCGCGCTCCTCGTCGTCCCGATCCAGATGGCGCTGATCCCGATCTTCTCGCTCTACAACGACCTCGGGCTCTTCGACACGATCCTCGGGCTCGTCCTGTTCCACACGGCGTTCGGGCTGCCGTTCGCGATCTTCCTGCTCCGGAACTTCTTCATCGGGATTCCGCGCGACCTGCTCGAGGCGGCCCGGATCGACGGAGCATCCGAGATACGGATCTTCCTCCGCCTGATCCTCCCGCTCGGGCTACCTGCGATTGCGTCGCTTGCGATCTTCCAGTTCCTGTGGGTCTGGAACGACCTGATCGTCGCGCTGACGTTCGCGCGGGACACGCAGCCGATCACCGTCGCGATCTTCTCCCAGATGCGCCAGTTCAGCGGAAACATCGAGATCATCGCGCCGGCCGCGTTCGTGTCGCTCGCGATCCCACTCGCCGTCTTCTTCGCGTTCCAGCGCTACTTCGTGCAAGGGCTGCTCGCAGGCTCGGTCAAGTAACGCGCACTCAGCCGCGCGGACGGCTCCAGACGGCTCGGGCCTGCGAGCCTCCACGACTCGGATGTTCGGCGTCCTGCCCGCCACGGAGGCGAGCAGGACGCACAGGAGGGCGGTGAGGGCCGCAGCCGGGCGAACGAGGTCGCCCGAGTCAGCCGCCGACCCGTGTCGCCCCTACCAACCGCCGTTGTCCGACCAGCTGGCCGATGCAACCGGCGCCAGCGCCGCGGCGATCAGCGCAAGCGTCGCCATCAGAAGAAGCAGGCGAGCAGTCATGTGGGTCCTCCTCTCGGGGTTAGAAGCGGATCTCCCGGAGCGCCTCTGCGGCGTTCCGGTAGTGGCGTGCTGCCTCGTGGTCGTCCCCCCGACGACCTGCGAGATCTCCCAACGCCACCCAAGCCCCCGCCCGATGCCCGACAGACGCGTACTGCTCGAACACTGCGTCTGCGGCCCGGAAGCTCTCTTCCGCCTCATCCCACTGTCCCTGCTCCATGAGCGCGTAGCCCAGGGTGAGCCGGGACTGGCCGATCTCGTCGAGGAAGTCCTCCCGGCCCTCGAGGAGATCGAGTGCCCGGCGCGCGTGGTCCTCCGCCGCCGGGTAGTCCTCTACCCGCAAGTGCACGGTCGCCAGGCCCCCCAAGGCCTGCGCCGCATCTGGCTGTGAACCTGCCTCGACGGCGAGCGCGAACGCGAGCTTGAGCTGCTCGATCGCCTCGTCCGTGTGACCGAGGAGAAGCTGCAACCCGCCGAGGTTGAGAGTCATCCGACCGACGTTGCGGTCGTCCTCGAGCTCCTGGTACAGCGCGCGTGCCTGTTGTGCATACGTGCGCGACAGCACCAGGTGACCCGTTCGCTCGGCGACGATCGACGCCTGGAAGTACGTGTTTGCCAGCGTGTGCCGGTCGGCGCCGGCACGGGCGAGCTCGATCGCCGCCTCGATGTCCTCGCGCGCCGCCTCGAAGTCGCGCTGGCGCCTGCGGCAGGCCGAGCGCCAGTGCAGGATCTCGGCCTTCAAAGCGTCACACGGCATGTCCGAGCGCGTCGCAAGAGACAGCGCCTCGTCGAGCAGCGCAACTGCCGTGGCGATGCTCGCCAGCAGGTACCGGCAGATCCCCATGCGCACGAGCACGTCGGCGCGGTCGACGTCGGAGAACGTCGGGCCCTCGGCAATCTCTCGTGCGCTCGCCAGCAGGTCGAGGGCCTGCCGGACGTCACCGGCACGGACGAGCGCGCGGGCGTGACCGGTGAGGGCCTGCACTTCGAGCTCCGGTGCTCCGGTGGCACCGACCTCGTCACGGATGCCGCGGAAGAGATCCAGCGCCTCGTCGGCGCGGTTGGCGAGCGTCAGCGCCTCGGCGCGCGCCAGGGCCGCCTCGATCCGTCCGCGGGTGTCCGCTGAGACGCCGACCGCGAGGAACTCCGCATCGACGCCGAGCCGCCCGGCAAGCCACTCGATCGTGTCGCGCGTGGGACGCGTCTTGGCGCGCTCGATCTGGCTCACGTACTCCTTCGAGAACCGGTCGCCGGCGAGCTCCGTCTGGGTGAGGCCGGCGGCGAGCCGCAGCGAGCGCAGGCGGTCGCCGAGCCCTGAGACGGGCACGGCCCGCGTGGTGCTCGTGGCGGCGTTCATGTGCTCCATAGTCAACGCATCCGTCTCGGACCGCGCGCTCCCCCGCCTGGGGGATCCGCGGCGCTCCGTTCGAGTGAGGAACTGTGAAGTAAGGGTAGACGAAATCACTTGACCGGGCTACTTGACTTTTCCAGACATGTCCCCTACAGTCGTGCAACCACGCAGCGACCCGGACGCCAGGGTCGATGCGCGGGGCGCACCAGCCGGACAGGCGACGGCGCGGAGAACGTGACTGGGCCGCAGAGTCACGACCTCCCGGTCGTCGCCCCGAAAGGATTCGCCCCTCAAGGAAACGCCCCCGGGAGCCGCAGCCGGGGGCGTTTCTTTGGTGGGGGGCAACCTGCGGTTTCCCCCCACCTGCCCCCCTTCCCTGATCGCACTGCTCCGGTGCCAGCCGGCGGGCCTCCCGCCGGGACAAGCCCGGCTCCGGCCGCAGCTCGCCGACAGTAGCGGGAGCGCGCAACACCGGCGCCTGAGCGGCCACTACTAGGATCGGCGGGTGGCGTCGGAGCCCGATTCACGGCGCGATTTCGCCCGCGGCTTGACCGCGATGGCTCCGCTGTGGATCGGTGTCGTGCCGTTCGGCCTCGCGTACGCCGTGCTGGCACGCGACGCCGGCCTGTCGGTCGTGGAGACCCAGGCGCTCTCGGTCTTCGTCTTCGCCGGCGCCGCGCAGGTGAGCGCCGTCGGCCTCTTCGCTGCAGGCGCCGCCGGTCTCGGGATCGTGCTCACGACGTTCCTCCTCAACGTGCGGCACGTCCTCTACGGCCTCTCGCTCGGGCGCACGACCCGAATCGACGGCTGGCGGCGACCGGTCGCCGCGTACTTCCTCACCGACGAGGCGTTCGGAGTCGTCGTCGCAAGGGAAGAGCGCTCGTTCGGGTTCCTGCTCGGAGCCGAGCTGAGCCTGTTCCTGACCTGGAACCTGTCGACGCTCGCGGGCGCCCTGCTCGGCGGTGCGATCCCCGACCCGCAGGAGATCGGAGTCGATCTCGTCTTCCCGCTCGCCTTCCTCGCACTCCTCGTGCCGCTCGTGCGCACGCGCGCCGAGCTTGGCGTCGCAGTCGTCGCCGGTGCGGTCGCCTGGGCCACAGCGCGAGAGCTGCCGGGCGGCATCCCCATCCTCGTCGCCGGTATCGGCGGCAGCCTGCTCGGCGCCGTCCTCACACGCAACGACCCGCCGGACACGGAGCTCCGCCTCGATGACGCGGCACGGGAGGTCGCGTGACGTTCTGGCTCACCGTGGCGGGGATGCTCGCCGTCACCTTCGGCTCTCGGCTCGCGGGGCTGTCACTGCACAGGCCGCTGCCGCCGTTCTGGCAGCGCTTCCTTCACTTCGTGCCGATCGCGGTATTCGCCGCGCTCGTGACGCCGTCGCTCGCAGGAGAGCGAGGAGAAGGCGACATCCGCCTCGTCGCCGCGGGCCTCGCCGCGCTCGTCGCCTGGCGCTGGAAGAACTTCGGCCTCGCCATCGGCGTCGGCCTCGCAGCGTTCTGGCTGCTCAGGGTGCCGTTCTGACCGCGGCCGCTGCGTCCTCTCCGAGCAGCCAGCGGAAGCGCTGTTGCCGGATCGACTCGAAGTCCTCGCGCGTGAGCACGCCGCCAAGCCGGTCTGCGACCGCGGTGAGCAGCGCGCCGGCGATCATGATCCACGCCTCCGCGTCAGGGTCGCGATCCTCGGGGATCCGGCCGCAGCCCTGCCCGTAGCGGACGCCGTCGGCCACGAAACCGTGCGCGGTGCGCATGTGCCGGCGCACGTGACGCTGGATCTCGGCGTCCTCGGACGCCTCGGTGACACCCTGCATCCAGAGGCTGGCGAGCAGGACGCGTGCGCGGCGCATTTCGTCCAGCGCCTGCCCGAACGCGTCGATGCCGAGCTCCTCACCGAGCGCTGCCAGCTTCTTCTCGTGCGCGACCCGGAAGAGTGCCCACGCCTCGTCCATGCATGCAAGCCAGAGCGCCCGCTTCGAGGCGAAGTGCCGGTAGATGACCGGCTCCGAGACGCCGGCCTCGCGCGCGATCTCGGCGGTGGTCGTGCCGGCGTAGCTACCGGAGCAGAAGACGCGCAGCGCAGCGTCGAGAATCGCCTCCCGGCGCTCTGGCGCCGGGAGGCGTGTGGCAGCCTGTGCCTTGCCGCGTGCGGTGAGACCGCGCTCCCTGCTCACATCGCCTCCGGAGCAGCTGCCGCAACACTCTCGACCGGGCGGTGCGCTCGGCCGTCTCGGACGAGCACCGCCGAGAGGACAGCGCCGCCGAGCGCGATCAGCGCTGCAACCAGCAGTGCGGAGTGCAGCCCGTCGAGGAACGCGCCAGGCGTCCGCTCGGCACCGACCTGGGCGGCGACGATGGCGCCCATCAGCGCGATCCCGACCGAGCCTCCAACCTGGCGAAACGCGTTCAGGACCGCCGAGCCGACGCCCGCCTTGTCGACGGACACCGCCTTCATCGCCGCGGCGCTGGCGGGCGTCATCACGAGCCCGATCCCGATGCCGCCGATCACGAGGCTGGGCAGTATCGTCGTGAGGTAGGACGAGTTCGCCTCGAGGCGGGTCAGCAGCAGCAGGTGCACCGTGAGCATCGCCATGCCCGCCGTCATCAACCAGCGCGAGCCGAAGCGATCAGAAAGCCGACCGCCCATGGGCGCGACGAGGATGACCAGGATCGTCATCGGCAGGAAGGCTGCACCGGCCCGTACGGGCGAGAAGCCGAGGATGTTCTGCATGTAGAGCGAGAGGAAGAAGAAGACGCCGAACATCGACAGCGCGACCAGGAGCACCGACACATTGGCGCCCACGTAGGTGCGGTTGCGAAACAGGCCCAGGTCCAGCATCGGCGCCCGGCGCGTGCGCTCGATCAGGATGAACGAGCCGAGCCCGAGGACGGCAACCGCAAAGGCGCCGATGATCCGAGGCGAGCCCCAGCCGTACGCATTGGCCTCGATCAGGCCGTACGTGAGCGCGAACAGGCCGACCGCCGAGGTGGCGAGACCAGGGATGTCGAGGTTCACGTGGGTCTCGTCCTTCGACTCGTCGATGAGGAGGAAGCTCGCGCCGATGCCGACGATGCCGACGGGGATGTTGACGAAGAAGATCCAGTTCCAGGACAGGTGCTCGGTGAGCAGCCCGCCGGTGAGCGGACCGATCGCGAGCGCGAGGGCGGAGACACCGGCCCAGATGCCGATCGCGGTCCCGCGCTGCCGTGGCGGGAAGGTGGCCGTGATGATCGAGAGCGTGGCCGGGCTCATCAGCGCGGCGCCGACCCCTTGCACCACCCGCGCCGCGATCAGCTCGGTGCCGCTCCCCGCCAGCCCGCACCACAGTGAGGCGAGAGTGAAGACGGCCATGCCGATCACGAACAGCAGCCTGCGTCCGTAGGCATCGCCGAGCTTGCCACCGATCAGCATGAACGCTGCGAAGGCGAGCGCGTAGCCGGTGACGATCCACTCGAGCTCCGACAGGCCGATGCCGAGGTCGCTCTGGATGGACGGCAGGGCAACGTTCACGACCGTGTTGTCGAGCATGATCATGAACAGACCGAAGGCGACGGCGCCGAGCGTCCACCACTTGCGATTCGGTCCATGGAACAGCGTCGGGCTCATCAGCTTCTCCCCACTCAGAAGTTAGTGCGCACTATGTTAGCAGGCGCTAACATCGCAGGTCACCGAGCGTTGGTGCGAGGCCCTCGAAGAACGCAAGCGCGTCCGGGTTCGCGAGCGAGTCCCGACTGGCGACTTCGTCGGCAGGCTGCCCCATGAGGATCCGCTTCACGGGCAGCTCGAGCACCTTCCCGGAGAGAGTCCGCGGCACCTCGTCGATCGCGAGCACGATGTCCGGGACGTGGCGGGGTGAGCAGTCGTCGCGGATACGGGCACAGATCCGTTCCACCAGGCCGTCGTCCAGGTGGGAGCCGGGCCGCAGGACGACGAACAACGGCATGAAGCCGTCGGTGCCGTCGAGCGGCAGGTCGACCACCAGAGCGTCGACCACTTCGTCGAGCGCCAGCACGGCGCGGTAGAGCTCGCTCGTGCCCATGCGGATGCCGCCGCGATTGATCGTCGCGTCGGAGCGGCCGGTGATGATCGCCGTGCCGCGCTCGGTGATCTCGATCCAGTCGCCGTGGCGCCAGATGCCCGGGTACGTGTCGAAGTAGCTCTCCCGGTAGCGCCGCCCGTCGGGGTCGCCCCACAGGTAGAGCGGCATGCTGGGCATCGGCTCGGTGATCACGAGCTCCCCGACCTCACCGACGAGTGGGCGGCCGCTGTCGTCCCACGCCTCGACCTTGGCCCCGAGCGCGCGTGCCTGGAGCTCTCCACGGTAGACCGGAAGCGTCGGCACACCGCCGACGAACGCGGTGCAGAGATCGGTGCCACCCGAGGTCGAGAACAACCACGTGTCGCGCCCGAGTTCCTCGTACACCCAGTCGAAGCCCTCCGGCGCGAGCGGCGAGCCGGTGGAGCCGACCGCGTGCAAGGCGGACAGGTCGCGCCCGTCGCGTGGACGTACGCCGGCCTTGAGACAGCCGCCGATGAACGAGGCGCTGGTGCCGAAGGTCGTGATGCCTGCCTGCTCGGCGAGGCCCCAGAGGGTGCTCAGATCGGGGTGGGCCGGGCTGCCGTCGTAGAGGACGATCGACGCCTCGGTGGTCAGCCCGCCGACGAGGAAGTTCCACATCATCCAGCCCGTGGTCGTGAACCAGAACAGCCGGTCGCCGGCATGCGCGTCGACGTGGAGGTGCATCTGCTTCAGCGTCTCGAGCAGGATGCCGCCGTGCCCGTGGACGATCGCCTTCGGCAGACCGGTCGTGCCGGAGCTGTAGAGAACCCACAGCGGGTGATCGAACGGCACCGGCGCGAAGCCGAGCTCATGGCCGGCGCCGCTCGCCTCCAGCTCGTCCCAGCCGATCGCATCACGCAGCGCGGCGAGCTTCGGATCCGGCTCGAGGTAGCCGAGCACGACGGTGTGCTCGAGCGTCGGCAGCTCCGACTGCATCCCGGCCAGGGTCTCGATCCGGTCGAAGTCGCGGCCGCCGTAGCGGTAGCCGTCGACGGCCAGGAGCACCTTCGGCTCGATCTGCGCGAACCGGTCGACGACGCTGCGCGCGCCGAAGTCGGGCGAGCAGCTGGACCAGATCGCCCCGATCGAGGCGCAAGCCATGAGGCCGGCCACCGCCTCGGGGATGTTCGGCAGGTACGCGGCGACGCGGTCGCCTTCACCAACCCCGAGCGCACGCAACCCTCCCGCGATGCGGCCGGTCGCCTCGGCGAGCTCCGACCAGGTCACCTCGGAGAGCGCTCGCAGCTCCGATGAATGGCGGATCGCGACCATCGCCGGGTCGTGCCCACGAAACACGTGCTCCGCATAGTTGAGTCGCGTGCCGGGGAACCACACCGCACCGGGCATCTGCCGCGAGGCCAGCACCGGGCCCACCGGTGTCGCCGAGCGGACGCCGAAGTGCTCCCAGACCGCACCCCAGAAGCCATCGAGATCGTCCACCGACCAGCGCCACAGCGCCTCGTAGTCCGGCAGCGCGAGCCCTTTCGTCTCCTCGACCCAGCGCGCGAAGCGCGTCACGTTGGCGCGCTCGGTCCGCTCCTCGTCCGGGCGCCACAGGACAGGTGGCACGACCACGAACGCGGATCATGCCTGCGACCGCGCCGCCTCGACCATCTACGCTCTTGTGATGGCGGACTCGCTCAGCGGTGTTGCCCTCGTCACCGGCGGAGGTCGCGGCATCGGCGCCGGGATCGCACGCGAGCTTGCCGCCGCCGGCATGAAGGTCGCGGTGACGGGCCGCACGGCGTCGCAGGTGGAGGCCGTTGCCGCGGAGATCGGCGGATCGGCGCTCGTCGGCGACGTCTCGCGCGAAGCGGACGTCGAGTCTTGGGTGGCACAGACGGAGAGCGGGCTCGGGCCGATCGACCTGCTCGTCGCGAACGCCGGCGTCACCGGGCCCGGCACGGCAACCTGGGAGACGCCGGCCGAGGACTGGTGGCGTGTCTTCGAGGTGAACGTGCTCGGCGTCTTCCTGTGCTGCCGCGCCGTGCTGCCCGGCATGATCGAGCGCGGCGCGGGACGCATCGTCAACACGTCGAGCGGCGCCTCCTACCTTCCGGGCGGCGGCGGCTCGACCGCCTACGGGCCCTCGAAGGCAGCGGTGAGCCGGTTCAGCGAGCTACTCGAGCGAGAGGTGGGGTCGCGGGGAGTGCACGTGTTCCACATCAGCCCGGGTCTCGTGCGCACCGAGATGACCGAGGGCATGTTTCCCGTCCCCGACGACGCTCCGTGGACGCCGCCCGAGCTGGCGCCGCGGCTGGTTCGCGTGCTCGCGTCGGGCCGCGCGGACGCGCTCGCCGGTCGGTACCTCCACGCCGAGCACGACAACCTCGAGGCGCTCATCCTGCGTGCTCCCGAGGTCGTCGACAAGGATCTGAACGCGATTCGGCTGCAACGCTAGAGCGCTGTTAACGGACACTTCACCGTCCTCTGCGTACCATCGACACGTGCCCGCTTTCATCTGCCCGAACTGCAAGCAGCGGTCGATCGACACGGACGGCTACGACGGATTCAGCGACCGGGCCGTCCAGTGCCGGACGTGCGGGTTCGGCTTCCTGTTCGAGCTGCTGGAGGACTTCTACCCGGCGCCCACGACCGGGTTCGTGGTGTGCGATGCCGACGCACGCGTGATCGCCTCCGGCCGGGGCGTGTTCGAGCTGACCGGCTTCCGCGAGCACGATCTTCTCGGCCGCGACGTCGTCGAGGCGCTGACGCTCTCCGACGCGGCGCCGCTGGGTGTCGTGCGCGAGTGGGGCGTCCGGCAGCTGGGTCGCGAGCTGACGATCCGGACGCGTGCGGGCAGCGAGAAGCCGGTGCTCGTCGACCTGTTCCCCGCGTACGACGACGACGGTGGGCTCCTGGTCGGGCTGACGCCCCGCTCCGGCCAGACGGTAACGACGAGCTGACGGCTCGCGGCATCAGGCCTGCCGGCCGCGTTCGCTAGCATCGGCACCCGTGCCGCCCCAGCGTCTTCGCGGACAGCATTGCGCCGGGTGACCACGCTCGTCGGACGGGCCTCGAAACGCTTCCTCGTGCCTCTCGCCGGGTGCGCGCTGCTGCTCGCGCTGCTCGTGGGCTACTGGGGCCTCGGGCCCCGATACACGACGGGCGACACTCAGATCGTCTTCCGAGGTGCGCAGGCAAGTCGAGCCTGCATCGAGGCGGGGCGTTTCACGAACTGCGGCCGCTCCACCGAGGAGCTCGATGCGTCCGGGCGGCTCCGACCCTACGAGAGCGCCGTCGGCCCGTATCCGTTGCTCCAGTACATACCCGCTGCCGTACTGGCCGGCATCGGCGTACCCGAGGGGAGACGCACTACGGGCACTCTCGGCGCTGAACGTCGTCGCGTTTCTCGTCATGCTCGTCGTCATCTGGATCGTCGCCGTCAGAACGGGAAACGGCGCCTGGGGCCCTGGTCTCGTCCTCGCCGTGTTGGCCGGCCCGCTTCTGTTCTATGCGAACGCCACCTTCGGCGAGATGCTCGCGGCGTTTCTCATCGTGCTCTTCGCCGCAGCTGTCCTGCTCGGGAGCCGACCGTCCCTGATCATCGCGGCAACCTGGCTTGCCGGGATCACGAAAGAGACAGCGGCGCCGTTCCTGCTCGCTCTCGGCCTCGCCGCTTTGCTGGCACGGAGCACGTCCGGTCGCCCGCCGGTGAGACCACTCGTCTGGGCGCTCGTGGCGGGCGTCGCTGCGGCCGTGGCGACGAACGGGCTCTTCAACGTCTTCCGATACGGCACGCCGTTGAACCGGGACTACCGGAACGGCCCGCTCATGAGGCAGTTGGGAGACGTGGACAGTGTGCCGCTGCTCCAGAGGGTGGAGTACTTCGGCAGCCTCCTGTTCTCTCCCAACGGCGGCCTGTTCGTCTTCTGGCCAACGGCGGCCGCCCTACTGCTTCTGTTCGGCGGCTTCGCGGTGCGCTCGTGGCGACGACGGGAAGCTCCGCGCAACTGGTTGCCGACGATCGCAGTGCTGGCCACGTTTCTCGCTCTGACAGCGGCCTTCGCGAGCTGGTTTGCACCCTTCGGCTGGTTCGGCTGGGGTCCTCGGCTGACAATCCCTTGGATTCCGGGGATGCTCCTGCTCGTCGTCGTCATCGGCTCCGTACACGCAACCCGACTGGCCCGGCTGCTCACGAGGTCATGGCCCGCCCTGCTTCTCACGAGCGGGCTCGTCTGGGCGACGGCCGTCCCCCACTTCGCCTTCCTGGGATATCGGGAGGCGTTCACGAACTTCTTCAGGAGCACGGCGGTCTGCCCGTTCTCCACCGCGGGCGGGTTTCGCGGCGAGATGTACTTCACGTGCATGGACCATCTCGCCTGGCACGAGGATCCCGTTCTGCTCGAGGCCATGCGGGGGCTGACCACCTTGCGCGGCGCCCTCCTTTCGGCGACATTCCTGGTGGCCGCCGTGTCACTCCTGACGCTGATGCGCGACGCACTTGCGCCGGCCCGGTCAGGCAGCTCGCAGGAACCGCCTCTGTACGAGCCGGCTCGCGATGCTCGAGGCTAGGAACGCTCGCCCGCGCGATGCAGCACGTCGAGAGTCTCGGCCGCCGTGCGCCCCCACGACAGTTGAGACACGAAAGAGCGTCCGCGCGCAGCCAGCTGCTGCGCGTACCCGTCGTCCGAGGCAATGTGAAGCATCGCGCCGGCGATCTCCTCGACGCTCGCGTCCTGGATGTAGTGGGCGGCCCCGCCGGTCGTCTCGCGGAGGCCCGCAGTGTCCATCAGGATGACGGGCGTCCCGCAGGCCATGGCCTCGAGCGGTGGTAGCGAGATCGTGTGGTACGCGTAGGGGAGGACGAACGCGGTCGCCGCGTTGTACAGGAGGACGAGGTCCGCATCCGGCACGTATCCCGGCGCCACGAGGTCATCCGCCACTCCGAGCGACGCGGCGAGGGAGCCCAGGTCGACACCGAGGTGGTTGCGGCCCACCAGCACGAGCTTGTGCGGCAGACGACGGTCGCGCTTCAGGCGTGCGAAGGCCTCGACGATCTTCGGCACGTTGCGGACCGGCGACAGCGTTCCGACGTGGAGAAAGAACGGCACGTCGTCCCCGAGATACGTCTCCCGTACGGCTGACAGGGCGGCGACACTCCTTGTCTCGACAAAGGTTGGGGACGGCGCCAGGTAGCAGACGTGGATCAGCTCGCCCGGGACCCGATAGGCCTGAACGATGTCGTCCTTGGCGACGTAGCTCGTCGTGATGACGGCTGCCGCATGTCGCGCGCTCCAGCCGTAGAGGCCCAGGTACAGGCTCGGGATCGAATACCAGTGAACGCGCGGGAACAACTCCGGTCGCAGCCGGTAGGTGGCCTCGAAGAGGCTGACGACGGGTCTTCCTCTGACGAACAGCGGCCGCGAAAACGACGGACAGAAGACGACGTCGTGCCTGGCTCGCGGGCCGAACGCAATGTTCTCCCAGATGAGCATCCGGCTGTCGGGCCCGATCACCTTCTGGCGTATGCCCGCAGGAAGCCTGACGTCCTCCTGATCGAGTGGCCTGGGTGTGTAGAGCACGACCTCGTCGAAGCGCGACGCAACGGCCTTGTCGTCCCACCGGCGGAGGATCTCGAGCAGGTAACGCCCCACGCCGGTGCGTTGACCGAAGAGGCGCCAGCCGTTGATCCCGAGCGTCACGAGGGTCGCGGCTCGATCCAGAGTTGCCGCGACCGAGCGAGCACCTCGCCACCGTCCCCGACGAGCGCCGTCCCGGCATGAAGCTTGCGCCCTTCCTCGCCGAGCGGCCAGCCGATCACGACGCAGCGCTCTCCCTCCTCCAGCACCCCTGCCGCGTAGCCGCCGTTGGCCGACCTCAAAGGGCCGCGATAGCGGCGCTCGATGGTGATCGAGTGGTCGTGCATACAGGTAGAGTGACGTTTGCGACTATGAGTCGAAAACACCATGAGTAGACACCAGCCTCATCCGCACCATGCCAGGAAGCAGAGGATGAGCCGGTGAGGATCGCGCTGGCCCAGCTGAACGTCGTCGTCGGCGACCTCGTCGGCAACCTCGAGCGCATCCTCGGGCACCTGCGCCAGGCCCAGGACGCGCGTGCCGACCTCGTCGTCTTCCCCGAGCTCGCAGTCACCGGCTACCCGCCGGAGGACCTCCTCCTGCGCCCTGGCTTCGTCAAGGCCGCGGCTCGGACACTGGACGAGATCGCGTCTGCGTGCACGTCAACGGTGGCGCTCGTCGGCGTGCCGCTCTTCGATCGCGACCTCGCGAACGCCTGCGCGGTCTGCGCGGACGGACGGGTGGTGGCCGTCTACCGAAAGCAGTTCCTCCCCAACTACGGGGTCTTCGACGAGCACCGCTACTTCACGGCAGGACGCGAACTGGTGCTGCTGCGCTTCGGTGAGGTGCTCGTCGGGCCGACGATCTGCGAGGACGTGTGGCAGCCGGGGCCGCCGGCCACCGACCTCGCGCTCGCAGGCGCGCAGCTGCTGGTCAACCTGTCCGCGTCGCCGTTCCACGTGGGTAAGGCGGAGGACCGGGAGGAGATGCTCGTCACCCGGGCGCGGGACAACGCCGCATATGTCGCGTTCTGCAACCTCGTCGGCGGTCAGGACGAGCTGGTCTTCGACGGCCACTCGGTCGTGCTCGACGACGAAGGCGAGGTCGTGGCCCGTGCACCGGGCTTCGAGGAAGCCCTGCTCGTGGTCGATGTCGACCCGACGGAGGCCCTCGGCCGCAGGCTGCGCGATGTGCGCCGCCGCGAGCTCGAGCGGGTGCGCGAGCACGCACCGCAGCCCGCCGTCGTCGATGTTGGGGCGGCTCGGGCCCAGACGTCCACTGTCGACCCGGTGCTGACACCCTTCGCCACGGAGCTCGAGCAGATGCGGCTCGCGCTCGTGACCGCGCTCCGGGACTACGTGGGCAAGAACGGCTTCACCGACGTGGTGATCGGCGTCTCGGGTGGGATCGACTCGGCGCTCACCGCGGCGTTGTGCGTCGACGCGCTCGGTGTGGAGCGGGTCCACGCGGTCTCGATGCCCTCGCGCTTCTCATCGGAGGCGACGCGCGACGACGCCCGCGAGGTGAGCGAGAACCTCGGCGTCGACTTCCGCGAGCTCCCGATCGAGGCGATCGTGACGTCCTTCCACGATGCTCTGGGTGGGCTGGAAGGCCTCGCGGCCGAGAACCTGCAGGCGCGTATCCGCGGCACGATGCTGATGGCGCTGTCGAACTCGAACGGGTGGCTCGTCGTGGCGACGGGGAACAAGTCGGAGATGGCGGTCGGGTACGCAACGCTGTACGGCGACATGGTCGGCGGGTACGCGCTGCTCAAGGACGTGTACAAGACCGACGTCTTCCGGCTCGCCCGGCATCTCAACGAGCGCGCCGGGCGGGAGCTGATCCCCGAGTCGACGATCGAACGGCCGCCGACGGCCGAGCTGCGTGCCGACCAGCGCGACGACCAGTCCTTGCCGCCGTACGAGCTCCTCGACCCGGTGCTCGAGGCGCTGATCGAGCTCGACCGCTCGCGCGAGGAGTTGCTCGAGGAGTTCGACCCGGACACGGTCGAGCGAGCGCTCGCTCTCGTCGATCGCGCCGAGTACAAGCGCCGTCAGGCGGCGCCGGGCGTCAAGCTGCGCCCGCGCGCCTTCGGCCGCGACTGGCGCCCGCCGATTACAAACCTCTGGCGCGGCTGATGAAACGGAGGCCCGCGACGCGGGCCTCTCCGTCAGGTGCCTGGCTTCAGCCAGGCACCGCTTTGCTCTCGTCCTCGTGCCCCAGCCGCCCGAGGCAGCGTCGGCTCACTCGCCTACGTCGATCGGCTCCGCCGGCGGCCCGTCCCGAAGCAGGTCCCGCAAGAGCTCGGGCAGGCGACCGGGCGCAAACCGAGCGTCGGCAGACTCCAGCTCGTCGAGCGTCCACCAGCGAATGTCCGTCACGTATTCGGCGTTCAGCTCGGCCCAGCTGAGCGTCGGCGACGGCTCGAATGCCGGCGTGCGCACGAAGAAGTAGACCTCTGACTGCCCCAGCCAGCGGATCGGTTCGGAGAAGAGGTGATCTCGGCGCCAGATCACCGGCCCGAGCTCGGGGTCGTCGAGACCGGTCTCTTCGCGCAGCTCTCGCCTGATTGCCTCCTCGGCGTCCTCACCCGGCTCGATACCGCCTCCCGGCGCCGCCCACACGACAGCCGTCGGGAAGTCGAAGCGCACGAGGAGGATTCGATCCGCGGGGTCCACCACCACGGCGCGAGCCGCCTGGCGGAGCTCCGGGCCGAGCCCGACCATCGAGTGCAACGCACGAAACCATCGCAACCGCTCCTCCCACGGCACCGCCGCGTTCGCCGGTGACGTGGACGGAAGGACGAACAGGAGCGTCTCCTCGAGCCGCCGCTGCTGCAGGCCGAGCTCGGGGCGCTCACCGAACGCTCCCCGGTATGCCTCCTTCCCGACGAATGCGATCACCCGCGACCGCAGCTCGTGCGCGATCCGCTCCGAGCCGTTCTGCCGAGCCGGCGAAGTCGTCCTTACGGAGATCGCCCGAGCCCTTCGTCGTCCGGTAGGCAGCGTTTGTCAGGCCGATCCCGAGCGACGGCAGCTCGTGCTGCTCCGACGGATCGAAGAGGCGCGGAGTGAAGCCGGCAGCGTGCAGCAGCCGCCAGAAGTCGTTGCGCGGATTGGCAAAATGCGCCTCCGCAGCGGCCGAGACACGGCCGGGGTTGATGCCGCAGAAGACGACATCGAGCCCCGGCGCGAGCACGTCCGGGACAGCCGACGGCGTCGTCACGTCAGGCACGATGCCACGCAGCCGCCGGCAGCGCCCGGCGACCGGAGGCTTGCCTCAGGCGGCTTCGGCCTCGCGCTCCTCGAGACCGGCCTCGAACGCGAGCCGGATGCGCTCGGTCAGCACGGCCACGTCCTCAGCGACGGCGTCCTCGCCTTCGCGGAGCACGCGCACGCTGTCGTCGCTGCCGGTCCACCCGTAGCAACGCAGGTAGCACTCTTCCTCGTCCAGCGGCCGCAGGCGCTGCATGGCGGCACGGTAGGCAGCGGACCGGACGGACCGGACCGCGGGTAGGCTGCGTGACATGGCAGCCGCCCGCACAAGGGTGTTCGACTACGCCGTCACCCTGGACGACTCGTGGACGGCGACGAGCGACCGGGGCGGCGAGCCACTGCCGCACGACGAACAGGCCTGGACTCCCGAGCACATCTTGCTCGTGGCGCTTGCCCGCTGCACGCTGACGAGCCTCCTCTACCACGCACAACGGGCCGGTCTGACGACTGAGGCGCGCACGGACGCTCGCGGGACGGTGACGGCGCGCGAGGCGGACGGTCGCTTCGCGTTCGTCGAGATCGAGGTCGATGCTTCTGTCTCGCTGGAGCCTGCGCCCGACGGCGAAAGCGTCCGCGAGCTCCTGCAGAAGGCGGAGCGCGACTGTTTCGTCGGTGCGTCGCTGGCAGTGACACCCGGCTACCGCTGGACGGTCAACGGGGAGCAGATCTCATGAAGCGCTCCGTGCCAACCCCGCGAACCACGCGCGTTCCTCGCGAGGGGCGCGCGTGAGTACTGTCGAGGCGCTCGACGTCGCCGCCGTACGCGCCCGGTTCACGGCGCTGCAGCGGCGGCTCGCGTTCTTCGACGGGCCGGGTGGCACGCAGTGCCCCGACGAGGTGATCGACGCGATCGCCCGCTACCTGCGTGAGGACAACGCCAACGTCGGCGCGCCGTACGCCACGTCGCAACGAACCGATGAGCTCGTCGAGCTCGCCCATGCCAAGGCGGCCTCGTTCATGGGCTGCAGCGCGGCCGAGGTCGCGTTCGGGCAGAGCATGACGTCGCTCAACTTCCTCTTCACGCGGGCCCTCGGGCGCGAGCTGCAGGCCGGCGACGAGATCGTCGTCACTGCGCTCGATCACGATGCCAACGTCGCGCCGTGGCTACACCTACAGGAGGATCTCGGCGTCGTGGTGCGGATCGCCGGCGTCCGCGACGATCTCTCACTCGACCTCGATCTCCTGCGCGAGCAGCTGAGCGACCGCACGCGCGTGGTCGCCTTCCCGGCGGCAGCCAACTCCGTGGGGACCGCTCCCGACATTCGCGCCGTGGTCGACCTCGCGCACGGGGCCGGCGCGCTGGCCTGGGTGGATGCCGTCCACTACGGCCCGCACGGTCCGATCGACGTGGTTGCGTGGGATGCGGACGTCGTCATCTGCTCGCCGTACAAGTTCTTCGGCCCGCACATGGGCGTTGCCTACGGACGCCGGGAGGTGATCGAGGGCTGGCGCGCCTACAAGGTGCGCCCCGCGGCAGACGAGCCTGTCGGTCGCCGATTCGAGCACGGCACGTGTCAGCACGAGCTGCTTGCGGGCTTCGTCGCTGCCGTCGACTACGTCGACTCGATCGGCTGGGACGCGATCCAGGCGCACGAGCGGGCGCTCGGTGAGCGGTTCCTCGCCGGGCTCCCCGACTCCGTCCAGCTGTACGGTCTGCCCGCCATGACGGGCCGGGTGCCGACGTTCTGCTTCGACGTGCCGGGGCACACGTCGCAAGCAGGTCGCGACGCACCTCGCCGAGCGACACGAGGTGGCCGTCTGGTGGGGGAACTACTACGCGCTCGAGACGATGCGGAGGCTCGGGCTGGACGAGTGGATGGGCGCCGTGCGCGCCGGCATCGTCCACTACAACACGGCCGAGGAGGTCGACCGGCTGCTGGCCGGGCTCGCCGAGCTGACGTGAGGCTTCTGGTTCTCGGAGGGACGCGGTTCGTCGGGCGAGCCGTCGTCGAACAGGCGCTGGCCGACGGGCACGAAGTGACGCTGCTCCATCGCGGACGGACGAACCCCGATCTGTTCCCCGACGCCGAGCACCTGCATGGCGACCGCGACGGAGGCCTGGACGTGCTCGGAGAGCACGAGTGGGACGCCGTCGTCGACACCTGTGGCTACTACCCGCGCGTCGTGCGCGCCTCCGCCCAGCTCTTGCGGGACCGTGTGGGGCGTTACGCGTTCGTCTCGAGCGTCTCCGTCTACGCGGACGTCAGCGACGGCGCCGACGAGGACAGCGCGGTGGGCACGGTCGAGGATGCCTCGATCGAGGATCTCGGCGAGGAGCACGAACGCTACGGCCCGCTGAAGGCGCTGTGCGAGCAGGAGGTCGAAGCAGCCTTCGCCGACCGGGCACTCGTCGTCCGCCCGGGCCTGATCGTCGGTCCGCACGACCCGACCGGCCGGTTCACGTACTGGCCGCACCGCCTCGAGCGTGGCGGCGAGATCCTGGCACCAGCCCCGCCCGAGCGCCGCGTGCAGTTCATCGACGTCCGCGACCTGGCCGAATGGCTCCTGCGCATGCTCGACGCGCGCCGTGGCGGTGTGTTCAACGCCACCGGAGTGGGTGTCGCCTGGGGCGAGCTCCTCGCAGGCGCTGACGTGACGTGGGTCAGCGACGACTTCCTCGTCGATCACGGCGTGGGCGAGTGGATGGAGCTGCCGCTGTGGATCGCCGACCCCGCGTGGGTCGGCATGCACCGCATCGACGTCTCGCGTGCGCTCGGGGCCGGCCTGCGCTTTCGGCCGCTCGCGGAGACGGTCGCAGCCACTCTGGAGCACGCGGAGACGGTCGACGGCGTCGGGCTCACGACTGCGCGCGAGGCGGAGCTGCTGGCGGCGGTGGAGGCCGACCGGTAGGGCCCACCGGGGGGAGGGCCGGATGATCCGGCCGCTACGAGGGCGCTTCGAGCCCTGCCTCCGCGATCGCCGCCCGCGCCAGCGCGTCGTCCTCCTCCCCCGGGAGCCCGCTCACTCCCACGGCTCCGGCGCGGCGCCCGCTGTCGAGCACCGCCACGCCGCCGAGGAAGAACGTGAATTGCGGGTCGAAGCTCGCGAGCTCGGTGGTGGAGCCGGCGACCTTGCCGGCCAGCTCCCGTGTGGTCAGGACGTCGCTTCGTGCCGCGGTGTACGCCTTGCGACGCGCGTTCTCGTACGTGTCGAGCGCGGCGCCGTCCATGCGTAGCGCCGCGATGGCCTCACCGTGGTCGTCGACGACGACCACGGACACCGGTGCGCGGGCGGCTGCCCGGACGGCGTTGACGATCGCGAGTGCTCGTTCGTGGGTCATGGGTGCGTCTATACCATGGCCGCGTGGCGGTCTTCGAGCGCAGCACGCTCGCAAACGGGACGCGTGTCCTCACCGCGCCCATACCTTCGGCGCAGTCGGTCACGTGCGTCGTGATGTTCGCCGCAGGCTCGCGCTACGAGACGCCGGAGTCGAGCGGCATCGCTCATTTCGCCGAGCACATGTTCTTCAAGGGCACCGAGCGCCGGCCGACCTCCCGGGTGATCGCCGGCGAGATCGACGGCATCGGCGGCGAGTTCAACGCGTTCACCGGCAAGGAGGCGACCGGCTACTACGTCAAGTGCGCCGCGGAGACGCGCGACACGGCGCTCGACGTGCTCGCAGACATGCTGCAGCGGTCGAAGTTCGACGCCGACGAGATCGAGCGCGAGAAGGGCGTCATCGTCGAGGAGATGAACATGTACTTCGACACGCCCCGAAGCTACATCGGCTCGGTCTACGAGCGGCTGCTGTACGGCGACCAGCCGCTCGGCTGGGACGTCATCGGCCTCAAGGAGACGGTACGCGGGGCAACGCGGGAGACGTTCCTCTCCTACCTCGACCGCTGGTACCGGCCCGAGCGGATGGTGATCGGGCTCGGCGGCCTCCTCGGAGACGATCTGCACGAGCGACTGGAAGGGCTCTTCGGCGGGGTCGAGCCGGGCGAGACCGGTGGGCCGCAGCCGGTTGTCGTGCCCGAGGACGGGAGCCCGGTGAGCGTCTTTCAGAAGCAGTCCGACCAGGCGCACTTGATCGTTGGCGCACGCGGCTACGAGACAGGCCATCCCGACCGCTACGCGGTGCAGCTGCTCGGCACCGTGCTCGGCGGTGGCATGTCCTCCCGCCTGTTCACCGAGGTGCGCGAACGTCGTGGGCTCGCGTACTACGTGTACGCGGCGGCCAGCTCGTACGCGGACGCGGGATCGCTGTCCGCCCAGGCCGGGGTCGACATCAACCGCATCGACGACGCGGTGAGCACGATCGTGGACGAGTTGCGCCGGATCGTCGACGAGCCGGTTCCGGCGGACGAGCTCGAGAAGGCGCGCAACTTTGCCAAGGGGCGTTTCGTGCTCGGGCTCGAGAGCCCGCACGGAACGATCATGTACGGCCTGCGGCGCGAGGTGCTCGAAGGGAAGGCGCGCGAGCCGGGGGAGGTGCTCGCCGGCCTCGACGCGGTCACCGCCGAGGACGTGCAGCGCGTCGCCGCGGACATCCTCGGCGGCCGGCTCTACCTGGCCGTGATCGGGCCCTTCGACGATCCCGACGCGCTTCGAGTCGCTGGTGGCCGTCTAGGGTCTCGCTGCGAGTGGCGCAGGCAGTCTCGTGCGAGCTGCCGCTGCGGTCTCAGGCACAACCATGACGGACGGCTGCAGAGCAGCCGGTGGAAACACACCAGCGTTGAGCAGGGCGTGCTTCGCTGCGCTCCAGGCTGGTGCCTTCTTCCAGCGGCTCTGCCGCTGTCTCCATGCAGTCGAGTCGTACGCCCTCGGGCCGACCACCGTCAGCGTCGGGGCTACTCCTCGGCCGGCGCCTCGACGGCGCGCTCGGCGATCTCCGACACGACGGTCGGGTCGGCCAGCGTCGTCGTGTCGCCGAGGGGGCGGTTCTCGGCCACGTCGCGCAGGAGGCGGCGCATGATCTTCCCCGAGCGCGTCTTCGGCAGCTCGGGAGTGAAGACGATGTTCGCAGGCTTCGCGATCGCCCCGATCTTCGCGGCCACGTGGTTGCGCAGCTCCTCGAGCCGCTCCACGGTGCCGTCCTCCCCGCCCTTCAGCGTCACGAAGGCAACGATCGCCTGGCCCGTGATGGGATCGGCGCGGCCGCAGACAGCGGCCTCCGCAACGCTCGGGTGATCGACGAGCGCCGATTCGACCTCGATCGTCGAGATGCGGTGGCCCGACACGTTCATCACGTCGTCCACGCGACCGAGCAGCCAGAAATCACCGTCGGCGTCGACCCGTGCGCCGTCTCCCGCGAAGTAGAGACCGGGGAAGCGCTCCCAGTAGGTGGCGCGGAAACGGGCGTCGTCTCCGAAGATGCCACGCGTCATCGCCGGCCACGGCCGCTCGAGCACGAGATAGCCGCCGCCCTGGTCGACCCACTCCCCCGACTCGCTGACGACGCCGGCCTGCACGCCCGGGAACGGCTTGGTCGCGGAGCCTGGCTTCGTCGTCGTCACGCCGGGCAGCGGCGTGATCAGGATCATCCCGGTCTCCGTCTGCCACCAGGTGTCCACGATCGGGCAGCGCTCACCGCCGATGTGACCGTGGTACCAGATCCACGCCTCGGGGTTGATCGGCTCCCCGACCGACCCGAGCAGGCGCAGCGAGGAGAGATCGTGTCGTGCGGCGTGCTCGGGCCCCCACTTCATGTGGGCGCGGATCGCCGTCGGCGCCGTGTACAGGATCGTGACGCCGTAGCGCTCCACGACGTCCCACCAACGGCTCTTGTCCGGGAAGTCCGGCGTGCCCTCGTAGAGCACGCTCGTGGTGAGGTTGCACAGCGGGCCGTACACGATGTAGCTGTGGCCGGTGATCCAGCCGATGTCCGCAGCGCACCAGTAGACGTCCTGGTCGGGCTTCAGGTCGAAGATGTAGTGATGGGTTGCGGAGACCCCGACCAGGTAGCCACCGGTCGTGTGTGCGATGCCCTTCGGCTTCGCCGTCGTGCCGGACGTGTACATGAGGAAGAGCAGGTCCTCCGCGTCCATCGGCTCGCAGGCGCACCCGGCCGGGTCGTCCGAGACGTCGAGCTCGTGAAACCACGAGTCGCGACCGTCGACCATCCCGACGTCGCCGCCCGTCCGTCGCACGACGAGACAGCGCTTCACGCCGGGCGCCAGCGCCATCGCCTCGTCCGAGGTCTTCTTCAACGGCACCCGGCCGCCGCGCCGCCAGGCCTCGTCCTGCGTGACGAGCACCTCGCAGCCCATGTCGTTCATCCGGTCGGACAGCGAGTCCGCCGAGAAGCCACCGAAGACGACGGTGTGAGGGGCGCCCAGCCGCGTGCACGCGAGCATCGCCGCGGGTAGCTCCGGGACCATGCCCATGTAGATCGCGACCGGCGTCCCCTTGCGCACCCCGAGCTCCTTGAGCGCGTTCGCGAACCGCACCACCATGCGCTGCAGCTCGGAATACGTGAGCGCGAGCCGGTCGCCCTCCGGCTCACCCTCCCAGTAGTAGGCGACCTTGTCGCCGTGCCCCGCATCGACGTGGCGGTCGAGGCAGTTGTACGCGACGTTGAGCGTGCCACCCAGGTACCACTTCGCGTACGGCAGCTCCCATTCGTACAACGACGTGAACGGCTCGAACCAGGTCACCCGGTCGCGGCCCTGCGCCTCCCAGAACTCGTCGAACTCGCGCTCGTAGATGTCCGGCCGGGCGTTCGCCTGCGCGGCGAACTCGGGCGGCGGGGGATAGCGGCGCTCCTCGTCGAGAAGGACGTCGATGGTCTGCTCGCCGGGTTCCATTGGGGTTTCTTACCACTCCACGGGCGTTGGTTGACGTGACAGGTCGAGCGGTGCAGGCTCAGTCCCGCGACGGAGGTACTACCGAAGCATCATGGAGACGGCTGCAGAGCAGCCGGGAGAAGTCTCCAGCCTCGCCTCGCGCCGTGCTTCGAACCACAGCCAGCTCCAGGCTGGTGTGTTACCACCCGCGGCTCTGCCGCGGTCTCCAGGTCTGCTCCTCGGGCTTGCGACGGGTCGAGCCCGACAGATATCGACGCGACGCGAGACGATCCGTCTACGGGACGAGCTCGTACGAGAAGTCCGTCAGCACCTCGCACCCGTCGTCCGTGACGAGCACGAGATCCTCGATGCGAACGCCGCCGAAGCCGTAGCGATAGAGACCGGGCTCGAGCGCGATGACGTCGCCTGCCACGAAGTCGTGGCCGGTACGGCCGATGTTCGGGGACTCGTGCACGTCGAGCCCGACACCATGACCGGTGGCGTGGAAGAACCCGTCACGGAGGACGGCGCCGACGGGCTTCGTGAGGTTCGTCGGATGACCCCGCTCGGCGAAAAATCCGTCCACGGCGGCGTGGACGTCTGCTCCGTCGGCGCCCGGGCGGGTGAGCGACACGGCCAGGTCGAGCGCTTCGCGGCACTGTTCGTGCCAGGCGGCGATCTCGGAGTCGACCGCGCCGACGGCGAACGTGCGGGTCATGTCCGAGAAGCAGCCGCTCTCGATGTGTCGCGGGAAGAAGTCGCACACGAGCACGTCGTCGTTCGCGACACGGCCGGAGCCGTGGTCGTGCCCGCTGGCCGCCTGTGGGCCGTGCGCGACGATGAGGTCGTCGCCGCGGCAGCCGCGCTCGTCGAACGCGGCGGTTGCCGCCGCCTTGAGGCGTTCGCACGTGAGCGCCGCGCCGTCGGCGACTCGCCCGCCATCGTCTGGCTCGGAGCGGCGCAGGAGCTCACGCACGGCCGCCATGCCCGCCTCGGCGGCGCCCTGCGCCCGCCGGACCCCAGCGAGCTCGGCGCCGCTCTTCACCCGCCGGCGGTCGTCGAAGAAGCGCTGATCGACGTCGAGCGTGATCCCCGCGCTGCGCAAGCGGTCGGCGTGCGCGACCGGGAAGCTCGCGGGCACGACCGCGTGCGCCAGACCGACGTCCTGCGCGAAGCGTAGGCAGGTCTCGGGAAAGATCGCGTACAGGTCGAGGCCCTGCGCGACGAGCTCCTCGCCCTTGTAGCCCTCCATGGGTTTGAGCTCGACGTCGGGCGCGACTCGCTGGACGTTGTCGAACTCGAGCGAGGTGGTGCTCACGAGCCGGCGGCCACCGACCTCCGCGTACGCGAACGGGTCGCCGATGGCCATGGGAATCTCGTGGCGCAGCTCGAGCGAGCGCTCACTGTCGCCGATGATGAGCACGTCGGGCACAGCGCAGCACGGTAGCGGTCGCGGGTAAGGTCGGGTCGAAGTGGATGCGGCGTTGCGTGACCTGAAGGAGCGGCTGGCCGAGGTCTCCGACCTGGGGCGCGCGGCGGGGGTGCTCGCGTGGGACCAGCGCGTGACGATGCCGCCGCTTGGCACGGAAGCGCGGGCCGACCAGCTCGCGACCCTGTCGCGCCTCACGCACGAGCGCTTCATCGACGACGAGGTAGGCCGCCTGCTCGACCGCCTCGCGCCGCTGGAGGAGTCGCTCGAGCACGACTCGGACGACGCCAGCCTCGTCCGGGTCACCCGTCGCGACTGGGAGAAGTCGCGACGGGTCCCGGCAAAGCTGCGCGAGCAGATGACGCGGGCCGGAGCCCGCGGGCACCATGCCTGGGTGGAGGCCCGGACGCGATCGGATTTCGCGGGTTTCTTGCCCTATCTGCGCGAGAACATCGAGCTTCGGCGCCGGTACGCCGAGTGCTTCGAGCCTGCGGACGGCAACCCGTATACCGCACTGCTCGACGACTACGAGCCCGAGATGACGACCGGCGAGGTGGCAGACGTGTTCGCGGTGCTCGCGCCGGCGCTCAGCGATCTCGTCGCCCGCGCGCCGTCGGTCGACGCGGGCTTCCTGCAAGGCCAGTTCGACCCCGATGCGCAACGAAGCTTTGCCGAGCGCGTGGTCGCGACCCTCGGTCTCGAGCGCGGCGCATGGCGGCTCGACCCGACCGCGCATCCGTTCTGCACCTCGTTCTCGAACCGCGATGTGCGACTCACGACCCGATACCGGGAGCACGACCTCGAGTCGGTCTGGTCGACGCTGCACGAGGCCGGTCACGGGCTCTATGCACACGGGATTGCTCCGAGCCTCGAGCGTACGCCTCTGGCGTCGGCGCCGTCCCTCGGGCTCAACGAGTCCCAGAGCCGTACGTGGGAGAACCTGGTCGGCCGCAGCCGGCCGTTCTGGGAGCACTGGTACGAGCCGCTGCAGGAGACGTTCCCCGAACGGCTCGGCAGCGTCCCTCTCGACGCCTTCGTGCGTGCGATCAACCGGGCCGAGCCGGGCCTGATCCGCGTCGACGCCGACGAGACGACGTACTCGCTGCACATCATCCTCCGCTTCGAGCTCGAGCAGGCGCTGCTCGCCGGCACGATCGCGCTCGAGGACCTCCCCGAGGCCTGGAATGCGCGCATGCGCGATCTACTCGGCATCGAAGTGCCGGACGACGCGCACGGCGTCCTGCAGGACGTCCACTGGTCGGGTGGAGCGATGGGCTACTTCCCGACGTACGCCCTGGGCAACGTGATCTCCCTCCAGCTCTGGCAGGTGGTGCGGGAAGCGATCCCCGATCTCGACGACCGAATGGCCGACGGCGACCTCGAGACGCTGTCGGACTGGCTGCGCGACAACCTGTACGCGCTCGGGCGGAAGCTGACGCCGAAGGAGACGATCGAGCGGCTGACCGGCTCGCCGCTGATCGACCCGGCGCCGTATCTCGCCTACCTGGACGAGAAGCTGGGCGCGCTCGCGGCGTGACGGTGCTGCCGGCACACGAGCGGGAGGCGATCGAGGAGATCTTCGACACGCTCGAACGCGAGGTCGCGGTGCGGCTCGAGGTCGGGCCTGTGGAGACTCCGGTTGCGCTGCTCGTCGCCGGCGGTCGCGAGCTCGATGCGTGTGCGGAGACCCGGGCGCTCGTCGAGGCGGTGGCGGGTGTCTCCGACCGGGTGCGCCTCGAGGTGATCGAGCGTGCCGAGCCGGGTGCGTATCCGGCGCTCACGATCGGGCCGGGCCTCGTCTACCTCGGTCTCCCGTGGGGGTACGAGCTCGCCACGCTGGTGCACGGGATCGCAGCAGCCGGGCGGCACGACTCTTCGCTGCAGCCGGCCACGCTCGAGCGGCTGGCCGGTGTCGAGGAGGACGTCGCGATCGACGTGTTCGTCACGCCCACCTGACCGCACTGCCCGCCGGCCGTGTTGCTGGCCTACCGTTGCGCGCTCGCGTCGCCGCACGTCAAGGCCCGGGGAATCGAGGCCAGCGAGTTCCCGGTGCTGGCCGATCGCCACGGTGTCCACTCCGTCCCGGCGGTCGTCGTGGACGGCCACGCACGCTGGACGGGCAACGTGCCCGAGCGCGTGTTCGTCGACCGGCTGCTCGCGGCAGTCGCTGCGTAGACTGAGATTCGGATGGACGCACTCGAACGCGCCAACGCGCTGCTCGGCGTGTACGCGGCCGTTGCCCTGTCCGAGCTCCCGCCGGGCGTCGACATGTTCGATGCGCACACGCATGTGGGCCTCGACATCGACGGGATGACAGGCGACGTCGACGAGCTCCTCGAGATCCAACGCTCATACGGGATCACGCGGTCGTTCGTGTTCTGTCTGGACGAGCCAGACCGGCACCCGGCCTTCAGGGCTGCCAACGATCGAACCCTCGCCAGTGCCGCCCGCTCAGACGGGGCCTTGCTGCCGTTCGTCAGGCTCGACCTGAACGAGTCCCCGATCGAGGAGGCCGAGCGCTGCCTCGCGCTGGGGGCGCGCGGGATCAAGCTCCACCCTCGGGCGCAGGGATTTCTCCCCGACGACCCGAGACTCGAGCCGGTCTTCGCCCTCGCGGCAGAGCGCCGCGTGCCCATCCTGATCCACGGCGGCCGTGGGCTCCCGCCGATTGCGGACGGGCTGGCGCGGCTCGTCGACCGTCACGCGCCGACGCTGATCATCGCCCACGCAGGCATCGTCGACCTGGCTGGGCTGGCACGGAACTTCGCCGGCCGGGAGAGCGTCTTCTTCGATACGTCTGTCTGGAGCCCGCTCGACCTGCTCGACCTGTACCGGCTCGTGTCGCCCGAACAGGTCGTCTACGCCTCCGACTACCCCTACGGACGGCAGCCGAACTCGCTCCTGATGGCCGTGCGCACCGCGCGCACGTCAGGGCTCGACCCTGACATGGTCCGCGCCATGCTCGGCGGCAACGCCAACCGCATCGCGGACGGCCTCGACCCGCTCCGGCCGACCGCACCGTGCGGCCTCTCCGAGGTGACGCAGCCGCTCACGTTCGCCCGTATCCATCAGTACCTGTCGATGGCGGCGTCGATGCTGTGGCTGCGCCAGCCACGCGACACCTTCGGTGTGCTCGGGCTCGCACTGAATGCGTGCGACGAACGAGCGAACGGGCACCACGAGGAAACGGAGCGCATCCGGGAGCTGCTCATCGCCACGCGCGACCTGTGGGAGCTGGCCGGCGAGCACACCGACGAGGCGATGCAGCGGCGCGCCACGCGAGGCGCGTTCCGGCTGCTCCATCTGGCCAACGTCCTCGCCGTCACGAGCGCCTGAGGAGCCGAGATGCCCGGCAGAGCATGGATCCCGTGTCTCGTGGCCACGACCCTGTTGCTCGCGGGCTGCGGCGGGGGCAGCACCGACGACGAGCGGGCGGACACCGCAACCGACTCGACGTCGTGCGAGGCGGTCGAGGCGCCCGAGTCTCGTGCCGGCGGCGGCGCCACCAAGCCCACCGCGCCACTCGACCCGACCGTCACGTACGCGCTCACGTTCGAGACGAGCTGCGGCAGCTTCACGGTCACGCTCGACCAGGCGACCGCCCCGGAGACGACGGCGTCGCTGGTGTCACTGGCCCAGGCCGGCTTCTACGACGACACGGTCTTTCACCGCATCGTGCCCGGCTTCGTGATCCAGGGCGGCGACCCGACTGCGTCGGGCTCGGGTGGCCCCGGCTACAAGACGGTCGACGCACCGCCGGCGGACGCCGCGTACACGAAGGGCGTGATGGCCATGGCGAAAGGCGGCCGACGAGGCAGCCGGGACCTCCGGAAGCCAGTTCTTCATCGTCACCGGTGACGACATCGGGCTGCCCGCCGAGTACGCGGTCGTGGGTGAGGTGACGGCGGGTCAGGACGTGGTCGACGCGATCGGGCAGCTCGGCGACCCGGCGACCGAGGAGCCGACCGAGCCGGTCGTCATCTCGTCGGTCACCGTCGCCGAGAGCTGATGGGCGGGATCGGCGTGGTCGTCCTCGCCGCCGGCGAGGCATCGCGCTACGGAGGCCCGAAGCAGGTGCTCCTCCTCCCCGAGGTGCTGGCCCGCCTCGAACAGGCTCCCGTCGACGAGATCGTGGTGGTCGAGGGCGCGTACCCGCTCGATGCTCATCGTGACGCAGCGCAGGCGCGCGTGGTGCGCTGCCCCGAGTGGTCGCTGGGGCCAGGCGCGTCGCTGCGCTGCGGGCTCGATGCGCTCGGCCACGAGATCGAGGCCGCCGTCGTCGTGCTCGCCGACGGGCCGGACCTCGCGCCGGAAGCCGTTACCCGGATCGTGGACGCCTGGCGCGCCGGGGCGGGCGATGTGGTTGCTGCCTCCTACGGCGGCGTCCGCGGTCACCCGCTGCTCGCCGCCCGGGCGGTGTGGCGCGACATCCCCGACGAGGGTCTCCGTGACCGAACGCCGACACTCGTTCCATGTGACGACCTCGGCGACCCGGGAGACGTCGACCGGCCCGAAGACCTACCTGGCCGACTCGCGTGATTCCGCGGGCCGGACTATCCGGCCCTACGGACTACGGAGTTGCGCGAGCTTCTCCATCAGGCCCGGTGGCATTCGCTCGACGGCCGAGAGACGGACGTACATCCGCAGCTCGGACTCGAACTTGTAACGGCGGCGGCAGTAGTCGCAGCCGTCGAGATGCGACTCGGCCTCGTGCATCTCGGCGTCCGTGAGCGCCCGATCGAGGTAGCCCTGCAGCAGCTCCTCACACTTGTCGCACGGGTGGTTGCTCACGTGACCGCCTCCTCGGCGAGGCCTTGCTTCAGCAGCCGGCGGCCGCGGTGCAGCCGGGACATGACGGTGCCGATCGGGATGTCGAGGATCTGTGCCGCGTCCGCGTAGCTGAACTCGCCGAGATCGACGAGCACGACCACGTCGCGGAAGTCGTGTGGCAGTGACGAGAGCGCGGTCACGATCGAATCCTGCGACAAGCGCTCGACGACGCGCTCTTGATCGAGCGCCTGTTCGCCCGCCGACTCCGCGACCTTGTTGGCGAGGTAGTAGTCGCTCTCCTCGAGCGGTGCCAGGTCGGGCGCTCGCTGCTGCCGCCGACCCCGGTCGATGTTGAGGTTGGTGAGGATGCGCAGCAGCCAGGCACGAAGGTTCGTGCCCGGTGTGTAGCTCTGCCAGCTCCGGAACGCTCTCGCGTAGGTCTCCTGCACCAGATCCTCTGCTTCCTCCCGCGAGCCGACGAGCCGGCGGGCTACTCGGTAGACCTGGTCTGCGAGAGCGAGCGCCTCTTCCTCGAAGCGCACGCGGTCGCGAGCCTTGGACGCGATCCGGCGGGCTTCGTTGTCCGGCGCGACCTCGCTCACCGGGCTACCGTAGCAATGGCGTACTGAGGGTGGAACGGCGTTTCGAGACCCCGTATTCCCGGCGGCGCTGCACCTGTCGAGGGTCAGACCGCCACGATCTCGCGGAAGCCCGCACGGCTCATCGCGTCGACGAGGGCCTCGCGGCTCGTCACCTCGTCGTCCCACGACAGCACCACCTGACCCATGAGGTTCGCATTGGCCGCCTCGAGACCCTCCCGGTCGCGAAGCGCGACAGCGAGCCGGTTCACGCACCGCTCGCAGCGGACCCCGCTCACCTGGAGCGTCTCCGTCACCGTGGCCATGGGCTCGATGCTACCTGGGTGCGAGCCGCCGTCAGCACCGACGGGCATGTGACCCGTGAGTCTTCGGGTCGGGACGACAGACTGTCGTGGAGACGGCTGCAGAGCAGCCGGTAGAAGACACCAGCCTCACTCGCACGAGGCTTCTCACGTCCGGAGCTGCGACGGGATGGAGCCCGTTGCGAAGTAGAAGGCGCTCAAGGCTGTGTTCTGCACCCCGCGGCTCTGCCGCGGGTCTCCGATCCGTCGCCGTCATGCCCCCGTCTCGACGGAGCTCGCATCCGTTCGTCGTTACAACACCTGCCAGGCTGGGTCACTGGGTCTATACCACCGTCGTCAGTTGTCCGCAGGTGTCGGCTTGCCCTTGACGCCGTGCACCGGCCGGCCCGCAGCCTCCCAGGCGTAGTAGGACGCGCTGGGCCCGAACGACGCCTCGTAGGCGGCGACACGTGGGTTGCGCCCGACCTCCATCGCGCGCTGCGCGTGCCAGAGGAGGTTCGGGTCGTCACGCTCCTGCCAGACGAGCACGAGATGCGCCGCGGTCATGAACTGCGCGACGAAGGGGCAACCGGACGCGGGGCAAGGGAAGGGGTCGGTGCGGACGCACCACCAGCCGCTGTGGTCCCCGCCGTCGTCCTCACGCCACAGATCCTCGTCCTCGACGAGCTCGTCGTCCGCGACGCCGATCGTCCCGAGCACGGGGCGTTCCTCCACGCCAGCAGAATACGTCCGTGGCAGACGGTCGTGACATCGCGCTGGTGCTCTCCGGCGGTGGCATGAACGCTTCCTTGCTCCAGACCGGGTTCCTCCGACGCCTCCGGGAGGAGACCGGAGTGTGGGACCGGGTGGGCTGGATCTACGGCACGTCCGCAGGTGCGCTGTCGGGGACGATGGCGGCGACCGACCGGCTCGCCGAGCTGGAGGAGTTCCTCGTCGAGCTGCGCCCGGCTGAGGCGTTCCGTCCTCATGCGCTCTGGCAGCTGCCGCTCACGGGCTTGCACGACTACACGCTCCCCGAGACGATCGCGTCACGCGTGGCACCACTCGAGACGCTGGCCGCCGAGCTTGCCACAGCGCCGATCGAGCTGGTCGTCTGCGTCACCGAAGTCGCGCCCGTCGACGTGGACAGCGACGAGCACGCCTTCGAGCGCATCTACTCGTCGCGCCACACGCCTCCTCCGGAGATGGGCGCAGCGGTGCTCGCGTCGGCCGCGATCAGCGCGCTCGTGCTGCCGGTACGCGTCGGCGAGACGATCGGCACCGACGGTGGCTGGGTTCGCAACTTCCCGCTCGCACACGCGTACGACAACCCTGACGTGCGCGAGATCCTCGCCTTCCGCCACGTCGCACGGCACGCGCGCCCCGGCGGCGAGAACCTCGCGCGCTTCCGGCGCCGCCTGGAGCCGTTCCGCGCCGTCCCCCCGGTGCGCGCGCTGATGGCAGAGCTGGTGGCGTCCGAGGAGCGGCGCGATCGGGGCGAGCCCGCCCACCTACCTGAGATGCTCGCCCGGTTGATGCGCGTCGCGATCGCGCGGAACACCGCTCTCGAAGAGCGCTCCGCCACCGAGAAGGACGTCTCCGTGCAGGAGCTCGCTGCGCTACGCGACGACATGGTCGAGCTCGCACGCCGCCACGCGGCACCGTGGCGGCGGGGAACAGCGGCACGCGCTGTCGCCGATCGCTTCGCCGCCGCACGGTTCCCGTTCCGGCACGATCGACGGCTGCCCCTGACCATCGTGTACGGAGACGTAGGCGAGCATGGCCTCGATCCGAGCTTCCGGGCAGGACTCGAGTGGCCGGACGACTCGAAGCGCCGGCTACTCGCACGCGGACGCGAGCTGGCAGAGCAGGCCCTCGCGGAGCGGGCGCAGCCGGACGCTTGATGCGAAAGAGAACCCGCCGGCGGCCGCCAAGCGGACGCCTTCAGGGTGTTGGCGCGCCCCGGATCCGCGAGAGCGGATTCGCGGCTTGCGCAGCTACTGACTCGCCGGCTGGCGCCCGAGCGTGACGGTGACGGTGCGCTTGACGCCGCCGCGGTAGATCTCGAGCTTCAGCGTCTCGCCGGGCTTGTGGGCCGTGACGGCGTCACGCAGGTCCGCGATGGTCGAGACCCTGACACCGTCGGCCGCGACGATCACGTCTCCGCCGAGCCGGAAGCTCTGACCTTCGACGACGACGTCCTCGTCCCCGGCCTCCAGGCCGGCCTTTGCTGCACCGGTTGACGGCGTCACCGTCTCGACCAGCAGCCCGCTCTCGACGGGCAGGTGGTAGGTGCGGGCCAGCTCGGGCTCGATCGGCCGCGCGGCGACTCCGAGGAAGGCGCGCTCCACCTTGCCTGTGGCGAGCAGCTGTGCCACGACGGTCTTGACCGTGTTCGACGGGACCGCGAAGCCGATGCCGACGTTGCCGTCGCCGGCGCCACCCGTCTCGATCTGGGAGTTGACGCCGATCACGCGACCGAGGGTGTCGAGCAGCGGGCCGCCGGAGTTGCCGTGGTTGATCGGAGCGTCGGTCTGGATCACATGGTCGATGGTGCTGCCGCTCGGCGATGTCACCGCACGCTGCAGCGCGCTGACGATGCCTGCCGTGACGGTGCGCTCGAGGCCGAACGGGTTGCCGATCGCGATGACCGGCTCACCGACCTGCAGTGCATCGGAGTCGGCGAGGGCGAGCGGCGCGAACGCCTGCGCCGGAAGGTCGACCTCGAGCAAGGCCAGGTCGGTAGCTGCGTCCGAGCCAACGAGGGTCGCCTCGACGGTCTCACGGTTCGAGAAGCCGACCTGGATCTTCTCGGCGCCGTCGACCACGTGGAAGTTGGTCACGATGTGCCCGTCCTTGTCGATCACGAACCCGGAGCCGAGCGCCCGTCCACCGGGCTCGGCGGAGCCGTTCGGACTGGCCAGCGTGGTGGTGATCTGGACAACCGCGGGTGCGGCGCGGTCATAGACCTGCTCGACGGATAGACCGCCGACCGCGGCGACGGGCGTCGGAGCGGCAGGTGCCGACTGCTCGATGACGGTCGTCCGACCGTCGAGCGCTCCGACCGTCCAGGCCGCGCCGAGAGCCACGCCGCCGCCGAGCAGAGAGGCGGCGGCGAGCGCGGCGATCGGGGTCGAGCGGCGGACGGGCGACGCGGAAAGGGTCACCCGTCTCTTGTACCCCGTACGGCGTGAAGCGTCTGTTGCGGCCCGTTAAGCGGCCGTTGTGCGGCCGGAGCCGCCAGGTCAGAGAAGCCAGATGAGCGGGACGATGACGAGAATCGTCAGCCCGAGGCGGCGCCCGCGAGATCCACGTGCTTGACGGTGCGCTCTCGATCGGCGCCGAGCGCGTCGTCCAGCTTCCGCTCCAGCTCACCGGACGCGTGCAGCTCCTCGGTGATGTCCGCTCCACCGATCAGCTCGCCCTTGATGAACACCTGCGGGATCGTCGGCCAGTCACTGAGCGCCTGAAGCTCCTGGCGGATGGCCGGGTCGGGCAGGACGTCGACTGTGGTGATCGGCGCGCCGGCCGACCACAGCGCCTGGAGAGCCCGTTGCGAGTTCCCGCAGGCGGGTGTCTGCGGTGTTCCCTTCATGAAGACGGCGACCGGCTCCTCGTCGATCACCTGCTGGATCTGATCGCGCAGCGTCATGGTGTCCCCTTCGTCGTGATGCGGAGTTCGTGGATGGTGCCGTCGGCGAGCGGCGTCTGGAGTGCCCGATTGACGAGCCGGTGCTGCTCCACGAGCGAGAGCCCGTCGAAAGCGGACGAGACCACCGTCACATGGAAGTGGTCGCCGCCGCCGGTGCGATCGACGATCGACACGTCGGCACCCGGAAACGCTTGCTCCAGAAGGCCGCTGATCGTCTCGGTCGCCATCGGCGATCATGCTAGCTGTGCCGTCTCGTCTCGCTTTCCTCGTCTCGCTGCCGGAGCGCCTCGTGCGCACGGTGGCGGCGGCCGTGGGCGGAGCCGTCCACGAGACGGCGCAGCTCATGCTGCCTCGCTTCGTGCGCAGGTCACGGCTGTACGAGGCGACTGCGAAGAACCTCCTGCGTGTGACGATCGAGCTCGTCGGGGGGGTCGATCGCCCTCCGGCACCCGACGAGCTCGAGCCGAGCGCCGGCAAGCTCGCCGTCCGCAAGACCGCCGGCAACGTGGTCGAGCTCGGCTCGATCGCCGCGTTCGGCTTCTCACCACTCTGGCTCCTCGCCGCCGCTTCCGACGTCACGCGGGGAACCCGCGTCTACCTCGACGCCTTCGTGAGTGAGCTCAGGCAGGTAGGCATCGTCGGCGAGGGAGCGGAGTTCGCCACCGTCGACGACCTCCTGGCTGCGCTCGAAGGTGCCACCGGGACGACCGCGCGGTTGATCGACATACCACCGCTGGAAGTCGAGGCGCTGCGCCGGTCTCTGACCGACCTGCGCCAGGACGCGACGGGGCTCCCCACTCCCGCGGAGCTCGCTGGGTTGTACGAGGGGCTGCGCAGCGTCGCCGCGCGCGAGCGGAGAAGCCTGCTCGAGGTCTCGGTCGGCATGGGTCTGGCGTTCTTCAATGCGGCGCGCAAGGTTGGTCGCCAGCACGTGCTCGACCCCTACACGGAGGATCTGCGCCCGGTCCGAGACGAGGGGTTCGGCGCGTACGCGGCGCGGGTCTCGAGGCCGTACGCACGGGCCGTGGCCAGGCACTTCGACCCCGAACAGCAGACGCTGACCGAGCGCGCGTTCGACCGTCTCGGCCGCGACTGATGGAGGAGGTGCAGTCCGGCTTCCGCGCCTTCGTTGCGCGGACGTTCGGCGACGAAGGGCGATCCTGGCTGGCGTCGATCCCGGCGCTGCTCGAGAAGCTTGCGGGGAGCTGGCGGCTCGAGCTCGGCCCAGAGCTTCCCGGTGGGCACCTGTCCTACGTCTGTGAGGCGACCACCGCGGACGGCGCCACCGCAGTCCTCAAGGTGGGACCGCCGTGGCCGCGCGTGCGCGACGAGATCACAGCGCTGCGCGTCTGGGACGGCCACGGCGCACCGACGCTGCTGCGGGCCGACGAGTCGCTCCACGCGCTGCTGCTCGAGCGGATCGCGCCGGGGACGCACCCTGACCCGGGTGAGGCAACCGAGGTGGCGCGGGTTCTACATGCGATCCAGGTCCCCGCGCCGGGCGGGCTGCCACCGCTCGCTGAGACGGTCGAGCGGAGGCTCACATGGGCGTCCGACGACGGACGGGCCTCGAAGGAGAAGCTCGCGTGGGCCGTGGCGACAGTGGCCGAGCTCGAGCGCACCGCATCCCAGGCCGTGCTCCTGCACGGTGACTTCGACGAGCGGAACCTGCTCGTCTGCGCCCGCCGCGGCCTCTGCGCCATCGATCCCCTTCCCTGCGTCGGCGACCCGGCCTACGACGCGGCCTACTGGGTGCACGCCAACCGGCGCAGCGGCCGCCGGGCAAGGCTGGACGCGATCGTGGCCGCCACCGGGCTGCCGCCCGAGCGCGTGCGCGACTGGGCCGGCGTCGTCGCCGTGCACGGCTGACGGGGCGGACGTACACCCGTGTCCGGCGGCGGCGCGAGACCGGGCGCCTAGAATCGAGTCATGGCCCACCCGGACTCCTTCGGCGCGCGATCGACCCTGCAGGTCGGCGACGCGACGTACGAGACCTTCCGGCTCGATGCGCTGCAGTCGCGCTACGACGTGGCGCGCCTGCCGTACACGCTTCGGATCCTGCTCGAGAACGTTCTCAGACGCGAGAACGGAACGACGGTGACCGCCGCAGACGTGGAGGCGGTGGCGGGTTGGGACGCGGCGGCGGCACCGTCGCGGGCGATCTCGTTCGGCCCCGCGCGTGTCCTGCACCAGGACTTCACCGGCGTCCCGGTGGTCGTCGATCTCGCCGCCATGCGCGCGGCGATGGCCGATCTCGGCGCCGACCCACGCCGTGTCAATCCGCTCATCCCGACCGAGCTCGTGATCGACCACTCGGTGCAGGTGGACGACTTCGCCAGCCGGCTCGCCATCCACCGGAACGCCGAGCTGGAGTTCACACGCAACCGCGAGCGATACGCCTTCCTGCGCTGGGGTCAGACGGCGTTCGACAGCTTCAAGGTCGTGCCGCCGAGCACGGGCATCGTGCACCAGGTGAATCTCGAGTACCTGGCCCGCGTGGTCGAGACACGCGACG
Organism: uncultured Actinomycetes bacterium; assembly: GCA_963724995.1. Classification (GTDB taxonomy): domain Bacteria; phylum Actinomycetota; class Thermoleophilia; order Gaiellales; family Gaiellaceae; genus Gaiella. Next base: position 490,288 of record CAVRXC010000005.1, read on the forward strand.
GGCAGGCGTTCCCGGACACGCTCGTCGGCACGGACTCGCATACGACGATGATCAACGGGCTCGGTGTCCTGGGCTGGGGCGTCGGCGGTATCGAAGCCGAGGCGGCGATGCTCGGCGAGGCGATCTCGATGCTCGTCCCGCAGGTCGTCGGCTTCCGGCTCGTCGGGAGCCTGCAGGAGGGAGCGACGGCGACCGATCTCGTGCTCACGGTCACGCAGATCTTGCGCGCGACCGGCGTCGTGGGGAAGTTCGTCGAGTACTTCGGTCACGGGCTGGACAGCCTGCCGCTGGCCGACCGGGCCACGCTCGGGAACATGTCGCCCGAGTACGGGGCAACCTGCGGCTTCTTCCCGGTCGATGCGGAGACACTCCGCTATCTGCGCCTCACGGGTCGCAACGAGGAGCGCCTTGCCCTGGTCGAGGCGTACTGCAAGGACAACAGCCTGTGGCACGATCCCGGCGAGGAGCCGACGTACTCGCAGGTCGTGGAGCTCGACCTGGCCACCGTCGAGCCGTCGCTGGCTGGACCGCGGCGGCCGCAGGACAGGGTGCCGCTGCGGGAGGCGAAGTCGTCGTTCCTCGAATCGCTCGACAGCTTCGGCGTCGACTACGGCAACTCGCACGACGAGGGGGTCGCCGAGACCTTCCCGGCGAGCGACCCGACCGCCACACAGACACCCGGCGAGCACGCCTCGGCCGCTGATTCCCGGGTAGCGGTCGGAGACCCGGGTGCAGCGCTCGCCGTGCACCCCGCCGGAGTGCGTTGCGAGATCGACGGCGAGACGGTCGAGCTGAACCACGGCGCGGTCGTGATCACGGCCATCACCTCGTGCACGAACACGTCGAACCCGGCCGTCATGATCGGCGCGGGCCTGCTCGCGAAGCGAGCGGTGGAGAAGGGCCTGCGGCGCCGGCCGTGGGTGAAGTCGAGCCTGGCACCCGGCTCGAAGGTCGTGACCGAGTACTTCGAGAAAGCAGGCCTGACCCCGTACCTCGAGGAACTGGGCTTCCACACCGTCGGTTACGGCTGCACGACCTGCATCGGCAACTCCGGGCCGCTGCCGGAGGCGGTGTCGGCGGCGATCGCGGATGGCGGCCTGGTCGCCTGCGCGGTGCTCTCCGGCAACCGCAACTTCGAGGCCCGCATCCACGCCGAGGTCAAGGCGAACTACCTCGCCTCGCCGCCACTGGTCGTGGCATACGCCCTCGCAGGACGGATGGATCTCGACCTGCTCACCGAGCCTCTGGGTCAGGGCACCGACGGGGAGGATGTGTTCCTCGCGGACATCTGGCCCTCGGTGGCGGAGGTCCAGAGCACCATCGCGAGCGCCATCGACGAGGAGATGTTCCGCGCCTCGTACGCCAACGTGTTCGCCGGCGACGCGACGTGGCAGGAGCTGCCTGTGCCGGAGGGAGATCTCTTCGCCTGGGACCCGGCGTCGACCTACGTGCGGCGACCGCCGTACTTCGAAGGGATGACCTCCGAGCCTGCGCCCGTGCAGGACATCGCCGGTGCCCGCTGCCTCGTCTCGGTCGGGGACTCGGTCACCACCGACCACATCTCGCCGGCCGGGGCGATCCGCCCTGACTCGCCGGCCGGCCGGTACCTGCTCGAGCACGGCATCGAGCGCAAGGACTTCAACTCGCTCGGCTCGCGGCGCGGTAACCACGAGGTGATGATGCGTGGCACGTTCGCGAACGTGAGGCTGCGCAACCTGCTCGTCCCCGGCTCGGAGGGGACGTGGACCGTGCATCTGCCATCCGGCGAGGAGATGACCATCTTCGACGCGTCGCAGCGCTACCTCGCCGAGGGAGTGCCGCTGATCGTCCTGGCCGGCAAGGAGTACGGCTCGGGCTCGTCACGCGACTGGGCGGCCAAGGGCCCCAAGCTGCTCGGCGTCAAAGCCGTCATCGCGGAGAGCTACGAGCGCATCCACCGCTCCAACCTGCTGATGATGGGCGTCCTGCCACTGCAGTACTCCGACGGGGAGAGCCGCGACACGCTCGGGCTCACCGGCCACGAGGAGTTCGCCATCGTCGGAGTCGACCACGGCGAGGCGCGGGAGGTGATCGTTCGGGCCGACGAGCGGGAGTTCGGCGCGATCGTGCGGCTCGACACTCCACGTGAGCGTGAGTACCTGCAGCACGGCGGCATCCTCCCGTACGTGTTGCGCCGCCTGCTGAGCACGTAGGCGGCCTCCTGGCGGGACAGCCAGAAGGTCTGACCCCATGACCGTAGTCTTCCGCGCGTGACCGCGAACGACGACGGCCGCGGCATCCGTCCCGTGCCCGAGAAGCTCCGTGTGCTCGGCACGCTCGACACCGGGCTCCTGTGGGGCAATCTCGGTGTCTCGTTGCTTGTCGTCGTCGCCGGGGCGGTGCTCGTGCCCGCGCTCTCGCTCCCGGACGCACTGCTCGCGATCGCGATCGGCTGCGTGATCGGCAACGTGATGCTCGCCACTGCCGCAGCGATGGGGGCCCAGGTGCGCGTGCCCGCCATGGTGATGCTCCGGGCACCGCTCGGTACGCGCGGCTCGTACATCCCTACGACCGTCAACCTCATGCAGTGCATCGGCTGGACGGTGTTCGAGCTGCTCGTGATCGCCACCGCGGCCGCAGCGCTCTCCGAGGAGCTCCTCGGCTTCGGCGCGCAGTGGCTCTGGACGCTCGTCTTCGGCAGCCTCGCGCTGGCCCTCGGCCTGCTGGGCCCCGTCGGAGTGGTGCGGCGCGTCGTACGCACGGTCGGTGTGTGGCTGGTGCCTCTGGCACTCGCCTACCTGGCCTGGTGGGCGCTCGACGCCGGCGGGCTCCAGGCCGCGTGGGACGCTCCCGCCGCCGGAGGGCTGTCCGTGTGGCAAGGAGCGGACATCGTGGTCGCCGTCACGGTCTCCTGGATCCCGCTCGCCGCCGACTACACGCGGTTCTCCCGCAGCCCGCGCAGCGCGTTCTGGGGCACCGGTGTCGGCTACTTCGTGCCGGATCTCCTGCTCCTCTCGCTCGGCGCCGTGCTCCTCTTCACACGTGACGTCACGGACGCCGCAGCGCTGCCGCCGGCTGTCGCCGCGGGCGGGGTCGCCGCCTTTCTGGCGCTGCTCGCGCTGACGGTGGCCGAGACGGACGAGGCGTTCGCGAACGCCTATTCGGGGGCGGTCTCGAGCCAGAACCTGTTCCCGCGGATCCCGCAGCGGGCGCTCGTCGTGATCACGACGTCGCTCGGGGTGGTGGGCGCGCTCACGATCGACCTGCTCTCGTTTCAGACGTTCCTGCTCCTGCTCGGCTCGGTGTTCGTGCCGTTGTTCGGCGTCCTGCTGGCTGATTGGCTCGTCGCGGGGCGTCGCTACGACGAGGTCGACGTCTTCGGCGCGCCGCCCTGGCGTCCGGGGATGATCGGCGTGTGGGTCCTCGGCTTCGTCGTCTACCAATGGCTGGCGCCGACCGGCCCCGAGTGGTGGGTCGAGCTCGTCGGCAATCTCGACCCACCGGGGTGGGGCATCGGGGCGACGATCCCGAGCTTCACCGCCACTCTCGCCGTCGGGCTCGCCGTCGCCGGCGCTTCACGCCGTGCGGGTCTCCGCACCCTCGAGACATGAGCGTCGCGGTCATCGGCAACCTGTGCGTCGACCGGGTTGCGGGTGGTGCACCGCGCGCCGGAGGGCCCGTGTTCTATGCGGCGCGCGCCGCCGTCAAGCTGGAGGCCGACGTGCGCCTTGCCGCGACGCTGTGCGGGCGCGGACGCGGATGTCGCATTGACCCCTCTGGAGGCGACCGGGCTGCCGCTCGTCTGGGAGCCGGGCCGAGTCACGACCGCGTTCGCGTTCCACTACGAAGGCGAGCGTCGCGTGATGGCGGTGGAGGCAATCGGTGACCCGTGGACGCCGGCCGACGTCACCGGCTGGGCGGCCCCGGCGCTCGCAGGAGCGAAGTGGGTGCACGTCGGGGCTCTCCTACGCTCCGACTTCGGCGTCGAGACTCTGCGCGCACTGGCTGCGGATGGTCGACGCCTCCTGGTCGACGCACAGGGGCTTGTGCGGCGCCCGGAGGTCGGGCCACTGCAGCGCGACGGCGACGTCGACCCGGACGCCCTCCACACCATCCAGGCGCTCAAGCTCAGCGAGGCCGAGGCGCGCCTGCTCGCCGGGGGAGTCGACGTCGCGGCCCTGCGTTCGCTCGGCGTGCCCGAGGTCGTGCTCACGCTCGGCTCGGCGGGCTCGCTCGTCGTCACCCCGGATGCCGCCGAGCGAGTCCCCGCTGAGCCCGTCCCCATCGCAGACCCGACGGGCGCGGGCGACACCTACTCGCTCGGGTACGTGGCGGCGCGCGCCGCCGGGGCGGCTCCCGTGGACTCCGCACGCCGGGCGAGCGCACTCGTCGCCGCCGTGCTGGCCGAGCGCGCCTAGAGATCGTGCGCGCGCTCGTCGCCACCGCCTTGGGAGCCCTGCTCGTCGACCTGGACGAGGAGGAGGTGCTCGACGACGAGCAGCCGGATGGCCTGCCGCCGCCGGACGACGCCGGCGTGACACTCCCACGGCTCGTCGCTGCGGCGCGGAGAGGATCGACCGTGGTCGCGGTCGTCGACCGCAAGCCGCCATTGCTCGTATCCCACGACGCCGGCACGACCTGGCGCGAGGCGGGCGCCGGCCTCCCGCCGGGCCGCGCAGTGGCGATCGCGAGCGACGACCCGGACGTCGTCCTGTTCGCGGGCGCGGAGCGCCTCTACCTCTCCCTGGACGGCGGGCGATTCTGGCGGGCGCTCACGGTCGAGCTGCCCGAGATCACCGCCGTCGCGCTCATCGACGACTGAGTCACCGCCAGACCGATGGCTTCGCCACGTCGTCGAGCGAGCGGCCTGCTCGACCGGTGTCGGGGCCGCCCCTACAGGCGGAGCTCGCCGCGGCCGACCACCACGGCCGAGCCTCCGACCTCGACACGGTCGATCAGCCCGCCGCCGCCCTCCGCGCGCGCGTGGAGCGTTGACGGGCGGCCGATCTCGACACCCTGGGTGATCACGATCTCCTCCCCCCAGGGCGTGAGGCCATGGCGGGCGAGGTGACAGGCCAGCGGGCCGGCGGCGCCACCGGTGGCGGCGTCTTCACCGACACCATCGCCCGGGGAGAACATGCGCGTTTTCCAGCGCCTACCGGAGCCTGCGAAGCAGTTGACCCCCGTCACACCGAGGACGCCGAGCCCGTCCATGTCGGGCGTGAGCGCAGCCACCTCCGCCTCGGTCGCGAGGGCCACGAAGATGTGTCGCGAGCCGTTGTCGTAGAGCTCGACGGGCAGCTCCGAGCCGGCGACCCCGAGGAGCCGGAAGAGATCGCCGGTCTCGTCGACCGGCGTCACAGCGGGGATGGGCTGCTCCATACGCCCGAAGACGATCTTGCCCAGCTCGTCCCGTTCGAGCGCCACCGGGACGACACCGTTGCCCGTCTCGATCCGGAGCACGCCGAGCTGCAGCGGCGCGGCGAGCACGAACGCCGTACCGAGCGTGGGATGACCGGCGAACGGAAGCTCGTACCGCGGCGTGAAGATGCGGATGCGAACGTTCGCCTCGCCGTCCGCGGGAAAGACGAAGACCGTTTCGGAGAACCCGATCTCGAGGGCGATCTTCTGCATCGCGTCGTCGTCGAGCCCTCGCCCGTCGGTGAACACCGCGAGCTGGTTACCGGCCAGCGGCACGTCCGTGAAGACGTCGGCGAGAACGAAGCGATAGGAGCGCATCGGCGACTCAGCCGCGCGTCGGCTTGGACGGCGGCGCCTTCCCGGTCACCGTCGTGCGGAGCCCGCTCCTCACGACGACGCGCTTACCGGCGGCCCGCACGGTGACCGACCCCGACCGGACCGCCACGGTCGTCGTCGTGGCGCCGGCCTTCACGCCGGTCGTGACCACCCAGGTCGCAGCGCCGGCCGTGGAGGTCGCGTTCGGCGTGGCGACGGTGTGCGGACGCTTCGCTTCGGCCCCGGGCTTGGCCGCCACCGCGATCGCACCGTGGGCGAGGGCCAGCTTCCAGCCGCCCACGACGGACGGGCACTGCCGCCTGTCGACGGCGAGACGAGAGGCGCCGCCCACCTCGGCGGCGGCGTCCTTGCCGCCGCTCAGCAACGAGACGGCTCCGCCCCCACGCGTCACGACCGCTGCTCCCGGAGCGACGACGGAGCCCTTCCTGGCCCGCTTCACGGACGCGCCCTGCTCCAGCTCAGCGGCCCCCTTGGCCTTGGTGATCGTCCACGCGCAAAAGTCCGGCACGGTCACCGTCTGCCCGATCTCCGTCTCGGTCGACCCGGCGCCGCGCTCGGTCTCGCAGAGAAAGGGGTCCGCCTGCAGCTGCCACGGGCCGGGCGGCAAGGTCGTCGTCAGCGATCCCTTCTTCGACGTGCCGTCCTTGAAGAGCGTGAGCCTCCGGACGGGCTTCGGCTCGTAGCGGACGGCGACGAGCGTGTACTCGTAGGTCGCCTCGCCAAGCTTGTCGCCGAGGCACTTGAAGTCCCAGCGAACGGCGACGCGCGCCTGATTCTTGCCGGGCGCCCGCCCGGTGACTGCGCCGAAGATGAACGTGTCGAAGGCAAGCGCCTGACCGACGACGGTGGTGGCGAGCACGACAGCAACGAGGACCGCGAGCCGGCGCATGAAGGGCACATTCAACCAGCGGGGCCGGGCGTGCGCCGACCCGATCCGAGCCGCATCAGGCCAGAGACAGGAGCCACATGCCGCCCACTGTGTAGAGCACCATCAGGGTCAGCATCGCGTACTGGGTGCGCACCGCCCGCCGTGCGGGCGACACGAGCGCGACGGCACGATCGTGGGCTACGACGAGCGCGACCACGTGCCCGATCACGAGGGCGGCCACCTGCGTGTACCAGGTCTGGTTCGGCGTGAGGACGTCCAGCTTCGGGGTGAAGTCCGCGGTGCCGATCAGATCCCAGCCCCGTGCGTAGGGATCCGACAGCTGCACGACCGCGTACTGGGCCTGGACGAGCAGGTACGTGACGTAGTGCGCGAGCGCGTACACGAACGCGATCGGGATCAGGCTGCCGAGGAAGACACCGGTCAGATCGACGTCGGGCCCGGCGATCCGCTGTGCCCAGCGCACGGCGAGGGTATAGGCGGTCGCGACGATCGCGACGGTTCCGAGCAAGAGCCCGAAGTTGACCGCCATCACGACGAGGTCGGCCTGTTCCACGCTGGTGATCCGCTCCCGGATGCTGTAGATGCGGTCCTGCCACCAGCTCGACCGGCTGAAGCCGTCGAAGGCGACCGAGCCGAGCATCAGCGCCACGAAGGCGACTGTGCCGCTCCGCCTGTCGACGAAGGTGAGCGCCGACATGGGCCGGCGCAGGATCACCTCACGTCGCCCGCCGCGCTCGCGGGAGCCGAACAGCGCGACGCGGGAGAGGAGCTCGAAGAACAGAGCGAAGCCGTCACCGTTCCGGCCCCACGCCTCGCGGCCGAAGACGATCATCCCGGTCCACGTCACCGCGCTGTAGACGACGATCGCGTCCGCGAGGATGCGCGGGTCGGCCGGATCCTGGTAGACGAGCTCGAGCGTCGCGAACCCGAGTAGCAGTGCGAACGCCGGCCAGACGCCGAAACGCGCCGGATACGGGCGTGGTGGGTGGCGGTACCCGAGCCGATCGGCACACCGGGCGACACCGTCGCCGATCGCCCGCCAGGGGTCGACCGAGGCCCACACGTTCCCGAGGAGCACGACCGCCACGGTCATCCCGACCCAGAAGACGACGTAGATGAAGGTGGGCGCGGGGTTCAGGATCGCGCGCTCGGAGCCGAAGGCGGCTGCCGTCCAGACGAGCAGGAAGAGGGCGACCCCGAGCACGCGCAGGCCGATTCGAGACCGCGCGACAGCAGCACCACCTGGAGCGCCCGTGAGAACGGACGCCCGTCACCCGGGGCGCCGAGTCGCGGCTCCGGCCAGAGAAGGCCCAGTGCGATGAACGAGACGACGAGGACAGTGCCGCCGCCGACGAGGAACAGCCAGCCTGGCACGGGGAGATTCGTGATGCCCCCGAGCCCGTGCGCGAGCGCGGGCGACGGGGAGGCGAGCAGCAGTGCGCGGGCGGCGCTCAGCGCGAGCGCCGCCTTCCTCACGGGCGAACCTCGAGCTCGCCGATCTGGATGCCGCGATCCTCGAGCTCGACCTCGAAGCGCCCGGGGATCTTCGCCGTGAAGACGATCCGGGCCTTCCTCCCGGGCGCCAGCGTCAGCCGTAAGGTCGTACCCGTGCAGGTGCACCTCGTCCGCGATGTCGGAGGTGACGACGATCGTCACCCGCTTGCCCTGCTCGATCTTGACGCGCTTGATGCCGCCGGTGACCTTGCCACCCCGCACCACGATGCTCACGACGGTCGGCTTCGGTTTCGGCGTCGTCTCCGTTGTCGCCGGCGGCTCTGCTCGTCGTCGTCGCCGGAGGCTCCGTCGGTCGTCGTGGTCGTGTCCGTGGTCGTCTCGGCGCTTCCTTCGGAGTCGCCGCCGCACGCTCCCAGCCCGAGCGTGACGAGTACGAGCAGCGCGGCGAGCGCAGCCCGCCTGGTCATGGTGCGGGTCGGTGACAAGGCTCTCCCTCCCGTGTCGAGCGCAGCTAGGTCAGGCGTAGCCTGGCACAGCTTCGCGCGCTCGTGTTCCCGGTTGCGTCGGCGGCCTGGACGCAGAAACGGAGCGTGCTCGGCGCGAGGTTGCGGGGTGCCCGCCACGCCAGAAAGTAGAAGAGCGCCTCCGGATCGGCTACGTCGAGGCGACCGTGGATGACGGTCAGCTTGCGGGAGCCTCGATAGACGGTGGCCCACTCGCGACTCTTGCCGCTGTCGTCGGTGACGCGGTACCGCAGGCGCACGAGCGCGCCACCCGCGCCCGAGCTTGGGAGCGCGGTCACCCGGGGCGCCTGCTGGTCGGCGTTGCGCGCGAACGTGGCGGTGATGGTGCGCGGCCCGGCCATGGTCACGGAGCAGACAGGGTTACGCCCGGCGCAACCGCCGGCCCAGCGAACGAAGGTCGACTTCTTGGCGGGCACGGCGGTGAGCGTCACTCTTCCGCCTGCGGGCATCGAGGTGGTGCACGCGGGCTTGCACCGGATCCCTGCCGGCGCGCTCGTCACCACGCCGGTGCCGCTCGTGGTGACGGCGAGCGGGAACGCCCGCGGAGCCTCCACGAACGCCGCCACCACCGCGCGCGCAGCACCCATCGCAACGACGCACGTCCGCGCAGCTCCGGTGCACGCGCCGCTCCAGCCGGCGAGCCGCGACCCGGCAGCCGCGGTGGCGGTGAGGGTCACGGTCGTCCCCGTCTGGACGACCGCCGCGCAGCTGTTGCCGCAGCTGATCCCGCCGGCGCTGCTCCGTCACCGTCCCTGCACCCGAGGTGGCAACTGCGAGCGGCTGCCCGGATGCACCGCTGAAGAGAGCCGTCACGGCCCTCGCCGCCGAGATCGCCACGCCACAGCTCGGTCCCGCGCCCGAGCACGCGCCGCCCCAACCGACGAAGCTCGCGCCCGGGCTCGGGGTGGCGACCAGAGTCACGGCGCCGCCGCTCGGGAAGGACGCCACACACGATCGACCCGCACGCGATCCCCGCGGGATCGGAGGAGACCGCCCCATTGCCCGCGACGGCCACGGTGAGCCGATACGAGGGGGTGTGAAGGTCGCCTCGACGTTCTTCGGGCCGTCGATCGTCGACCGCGCAGGGCGTCACTCCCGAGCAGGCGCCGCCCCAGCCTGCGAACGTCCACCCGGCGCCGGTGTGGCGGTGAGCGTGACCGTGCTCCCTGTCGGAAAGCCGGCGGCGCAGGCGGTGCCGCAGTCGATCCCTGCGGGCGCGCTCGTCACCCTGCCGCTGCCGGTGGTGACGACGGCGACCGCGTACGTCCCGGCAGGCGTCTGGTCGAACGTGGCGGTGACGTAGTAGTTGACCAGCCTCCCGATCGGGCCCATGGTGCAGCTCGGCGCGGTGCCGACGCAGTCGCCCGACCAGCCCTTGAACGTCGACCCGGGGTCGGGAAACGCTGTCAGGGTCATCGGCTCGTACTTGGCGTCGGTGGTGTCGATGATGGATGTCGACGCACTGCACGCCACAGTTGATCACCGTCTCGATCCCGTCCGGTACGGGCGGCCGACCCCTCACCAGACCCGTCCCGGTGCCCTTCTTGACGATGTGCAGGCTGCCGTGGAGCGTCCGCTCCGGACCGGCTGAGGCGGTTCCGCCCAAGATCAGAGAGCGCTACGGCGGCGACCGTCAGCGCACCCGCGACGACGCCCCATCGCGCAAGCCGCAGAGCCTGATCATCGCCCGGAACTGTAGATGGTCAGTGCGACGAGCCCCGCCCGTCGGGCGGTTGCGCCGCGAGCCACTTCGCATGGTGCTCGGCCGCCCAGTCCTCCCGAACGTCGCCACGCGTCATCCCGCGAAGGGCGTGCCGGGTCGTCGGGTGCACCAGGGCGAGATAGAGGTGCCCGATCAGGACGCACGAGGGAGATCCAGGTGAGCGTCACGTGCACCGTGCCGGTGCCGTCGAAGAGAAAGCTGTGATCGCGCTCGCCCAGCCAGAGGAAGAAGCCCGAGACGAGGAAGAGGACCGCGAACGCGGCGGTGAGCAGCGCGTTCAGCTTCTGGCCGGCGTTGAACTTGCCCTGCGGCCGCCGGCCGCCGGTGAGCCAGCCGCGGTCGTCTCGATCGAAGGACTCGATCTCGCGCCAGTCGTCGCGCAGCGCGCGACGGTCACCGGCGAGGAGAATCAGCACGACGACCACGACCCACGCGACCGCCGTCCAGAGATGGATCCCCTTGACGAGCGGGCGGCGGGCGACGATCTCGGAGAGCGTCGGGAGCATGAGCACCAACCCGGTCGCGAGCATGACGAGGAAGGCGCTCGCATGCGTCCAGTGCAGAAGCCGCTCGGTGCGCCCGAAGCGCGACACGTACCTCGTGGGGACGTCCCCTGCGGGGACAGTCCCCGGCCGGGGCAGTCCCGGGCCGACCATCAGGCGGAGAGCCCGTTCGAGCGGCCGAGCCAGGCGTCGGCGTCGTAGCCGTTCTGTTCCCAGTAGCCGGGGAGCACGTCGGTGCGTACCTCGATGCGGGTGACCCACTTGACGCTCTTGTAGCCGTACATCTGTGGCATCACGACCCGTGCCGGGGCGCCGTGCGGCCGTGAGAGCGGTTTGCCGTCCATGTCGAGCGCGAGCATCACGTCACCGCAGCAGCGCCTGCTCGTCGGTGAGCGAGTCGTCGTAGGGCACCTCGTCGGAGACGAACCGAAGCGAACGCCACCCCTCCAGCGGCTTTGCCTGCTCGATCACGTCGGCGAGCCTGACGCCGCCCCAGTGCACGTCGTACACCGACCAGCCCGTGACACAGTGGAAGTCGGACACCTGCTCGGCCCGCGGCAGCGAGCGCAGATCGCCGAGCGTCAGCGTCACCGGGCTGCTCCACGTGACCGACGATCCGCAGCCGGTACTGCGCCGGCGCGATGCTCGGCATCCTGCTGCCGATCGTGTAGATCCGCCACCCGCTCGACGGAACAAGCGCCGCAACCCGGTCAGGCACCACCTTGCCCAGCAGCCCAAACGCGTCACGCGCGAAGAAGAGACCGGCGATACCGGCACCGACGACACCCAGGAACGCGGCCCGCCCGATCGTACGGTCGTCCACGCGCATGGTGTAGCAGATGAGTTCTTTCCGGTTCGTTACGGCTCCAATACGTCAGCGACGGGCGAGGCAGTCCCCACACCTACACTGACCTCGTGCGTGTGTACCTCTGCCGGCACGCCGAAGCTGCGCCGGGCGACCCTGACGACCTGCGCGAGCTGACGGCGACGGGTCGCGAACAGGCCCGTGCACTGGCGGCCCGCCTTGCCGCGCTGCCCGAGCCTCCGGTGCTCGTGGTCACGAGCCCGCTCCTCCGCGCCCGGCAGACGGCCAAGGAGATCGCGGCGGCGACGGGGGCGTCCCTACAGGTCGACGCACGGCTGGAGCCAGGCGCCACGGCGGACCTGCTGCGCGCCTCGCTCGAGGGCGTCAAGGGCCCGGTCGCAACCGTCGGTCACCAGCCCGACTGCTCCGAGATCGCCGTCGCCGTGACGGGAGCCGACCCGGGCTTCCTGCCCGCCGGCCTGGTGGAACTGTCGCTCTAGGAGCGCTCGGCGTCTACGTCGTCCGCGGCCAGGCGCCGCTCCGCGTCGCGCCACCAGGCCGCGTTCCATTCCATCAGCTCGATGCCGTACCGCAGGACGTGGGCGGTGGGGCCGGTGATCGTCATCTCGCGGCCGATGCCACGGAAGAGCTCGGCGCTCATCCCGAACACGGAGGCACGACGAGCTGCGAGCGCCTGGAGCCGGTCCGCGTCGACCAGATCACCGAAGAAGAGTCGCAGGAGCCCTTCGTCACGCAGCTCGAAGTCGTCCGACTCGCTGTGCAGCCATTCATCGAGCTCGGCACGCCCCAGATCGGTCAGTGTGTAGACACGCCGGCGCACCCTGCCGCGCGGCTCCTCGCGCGCGTCCACGAGGCCACGCTGTTCGAGGCGGCGCAGCTCGGGGTAAATCTGCCCGTAGCTTGCGCCCCAGAAGAAGCGGGTCGACCGGTCGGTGACCCGCTTGATCTCGTAGCCGGTGTGCGGCCCCCAGGCGAGGAGGCCGAGGATCACGCGCGCAGTCGGGCTCAGAGTTGACATATCTGGTAGATAGGTTAGCGTTCAGGATCGGATGACGAATGCGATCGCCGTACGCGGGCTGCGCAAGGCCTACGGGTCACTCGAGGCGGTGCGCGGGATCGACTTCGAGGTCGGCGTGGGCGAGGTCTTCGGGATCCTCGGACCGAACGGCGCAGGCAAGACGACGACGGTCGAGATCCTGGAGGGCTACCGCAGGCGCGACGCCGGCGAGGTCGACGTGCTCGGGTTCGATCCCGGGGATTCGCCACGTGGGATGCGAGAGCGCATCGGCGTCGTGCTCCAGCACTCGGAGCTCTGGCCGACGCTCTCGGTGCGCGAGGTGCACCGGATGTTCGCGGGCTACTACCGGCGTCCGCGTGACGTCGATGAGGTGATCGACCTCGTGGGCCTGGCGGAGAAGCGTGATGCGCGCGTGAAGACGCTGTCGGGTGGACAGAAGCGACGGCTCGACCTGGGCATTGCCCTGGTCGGCGATCCCGAGCTGGTGTTCCTCGACGAGCCGACGACGGGTTTCGACCCGGCGGCCCGGCGCGCCGCGTGGGAGATGATCAAGTCACTGCGCTCGCTCGGGAAGACCGTCGTCCTGACGACGCACTACCTCGACGAGGCGCAGCACCTCGCCGACCGCGTCGCCGTGCTTCGTGCGGGCGAGATCGTGCGGCTCGGGAGCCCGTCGGAGCTCACCGCGACCAGCCGTGTCGAGATTCGGTTCCGGCGGGACGGTGTCGAGATGCTGATCGAGACCGAGGAGCCGACCCGCGCTTTGCACGAGCTCACCGGCGGAGGCACTTACGTCCGGGGTCGAGCTCGAAGGGCTCGAGGTGCGCCGCGCCTCGCTCGAGGACGTGTACCTCGAGCTCGTCGAAGACGGAGGCCGGCGAGTGACGTTCGCTCTGCGTCAGGTCTTCCATCAGCTGCGATCCGAGCAGCTCGTGTTCTGGCGCAGCCGCGAGGCGGCGATCTTCATCTTCGTCTTCCCGCCGCTGCTCTTTCTGCTGCTCGGATCCGTGTACGGCGACGGCGACATCGACGGGACGCAGGTGACGAGCTACCTGCTGGCGGGAATGCTGGCCTACGCCGTCGCGAACACCTCGTTCGGCGGGCTGGCGATCCAGCTCGTGATCCGCCGCGAGTACGGGATCCTGAAACGGATCCGCTCGACCCCTCTCCCGCCGTCGCTCTACCTCGCATGTGTGCTGGCCTCGAACCTCCTCGTCTACGTGCTGCAGAGCGTGACCGTCGTCGCGCTTGGCCTGCTGCTGTACGACGCCGACGAGCCGGCGAGCGCGGGCTCCCTGCTGCTCGTGCTGCTGTTCGGCGCCGTCTGCTTCGCGGGCCTCGGTTTCGGCGCGGCGGCGCTGATCCGCTCGGACGAAGCGGTGGCGGCGGTCGTGAACGTGATCGTGCTCCCGATGTCGTTTCTCTCGGGGGCGTTCGGCTCGACCGAGGGCTACCCCGCATTCCTGCAGGCCGTCGGCGACGTGCTACCCCTGAAGCACTTCCTCGACCTGACACTCGCCGCGTACGTCGACGGCGAGGGCCCGTGGCAGGACCCGGCCGCGGTCGGCGTCGTCCTCGCCTGGGGCGTGGCCGGATATCTCGTCGCCGTGACGCGCTTCGGCTGGGAGCCGCGCGAGCGGTGACCCCGCTACCCTGACGCCCGCGCCCCCGTAGCTCAGTGGATAGAGCAGCGGTTTCCTAAACCGCGTGCGCTGGTTCGATTCCGGCCGGGGGCACTACGAAATCCCTGCTAATCCGTTGTTTGCAACGGGCCATGACACACCGCCTCGAGATAACGCTCTTGCGGCGAGGTGAGCTGATCTCGGGCTTGCGAAGAGCGGAAACCGGCTTGATACCACGGTTCTCCACGGTGCTGCCAGCGGTTCTGCGCACCGCTGGCACCGGACGAACGCGCAACTTCATTGCGCCATGACCGCAGCCACCAGTCCTCTTGTCGTTTGGTCAAAGCAGCCGTTGGGGTGCGCGCAGGGCGCGCACCCCAAGCCAGCTACCGCTAGCGCGAGAGTGGAACCTGTACGAGCCGGTAGCCGTTGATGCCGGCCAGCGGGTTGGTTCCGGGAAGGTACGCACGGACAAAGAACTGCTGCGCGTAGCCGCCACGGATCTCAGGGAAGTCACGCTCCGGAGTGAGCGTGTAGCTCAGCCAGCCGTCCTGTCCTGTCTTCGCACTGTCGCCACCAGAGGTGACTTTCGGCGTGGACCGGATGAACACGGTCGCCTCGCGAACGGCAAAGCCGCGCGTGTCCTTGACCTTGATCCGCACCGTGATGGGCTGTGTTCGCGACCTGACGGTCTGAGGAGAGAACCGGACCTGGTCGACGATCAGGCGCTCGGCACCGGTCACGCTGGAGACCGGAATCGACTTCTCGCCGTTGGGCAGGTTGACGACCCCGGCCGGTGCCGGCACGGGCTTAGCCTTTGCGACAGCGGTCTGCGTGGTGGTCGCAGACGACGAGCCCTTTTCGTTCGACGCTGTGACGCGCGCCCGAACGGTGAGGCCGACGTCGGTGTCCCGCACGTAGTAATCGTTGTCGGTGGCGCCCCCGATGTCCTTGCAGTTGTTGCCGGCCGCGTCGCAGCTAAGCCAGCGGTAGCTGTATTCGATCGGCTGGGTGCCCGACCAGCTGCCGTTCGAGACGTGCAGATACGTCGACTGCGTCGGGGTGCCCGTCACAGCCGGCGCGCCCGTGTTTGCCGGGGCGACAGCCGTTGACTGCTCTTTCACCACATCTGTGGCGTTGGATGCCACCGTCGCGGAGCCGTCCGAATTGCTGGCGGTGACGCGAATCCGCATGCGCTTGCCGACATCAGCCGCCACAAGCGCGTACGTCGGGTTGGTAGCACTCGAGACCATGGCGCAGTTCGACCCGTCAGCGCTGCCGCCGTCACTCTCACAGCGCACCCACTGATACGCGTACGTCGAAACCGTCCCGGTCCAGTTACCGGTAGTCGCCGTCAACGTCGATCCCACAACCGCAGCACCGGAAATGACGGGCTCGTCCTCGTTCACGGGCGCCGCCGAGGTCGCACCCGGTGCCGCACCGATCGCGGCGGTCATCACGAAAGCCGCCACTGCGGCGCCAGCCAACGAAGCGATCAAGATGTGTAAGCGTCGTCCGCCCGAAGCATGGGGTCTCACGGAGACCTCCTTCTGTAGAGAGAAAAGCCGTACCGACCCCTCTTACCCACCCGAGCTAGAGCGGACCCTAATCCAAACGAAATCCGTTCATTTGCACGGCGAACGCGTTGGTCCGCCAGCAGCGGGGACGCTCATGGATCAGTTGCAGTTGGCGTTGTTCTTGTACGACGTTGTCGAGGCGCCGGGGCCGAGGGCGCTCCAGGCGCGTCCGTTGACGGTGATGCGAAGGCAGTAGGCGGTCGTCGTGGTCTTGTTGGCGAGCACGGTCAGCGCGGTTCTTATGCCGCGGTTGTAGTTGCGTAGGCGGGCGGTGGTCATGCCCCGGTAGCCGCTCGTCGACGCGTTGTTGTCTGCGTCACCGGCCTTGCCTGGGTTCTCGAAGGCGTATGTCTCCGCTGCCGCGGCTGCGGCACGGATGTTCTGCTTTGCGGTCGTGTCGGCCGCGCGATTGCGCATCCCGAGATAGGAGGGGACGGCGATCGCGAGGAGGACACCGATGATGACAAGCACGATCAGCAGTTCGATCAGAGTGAATCCTCGGCTGGACGCCGCAGCGGGCCATGGTCGGGAGGCGAAGAGGTCGGCGACTTTGATCATGGTCCGCTGTATCGGCTGAGTTCGAACAGCCCTTGAGCGCCGGCAGGGAATCAGGAGGGCGATCCGAACACGGGCCTGCGAGTAGCCATGGCGCAGCGAGAACCCGACTACCGCGGCGCAGCGCAGCTGCGTATCGCCATGCGCCAACTAACCCATGCGACAGACCTTGTCACGCGACGCCACCAGCTGACCCCGAAGCGATATGAGCTGATTCTCCTAATCCACGCGGCGGGAGAAGAGGGGTCGCCGGCAACGGTAACCTCGCTCCGCGCCCAACTCCTGACGACTCAGGGCAGCGTCACACAACTCGTCGACGCGGCAGTACGCGCCGGACTGGTGGAGCGGAAGCCATCCCCGGTCGATCGCCGCAGCAGCCTGCTTCACGTCACCCCACTGGGCCAGCAGCGGATGCGCAAGGTCTACGACGACCTCGGGCCTGAACGCACACGGATCGCTGATGTCATCCACCGGTTTCCCGCAATCCGTGTGGATTAGCCCGCGACCAGGTTCTCCTTGCCTGGTGTCCATAGCAGGAGCTCCGCTCACTCTCTCGTTGTCATCGCATGGGCAACCACTCACGCTATGGACGTGTCCGTTTGCTAGGTGGCGGTCGCGTTAGCCGCACCTTGCCACCAGGAACTCGCGACTGACGGCTCTGCTAACTCCACTGCCTGTCGGCAGGTTGCGTTCGCTCGTGTGTCCGCCAGCCCTCCCGCCGTATGCGCACTACGAGGCATTGCCACCAACCCTGCCGAGGCGTCATAGCCGCACGCCGGCACAGCGACGAACGGTGACGCGGCCTCGCACGCCTCAGGCAGCGGTGCAATCAGGTCTACACACCGCTCGCACTCGGCGCGGCTGCTCTCACGCTCCGCTCGCCTCGCAATCTTGATTGCGAGATGCCACGATTGGCACGTGTCGACGACTGCGGTGGAGGCGGTTCTTGCCCGCGGTTACGAGGCGCTTGCGGCCGGCGCCTGGAGCGAGGCGCGCGATGCCTTTCAGGAGGCGACCGATCTCACCGACTCGCCCGAGGCGCTCGACGGCTTCGGCCGCGCGCTCTGGTGGCTCCGTGACGAGCGCGGCGCCGTCGTCCATCGAGAGCGCGCGTATGCCGGCTTCCGGCGTGACGGCGAGCTAGCGCGTGCCGCACGTGTTGCGCTCTGGCTCGCACGCGAGTACGGGCTCGCGTTCGACAACGACGCCGCGTCGCGGGGCTGGCTCGCACGCGCCGAGCGCCTCCTTCGAGACGTCGCGCCAGGCGCCGAGCAGGGCTGGCTCGATCTCACGCGCTCGGAGGGCGCCCGTGATGCGGCGACGGCCGCGGCGCATCGCGTCGTCGGCGCTCGACGTCGCGCTCGCCAGCGGCGACACGGATCTCGAGCTGCGTGCGCTTGCGCAGCTCGGGCTCGCCGAGGTCACGCTGGGCGAGATCGAGAGCGGCCTCGCGCGACTCGACGAGGCGATGGCCGCAGCGACGAGCGGCGAGCCGGCCAGCCTCGAGACGTTCGCGGACATCTGCTGCACGCTGATGCTCGCCTGTGAGCGGGCCGGCGACAGCGAGCGTCCGCAGCAGTGGAGCGCGGTGCTCGACGAGTTCGTGCGGTCGTACGACCACGTGACGCTGCTCGCGTTCTGCAGGACGTGCTGCGCCGACGTCTATCGCCGCCAACGGGCAGGATCGACGCGGCCGAGGCCGAGCTCGAGCAAGCGGTTCGCGAGCTGGCAGCGGCAGGCCAGCGCTCGCGCTGCATCCCGCCGTCGGCGCGGCTGGCGGAGATCCGTGTGCTCCAGGGACGCCTCGACGAGGCCGAGCAGCTGCTGGAAGGTCTCGAGTCCGAGCCCGAGGCGGTGCAGGCGCGCGTCGCGGTTCGCCTGGCGCGCGGCGAGCCGGCAGCCGCGTCGGCGCTGCTCGTCCGGCGAGCTCGACGAGCTCGGCTGGACGAACCTGCTCGCCGCGCCGCTGCTGGCGCAGCTCGTCGAGACACGGCTCGCTGAGGGCGGCCGTCGACGGCGCAACGCGCCGCGGCGTCCGCGCTCGAGGCCATCGCCGGGACAGCGAGGTCGCGAGCGCGTCGAGGCGGTCGCGTCGCCGCTCACGGGCCGCATCGCGCTTCGCCGAGGGACGCGACGACGCGCCTGCATGCTTCTTCAGGAGGCGGTGAATCGCTTCGCCGCGCTCGGCGTCGCGCCTCGACGCCGCTCGGACTCGGCTCGAACTGGCGCGCGTCGCTGGCAGTCTCCTCGCCGGAGGTCGCCGTCGATACGGCGACGACACGCACGCACCGAGCTCGAGGCGCTCGGAGCGCTTCGCGATGCAGACGCCGCCGCGGCCCGTTCATGCGCTCGCTCGGCGCGAAGGGCCGCGCCGGGCCGAGGGCGGTCGGGCTCGTCTCAGCCGGCGCGAGACGGAGGTGTTGCGACTGCTGGGCGATGGGCTCTCGAATCGCAGATCGGGGAGCGGCTGTTCATCAGCCCGAAGACCGTCGAGCATCACGTGAGCCGGATCTACTCGAAGCTCGGACGTCAGCACCCGAGCGGAGGCCGCTGCGTACGCCGCGCGTCATCTCGAGGGGACGAATAGGGGAAATGCCCCTACCGCGACGCGCCGCATCCGCGCGAAGCTCGAGCGGTCGATACGAAGGGAGCAACAGCGATGTCCGAGCAGAACAAGGAGGTCGTTCGCGACGTACTACGACCGGGTCCTCAACGGCACGCGACCTCGATGCCGTCGGCGAGTTCTTCGCGGACGAGCGCCTCGTCGAGGGTGTGAAGGGCGGATGCTTCCGGTACTTCGAGGCGTTCCCGGACCTCCACGTCGCGCTCGACGAGCTTGATCGCCGAGGGCGACCGCGTCTTCCTCCGCTCGACGATGACGGGCACCCACGACGGCGAGTACAAGGGGATCCCGGCGACCGGACGGCATGTCGCTGCCGAAGTCGGCCGAGGTCTTCCGGATCGCGGACGGGAAGTTCGTCGGCTACTGGTGCCTGACGAACGTCGCCGGGCTGATGCGACAGCTCACCGAGGAGATCGTGCCCGCGACCGACCTAGAGCCCGAACCGAGAGAAGGAGATCCGATGCCCAAGGCATCCAGAATCGAGCGGCATCCGACACGGTCGAGCTCGAAGGGTACGAGGGGCACTTCGAGGACTTCGGCCCGTACACGGTCGGCTTCGAGACCTACACGGCCGACGCCGATCTCGCCCCGCTCTTCGCGGGCCTGCCCGACGACCGCTGCCAGTGCCCGCACATGGGGTACGTGGTCAAGGGCAAGCTGAAGTTCACGTTCGCCGACGGACACGAGGAGATCTACGAGGCGGGCGACGCGTACTACGCCCCGCCAGGCCACCTGCCGTACCTGTACGCGGGCTCCGAGGTCGTCGAGTTCAGCCCCTCGACCGACCTGCAGCAGACGATGGAGGTCGTGGAGAAGAACATGGCCGCGATCAGCCGCTAAGGAGCCCGAGGGGCCGGGCCTCGGCTCGGCCCTCAGGCTTTCATCGGCTTCGACACGAGAGACATTCCCGCAATCGACGCACGCCGATGCTGGACTCGGAGTTAGGCGTCAAGCGAGTGGCCCCTGAACGCATCAAGCGCAACCGTCGGATGACGAGCACTGTCAGCAAGAATGACCGCATCGGCGGCGCCACACGCGACAACGATGAGATCGCCGCGGAGTCCCGAAGCGGCAGCGGTGCAATCAGGTTCCTAAACCGCGAGCGCTGGTTCGATTCCGGCCGGGGGCATGCCACTTGTTCGTCGCCTTCATGGGCGACTCCGTCTAAGGCTCTGCGCCGAGGTGTGGTGGCGGGCGCTTGGCCCACCTGCTCCTCGCTCGTCTCGCGGACGGCGAGCGCTTTCGCTACTGGCGTCTGCAGACCACCGTCGGTTCGTGCAGCTTCACGATGGATGACTCGAGCCCCGAGAACATCGACTGCCTGTACCAGCGTGCACGCGAGCTCGTCTCCCAGAAGGATGAGGAGCTCTCCGCGATCACCCACGCGCTCGCAACCTAGGCGCGCCGCTGCCACGATCGGCTGAGCGATACGCGCAGGGCGCTGATGAGCTTGTTGCGAAGACCCGTAGGCTGCTGCTCCGAACACATATTCGCGGAGCGCGACTCGGGCACGACGCTCACCCGCTTTGTTCGGCTTGCAGCTCGCGGGCCCGGGCCGAGGGTCTGATCTTCGATCCCGCCCTGGGCGAACACGTCGAACTCACCCTTTCCGGGTGTTGCGGCGGCCGACGTTACTGCCGCCGGCCGCCGCATCGTTCTGCCATGGACTCAGGCGTGCGCCACAGGCCTTGCAGCGCCAGGCCGTGGGAAGCGTTCGCGCACATCGGCGACGAGCTTCCGCAACTCGAGCGCGAACCCGATCTGCATCACACCGGCCACGATGAAGAACGCGGCGATGAGCGCGACGATTGCGATGGCGCCGGCGTCGGGCTCGATGAACATCACCGCGCCGAACGCGCCGGAGATGATCCCGTTGAGCGCGAGCAGCAGCTTGCCCGGCGTGTCCAGCGGAGCTTGGATCGCCGCGACCAACATCAGGACGCCGATGGCGAGTGCCCACGCCGCCACGACGTAGAGAAGCGTGTGTGCCGAGATGTCGTTCCAAACCAGCAGCGCGATGCCGACCGCCGTCCCCACGACCGCTTCGAGCGTCAGCCATCGTCGCTCGGTGCGCGGGAGCGGTGCGGAAAAAGCTGCCACACCGGACAGAACCGCTCTGACCAGGGCGTACACCGCGACGACGGCCACGATGCTCGTCAGACCGATGTCCGGCCACAGGACGAGCACGAAGCCGAAGAGGATGGCCGCGGCGCCGTTCGCCGCGATCATCTTCCAGGCGCGGGCAAGCAACCGTTCGCCCTCGCTGGTCGCCTCGTTGATCTTGTCGCTGACCTTCGACTCGAAGGTCTCGATTGGTGTCGACTCATTCGTCATGTTCTCCTCCTTACCTGATCTTCAGGGCCGCCTCGCGGACCTTCCGCTCGAGGTCGTCGAGCGCTTCCGTGACGCGGTTCCTCTGCTCTTTCCATTTGTCCGAGGACGCATCGAGCGCCGTCAGGCGCTCGGCTGCTCGGTTCCGCACCTGCCTGAGCGAGGCGATCTCGGCCTCGGCCTGCTCCCGAGCCTCCTGGGTCTTCGTCGCCGCGCGCGTCTGGAGCCGCTCGATTG